>PLZV01000019.1 GCA_003152315.1 Verrucomicrobiota bacterium
ACCAAGCGCGCTTTCAGAGATGACGCTGAACATTGGCCGACCTGCCGGAGCTTTCCTTTTGCGTCGTCATTCTTAGCGAAACGAAGAATCTGGTTCGCATTCAGGCTAGACCCTTCGCTTCGCTCAGGGTGACAGTATTCTGGGGCTATTCGCATTGACGTGGGGCGGGGCCGCTTTCATGCTTGTCTGATTCATGAATTCACGACGCGTCATGGTGGTGGGCGGGGGTGCGGCTGGTTTTTTTGCGGCGATCACTTGCGCGGAGGCGATGCCAACCGCGGAGGTGACGATCCTCGAGAAGTCGGCGCAGTTTCTTTCCAAGGTGCGCATCTCCGGCGGGGGACGATGCAATGTGACGCACGCTTGTTTCGATGCGCGGGAGTTTGCGACGCGGTTCCCGCGAGGGGAACGGGCGTTGATCGGGCCGTTCCAGCGATTTCAGGCGAGCGATACGGTCGCGTGGTTCAAGGAGCGGGGCGTGAAGCTCAAAACCGAGAGCGATGGGCGAATGTTTCCCACCAGCGACTCGTCAGAGACAATCATCGATTGCCTCGTCGGCGCGGCGAAGGCGGCGGGTGTGAAGCTCGTGGCGCATTGCGGGGTGGAGAGTGTGGTGAAGGGCGCGAAAAGCGGATTCGACCTGACATTGGCGAATGGCGAGACGCAGGCGTGTGATCGGTTGCTGTTGGCGACGGGCGGGTGCCGCACGGCGGCGGCAGGACAATTGGCGGTTTCGCTCGGGCATAGTTTGGAAACGCCGGTGCCGTCGTTGTTCACGTTCCACTCGGTAGCGGCGTGGTTGCGTGATTTGGCAGGGATTTCGGTTGAGTCGGTGGAGGCGTCCGTGCCGGGCACGCGCTTGCGAGAACGGGGCGCGCTGCTGGTGACGCACACGGGATTGAGCGGGCCGGTGATTCTGCGACTCTCGGCGTGGGGCGCGCGGACACTGCATGATTGCGACTACAAGTTTGCACTGCATTTGAACTGGTTACCGCACCTCGGCGCCGAGGTGATTGCGGCAGAGTTGAACGCGCGGCGCGAGCAACAGCCGGCCAAGCTGGTCATCAACACGCCGATTGCTCCCCTACCCGCCCGGCTCTGGGAACGCCTGGTTGTGACGGCGGGCGTCGAACCGGACATGCGCTGGTCGCGGTTGACCCGCGCGGCCCAACACCGGCTGATCCAGCAGTTGATCCGCACGGAAACGACGGTGACCGGCAAGAGCCTGAACAAGGACGAGTTTGTCACCTGCGGTGGGGTGTGTTTGCGCGAGGTGAATTTCAAGACGATGGAGAGCCGGATCTGTCCGGGCCTCTACTTCGCTGGCGAGTTGCTGGACATTGACGGGATCACCGGCGGCTTCAATTTCCAGTCGGCCTGGACGACTGGCTGGCTGGCCGGGCGGGCGCTGGCTGGCGATTGAAAGGCAGTGGTGAAGCGCGACACGGAAACGACGCGGCGGGATACCTGAACGACAGGCATCCCGCCCTACAATACGGAGCTGGTGTTGGAGAGGAGTGAAAAATCAAAATTGACTTGGTTGAAGCTAGCAAGCATCATGCGGGACGGTTTTAGCTAGCTGCGCACGGAGATCACTGAATGCCGAAATTGCACATCCTGTCAGGTCAGTTGGAGGGGAAGGTATTTGACCTGCTCGAAGAACGCGTGACCATTGGCCGCGGATTGGACAACGTGGTGCGGATGGAAGACGGCACGATGTCGCACCACCATGCGATGTTCGTTCTCGAAAAAGACGGCTACAAGCTCCGCGATCTCAACTCGACCAACGGCACGCGCGTCAACGGCATGCGCATCACCGAGTCGAAGCTCAACAATGGCGACGCGGTCCGCATGGGCTCCGTCGAGATGCGGTACGAGTCCGACATCAAGAAAGCCAGCCAGCCGCTGCCGCCGACGCAAACCGGCGTGGACATCACCCAGGTTGGCAAAGGCGGCGGCCCGCCGCCGGCGTTCGGCTCTTCCTCGCCGTTCGGCCGCAAGAAAGCTGGCGGCGCCAATGTCTGGATGTGGGTGGTGCTGGGACTCGGCGCGGTCGCCATCGTGGTCCTCGGCTGGTTCGTCTACAAATTCTTCCAACTGAGCTAGGGTCGTCAGCGCGCCGATGATTTGTCGCGGAGCGAGCTCAAGAGGCGCTGCTCCTTGGCTTTGCGGTCGGTTTTCGGCCATTGGCCACGGGCTTCGACTTCGCGGAGCGCAGCCATCAAGGTCTCGACACGCTCCTCCGAGGTTTGCCGCAGACGACAGCGGCGTCTCGTCTAACTCGGCTTGCGGAGGTTCCGCCGAATGGTTTCGTCGAGGTGCAGGTTCATTGGTGAAATTGCAACACGATGACGGCAAGGACGGAAGTGGAATTGGGGTTACGTCTCAACGGACTGACGAAACTAATCCTTCAGCCACTTGGCGGCTGGTTGGGCCCAGTAGGTGAGGATGATGTCGGCGCCGGAGCGGCGGAAGCCGGTGTGCAACGAACTGAATCTGTCCCGCGTACAGGGTTGTCCCGAAGAGCGACTAACAACAAACGAGCCGACCCCCTTCCGGTTGTCTGCCACTTCACACTTGTTCTACTCTGACGGGGAGCTACAATCCGTGGGGGGGGGAGTCCCTATGGAAGACACATCTGGCTCATACGAGACTTTCGAACTTAAGTCTTTCTCTGACTTCGTCACGCTAATCGAGGTGGCATCGGAGATGCGAAAGGAAGAAGGTTCAAACGCGATCCCTTTATTCCGCGGACAGCCTGTTGATGAACCCCTCTTGCCAAGAATTGCACGAGACCACAACCTCCGCAAGAAATACGATGATATGTCTACGTTTCCATTCCTTGAAACGGAGGCACGGATTCTGGATGAATTCAAGCGGCGCTCGCGGCCATATCTTGATTATGAGCCGGACTCCGAGTGGGATTGGCTCTCCTTGGCACAGCATCACGGACTGCCAACTCGGTTGCTTGACTGGACTGAAAACCCGCTTGTAGCACTCTATTTCGCACTGAATAAGTCCAAAGCAGCTGGGATTGTCTGGATGTTGACGGCCGACGATGACGTTGTGGTGAAGCCGGTAAAACAGAACGATCCATACGATCAAGAGAGGACAAAGCTATTTCGCCCCAATATAGTCTCTCCTCGAATCATCGCTCAGAGCGGCTGGTTTTCGCTTCACAAGTACATGAAACACACTGACGGGTTTCTGGTCCTTGAAAAGTTAGGGTCATATCGTAGTGGACTAACGAAGATTATCGTTTCGGACGAGCCCACTACCGTGTTAAAGCACCTGGACGCATGTGGCATGAATGCCTCAACACTCTTCCCTGGACTCGACGGGCTGTGCGACTTTCTGAAATGGCAAGACTCCGCTAGGAATCGTCGTCCTTTTCTGATGCCGAGAGCGATTGGCGAACCGGACCCCGATCCGCCCCCAACTCTGCGGGAGAGACTTGAAAAACGAGGTATTGTCAAATCAGATGGCAGTCGTGCGCGCACCGCTCGAAACCGTCGCTGACGTGTTTTCCTATTCGCTCGATTTTGTGGAGATTCTAAGGCACCGGTAGGCATAATGAAGAAGCGGAAGCAAGCGCAGATGATACAGCCTGTCCCACCTTTTGAACGTGGGCAGACTTTAGGAGAAATTCTTGCGAAATGGCGTTCTTGGTATCCTTTTACCTTGAACAACTCCCTGAAGGATCGTCGGCAACGTAAACATGTTGAAGAAGGTCTTGTCACGGCCAGGAAGCTTGAGGAGCTTCTGGAATTGTCAATGTTTGCTTACCAGCCCATTGTGAAGCTTTGCCGGAGGTCAAACAAAAATGCGAGGACGATCCTGTGGCACGCGCCGCATGGGGCAGGCTAAGAAAAGCCCGGCGTGTGGTATCGGCACAGAATGACATCGCATCGGAATTGGAGACAATTCAAGAAACGGCATTAGACATGCCTGAATTTGCAATAGAAGGCTTATTGGAAGTCGCAAGCAACGCGATTCAAGTGCTTGAATCAGTATGCGCACAATATCCCGCCTGTGCGAAGGCATCGGCACGAAACCGCAAAGCATGGCCGGTCATGGCTTCGCGATCTCGCAGCGAGCTTTTGGCAATTCAAGGGCGTCTTCGCGTACTGCAAGTTGGTGAAGATGCCGAAGGGCTTGCCGACGTGAAAGTCTCTGGATCGACAGCGCGATGCTACGCGGAAGCGGTTTATGAAACTCTTTCCGAGAACAGAGAACTACACGTTTTGATACAGAGACTCTACGAAGACCCCGACTTCCAAGGCACATCAGTCAACGCGCCGAAGTGGGCAATTGATTGTGCAGCGTTGCCGACATTCAACAGCAAGAACTTTAAGGCATGGTGGGGAGTAGCGGAAGTCATGTTGAGAGACCAATGCGCGGACTTGGTTCACCGACCAGAGTGGGCGAACACGACAAGGCACAGCGTTTGCCGAAATGACTTTGGGGAGTTGCGAATCGGAACAGCACAAACGCGCATCCTTGGAGCAATCAAAGACGCCCTCCACAACCTTGCCGCTAAGTAAATTGGTTTTTTCTGCCGTTTTTTTCCGTTGGCGGAAACACACAGAAGAAAACTGCTTTACCTTTGTTCTAGTAGTCTCGCTCCGTTGAAAGAACCAAAAATAAAAGAACGGAAGAAATGGCAAACTTCCGCCAGTTGGTTACGTACCGGAGATGGGCAATCATGACGAAAACCGTATTGCGGCTAATCAGATCAATCATCGAACGGGTGGCTGACGATCCGCTGCGTCTTTGTATAGTGTTGGGATTCATCGTAATCACGTTCGCAATGTATTTGATGTACTTGCTCGCACGTCATTAAGCCGTCAGTTGCTGCGGCCTTCCGTAAAGGAAACTCCGCTGCCTGCAGTCGATTACGTCGTGGATGAGGGGCTCCGTAGCGTCGGACTGGCGGCGATCCGAAAATCAGGCCGCCACTAATTCGATCTTGAGCTTGCGGCCCAATACTCGTGCGGCTTTGCCGAGTGTGGACAAGGTAACGGAGGGATTGGAGGTGTCCAGCAAGCGATCGACTGCCGCCCGGCTCGTGTGCATTCGTCCGGCCATGGCCTTTTTGGACAGGCTCTGCGATTTCATCAGCTTTTCCAACTGCAACGCGACCGCACGCTTGGCGGCCTTGAGTTCCACTTCTTCGAGAATCCCCTCTTCCTTGAGGAAATCGTCGAAACTGCTTCCCCGGTATTTGTTTTTATTCATGGCCACTCCCGTATAAAGCCTTTCGTTTCTTCGCCAACCGCAGATCTTCCAACGGCGTTTTTCGGTCCTTCTTGATGAAGCCGTGTAACAGAACAATCTCTTCATCCACTATGACGAACAACGTTCGCGCGATCCGGTTCTTCAACCGTGACCGAATTTCCCAAATCCCGTCGCCGAGGTTGTCCACCAGCGGCTTTCCAATCGGCCACGCAAACTGTACCGTCTTAATGTCCTCGCCGATGATCTTCTTCTCTTCTTTCGGCAGGTTTTTCAACCAATCGCGGACCGGCTCGTTGCCGGCCTGGGTTTTGAAGAAAACCACGTGCAAAGGGCGTTCAGCTTTCATTCATGCCCTAATGTACCAAAAATGGTACAGTTGTCAACCTGATTGCGGCCAAGAGTTCAAGATTGCAGGAAAAATCATTCCTTCAACCATTTGGCGGCTGGTTGGGCCCAGTAGGTGAGGATGATGTCGGCACCGTTTTTGTGCTCGGCTGGTTCGTCTACAAATACTTCCAACTCGGCCAGGGCGCTGATCGCCGTCGTCGCGATCTTTTGTATCCGGCTGACGAAGCACGGTTGTTGAGGCCGGTGTTAGGGCCGCTCCTCTTGTGAAACTTTAACGTCCCCGAACAGAGTTTATGAAACCTGCCCATCTTGAGCCAACCTTGGAAACCCCGAATTCGATGGACGGGAGGGTTGATTCACTGATATTCTCCGCAACGTAAGAAGCAGCGAGTTGACGTGCTGTCAGTGCCAGTCCGTCCCGGGATGCGGAGCGATTTTGAGACAGCCATCTCAAATCTTCGGGAGGCGATTGTGCCATGTTCGCGCAACGAGCGGTAAACTATACCCTCACGCCCCCTACCTCGATTTCCCCAAGATGACGGACCAACCGTCCCGCTCGCCACGGGTGGCAGAAGTCGAACCCTCGGAGCTTTTCGCCTTCAAGGAGTGTCAGGATCTGTTCCGTAAACGGCTGCGCGAGCCGATGCTCGGACTTATTCCCCAACTGACCGGCCTGCGCCTCCACGTCTTGTGGCATCGCCCGCTGGACTTCCAGGGACCCGGTGAAATGCCCGTCTTGTGTCCGATGGCGCGCCAACGAGCGGGCGCGAATGGCCGGCGGCCCCGGTACTGCGCGTCCTGCTTGCAGCGTCGTTGGAAATCCGCCTTGTCCCCGGCCAACCAAGGCCGGCGGTTCATCGGGTCGTGTGGCGCCACCAACTTCTGCGCCCGCCTTCAGGTGGATAAGGTCTGCCCGCTCACGCTGGTCTTGCAGGCGAGGGTGGCGTCTCGTTCTCCTTCATCCCCCAGGGTCAGCCACGGGAGAAACACCCGGTTCTGGGCGAGGCACGACGGGGAACCCGTTTCCCCCGCCGCCTTCCATCACGCGGTGACTTTGACGCGTCTGATCCTGCACGATTTGGAATCCACCGCCCGTGCTCGGATGGCCGGGAGCGGATTGGACAACGCCTTGCGGAGGTTGCACAACACTCGAACCGAGGCCGCGCGCCTGCGCGGGGAACTGCGCCATCGGTTGCCCGACCTCCCGGAATCCACGGTCCAACCCGGTTTGGGAAGCCACGCCCAGAAGATCGTTGATGCGATGCTCGACTACGTGCATCAGCATTACCACCGCCCGATCAGCTTGGACGACCTGGCCTCGGCCATGAAGAGGAACGCCTCCTATCTCTCCGCCCTGTTCAGTCAAACCACCGGCGTGACCTTCCACCACTTCCTGGAAGAAGTTCGGCTCTCCAAGGCCAGGGAGTTGCTCCGCGATCCTCGAAACCGCGTTGGCGAAGTGGCACGCGCGGCGGGCTATGCCAGCCCCGACGCCTTTCGTCATGCCTTCAAGGTCCATGAGGGCCTCTCGCCAGAGGCCTGGCGGGCCGGGCAATAAGTTTGGTCGTTTATCGCCCAAAATCCAAAGAATTATCCGCTTTTCCAAAAACGTATCCGTTGCGGAACCGCGGCATCGGTGGTGAAATAGCGCGCGTTTAAAAGACCCCGCCATGCGAGTTGGCGGAAGGTGATTCTTCCCACAGATTGTTTTTGCGGGGACGTAATAGGAAACGGCCAAGCTGCTTATTCAGGAGTTGGCCTTTAGAACATACATAGGAAAAAGTGTAATTTTTCGCCGAGGGCTTGTCCGAACAGGGCGCGGAAAATGACGGAAACAAAACAACGAACAACGAAAGGAAATTGAGCAATGTTTACGATATCGAAAGAATCGCAGTATTTACGGCCGCCTCACGATGTGGGACGGTTGCGCCGGGGATATTCCGCCGCCAAAATCAAAATACAGGAGTTGGAAATGAGAATGAGACCACGAATTGCAGCAATCGTGGTGGCCAGCGGCGTAATTCTTGGATGGAGCAGTCCGGGCTTCGCACAACAAATAGGCCCTGGGCCGCACTGGGTCGATACGGTCCCGACCGGAACCGTTTCGTTTCCCGGTATAGTGGATTTACAGATTGGCGGTATTTATGCGCAGTTTGAGGGTCCGACGACGGTGCAGTTGAGCGGCGCCATCGACGATTCCGCCTTCTTTCCGGGGCTTAGGCCCGTGGACGGCCACTTGGACGTTGTCGATACCGAAGTCACGACCATGAACATGGCAGGGACGAATGCTTCGACCGCCGGATGGACGCTTCTCGCCGGCACTAACTCGGGCCTTTCGCACCGAACGCTGGGCGCGATGGCCGAGTCAACGACGGATTCTGCAGTCGCCCAGAGCTTCTTCGACGTATTCTTTGAGATTCAAGGGACGCCGTGGGGTACCCTGCACAATGACACGCCCCTCTACATCGATGGGCTAACCCCCCAGCTTCCTCCGCCGATAGGGACCGTTTATACGGTTGAAAATGCGCCAATCGCTCTTTACGACAGCAACGAGAATCTGGCTGTGTTTATCACGGCTGGAGACAAGATTGTCCCCGAACCCTCCACCTTCGCCCTCCTCGGCGTCGGTGCCATCGGCCTGCTGGCCAACGAGTGGCGGCGGCGAGGGGCAAAGGCGTAGGGCATCCCAGCCAACCATCTGGCGAAACAATTGAGCCATCCGTGAGGGTGGCTCAGTTTGTTGTATGAAAGGGCCACCCGTTAGGCAATTGGTATTCATTCATTTTGTCGCCGCATTCTTGTCCAAAAGCTGGAGTTTCGCTCTGGCTTGCTGGAGTTGCCAGAGTGAAGGGGGTCGAGGCTTGAGGGCCTGTTGCCAAAATCGAAATCCGCCACGTTTGGTGTAGCGGTGCTCCGAGAGTTTTCGGAGCAAGCCCGGAATGAGAAGGGGGCGCTGTCGCACTTGGGTTCATGGCAGGCTGGCCCGTGCCCCACAACAAACACCGCGCAGGCTGAAGCCTGCGACTACAAACAGCAACTAATCCTTCAGCCACTTGGCGGCTGGTTGGGCCCAGTAGGTGAGGATGATGTCGGCGCCGGAGCGGCGGAAGCCGGTGAGCATTTCGAGGACGGCTTGTTTTTCGTCGAGCCAGCCGTTTTGGGCGGCGGCTTTGAGCATGGCGTATTCGCCGCTGACGTTGTAGCAGGCGACGGGATAGCGGAACTTCTCTTTCACGCGCCAGATGAGGTCCTGGTAGCCGAGTGCGGGCTTGACCATCACGATGTCGGCGCCTTCCTCGATATCGAGCGCGACTTCGCGCAGGGCTTCGTCGGCGTTGGCGTAATCCATCTGGTAGGTGCGGCGGTCGCCGAATTGCGGGGGCGACTCGGCGGCTTCGCGGAACGGGCCGTAGTAGGCCGAGGCGAATTTCGCGGCGTAACTCATGATCGGCGTGTCGGTGAAACCCGTTTCGTCCAGTGCGGCACGGATGGCGGCGACACGTCCGTCCATCATGTCGCTCGGGGCGATGATGTCGGCACCGGCGGCGGCGTAAGCGACCGAGGATTTTGCGAGGAGACTGAGCGAGGCGTCGTTGTCGATTATGAATTCACGGGCGGGGACGCCCGCGCCACTAAGTTTTCGCGCCTTGCGGATGACGCCGCAATGGCCGTGGCTCATGTACTCGCAGAGGCACACGTCGCAAATGACGATGAGTTCGGGCAATTCTTTCTTCAAGGCGCGCACGGCCCTCGGCACAATGCCGTTCGCGGCGTAGGCGCCGCTCGCCTTGTCGTCTTTCTTATCGGGGATGCCGAACAAAATTACCGCCGGCACGCCGAGCTTTGCCGTGCGCTCGGATTCCTTCACGAGTTCATCGACGGAAAATTGGAACTGGCCGGGCATGGATTTGATTGGTTTACGAAGGCGCGAGCCTTCGCGGACGAACAGCGGCATGACGAGGTCGCTGACGGACAGTTCCGTCTCGCGCACCAGCGCGCGGAGCTGCGGGTTCTGGCGCAATCGGCGGGGGCGATAAATGGGAAAGCGCATGGCTTAGTGGGGGACGAGGCGTTCTTCCGCTTCGCGAATCAGGGCAATGATGTCGTCGGGCAACTTCGTGGCCATCAACTTGGCGCGGAAGTCCGCGTTGTTCACGAGGCGCGCGAGTCGCGAGAGCAGTTGCAAGTGCTGGCGGACGTTCGGCGCGCAGAGCAGGAAGAAATGATAGACGGGTTTGCCGTCAAGCGCGCCGAAGTCGATGCCCTGGTTGTGCCGTCCGTAGGCGAGGACGGGGGTGTCGACGAGGCCGACGAGGGCGTTGCGGGCGTGCGGGATGGCGACGCCTTCGGTGACGCAGGTGGGGCACAAATCTTCGCGCGCTCGGAGGGCCTGGAAGAGCGTTTCGAAAAGGCGTTCCTCGTGCGGGTCGAGCACCAGCACGCACAACTCGCGCAAGATGCCGTTCTTGTCGGATGCCGTGAGGTTGAGGTTGATGCGGGCGGGCGTGATGACGTTGGCGACGGTCAGCGCCGCGGGCAGGCCTGTGGCTTCAGGGGAAAGTTGTTGTTGGTCGGCTGGCGTCGTGGCGCGGTTGACCAGCCACGAGGCGACGGAGCTGCGCTGGAAGCGCCATTGGCGCGCGAGTTTTTGCGCGGGGATCTGGCCTTCTTGCGCCATGCGGGTGACGGTTTTCTCGCTCAAGCGGAGATAATCGGCGACCTCCTTGAGCGTCATGATGTCGGTTTCCATAGGCGGGAGAATAGTACGGTGCGGGTGGGCGTTGCGCAAGCGACGAAACAGGTGAATCGCGCGGCCACGACGGAGCGTGGCCCTCCTAGAATTTCCGCTCGTAACTGCGGATCACGCCGATGACTTTGCCCACGATGCGCGTGTCGCCCGCGACGGCGATCGGTTCGTAGCGGGGATTGGCGGGCTGGAGCCAGAGTTTGTTGTCGCGGCGATGGAGGCGCTTGACGGTGGATTCGCCATCGACCAGCGCGACGACGATCTCGCCTACCTCGGCGTGGGGCTGTGCGCGCACGACCACCAGATCGTCCTCACAGATTCCCGCCTCAATCATCGAATCGCCGTGGACTTTGAGGGCAAAGACCTTCTGGCCCGCGAACTCTTCGCTGAGATCGAGCGTGCCCTCGATGTTTTCCTCGGCGAGGAGCGGTCCGCCGGCGGGGACGCGGCCGAGGATGGGCATGGGCGGGAATTGGGCGCGGAGGAGTTTGGACCAGTTACTGGGAACGAGGCCGCGTGATTTGCCGGGTTGTTTCCGGATGTAACCTTTGGTTTCCAGTGCGTGGAGATGATCGCGGGCGGTTCCCGTGGAACGATAGCTGAAGGCGCGGCAGATTTCGCGGACGGTGGGCGGTGAGCCGCTTTTGCGGATGCTGTCGAGGATGTAGGTGAGCAGCTTTTGCTGCGGTGGTGTGAGCGATTCTTGCATGGAAGAGGTGATACCACACAAATGTGTGGTATGGCAAGAGAAAAAGATGAAGGAAAATCGACGCTCATAGAGCGCCGCTACAACGGAAATCGGCGCTCCCTTCGGTCCGACTCAGGGCAGGCGCCGAGCGCCGCTACAACGGCGTGGTTAGGCGGCGGCGAGGGCGCCGTTGATGGCGCGGTCCAGTTCGCACACGTCGAAGGGCTTTTCGACGAAGCCGCGGGCGCCGGCCTGGCGAGCTTCGGTTTCGGTGGTGCGGCTGCCGGTGACGATGACGACCTTTGATTCGGGGCTGCTTTTGGACAGGAGGGTTGTGCAGGTGAGACCATCCATGAGCGGCATGCGGACATCCATCATGACCAATTCGGGATGCATGCTGGCGCACTTGGCGATGGCGTCCTGACCGTTGGTTGCGTAGCCGATCACCTCGTGGCCGAGATGTTCGAGCACGAGACGGAGCGCGAACCGAACGGAGTCAGTATCATCTGCTATCAAGATCTTCATTGTAGCATTAGTTTAGCACTGGCCATGCCATCGCCTCCAAAGGCAGGGAAAACGGGGATTTCAAGGCATGTGGTGCCAAGAATAGTTCAAAAGTGGCCAGTCTTGCGATATGTTGGTAGTGGCAAGCGGCGTTGGCGGCGCGCTGTAAGTGGCGCGTTTACCTCGTAAACAAAGATAAGGCGACGGACGGCGGTCATAGACCGCCGCTACAGAGCAGAATCATAAGTGTTTGTGGTGCAGTATATAATGCATTCAAACACGGTTATCCTCAAAAATGCCATTGACACTGGTGTAAACACATTGTACATACAGGATAGATACAGGCGAACAAATGGAATTCGATTGGTCAGATCCGCCGTTTAGCCCGAAGAATACACCGACGACCCGTGAAATCGAAGAGTCATTTGAAGATCCGCTGGGGATTCGATTGTTTCCCGATTCGGGTCGGTTCGCGAAGGAATCGCGGGCGTTTTGCCTTGGGCGGACGCTGACGGGTCGGGGTGTTTTCAGTGTGTACCGCTCGGATGGCAAACAGGTGCGGGTGATTGGGGCGCGTGCGATGAGTGAGGAAGAGGAATACTTCTACGACAGGAAGGTGTCGGAGTGGACATCATAGATGGATGTCATTTCCACAGGCCCCGAAAGCTTTCGGGGTGCCACCGGAGGTTGCACTTATGGACGTCGTAACCGTATGGGAAGAAATACCGCAGTTTGCGTGCGAGCATGATGAGGCGAGGTTCTGGGTCGCCCATCGCATCGACGCGAAGCTGATGGAGGAATCCATCATCAACGCCGACCAGGCGGAGTCGACCACAATCACCCTACGGATCGACCCGCGAATGCTGGCGCGAATCAAACGGCTGGCGCGGTCGCGATACCTTAATTACCAATCTATGATAAAGCAGTGGATTAGTGAGAGGATGGAAAACGAACTGCGAGGGCGAGATAGGTGATAAATTGCCGCAAAAACAACGTTGCGGCGTCTCGTATCGCCAGTGCGACACTCGGCTACCAGAGTATGATCAAGCAATGGGTCAGCGAACGGATGGAATCCGAACTGCGGGATCGAGGCACACGATGAGAACGCGCCATTTGTCCAGTCGCTCCGGCTTTTCGCTCGTTGAACTGCTTGCGGTGATGACCATCATTGGCATCCTGGCCGGCCTGATTATTGGCGCCTCGCATTATGCTTATCAAAAAGAAAGGAGATCGAGTGCTACGGGAAGAATCGCCGCCTTGGAAGCGAAGCTGGATGACTTCAAGGCGGACAATGGCTACTACCCGAAGCAAGCCGCCCCCGGTCCCGGTAGTTCAACGGTCTTGTACAACGCGCTTTACGGGGTGACTACCAGCAAGAAGTATTTTACCGCTTTCACTCCGTATGAGATCTCCAACGGAAAAGTCATCGATCCTTTCGGCAATGAGTATCAGTACGTCTGTCCCGGCGTTCACAATCCGGCGACCTATGATCTTTGGAGCAACGGATCGGATGGCATTAACGGAACGCCTGATGACATCTCAAACTGGCAGTCGAGTAATTAAGAGGAACACTATGAAAAAGAATTCATCATCCAACCGTGGCTTCACCATGATTGAGCTTTTGACCGTGATTGCGATTATCGGAATACTGGCGGGGTTGCTTTTTCCCGCCATTAGCACGGCCATGAAGAAGGCGAAAATCGCCAAGGCACAGGTTGAGATTCACGCCATCGAAACGGCTTGGAAAGCGTATTTAAATGAATACGGCCAGTGGCCGGTTATTATTAATGGCCCGGCGGTCCGTTACTTAAAGGTCACGGGTCTTAATGCTGATTCAACCAGCTCCAAGGGTCTGCAGACTACAATTGACACGACCGCGCTTCTTTTAGGACTGGCCACCACCCCCGGACTCCCCATCGGCGCCTACGACTCCCAGGCAAGCAACCCGAAGCTCGTTCAGTTCATCAATTTGAAAAGGGACACTGATACAGGCGAATTGCATGATCCCTGGGGACACACGTACAAGTTCCTTTTTGATACGAGCTATAACAACCAAATCGCCAACAATTATCTCGGCACCGTTGCCAACCCCATTCCGCGAAACGTTATTGTGTGGTCGAGCGGGCCTGACGGGAGTGACAACAACGCCGACGACATACGGAGTTGGTAATGAAAAAAGAGGGCGCATTCACCCTGATTGAGATGATCGCGGTGATTGTCATCATCGGTATTATCGTGGCCGTCGGAATCCCGGCCATGAGCGGCCTGACCCGATCCGCAGGGTTACAGGGAGGCGTGCGCCAAATTGGCAATGCGGCGGCACTCACGCGTCAGTTTGCCATTACGCATCGCACGGTGGCCGAACTTCGAATCATGCAAACCGGCTTCAGTGTCTTTACCAATAATGTACCGGTGGATAAATGGAACAATCTCCCGATAGGCGTCGTCGTAGATAATGGGGGAGTTACCACCAGCATCCTATTCAAGCCAACCGGTGGTCTCGTGGCCAAGATTGATCAGTACATCGTCGTGCGGGAGGGAGTGACCAACAGTTTTGCGGCGCTCGTCGCCACCAATAGCAATATGTCCACCGTAACCGTCAATGCCGTCCTCGGCCGGGTATCGTACCCATGAAGAAGCAACGACTCTTGCGCAAACCCCTCCGGGCAACGGACGCATTCTCCCTCATTGAGGTGGTGCTGGCGCTCTCGATAGTTGCGATCGGTTTGATCACAATTATGGGGTTGTTCCCACAGGCCCTCACTTCAGGAAAAAACGCAGTCGATGATTCGATTTGTGGCATGATCGCCGAGGACACGATTGCCGCAAGGAAGATTGATATTCAAACAGGCAAATCGACGATACTTGCTCCTATAATTCAGCCTCGTTGGTTTACGGCCAACGGGACGGAAATCTTTGTGCCGCCCGATCTTCCCTCCAACGCCACATTTCAGGTTGTTATCACGGCCACGCCCGTGCCCGGGCTGCCGAATAATGTTAATGTGGAAAGCACGCAAATCCAGATTTTTTGGCCCTGGCTAACCCCCAACCTTACGAAAGCAATACCACCGCCGAACACCAATACTTTCTATACCGAGATCACGAAATTTTAATGAAACAGGCCCAAAAAGCTTTATTGGCGGGTTCTTCCGAGGGTGGATTCACACTCCTCGAACTGATGGCATCCATGACGATTCTGCTGATCATGGTTGGTTTTCTGGGGGTCGCTTTCAATACCGCTTCCGTCGCGTGGCGACAGGGAGAACACGACGTCGACCGCACGCAAGCGGCCCGGTCCACGGTTGACCTGATAGCGCGCGACCTGAGCCAGGCCCTCGTTTCGGCGAACGTCCAATTCTACGGCAACACCAACAGCCTGGCGTTTGTCGCTCCCGTGAACGATGACCCCAATGCTGCGGATTTGTCAAAGGTCGCGTACGTATTGAACTGGAACGATCCGAGTCTTCCGGCGGCCCAACAAAACCTGCCTCCGTTCAGGCTGCTCCGCCTTTTGACGACAACCACCAACGCAGCATGGGATGTCTATTTACATCCTGGCAATTGGCCAACCACCGCGGAATTCACCAGTATTGTCTGCGACACCGTCATGAATTTTACTTTGACCTATTATTACACGAATGGAACTATCACAACTGCCAGCCCCCTCACCTCTTTTTGGAACTCCACGCCAAACCCCAATATGTGGGTAGATCCTGTATTAGGCACGCTCGTACCGAATGCAGGGGATGGGATGATGACCAACATGCCGCCTGCGTTCATCAACATTCACCTGGAAGTTGTGGATTCCCGAACGGCCACGCTATTGCGCACACTTCCCAACGCATCGGCCGCCTACATCAACCTTACCAATCGAGCTGTTCGCGCCTACGATGCTTACGTGAAGATTCCCCAGCGATGAAAACACAACGTCATCAGAATGAGAGCGGCATCGCGTTGATCCTCACACTGACGATCCTGGCCGTGGTCCTCATCCTGTTGCTGGCCTTCATGACCAGCATGCGGACGGAACGAATAGCCGCCAAGGCTTTCAATGACCAGAGCAAAGCCAAGGCGTTCGCCGAAGGGGCCGTCGACGAGGCCCTGGCGTTGCTGCAAAGCTCCATGACGAACATTACGGTCAACTCTTCCTATATCACGGCACCCGGTGTCGTTTACACATGGAGTGCCGGCGCTTGGAACCCGACATTCCTATATACGTCGGGCTCGGGCGTTAGCTTTGGCAATTCCATTCTGGGAACCTACTCCCCTACCACCCCGATCCAAGTCGGTTGGCAAAGAGTCTTCAGCACCGGGGTCAATCCCGAGCTCGTTGGGCGTTTTGCGTACTGGATCGACGATGAATCCACGAAGGTAAACCTAAACACGGCACAGTTGCGCGCCAATGATCCCGCTGGCTACACACCCGCAGCGATTGATTTGTTGCAGCTATTCCAGGGCGCTGGTGATCCTTCTCCCGCCGTCGAGGCGAATGCCATCATTAATTACACGACAAGCACCCGTCCGCTCGATACGATTGAAAGCATCAAGCTAACGCAACCGGTCATCGCGAATGCTCCCAGCATCAGCGCCAATTCATTCTCCAATAGCGAGTTTTTTGTCACCGCCAACGCGACATCGCCCGACCTGACGCCGTGGGGGACGAAGAGATTGAACTTGACCAGTCTTTTGGGGCAAAATCCGACGAAGGCGCAAAAAATCGCCGCAGTGGGCACAATAACGACTGCCTTGTCTGATACCAATCTCGCCCTTTGGTACGGCGGCGTGCAAACATTCGCAACCAAGTACAATCTGCAGCCAACTGAGATACAGCAGATTGCGGCGAACATTGTCGACTATATCACCAAAGATAACATACCCACGGATTCGTCAGCCGCGACGCCCAGTTGGAACGACATGACAGCGCCTGCCTTCCTCGGTCTGAAACAAACCCCGTATCTCAATGAGTTGGTGATCTCCAACACGTTTGTTTTGACGACTGACCCCATCCTGGCCACAACGGACGGCACGCTAACAATCAATAGCACCGTTACCGCCGAACTTTGGTATATGTACACCAACAGCGCGGGTTGGACTGCTCCCTTAGGCACCTCCGTTTTGGTGGGGGGTATTCCGAACATTACTCTCAACGGGGGGGTCGTTTCGGCTTTCGCACCCGGCGGAGGCACGGCCACGATTAGCCCGGTCACCAGTATACCAGCCGGTCCCGGTACGATCGCCGGCACGTACGTGACCGTTGTAGTACCCCTCCCAACGACTACAATTCTTGTTCCAGACACGAGCGTACCAATACACGCGACGCTCAATCCCGGTACAATCACCGCTCTTTTGACCAGTCCCCTCGGGGGACGAATGGACTACGCCCAGATTCCAATGGGGCCGGCTCTTCTTAATCAAACTCTTGGGTCGGTTACCGTTGCCAGTCCCACTCTCAGCCTCGTTTGGCAATCTCAGTGCAACGATCCGCGTGTAAAGCCAATCAGTAATACTTGGCGACAAATCCGTAACCTACAACTCAATACGCTGGGGCTTGCAAACTCACCACTCGATATGGCGGGAGGCAACGGCACGGGCACGATACCGGGCGACAATGGCGCCACACCGGGTGTTGATATTTCCTGCCACGTCGTTTCAACGCCCACACGCCAGCGTGGAACGATGTTGCCGAGCGAGCTGGCTTATATCCATACCGGTATCCCGTGGCGTACGTTCTACCTGGAGCCCCAACCCGCCGCTGAAAGTGGTCTTGTCCCGGATTGGCTGGCGGTCGATCTGTTTTCAGCCACTGATATTACGAATGTGGCCGGTCGAGTGAACATCAATGTCCTGAATGGCGATGCCGCTTCTGCGCCACGTATTCTGCCGCTGATTGCGTTGCTCGGAGGCAGCCCGCTCATAGCGAACAACATCTATAATTACACGCTGGATCCTCCCCCCCCTCCTACCGTACCCGCATTCGTTCCAGCCGCCGACAAATACTTCACGACGGCGGGTCAGGTGTGCGAGGTGACCGGCCTTGCCGACGTTCCGGGCCCTTCCAAGTCAGTGCGCGAAGCTCTGGCCCAGAGCATTGTCAATCTGGTTACACCGCGTTCGGACACATTTACGATTTGGGCAATGGCGCAGGGGATTAAGAAGGTACAACCGCCGCTAAAGAACTTTATACCGGGCACGGATCTTATTACCGGCGAAGTCGCTATTCAGGCCATCGTGCAGCGGTACGAAGATCCGTCCACATTCCCGGCAACTGTGCGGTTCCGAACCCTCTACTACCGTTATATTTACCAATAGAATCGATTTCACAAAGGGCGCAGAAGCGGGGCGGAAAATGGCTCGACATGGGTGTGGGGGCGTGATAGACAAAGGGTTTGCGGGAAACGACGCGAGGAGAGTTACATGAGAATTTTGCGAGTTATTATTGCATCCATCGTTCTACTGGCCTTGGCCGATCCCTTTGGCAGGGCCAGCGCGGCTTCGCTGACTCCACTGTGGACATTTACTGGCGGCACGGATGGCGCCAACCCAGAACCGACTTTGGTCCAGGGCAGCGACAGCAACTTTTACGGGACAACCTCCTCGGGGAGCGCGCATGGGCGTGGCACGGTTTTCCGGCTTTCCCCGGCGGGTGTGCTGACGAACCTCCACGTCTTCGGCGGCACCAATGACGGCGGCGCTCCGGTGGCCGGGATGATTTTCGGCGTTGACAGTAATCTTTATGGGACCACCTCGACTGGAGGATCGAACAATCTTGGCGGGGTATTCCGGATGAACTCGGGGGGAACCCTGACACCACTTTGGCAATTCAGCGGTGGCCCGGACGGCGGCAGCCCACTGGGGGAGCTGGTTCAGGGCTTTGACGGGAATTTCTATGGGACGACTTCAGCTGGTGGGTCGAACCACGTGGGCACTGTTTTCTCAATCACGTCCAGCGGGACGCTGGCGACGCTGTGGCAGTTCAGCGGTGGCAGTGATGGCAGCCAGCCGGGCGCGGGGCTGGTCCAGGGAATCGATAGCAATTTTTACGGGACGACATTTGCCGGCGGGACCAACAGCAGTTCGGGCACGATATTCAAAATCACCTCGGCCGGAGCGCTGACGACACTGCACCGCTTTACGGGGAGTGCCACCGACGGTGCTTTTCCCGATGCCAGCTTGTTGCAAGGTAGCGACAATAATTTTTACGGAACAACGTTCGCTGGCGGATTGAGCGGCAACGGCGTTGTTTTCAAGATCACCCCGGGCGGAACTTACTCGAACCTCTATCGCTTTACTGGAAGCGCGGACGGCGCCAACCCGGAGGCACCGGTCATCCAGGGCACCGACGGCAATTTCTACGGGACGACTTCCGATGGCGGGACAAACTTCCTTGGCAACGTGTTTAGGCTCACTCAGTCCGGGACGCTGACTGCGTTGTGGCAATTCACCGGCAGTCCGGACGGTGAATTTCCCGAGGCAGGATTGCTTCAGGCCAGTGACGGGAATTTCTATGGGACGACTTTCGATGGTGGGACGAATGCCAATGGAGTGGTGTTCAAACTAGTCGCGCCGGCTGCGACCCCAACCAATACGCTTACCCAAATCACGGCGATCCAGATCGTCGGCACGGACATCGTCATCACTCTGCCGTCCGTCTCCGGCGAGACGTATCAATTGCAGGTTAGCGCCCTGATGTCGCCGACGAACTGGTCCAATGTTGGTGGCGCCGTAGTATCGGGCACGGGTAGTCCCGTGACTTTGACCAACGTGGGCGGCGCTTTGCTGATACCACAGCACTTCTATCGGGTTGACATCTTCCCGTAATCGCCCTCTGGGTTAGAGTATTTCCGGTATTTGTACAATTGAGTTAGGCCTCGACCTCAGAGTCGAGGTAAACCTCCGGCTGCTTATCGGAAGGCGATTCTTTTGCTGGGCAGGCAGTCCCGATTTGGGTATAATCCGTGCAGTATGGCTGACAAGCGAGAGATAGTGCGGAACCCGTCCGTCTTCGCCAAGGCTTCCGCCGTCGCACTTCATGCTATGGCGGACACGTCGACGCGACTCGCTGCTGTACGCAGCTCGGTTTACTCGCTACGCTCGGTTGGCTCCGCTCAGTCCCCTGAGCTCGGTTGCTCCGGCGGCACGTCCTCGGCGCGTCTCGCTCCGCTGGTGCTACGCTCGGCTTTCGGGCGTCGGCACAACGCGACGCCTTTTGCCACGGGAAGACGGCGTGTGGGTTTGCCGCAAACAACAGCGGCGTGTCGTCAGACTCCGCTTCGTCCAACTCGGCTCCGGTGCTACCCCCACACCTCGAAACTGCGAGACGAACCCGGTTGTTGAGCGACAGGTGTAAAGGGTTGTCGTGCTGTGGGTTGCGGTGGATGGTTCGATGAGGGTATCCGGGAGTGGGGCCCTTGAAGGCGGTGTGTCAGGGGACGCGGCGAGCGACGTTCGGCGATGGTTAACGACGTGTAAGAATCATACCGTAATGGGAAAAACCGGAAAAAATTGAGACGACATTCGGGGTGTTTGCCCCGATCTCGGAATCGGGGTTGACTCCCGATCTCAAAATCGGGGTTGACTCCCGATCTCGGAATCGGGGTAAAGTTAGCGCCATGATTTTAATTCCGTTGGAAGATAATTTTAGCGATATCCTGGGGAAGGCGCAGCGGGGGCTGAACCTTTCGGGGAGTGGACTGGCGGAACGCGCGGGGGTGTCGCTGGCGGAGGTGCAGGCGGTGCGGGGTGGCGCGGTGGATGAGGCGGTGTTGCGGAAGCTGGCGGGGGCGCTGGAGCTGGGGGCGGAGGCGTTGGTGGCGATGGCGCGGGGGGCGTGGCGTCCGCGGGACCCGGGGACGGTGGGGGGGTTGGCGTGTTTCAATACGCCGTTCGATGACATGACGGTGAACGCGTATCTGGTGTACGACGCGGGGACGGGGCAGGCGGCGGCGTTCGATACGGGGGCGGACTGCGATGGGATGGTGGAATTCGCGCGGGAGAAGCGGCTGGTGGTGGGGATGATTTTGTTGACGCATGCGCATACGGACCATGTGTATGACCTGGATCGGTTGAAGGCGGCGACGGGGGCGAAGGCGTATGTGAGCGGGCGGGAGACGTTGGCGGGGGCGGGGGCATTCGCGGAGGGGAAGACGTTTGCGGTGGGGGGGTTGAAGATCGAGACGCGGCGGACGAGCGGGCATGCGCGCGGGGGGACGACGTTCGTGGTGACGGGCCTGGCGCGGCGGTTAGCGGTGGTGGGCGATGCGCTGTTTGCGGGTTCGATGGGCGGGGGGTTGGTGGATTATGGCGAGGCGCTGCGGACGAATCGCGAGGGCATTTTTACGCTGCCCGATGAGACGATCATCTGTCCCGGGCATGGGCCGTTGAGCACGGTCGGCGAGGAGAAGCGGCACAATGCGTTTTTTCCGGAGTTTCAGCAACAAGACAGCCAGCAACAATGAGCGATGGCAGTTCCCCTTGACATGTTATGTGAGCCTCGCCAGAATATGTTCCCGATGCGATTTCAGAAATTCCTTCTGGCGTTGCTGCTGCCGTGGGCGGGCGCAACGCTCGCCGTAGCCGCGGCGCCGTTGAGCAGCGCGCGGGTGACGGAAGCGAAACACGATGTGCTTTACAAGGGCGAGACCGCCGGGGAACGCGCCGCCAAGCTCGATGACGTGGTCCGCGGCGCGGATGTGCTGCGCACGGGCGAGCGGTCGCTGGCTGAGATCGAGTTTGATGACAAGACCATCACGCGGCTCGGTTCGAAGAGCGTGTTTAGTTTCAGCGCCGAGGCGCGGGAGTTTAACGTCGATAAAGGGCTGGCGTTGATTTGCATGCCGAAGGGCGCGGGTGGCGGGCGCATTGTTACCGCGGCGATCACCGCGGGGATCGAAGGCACGACGGTGCTGGTATTGGGGACGGGCAAGATTATTTTTCTGGAGGGTTTCGGCACGATCTCCACGCGCGATGGAAAGCAATCGGCGGCGATTCACGGCGGCCAGATTGCGCTGCTGCAGAACGGCGTGCTCAAGATCTACGACGTGCTTCTCGATCCGTTGTTGAAAGGGCGGTTCATCAAGGGTCGACCGCAGCCGCTGCCGACCTGGGCCGCGATCACGGAAGTCAACGACCAGCAACAGGACGATTTGAAACGGGGCAAGAAGTCGGTCGCGAAGGGTGGCGGCGCTCCGGGCAAACCGCCAGACGTGGGCGATCCCGCCTATCGCAATGAAGGCATGATAGGCATCCTGCTCAACGGTAATCCTGCCAAAGGAGGAGAGTCGCCCTTTAGCCACTAAATGATCGCAAGCCGCTATTTGTTTTCAAGCATGCTGGCTGCCATTGTCGGGTTCTCCGCCACAACGCTTCGGGCCCAGCAGCCTCCGTCGCCTTTGGAACCGATGCCCCCGCCGGCGACTCAATCAACCGTTACAGAGTCGGCGGCCGATACGACCGACGAAGATGAATTGGGCGAGGTCCTTTTTCTGCAGGGTCCCGCGCGCCCGAAGTTGTTCAAGGTAAGTAGTGACACGCAGCATCTGTTCACCTCCAACCTCCTGCTGCTGCCGGACCTCAAACCGCAGCTCAAGGCCGAGCAAGACTCGCTGTTGCTCCAGACATTCGGGCTCAGTTTCTCACCGTAGTTGGTGGACAAGCTCACGTCGACGGTTTTTCTTCGCCAGCAGATGGCGCAATATTCCGCCCACGATGAAGATGATTTCGACGCGCAAACGGCCGGCTTGCAACTGAGCTATCCGGTGCAGGACTGGTTTGATTGTTACGCCGGCTTCTCGGCTGGCCGGATGTTCCTGCAGAAACATGATAACGAATTTTACAAGGCATACGACGCGCAATTCGGCGTCTGGCGGACTCAGCCCTTATGTTCGCGCGCGTCCGTATTTTTTGGCTACCAGTACGATTGGGTGCCGGCCAGCCCGTCAGAGCTGTCGCGGGCGGATAATTCTCTCTACGTGGGCGCAAACGCGGCGCTCCTGCAGAAGCTCAACGCGCAACTCCTTTATCGGCTCAGTTTTCAGGACTACAACCACTTTTCGGGAATACATCGGAGCGACCGCAATCAGCTGGTGACTTTCGCTTTGAATTACGCTTTCAACGACTATGTCAGCATCCACGCGTTCACTGACTACGGCCATAACGACTCGAATTTCAACCCGTCTCCTTCAGCAGTACGGAGTATGAACGGCAGGTTGCCGCCACCCGCACCCAGTTGAATGATGAAGCATTCACAACAGCCTGGTCGGAAGGACGCGGAATGGGTACCGAGCAGGCCATTGCGTACGCGCTGGCAAAGCCTTAAACAAGATAAGTGAACCGGTGCCGGGGAAGACAACCCTGAACACCAAACCGCGTGTTCGACGGGGCCGCCCTTTCGCTGCAAGGCAATAACAATCCGGGTTGGGCAACTCTTCACCGTCACTGACGCCCTGGCACGGTGACCAACACCCGCGCCCGCTACTACCGCGTTGCGACTGGTGCCGTAACAAGGTCAGTCCCCATCGTTCGCCCGGTGCGTACCTGGCACCAAATTCTGACCGCGACAGACGACTCGCCCCAATGTCGTTTCCGTGCCAAACGAACCGGATTGAAATTCTCACCCTCTTGCTCCGCATCCAATTCCACCTCAACACGTTATCCCCTGTTTTCATGCTAAAATCAATCCCGTTCGTTTCGCAGAAACACATGTTTTTCACGTCCCTCATCCCCGCGATAATTGCATCGTCACCGGCGGCGGAACCTCCTCGCCCTCCCGCCGTCGCTGCAACCTCTCCAGCTGGTTCATCGCCCGATACAATTGCCGCTCCAACGCGCTCTCATATCGCAAAATCTTGTCCAGCACCGCCGCCGCCGGCAACACGTTCGCCAACTGCTGCGCCGTTTCCTCCTTGTCCTCCCGTTCCTCGTTCTGGTCGTTCAACACTTCGTACCCCGCCAGCCTCCTCTCGATATATTGCACCACCGCCCGCTGATGGTTCTCCTTCGATACCTCGGGACTCAACCCGTCCTTATTCGCCAAATATCTCTCGCGATACCCCAAGAGTTCCCGCGTCAGGTGATTCGGCGCATTGATGAATCGCTTCAGCAACTGCTCATAAGTCGCCTCCGTCAATTCACCCTCGCGCTCCACGTCCGTGCGGACCGACCGCAATACCGCCTTCAGGTAATCCAGCCCCTGCGTCGATTTCTCCATCTGCACCGCCGCGTCATGCATCTTGTCCAGAAACATCCAGAGCGGCAACGGCGCGCGGTCCGCCCGACGCCGCAGCCCGCCGTCCACGCTCAACACGATCTCCCCCGTCTCCGCCATCAACACCCGCCGCAACCGCCACTGCGCCGTCACGATCCGGTCCACCAGCATTTCCTCCACCGACCCCACCGGCGCCAGGCACTGCCAGCACTGCTCCCGCAAAGCCCGGAACTCATTCTCATGCTCCTGGATCCGCAACCCCCGTACCACCACTTCCGTCGAGAGAATCCCATGCTTCACCGCATTCATCCGCGAAACCGCCTTCCCCTTCGCCGTCCGCGGCCCCGTCGACCGCAGCGTGTTCCTTCGATTCGCCGAAAAGACTTTCTCAGACACCGTGTAATTGACCACCTTCTTACTCGTCCGCGTAGAATGGGCGTCCCGCCCGTTTTTGATCGGTTCGGCTGTGGGAGTGACATCTTGGGGGATCATGACTCTGTCCATCCTTTTGTAGGTTACCCACCTTTCGATTGTAGAAGTATAGCAACCGTCCTCCCAGCCAATCGCTTCTTCCGGTTAGTGAACATGCCCCGCACTATACCACTATCGTAATACGATGTCTAGAAGAAATATTAATACCCGATTAATAATTCTCATTTCCGGCTTGACGAAGGGTCCGGCCGGCCCGCACCAGAGACAACTAAAGGAGAAGAGGCACCTGTAGCCGCAGGCTTTAGCCTGCGTTGTAGCCACGGCGTGCCGCCATTCGGCGGCATCCACGGTTCCGAGACCGGGACTCTGTCGGCGTGTTTCGCTTGCCACCGCTCCCGCCTCCATCCAATCCCCCGGACCGTCATCCTGAGCGAAGTCGAAGGGTCTAGCCCGCCCACCAGAGAAACCCAAGAGCAACCAGATACCGCCAGTCTGAGCTAAGTCGCAACCACCGCCTCAATATTCCCCGCACCGTCATCCTGAGCGAAGTCGAAGGATCTCTGTCGTGTTCCGGTCGTTCTGCGAGAAGCTTTCCGCTGTCCGCTCTCGCCCCTCTCCCCTCTCGCTTCGCCCTTCCCCGAAACCCTCCGGCACCGGCGCCCCGAACCGATCAGCCACCTTCTTCATATCAGCAGTTAGGGTATAGCGGCCGCACATGCTACCGTCATAATAATCGCAGCCGAGTTCGAGGGCAACATTCATACCCGCAGGGTAAGCTATCGGCTGACGTCACGGCGACAATGGGGCGACACTGGCGGCCAGTCGTTCTGCCGTCCCAGTCCGTTTCTTTTTTATGACTTGTCTTGGAATTGATTGGGCTGGCCCCCCCCCCGGGGTCACATCTCTATTTTCTACTATTGGTTATTGCGGCGGATGTGGCTGGTGCGGCCGCTTTCGTAAATGGTTCGGATGGGAATACTGACAATCCTGTGACCGGCGCGCGCTGCCTGGATTAACATCTCGGTTTCGGTCTCGAAACGCGCGGTTGAGAGCCGCAAATCTTTCAGGGCACGAGACGGACGCGGTAGTAGCGGGCGGGCACGCTTATCGCGCCACCAACATCCAGATAATTCGTAGTGGTGCCCACGGTGTTAGTGACGCCGAAGATGTCGGCGAAGCCGTTGGTGGCATAACCGCCGCCCGGATTGCCGTTGGTCACCTGCAAGGCGTTCGTCTTGCCGGCCCCCATCGTCCAGCTAACCAGGACGTCCGTGCCTTGCGTCGTGATGGAGGTGATGCGAAAGGCCGACGCGCTGTTGGTCGGGTCGGTGCCGGCGAGGAACTCCGCCAGATTGTTCAGGCCATCGCCATCGGCATCGACACCGGCGGCGGCGGCCGGATTGGTCGTGCTGCCGAAGTACTGAATCTGCCAGCTTTGAAATGCCGTCCACACGGTAATGTAACCCGGCTTCGTGTTGGTGCTGACCCCGGCCGGTCCGCTGACAATCAAAGTGACCGGGTAGATGCCGGCGGCATAGGTGTGGACGACGCTGTTGGTCGTAATATTGGTCGTACTGCTGTCACCGAAATCCCAGAACCAGTTGCTGATCGTGCCGGTGGAATTGTCATTGAATGTGACCGTCAGCGGCTCGGTGCCCGTGATCGGGCTGCCGGTGAAGTCGGCCACCGGCGGGTTCGTGATATTTGTGCAGCAGAATGCGTCCTGAATGGACACCGTGTCGACATACCAACCATTGCCAATCGTGCTTGCCCCGCCCGTCACGCTGCCCTGAACTTTCAGGTTATCAATTCGCCAGGTACCGCCCGACGCTGTGGCGCTGTATCCGTAAAGGCGGAAGTAGATCGTGCCCGTCAGGTTTGAGAGTGTCAGCGGGAAACTGTTTGCGCCCGAGGCAATCACCGTATGCGCTGTTTGCTGGGCGCTGGTGTATATCCCGGATGAAAAATTCACGGTTTGGCTGATTTGCACCGTGAAGTTCGCCGGGCCACTGCCGGAACGTTGGTCGTCAAAGCTGAGGCTCGACAAGTTGGCCACGGAGCCGTTCGTTACGACGAGCGAAAAGGTAAAGCACGGCGTACTCGTCGTCGGTGGACCCGCCGTGGTCTGGAACCCGGTCGTGGCAATTGCCTGGCCGGTGCTGGGATTGCCGCCGAAGTACTGGATCGCGCCCGCATTCGAAGTCGTAACCGGGCTGGCGGAAATGTTCGTCATGACCACAGTCGGATTTGGTGTGGACCCGTCGAAATTCCAGTACGCCAGCGTACCCGACGATGTCACCGATCCGGGGGTGTTACCCGCCGCGCACCGCCAGCGCAGTTGAACGTTCTGGCCCGCCGCTGTCGCGGGCAGGTTCACAACCGTTGTGGCGAAAGCGCCGGAGTTTCCGCTCCACGCCTGCCGTCCGGCCAAC
This sequence comes from Verrucomicrobiota bacterium, assembly GCA_003152315.1. Classification (GTDB taxonomy): domain Bacteria; phylum Verrucomicrobiota; class Verrucomicrobiia; order Palsa-1439; family Palsa-1439; genus Palsa-1439. The sequence goes on from PLZV01000019.1 coordinate 26,592, forward strand.
GGGTTGCTGAAGTCGCCACTGAGTGTCGTATTGTAACCCCCGCTCACGAATGAGCCACCAGCCGCGACGATATCCGTGTATGAACCACCGCCAATCGCAATTTCAAGGACGCCGCCGTCATAGCCAATCGAGTTATTGGTCGTGCTCGCGGCCAGGCTATAGTTTTGCCGGAACGTCAGCCGAGCCACACTGCTGTTGATCGAGATCGAAGGCGTGTCGAGTTCATTGACACCCACGCTGCTCGGATCGGGCGAGAACGCGGCGTTGGGCGCCGTGTCCGCCACTGCAGTGGACGTTACCCAATTGGATTGCGCGCCGGTGGCTGATGTTGTCCAGCTGGCCGGCAAGGCTGGCACTGTGACGGCGTCAAAGTTCTGCGTGAAAACGTTGGTGGAGAGCCCGACCGGAATGGTGTAACTGATGGTACCGAGATTTGCTGCTCCATCCTGCAATGCAAGAATCGCAGTGATTGCGCCGCCGCACGTGCCGCCGGCGGTGAAGCTAAACGCCTGGGACACCGGTGTGCCATTGGTCGAAACGACACCGTATGTTTGCGGATTGCTGGGCAGGTTCACGTCGCCGGTTCCCAACAGCGTCGCCACCAGGTTGGTCGTGTCGGCCGTGCCGGTATTCTTGACGGAGAGATTGACGGTCACCGTCTCGCCCGGATCCACCACGCCGTTACCGGGTGTGCAGCTCTCAGCGGACAACGTCAAGCCGTTGGTGATGATCACGGGGAACGTGCTTTCGACGAGGAGGCTCACCGGACGCGTGGTGCTGCCGGCCCCGTTCGTTGTGTTGGTGAAAACGACCGTGTCCGAATAACCACCGGCGGTCAGGCCGGTGGCACTGGCATTGATCGATACGGTGACGGTGACATCCGAACCGGGCGCGATCGTGCCGGCGGTGGACGAGAGCGTCACCCAACTGGCGCTCTTGCTGGCGCTCCAGGTGAGGTTGGAGTTGCCGGAGTTGCTCAGGTCGTAAGTCTGGTTCGTGGGGCTGAACGGGCCGCCCACGTGGCCCAAACTGGACAAACCACCCGCGGGGCTCACTGCCAGCAAAGCCCCCGACGCGAGTTGTACGGGTACTGCAAAGTCTTTCACCACGGCCATGTGTTGCATACCGTTGGCGCTGTCAGAATCACCGAATTGAACCGGGGGAACGTCGCTCAAGGGTGTGTAGACCCGCGAGTCAAACACCAGTCCGTTGGGGAACGTGTTCGAAGGGAACACCACGGCCGTGAAGGCATTGGTCATCGAGTAGCTCTCCAGCACGTAGTCGTGAGGATGGTTGCGATTGATACTGGTGTCTGAGTTTCCCAGATTATCGACTGGAATGGGAGAATCGCTCACAAGAGCCGACAAGGTCGTAATCGCCGCTTCCGTGCGGGTATCCGTGTTGAAATCGCCGGCCACGATAATCCACGCATTACTGGGGAAGTTTGCCTGGATAAGCGTCGTGAGGTTGCCGGCCTCCGTGGCGCGCGCACCGGCGGAGCTGGTGAGTAGATGCACGCTGACGAGATAGAGATCGTTTGTTCCAGGCAGGTGGATTTGTGCCCAAGCGAAACCGCGGTTGCCTACTTGCGTGTCAACCCACGAGCCCGACGCCACGATTGGATAACGGCTGATGATTCCGTTGGGGATGTCGCCGCTGCTCGTGTAGGGCTCGCGGAAATAGACAAAGGTAGTGCCGAAGGTGCTGTCGATCATCTCCCGAAAAGCCGCCGTCGTATTATTGCCGGCGCCGTTCGTGCTGGCGTAGTTGAATTCCTGAATTGCGACGATGTCCGGCTTCAACCCCTCGAAGATGTCCAAACCCGGCGTCAAGTAGCTCTGGTTGTTACCGGAGGAAATGTTGGCGCCCACCACGCGGACTACCACGTTGGACTGGGCCAAGGCCGTGATTGCGCACAGGCCGAAGCCCGTCGCTGCGATCCAGATACTACAATATCTTCTGATTTTCATAATGGCCGACATGGGCGCACAAACAGTCAAGTTTTTTTACCACAGGTTTGAGCCATCCCGCAAGCCTTTTCTGCATTGGCCTTCAGAATCATCACTATCTGGCATGTCGGATAGTCACAACCGCTGGACCGTCAGACCGCCATCGACCATGATGACCTGGCCGGTGGAATACGGAAGATCACCACGCGCCAACGAGGCCACGGCTTTGCCAACATCCTCGGGAGTGCCCCAGCGACGCTGGATTGCCAATCCTTCGCCAAAAAGTTTGTCATACTTCTCTTTGACGCCAGCAGTCATGTCGGTTTTGATGACCCCTGGACGGACTTCGTAGACGGGGATATTAAATTCACCAAGCCGCGCCGCCCAGAGTTGTGTGGCCATCGCCACACCCGCCTTGGAAATGCAGTATTCACCGCGGTTCACCGACGCGACCGTCGCGGAGATCGAGGACACGTTGACAATGCACCCGGCGAAGGTCGCATCCCCCTTTTTCTGTTCGACCATCCACTTCGCGACGGCCTGCGTGAGAAAATACGGGCCCTGCAAGTTCGTGCGGAGCACGTGCTCGAAACTTTCTTCGGTCGCTTCCAGGATGTCGCGGCGTTCCTTCGGCGCGATCCCGGCATTGTTGACCAATACGTCCAATCGTCCGAAGCGTTGGCGAACGGCCGCCAGCATTTCGTCGCGCGCGTCACGCCGGGCCACATCGCATTTGCCGTACAGCACTTCGGCGCCCAGCGACCGTAGTGTCTTCAAGGGATCGGCCACTGCGCTTTCGTCGCGAACCCCACAAACAGCCAGATTGAGATCTTCCCGCGCCAGGGCTTGCGCGATGCCGAACCCGATGCCGCGCGTCCCGCCGGTGACCAAAGCGACACGTTTCATATCAGGCCTTCAAATGTGGGATCGAAACCCACGCCCGTTTCTGCCACGACTCGATACCTTTCTCGGCCAACTGCACGCCCTTGGCGCCTTCCAGCAGTGTCCAGGGGAACGGCTCGTCTTTCACCACATGGCGAAGGAACAACTCCCACTGAATCTTGAACGCATTGTCAAACGGCTGATGATGCGGTACCTGTTGCCACCCGTCGTGGAAGTTGATGGGGCTGTCGATGTCGGGATTCCACGTCGGGCGCGGCGTACCACCGTACGATTGCACCCAGCAGTGGCGCAGCCCCGCAACCGCGCTGCCTTTCGTGCCGTCCACTTGCAGCGTCAATAAATCGTCGCGGCGCACCCGCACACACCACGATGAATTGAAGTGTGCGATGACGCCGCCCTCCAATTCAAACGTGGAGTACGCGGAATCATCGGCGGTGCACTTGTACGGCTTGCCGTTCTCGTCCCACCGTTGTGGGATGTGGGTCGCGCCCAGGCAGGAGACGGCTTGGACGTTGCCAAACAGATTGTCGAGCACGTACCGGAAATGGCAGAGCATATCGATGATGAGACCGCCGCCGTCTTCCTTGCGGTAGTTCCAGGACGGGCGCTGCGACGCAATGGTGTCGCCTTCAAACACCCAATAGCCGAATTCGCCGCGTACGGAAAGAATCTCGCCGAAGAACCCGCTGTCGCGGAGCATTTTCAACTTGAGCAAACCGGGCAGCCAGAGTTTGTCCTGCACGACGCCATTTTTGAGCCTGGCTTTCTTCGCTCGCGTGTACAGATCGTAGGCGTCGGCGGTGGTCGTCGCCGTCGGTTTTTCGCAATAGATGTGCTTCTTGGCTTCGATGGCCTTTCTCACGGCTTCGACGCGACGCTCCGTGGTTTGGGAATCGAAGAAGATCGTGTTGTGCTTGTCCGCGAGCGCCTCATCGAGATCGGTCGTCCAGCGCTTCACACCGGCTTGCGCTGCCAGTCGTTCGAGCTTGGCGGCGTTGCGCCCCACCAGCATAGGGTCGGGCATGATGACCTCTTGATCACTGATCTTGACGCCGCCCTGTTTGATGATGGCCATGATCGAGCGCAGGAGATGCTGGTTCGTCCCCATCCGGCCGGTGACACCGCTCATGATGACGCCGACTTTGTGAATCTTGGCGGTTTCCATAGTCTGGGCTTCCTTACGCCTTCGGTTTCTCAGTGCACTGCGGCCGCGCGCCGGCCGGCAGCGGTGGCGCTTCCACGCCCGCCTTCGGTAACGTCCCGTCCAATTCCTGACGCCAATGGGCGACGTCGCCGGCCGGACCGTAGCAGTAAATCATCCGCAACGGTTTGTCGCCGATGTTGGTGAGTTGATGAAAGACGCGTGGCGGAATGAAGACCGCCTGGCCGGTGGTTACAGTCTGGCGTTCATCGCCCAGACACATCTCACCGGTGCCTTCCACGACGAAGTAGATTTCCTCCTGCTCCTGATTGTGCCAGGGCACCTGGCCGCCATTGGGTTCGAGCGTGACGTTGCCCATGCAGAAATTCTTCGCCTGGATCGGCGACGCACCCCCGACGACGTTCTGCGTCCGGCGGCGGGCTGGATACGTGCGACCAGAAATCTTGTTGAGGTCGGCAATGATCATATAATCCCCCCATAAAACGTTGGATATGGTCCGCGATCCATCATCCGCTGCACGTATAGCGCAACTTCGCGGGCGTGATAATCGCCCCACATGCTCGACTCGCCGCAGGGCACCTTGCACCCACGCGGAATGTAGTCCCAGCCGTTTGGACGATGGTAGACGCTGTGGAGAATCAGCCCTTGGTGCCTCGGATCCGTGCTCAGGTACGGCTCGTCGAACAACGTGTTAAGAATGGTTAATCCGGCTTGCCAGTACTGTTTGCCGTTCTTGCCGAGGTAATGGCCGAGCCGGAGCAGACCTTGCGAGGCGATCGCAGCGGCAGAACTATCTACCGGTTCAAATTCATTGAATGGGTCGGCGGGTCGGTCGAGATAATCCCCGAGTCTATGCAGTTGCGGCGCCCCCGTGTCCCAATACGGGATGCCATCGGTCGGGGTGTTCTCGATGTAGAAATCACAGGTTGCGCGGGCCGCTCTTTCGAATAATGCCCGATGTCGCTGCTCGCCGATGGCGTCGAGGAATTCCAGTTGCTCGGCGAACCCGCACATCGCCCAGGCCAGTCCCCGCGTCCATGTCGTAAACGGGGAGTAGCCCTGCTGTGAATTCGGGCATCGGAAGCTACCGTCATTGATATTGAAGATCGCCTCGTGTGCGACGCGTCCGCGCACGTCAAACGCGTCGCGACCCTTGCCGTAATAAATCGAGTACGTCGCGGTTGCGTGCGCATGATCGAGCAACCGGTCCAGTAGCGAGATTCTCCTGTCACCCTCGTCCATCAACACGTGCCCCAGTTGATGAGCCACCGCCAGCACGCGGAGCGAACGAATCGTGTCCACGAACAACGAATGGGGACCATTGAACGAATAGATATACCCACCGTCACGAAGCTTCGTCCACCGCCCGGCCTGGACTGCGCCCGAGCACTTCAACGCCAGTTCGTAGAAGCTGCGTTCCCAGGCGTTCTCCGCGATGCGGCCTTCGTTCATCAACCGCAACAGATTCCCGTAGGTGCTGACGTTGTTGAACCCGTGGTCGTGCACGCCGGTGTGCGTGACGTGGCTCGCCATCACCCGCACTGTTTTCTCGCGGCCAATCCGAAGATACCGCTTGTCGCCCGTGGCATCGAACTGGAGGATCGCTGAACCGTACTGAAACCCCTGTGTCCACTCCGTCCACCCGCGCGCGGTGTACTGACCGCGCACCGTGAACACAGGCGAACCTTTGGAAGTGTCGTAGTGCTTCTCGATGGCGGCGATCCTGGCCGCCGACAACCGCCACAGGCGGTTGATTCTCCCGCTGAGGTGCGAGGGCCGAAGCGCGTGGTTGATCTTGAGCATGGCGCTAGAAGCGCTTCCCCTTGCGCAGGTGCAGGACTATGATCTGGCAATTGTCCAGCGCATGGTACGTATGGTGCAGGATCGCGTCGAACTGGATCGCCTCACCGGTCTTGAGTTCGTATCGCTCGTGCGGCAACTCAATCGACAGCCTGCCGGCCAGTACCCAACACACCTCGTAGTCATCGCGATGAATCTCCGGGCGCGACACTTTCGCCCCCTTCGGGGCGGCCCCAAAAAGGGCACGCACGTTACCGTATTGGATCCCGCGAAATACAAACTCACCGCCCACATGCGAAGCTTCGGTGGCGCGCTGCGCGGTGCGCGCCTCCGCCAGGGCCAACATCTCCGTGGCGTTCATGCCGAACACGCGGCTTAACCGGAATAAGGTCTCAAGTTCCGCGCTGGTTTGGTTGCGTTCCAGCTTGGAGATGACCGCCGGGGAGATACCGGAGCGGGTCGAGACATCCTGAATGGTTAACTCATCTCGTCGGCGCAACTCGCGCAAGAACGAGAAGTCATAAGTCTGCGGTTTGCTTTGTTTGTGCATCGATATATTTCCTTAACAGTAAGGATATGGTAATAATAGACTGTCTACGAAATTTTTTCAAGCACAAATTCGCGGGATGGAAGAAGACAGAAAGACACCCGTTGTTATCTGCGTCATGTGTGGTCGCTACACCCTCGCCACTGACTTGAAAAAAGTGGCTGACCGTTTCGGGCGCACCGATGCCCGGTGATGAATGGGCGTCGTGTAACCCGACACGCTACAACATCGCATTGTAAGGTACGATCAATAACCGGGGGCGGGCCGCTGAATCTGCTTTAGCTCAAGCTCCGTAACTCGTGCGCGAAGTTCCTCCAATTGCGCCTGGTAGATAGCCGGGATCTCTATCTCATGGATGTTCTTGATACGTCGATCCAGTGAAAGGCATAGGGCTTTTAAGTCTATAATGTCTTGCTGCTCTTGCGTCAACTCGCCACCGGGCCCATTTGGTGGAGGAAAGACGCGGTCTTCAAGTTTCTTTACCTTTTGCTTGAGTTCTGATTGGTCTTCTTTAATCGCCACGAACTTAGCGTCCAACTGTTCTGCTGTCACAGGGTCTTTCCGCGTTTTTTCATTCATCATCGCATCTCCAGTAAGCATTGCAGCGGAAATAACAAGGATCGTTGCAATTGCAAATTTGGTTATTCTTTCCCTCTTGTTCCTGCTCTTTTGAATTTGGACTCGCTGTAGAGTAACTTGCGCCTCCCATTGTTCTTGTTCTATGTCGAGGTGCGGTTCGCGCGAAGCGTCTTCAACTCGCTTGTTAGCTAGATCAGTAATGTATGTAGAAATGACTGGTTCGATAAGGACAGCAAGAAGCGCAAGGAGGTTTCCCGCAACGGCCCAATGTAGAAGATTCATTAGTATGCGACCCTGCTTTTACGCTCAACCCATTTCAGGATTTCATTATGAAGCACTTACCAATGAGATGCAATTCTCGCCCGGCTTGGTGCGTGACCGAACACTCGGTTGGGCACGCTTCTTTGCGTTGGACTGTGTGCAACCTAATCAAGAGAGGTCACTGGTAATCGTGTCTCAAACCGCCTCGTGGCATGGGGCCATGTTATGACTGTGCTATGAAATCACCCTTCTAGAGCGCACAGACGCCCCGCACACCCTTTATTTTATTGAGTTGGCGGCCCCAACGGGATTCGAACCCGTGTACCCAGATTGAGAATCTGATGTCCTAGGCCTCTAGACGATGGGGCCACGCCATGACCGAAGTCAAATTGTGGGCACCAGAATACCGAAGGATGCGCCGAAATCAAGCGCTTTGGCGCAGCCGCGTCAGCAACTTCTCGTGAATGCCGTCGAACTTGCCGTTGGAGAAAACCGCTACCACATCACGGTCGAGGAGATTCGGGACGAGGCGGTTGACGATCGCGTCGGCATTGGGCGAATATTCGGCCATCTTGCCATGGCTGCGGAGCTGCGCGATGATCGCGTCGGGATTCAAGCGCTCGTTCTCGTGAAGTTCCTGCAGCCGGTCCACGCGCGAAATAAACACGCCGTCGGCCAGCGAGAGCGACTCGGTCAACTCATGCTGGAAGACATTGCGGCGCGTTGTGTTGCTGCGCGGCTCGAACAGCGCCCACAATCTCCGGTGCGGATACTTCTCGCGGATGGCGCGAATCGTCTCGGCAATGGCGGTCGGGTGATGCGCGAAATCATCGAGCACCGTGACGCCCGCCTCTTCCCCGCGCACCTCCATGCGCCGCTTGACGCCCGTGAATGTGGAGAACCCGCGCTGGATCTGCTCGCGCGACAGGCCCAATTCACCCGCGCACATCGCAACGGCGGCGGCATTGTATTGATTGTGTTCCCCCGCGAGCGGCACGACGAAACCCTCGGCATCGGCTTTCGTGAAAAAGCGCAGATGACAGTGCGCTCCGTGAACAACCTCACGGACATTGGCGTCCTCTCCGTTGGCAATAATCAGCCCCCGTCGCGGCACGATCGCGACGAGTTGGCGAAACGCACGCTTGACCGCCGCGAGGTCGGGAAAAATATCGGCGTGATCGTATTCGATGTTGTTGAGGATGACCGTGTCGGGCTGGTAGTGAACGAATTTACTGCGCTTGTCGAAGAACGCCGTATCGTATTCATCGCCTTCGACGAGGAAGTGTTTCCCCTGCCCCGTTCGCGCGCCACAGGCGAAATTGTTGGGAAGGCCGCCGATCAGGAAGCCCGGCGCCAGGCCCGCCGACTCCATGATCCAGGCGAGCAGCGAGGTCGACGTCGTCTTGCCATGCGTGCCCGCGATCACCACCGAGTGTTTGCCAGGGAGGAAGCGGTCGCGCACCAGTTCGGGCAGCGAGCAGATATTGAGACGTTCATCGAGGGCCCGCTCGATTTCCGGGTTGCCGCGCTTCATCGCATTACCGATCACGATGAGATCGGGCTGGTGGTCGAGATTCGATTCGCCATGGCCGGGTATAATGCGGATGCCGTGGGCTTCGAGGAAGGTGGACATTGGCGGATAGATGTTCTCGTCGCTGCCGGTGACCACAAAGCCGAGTTCGCGGCACAACGCGGCGACAGACGCCATCGCGCTGCCACAAACACCCACAAAATGGATGGTGTTGACCTCCTTCGCAAACATCACTAGGGTTCCCCGCGCCAGCTTGTAGCAGAAATGCCGAACTTAATCAACGTTTCTGATTTTGCCCTCGCCAGTACGGTGGAATGCGGGCAGGCTTTTCGCTGGTCACGGACGGCGGACTGTTGGTTTGAGGGCGTCGTGGAGCGGCGGGTGATCCGGCTGCGGCAGCACCCCCAGTCCGTGGAATGGGAATCGCGCCCGAACGCTGACAAGAAAGTCGTGGCGCGGTATCTGGCGCTCGATGTTTCATTGCCGGAGATCCTCGCGACATTTCCCAACGACCCACTCTTGCGCCAGGCGGTGAAAGACCACCACGGCTTGCGCGTCATCCGCCAGGAACCGTGGGAATGTCTCGCCTCGTTCATTGCCAGCTCGTCAAAACAGATTGTGCAGATTCGGCAGATCGTAGACTTGCTGGCGCGACGCTTCGGCGAGCCGGTCAGCGACACTCATCGCGCCTTCCCGACCGTTGCGGCCGTCGCTCGTGCAACGCATCAACAACTCTGGGACTGCAAACTGGGTTTTCGCGCCAAGAACCTGCTGGCGGCGGCGCGCTTGATCGATAGCGGGAAACTCGATCTCGAGGCGTTGTCATCGCTGGAATACGGCCAGGCGCTGGAGGAGTTGATCAAATTGCCCGGCGTGGGAGAGAAAATCGCCAACTGCACACTGCTTTTCGCGTGCGGGTTCGACCAGGCCTTCCCGATTGACGTGTGGATCGAGCGGGCGCTGCGACGAATCTATTTCGACGGCAAGAAGCGTGTGGCGGCTCGTGAACTTCGGGAATTTGCGCACACACACTTCGGCCCGTACGCCGGCTGGGCGCAACAGTATCTATTTTTCAGTGAGCGGTCGTTGGCCCAGCAGCGCCCGCGCCGTCGCCAGGCGCTGCTCGATGCCGGCGCGAAGTGAGGCCTGGCGCTCGGTCGTCGCCGCCAATGCGGAGTCGAAGGCAGCGATGGCGGCCGGCAGTTTGCCCTGCTTGAGGTAAATGTTCCCGAGGGTATCGAGGTAGTACGCCTGGCGCGACGGCCGCAAGGTGGCGGCTTGCTGGCACAAACTTGCTGCCTGATCGAGATTGCTGCCGATCTCCGAGTACGTGTAGGCGAGATTGTTCATGGCGTCCGCATTCTGCGCGTCGAGTTCCACGGCGCGCACGAATGCCCCGGCGGCTTCGCGCAACCGCCGCTGCTTGAGCAGCACGTTCCCAAGGTTCATGCGAAAGTAGGAGTTCTCGGGATGCAACTGCGTGGTCGCGACGTAGTGCTCGGTCGCCGCTTCCAGCAGGCCGGCGCGTTCGAAGTACAGGCCGAGGTCATTGTGCTCCTCCGCCGACAGACGCCACGTCGCCTTCTCCGGCGGACACACCAGCAGCGTCCAATTCCCTGTGCGGTCCCAGCGCCTTTGAAAATCCTCGACGCGCATCTCGTAACGCGATCGCGTGTCGGAATGCACGGTCACGACCTGCCGGAACTTGTCCCAGCCGAGCACCACGAAGTAATGCGGTTGATCCCCGAATTTCCCGAGCACGAGCAGCGGAACGCCGGCGTCCAGCTTCTGGCGAAGGTCGTCGAGCGAGCCGCGATACTGGCGCACCCACAGGTTGAAGCGGCGCGCGTAATCGCCGAGTTCGCTGGTGAGCGTGCCGCCGATGTCGGGCAGATAAATCGCGCTGGCGATTTCGTCCTGGGAAACGGGGTGGCCGTAGTAATTCGCCAGCATCGCCAGCGCGGCAGGACCGCAATAGTTTGGCTTCTGGGCGATGAAGGGAACATCGAGGATGTCGTCGGCTGCCAAGGTGAAGGACGCGGCGGACAGGAAGACAAAGAAACGTATCAACCGAAGAGAATGGCGAGTTTTGAACATCAGCCGATGCGGAAAGAAATGTCGCGAACAACTTTCTTACCGAGACGTTCCTGCACTTTTTGAAGAATGAGCGGCTTGGAGTAGCGGGTGATTTCCTGCAGCCACATGGGGTGATCGCAGGCGACGACGAGCAGACCGTTGCGGAGGCTGACCGGCTGCGCGTGGCGCGCGATGTCGCTACCCACGATGGTGGGCCAGAGGTAGAAAACTTGTGATTGCTGGAGCCGCTCTTCGAGGCCCAGTTGCTTCATCACGAGCGGGACGAGTTGGTTCGCGGGGCTCGCCGACTTGTGGCCATGCGCGTCGGTATAGCCGAAGTTTGGCCGCCATTCGTGAAGGACCCTGGCTCGCAACGCGGGCGTCATTGCGCCTGCGGCTGCGGAGAGGGTTGGGCGGGGGACACGGCGGCGGCTTCCACGCCATCGCTGCCGATGGCCTCGACAGGGCAGCCTTCCATCGCTTCTTTGCAGAGGACCTCCTCGTCGGGCGAGGTCGGCTGCTTGTAGACATAGCTATAGCCACCGTCTTCGTTGCGCGTGAAATTGTCCGGGGCCGTTTCGCGGCACAGATCACAGTCGATACACTGGTCGTCCACGTAGAACTTGCCAGGCACGTTTTCCGGATACCGATTTACAAATACAGCCATGTTCCCCACTCTCCGTTAGCGTCGTAATTATAGCAGAGGAGAAGGTTGATTCAACAAGAAGTTTGGGCTTGTCGCGGCAAAACCCCCTCACTACCGTGCTCGCTATCTGCCACTTGTGAAAATGACGATTCGATTTTTAGATTCCGGTGATCTTACGGCTTACAGGGATTTGCGCCTCGTAGCGCTTCAGGAGTCGCCGACAGCATTCGGTTCCAGCCACATTGAAGAGGTTGATCTACCTCTGACGGAGTTTGCCGTCCGATTGCGACTGCCTGATAAACCGGACAACGGCATATTCGGCGCGTTTGTGGATGGCAAAGGATTGGTCGGCATCCTCGGTTTCGCCAGGGAATACCGGGTGAAGCGGGCGCACATCGCGTCCATTGGGGGCATGTATGTCTCTCCCGAGTTCCGCGGCCAGGGGTTCGGTGCGGCTCTCGTCGATGAGATCATTGCGCACGCGCGAAGGCTGGGCTCTGTCCGGCAGATTGTTCTCTCGGTCACCGCGAGCAATGTGGTCGCCGGCGCGCTCTACCGTTCCCGTGGATTCGAGCGTATCGGCCTGGAACGGGACGCACTGTGCATTGACGGCAAGTACTTCGATGAGGAGCAAATGGCGCTCTACTTGAAGTAGGAATGGTTACATGAAACGGGCAATAACAGGGTGCGCAATTCTTCTGGCGGTTGTGGTCGGCGTTTACTTCGCGGCATTTTACCGGCCGGGTCCTGTCGAGATTCGGGACGATTTTGAGAAGGGGTTCAGTCCGCTTTGGAGTTGGGAAAGGCCGCATGAGGACGCGGCCAGGATTCTGCCGGATCCCGTGCGCCCGGGCAACCATGCGGCCGTCTTCTTCCTCAACCGGAACGATCCTCTCGTCCACGACGCGAAACGGGTGGAGATGGGGTTGGGGTGTGTTGGACTGGGAGAAGCCTATCGCTATGCGTTTGAAACCTATTTACCGAATGACTACGCGCCAGACCCCTCGGGAGACAACATCGTCCAGTGGCATGACATGCCGGACTTCGTCCTGGGCGAATCCTGGAGAAGTCCGTCCCTCAAGCTCATGATCCGTGATGGTCGGTGGGTGCTCTCGCATCGCTGGTCCTCCGCGAAGGTGAACCGGTTTCTCTGGGAAAAGGAGGCACGAGACACGGGTGAGGAAATCGATCTCGGACACGCGGAGACCGGCAACTGGGTTCGCTGGGAGTTTCGGGTGCTTTGGGCGTGGGATACCGGGGGACGTCTCCAGATCCTGCGTGATGGACAGAGCGTATATAGGAAGCAAATGCCGACGGCGTATCGTGATTGGCGAGGCCCGTATTTCAAAATGGGCATGTACAAGCCCGACTGGAGCGGCAATCCCGGCCTGTCTTCCGTCAACGAGCGGCACATCTACTTCGACAACGTGGAGGTCAAACGAATCCCGGCGGCGGAAGTCTTTGCCGACAAATAGGGGTGACACGCCATCATGAACAGCGAACTTACCCCTTTACCGAAGACAAAAAGATGTGACCCCATTTTCCCTTTCAATAGTCGTTAAAAAAGCTCCGAGAGCAGTTTGTCGGTTTCTGTAGTGATCTTGCGGAATGCTACCGCATCTTCGATTACGGAATCGAGAAGGGCGATGGCTCTCGTCTTGGCCTTGTTGAAACTGCCTGTTAGGCGAGGTAGCTTGATAAGACTATCTCGAAAACCTGCCATTGAATTTTGATACCCCTCTAGCTGGTGTAGGAGTCGCTGAACTTGCTCATGTGTCGGGCGAGTGTTTTCTTTGTTGCTACCCTGAAAATCCGTTATCATCGCTGCTGCTTTTCCTAGCGACTCAACTCCTTCCTTAAATGCGTTCTTAAGAACAGGCAATTCGGGCTGCATTCTCGCGCAAAAATCGTCTAAGTCTTGGGCTGAAGCATTCGCTACACGTTTCGCAGCTTTAATATCAATTGGCTGTTTAGCGGTGATAGCGGTCATTTCTTCCGTTCGGGCGTTTGTTTTCAAGGTCAGGTCATTCATTACGGCAGTGATTCGGTCGGCACTATCGGCTGCTTTCATAAGGCTCGAGTTGCCTATCTCGATATAGTCTAGAAAACCAAGCTCGTCTGAGGTCTGTTCTGGAATGCCAGATAACGAGACGGGTGAAGGTTCAACTTCTATGGCTCGGTTATTACCAGTCGTTGTAGTGGCGGGCGCATCCCCCATTCTTTTCTTCCATTCTTGAACCACCCTGCTGAGGTGAAGGCGGAGCAACTGTGAAAACTCGTCGGGAGCGCTAAAGTTCCAGTAGAGGGAGCCCATCTTGCCAAGTTTCTCTCGAAAGCTATTGACTTGTCCGAGTTGAATAATGTCGATCTTGGTTGGAGAGATGGGCGCATCTTTGAAATAGAACATGATGGTTAAGGTGTCGGGGTGCTCGCGGTGACGGCTATATGCGCGCTCGAATTCCTCGGTTGTTCCAGAACCGCTACGTCCAGTGGGCGTACCAAACCGGCTCCACATGATTCCAATGAAGATGTCGTGGTCGTCTGGTATTTGCTTGTTGATGACAGCTTGTGGATCAGCGGCGACATCTGGATAGGCGTGGGTTTCCCACTTCACAAGTTCCAGTCGTATCCCTAGGGTCTTGCTCCACGTTATGTTCAACTCTCTAATGATTTCTTCGAGAAGCGATCTTTCTTCGCTCACATCTGCGGGTGAGGCGACAAACACTTGAAGAATGGTTTGATTCAGCGGCATGGTGTCCTCATTTTATGGGTAAAAGCGGGTGGGTTCATTTTTCGTAATCATAGTGAGTCGAGGGTGCGCCAAGTTCGCCGCAACCTCTTGTCGCTTGCCAGCCGATAGCTGATTCTGTAGACGCCATAGCGCATGTCGCCGGGTGTTTGCAAGGCGAATTGTTCACAGGCCAGCTAACGGACAGCCCGGGCGGCTTCGACAAACCCAGGATGACAGGTGCGGAATCGGGTACTGATATTTCTTCTGGACATCGTATTGCGATAATGGTATGGTGCGGGCATGTTCTCTAGGCGTGAGAATATGAGAGTGAGTTGCAACCAACCCCCACCCTCCTGCTTCGGTCAAGGCACGCAAAACAGCGGCGCGAAACCCTTCGGGCTTCGCGCCCTACAATCGGACCAGCGAACAAGCGCGACAAGATGGCGCAGTTTCGTCGCTTCAGGGGAGAGAAAGCCCCCCCCATATACGTTTCTGCGAAACGAACCCACCGTTTTGCGATGATTCTTTTGATGTAACCACCAATGAGTACGGCAGTTGCGATGGAAACTCGTCAAAGAAATCGGTGGGTTCGTTTTGGAAAACGAACCCAATTTTAGGGGGTTTCGACGTGCTTTTACAACGATTATCCCGATTTTTTGAGCGCCTTTTCGATCAGGTCGACGCAGCGGGTGGTGGCGCCGACGTTGGCCTGGATGACGCGGTGGGCGGTGGCGGCGATGGCTTGGCGGCGGTCGGGGTTTTCCAAAAGTTCCTCCACGGCGCGGCGCAGGGCGTCGCCGTCGGGGACCTGGACGCAGGCACCTGCGGCGATGAACTGGCGGGCGATGGCGCGGAAGTTCTGCATGTTGGGCCCGAAGATGACGGGATGACCGCTGGCGGCGGCTTCGACGATGTTCTGGCCGCCCTGCCCCACGAGGCTCTTGCCGACAAAGATGACCGTCGCGACCTTGTAAAACCATTTCAGTTCGCCCGTGGTGTTGACGATGAGGCAATCGTAGGGTTTGGCGGTCTGCTCGAGGTGCGAGTTGATCTCGGAGCGGAGCACGAATTTGATTTGTTTGCGGCGGGCAAGGTCCGCGACCTCGCGCGTGCGTTCGACGTGGCGCGGGACGAGGACGAGGAACAGGCGCGGGAATCTTACCTGCAGATCCGTGAAGACATTGAAGAGGATTTCCTCCTCGCCGGGGTGGGTGCTCCCCGCGACCAGGATTGGTTGCGCCGGCGAGATGCTAATTTGCTTGAGCAATTGGACGGGATCGACGTTCTGCACATCGGCATGGGGCATGGAGACATCGTACTTCATGTTGCCCGTCATGTGGACGCGGCCGCGGGGCACGCCGAGAGCTGCGAAGTTGTCGGCATCCTCCGGGCTTTGCGCGCAGACCAGGGAGAGGTTGTTGAAAACCTCGGAGGAAAGTCCGCCCAGACGTTTGTAGCGCCGCTCGGAACGGAGGGACATGCGGCCGTTCACGAGAAACAAGGGCACGCCGCGGCGCGCGGCCATCCAGATGTGGTTGGGCCACAACTCGGATTCCATGAGGACGATGAAGTCGGGCCGGATCAAGTTGTAGGCGCGGCGGACGGCCCAGGGGAAATCCTGCGGAAAGTAGAGCAGCTCGACTTCCTGCGGCAGGCGTTCGTAAGCGAGCGCGTAGCCCGTCGAAGTCGTGGTGGTCACGACGATGCGCAGGTCGGGAAACTTGCGCTGCAACGCGCCAATGAACAGGAGCGCGACGTTTACTTCGCCCACGCTCACCGCCTGGATCCAGCAGCGCGGTTCTTTCCTGGGAGCGAGTCGTTCACGCAAGTCTGCGGAATAAAAACCGAAGCGTTGCCAGAAGTTCTCCCGGTACTTGCCGCGCTTCCACATTTTGTAGAGGAACAAGGGGCTCAACAGCACAAAGCCCAACGAGTACAATATTGTGTACAGAAGCCGAATCACGGGGGGACAATAGCGAAATCGTCGCACGGTTGCGAACGCGATATTCCTACCAAATTCAGGTTCAATCTCCAGAAGCTCTCCCAGCGGACAAAATGGCACTGTTTCAAGCGCATCGGAGGGGCAAAAAAACACACCGAATTGGCCGAAATCACCCAGTTTCCGGTGTGGCACACGAGTTGCGCAATAAACAGGTTGATGAACCGTGCCTCTACCCACACGCTCGAGCCGGTAGGCGCCGAGAACGGCCGGACAGAGGCGCACTTTCGCTCACTGATTGAAAACACCACCGACATCATCACCATCCTGGAGGCTGACGGCAACATCCGCTACGAAAGCCCGTCCATCGAGCGCATTCTCGGCTACAAGCCAGAGGAATTGATTGGGCGTAATGTTTTCGAGTTAATCCACCCTGACGATGTTGCCAGAATCCAAAAGATTTTTACCGAGGGCCTGATCCGGGCCGGCCGCATCGAATCCGGCGAGTATCGGTTCCGCCACAAGGACGGTTCATGGCGAGTTTTTGAAGGGATCGGTAAGAGCCTTCTTGAGGATCCCACCGTCCGGGGAGTCATCGTCAACTCCCGCGACATCACGGAGCGCAAGCGGATGGATAATGCGTTGCACAAGGTGCAGCAACAGCAACGCGCGCTTCTCGACAACATTCCCGACCTGGCCTGGGTCAAAGACACACAGAGCCGATACATCGCCGCCAATGAAGCGTTCGCCGAGGCCCTGGGTTGCACGCCCGAAGAAATGGTCGGCAAGACCGATTTCGATTTTGTGCCTCGCGACCTGGCGGAACACTATACTGCCGACGACAAACAAGTGATGGAGCTGCGTCAGCGCAAGTACATCGAAGAACCTTTTGTAGACGCCGCGGGGAACCGCATCTGGGTTGAAACAATCAAGTCCGCGGTCTTGAACGATCAGGGAGAGGTTGCCGGGACGACCGGTGTCGCCCGCGATATCACCAAGCGCAAGCAAATGGATCAAGCGCTGCGCACAAGCGAAGAGCGGTACCGGACCCTGTTCGAGACGATGCGGGAAGGATTCGCCTTGTGCGAGATCATCTGGGATGCGGACGGCAAGCCTTGTGATTACCGTTATTTAGATGTTAACCCGGCGTTTGAGAAGATCCTGGGCGTCACGCGCAGTCAGACGATCGGCAAGACAGTGCGAGAAATCTTCCCGCAAGTGGAGGAGTATTGGATCGATATCTACGGCAAGGTCGCCCTCACCAGCCAGCCCACTCGATTTGAGCATTATTTGCGCGCCGTGGACAAACACTTTGAGGTGGCTGCCTTCAGCCCGAAACGCGGCCAGTTTGCCGCGATCTTCTCGGACGTAACCGGGCGCAAGCAAAACGAGGAACGCCTCCGCCTCCAAAGCACGGCCCTGGAGGCCGCCGCAATCGGCATCGCCCTCACCGACAGCAAGGGAACGATCCTCTGGGTCAACCCGGCCTTCACGAAGTTGACCGGCTACACCGTCGCGGAAGCCATCGGCCAAAATATGCGGCTGCTGAAGTCGGGCAAGCACGATGAAGGTTTTTATCGCAACCTTTGGGAGACGGTGAATTCAGGCAAGGTCTGGCAGGGCGACATAATCAACCGCCGCAAAGACGGCAGCCTCTATGATGAAGGGATGACGATCACGCCCGTGCGCGACGAGCGCGGTGAAAGCACCTACTTCATCGCGATGAAGCAAGACATCACGGACCGCAAGCAGGCGGAAACGTCGCTGCGCGAGAGTGAAGAATTGTTCCGCTCGCTGAGCGTTTCCTCACCGCTGGGTATCTTTCTCACCGACATCCAGGGCCGATTGACATACGCCAACCCCCGCTGCCGTGAACTCTACGGCTTCACGCTGATGGAGAGCCAGAACGATGGGTGGACGCAATTCATCCATGTCGATGACCGCGAATGGGTCACCCGGCAATGGCAGGTATTCATCACCGACGGGATCGATTATTCCTGTGAGTATCGCGTCTGCCATCGCAATGGTAACGTCCTGTGCGTCCATGTGCGTGCCGGCCGCATGCAGTCAGAGCGCGGTGAGTCGACGGGCTTCGTCGGGACCATCGAGGATGTTACGCTCCGCAAACGGTCAGAAGACGATCTGCGGGAAAGCAAACAGAAACTGGAGCACGCGCTGGAAGAGTTGCAGGAGGCCCAACAGCAAGTCATCCAGCAAGAACGCCTGCGGGCGCTGGGCACCATGGCCAGCGGCATTGCCCACGATTTTAACAACGCCCTGGCCGCCATCCTCGGCTTCACCGAACTCTTGATCTATCGTCCTGAAACCCTTGCCGACAAGGAAAAGACACTGCGCTTTCTCCAGATGATGAACACCGCGGCCAAGGATGCGGGCAACGTCGTCAACCGTCTGCGTGAGTTTTACCGCCAGCGCGAGGAAGGCGAAGTTTTTGTCCCGGTCGATCTCAACCGCCTCGCGGAAGACGCTGTCTCCCTCACCCAGCCGAAATGGAAGAACCAAGCGGAGGCCAACGGTATCGCCATTCACGTGGCCACCGAATTGGGCAACATTCCAACGGTCGACGGCAACGCCGCCGACCTGCGCGAGGCGCTCACTAACCTCATTTTTAACGCCGTTGACGCCATGCCCCAAGGCGGGACGATTACGTTACGCACCCGGCTCAACAACTCCCGCGTCATTCTTGAGGTCATCGACACTGGCACGGGCATGACCGATGAGGTCCGAACCCGTTGTCTCGAACCGTTCTTCACCACCAAAGGCGATCGCGGTACGGGCCTTGGCCTGTCGATGGTCTACGGCATTCTCCAGCGCCACCAGGGCACCGTCGACATCCAATCGAAGCTGGGGAATGGTACGACATTCATTCTTTCGTTGCCCATCGCCGTCAAACCACAACCGCCAAAGGAAACTGACTCCGCACCGTGCGTCCTTCGCCCGTTGCGTGTGCTGTTGGTGGATGACGAGGATCTTGTACGGCGAATTCTCAAAGAGTTTCTGCTGGGTGACAAGCACATCGTGGAGACCGCTGCCCACGGAAAGGAAGCCCTTGACAAATTCCAGCGCGCGGAGTTCGACGTCGTGATTCTTGACCGCGCGATGCCGGACATGAGCGGCGACCAAGTCGCTTTGTCCATCAAGCAACTCAAGCCAGAAACACCCATCATCCTGCTCACCGGCTTCGGCTCCATGATGCAAGCCGCCGGCGAACAACCTCCTGGCGTGGATCTGGTTGTCAGTAAGCCCGTCACCATCCTCGGCCTGCGCGAAGCGGTGGCGAAGGTGGTCGCGAAGTATTCTCCCGCCACGCCCGCCGCGCTCAACGCGTGAGGGTTTCCGTCCTTCTTTCCCGCGCGGCTGTCCGCCGCTACGGGTTCGCCTCCCGGGAAGCCCGCTCACGCATATCCCGGACAGCAAGGATGTACTGGTTCAGACGCTCTACATGGTCGGAGACGTGCGCCGTCTTAAACACCGCGCGAATGCGAATCAACAGTTCCTCCACCGCGAACGGTTTGCCCAGAAAATCATCAGCTCCCGCCTCCATGCATTCTTCGAGGCGACCCGCCGCCGTCAGGGACGTGATAATAATGACGGGGATGTTCCGAGTGTCCTTGCCCGCCCGGATCGCCTTGCAGAATGTCAGTCCATTCAACTTGGGCATGTTAACGTCGAGCAGGATCAAATCCGGCATCAACGCCAGCGTCTTCTGCACCGCATCCTTGCCATCGACCGCCGTATAGACCAGCGTATTCTCGAGCACGAGAATGCTTTCCAATACCTCCCGCATCCCCGGATCGTCGTCGACCACCAAGACTTTTCGTTCGTTCAAATGAATCCCCGCGCTCTCCAGTGCTTATACCGTCTCGCCGTCCCTCAAACAAGTTTTTCAAACCGAGCGGAGCGCGACTACCAGCCTCGCCAGCTTCTCCGCCATAGCTTTAGCGACGGCGGATTCCCCGTATGTCAAAGAACCGAGCGGACTATACACATCTCTTCAATGGCGTGTCCAGCAAAACTATCGATTGAAGATAATTGGGTGTTTCGCCGGCATATCTTCCTCCATCCTTCCAGAACTACCCGGCTACTTGGCGGGCGCGGCGGGTGGCGTCCACTCCTCCTTGTGACCGAAGCCGATTTGATTGTCGATCAACCGGATCCATGTGGTGTCGATTCGCCACATCGCGGTATTCACCAACTCTCGCGTCAGAATTGCGTTGGGCTGTTGTAGGAAGGGGAACCGCGCGCTGTAGATCTCCCACGCCTGCGCCCGCTCGGAAGCGCGGAGCGGGCGACAGATGCCGCGAAACTGGACGCCCCGGATCTCACGCCAGTGTTGACGGTCGAGTTGGATCGTGCCCGCGACGGACGGATTTGCCAGCATCGCCTTCCCGTGACGTGTCGCCGGATCCGTCACCACCTGGAAACGCAACTCATCGTCGACGGCATAGAACAGCGCAGCCGCGTAGGGGCTGCCATCCGCTTCCATGACAGCCAGCGTCAGCACCTGGTGTTCGCGGAGGAACTTCAGCAATCGTTCGCGCACCTCAATCTTGCAATGCCTCGTTTGCCAGCGGCTGCTTTGTCAGCAATTCTGCAAGCATCTTCAACGCTTGCTTGGCTTGGGAGCCGGTGGCGATGAACTCCAGTGTGTCGCCGAGTATCGTTCCCACGGACAGCAAGCCGAGGATGGATCGCACGTTCATGTAGGGGCGTCCTTCCAGCACGAAATTGTAGTACAGCATGCCTTCCCGATGCACGTAAATGTCGCAATCGAACTTCGCAGCGAGACCGGCCACGGCGGAGGCAGGTCGCAGATGCAGCCCATCCTTGTTCTGAATGGTCACCAGCACTCTCTCGAAGCCGTTCCGCTCCAGGGATTCACTTTCCGCACGCCAGATGTGGGCGTACTTCTGGCACCATTCCTCGGCTGCTGAAGTCTTGCCAATGTCCCGACCCTCTTCCATGGAGCGAAGGAACTTGTGCTTCTCGATCTCCTGCCGCTGCGCTAGATTGTCCCTTCGTAGCTTCTCGTTCCGCCAGTCTTTGGCGTAATTCTGTACGAAATCGGCAATCGCCTCCTCAATGGTCACTTCGGTCCCGCGTCTTAGCGAAAGGTAATACTTGTGCTCCTCGATGGCTTTCAGCTCGGTGGCGGTGAGGTTGGTCCCGTTCATTTTCAATCCCCCGGCTTACTCCGAATCCACAGCGATACCCACTGGCCTGAAAAGACCCGGAAACTCAATCGGCACACACATGATCTGGTCAGTCCTGCGCCGATCAGGCCAGTTTCTTCAAAGTGTCTGTCGCTTTCTTGGCGTCCTCAGCAGTGTCGAGCGCCAGATAGCAGACGAATTTCGTCCCGACCCCGGCCGCCGAAAGACCACGCAGATTGATGCCCGCCCCGGACAACGCCTTCGCCATCTTCGCGCCCAAGCCCGGCTTGTCTATTCCCTCGATCCGCAAGGAGTGCAGGCTGCCGGTCCTCAGAAAACCTGCGGCCTCGGCGGCCTTCACCTGCTTCGCCCCTTTCAAAGGGGTGACGAACACGACACCCTTGCCGGGTCGCTCGGGCGCCCGACGAGCGATGACGAATTCCAAATTGGATCCCGCCGCCGTCAGCGCTGCCAACTTTTCCGCCAGGCCGCCTACCCGGTCCTTAATGCTTACCGCCCACACATCCACCGGGGTCACTTTAAGTTTCATAACCGCCCTCCTCCTGGTTGGTTTCGTATTCTCCCGCGATCAGCTCTTGTCTATCGACGTCTACCGCGCCAAATGTGATTGCGATTTCCACACCCTCCCCAGTATCTGCAGCGTTTCGGGTTGGAGCGTCTTCTCGATCAGGGGAAACACCGTCCGCTCCTCCTCACTGAAGTGGGCGCGACAGGCGTCCAGCGCCACCTTCAGTTGGGTGCGGGCTTTTTGAAGATCCTTGATCGCTTCCACTTTTTTCAGAAGCACATCAATTTCCTGATGATCGTGGTGCAAACGGGTCAGGTGGTTTTTCTGATGGAGGATATGATCCAGGGCGATATATGCCAAATCCGTTTCCGCCCCCCCGTGGTCGTGAAGCGGTGCTTCCAGCAGACGGCACAACAACCCGATCTCTTCCACGGTCTTGACGCCGGGCAACGCGTGTTCCACCTGGTCGAACAGCATCAGGAACACGCGGTGCTCGGCCACTAACCCATCGATAATCGTCATCAAATCAATCCCAATCGTCGCGCCCGCTAACTCAACTCTGGCACTCGGGGCGCACTACTGCTTCTGCGCTGCCTTGAGCTTTTTCCAACGCGCCCGCTGGGCGGCAGCGATTCTCGCACGGCCTGCCTTGGAGAATCTCGGCTTGCGTCGGCCCGTCGTAAAGACCGTCGTCCGAATTCCGCCGAGCGCCTTGACCGCGATATCGATCTGGCCCAGTTCGGCGGCAACCGCCAGCCGCCGTTCGCGCAACAGCTTCACCGCATCTGTGTAAATTTTCATGATTGCCTCGCCTTGTTGGTTGTCCCATCTCCCGCGCCCCTGATGCTAACTCGCCGCCGCTGATTGTCAATTCCTCCGTTTTCCGGCCAAACGAACCCGAATCACTTTTCCAGAAGTTCATTTGCAACTCTCATATGGATACAGGGTTACATCAATAGTCGCATCACTATAATTCGGGTTCGTTTCGCAGAAACACATGTTTCGAGGTCCTCCTCATCCGCCAAAGCCTTGGCGACGGCGGATTCCTTTTCCCTCCCTTAAACGTTGGATGTTGGAAGTTGAGCGTTCAGTGTTCATCCTTTCACTCCCCCTTCATCCCCGCGATAACTGCATCGTCACCGGCGGGGGAACGTCCTCACCCTCGCGCCGACGCTGCAACCGCTCGAGCTGGTTCATCGCCCGATACAGCTGCCGCTCCAATGCATTTTCATACCGCAAAATCTTGTCCAGCACCGGCGCGGATGGCAACACATTCGCCAACTGCCGCGCCGTTTCCTCCTTGTCCTCTCGGTCCTCGCTCCGGCTGCTCAATTCCTCATACTCAGCCAGTTTCCTCTCGATGTACTGCAGTACCGCCCGCCGATGATTGTCCTTCAACTCTTCGGGACTCAACCCATCGGCGTTCGCCGTCATCCTCTCGCGATACCCCAAAAAGTTCCGCGTCAGGTAATTCGGTTCGTTGATAAATCGCCTCAGCAACTGATCACAAGCAGCCTGCGTCAATTCACCGTCCCGCTCCACGTCCTCGCGGACCGACCTCACGACCGCCCTCAGGTAATCCAGCCCCTGCGTCGACTTCTCCATCTGCACCGCCGCGTCATGCAACTGGTCCACGAATATCCCCAGCGGCAGCGGCGCGCGGTCCGCCCGACGCCGCAACCCGCCGTCCACGCTCAACACGATCTCCCCCGTCTCCGCCATCAACGCCCGCCGCAACCGCCACTGCGCCGTCACGATCCGGTCCACGAGCATTTCCTCCATCGGCCCCTTCGGTGCCAGGCTCCTCCAGCACCGCTCCCGCAACCCCCGAAACTCTTCCTCATGCTCCTGGATTCGCAACCCCTTCACCACCACCTCCGTCGAAAGAATCCCGTGTTTCACCGCATTCATCCGCGTAACCGCCTTCCCTTCCGGCGTGCGCGGCCCCGTGGACCTCCGCGCATTCCTCCGATTCGAAGCCCTTGATTTCTCGGACGCCGTATAGGTCCTGCCGCGTGTCTCTTTTCGCGGCGAAACAGCAACTTGGCCTTCGTAGCGTCCTCGCGAAGTAGGCTCCGCAGTTTGCTTCACTAACTCCGTGGTGGGGTTGACATCATTGGGAATCATGACTCTGGCCTTTCTCTAGGGTTTTGATTGTAGGGCGCGAAGCCCGAAGGGTTTCGTGCCGTGGGTGTTGCCCTCCGCCATGGGCAGATAAAAACGCGGTTGCCCCTCCACCCAACCGCATCTCCATCTTCTCCCAGGAAGAGAACATGCTCGTACTATACAGCTATCGCAATCCGATGTCTAGAAGAAATATCGCTACCCGATTCCCTGCCTGTCACCCCGGGTTCGGTTGTAGTCGCAGGCTTCAGCCTGCGTTTGCGCCTCCCGCCGTATTGTCGGGCCTGCCCCGATTTCGAGATCGGGGCAGGCGGCCCGCTTGCCGTCGTTCTCGCCCAGCTCCCCAATCTGTCACCACGCGCCTTCGCCCACCTGCTCGTCATGACGACCTGCGAGTAAATTCCTCTCCCCTTGGGGGAGAGGAGCCCTGTTGGGTATTGCACAAAGGCAAATCCATGTGATTCGCAGCTCATTTCAGCGAATTGCATGCCAATAGAACACAGGCACACAGAGCTAGAACAGAACATTTTTCATCCGGCGCAACCCGTTTTTAGGATGGGTACTTAACTAACTTAGCTGTGATCGTAATCGTGGGCTGGGATTGACCGGCCATAAAGTCCTCTTCTCAAGTGCCGAAATTGCCAGGTCCGAAAACCGTCCAGCGCACGGAGAGCGTTGCGGAGGCAACCCGTAATGGCTATTATCCGATGAACTCCAAAAGGCGCGGCCTTGTACTTACCATGATTGATGGCACACCAGATTCAGCCGAAGTGCAGGGGGCTGAAAAGAAGCGCTGGCGAATGCAGCGCGGGATCTTGTGCGCGGCGTGCCTGCTCGTCATCGGCCTATACGCGTATACGGCGCAGTCGGGCCTTCTTGCATCGAACAGTCTGGATCCTGCCGATGCTTACTACAATCTGCTTGTCCGCGGCTTCCGCGCCGGCCAGCTCAACCTGAAAATCGACGTGCCCGGCTTTGCGCAGCTTGCCAACCCCTACGATCCGGCGGCTCATGCTC
>PLZV01000005.1 GCA_003152315.1 Verrucomicrobiota bacterium
GCTATGCGCCGTCGTCGCGCCTGATCGGTCAGGTTGTTCATCTTCTTTTTGGCCCGGCAATGTGTTGCCGGGCCAATTTGTTTTGTATAGGATTCCCACCGGACCTGAATGACAACATTGGTGGCTACGGAATCCCCGCGAATTGAGTTCGACGCCGACGGCGTCGCGTGGGTGGTATTCGACGACCCGGATTCGAAGGTCAATATTCTCGGGTTCGGGCAAATGCAGCGGCTCGATGTGATTCTGGATGAACTTTCCAAGCGCAAGCCCAGGGCCGTCATTTTCATTAGTGGCAAACCGGGGATTTTCATCGCGGGCGCGGACATCAACGAACTGGGAAAAATCCGCGACGCCAGCCATGGCGAACTGCTTTCGCGCGAGGGACACAGGGTTTTCGCCAAGATCGAGCTGCTCGGCGTGCCGACGGTCGCCGCGATTGACGGCGCGTGCCTGGGCGGCGGATGTGAGCTGTCGCTCGCGTGCCGTTACCGCGTGGCGACGGACCATCCAAAGACGCAGATCGGATTGCCCGAGACCCAACTCGGGATCATTCCGGGCTGGGGCGCAACGCAACGCCTGCCGCGACTGGTTGGGTTGCGGGTGGCGCTCGATATCATTTGCGCGGGCAAGAGCGTTGGCGCGGACAAGGCGCGGCGGATCGGCTTGGTGGACGCGGCGGTGCCGAGCGTGGTCTTGCGGGAAACGGCAATGCGGTTTGCGCTCGGCCGGCAGCGCGCATCTCGCAAGTCGGTGAAGCTGCAGAACATGTGGCCGTTCCGCCCGATCGCCTGTCGTGTCGCACGCAAACAAGTGTCGGCGCGCACGAAAGGCCAGTATCCGGCGCCGTTGCGGGCCATTGACGCGATGGAACAGGGTCTGGCGGGAAAAAAGCTCGATGCGGGGTTGAAGAGCGAGGCAAGGATCTTTGGCGAGGTGAGCGCGACGCCGGTATGCAAGAGTCTCATTCGCATCTTCTTCCTGCGCGAAAAGTATTCCAAACTGACGTTTGACCTTGAGCGTGTGGAGCGCACCGGGCCGATCTCAGCACGAGTCGTGACGTCGCCGATCGAGAAAGTTGGGGTACTCGGCGCGGGTGTGATGGGCGCGGGCATCGCGCAGTGGTGCAGCGCGCGCGGGCTGACGGTGCGGTTGAAAGACATCAAACCGGAATTCGTCGCGACCGGCGTCAAGCGCGTTGCGGACGCGTACCGGGAGGGCGTAAAGCGGCGGAAATTCTCCGAACTGGACGCACAACACGGCTTTGCGCGGGTACACCCGACGACAGATTATACCGGCTTTGGCGATTGTGACCTCGTGATTGAGGCAGTCCTCGAGAAGATCGAGGTCAAACGGCTGGCGTTCAGCGAATTGGTGGAGCGCCTGCGCAATGACTGCATCATCGCTTCCAACACGTCGGCGATTCCGATTGATGAGTTGGCGGAGGCCAGCGGTCGTCCAAAGCGATTTATCGGGATTCATTTTTTTAATCCCGTGCACAAGATGCCGCTGGTGGAGATCGTGTACGGAACGAAGACCGCGCCGGAAGTGATTGCGGCGGCTGTCGAGTTTGCAAAAAAGCTGAAAAAAATCCCGATTATTGTGAAAGGCGCACCGGGGTTCCTGGTGAATCGGCTGCTAATGCCCTATTTGAACGAAGCGGGTGTGTTGCTGGGCGAGGGTGTCAGCGTGGAGTCGATTGACGAGGCCATGCTTGATTTCGGGATGCCGATGGGGCCGCTCCGGTTGATCGACGAGGTTGGGATCGATGTCGCGTACGACGTGGCGCGTGAGCTCGCCGAGGCTTTCCATGATCGAATGACGGTTGCGCCAATTCTCCGTCAGGTTTATGAGCGAGGATTAAAGGGACGGAAGAGCGGGGCAGGATTCTACAAGTATAAGGGTAAGCAAGAGCGACTGAACTCGGGATTGAAGCTGCCGAGCGGGAAGACGCTCAATCCCGCCGAGATTCAGACGCGATTGCTGGGCGTGATGATCAACGAAGCGAAGCGCTGCCTTAGCGAAGGGGTGGTGGCTTCCGAGGACGACGTCGATGTGGGCATGATCTTCGGCACGGGTTTCCCGCCATTCCGCGGTGGGCTGGTCAAGTATGCGCGCGATGTGGGGAAATGGTGAAGGCGTAACATGGGATTTGAGATTCCAGAAGGTGAATCGTTGACGGGATTGGTGCTGGCGGCCTCGCGAGACCTGCTCGATCCAAATTTTAACCAGACGCTGGTGTACATTGCCGAGCACGGTCCCGACGGCACACTTGGCCTCGTGATGAACCGTCCGCTCGACAAGAAGCTCGGCGAGGTGGCACTGTCGCCGGATCTGCCGAAGGCCTTGCGGCAGATCCCGGTGTTTCAGGGCGGACCGGTGAAAACAACCGTGCTGTTGTTCGCCCGGTTTCAACGCGGAAAGAATGACGAACAGTTGCGCTGCCAGATCGTGGCCGACCCGCAAGAACTTATCGAGCTGCCCAAACGCGAGTGGGTGCGGGCGTTTACCGGCCATGCGGGCTGGAGCGAGGGACAACTCGAGCGTGAATTGAGCGAGGGGTCGTGGCTGGTCTGCCGACCGCACACGGCGATGCTGGAGGAGACGGTACCACACGCCATGTGGGAGGCGTTTGTCGGCAAGGACCAGCGGTGGAGGAAATTGCAGCCGCTTCTCCCAAAAAACACCGGGCTGAATTAGCCACTCCGGCGGCGCGCGCGGAAGAAGCTTTGTAACAAGTCGCGCGCTTCGGCTTCCTTCACACCCGCCGCCACCTCGACGACATGGTTCAGTCCTTTGGCTGAGGTAATTGGAAAAACGGAACCTGCGCCGCCGGCGCGGTCGTCACGGACGCCAAACACGAGCCGTTTCAAGCGTGCGAGCATGAGGGCGCCGGCGCACATGGGACAGGGTTCCTTCGTGACGAAGAGTGTGCAACCTTCCAGCCGCCAGTCCCCGAGCACGTGGGCGGCCTGCGTGATGGCGAGAATTTCCGCGTGCGCGGTGGCATCTTTGAGCAGTTCCACCTGGTTGTGGGCGCGGGCGATGATTTTAAGCTCACGGACAATGACCGCGCCAACAGGCACTTCATCCGTGTCGTAGGCCATGCGCGCCAGCCGCAGCGCCTCGCCCATGAAGTAATCGTCGCTGGTCAGGTCAATCGACGTCTCATTGGTCATTGGGGAAGGCTAGCGATTCCGGTAGGTGGCGGCAAGACGTTTGGTGGTGGTCTGATAACTGGCTAGCCGTTTTCGAGCCGGGCTGGTAGATTAGTGAGACACTGTGCGCTCGACTGAACCGACCCAAAAGCAGAACTTGAAAGGCTACCGCCGATCGCAGGTTCTCTGGGGTCTTTTGATCGTTCTCATCACGCTGGTGGCCTACATACCCGTCCTGCACGGCGAGTTCATTTGGGATGACAACAGTCTCATAGCTGACAACCCTCTGATAAAGGCGTCCGATGGTTTGTACCAGCTTTGGTGCAACGCCTCTCGCGCTGATTATTATCTCATGGACAGCATCCAGTTGACCGCAACAACATGGTGGCTGGAATGGCGCCTGTGGGGGAACAACACGCTCGGGTATCACATGGTCAATGTGATCTTGCATGGACTAAGCGCGTTGTTGCTGTGGCGGGTGCTTACGAGGCTGAAGATACCCGGAGCATGGCTAGCGGCGGCGGTCTTCGCGGTGCATCCTGTGAATGTACAATCTGTGGCCTGGATTGCGGAGCGGAAGAACACGCTGGCGATGTTTTTCTATGCAGTGACGCTGCTGTTGTATCTACGATTCGAGGATCGCGGCCAACAACGATGGTACTGGCTTAGCGTCGCGGCGTTTGTGTTGGCGCTCCTGAGCAAGGCGGCAGTCGTGATGTTACCATTCGTACTGCTTGGCTTTGCCTGGTGGCGGCGCGAGAAAGTGGAACGTCGGGACCTCTTACGCAGCGTTCCGTTCTTTGTCGCAGCCGCCGTGCTAGGCTCGGTCACTGTGTGGGTTCATTATCATCGGGCCACCGGGGACGAGATCGTACGTCAGGACGATTTTTGGTCACGCCTGGCGATAGCAGGACAAGCGGTTTGGTTTTATTTGTTCAAGACGATCCTTCCACTGAATCTGAGTTTTGTTTACTCACGGTGGCCGACCGGCGTGAAGAGTATCCTTTCGTATGTACCTGTGCTTTTGGTGGTCGTGGGGCTGTTGGTGTGCTGGCGCAACCGACGACAGTGGGGAAAGCCCTTGCTGTTCGGGCTGGGGTATTTTGTGGTGATGCTCTTGCCTGTCCTGGGATTCCTCAACATCTACTTCATGCGGTTTACACTGGTGGCTGACTATTGGCAGTATTTCGCCATCATCGGCCCCATCAGTTTGGCAGTAGGCGCGGGGGCGATGATTTGTCGGCGAATGGGTGAGCAGGGCAAGCCCGTCACCGTGCTGGCTGGCGTGGCCGTGCTAACTGCATTGGGAGCGGCCACTTGGGGACAGGCGCACGTTTATAGAAATGAGGAAACGTTGTGGCGGGACACGATCGCCAAAAACCCGACTTGCTGGATGGCCCACAACAATCTCGGCCTCCTGTTACGTCAGGCAGGCAACGTCCCCGAGGCGATCTGGCACTACGAACAGACACTACGGATCAATCCCGACTACGCAGAGGCGCATTACAACCTGGGAAATGCCTTCTCAGAAGTGGGACGGATCCAGGAGGCGATCGGACATTACGAACGAGCGTTGCAAATTACGCCCGACTACATAGAAGCCGACAACAACCTGGCGTTCGCGCTGTTGCAAGCGGGAAGGGTCGACGATGCGATCGCCCATTTGGAGCAGGCGGTGCGTATCAGGCCCGATTCCGCCGAGGCCCACAACAACCTGGGAAATGCCTATGCGCGGATGGGCAGGACCCAAGAGGCGAGAGCACATTACGAACAGGCCGTGCGGCTGAAACCCGACTTCGCGGAGGCCCATCTCGGGTTGGGTGTGGTTTTGGGTAGAACGGGCCAGATGCCAGAGGCCATCAGCGAGTATTTGCAGGCGGTACGCTACCGACCCGACTATCCGGAAGCGCTTAACAATCTCAGTGTGGCGCTTGCGAGTCAGGGTAAATTCGACGAAGCCATCGCCCGCCTCGAAGAGGCGCTACGGCTGAATCCGGACTACACCGATGCACACTACAACCTCGCGGCCTTCCTCGCGAAAGAAGGCCGGATTGACGAAGCGATCTCACAGGTGCAGAGCGCCCTGAAACTGGAGCCGAACTCAGAGAAGTTTCAGCGCGCACTGCGAAGCCTGCAACAAGCAAAGGCACAGCCAAACGCCCATTGAGTAACATGCCAAGCATTCGCTCAAACACTGACCACCCAGATGCCGCCGTGCCTCTCGCGACCCGGGAGCAGGACGTGAAGCCGCCTCTTCGATCGCCATTTCTTTGGGGGGCGTTGATTGTTTTCATTACATTCATCGCGTACTGGCCGGTGCTTCGCGGCGGCTTCATTTGGGATGATGACGTGTTGATTACCGAGAACCCAATGATCAAAGCCAGTGACGGACTCCAACGGTTCTGGCTCAGCACGGAGGCCCCTGAGTATTTACCGTTAACGTCAAGTATGTGGTGGCTGGAGTGGCGGCTATGGGGCACCCACGCCGCAGGGTACCATGCGGTTAGCGTCGGGCTGCATGCGATCAACGCGGTCCTGATATGGATGGTTCTGCGGCGCCTGAAAATCCCGGGGGCGTGGTTTGCGGCGCTCGTGTTTGCGGTCCATCCGGTGACGGTCGTAACGGTGGCTTGGATCAGCGAACAAAAGAACATACTATCAATGTTTTTTTACGCGATGGCGATCCTGTTGTATTTGGAATTCGACGAAAAGGGCTCGTGGCGCTGGTACGGGTTTTCCCTGGCGGCGTTTGTGTTGGCTCTCCTGAGCAAGACGGCAGTGGTCATGACGCCATTCGTGTTGTTGGGTTGCGTGTGGTGGCTGCATGGGAGCATGCGACCGAAAGACATCCTGCGTGTGGGGCCGTTTTTCGGGGCATCGCTGGTCTTGGGGATGGCGACGATGTGGGTCCACCATCATCGCGCTCTGGTCATGGGCGGCCTTTCGGGCCAAACGGACAGTTTTCTCTCTCGCGTGGCCGGTGCCGGAGACGCACTTTGGTTTTACGTCTACAAGGCATTTTGGCCGGTCCATTTGAGCATGATCTATCCGAAATGGGGCATTGCGGCATTCGAGTGGAGTTCCTACTGGCCGACCATTCTGGCAGTGGGTTGCCTGATAATTTTTTGGTGGCGACGCAACAGTTGGGGCCGTCCTCTGCTGTTTTCGTCGGGGTATTTTGCCGTGATGCTTTTTCCGGTACTGGGATTCTTTTACATAAGCTTTCACGAGTATTCCTGGGTGGCCGATCACTGGCAGTACCACGCACTCATCGGAATGGTTGCCCTGGCCGTGGCGGCGGGTGCTGCGATGTATCGACGGACGGGTGACGGTGGGCGATGGATTGGGCTGGCAGCGAGCATGGCGGTGGTAGCGGTGTTGGTGCTCGCGACGCGGATCCGAGCGTCCAACTACGGGGACTCAGAATCGCTCTGGCGCGACACCGTTGCCAGGAATCCGCAGGCCTGGGCCGCGCACTACAACCTGGGAAATGCGTATTTCCAAACGGACCGCCTTCAAGATGCGATTGGAGAATACCAGGAGGCGGTGCGCCTGAAGCCCGGATTGATGGAGGCGCAAAACAACCTCGCGTTTGCCCTGTTGCGAGCGGGGCAGGGCAACGAGGGGGTTGCGCACCTGCAGGCGGTGTTGCAGATCAATCCCCGGTCCGCCGACGCCCACTACAACCTCGGAAACGCCCTTGTGCAAGCCGGACGGGTCGACGACGCGATGGGTGAGTATCAACAAGCCGCGCTGCTGAAACCTGATTTCGCAGAAGCGCACGAGGGGTTGGCGATGGTGCTGGTGCGCAAGGGCCAGGTGCCCGAGGCCATTAGCGAGTATTTGCAGGCGCTACGCTACCGACCCGACTATCCGGAAGCGCTCAACAATCTGGGTCTGGCGCTTGCGAGCCAGCGAAAATTCGATGAAGCCATCGCCCACATCGAAGAGGCGGTGCGGGTGGATCCGGATTACGCCGATGCGCACTATAACCTCGCGGCCCTCCTGGCCAAACAAGGCCGGATTGACGAAGCGATCTCTCAAGTGCAGAGCGCGCTGAAACTGGTGCCGAACTCGGAGAAATTCCAGCGCGCACTCGGCGCCTTGCAGCAGGCCAAGGGGGCTGGGAAGAGTGATTAATTTGCCACGGACAAGTCCCACGGCTAGGATTCGGTATTATGGATCGCGAGACGTTGATTGCTGATCTGTCGGGAAGACGAAATCGATTGCGGGTGACGGGCGTGGACCGCGTTGAGTTTTTGCATGGCCAGTCCACGAATGACATCCAGCGGTTGCAACCCGGCCAGAGTTGCTACGCGGCGTTCTTGAATGCCAAAGGTAAGATGCGCGGGGAGGGACAGGTGATTTGCCTGGGTGACGCATTTCTTTTGGAAGTGAGCACCGGGCTGGCACCGTCGCTGGAGAAGTTCATCATCACGGAAGACGTGACCATTGAAGATGTGAGCGCCTCGATGGGCGAATGGCTTGTGGTTGGCGAAGAAGTTGGTGAGGTGCCGCCGAAGTCCGAGGTTTTTCGGCATCCACTTGGCTGGGGCGTTATCACTTCGAGCCCGATGACGGCGACGATTGGCGAGGAGATTTTGGAAGTGCTTCGTATCGAGGTGGCGGTGCCGAAGTGGGGCGTGGACATGGACGAAAACTCGATTCCCAATGAGGCCGGTCTCGAAGCGCGGGCGATCAGCTATGACAAAGGCTGCTACATCGGGCAGGAAACCATCGCGCGCATCAAGACGTACGGGCATGTGAACCGTCGGCTGGTGCAGATCGGCCTTGCAGGAGAGAGCGTTCCCGCCCATGGTGACAAACTTCTCGTGGAGGGACGCGAGGTGGGGCAGGTGACCAGCGCGGTCCGTTCATCGCGGCTTGGCAAACCGCTGGCGCTCGGGTATGTTCGGCGCGAGTTCGCAACGGTGGGAGCCAAACTCAACTGGAACAAGGAAACGGCGGAGGTCTTGAGAGTATGCGGAGAATGATTGGATTGATCGGTTTGATGGCAACGGTATTTCTACTGAAAGGAACAACCCTCATGGCGGCGGATACGGATCAGGTGGCGGTGGTCGAAACGAAGTTCGGCAAAATGGTGATCGAGTTTTATGACAAGGATGCGCCGAAGACTACAGCCAACTTTATTAAGCTCGCGAAGGATGGCTATTACAATGGCACGACATTTCATCGCGTAATCCCCGGCTTCATGATCCAGGGCGGCGATCCCAACAGCAAGAGCGGGGACCGCAGTACGCACGGCACGGGCGGCCCCGGCTACACGGTCGAGGCTGAGATCAAGCGCGACCACAAACGCGGCACGGTGGCCACGGCGCGTACCGGTGGTCCGTCCAACCCGGAGAAACGCTCCAGCGGTAGCCAGTTTTTCGTCAACGTCAAGGACAACAGTTTCCTCAACGGTGATTACACGGTATTTGGTAACGTCATCGCCGGCATGGATGTGGCGGACAAGATCGTGGCTGTTCCGCGGGACGGAAACGATAATCCGAACGAAAAGGTGGACATGAAAGTGACCATCACGACGCGTGCGGAAGCGTTGAAGAAGTAGACTGGGCCGCCGCTTTCTGTAGCGGCGGTCTATGACCGCCGCTAATGGATTGCCAGGCAAAACGGCGCTCATAGAGCGCCGCTACAGCGGATCGCCGCCTTCATTTCACATGTAGCCGCACCCTTTAGGGTGCGCAGGCTAAAGCCTGCGACTACAGGGCCGACCCTTGAAATCAACGATGGACGGAACACTAGCCCATGACTCTAACGGAAATCGCCGTTGCCTTGGAGCGGCTGGGGTGTCCCCGTGAGAAATCGGCGGCGATGGCCTCCCAGCTTGATCGTCGCGCCCGCATGGATGCAGAACGCAATGGGACGTCGTACGAGGCCGCCCTGGGTCGTCTTTTGGGTCTGATGGCCCAAGGGTGGGCTACACAAGCTTACCAGCCCAGAAATGGCGAAAAAGCCACCCATTCTTGACCTTTTCGCCCTTGTTTTGTCACATTTGCAGGCCAATCTGGGTCTGCAAAAGAGATTGCGGCGCTGGTTGCAAAGGTGAGACGAAATAAAGTCAAGAAAAGTCAAAAAAAGTCTTGCATTAAAAGCGCTAATCTCTATGATGGCGATTGGAGAAGCAAACAAGAGCCCGCTCGCGAGGTGGGCGTAACAAATAGAAGAGGGGAGAATAGGCGATGAGTAAATTGGTAAAATTCACGGGTATTCTAGCTGTGGCTATCTTTGCCGCAGCACAAGCGCAGGCGACTTTGGTTGCTAGTGACGACTTCAATGCTTACTCAAACGGTCCGTTGGTGGGCAACGTGGGATCGGCTTGGGTGGCCCACAGTGGGACGACACCCAACAACGTCTTAAACCAGCAGGATGTTGTCACTGACCTAAACAGTCAGGACGTCAACCTCGGGCTCAGCGGCTCGCCGCATTCCAACGATGTGCTCTATGCTGGTTTTGACGTGAACCAGACTACCATGACGGCCCCGGCCGCCTCGTATTTTGCTCACTTCAAAGACGCCTCGACATTCAACTTCTTTGCAAGGACGTGGGTGTCGAACTCAGCCCCAGGAACCGTCATGTTCGGAATAGCGAACGGCGGCGGAGCAGCCGTGTTCGGTTCGGCTGTGGCTACCGGAACATGGAACAGACTCGTCATTGAGATGGATCAGACAGGTCCTGCTATGGTATGCTCGCTATATCTCGGCCCAATTAATGACTCAAATATAGCGGATTTTTCTCTGGTTGCCGCAACGGATGTTCCTACCCTGGCTAATGTTGCCATTTCTGCGTTTGCCCTCCGCCAAGCCTCGTCTTCGACAGGGGCGGGGACCGAGTTGATCGACAACCTCTTGGTTGGTACCACATTCGGGGATTCAGTGGTTCCCGAGCCATCCTCGGTCGCGCTCGTCGGCGCTGGCTTGCTTGGTCTGATGGCGATGCGCCGTCGCAGCCGCCGCTCATAGTTCGCAACCATACGGTTTGCTTCTCACGGGTCGTCCTGAGAAATCAGGGCGACCCGTTTGCTTTTTGACGCGTAAAGTTGATCTCGAGTGGCGCAATTCCTTATAAGACTTGGCGGTGTCCTTATAAGGGCCGTAACTCGATCGGGCTGGAGCGACTTGGCTGCCCACCCGAGAAATCGGCGGGGCCGGTGGCATCCCACCTTCGCCGCGACCGCAAAGGGGGGAACCCCCTCATAAACGGAGCCTCCTTGACGCATCTGTTGGGCCTGATGGCGCAAGGCTGGGCGACACAAGGCTCACGGTCAGAAAAAGACGAATAAAGGCACCAGTTGTTGGCCGTTTCGCGCTTGTTTTGTCACATTTCCAGGCCAATCTACGTCCACGAGAGAGATTGTGGCGCTGGGTGCGAAGGTCATCCAAAAAAAGTCAAGAAAAGTCTTGCATTTAAAGCGCTAATCTCTACGATGGCAACTGGAGAAGCGAACAAGTAGCCCGCTCGCGAGGTGGGCAAACCTAGTAGAGAAAGTGGGAGGGTACATGAGAAATCTTACCAAGATTATGACGGGGATGGCGGTGCTGGTATTTGCGATAACTCAAGCGAACGCGGGCACGATTGTTTTTTATTCGTTTGACACAAACACGTACGTGGGAGCGTCAGGGACATATCTGGCAACCACGAACATATGGCAGCACACGGCGACGCTTGGATCCAGTCTGAGTTCATTGACCGTGGGACCGGGCATCCCCAATAGCGGGACGGTGGTTGCCGGTACTGCCTTAAATGAAAATGCGACCACGGCACCATTGAGCACGTTTTCGAGTTCATTGAGTTCGACCGGCTGGACGAATAACCAAGCGTATTATCAGTTTACGCTGGATGCAACCGCCTACTCAGGTGTGGTTGTGAGTTATGCACTGAATCGGTCGGGCACGGGACCCACAGCGAACGACTTCCAATATAGCACTGACGGCGGAAGTACTTTTACGGATTTCGCTTCCCTCACCTCGCCAGCCTCGTTTAATGTATACACGAACGATTTAACCGGCGTCACGGCCATCAATGGCGATTCGACTGTCGTCTTCCGTATTTACGGGACTGGCGCTACGTCAGGCGCAGGGACGATGCGCATCGATAACTTGACGATTGATGCCGTTCCCGAGCCATCCACTGTCGTATTGGTGGGCGCGGGAGTGCTCGGTATGGTGGCGATGCGTCGTCGTCGCTCGTAGTTCTCCTTTAGTAGTTTGCTTCTTACGGGTCGTCCTGAGAAATCAGGGCGACCCGTTTGCTTTTTGACGCCGGGCGTCAAGTTCCCTTGGCTTGAATCATTGATCCACGATCTGGTATAGGATGGCAGTGATGAGGCAGCATAATCGATGGGTGCCATTCTGCGCTTTACTGCTGCTCCTTGCGTCGCGGGTTTCCGCCCGTGAAGTGTCCATCACGATTCTACACACCTGCGATCTTCACGGGAACGTATTGCCGACGGAAAGCTACGAGGGGAAGACCAATGTGGGCGGCATCGCGCGTTGCGCCACGATGATTCGCCAGATTCGCGGCCAGGAGAAGAACGTCCTGCTTGTGGATGCCGGCGACACCATGCAGGGCACCCCGGTCAGTTTTCTCAGCGATGGGCAAGTGATGGTGAAATGCCTGAACCAGCTGCATTACGATTCGTGGACGTGGGGTAACCATGAGTTCGATTGGGGACTGACCAAGCTGGCCGGCTGCGCCGAGCGGGCCGAGGTCCCCATTGTGGTGGCCAACATCCAGGAGGCCAGCCGCGGCGGCAATCCCACCTCCCAGCGGATTACGTCGCGATTGAAGCCGTACCTTGTGCGGGAAATCGACGGCGTGAAGGTGGGCATCATCGGGTTGGACACGCCTGACATCCCGAGCTGGAGCCGCCCGCGGTTGACGGCAGGGTTGGAGTTCACGGATTCGGTGGAGACGCTGCGGCGGATCGTGCCGGAAGCGCGGGCGGCGGGGGCGCAGATTCTGGTGCTCGTTTGCCATCAGGGCTACCGCGAGGCGGGGGACGACCATGCCAACCAGATCAATGCCATCGCACGCAATTTTCCGGAGTTGGATGTGATCATCGGCGCCCACACGCACCGCAACTTTCCCGAATTCAAGGTCAGCAATGTCTTGTACACCCAGGCCGATTACTATGGGATTTATCTCGGCCGCGTGGATTTGGTGTTTGATACCGAGAAAGGCCGCCTGACCAAGCGCCAATCCAACACGCTGCTCATGGACGAACATATCCC
This sequence comes from Verrucomicrobiota bacterium, assembly GCA_003152315.1. GTDB lineage: Bacteria > Verrucomicrobiota > Verrucomicrobiia > Palsa-1439 > Palsa-1439 > Palsa-1439. The sequence goes on from PLZV01000005.1 coordinate 12,410, forward strand.
ACTGGATGGCGAAATACTCAAGCTCACCAGCGCTGAAATTGACCGCGCCGAGAAAATGTCGAGCACCCGCCTCGGCGAGGCCACTGATGATCTCTGGATCCGTGCCCTGCCGCACAAGGAGACGCCGATCCACAACCTCATCTTCGAGGCGATTGCAGACGCGCTCGGCGAACGCGGCACGAAGGTGGACGCGATCGTGCACGGGATCAACGAACGACGGAACGGGTTGAAGAAGGGCGCAATCACCGTCGGTGACGTCTGGAAGGTCGTGCCGTACGAGAACACCGTCGGAGTCGTGCAGTTGACGCCGGCTGAGTTGCGCGAGGTCCTGGATGAAGACGCGGAAACCTATAATAATCCTGCGTTTCGCGGCATTTGGGGATTGAAATGGACTTTCGATACGGACGCGAGGCCGGGGCAGCGGACCACCTCATTGGTTCATGCGGATGGTTCCTCTTTGGACGAAACCCAACGGCTCGCCGTGGCCTTCAACAGTTACGATTTGGCCGGTGGCGGACAGCGCTGGAAGCGGTTGCGGGAGTTGGTGGATCGGCCCGAAGCGAAGCTGGTGGAGTACGATTTTCAAACGCGGGAAGCGGTCATCAACTACATCCGCAAGCGCGGCACGATTACGCCAACCCTTCGCGATTGGTGGACGGCCAAGCGTGGTTCCCAGTCGGAACACGCACCAAAAACCGAGTAAGGCCTAGTGGGGCGCGAGTTTCACCGCGCCGGCCGCTTCGGGAACAATCGTTCGCGTTCCATTCTCCAGCTTGACGGGGCCGGTGATCGTGATCGTGCGACCTGGTTGAAAGTCCGCCGGCGACAGTCCTGACAGGGCTTTCTCCCCGAGCACGACCTTGATTTCGCCAGTGGCATCCTGGACGCTGAGTCGCTGGGCTTTGTCAATGTTGTCCGAGGCGGAGATGGTGCCAGAGATGATCACGACACGGTCAACCCAATCGGCCTGGATCGCTCCGATGACGGTCGCGGCAGGCGGTGTTGGTGGACTGGCCGCGGGGGCCGACGGGGAGACTGTCGTCGTCGCGTTGGTGGTGGTCTCCGCGACAGCGGCCGCACTGACCACTTCCAACGCGGTCGCGCTGCGCAGACGCAATTGGAGTGTATCCCGGTAGACGCTGACGCTGGCCTTTACGCGGATAACGTTTCCTGTTTTCACCTTCGACGCGAGTTGCGGTTGCATATCCGGCCAATAGATCAGCGGAAGCGTCGCACCGCCCTCCGTGAGGCTGACGTTGTAAGGAGCGCGCGCACTGCTCGGCTCGCGCACATCCGAGATCACGGCTTGCACGGTGACATCATGGTTTGTCATTGCCTTGGTAATGGTGGCGATTGGCGTGAGAGATGCGTCAATTGCCAGAGTGGCGGCTGGCTTCGCCATATTCGTGCAAAGGAGTGCGACAAAAAGGGACAGCAGCCACCTCCAATAGTGGCTTTCGCCATGAGAAATGCGTTGGTTCGTTGAAGGGTGGTTGGCAGATGTTGGCATCGTCGTTTTCCTTCCTGCGGAGCTTTAAGGCATATCCATTGATAACCGCCATGATTGTTTCAATGAAACGGTGTTGCCGCAAGAAAAAAACCTTGACGAACCAGATGTCAAGTATGGCGGTGGCATATTAGCTGCTCGGTTTTGCATAGGATTGTTGTCGATGGCAATTGGATACTGACAAGCGTTTATGGCGAATTTTACCTATCAAGCACGCGACACCTCGGGGAAACCGAAAGGTGGCGATATCGAAGCCCAGGACCAACAGGCAGCGGCCTCGATGCTTATGGATCGCGGATTGATGGTGATTTCCATACGGGCGTCCATCGGCCGCAAAAGCGGACGCAAGCGTCGTCAAGGCAAGGTCAAGTCGCAGGACCTGGTGGTCTTCACCCGCCAACTGGCGACCATGATGGATGCCGGGTTGCCACTCGTGCAGACGCTGACCGCTTTGGAAGAGCAGACCGAAAGCCCGGTCTTCAAGCCCGTGTTGCGCAATGTCACCACCCGGGTGGAGCAGGGCCACTCTTTTTCCGAGGCCTTGAGCGAACATCCCAAGGTGTTTACCAAACTCTACGTGAGCATGGTGGAAGCCGGTGAAACCGGCGGCTTGCTGGCGGAGATCCTGGATCGCTTGGCGAGCTATTTGGAATCGACGGCCCGCCTGAAGAAGAAGGTAAAGTCAGCGATGTCGTATCCGGTCATCGTGTGTTTCATCGCGCTTTCGATCGCGCTGTTTTTGATCGTCAAGGTCATCCCGATTTTTGCCGGTATCTATAAGGACTTCGGTGCGCAACTGCCGACGCCGACGCAGATTCTGATCGATATCAGCGACATCATTCGCGCGTACTTCGTGCTCGCCATCGGCGCGGTGGCCGGAGTGATCTTTGGCTTTGTGAAGTTCAAGCAAACCAAGAGGGGAATGGCGATTTGGGACCGTACCAAGCTACGGATGCCCGTGTTTGGGAAACTGGTCCACAAGATTGCCATCTCACGGTTTTCGCGCACCTTCGCGGCGCTATTGCGGAGTGGTGTGCCGATTTTGGAAACCCTGCGCATCGTGGGGCAGTCGGCGGGAAACACCGTCGTGGAAAGAGCCGTAGAAAAGACCGCGGCCAGCATTGAGCGCGGCGACAACCTCGCCGTGGCGCTGGGACAGCATCCAATTTTCCCGCCGATGTTGGTCCGAATGGTCTCCGCCGGTGAACAAACGGGCAAAGTGGACGTGATGCTGGAGAAGATTTCCGATTTCTATGATGAAGAGATCGAGGCCACGCTGTCGGGGCTGACGTCACTGATCGAGCCCTTGCTGATCGTGTTCCTCGGTGTGGTGGTCGGCACCATTGTGATTTGCATGTTTCTACCGATCTTCAAACTAAATCAGATCGTGCAGTTTTAAGGTGCGCCGCTTGGCAGCGAGTCGGCGCCGGTGAAGTGGAAAAAGGGGGCTGCCACGGGTGAGTGCCGAGGAGGAATTCATGGCGAAAATACTAATTGTTGATGACGATCCCGCGATGGTGTCCGTGCTATCGGAAGTGCTGCGTGAGCATCGTCATGAGGTGCTTCCCGCCAGCAGCCCGGAGCGCGCGCTACAGCTGGTGAAGGAAAGCGCGCCCGATCTCGTGTTGTCCGACATCGAGATGCCCGAAGGCAAGCCCATAGGCTTGAAGCTGTTGCAACAGATCAAGGAGTACAATCGGTCCATCCCCGTGGTCATGATCACGGGGCAGGGCACCAAGGAGCGCGCCGTGCAGGCGCTTCGCGCCGGCGCGCATGACTTTATCGAGAAACCCTTTCAAATCGACGAGTTGGTCAAGCGCCTTGACAACGCGCTGATCCAGCAGAAAGCCGTGCATGCGCTCGAGGAGAACGTCGAACTCCGCCGCCAACTTCAGGATAAGTTCCGATTCGACACGATGATTGGCTCGAGCCCCCGCATGGAGGCGGTCTACCGACTCATCGAACGCGTGGCCAATACCGAGTCCACCGTGCTCATCCTCGGCGAGAGCGGGACGGGCAAGGAACTCGTCGCGCGTGCGCTGCATTACAACAGCCGTCGCGCCGCGATGCCTTTCGTAGCCGTGAATTGCAGCGCGCTCCCGGAGCATCTGCTCGAGTCCGAACTCTTCGGCCATCGCAAGGGCGCGTTCACCGGCGCGGCCTTCGACAAGATGGGCCTCTTCCAGCACGCCGATGGCGGCTCGATTCTGCTCGACGAAATCGGCTCGATGGCGCCGAGTTTGCAGAGCAAACTCTTGCGCTTTCTGCAGGACCGGGAACTCCGCCGCGTCGGCGACACCGACACCATCAAAGTTGATGTCCGCGTGCTGGCGTCCACCAATGAGCCACTCCAGCAAAAGATGCTGGACAAGACGTTCCGAGAAGACCTCTTTTACCGCATCAGCGTCATCCCGGTGCAACTGCCGCCACTGCGCGACCGTGTCGAGGACATCCCGCTGTTGGTGAACCATTTCGTGCAGCTGTGCTCAAAACGACAGGGCACCACGCCGCCGCGCGTCTCCGATGAGATGATGAGTGTGATGAAGGCTTACCGCTGGCCAGGCAATGTCCGCGAACTGCAAAACGCCGTGGAGCGTGCCTTCGCGCTCTGTGACAATGGTGTGTTCCTGTTGAAGGACCTGCCCGAGCGCGTGCTGGAGGCAGTGGCTGGCATCCCGGCCACACCGACGACAACTGTTTCACAACGACCCGCACCGCTGCCAGCCGCCGGACAGGAAATGCCAGAGACTGCAGTCGGCTCGACGCTGGCCGAGATGGCCGCGGGCGCGGCGCAATGGAGCCGGGGCCTGCCGCCGATGCAACTCAAAGAGTTCCTACACGGCCAGGAAGTTAACTACATCGAGCAAGTCATCCAGTCCGTTGGTGGCGACAAAGAGAAAGCCGCGCAAATGCTCGGCATCAGCATGGCCACGCTCTATCGCAAGCTCGCGCCGAGTTCCGAAGAGATGTCCGTGGTTGAGAAGTCTCAGCCTCAGCCGCAGGTATAACGGCTGCGACTAGCCAGGCAGCAGGGCGCCAGCGTCGCCGCCCGCCGTGTGGTATTCGATGGACGGAGATGTCCTATCTCCCGCTCAATTGTGTGCGCCAACGTCTCTTTCGTCCGCTGGAACAGCTTGCAAAGCTGCAAAGATTCTCAGTTTTTTGCTTGGGAAAGCTGCAAACCCGCAGAAATGACGGATTCAGGCTGGGACCTCACGCTAGCCATAAACACTGGCATTCTCCGTGCTTAGAATTCCAGGTGTGGAAATGAATAACTCTCACAAAGGGGAGGTGAATCAGATGAATAGAATTAACAAGATCCGCAAAGACCGTTCGGCGTTCACCCTGGTAGAAATCATGATTGTGGTTGCCATCATTGGGTTGCTCGCCGCGCTTGCGATCCCGGGTTTCGTCAAAGCCCGCAAACAGTCACAAGGCCGCCGCATTCTCAATGACGCACGTCAGATGGACGCCGCCGTTGACCAGTGGGCACTTGAAACGGGTCAGACGGATGGCAATGCCATCAATACGACCTCGGCCGCGACGTACCTGAAGACAGCCTGGAAGAGCACCGACCTCCTCGGCAATGCCTACGCCGTTACGGTGGTCGGTGGCACCCAAATGGCGGTTAACGCCAATACGAAGTCTTCCTTGGCAGGCGTTGGTATCGACTGGGGCGCCTACTAAGGCATGGCCCGGTGCAAGCGCGCAAGCGCTTTTTGTTGAATACGCCAGAGGCAGGAGGGCACCCCCTCCTGCCTCTGCCGCAAAGACAGATAGAGACGGCGTTACACGGTTACGAGCATACCGATGGAGGGAGGTGAGTCCGATGCGAAGGCGATCGCTTTGCGAACGACAGGCGTTCACCCTTGTAGAAATCATGATCGTGTGTGCCATCATTGGGTTGCTTGCCGCGCTGGCGATACCCAGTTTCATCAAGAATCGCAAGCAATCGCAGGGCAGACGCATCGTCAATGATGCCCGCCAGATTGATGCGGCCATCAACGCCTGGGCAATGGAGGTCAATGCGTCCGACGGGAGCGCTGTGGATCTGGCGGGGGCCGCCAAGTATACGAAGTCGGGCTCAATCAACACTACCGATCTGCTTGGCAATCTCTACCTGATCGGCATCGTCGGTGATACGCAGATGGCAGTTTCGGCCACGACAAAATCAGCCCTGAACGGAGTGGGAATCGATTGGGGAGCCTACTGAAGAGGGGTCCGGAGGAGACGGATCTGCGCGAGGTGTATTTACCCCGGCCTCGCAATCACTAAAGTAGTTCATCCACGGGCGGAACTCCCGCAGGGTGGTGGCACATGAGGTGCTGGTTTATTGGATTTGGCAAGAAAACATGCACTTTCGACGCAATACACAACATAAACGCGACGTGGCCCTGGGCATCGACCTGGGTGCCAGCCAAATCAAGGCCGCCGTCGTTCGGCGCCAGACGGATAAGCTGGAATTGGTCGAGTATGCCGTGCGCACGCTTCCCCCGGGACTGGCCAAGGCGTACAAGGGACCAGAATTCGCCGCGGAACTGCAGCAACTCGTGGACGGCCTCAAGACCTCGGAACGTCATGCCTTTGTGACGATCAGTTGCAGTTCGGCGATGGTGTGCCAGGCCGAGTTTCCGCCGGTGCCGCTGGCCGAAATCAAGAGCGCCCTGAAACTCAACAGCGCCGGTTACCTGCGACGTGATTTCTCCGCATATTATCTCGACGTGTTCGAGTTGAAGAAGGGCACCGAGGAGCCCAAGGGCAAAGCCAAAGGCAAAGACAAGAATTCAGACCCGGCCAAGGATTCGGCCAAGACGAACGGCACGGCGAACACCAAGGACTCAGCCAAGACCAAGGACTCCGCGAAGTCGAGCGTCCTCGTTGGCGGTGCGACCAAGGAGGAAGTCGATGCGTGCCGCGACGCGTTGGTGGCCGCCAAGATCAAACCGGAAGTGATCGAGCTGACCGCGATCTCGGTCATCAACGCATTTCAAGTCGGCCACCCGCACAGCAAGAACGAAGTCGTAGTGCTGATTGATATTGGCGCGCGCATGACCAGCATCAACTTCCTATTCGAAGGCATGCCCCTGATCACGCGCATTATGCATTTCGGTGGCGCCCAACTCAGCGACTACATCAGCCAGGTTCTCGTGCTCAAGCCGGACGAGGCCGAGGATGAGAAACGGAAAATGTCCGGGCCAATCCAAGAGTTGGTGAAGACGGCCATCTCACCGCTGGCCCGGGAAATTCGGTCCTCCATCGATTTTTTTGAACGGCAGAATGATCTTCACGTCAGCCAAATCTATGCGTGCGGGGGCTCCGCCGCTTCGCCACAGATCCTGGCAATACTGGGCGAGGCCGTCGGGACGCATGTCGAATGTTGGAACCTGATCGAGAGCCTCGACATCAGCCACTTTAATGGGGAGACGCAGCGGGTGCTCGCCCTGGGTCCGTCCCTTGCCGCCGCGGTGGGCGCAGTCATTCCCCGGCTCTCATGAACAGGGATTTACGACAATGATAGCCATCACCCTCAATCTCCTGGCCGAAGAACAGCAGGCGCAGGTCGAGCGCGCCCGTGATCCGATCAAGCTTTTTATTGCCGTCGGACTGGCTGTGTTGACGGTGGCTGTCGCCTGGGGGGGGATGCTGTCGGCAATTCTGGCGCAACGCCGGGTGGAGTTGCAGGGGCTGGAGTCGCGCTGGAAAAAGATGAATGACGTCGGCCAGGGGGAAGGTGACTATCAGAAGGACAGCGACTGCGCTGCGGAAATTGTCGCGATCAACCACTCTCGAGTAGTGGTGGCGCCGCAGTTGGCAATGGTCAAGGACCTGATTCCTTCCTCGGTTCAGCTGACCCGTATCAACTTCGCGCTGGCTACGCAAACAACGGGCGGCGACAGCGGCGGCGAGGAAGGCGCGGAAGGCAAGCATCCCGCGCGTCCGAAGCAATCCAAGCATCTCGTGCTGCAGTTGGAAGGCATTGCCTCCAGCACTCGTCCGGAATTGGAAGTGGACCAGTTTCTCAAGTCGTTGCGCAGTGACACCCGCTTCGGCGCGCTAGTGGACGACATCCAATTGCGCTCGATTGCGCGCACGACCAGTGATGCCGACAAGGCCGGCGGCGTGCCCGCAGTCAGCTTTATCGTCGAGTGCTGGTACAAGGACAAGGTGAAGAAATGAAGCGTGGCTACTGGCGGAAGCTGCCGAAGGACAAGCTGCAGAAAATCGTGCTGACCTGCATCGTGACGTTGATCGCCGTCGTGGGCACGGTCCAGTTCTACGTGCTCAAAAACTGGAGCACGCTCACCGATACGAAGGACCAGATCGCAAAACTTGACGGCCAGGTTCGTGAAGGCGAACGCAAAACCCGACAGGCGACACAGGATGTGGCCCATCGCGCAGAAGTAAAGTCATTTGTCGAGGCCCAGCGCGCGGCCATGATTACCGGCGACCCGTTCGCCTGGGTCGTGCGCGAGATCAGTCTGTTGGCGGAACAGGAACCGGTGCATTTGGGCGGATTGCACCCCGCCGGCAAGATTGAAATGAAATCAGGAAGCCCGTCGTATTCCACACGCATTGAGTTCTCTGGCACGTACGATCAGATTGGCGCCTACGTCCGGGATTTGGAGAACAAATTCCCGACCAGTGAAATCCAATCCCTCGTAGTTGCCGGAGGCCCGGATGACAAGGGTCGCCACGAAGCCGCACTGGAAATTGCGCTGCGTGTCCAGCCAACGCACGCCAGCGAGAAAGTGGAGGCGAAGAAAACATCATGAAGTTGCCGGCTCAATCCGTGATTTGGACGCAACGTGTCTGGCCCAAGGCCGACGTCATGGTCGATGGGCGTTGTGAGCCCAGGAGGGCCGCTTTGGCGGTCGAAGTCGAATGCGAGACGGTGGTCTGCCGACAGGCCGCCAGCAGCAGTCTCTCCGTCTCCCTGCGTATCGTTGGGATCCTGGCGTTTTGCCAGGCGCTGGTTTTCATTGTGCTTTTCCTTTTCATCTGCGCGCGGGCGGGTGCCGCGATCGAGGGCAAGCCGTCCTCCAGTCTCGAATTGAGCCCGTCGGTTTACATACCACAAAACGTGCGCGATCCATTTGGTTCGCAGGTTCCAAAGTCCGCGGGCGAGACCCGCCTTGTGGGGACCGAGTTATTGAAGTTGCATGGGATCTTGTATAACGCGGCCAATCCGTCCGCGCTGGTCAATGATCAGCTTGTGGAGTTGAACAAGTCCGTCAAGTTGCACACCGAACAGGGCGAGGTGGAAGTCAAAGCCCTGAAGATTACCCGGGACGTTGTGTTGTTGGACGTCGGGGGGCAGAAGGTCGAGTTGCGGCTCGGCGGGGACGAGCTCAAGCCGGTGGCCAAGTGAGGGAACAACCCGACTGGCCCAGATGCTGCTCATTGTAAGGAGGATAACATGACGAAGACGCTACGATATCTCACCGCTTGTGCGATCGGCGCACTGGCGATGTCCTCGCTGGCCGGTGCGGAAAACAGTCCCGCGCCAGCGGTCCCGCCTTTGCCGGTCGTATCAGCCCCGGCGACGATCACCACACCCCACGTGACCACATCCATCGCTGTCGCCGCAGAGCCGGTTGCCGATGAACCGATTGAAATCGGCTACATCGAGGCCGATATCCAGAACGTCCTGCGCACGCTGTCGGCCAAGGCGGGCATCAACCTCATCCTCGGTGACGAGGTGACCGGCAAGGTCACGGTGAATTTGAAGGGCATCTCGTACGAGCAAGCGATGCAGTTGATCGCTGAGTCCAAGGGCTACGCGTACGTGAAGGACAAGAACATCGTCAAGGTGAAGTCCAAAGAATCCCTGGATACCGAGGCGGTCGAGATGCGCATCTACACGCTGAACTATGCCAAGGCGGACGACCTCAAGAAGACGCTCGATCCGGTGCTGACGAAACAGGGCAAGATTCAGATTGATACCCGCAGCAACACACTGGTCCTATCCGATACGCCGTCCAATCTGTCGAAACTTGTCCCACTGATTGAATCGCTCGACACCCAAACACCGCAGGTGATGATCGAAGCGAAGTTTGTTGAGACGACGAAGAACCCCAAGAAAGACCTGGGGGTCGACTGGACCACGACGCTGCTGGGCCACCAGGTGGTGATGGGTGGCGGTGCTACGCTCACGCCGGGAGTACCTCCCATCGTCCCCGTTAACGGCCAGAATCAGCCGTCTGGCGGGCTTCAGTGGTACAAGAGCCCAGCTGGTTCATGGGTAACGCCATGGTCGGCGGGCGCCGCGCTGCTGGATGCGGGCCGGGCGGGCCTGGTCTTCTCCTATTTGAGCCAGGACACGGACACGGAATTGCTTGCCAATCCGCGCGTGGTGACCACGGATAACGTCAAAGCGCGCATTTCGATTGCGACACAGTTCCCGATTCCAAACTTCGCCTTCAGCGAGCAAACGGCGTCGCTGCAGATCAACGGGTTTGAGTACAAAGACATTGGCATTATTCTGAACGTGCTACCGCGCATCAACAAGGACGACTTCATCACGCTCGAAGTGGCGCCCGAAGCCAGTAGCTCCACGGAGAACGCGACGTTGCAGAGCGGCGGGGGCTCCTCAGTCCTGATTCCGATCATTAACACGCGCACGGCGACCACGACGGTGCTCATCAAGAGCGGCAACACGCTGGCGATTGGTGGGCTCATGCGCCAGGATATCAGCGATAATTATACGAAAGTGCCGCTGATGGGCGATGCCCCACTGATCGGCGCGCTCTTCCGCAGCAAAAGCCTCACCAAGACGAAGCGCGATCTCTTGATCTTCTTGACGCCGACGATCGTGCGGGGCGACTCACAGACGACGGGCTACGAGAAGTACGCCAACGGACTGCCGAACAAGCAAGTCTACACGGATGACAAATGGATGCCGAAAGATAACGCGAAGGCTCGTAACCTAATCGGCAAACCGAACGATCCGGCTCCCGACCAGAATTTCGGCCCGAAGTAGTCGGCCGGCGCAGACGACGTTGTTGGTTCCCGACGGGTGAGGGCGGGAGCCATGGTAGAGAGGGGCGTCCCGCGAAGGACGCCCCTCGCACTACCGAGAGGAATTCTCGATCCTGGAAACCCGGCAGGCTGCCCGGTAATACGTAACATGGGGGATCCCCGCAGAATCCCAATGTTTTCGCTTCTTTCGCGAAGGTGTCACCACGGGTACAGCAACTGCTTTTATTGAATGGAAAGGTGTGTCGCAATGGCACAGGAGAGATGATGATGCGGAAGCTATTCAAGGAGCAGGGCGGGTTCACGCTGGTGGAGTCTGTGATGGCAGTCGTGATTCTCGGCATCGCCCTGGGCGCGTGTATCCTCAGCTTCAGCATGGCCATGCGGACGGTCAACACCGCAGCCAATCAGATGGCCGCCGTGCATGCCTGCCGCACGGAACTGGAGAGCTTGCGAACATACAGTCTCACCAACGCCGCGTCCTTGACGAGCGGGAGCGGGCGCGCGTTCACCAACACCCTCACCGGTACGTACGTGGTGAGCAATGTAAATACCTGGACGAAGGTCATCACGGTGAGCGTCCCCTACACCAATCACATTCACGGTAAGTTCTCGACAAACACATTGGCGACGGTGCTCGTTACCACATTGCATCCATGAAAACACCCGGAACGGACAGGCGAAGAGCCGCGAGCGGTTTCACGCTCGTCGAGATGTTGATTTCGGTGGCGGTCCTCACCATCGTCATCGTCGGCACTTTCAACGTGTTCGTGCAAAATCTCCGCTCGTATAACGCGACGACCTTGATGCGTACCTCCGCGACGCGTGCCAGCCTGGCGCTGGATCGCATGGTGTACGGCGTGGGCACCAATAATGGGTTGCGGGAGGTCCCCCACGCCAGCGTCACGATCAGTAACGCAAGCTCCACTTTTTGGCGGCTCTCCTTTACCAACAGCGCCTATTTTCAATGGTCGTCGACTACCAAGAGTATCACCGATCAATCGGGGAAAACACTCGGCACGAACATTATTACCTCGACGTTGAGCACCAACGGGAGCGGCTGCACAATTTCGCTTTCGGTCGCCGAGAGTGGGGGCGGTCGCATCATAACCAACACCATGGCCACCTTCGTACAATTCAGGAATTAAGTGTTCGAACATAGCGTGAGCAACATTCTCCAGGGAAGGGGTAGTTTATGAAAGGAATGAAGCAGGGTTGCCGGAGCCAGCGGGGTTCCGTGCTGGTGGTCGTGATGGGCCTTCTCTTCATCAGCGTAGGACTGGTGCTGGCGATTCTTGACGTTGCCAGTAACGCCCGAAAGGCGGCGCAAGAGCAGGCCGCCATGGAACAGGCGATGTTTGTGGCCGAAGGCGGCATGGAGGTGGGCACTCGTTTCGTCGAGTCAAACGTTGTCGCACTGGTCACCTCGTCCACCGGCGCCACCAACGGCACTGGGACGATCAGCACGGGCGCATCCAATACGGGGACATACAGCTATTACATCACGAGAACCAACGGAAGCAGCTTCAGCGTCATCTCCACTGGCAGCGTCAAGGCCGTGGTTCACGCGGGGACAGTCAGCCGTGTGGTCAGCCTGATGCGCGTCTATCAGCCGTCCTACGCGGAATATTCCTTCTGGGCCGCCACCAACGGCGGGATCTCCTTCGCGGCCACCGATTCCTTCGAAGGAGCGGTCCACACGGACGATCAGATGACTTTTATTACTTCCGGTGGTGTTGGCGCAACCTTCAATTCCACCTGCACGTCACTGGCGACGACGTATGCGGGAGACGATTCCGGGTGCACCTTTGCTGACGGTCTGGGCCTGGGAGTTTACGAAGGCACGATGGCCCAAGTGGACTTCAATTCCGCGGCGTCCACGTCACTCAAGAGCACCGCAACAAGCGCTGGAGCCAGTGGACTGGTGCTTTCCGGCAGCTCGACCATCACGTTCAACGGCGGCACCGTGTCGATCAGCAATCCCCTTCATTCGCCGGCCTGGGTTAATCACTCGTTCACTATTACTGGCGATACGATTATCTACGTACAGACCTCCAATACGGGTACGGCCAGCTTGCGGCCCGGTACCATCTATCTGAACGGGGGGAAGCTAACGGGCCGACTGACAATCGCCAGCGAGGCAGATATGACGGTCGGCGGCAGCATTACCTACACGACCGATCCCCGTGTTCACCCCACTTCCACGGATGCGCTGGGGTTACTTTCGCAAGCCGATGTCTGGGTCGGCACCACCGCGCCCAACAATGTGGTGATCGACGCGGCCATCATGGCGACGGGCGGCGCCGCCGGCAGCCCCGGCAGCTTCGGCGTCATCAACTATAACAGCGGGGCGACGCGCGGAAACCTGACTGTTTACGGTGGCATCGTGCAAGAGGTACGTGGCGCGGTCGCTACGGTCAACGGTGGCAATATCACTCATGGGTATAGCAAGGACTACAGCTACGATCCACGGTTCATTAACACTCCGCCCCCGTACTATCCGACTGTGTCCGGTGTGCTGAAGTTCACCAACTGGACCGAGGGACATTAGAAATGAGCCTGAGTACCTGGTCTATGGACACGGATTCCAAGCGCTTGCTCGCCATTCTGGCCACGGTGTTCCTGGTCTCGGTGGCCATGCTCGCGCATTCGTTCGTGAATGCGCTTTCTCCAACCGAAGGGAACATTGTTGTGGACCAAAAACCGGCGACGGCGACCACGAGCCAGGCGCGGACTCGCAGCGAACCCGCTTGGAGCAACCCCCAGCAAATCGCGGCAGCCGAACCTCGCGAAACAGCCGTCCGAGTCTCGCCGTTCGAAGGTAAGAACAAATTGTTGACCAAGAGGGACGAACTGGCGGCGCAACAGGCAGAAGTCCACCGCCAGGCCGATTACCTTCGCAAGCTCATCGCCGCCGGCAAGCTTCCTGCAGGATATGGCCATCTCACGAAGGAACAAGTCGACGAGATGGAAAAAAACGGCGAAACCATCCAGTAGGCAGGTCGGGCGTCGTCGTCGACTTACTTCACTTCCAGCCGCTTGGCGATCCGGAACTTCTCGATGCGCTTGCGCAGCGTTGCGCGGGTAATGCCCAACAGCCGCGCGGCTTGAACCTGGTTGCCGTTGGTTTCCACCAGGGCCCGGGCAATCAGTTCACGCTCCACCCCCGCCATGATCTTCAGTTTCGGGTCCTTCTTCGCCAGCGCATAGAGCGGGCGTACGGCAGCATCGATCGCCGCCGCCAGGTCTTCCGGTGGCACGGCGACGGCTTGCGGATCACGAACCTCCGTGGGCAGGTCCTTGGGCAGGATCGAATCGCCCCGCGCCACCACGGCGGCGCGTTCGATCACGTTTTCCAATTCCCGCACATTGCCGGGCCAGGGCGACTTATCGAGGATTTTGAGCGCTTCGGTTGAGATCTTGGTGACCTTCCCGGGGATCGAGCCCGACTTCAGGAACTGCTGCAGAAAGTAATCCACCAACAGACGAATATCTTCGGGACGCTCGCGCAACGGCGGCAGGTGGATGCGGACCACATTCAGGCGGTAAAACAGGTCTTCACGAAACTTTTTCACGGCGATGAGTTGCTCGGGATGTTTGTTTGTCGCGGCGATGACGCGCACGTCCACGTGAAAAGTTTGATTGCCGCCGACGCGTTGGAACTCGCCGTTCTGCAACACCCGCAGGATTTTTGTCTGGGTCGAAAGCGGCATGTCCCCGATTTCGTCGAGGAAGATCGTTCCCTGGTCGCATTGCTCAAACTTGCCGATGCGGCGCTCGACGGCGCCGGTGTACGCGCCTTTTTCGTGGCCGAACAATTCACTTTCGAGCAGGTGTTCGGGAATGGCCGCGCAATTGATGGCCAGGAAAGGATTCTCAGCGCGCCGACTGTGATGATAGATGGCGCGGGCGACCAATTCCTTGCCCGTGCCGCTTTCGCCGGTGATGAGCACCGTTGCGTCCGACTGTGACACCTGTCCGATCAGTTTGAAGACCTGCTGCATGGGCTCGCTCTTGCCGACGATGCCTTCGGCGTAGTCCTCGCTGTCCAGCAGCGGCTGGTAGCTGACCACCTCGCGCATGTCGCGGGCGGCCTTCAGCGCGGAGTCAATGAGCGCCTTGAGCTTCGGCACTTCGAGCGGTTTGAGGACGTAGTCGTAGGCGCCCAGCTTCATCGCCTCGATGGCGGTTTGGGTCGTTCCGTAGGCGGTCATCATGATGATGAGCAGTTTTGGATCGAGCTCGCGCAGCTTGCGCAAGGTGTCGAGCCCGCTGGTCGCGCCCATGCGAATATCCATCACCACGAGATTCGGGCGCTCCTTGGCAATCATCCGAATCGCTTCCTCGCCGTTGCCGGCATCGACCACCTGCAGAGTATCGCTGGCGAGGTTCCGATGGAAGGCGCGCCGAATATCCGCCTCGTCGTCGACAACCAGTATTTTATCCATGGCGCGGCATCTTAGTCATACCCGACCTTTAGGGCAAGTGTTCCGCTCATCAAGTAGTGTGTTAATTTCCGAGTTGGAGGGACGCGCTCCGTCGCGTCCGCTGCCGCCAACGATCCCGGACGGCCACGAGGGACCGTGGCCCTCCAAATTAAGATAGCGCAGCTGCGCGTGTCTTGGCGAATTCCAGGGCTTCCGCCCGTGATTTGAGGCGTTCTTCCAGTTGCAACTCCTCCACCTCGTGAAGGATCTGCCCGACCAACGGCCCCGGCTTGAGGCCCAGCGCCAATAGATCGTGGCCCGTCAACAACGGCGCAGGTTTCAGGACTTCCGGCGGCATTTCGGCAGCTTTGGCTTTCAGGAATTCGTAATTTTCCAGGTTGCGGTGGCTGGAGGCGCAGTCGATCCGATGGAGTTCCAATTCATCGGGAAAGGTCTCGCGCGCCATGAGGCGCTTCAGTTTCGCCGGTCGCATCTCTTTAACGAACTGAAACTTCATGTGCTCACGGACGCAGAGCACGGTTTTCTCGATCTCGTCGTTCGAAAAGCGCAGGCGGCGAAGGATGTTCTCGGTCATCTCCGCGCCGATGCGGTCGTGGTCATTGAACCGTATCCGGTCCGGCGCGCGGACGAACGTGGGCGGCTTGCCGACGTCATGCAGCAGTACGGCGAACGCCAGCACCGTGCTGGGATTTGCGGGGAGGGTATCCAGCATCAAACGCGTGTGCTGGAACACATCGCCCTCGGGATGAAACTCCGCAGGTTGTTCCACGCCTTTCATTGCGGCGATTTCGGGAAGAATCTCGTGCAACAGGCCGCTGGCATCCAAAAGTTCCAGACCCCGCCCGGCATTTGGGCGTGTCAGGATCTTCACTAGCTCGTCGCGAATTCGTTCGGCACTGACCACGGTGATTTGAGCGGCCATCTCCTTCACCGCATCAAAGGTCGCAGGCTCGATTTCGTATCCGAGATTCGCCGCAAAGCGCACGCACCGCAGGAGGCGCAGTTTGTCCTCGGTGAACCGTTCCCGAGGTTCGCCGATTGTCCGTACCAGTTTGCGTTCGATATCAGCGCGTCCGCCGACGAAGTCAATTATCTGCTCCGCAATTGGGTCGTAGAAGAGTCCGTTAATAGTGAAATCACGTCGACGTGCATCTTCCTCAGGAGAGGCGTACCGCACGCTCGTTGGCCGCCGGCCATCAATGTAGGCTTCGTCGGAGCGAAACGTCGCGACTTCGAACTGGCGTCCATCCTCGATCACCAAAACGACCCCAAAAGCCGCGCCGACGGGCACGGTCTTTGTGAACAGCGCCTGCACTTGCTCCGGCGTCGCGCTCGTCGCGATATCGATGTCCTCCGGCTCAACCCCGCGCACCATGTCGCGAACGCACCCGCCATTGAAATAGGCAGTGCGCCCCGCCTCGCGCAGGCGTTTCACGATGCTGATGGCGGTGTCTTTCATGACGGACACACACTAATTGAGCGGTTCGGCAGGTGCAAGCGTGAGTGGAGGACCGCCACGAATTGCACGAAGTAGACACGAAGTGCGGGGGCGGGGAAGTGTCAAGAGTCAAGCCCCGACCCCTTAGCCAATTACGGGTCGAGGGCTGTTTGATCAGCGGGAAGATCCAGACCCGGCTGCGGCGTTCCACTCGAAAGACTCTGAGCGATCCGTATTCGTGCCAGCCTAATTTCTTCGGTGTGGTTTGCCCTAAATGACGTCTTTTCTTCTTCTGACAATTGCCGAAAGTTTTTGTCTGCTACGTTTCCTATCACCTCTGCATCTGGGCATAGGTTCTCATCATAACCCACCATGAATAGTCGCAACATGATATTGAATTGCTGAGGTTCGTAAAAGCTGTCGGGGGGATTGATAAGTTTCATCCTGCCTGATCCGATGTCAGCCTCGACTACAGCCGCGAGGTCCAGGACGATCCATCTGCGTAGTGGAGCGGGGGGGGTCGAGAGGGATAACTACGGCACCTTGCCCCTGTGTCCCTTTCGGGGCCCAAGTAGGCGAAGCGAGGTAGAGAGGAGAAATGCGAATTCTCATCGCGTTTGTTCGCGGGGTTGCAAACAGCAGCGCAGTTTGGGATTATCTGAGACATTGCGTGGGAGGAGATTTCAATGCCTTTGACGAAATTTACATTCAAGAATGGCACGTATACGGACAAACGAGGGGAGAAGAATACTTGTTTCACGGTGACGAAGGCGGACTTCGATAGATTCAACTCGACCGTTTTAGGATTGGGGAATGTGTCGAAAGAGGGACGGTATTTTCAAGCGCTCGCATGTTTGTTTGACTTGCAGGGCTTCACCAACTTCTGCAACCAGATAGATTCTCACTTGGTGATACCGGAATTCCTGGAGCGGTATTTGGAATGGTTGTTTAGAACTCTGGCAGGGGAATTCAAACAGGGTCACACTTCAAATCGGGTGAGGTTGTGGGGGACGTTGCCCATGTTTGCGAAATTCATGGGAGACGGCATTCTATTTCTTTGGGATACGTCAATTGAGGGGGTCGATGCTACGGATATACGAAATATCGTGGTGAATCTCAATAATGTTCGACGAAAGTATAGAAGCGAATTCCTAAGCGATATTAGGGAGCATCTTGCGAAGCCGCCGTCAGCGTTGCGTTGTGGAGTCGCGCGGGGTCAGGTCATTAGCGTGGGCGACGGGGAGGATTTCGTGGGCTCTTGCATAAATCTTGGGGCGCGGCTCCAGAAGCTAAGCAACCTTACATTCGCGGTTTCCAAGCGAGGTTTTGAGAAGCCGGAAAAACGCATTGGAAACGTGTGGGACCGACTTGTGGTGAAGAAGGTTCAAGTACGCGGGGTTGGGGATGACGAGTTGGTGTATGTGCTGAAGGACGAGTGGGAGAAGTTGGATGCAGAGCAAAAGAAACTGTTTAAGGAACCGAGCGATGAGTGAGCTGGCTTGGGGATTGGGAACCTATTGATCGGTCATTTCGCGGCTTTTTGAGCCGAAACCACAAGGCGATTTGCGTTGATTGGCTCGGATTGTCGGGCGGCGTAGCCGGTGTATGTTCGGATTTGTGTGAATCCTTCGGTTTCCAAAAGATACTCAAGCTCGGCAAAGCCGAAGATTCCGAATTTGTGTACCTGCGTAACCTTCTGGTCGCCGCGTTCGGGATTACGAAAGGTGAAGGTATACGTGTGAGTCCACGTGTCGTGATGCCAATCGAAGCTGTGCTCGCTGGCTCTCGAAATGGCAATCCCGTTGAGAGTCGCTTCAGAATTCTTCGGCGCCCTGTAGTCGCGGAGGATAAACGGGAAATTCGCCATATCGATGAAGAGGCAACCACCCGGCTTGAGAGCCTTGTATATCCGGCTCAACGCGTCGGCCCGTTGAGCCGGCTTCAACAAATAGCTAAAGGAGCCATTGATGCTGGCGATCAGGTCAAATCTGTTCTCGGCTTCCAAGTCGTTGAATCCTCCCCGAATCACCGAGGTCTTCGGGAGCGATCGAGCCAACTCGTCGGCTTGAGCGTAAAACTCCGGATCGGGTTCCAAGCCAACGGTGGTCCAGCCCAAACGAGAGAACTCCTTGAGCATACGTCCCGGGCCGCATCCTGCGTCAAGGATCGTGGGTGTTCCGTCGATTTTGTAGGAAGACACGAGCCAGAGGAGAAAATCAACAATTGGCCTGGTATCGCCAGTATCAAAAGCTGAGTAAAGCGAAGCTCCGGTCATGCGCATACAGGCGGAGTGTAGCAAGTCGGTGTGGGCAAGCAAGTACGGGGGACGCAGGCTGAAGCCTGCGGCTACAGTGGGCGAGTGTCGCAAAGGGTTACGTATCGTATCTCGATAGATTTTGCTGGACAAGGAACTTCGGAAGGGGTATGGTGGGGGCTGGAAACAAATGAACATTGAACGCTCAACTTCCAACGTCCAACTTTCAAGGGGATCGAGGGAAAGCAGAATTCAGAAGTTAGAATCCACGAGTCAGGAGTTAGATAGGTGGTTTTTGTCAGGGGAGGACGGGCCGCAAAAACATGTGTTTCTGCGAAACGAACCCGAATTGAAAGCATGGAATTGTGAGCGCATCATTCAGGGTGCCAATGAGTTGGGACGCGCTAGAAAATTATTCAATTCGGGTTCGTTTGGCGCGGAAATGACCGATCCGCGTTTAATAAGTGAGGCTACAATTCGGATGCGGCCACGATCCTTCGGCTTCGCTCAGGACAAGCTCCGCATGGCGCTCCAAGGTGCGGACCTGTGGGTGGAAATACAGAAACGACGGCAAGCGGGCCGCTCGCCCTACAATTCCGGAGTCGGCGGTCGCAGACCGCCGCTACAGTTTCGGCGCGGCCACGACGGAGCGTGGCCCTCCAACGGGGCGGACGCAAGACGCGAACCTTTCATGTTGTCGCAGATTCTGGTATGATGACGGACTTGAAGAAGAAATTAGAATTGATTGCCCCGGCGGGGAACATGGAGTGCGCGCGGGCGGCGGTGGCGAACGGCGCGGACGCGGTGTACTTTGGCCTGGAGAAATTCAATGCGCGGATGCGCGCGGAGAATTTCACCGAGGAGCAGTTGCCGGGGTTGGTCCGCTTTCTCCATGAGCACGGCTTGCGGGCGTTCTGCACGGTCAATACACTCATTTTCACGGACGAGCTGGCGGAGGCGGAGCGAGAGCTGATGCTGCTCGACGAGGCGGGCGTGGATGTGATCATCGTCCAGGACCTCGGACTGGCGGTGCTGGCCCGCGAACTAGGCGTGCGGATGGACGTGCACGCTTCGACGCAGATGACGATTACGTCGCCGGAGGGCGCGAAATTCACGGGACGTCTTGGTATCAAGCGCGTGGTGTTGGCGCGGGAAGCGTCGATGCGGGAGATCGCGAAGTTTGACAACGGCGCGGGGATGCCGGCGCTGGAGGTCTTCGTTCATGGCGCGTTGTGCGTGGCGTATTCGGGTCAATGCCTGACGAGTGAAGCGCTCGGGCAACGCAGTGCGAACCGCGGTGAGTGCGCGCAGGCGTGCCGGTTGCCGTATGAGTTGATCGTCGATGGCGCGTTGAAGGATTTGGGCGACCGGCGTTATTTGTTGTCGCCACAGGACCTGGCGGCAGTTCAAGAGATTCCCGAACTGATACGGTTGGGTGTGACCGGTTTCAAGATCGAGGGGCGACTCAAGTCGCCCGAGTATGTCGCGGCGACGTGCCAGGTTTACCGCAAAGCCATTGATGCGGCGATGGCGACGGAAAACGGCGGCGCTGCTACCGATGAGGCGGACAAGTACAAGCTGGAGATGACGTTTTCCCGCGGCTTGTATTCGGGGTGGTTGCACGGTGTGAACCATCAGGAGTTGGTGCACGCCCGCTTCGGCAAGAAGCGCGGGCCGTTTGTGGGATTCATCAAGCAGGTGGGCGCGGATCATGTCGAAGTGGACGCGCAGACGCCGCTGCAGGCGGGTGACGGGGTGGTGTTCGATAATGGCGGCGACACCGATCACGAGCAGGGCGGACGCATTTGGGAGACCCGCGAGAACGGCCTTTACTTCGAGCGTGGGCATATTGATTTTGGCAAGTTGAAGGCTGGCGACCGGGTGTGGAAGACCAGCGACCCGCAGCTTCAGCGGGAATTGAAGCGCACCTACAAGAACGATATCCGGCGCCCGAAGACAACGATCGACCTGACGGTGATGGGCGAAGTCGGGAAGGCCATGACGATTGAGGCGAACGGGGTGCGGGTGAATTCATCCATGGCGCTGCAGACGGCGTTTCGGCGTCCGTTGACGGAGAAATTGTTGCGCGAGCAATTGGGAAGAATGGGGGAGACGAATTTTGTGCTGGGCGAGCTTCACAATAAGCTTGTCGGGCAGGCGATCCTGCCTGTGAGCGAACTCAATCGCTTGCGGCGCGATCTGGTTGAGAAGATTGTTGCCGCGCTGGAGGCCGGAGCCATACAGCGGCCTGGGCTGACGTCCGTCCTTCCTGAATTGCTGGCGAATATTCCTGAACGCCGTATCGCGGAAGCGCGGCAACTCGTTGTCTTGTGTCGCACGATGGAGCAACTGACGGCGGCACTCGATTCTGGTTGCGCGACGGTTTATGTGGATTTCGAAGATATCCGTCGCTACGACGAGGCGGTGGCGTGTGCGCGGAAGCGAACGGGGGCGCAGATTTTTCTGGCTACACCTCGGATTCAAAAGGCCGGCGAGCAGGGATTTTTCAAAATGATCAATGACGCCAAGCCGGATGGTGTTCTGATTCGCAACCTGGGCGGGCTGGACTATTTTCGCGCGAGTTCACTGCGGAAGATCGGCGATTTCTCGCTTAACGTCGCCAATCCACTCGCCGCCGAGGTTCTGATGCGTGAGGGATTGGAGCGCCTCACCGTCTCGTATGATCTCAATGCGCAACAAGTTCTTGAGTTGTTGCGCGCCGCATCACCCGACTGGTTTGAACTGACGGTTCATCAGCACTTGCCGATGTTTCATATGGAGCATTGTGTGTTCGCCGCGTTTCTTTCCAGCGGCACTGACGCCACGAACTGCGGGCGTCCGTGCGATCGTCATAATCTGAAATTGCGCGATCGCGTCGGCGTGGAACATCCCGTGAAAGCGGACGTGGGCTGTCGCAACACTGTTTACCACGCGAAAGCGCAAAGCGGGGCCGATTACCTGCAATCATTCCTGGAGGCCGGCGCTCGCGTGTTTCGTGTGGAACTTTTGGAAGAAGATGGCGCGAAGACCCGCGCAATTCTGCAGGGTTACAGGGAATTAATCGACGGGACAGCCACGGATTCCTCAGCCTTGTTCCGCCGACTGAATGTGGTGAAACAACTGGGCGTCACCAGCGGGACGCTCACCGTTTTGACCTGACCGGTCTACTGCTATTCGGCCTGGCCCATCTGGTCGGTGGGCGGGAGTTCCTTGCGATGGGTCAGGAAAAATCCGCCACCGACAATGCTCCAGAATAGCGCCGACAGATAGCCCAGCAGGGACATCACCAGGGCCACCGGTTCCGCCACGCCGACTTCATGAAACATCTTGATGTACATTCCCTCGCGTACCCCGAAGCCCGAAATAGTGATTGGCACGGCCGTCACCGAATTGATGATCGGCAGGTACAGAAAGTAGTCGGTAATCTTCGCGGAGAGAACTCCCAAACCACGACCCACGCACCAAATGCTGAGCATGGAAAAGAAGTGGACGGCAAATGATATCAGCAGCGTCTTGGTCAGGATCACCGGGTGAGAAGCGTAGACGCGATAGGCGTCCACCATGCGCCGCAACATGCCGTAGTGCGGCAATCGCTGCAGCCATGACCGCAATCCCGGAAACTTGTCCACAAAACCGACCCACAACCCAACGACTGTGCCCATGACTGTAGAGACCACCACACCGAGGGTCGCTATCGAAAACCAGAACAGTTTCGGGTCATCGAATACGCGAGCGTGGTAGAGCGCCATCATAAAGAGCGCGATCACAAACAGGGCCAGCAGCCCGATCAACCGGTCGACGACGACCGTCGCGATCGCCTCGGCCTTTTTATGGTGCGTCTCGTGCGCGACATACCAGGCCTTGACCACATCACCGCCCGTCGAGCCGAGCATGAATGCGTTGAAGAACAACCCGATAAATGAAATCGAAAACAGCCGCGAGAATTTCACCTCCAGGCCCTGGACGTGCAAAATCCATTTCCACCGCAGGATGCCGAGCACTGCGGGAATACCTGCGCAGATGACGGCGGCGGCCAGCCAAAGCGCATCAACTTTCCGCAGCGCATCCCACAGCGCTTGCGGCCCCACACTCCAAACAATCCGTGCCCGTTCGGACCACGACAGCGCATCGGGGTCGATATTGTGCGCTTGGAAATAGTCCAGCGCTTCCTTATGGAAAATCCCGTTGAACAGGTAGGCGAGGATGCCCACGCTGACCACGACCCGCAGCAACGCGCCCAGTTTTTTCTTCATACAGTG
Source organism: Verrucomicrobiota bacterium (assembly GCA_003152315.1). Lineage (GTDB taxonomy): Bacteria > Verrucomicrobiota > Verrucomicrobiia > Palsa-1439 > Palsa-1439 > Palsa-1439. The sequence continues at coordinate 35,292 of PLZV01000005.1, forward strand.
ACAGGCTTTCTCAGCAAGTCGTGCACCCGTTTCAGGCCTCCCACAATCTCTTCCGGCTTCCACTCGGGATGAATCTCCCACGCCAGCACCATGTCCTCGGTCACGAACGGCGCCAGCCGCGCAAAATCAAACGTGCCCAATCCCGGCGGCTGATGATCTTCCGCCGGCGGAGCAAAATCCTGCAAGTGCATCCCCAACGTCCGCCCGCGGAACCGCTCCAGAATACTCTCGTGTGTCATCAAGCCGAGCGTTTCCTTCACCGCCGCGTGCCCCACATCATGCCAGTACATGATCGACTCGGTGCCAAAACGTTTCAGAATCTCATCCGCCTCGACCTCCGTCGGAATCTCTTCAATGCCGAACCGCGTTTCCATTCCGAGCTTCACGTTCACTTCCTTCGCGCGCGGCAGGACCTCCTCCAACGTGCGATAGACCTGATCGAGGTGCTTCTGTTTCTTCTTGTCGCGTACCGTCAGCGCCTTGTCGCGCAACCGCTGAAACTTCGGCGTCTCGCCGCGTCCGTCCGCATACAGTCCCAACAGCCGCATCGTATAATCACGCATCGGCACCAGGCCCAGGTGCAACACCACAACCTTCGCGCCCAACGTTGTCGCGCAATCAATCGTCCGCAACGTGTGCCGCACCGCCGACTGCCGCTCATTCTCGTCCCACGAACTCGGCAGGTAATAATCCGGCGCCGACCCCATCACGCCGAGGGGTAGGGGACAGAAATTGTGGAGGGAAGAGATCTTGATTTCGCCCGCCGCCACGGCCTGCAGCACGCCATCCAAAAGCGACAGCCGCGTACCGTGCCCGAGCTCGGCGTACTCGAACCCGAGCGTGCGCACTTCGTTGACCATCGCGCGCCCGTCCGTATGGCGCTGGGAATTCCAGCAGGTTGAAAAGGCGAACATGAAATGTCAGGGCCCAGCCCCGAAAGTCCTCGGGGCCAGCGTTCGCATCGCGGCGCTGGCCCCGCTGATTGTTAATGCTCGTTTAGAATGCGGAAAACAGCCGCGGTCCACGGGCTTTGCGCCGACGCTTCTCGCTCGGCTTCTCAAAATGACGATGGGCCCGCGCTTCACGTAAAGTTCCCTCGCGATCCAGCTTCTTCTTCAGCCGGCGCAAGGCCTTTTCCACAGGCTCACCCTTTTTTAATCTGACTTCTGACAATTCCGATTCACACCCCTCTCAAACGCTTCTCACTCACGCACTTGCGTGGCACAAGAACTCTCAGCGTTACGACAACTCCGCCCATCATAGCCCCCTAACCAACCCCTGTCAATGCGCACTCAGGTCTTAGGCCGGAAGCTGTGCTTCTGTGAGCCGAGCCGAAGGCGAGACGCCACGGCGCATTTGCCGCGGCAACCGCGTCCGTACGCCATACTTCTGTGTCAAAACAAAGCCACAAACCGACTTGTCAGCACTCAAAACGCCCTTCTTGTGGTGTCCCGGTGGGTTCGTTTTCCAAAACGAACCCACCGAAAAAGTGCGTCTTCCGAAGTGCTAACTCTCTATCAGACAATTATTTAGGCTGAAAATCGCCTTAAAAAACGGTGGGTTCGTTTCGCAAATACCTGGTTTTGTAAACCCTCATTTTTCCACAAGAGCCGTTCCAAGGGCACACATCACCCTGCCTCGTGCCATAGCACAAAGTGCGACACCGGATCTGACGCCTGGCTCCTGAATTCTACCCGACCACCAGTTTTCAAAGAACTGCACCCACCATACTCCTCCCACCGCACCGTGTCCAGTAAAGAATATCGTTTTAGGATACTCCAGTATGTTCCCTGAAGTTGTAGGCCGCGTGCCCTCACGCGGCGAGAATTCGGGCGTAGAACGGCGTCCCGCCCGTTTAAGTAAATAGTTCCCCTCCCTGGACGGGCAGGGGTGGGTACTCCGTCGCCATTCCCACATTGAACGTTAATCCGTTCCCCGCCCCCCTCGTCTTCTTCCAAAGAAAAATCAAAGCCATGCCATAGCCACATCGACCAGGCCAGGCCCCACTCCAAAGCCGCAGGCCACCAAATAGGCGGACGATGAGAATCCAGCCACGGCGTTAAAATGGAAGAGGAAGTTGGAGAATCAAGCATCGCCCTGAAAGCCGGGTCTTTTAAGTCTTTCAGAAGCGGCGCTTGCACGGGGTTCGCGTAAAGGGCGACGATCAAAAAGAGGGGATACAGGAGCTAACAGAGGATCCCCACCTGCGCCATTGGCCGCGCGGCCGGGTCCTTCCAGCGGCGATAGAAGATGATGGTGAACAGCGTCACGGCCACCAACCATCCGAGAAGGAAAACATCGGCAACGGCCAAATGTATTTTGAGGAATCGCATGAAAATATAAGGACCATGAAGAAAATCCTGTTTCAAGCCCAACATCCCGAGCGCGCTGAGGGCCAGACAGGTGACAAAACCAAAACCCATGGCCACAGTTCCCAAACGCGTCTGCAGATACGCGCCCACCGCATAGGGGGTGGGCAACAACATCAGACTGCCGATTGCCAGCGTTCCATTGAACACCCATGTCAACCGCGATGCATAAGGAAAACCCAGCTCGGAAATCACATGATTCCAACAGGAATAAGGCGCGGCATTGCTATGGTTAATTGTCGCCAGCCACGTCAACCGCCGCATGCATTCAAAAGCAGTGGGTCTCACCTTCGTGTTATTAGCATGAATTTACGAAAATAGTCGTGCGAATCTCCACCGTTTCCCTCCCTGGAGGGGCAGGGGTGGGTACTCCGCCTCCATGCCTCCATTGAACAGCCCGCCCGGAGATTTCCTCTCCCCTTGGGGGAGAGGATTAAGGTGAGGGGTGTCCGTCCCCTCCGCCGCCATTCCCCACATTGAGCAGCCCGCCCCGAATCCTTTTCGGAGTTGAGCGTTTAAAGTTGAGTGGCCTGCCCCGAATTCGTTTCGGGGTTGAACGTTAATCCGTTCCCCTCGCCCCCGAGAACGTCGCCTTCTATCGCCGCTTCGGCTTCGAAACCACCCAACAAGCCCCCGTCCTCGGCGTCCCAAATTTATTCATGTCCCGCCTGGCGAAATCGACACCCACCCAGTGACGCACACGTTGGGCCCGTCGCCTGCCACACCCGATCTGACAGCGCAGATGGATCGTCCTGGGCTCCACGCGCTGGACTCCGCTCCCCATTCGCCCCATTGCTACGCCTGCCGCAATCCATTATGCATGCTGCTACTTAGCCCTTTAAGATTTGAAACACAAATGCGGGTTTGAAGCCCCGCCCGCAGGCGTCAACTCCGGCGAGTTGGCGCCTGCGCGAGCGATTCACCGTTTGCTTCTGAATCAGGCTTCACTCATCAGAAGCCAAGCTGCGATCATCGGGATGACTTGCATCGACGGACGGTCGCTAGCAGGACGGCGAGGCCCAGGCCGGCCAACGTCAGCGTCCCCGGTTCGGGCACTGCCGCGAAACCGATCATATGGTACGTATCGGTCGGCTGCCAGCCCTCGACCTGCACTTGGAATTGGCTGAATGGCACCGTCACCGTCCCGCTGGAATAGGTTTGCCCATCGATTATCCATGTCACCAGACCGGTTCCGGACACCGCGATCGTCACCTGGTTTGTCTTTTGCGCGACGATGCCAAAGGGAATCAAGGGTCCGCTTTGCGTACCGGATTGCGTGATGGTCAGGGCATCAGGTTGAAAATTCCACCAGGTCATGTACAAGCCAGTAAAAGACGTAAGATCCAGATTCGTCGCTTGTCCGAGGGGGATCAGGTTGAACTGAAAGGACCCATCGTCCGTGGAGCTGCCGGGTCGCAAATCCAGCACTGTTTTGAAGGTGAACGTGGAGCCCCAAGTAAAGACTTGCGTGCTCCGCACGGGCTGCCCGTGCAGGACCACTTCATTCCCATTCGTCGTGGCCGGACTTCCCTGCGAATCCGGCCAACTACTATTCTGTGGGAATGGCAGGTCTTGCCAGGTCGTGGATTGTCCGCGGGTTGGTAGCGACCAGGCAAGCATTGACAACAACGTAATGGCGATCCAGAGCGACTGCATGCGTTTGTGATTCATGAATGTGTTCATGGCTTCTCCTGTTTGGTATGTGGGCATGCTGAGTTCGGTCGATTCGAGGGTAGTGTGGTCCAGAGGGTTGTCTTCGCTGTAACACGTACAGTTGACAGAGCGCTCGCAACGCTCACAGGGCCGCTTGCTCCGAAGCCTATGCTAAACAAGGCTTCCGGGTAAGTCCAGCCGAAAACTGCCAGCACCATTCAGCAGGCTCTTCCGTGACGCAAGCGGAAAGCGACCACCGTCCGACCCCAAACACGTCGTCAAAATCGACCCGGCTAAAAACCAACGGAAGAACCCGCGGCGAAAGGGACACAAGGGCAGGGTGCCGCCCCAGCTTCCACGTCGACTCCTTTCCCGCCACATCGACCATCAACTCATGGAACACTATTGCCAGCAACTCGACCAGACCGGCCGACCGGGCTACCACGAAACGGATCGCCCCGAAAACGTCGCCTTCTATCGCCGCTTCGGCTTCGAAACTGCCGGAGAAGCCCCCGTCCTCGGCGTTGAGAATTACTTCACGCGCCCCCCGGCGAAAGCGACACCCGCCCCGCGTCCGTTGTAGCCGCGCTTGTGAAGCGCGGAGCCGTTTCCCGTTGTAGCTGCACTTCTGCGAAGCGCAGATCACAAAATCGCCGTTATGGCATGAGAGCAGAGGGGCGCTTATTGAATTGCACTAAGTAGAGCAGGGGACTCATAATTCTAAAGGGCGTTTTTCTCTCATTTCATCTCATGTGTGCTTCTGTCTTCTAAGTCAATCAATGTGACGCTTGCAGGGGTTATCCACTTTGTCTCACTTCATCCCGAATCGCCTCATTTCTCCACGAGGAGTGACAAGTAAGAGTGACAACTTTTCAGAAATGAGGAAGGACCACTCGGACGGAGGCAGCCCTAATTTGGTTCCTTAGTTGAAGGCGGCGACTTCGTAGTAATACATCGTCAAGGGTTGCAGACCCGTGTCCGTGTAGGAGGTCACGTCCGCCCCTACGGTGCCAACGGCACTCCAGGGTCCACCAGGCGATGTGGCCCGCAGGATTTGAAATCCAAGTTCGTTGTCCGCGTTGTTCTGCCAGTCTAGTGTGATGGAAGTGAGAGTCACAACCATCACAGCCAGATTGGAGGGCGTCGCGGGAGGTATCGACGCGGGCAAAAGTGTCGTCCCAGTTGTTTTCGGCACGCCATAATTGTAGAGGAGCACGCTATTGGTCTGGTTGCACGTACTAACCGTGACCTGAAGCGTGCCGGCGTCCGGTCCCATGGTCAGGCAAAAATCCGTCGCGGTCGAAAAGTCGGGCGTCCCAATGACGAGCACATCTGTCGGGTCACCGCCGACGGGGTCAACCGCCACATTCACGGGGCCACAGGAAGGGTCACTCGCAGCATTCAGAATGTTCACTTGGAAGCAAACCGTATCGCCCGCATAATGCAACACCATCGTTCTGGATTTAATTTCGCGGACCATGACGACCGTATCGGAGGACGGGAGAGTCGGCACGAGCGCCTTCAACTGTTGACCGATGGCTACCGTACGTAACATCACCTTCAAGGCCACGCTGTCCGTGATGCGGGAGTTGTCCACCGCAGCCTCTGTCTTTAGAAGTTGGCTCTTGAAACGGGAAAGGCTTATCTGCAGCTTCTTGCTCGTATTCCCCAGTGCGACGGTCATATCGGGCGACCGTACTGCTGCCATGAGGCTGTCCGCATCGGCGAGGGCCAGACCAAGCTGCGATGAGCCGACTATCCGGCTGGATCGCGCCACACTAACCGCCGCTTCCGTCAGGTTGTCCAACAGCGGGCACAATTGCGCTACGATGTCCCCGGCTGCATTGGTGGTGGTGTCCGCGCGGACCACTACGGCCCCCAATAGATTGAGAGCGATCAGGAATGAAAGCAATACGCAGCGATGAAGAAAGCTGCTCAGAAACGACGTTCTGGCGCTTGCATCTACAGCTACTTTCGACAACCCTTGGAAACGGTCTTTTGTAACCTCCACTACGAATTCCCCCACACCTGGCCTGAACTTGCGGAGGGGACGAACGCAGACGCTGTGCCAGCACGCTCTCGGCACGGGGGGATTTGCTCAATCCGGGGTGGAACTCCTGCTCGAGATAGCCCATCTTCTTACAGGTTCTCCCAAAAGTTGGCAGACTTGTGTGTCAGCAATTTATTACCGTGTCTGGCCATACACCATTCTCGACAATAGTCGCGTACCCATCAGTGATGGGCTACTTCTTAATCACGATTGATGGTTAAAAAAACTTTCACACAGTGTCGCGCACAGCCATGGATTGCTTGATCGGTGGCAACTTTCTTTCCACCCATGAAAACTTTTGTGACACATTTCCCCTGATCCGGTCTCCTCCAGAATCACGGGCAGACTTCCCGCCGAGCGCATTGGCCTGGCGCGGGTTGCCGCAAATTCGCTTCAGAACCGGCGAAACTCAAGCCCGCCGTTGCCTTGGGGCTTCAGATCGGCAAGGCTCTTTCGGTGCGAGAAGTTGAGAAATGAGTCGGTGGTGTGAGAATCAGAGCGGCGAAAGGGACACAGGGGCTGGGGTGGGCACTCCGCCTCAATTCCCCATTGAAGGTTGATCGTTTAAAGTTGAGTGTTGAGCGTTAATCCGTTCCTTCCCGTCCTCGGCGTCCCGAATTACTTCATGCGCCGCCCAGTGAATTCGGTGTAGGTGTCCCCTCCGAAATTGTTCCCGTCCTTGGGGAGCAGGAGTGCCTCGTCCTGTCACTGGAGGGTGAGGTTGCGGCGATAAGTTGTCGTGCTTACCCGACCGATTTCATGTTCATGTTTCTCCTGCGGTTTATTATATAAAAAGTGACTACCTTGTGCGAATGTGGATACTGAGCTAGTCTCCTTTCTGAAATGTGAAATTAAAGGTTCAAAGTGATTCTTCATCCGCTCATTGAGAATTATCGTGAGACGCTACTGGGCAGGCTTAAGCTTAACCTTTTTGCCAAAATAGCTGGTGAATCCGGCAGAGTGCCGAGCCATCCGGAAATGCTCCATTTTACCCTCAATGCTTGGAGAGAGAACGCGATCTCCGGGGAATTGTACACGCATGTGTCGCTAATCAGCCGACCCCACCGCTATGCGGTCGACGATCTTCCCCTTCTGCCGGAAAAGATTGATCATGGATGGATCTCGATAATTCCTGCGAGTCCGGTGTTCGTGGAGGTTCGTTGCAAACTCAGCAGTGATCTGTCTGAGATCGGATTTCTCATTGTGCCCAAGATGTTGGAACAAGGTGGAGATTTATTGGTAGTCCACGTCTTGAGTGAACATACGTTTCCGGACGGACTGCTCGGCTTCTACCACGTATCTATCGACTCTCAGAGTGTTCGCGTTGATAGGTGGGAAGATGGAGATCACCACGACTTGCCAGCTTCTGAAATTCGTGATGATCCGTTGGCATCACTAACTTTGCAAGTCCTACTTATGGGGTCAGGGCTTGACTCTTGACACTTCGGCCGGTACTTCGTGTTCTTCGTGTCTACTTCGCGTGTCCGCCATCGTGTCCGCCTTAGGTTTGCCGACGGCGGAAGCTTTTGCGACGGCGGATGACTTCGTGGTCACTTAACCGCCATTGAAATGTCTTGCAGCCCCCATACGTCAGGAGTATAAGCCGAATAACACCCCGTTTAGGGGCCGCTTCCTGGCCCCCAGCGCGTCCTGTCTGCGCGAAAACATAGAGAACATCTACAGGATGAATAGGCAGCAATGAATCTGAACCTCATGGGGATGCCAGGAGTCCTGATCGGTGGTGTCGGTCTGCTTATTGGGATCGCTGCCGCACTGTTCGCGTTGGTAGTGACAGCACTGGCGCTTACTGGAGCCGCGCTTTTGGTTGTGGGCGCGTTGACGCTGACAGGACTGATTCTTCTCGTCGTCGCGCTGCCGTTTCTGCTGCCCGTCATCGTCTTCTTGTTCGTGCTTTGGGTGATCATCGCAGCGACGCGCCACACGAACCACAGAAAGGTCGCCTAATCGAGTTCGCACACCTGACAAATCTGGAGGACAGCCATGAATAGAACAGTGAGCACGGTTCGGTGGACCGCTCGCACGCTCAGCGTACTGATAATTCTTTTCTGGGGCTTTTTCATCACGGCGGGGATTGTGGGTAGTATCAGCGGGCATCCAAACGGGACACTCCACTCCATGCATGACCGCCTCGGATTCGCCCTGATGTTGGCTTGGCTTCTGGGGCTTGCTCTGGCGTGGAAATGGGAACTGGCAGGGGCAACCTTAACGCTTGCGGCAATATTGATTCAGGCATTCTTCATCAATTGGAGAGTCGTGGACGGTCTGGGCGTTTTGCCGCCAATTACGGCGCTCTTGTTTGTGTTTTGTGGGTGCATAGGCAGACAATCGCGCCAACACAACCAGGCCGCCTGACTGATGTGGAGGGCCTGAATGCAAAAGTACTACCCGGCGCATTGGGGAATACTGCTGATCGTTCTGTCAACACTGCTGACAGCCTGGTTTTTGTGGCTGGCGTTTTCCGAGTTTAAACAGGGCAGCACCTCATCAATCTGGATGGGACTTTGGCTACTGGCGCTGGTCATCGGTTGCGCGCTCTTCACCATTCGCGGGTACACCGTGACGCCCGACGCTATTCTCGTGCAGCGTTTACTCTGGGCGACACGGGTGCCACTGGCGGGCTTGCAGTCGGTGCGGTTCGGACCGATTCGTCCTCGGATTAACATTCGCATCGGTAACGGCGGTTTCTTTTCCTTCTCGGGTTGGAATTACAACCCGCGCTTGGGCTTTTACCGCGTCTTTGTTACCGACCATCGTCGGATAGTGTTGTTGTGCTACGCCAATCGCAACGTGGCCATATCGCCCGCTGCACCAGAGGAGTTTGTTCACGACCTCACCGTTGCGCGCCATCTCGCCTAATACATCATCGCCGGTTACAAGTCACCGTTCTACAAGTCACGGATGCAGATAGCAGCTGCGCTTGCCTACGCAGACTTGGCTTTTGTCCCGGCGGGATCCAACTGTGAGTCGTTAGGTTCCTCACGCGCGGCGAGCGGGGAGGGTTCTGGGCTGGCAGTGCGAACGGACCTTGCTGCGCCAGGTTTATGGAACCACTCAATCTGTAGAGGTCCCTTGGAAGCTTCCACATAAAGCGTTTCAAACGCATGCGCCGGATCATCCAAACAGATTTCCGTGGAGGATGCCACGCCGGACGCGCCTTTTCGCGTGCTGACAAATCCGGCTTCGGTGAGCGCTAACTGCAAGGTCGGCCAGTCCCACGCGAAAAGATGGCAAGCACCCATGCGAAACATATGATTGATGACTTCCATGGGCGTGCGCAGTGGATTTATCGCGCCCCCAAGATGCTTCAGCTCATCGAAAAAGGGTTGGTCACCGGAAATGTAAGCCCGGAGATAGATCTCGGCGTCGGGAATACCAATTCGCAAAATACCATCGGGTGCCAGAACGCGTTTGCACTCCTGTAGAAGCTGGAGAGCGTCCTCCATCTGTAGATGTTCCAGTACGTGTTCCGAATAAATCAGGCGGGCACTACCGTCAGCAAACGGCAAGGGACGCCGCAAATCCCCGGTGAAATCAATCCCCGGGCCACGAAAGCAATCGACATTCACCCAACCCGCGATCACTCGTTTGCCGCACCCCAGATGGATCTTGAGCTCACGGCTCTTCTGGAATCGTCTTTCAATCCGGCGGCGGAACAAGGCGTTCTTCCATCGCAACTTGGTCATGGGCCACTCTTGTCTCAATGTGTCCCAAACCGGAGGCGGAAATACCGCGTAAGCGATGCGTGTCTTAAGTTTCATCTGGTTACGTAACCACTTGTTTCTTACCGCCGCATGAGGAGGACCACGACCGCGCCAGCGAGCGCCCAAGCCAAAGCGATCAATCGCTTCTCGGCGCGCGTGTATCCAGTTCGGTCAGAATCTCCAGCCTTCTCTGTTCTCGCCATACGGCTCCGCCCTCGCGTTACTCGTTAAGAACCTCACCCGACCCGGGGTGTATTGCCTACGCAGTATGCGGATGTCTGAAGAACAGTCAATATAAAAATCGTCCTGCAAGGCCCAGTTTTCCTACCTAACAGCCGATGCGACGCCAGTGCTTCTGGGATAATTCAAGACCGGGAAGGGCATCATCTTTCTTAAAGCGGTCGATTGCTCTCGGCCACCCGCACACTCGCGTTCGACCGCACCAACTCTGCAAACGGGGCCATCAATTGCTGGTCGGCGACGGGCATCTGCGCAATCAGATCGAGGAGTTTCTGGGGATCGGATTGCGCCCTCTCGCTCAGCAGGACCGGATTGCGAATCAATTTCGCGAAATGCTTGTCCACCGTGCCATGGAGAAATATGGAGAACATCTGCGCCATCGTCGCCAGCACTACGTTGTCCACTTTCACAAAGGCCGTGCGTGTGTACTCGATCTCGTCGCCCGCCTTGGCGTGATAATCAACCACCGCCACGCCGCGCCCGCTCGCGTCGAACAACCCATGCTGCGTGCCCGCCACGTAGATGACGCGTTTGCCATCGCCGGCGTACACATTGATCATGTAACCCGCCGCGCCGTCGTGGTCGTCCGCGTGGAGCCGGTTCTCCGCATCGCGCGTGGCGCGGTACGTAATGAGACCTTCCTTCTGCGCCAGCGCCGAGCAGGAGTCCATGTGATCGAACAAATACTCAAACATCGGGATTCGCCCCTTGAATGTCTCCGCCGGATAATCGCAGTGCAACGTGGGACGATCCGTCACGTCATGCGCCAGCGCCCGGTTCGTAATGGTCAGCGAATCGAAGGGAATCAAACGCGACACAACAGCGTCATCCTCCGCGCGCACAGAAGCCGCACACAAGACTCCCAGGAACAAACACGTAAAGAAAGCGACCCACCGCATGCCGCCACCGTACGCCCGCGTCTACCCGTTAGCGAGGAATTCCTTCAGCGCCGCGGCCATCTTCGGGCCGAAGCCAGTAACTTCAGCGATGCCCTCGGCAGTCGCTTCGCGGAGACGTTGGATCGAACCGAAATGCTGCAAAAGCGCCAGCTTGCGTTTCGCGCCTAGACCGGAGAATTCGTCGAGCACCGACTCCTGCACCCGACGCTTCCGCAGCTTCTGGTGATAGCTGTTGGCAAAACGGTGCGCCTCGTCCCGCAGACGTTGAATCAGGTGCAGGGCAGGGGAGTTGCGCGGCAGGCGGATCGGCAACGTCTGGTCGGGTACATGGATTTCCTCCATCTGCTTGGCCAGACCAATCACACGCAGATCACGGATTTCCAGCTTCCACAACGCATTCAGCGCGGCCATGAGTTGCCCTTTGCCACCATCGACCATCACCAGATCGGGTAAAGAACCGCCTTCAGCCCTGACCCGCGCGTAACGCCGTCCCACGACCTCCGCCATGGACGCAAAATCATCGCTGCCTTCCACCGTCTTGATGCGGTAGTGGCGATAGTGTTCCTTGTGCGGCCTGCCACCCTGGAAACACACGCTCGAAGCCACCGACAACGTGCCGCTGATGTTCGAGATATCAAAGCCTTCGACATGCTGCGGCAAAACGGGCAGGTTAAGCACGAGCTGGAGTTCCTCCATCTCACTCGCCGATTCGATCTTCGGCGACATGTCACGGGAGAACTTGCGGTCCCGCGAGGCGCGCCCGATTTCACGAAGGCTGTTGATCACGTCGCGTAGTTCAGCAGCTCTTTCGTACTTCTTAGTACCGGCCGCCGTGCGCATCTCCTCCTCAAGCTGCACAACGGCGTCCTTGTTCCTGCCGTCGAGAAATTCACATGCCATATCGACGAGCCGCAAGTACTCTTCATGCGGTATGTCCGCAAGCGGTACCGGCACGAGGTAGGTCGAGTACTTCAGGTCTTTCGCCTTCGGTACGCCCGTGCCTTGCACCAGCACGCCGTACTTCTTGCGAATCCACTGCATCACCAACCGCACCGCGCCGGCGTGCACGAACGGGCCAAAATAGCGCGCCCCATCGTCCTTCTTCAGCCGCGCAAACTTAAACCGTGGATACTCCTCATTCAGGCTGACCTTCACCATCAGGAACCGCTTGTCATCCTTGAACATCGCGTTGTAGCGCGGCTTGTACTCCTTGATGAGCTTGCCTTCCAGCAGCAACGCCTCGGGCTCGCTCTTCACCACCAGCACCTCGAAATCGGCGATGGAACCGATGAGCGCCTGCGTTTTCGGGTCCCATCGCATCGCGCGCGATGGATGAAAGTACTGACTGACCCGCTTGCGAAGCGAGCGCGCCTTGCCGACGTAAATGACGCGCCCCAGCTTGTCGCGCATCAAATAAACGCCCGGCTTGTTCGGCAGGTCGCGGACCCTGGACTTGAGTTGTGGCGCTTCGCTCATCGGTAGGCAAATTATAGCTGATTTGTCCCTGGAGGGCCACGGTCCCTCGTGGCCTCAGCCCGAATGTGGGAGCGACCTCAGTGTCGCGACTCCCCCCAATCGTTAATCGCCCGTCTGCTTCGCCCCGAATCGCAGCGCACCCAGCGCTTCGCCCAACTCGGTGACACGGAGCAGCTTGCAGGACGCGCCGAAGACGATCACGGCGACGGTCATCGACACGAGCGTGTCCACGTAACGGTTGAATTCACAGAGGCGATGTGTGCCATAGGTCGCGGCCGTCATCACCGCCGAGGCCACGGCAACTTTCGCCAGCGAACGCAGCAGAGTGGACACCTCAATGCGGCCGATCTTGCGGCGCATGAGCGCCAACAGCAGGAAGAAATTGCAAAGCGCCACCATCGATGTCGAGAGCGCCAGCCCGGCCGCCCCCATTCCAAATGTGATGGCAAACAGGTAATCGGTGCCGGCGTTGACGACGACAGAAGCAATCGTCACATACATGGGCGTGCGCGAATCACCGAGCGCGTAGAACGAGGGCGCGATGATTTTGACCGCGGCGTAGCCCACGAGGCCAACCGAAAAGGCGCGCACACAGGCCGCCGTTTGCGCGGTCGCGAACGTGTCGAACTTGCCATGCTGGTAAATCGCCGAAATGATGGGCGTGGCCAGGACCCACAGGCCGCACGCCGCCGGCAAGCACAGGAAAAACGCCAGGCGAATCGAACGGGCGAGCGTCTTGCGGAATGCGACCATGTCGCCGCGCACCGCATGCGCGCTCACCGTGGGGAGCGTCGCGACGCCGATGGCCACCCCAAACACGCCAATTGGGAATTGCATCAAACGGAACGAGCAGTTCAGCCAGGACACGGCGCCACTCCCACTGGGGCCGGACATCTGGGGCCAGGAAGCGAACCACTGGTCAACGAAGATGTTCACCTGAACCGCCGCCGTGCCGATAACCGACGGTCCGAGCAATCGCAGGACCTGGCGGAAGCCCGGATCGTGCCAGTTGAGAATGGGTTCGTAGCGATAGCCCACCCCCCGCAGGCTGGGGACCTGAATGATCCATTGCAGTGCACCACCGATAAGCGTGCCGATGCTCATCCCGATTACGGCGCGGCTCGCCATCGCAGGATTATGCAGGAACCCCGGCGCCAACAAGAATGCAAATGCCAGCCCACCGACAATCGATCCGACATTGAACATCATCGACGCGCTGGCCGGCACGCCAAACCGATGTTTGGCATTGAGCATCCCCATCGCGAGCGCCGCGAGCGCCACCATCAGCAGAAATGGAAACATGATCCGCGTTAACGTGGTGGTCAACTCCACTTTGCCCGGAATCTGGCTGAACCCGGGCGAAATCATGCGCACGAGCCAGGGAGAGACGATAACGCCCACCACCGTGATCACCGCGAGGACGAGAATCAGGGCGTTGAGGACGAGATTCGCCAGCCGCCAGGCCGCCTTGTCGCCTTCAGCCGAGAGCTTCTGCGAGAACGTGGTCACGAAAGCGGCGGACAGTGCCCCTTCAGCAAACAGGTCGCGCAGCAGATTCGGGATGCGGAAGGCGGTGAGGAAAGCGTCAAATTCGCGGTTGGCGCCGAAAAGCGCGGCCAGCACCTGCTCGCGGACGAGGCCGAGCACGCGGCTGCCGAGGACCGCAAGGCTGACGGTGCGCGCCGAGCGGGCGACGCTTTGCTGTTCGCTCATGATTGCGGCTGGTCCCGGTCCTCAACGCCCAGTTGTTTCAGCACGGCCTTGACGACTTCGTCCACCTGGATGCGTTCCATACAACGGAAATCGATGGGGCATTCACGCAGAAAGCAAGGGCTGCATTCGACGGGTTGGCGGATCACGGTACTGCGGGGGGAGAGCGGTCCGGTGAGTTCGGGCGAAGTCGAGCCCCAGATACTGACCACGGGCGTGCCGATGGCGGCGGCGACGTGCATCGGGCCCGTGTCGTTTGTCAGGAGCAGCTTGCAGAACCGGAGCAAGGTGCACAGATCCAGCAGCGTGGTCATGCCGGCAACGTTGATGATCGTGCTCTCACTCAAACCCGCGTCACGAAGCTGCGCTTCGATCTGGCAGGCGACCACGGTGTCTCGAGGGCCGCCAAAGATGAGCCACCGGGCATTGGCGTGATAGGAGACTTTGATCGCGGTCTCGGCGAAACGCTCGGCTGGCCAGCGTTTCGCAGGGCCGAATTCAGCACCGGCATTAATGCCGATCACCGGGCGTCCGTCGTCCCGCAAGAACTTATTAAGTGGCGGCATCTCCTCGACGGCGAGATAGATCCGGGGTGGAAGAGGTTCGCGGTTACCGTCGAGGTACGCGATGATATCGAGGTAATGCTCCGACTGGTGCCGCGTGGAGTGAAAAACCTTTACCTGAAAGGTCTTGCCCGCGACCGTCTTCGTCCTATAAACGGCGCGTTCCGACCGTGGCTGGCGGACGACGTCGGTCAGGAGGAAGCGGCGCCAGTGTCCGGCAAAGCCGATGCGGCGGGGGATCCCGGCGCGCCGGCATTCCCATGCAGAGCGGAAAGAGTTGGGAAAGATAACCGCAACATCGAACTGGTGTTGGCGAAGATCGTGGAAGTCGGGCTGGTCACCAAAGGGGATGACTTCGTTGAGGAACGGATTGTGGCGCCAAAGATCGGTGAGTTTACCGGGACAGAGCATGGCGATATAGGCGCGGGGGGCCAACTCGCGCAGGCGCTGGACGGCGGGCATGGTCATGACCGCGTCGCCGATCCAGTTGGCCGCGCGGATCAGGATGCGCGTCGCGTTGTTATCGGTGGCAGATTCTGGCGACAGCATCGTCAAAGTCCTTTGCGCCGGAAATAATGCGGATTTCCACCCGCAAGTAGTAAATGGGAATATCGCGGCGGTCAATCTTTGGAAAGCGGACCGCATCCTTTTCGGTCGTGAGAATGGCGCCCGCGCCGCGCTTGAGGCTGCGGTTAATCATATTAATGATCTCCTGCTGCGAGTAGCGGTGGTGGTCCGCATAGCGTTTGGCGTAAATGACGTCCGCACCCAGACCCCGGAGCCCGTCTTCGAAGCTTTCGGGCACGGCAATGCCGGAAATGGCGGCAACCTGGAGACCTTGCAAGGTTGCCAACACATGCCGTTCGCTCGTAAAGACGTCCTGCAGGTAGAGTGGCTGGTGGGCGCACTCGATGATCTCGGCCTTCTCATTGAACTGGCGGATGGCCTTACGGAGTTTTTTTGCGCCGAGTTCACTCGATTTGGTGATGAAGATGTAATCGGCGCGTTTAAGATTGGCGATGGGCTCCCGCAAGGTGCCCCGGGGGAGGAGATAGTGATTGCCGAAAGGGTTGTTGCGGTCGATGAGGCAGATGTCGAGGCGGCTCTTGAGCGCCAGATACTGGAAGCCATCGTCGAGCAGGAGCGTGTCGCAGCCGAACTTGGAGATGGCGTAGCGGCCACTCTTGACGCGGTCCTTGTCGACCAGAACGACGACATCCTTGAGGTTGGACGCCAGCATGTACGGCTCGTCGCCAGCCTGGTCGCTATTGAGCAGCAATGACCTGCCGTCCGACACGACCTTGGGCGGGACTCGGTCCTCTTGAAACGTGACTTTGGCAACAATCCGTTGCCAGAGTGGACGCGGGGTGCTCTTGTAGCCTCGCGAAAGAATGGCGACGCGGCGCCCGCGCTGTTGGAGCGCGCGGGCGAAGACTTCCACCACGGGCGTCTTGCCGGTGCCACCGACGCTGAGGTTGCCAATGCTGACGACCTGGCAGCCGAGGGTGTGGTCGCGGAAAATCCGGTGGTGCCAGAGATGCAGCCGGGCTTGAACCCCGACTTCATAGAGCTTGGACAGGCCCAGCAACGCCGCACTGGTAAGCCGCGCAGGCCAATCACGGCGCCGTTCAAAGATGACGTCGAGGACGTACTGCTCAACGTTTTCAGTCCATTGCCACATGTCCAAGGTATAGTGCCGTACCGCGAGGTGAGGGTCAAGCCAACCAGCCTTGTCCCCGGACAAAAAGCGTCTGACGGATAAACCGTCAGGCGGGAATCAGAGAACGGATTCGTTCGCGGTGAACCAGTCCGATGCTACACGAGGTATGACGTCCAAAATGTCCGACCGCATGCGTCTATGGATGGGCGTCCCCGCGGTAGAATTGTTTGGAGACGGCGCTCGGACCGCAGGCCAAATTAGTGAGGGCGCCGTTGCCGGGAACATTGCTGGGTATCGTGTTCCACGTGTCCGAGATCAAGTCGGTCGTGGTTTGGACATCTTATTTGGCATTAAGTGGGTGTGGCCACGAGCCCGGCGACGCATTGCCGGGCCAAGAAGGAAGATGAACCGCGTAACCGATATCAGGCGCGACGACGGCGCATAGC
>PLZV01000020.1 GCA_003152315.1 Verrucomicrobiota bacterium
GAAGCCACGCACGGCACCGCGCCCAAGTACGCCAACCTGGACCGGGTCAACCCCGGCTCCGTCATTCTCAGTGGCGAAATGATGCTGCGCTACGTCGGCTGGATCGAAGCCGCCGACCTCATCCTCCAAGGCATGGACGGCGCCATCAACGCCAAGACCGTCACCTACGATTTCGCAAGGCAGATGGAAGGCGCGAAGGAAGTGAAGTGCAGCGAGTTTGGTGATGCGGTGATTAAGAAGATGTGAACGGATTTTGATGTACCAAATCAAAACGACTCCTTCAAGCAGAAGTTCGGACGACCGGCACCAAGATAGGAGCATGGCAATATGGCAATAACCACAAAGAACGCATACCTGCGCCACATGGAGCAAGGGTTCACGAAGGCTCGAACGGCAATTTTGGCCGGGATTCTTTCAAGCGAACCACCGAAGAAGGACGTTGATATTTCAGAGGCGTACATGCAAAGCGCGAGCTTGCTCGGCGATTACGTCACCCTCGACTGGCAACATTTCCTCGATATCAGAACCGTGCTCGGAACAATCCGTCGATATGCTGGCGATAGAACCAGGCGACGTCCGCTCAATATTATCATGCAAGCGGAACCCGGTTCTGGCAAATCGCATTTTGTGAAGTGCCTTGCAAAGAAGCTCGATGTTTTTCACGCCGTCGCCGTAGACTTCAATATGGCGAGCTTGCAGAATATCGAGGATCTAATTCAACCGCTCGATGCAGCCCGCAATTTGAAGGTTGTCGACCGTCTGCCGATCTTGTTCTTGGATGAGTTTGATAGCGATAAGAAGAAATATCCGCTTCTCTTACCGTTAATGTGGGATGGTGAGTTACATGTAGGACATCGAGATCTGAAGCTCGGAAAATTGGTTATAATTCTTGCGGGCAGTGGACGGAACATCGCAAGGACGATGACTGCCGCGAAGGGGATGCAACCAGTCTCGGCATCTGATGATTCGAAACTTGTGGACGTCCTTTCGCGCATCAACGGTGGGGAATTAGGGATTCCGTCCCTTGATGAGGTGCAGAAGGACCGGGACAGACGCACAGACAAAGTATGCCTGACTATATCTCTTCTTCAGATGCGGTTTGGAGATCGTCTCGCGGTCGTCCCGTGGAATTTGCTTCGGTTTGTTGCGATGAGCAAGTTTAGGTACGGAGTTAGAAGTATAGCCCACCTGATTGACTTAATACCACTACCGGAAGAGGTGTCTGACCGGTTGGGAGTGGATGATATGAGGCTTCCGCTACGTTCAGTTGAAGAACTCCGGGACAGCAGCCTCGCGTATCACATGTTTTCGGAAGATGGAGCGGCTGCTATCGTGAACGAGTGGAAGACCAGTCTTGAGTGTGAAGCCTTAGTCCGCTTCATGCCAGAGGAGCAAGAGCAAGACGTGCCGTTTTGACGTAGGAACTGGTTCTAATGGATCTCGTAGAGGAAATCCGACCTTAGTGACACATTCCGTGTCTAGGGGTTGCATCCTCTCATTGCGGTCACCGTTTTGCGCGATATTTTGTGCGAGACTCGGCGACCTGACGGGCGGGACGACGTTTCGCTTTCACGGGTTGGCCGATCTTGTAAAGGAAGTCGGGCGACATGTCGGCCCCGTTGCTCCAGACGACAGTGTCGAGGTCGGGGTTGAGCCGGGCGGTCCGAAAGACGCGACGATCCTTCAGTGGTTCGAATACCTCGCCGTCCAACTCTCCCGCCAGGTCAACCAGCCGCACACTGCCGTCCTCAAACTCCAAGCGGAGCTTGTAACCCGACACGTATCCGACTGAGGTCACGAAATGCATCGCTGGCATCCTATTCCAAGGGGGCAATGGCTTGTCGTTGGAAAGTCCGACTATCAGTGAGATCTTTTTCCCAATCTTGTAGCCACGGCGCTCTGTCGCCGTGAGGTCGTTTCGGGTGTCATACGCGTTCTGGCGCGCCGACAGAGCGGCGCGGCTACAGGGCGGAGTAGAGAATTGTTGAAGAAATACGGCACGGACAGAACGAACGTTAGCGCCACTCGAGTGGTGTGATTTCTCCTTCACAGGCGCGCCGACAGAGCGGCGCGGCTACAGGACGGAGTGGAGAATTGTTGAAGAAAAACGGCACGGACAGAAGGAACGTTAGCGCCACTCGAGTGGCGTGATCTCTCCTTGATACGGCCAATCTTCTGGACGAGCGCACAACCCCTTGCGAACGGGATTCTGACGGACATACTCCCATTTTTGTTCGTAGCTTTCGCTCGAACGTAACAGGTGGTCGAAGAAGCCTTGCTGCCAATGTGGCTTCTGATATCCGCTGTGTAGTAGTTCTTTACCGAGGACTGCTTTCGTGGCTTGTACCCATGTTGTCAGCTTTGCGTTGTCTGTGAGGCCGACGAATAGATGGATGTGATCGGGCATAATAACGTAGCGTCCGACCCAGGCTCCAGAGTTTGGAGCGCGAGTTGCGAATGTGAGCCATGATTGGTGCAAGGCTTCATTAGACAGTAACGGCCGGCGTTTGTACGTATTGAACGTGACGAAATAGAGCGGGTCGGTGTTTTGAATCAGCGTGAGCAACCGGGGAGGACGGCGCGGAAAGCGGCGATTCATGGCGCAAGTGTAGTGAGACGGAATTCGGTCGCAAGCTGAATCATCACGGCGACAGAGCGCCGTGACTACAAGTCGGGTCGGTCAGGCACGCCGACAGAGCGGCGTGGCTACACGGCGACTGCTGCACGCGCGGCGATAGACGGCCCCAACCGTGGTCACGCTTTCCATGTGATATCATTAACTGATATTTATTCTGGACTTGAGCCGGGTTTTGAGGTAGGGTTTGTGCGGTTCTTTGAAGTAGAAGTGACCTGAAGTCTGGCTAAGGGCTGACGGCGGTCGCAGACCGCCGCTACAGGAAGAAGGACCCGCAAAACATGCGTTTCTGCGAAACGAAGCCATTTGTAATGTTGACCAAACTGCATTTATGCGATTGAGAGAGAATGGGTTACAGAGATTACAGAAAAATGACAAATGGCTTCGTTTTTGCTGAAATGACGGCATTGTTTTGTGTTGTCGTTGGTGTGGGCGAAGCTTCTAGCATGGCGATAGCTCCGTTTGGTGCGTGTGGATTGGCCGGCGCATGCCGATCCGTCGCGGCATTGTCTAGCGGGAGGACCGGATTATGGCAAACGAGATGGCGGATTTTCTGGCTGGTTTGAGGGCGCGGTATCCCGCCGAGACCGAATTTCATCAGGCTGTGACGGAAGTGGCGAAATCCGTCTGGCCGTTTCTTGAGAAGAACCCCAAGTATCGCAAGGCGAAAATCCTGGAGCGCATCGTCGAGCCCGAACGCGTTGTCTTGTTCCGCGTCACGTGGGTGGACCGCAACGGCGAGGTGCAAATCAACCGCGGCTATCGCGTGCAGATGAACAGCGCCATCGGCCCGTACAAGGGCGGGTTGCGGTTTCATCCATCGGTCACGCTTGGCATGCTGAAGTTCCTGGCGTTCGAGCAGGTTTTCAAGAACGCGCTGACGACGTTGCCGATGGGCGGCGGCAAGGGCGGGTCGGATTTCGACCCGAAAGGCAAGACTGACGAGGAAGTGATGTGGTTCTGCCAGAATTTCATGATGGAATTGGCCCGCCACATCGGACCCGACACCGACGTGCCGGCCGGCGATATCGGGGTCGGCGGACGCGAGATCGGGTATCTGTTTGGGCAGTACAAGAAACTGCGGAACGAGTTTACCGGGGTGCTCACGGGCAAGGGCATCAACTGGAGCGGCAGCCGCATCCGCGAGGAGGCCACGGGCTACGGGCTGTTGTATTTCGTCGAGGAAATGATGCGCACGCGGGGCAACTCGATTACCGGCAAGACGGTGGTGATTTCCGGTTCGGGCAACGTGGCGCAATTCGCCGCCGAGAAAGCCATGGTCCTGGGCGCAAAGGTGGTGACGCTTTCCGATTCGGATGGGTTTGCTTATGACGTGCGCGGCCTGGACGCCGAGAAACTGGCGTTCCTGAAAGACTTGAAGAACGTCCGCCGCGGACGCATCCGGGACTTCGCCAAACATTTCCACTGGCAATACTTCGACAAGCAACGGCCGTGGGGCATGAAATGCGACGTGGCGCTGCCGTGCGCGACCCAGAACGAGATTGGCGGGCGCGACGCCGAGAAGTTGGTGCGCAACGGTTGCATGTGCGTCGGGGAAGGCGCGAACATGCCGAGTTCGTTGGAGGCGGTGGAGATGTTTCTCGGCCACAAGATTCTGTTCGGGCCGGCCAAAGCCGCCAACGCAGGCGGCGTCTCGGTGAGCGGCCTCGAGATGTCGCAAAACAGCCAGCGGATGCAGTGGTCAGCTGAGGAAGTGGACAAGCGTCTCCGCGACATCATGAGGGCCATCCATAACCAGTGCGTCCGCTACGGTCAGCGCGAGGGGTTCATTAACTACGTCGACGGCGCGAACATTGCCGGGTTCCGCAAAGTTGCCGAGGCCATGCTCGACCAGGGAGTTGTTTGATGCAAAGCCTGACCGCCACTTTTCGCCACGAAGCGAATCACCGAACCACCACGAGGACTTGATGCCAACCCACATTCCCAAACCGACTCGCATTACCGCTGCAGGCAACAAACCGAAACTCATCGATGAATTGATCGGGCGGGTGAATTCGAAGACCGATGCGATGAGCATCGCGCATATGCGGAGTCCGTCGGGTTGGGTGGAACCCGGGCAAACGCCGCAGTTCGATGAGTACACGTATGTGCTAAAGGGTGCGCTGCAGGTGAAGCACAAGGACGGCGTCATCGAGGTGCGCGCGGGCCAGGCGGTCATCACACGCAAGGGCGAGTGGGTCCAATACAGCACGCCGGGAACTGATGGCGCGGAATATATTGCGGTGTGCCTGCCGGCGTTCTCGCCGGACACGGTTCATCGCGATTGATGCCGTGCGGTGGATTTCGCCCGTATATCGCCACTCGATAATTTTACTGGACAAGGTGTGCTGGAATGGGTATAGTCGAGCCAGTTCTTTGACAGGTGTAGAAAGTGGGCGTTTTTGTCAGGGCAAGAAGGGACGCAAAAACATGTGTTTCTGCGAAACGAACCCGAATTATTTCACTCGACAAACAAGGGTTAAGTCGTTGTGGCGCCAATGAATAGGGCTAGAATAATGGAATGGTGAATTCGGGTTCGTTTGGACGCGCCGTGAGGTTGCGGTGGCATCCATTGTTGGCTGGCCCGAGTGCCTACGAAGTTAGTTGAGAATTGACAACGTGAGGCGTCTCGCGGATAAAAACGCCATGGCTCCGGTAGAGCAGTGGCAAAACACGATTGTTACTTTTTTCATCACCTACGGATTTCGGGTGGTCGGCGCGCTCATCATCCTCGCCGTGGGCGCGCTCATCGCCCGCTGGCTGGGCGGTCTCACCGACAAATGGCTGAAGCAACATCTCGAACCGCCGATCCGCATCCTGATGGTACGCGTCGTGCGACTGATTGTGTTTGGCCTCGCCGTGGTGCTCGCGCTGGACAAATTCGGCGTCCAAATCGCGCCGTTGATCGCGGGTATCGGCGTGGCGGGCGTCGGCATCGGTCTGGCCGCGCAAGGTGTGCTCGGCAATGTCATCGCGGGATTGACGATCATTTTCACCAAGCCGTTTCGCGTCGGCAAGTACATCGAAATGGTTGGCGTGAATGGCCAGGTCACCAACATCGAGCTTTTCTCCACGACGTTGCTTCATAGCGACAACTCGCGGGTCGTTATTCCCAATCGTAAAATCGTCGGCGAAATCCTCCACAACTGCGGCAACATTCGCCAACTCAACCTCAGCGTCGGCATCGCCTACAATTCGGACGTGAAGGGCGCACTGGCCACTGTTCACGAAATCCTCAACGCCAACGCGCGGGTGCTCAAAGATCCGCAGCCCGTGGTCGGCATCGAAGCGCTCGCCGCGTCAGCGATCACGATTGGCATTCTCCCGTGGGTGGCTGTTCCGGATCACGGGCCCGCGCAATTGGAAATCTACGAGGCCATCATCAAGCAATTCCGCGCCCGCGGCATTGAGATTCCATTCCCGCAGCGCGAAGTGCGCTTGCTGCAGAAGGCCAGCGCCTAGCTGGCGTTCACGGCGGGTTTGGTATTCAACACGTACAGATCCAGCACCGCCTTGACGCGGGCCAGATATTCCCGCGCCGTCGGGCGGACCATCCAGCGCACCGACAAATCGTCGGGCGCGTAGGCCACCGCGTCGATCCCAAAGTAGCGGCTGAGAAATAACGCGCGAAAATCGTGGAAGCGCTCCGAGATGATCGTGAGCCTGGCGCACTTGAAGACGTCGCGCGCGCGCACCACCGAATCGAGCGTGCGCGATCCGTAGTTGTCGAGGACCAGGGCCGACTCCGGGACACCCCGCTGCAGCAACGCGCGCTTCATCTCCATCGGCTCGTCGTACCCCTTGTCGCCACTGAGGATCAGCCGCTTCACTTTGCCTCCGCGATACAGCGCCGCGGCCGCGTCGATGCGTCGCACAAAATGCTGGTTCACCCGGCCCTTCTCGACCAGCTTCCCCGTCCCCAACACCAGCCCGTCATCGTTAAATGGGATGGAACTGACATCGTAATACACCTGCGATCTTGTCGACGCGATGATCCAGATATTGCAGCCAAACACCACCCCCAGAAACATCATCCAGCCAATCACCAGAGAGGTGACGACGATTTTCTTGAACGGGCGGCGCCGCATTGCCACAGGTTGATTCATCGGCTTGCCATGCTACCACACCGCTCCCTCTCGACAACATCTCACACGCCAATTCCCCTGGCAGCTTTGTGCTTTCTTCTTCGACAAATCGCTCAAACCGTCGTAGTGTGCCGCCCGAACAAATTATAGAAAGGTCAACCGACGTGAGCCAAAAGATCATTTCATTCCACTACACGCTGACGGGCCCGGACGGCAAGACTCTCGACTCCTCCGCCGACGGCGAGCCGCTGACGTTTCTCGAAGGCGTCGGGCAGGTTATTCCCGGTCTCGAAACGGAGCTGAGCGGTATGAAGGTTGGCGACAAGAAGCACATCAAAGTCAAAGCCAAGGATGCCTACGGCGAAAAACACCCAGACAACATAGTTGAGGTGCCGTTGTCTCAAATGCCCACCCGTGGCATCAAAGCGGGCGACCGCTTCCGTGCCGGGCAAGACTCACACTCGCCCGTGGTCACTGCGCTGAAGGTTACTGAAACCCACGTCACCCTCGACGGCAATCACCCGTTGGCCGGCATGGACCTGGCCTTTGATGTCGAGATCACGGAAGTGCGTGAGGCGACAAAAGACGAGTTGGCCCACGGTCACGCCCACGGTCCCGGCGGGCACCACCACTAATACCAGCAACTCGCGAAGTGCGACTCGCCCACGGTTTGCCGAAATATCGGCCACTGACCCTTCCCATCGAATCGCAACGAAATGATTGCATTATGCGCACCCTTTCGCTATATCCTTGTCCAAGGAGGCTTTCTGATGAAGAAACGTTTAGTAGTTCTGTTCGCGACAGCTTTGTGCCTATTGTCCGCGGTACCTGCCCGATCCACTTGGGCCGCTGACCCAGGTCCCCGCTATGCGGACGCTTTTGTTCTCATCGAACAGGGTCAGACCGCCGAGGAGAAAGCAGATCTCGCGACCGCGTACCACAAGTATCAGGCCGCACTGGACATGTTACACACCATTCGGACCGATGCGCCCGACTGGAATGCCCAAATGGTCGAGTACCGTCTGAAGGACTGTCAATCTCGCTTCGACGCGGTCAAGACGAAATTGCCGGAACCGCCTCCCGCGCCCGCCGCAGAGGCGCCTGCCGCACCTGTGGTCACACCTGCGGTTCAAGTGCCTGCTCCACCAGAGCCCGTAGCCACGCCTCCTGCTCCGTCACCGGCTCCAGCCGTTAAGGCCGCCACGGCCGATCATTCTGCAAAGCTCAAGACACAAATTGACAAACTTGAAGCGGAGAACCACCAGCTTAAATCCGATCTAGCTGAGGCAAAGCACGCCGCCAAGTCCAGTTCCCAGCTCGATGCGGTTGCCAAGGAGAACAAGGATCTCAAAGCCCAACTCGCCGCTGCTGAGAAAAAAGCTGCGGCAGTGAAATCCAACCCTCCCACCCCGGCACCTGTGCCTGTCGATTCTGGCGAAGTGAAGAAACTTCGCACCGAACTCGCCAATGCGCACGCCGAAGTCGATCGTTTGAAAAAAACGGCGGCCACACCGGCGACAGGGTCTTCGACAATCATTGCCAGCCCACCCGTGGCTGCTCCCCCGGCTGATTCCGCAGAAATGAAGAGGCTCCGCGCGGAATTGAACAAGACTCGCGCCGAAGCTGACGCCGCGAAGAAATCAGCTGCGCAGGTCCCTGACCTGGAGAAACAAAACAAAGACTTGAACGCAAGGCTTGCGACCGTCGAGAAGAAGTCATCGACACCGACAGTTGACCCGGTAGAATTGAAGAGACTCCGGACTGAAGCCGACACCGCGCGTGCCGACGCGGACAAGGCCCGCAAGTCCAGTGCTGATCTGGAAAAGAAAAATGCCGATCTGGGCGGCCAACTGGCAGCCGTAAAGAAGGAAGTCGCCGCGAAACCCACCATCCCGTCGGAGTCCCCAGAGTTAAAGAAGCTTCGTGGGGACCTGGATGCGGCTCGTACCGACGCCGCGGCGCAGACGAAGAAGAATGCGGCTCAGCTATCGGATCTACAGAAACAGAACAAGGATCTCAGTGCAAAGCTCGCATTGGCTGAGAAGAAGACGAATATCGCTTCTGGAGATTCCACCGAGGTCAAGAGCCTGCACGCCGAACTCGACAAGTCACACGCTGAAGTGGCCGACCTGAAGAAGCAGGTCGCTGCAAAACCAGTGGTTGCGTCAGTGCCTGTGGCTGACAGCAGCGAAGTCAAGAGCCTGCGCAGTCAATTAGCGGACACGCACAAAGAACTCGACCAGGCGAAGAAGTCTGCCAGCCAGGTTTCTGACCTGGAGAAGCAGAACAAAGACTTGAGCGCAAAGCTTGCCGCCGCCGATAAGAAGGCAGCCACCGCTGCCGCGAAACCCGCTCCTCTCGATAACTCGGCCGAGTTGAAGAAGCTCCGCGACGAACTCGACGCCACTCGCGCTGAGGCGAACAAGGGAAAGAAAGCCAGTGCACAGGTTGCCGACCTCGAGAAGCAAAACAAGGATCTCAGCGCGAAGCTCGCCGAGGAGAGGAAGGCGGAGGCCGAAGCCCCCACAGTCGCCCCGGATGTTCGTGTCATGAAGCAATTGCGCAATGAGAACTCATATCTGCGCAACCTGCTGGATACGTATGCGGAGCAGAATTCTGAATTGAAAGGCCAGTTGCGTCGTCACGATCAGAACCAAACCAAGAGCAGCCAATAGTCGTTCGTTGTGCTTCGTCAGGGAGCCTGTCCCCGATTCGTCGGTGACAGGCTCCCTTCTTTTTAGGACTGGCGATGGGGACGCGAATCGAAATCCCAGTCACGGCATCCTAAGCGCAGAGTTGGGTGGCGCGGGTTGCTCGTCCTGATTGTTGTGGCATGAACACACGCGGAGGAATAACACATGGCGAAGGACAGAATTGCTTTGGTAACGGGCGCAAACAAAGGTATCGGGTACGAGATCGCCCGGCAACTCGGCGAAAAGGGCTATCACGTTCTTGTCGGAGCCCGCAAAGCTGATGCCGGCAAGCAGGCAGTAGGCTCGCTCCTGGCAGGCGGGGCATCTGCCGAATTCGTCGCAATTGACGTGAGCGATCGCGCAAGCATCCAGAAGGCTGCGAAAACAGTGGCAGCAACATTCGATCACCTCGACGTGCTGGTGAACAACGCGGCCATCATGGAGGATGCGAAAAGTATCACCGAAGTGTCCGACGACACGTTTCTGTGCACGTTGACGACGAACGTCCTCGGCCCGCTGCGCGTGACGCAGGCGTTCCTGCCACTTCTCGTGAAGAGTTCGGAGGCGAGCGTCGTCAACATGTCCAGCGGCCTTGGCCAATTGAGCGATATGGGCAATACATATCCTGCCTACAGCATCTCTAAGACGGCACTTAACGCGGTCACGCGCCAGTTCGCCGCCGCATTGCGCGACAAGGGTATTTCGGTGAATTCCGTGTGCCCCGGCTGGGTCAAGACTGATATGGGCGGCGCGAATGCCCCGCGCACAGTCCAACAAGGCGCCGACACCGTGACGTGGCTGGCCACGGAAGCGCCGCGTGATTTGACGGGCCAGTTCCTGCGGGATAGGAAAGCAATTCCGTGGTAATCGACCAACTATCAGAAGGCAATAAACCATGGATCTGAAACTCGCAGGAAAAACGGCGCTGGTGACGGGATCAACCGCCGGCATCGGTTACGCCATCGCCTTGGGGCTTGCTCGAGAAGGGGCGCGGGTGTTTGTCAACGGGCGGACTCAGGCGCGTGTCGATGCCGCGATCACAAATATCCGCAAGGAGATTCCAGACGCAACGGTCGAAGGGATTCCTGAAGACCTGGGAACAGCCGCCGGTTGCGAGCGTCTGGTAGGCCATCTGCCGTCGGTGGACATCCTCGTAAATAATCTGGGCATCTTTGAACCAAAACCGTTTGCGGAGATTCCCGACGCGGATTGGCTGCGGATGTTTGAAGTTAACGTCATGTCCGGCGTGCGCCTGAGCCGCGCGTACCTGTCCGGCATGAAACAGCGCAATTCGGGCCGCATCGTCTTCATTTCCAGCGAGAGCGCTGTCCAGATTCCCGCAGAGTTGGTTCATTACGGCATGACCAAGACAGCGCAGATCGCAGTTGCGCGCGGCATCGCGGAAGGCTGCGCAGGAACCGGGGTGACCGTGAATAGCGTGCTGGCAGGCCCGACGGCATCGGAGGGTGTAACGGCCTTCGTTGCTGAGCTGGCCAAAAAGCAACGCGTAACGCCCGCAGAGTTTGAGAAGGAGTTTTTCAAGAACGTCCGCCCGACGTCCTTGCTCAAGCGCTTCCTTGATCCCGCGGAAGTTGCCAATGTTGTCGTCTTCGTCTGTTCTCCGGAGTCCGTCGCCATTAATGGCGCAGCAGTCCGGGCCGAAGGCGGTGTCGTGAAGGCGATCGTGTAGAGTAGCATCACTGTGGACGCAACACTGGAACAGTAAGCGATTGATTTAGGATAAAAAACATGCCACGCTGCCGGTGCGTTGGGCTGTCAGGGATCGTAGCCAGCGGAATTAAAGGGAACCACAACTAAGGAGAGATCGTCGCTATGAGAATTACACGCATCGTCGTCACTTGGGCCGTCAGCGCCTTGATCGCATCAACCGCGTTGGCGTTGGACACGTACAAAATCGATCCCGCACACAGCTCTGTAAACTTTTTAGTCGACCACATGGTCGTCAACACGGTACACGGACGTTTTCGTCAGTTTGAGGGCACAATCACTGTCGATCCGGATAATGGCAACGCGCTGAAGGGAGCGAGTGGAACGATTCAGGCCAAGAGCATCAACACTGATATTGAGAAGCGTGACAATCATTTGCGCAGCCCTGATTTTTTTGACGCCGAAAAGTTCCCGACGATCACGTTCGAGGGTACGGACGTCAAGAAGGACGGCAATGGCCAGATCCTGATTGGCAAGTTCACGATGCATGGCGTGACCAAGGATGTTTCCCTCCCCTTCACTCTCAAGGGCCCGATCAAGAGCCCGATGGGCGGCACAATTCTGGGCTTTGAAGTGAATGCCAAGATCAATCGCAAGGATTATGGCCTCACATGGAATAAGGTCATCGAAGCCGGCGGCCTCATGGTCGGCGAGGATGTCACGATCCAAATCAACACCGAGCTTGTGAAGCAGGCTGCCGAGAAGAAGTAATCACGGCTGTTCGAATCGCTTCTTTTGTGGAGACACCGCCGCAGCGAACCTGCGGCTGTGTGCTTTTGGAGAGCAATGCCTGAGAAAACTGATTTCGCCGAGAGATACGCTAGCGGGAAGACCCCGTGGGATTCGGGGACGCCGAGCGAGGAATTGCTCAGGGTCCTTAAAGACGGCAAGCTGACGGGAAGTACAGCCCTGGATTTCGGTTGTGGTACGGGAACGAACGCAATCGAACTTGCGCGGCGCGGATTTCGTGTCACGGCTGTGGACATCGTCGACCAAGCCATTCAGATCGCTCGCGACAAGGCGCGGGCAGCAGCAGCGCAAGTGGATTTTCGCGTGGGCGATACCCTGCGAGACGATCCCGGTGGACCGTACGACATACTCTTCGACCGAGGTGTGTATCATTGCCTGCGGACCGAAGACCTAAAAGCCTTTCAGGAATTTCTCAAGCGCGCAACCGGCACCGGCAGTTGGTGGTTGAGCCTGGCAGGTAATTCCAAAGAAGATACCGAACCGGGTCCGCCCGTGGTCAGCGAACAGGAAATCCGCGCTGAGCTTGGGCCGCTGTTCGACATCCTCGATTTACGCGAGTTCCGCTTCACGACCAACCAGGATGGTTTCCGCCCGCTCGGTTGGTCGATCTTGATGCGGCGGAAATAAGATGACTACTGTCCGCTGTAGCATCGTCGACCGCGCCGTCATGCGAAAACTGCCGCGCTTCTTTTACGATCGGGAGACGATTGTGGTTGCCAGGGAATTACTTGGGAAATACCTGGTGCATGAGTCGCGGGAGGTGGAGCGCATCGGCAGGATCGTGGAAGTCGAGGCGTACTTGGGGCCGCATGATCTGGCAGCGCATTCCGCCCGGGGGCTGACCGAACGAACCAAAGTGATGTTCGGACCGCCGGGCCACGCCTACGTTTATCTTATCTACGGGATGTACTACTGCATGAATGTCGTGACCGAGCGCGAAGGTCACGCTTCCGCAGTGTTGCTGAGGGCGGTCGAGCCGGTGAAGAATATTGAGGGTCGAACCCAAGGCCCTGGTCTGCTTTGCAATGCACTGCGCATCGACAAGCGCCTCAACGCGCACGACTTGCTGAGCGATGATTTCTACATCGCCGCGACACCCAAGACTGATTCCTTCGCAATCGTCAAACGACCACGGGTCGGTGTCGACTACGCGGGACATTGGGCGAAGAGACACCTGCGCTTCTACATTAAAGGCAATCCGTTTGTCTCGCGGCCATAGACGGACTAGGCGCTGTTATCCCGCACCCGATACTTCTTCACGGCTGACTTGTAGCCGGTCTTCTGCTTGTCCGTCTTCAACTTGCCATTCGCCCACGCGAAATGCGTCAAGGTATACGCGCCGCGCTCGTAGTCAAAACTTTCGCCGTCATCTTCGTAGAGATAGCCGGTGGTCTTCGTGCCCGGATAAATGTCGAGAATGATCTCACCGATCGATTTTCGCCCAATGAATTCCATCGGTTTGGTCATCGGAATAATCGAACCCGCGCGTACGAAAAGCGGCAGCGTGTCCAACGGCGCGGGCGCGGTGACGTACTGGCCGCCGGTGTGTTTCTGTTTCGTCCAGTAATCGTACCAGTCACTGGCGTCCGGCAGATAGACCGCGCGTTGCCGGGCTCCCGGTTTGAGGATCGGTGCGACGAGCAACGATGCACCGAGGAGGAACTGGTCATCCACCGCATAGCCGTGTGGATCGTTGGGAAATTCCCAGAACAGGGGCCGCATGATCGGTGTCGCGTTGGCCGTCGCTTCGTGGAAGAGATTATAAAAATATGGCAATAGTTGGTACCGCAAACTGATGTAACGACGGCAGACGTTCTCCACTTTCCTGCCGAACGCCCACGGTTCTTGTCGTCGCGTATGCAACGCGGTGTGGTTGCGGAAAAACGGAAAGAACGCACCTGCCTGTGTCCATCGCGCGAGCAGTTCTCCCGTGCAGTTGCCGCCAAACCCGCCGACATCGGAACCGCAAAACGGGACACCGGAGAGACTGAGATTCAGGCATTCCGGAATGCTGACGGCCAACTGCTCCCACAAACTCTGATTGTCGCCAGTCCACACCATGGAGTAACGCTGAATGCCGGCGTAAGCCGAACGGGTGATCGCAAACGGGCGCTGGTTCGGCCGTAGCGCACGCAAGCCCTCGTGGCAGGCGCGCGCCATGTTGAAACCGTACACGTTGTGGGTGCGCTCGTGTGTGGTCGGGTGGCCGTCGTAATCGTGCGGGATATCGAGCGGCATGGTGCCGCCGGGATGATTCCACACCGCCGGCTCGTTCATGTCATTCCAAATCCCTGCTACGCCGACATCCAGCAACTTCTTGTGCCACGGTCCCCACCATTCCCGCACCCGCGGATTGGTAAAATCCGGGAAAACACACTCACCAGGCCAGACGTTGCCCGTGAACCATCCGCCTTCCGGTTTTTTCAAGAACATCCCCTTCTCTCGCCCATCGCGGCACACGGCGTACTTATTGTCGTTCTTCACGCCGGGATCGATGATCGTGACGAGCTTGAAACCCATCCTGCCGAGGTCCTGGATCATCTTGCGCGGTTTGGGGAACGTCTTGGGGTTCCACGTGAAAACACGGTAGCCGTCCATGTAATCGATGTCACAGTAAATGACATCGCAGGGGATCTTGCGTTTGCGGAAATTCCTGGCAACGTCCATGATCTCCGCCGCGCTCATATAGCTCCAGCGGCATTGTTGATAACCGAGCGCCCACTGCGGCGGCATCCACATCCGTCCCGTCAACCGGGCGTAACCACGTACCACCTCGCGCACCGAATCACCCGCGAAGAAATAGTAATCGATCTCACCGGCATCGGATTCGAGAATGTAATGCTTCTCGTCCGCAACCTGCCCGAGGTTGAACTGCGTCCGATGCGTGTTGTCCCAGAAAATGCCGTAGTGTGCACCCGGCCGCGTGGAGATTAAAAAGGGAATCGAAACGTAAATGGCTTCAGACAAATACGTGTGATTCGGATCGTCCGTATTCCAAAATACTGTCTTCGACCCGCGTTTGTTGAACTGGCCGGTCTTCTCGCCGCAACCGAAGAACATTTCGTCCGCCACGAGCTGCCGGTAACTGCGACACTTCTTCCCCTCCCACCCCATACCGTGCGCCCGTTCGTCGCTATTCAACACCGTGCCGTCCGCCCTGGCAAACTCGATCCGCAGCGGTGCTTTGGTGATGGTCACCAACAGCTTCTTCGTGCGAATGGTGACCACTTTGCCACTCCGAATCGCTGCCTTCACTTTCGGCCACTTTGTCTTCGCAACCGCGTACGAGAAGTCCGGACCGAAATCGCGAGCTCGTGTCGCGCGCACACGCATGATGCCGTCGCGGAGAATCGCGACGCGAACCCGTCCATGCTCACAGTCAAAGTCGAGCACATTACCGGACTTGTGCCACGTTTTGATTGCCCCAACGCTCTGAAATTGCGAACTAGCCATGGTTGCGGCCTATTCTTTCCAGACGACGGAAAAAATCAAGTATTCAGAAAGCTGGTTTGCCTTAAACAACTACTTCAGCGGATTGTTGGGACTGCGCGGCGCGCTTGCGCTGCGTGGCGTTCAGGATTCTCTTGCGGAGGCGGAGATTCTTCGGCGTGGCTTCGACGTATTCGTCGGTGGCGATATATTCCAAAGCGCGTTCGAGGCTCATCTTCAGCGCGGGTTCCAATTGGATACCTTTGCCGTCGCCCTGACTGCGCATGTTGGTGAGGTGCTTGGTCTTGGTCGGGTTGACGGGCATATCCTCAGCACGTGGATTCTCGCCGACGATCATGCCGGCATAAACCTCTTCCTGCGGTCCGACGAAGAGACGACCACGCTCCTGGATATTGTTGAGCGCCCAAGCCGTGGCGATACCAGTTTCCATCGAAACCAACGTGCCGGTAAGGCGCGTCGTGATCTCGCCGCTGAAGGATTCGTAACTCTTGAACATATGGCTGATCACGCCGCGGCCATTGGTAAGATTGACCAGGTCCGTCTCCAAGCCGATGAGACCACGCGTCGGGATCGTGCATTCGAGACTGACGCCATGCGCATGGTGTTGCATGTTGGTGATCTGCGCCTTGCGGCCGGCCAGGTTTTGCATCACGTCGCCGAGACATTCGTTGGGCACCTCCGCCCACAACGTCTCGAATGGTTCCAGCGTGCGGCCCGAGGGATCCTTCTTCAGGATCACTTCGGGGCGCGAGACGAGGACTTCGTAGCCTTCGCGACGCATTTGCTCGACGAGCACCGCGATCTGCATTTCGCCGCGGGCGCTGACGAGGAAAATGTAGGCCGCCTCGGTGTCCTGGACGATCAATGAAATGTTCGTGCGAACCTCTTTGTAGAGACGCTCGCGAATGTGACGGGCGGTGACGAATTTGCCATCCTTGCCCGCCAGCGGACCGTCGTTGACGGCAAATTGCATCTGGATCGTGGGCGGATCGAGTTCGGTCCACGGCACGGGCTCGCGCTCTTCGCTGTCGCACAGCGTTTCGCCGATGGCGAGTTCCTCGAAGCCCGAGATACCGACGATATTGCCCGCCTCCCCGTTGACGATTTCGCCGGACTTGAGGCCGCTAAATTCCCAGACCTTCGTCACGGCGGCGCGTTCGCGCTTGCCGTCCTTGTGAATGCACACGATCGAGTCGCCGATCTTGACCGTACCGCCGGTGATCTTGCCGATGGCAATACGGCCCACGTAATCACTCCAGTCGAGATTACTAATGAGCATTTGGAATGGCGCCTTGATGTCGGCCGTCGGCGCGGGGATGTGCTTCAAAATGGTTTCAAACAACGGTGTCATGCCGTTGGTAATTGGGTCGCCGATCTTCAGCACGGCATAACCATTACGCGCGCTGGCGTAAATGAACGGAGCGTTGAACTGCTCTTCGGTGGCGTTCAATTCCAGCAAAAGCTCCAGCACCTTGTCGTGCATCTTGTGCGGGTCGGCGTGTTCGCGGTCGATCTTATTGATGACCACGATGACCTTCAGGCCGTGGCTCAGCGCCTTCTTCAACACGAAACGCGTCTGCGCCTGCGGACCGTCGAACGCGTCCACCAGCAGCAACACGCCGTCCACCATGCCGAGGATGCGTTCCACTTCCCCGCCGAAATCCGCGTGGCCGGGCGTGTCCACGATATTGATGGTGTGGCCGCCCCAATGAACCGAAGCATTCTTGGCCTTGATGGTGATGCCCTTCTCCTTCTCGAGGTCCATCGAATCCATCGCGCGCTCTTCCATCGCCTGGTTGGCGCGATACACCCCACCCTCGCGCAACAGCTTGTCCACCAGCGTCGTCTTGCCGTGGTCAACGTGCGCAATAATACCAATATTCCGAATGTTGCTGTTCATGTCTTTTCTGTCCGAGGAGAGCGGTACGTCTCCGAAGGTGCGTCAATGTAGTGGAAATGGGAAAAAATGCAAGGCATTTGCAGAACTGCCCGCAAGCACCAAAAAGTGGGTTGGTGGAGACGACGGGAGTTGAACCCGTGGCCTCCGCAATGCCATTGCGGCGCTCTACCAACTGAGCTACGTCCCCAACCCGTTCCTGACAGCTTAGCGTGTGGATGCTAACGCCCGCATCCGCGATTGTCAAATGAACCGTGTGCATGCAACCACCCCTCTCGTCCGCCGTCGTTCTGTAGCCACGCCGCTCTGTCGGCGTGCTCCTGTTATGCTCCGGTCCATCAAAGTGTCCAATTTGTTCCTGTCGTCCACGTTTCCGTCACGTAGCCCCACACAACCCCTCGAAATGGATTCGGCTTTCCCAAACGAACCCGATTCAGATTCTCGCGCCCATTTACGCAACGATTTGCCTGCAAACACGTTACCAGCCTATTTGCCAACATTACAATCGGGTTCGTTTCGCAGAAACGCATGTTTTCACGCTCCCCCGAGCTGCGCACAGCAGCGAGTCGCTCCGTAGCCTTGGCGAAGGCGGATGCCTTGACCCCAACCCCCAATCCAAAGCGGAGCGCAGCATTGGCTGCGCGAGACGCCGCGATGCAGTTTTCGCGGCAATCGCCAATCCAAAATATTCTCCCATTCATTTCCCCGACTATACCCATTCCCCAACACGCTGTCCAGCAAATTTATTGAATAACGATATCCCGTCGATTGTCGCATCTGGTTGTGTAGATACCCCGCTTGCTGTTGTCCCCGCGGGCGCTGACCGCGGTCCCCCGTCAGCCGCCTCGCGGACCAATTCGGTTTGCCAACGCGCCCCGGCATGAGTCATGGGCTCTAACTATTCTTGTGAAGAACGCGCCGACGATGAGACAGGGCGCGGGTGCTTTTCATCGAATCTTCGCAGCAATTCCAGGGTGACGGTGTTGCGCGGATCCTGCTTGAGAGACGATAGGTAGGCATCGCGGGCTGCCATAATATCTCCACTTTGTTCCAACGTCTGCGCCAGGATCCCATAGCTGATGGCGGGTCTAATGCCAAGCTGGATGTTGTGCCGACATTGGGTTTGGGTTTCCTGGGTCATCCCCAATTCATGATAAAGAATCGCGAGGTTCACGTTACTCTCCGGATCATGGGGGTCGGCCTGGGATATCTCGCGACAGAGACGGAGGGCTTCGGTTTTCTGGCCGATGTTGAGATAACAGGTCATGAGCAGTTTCTTTACGTCCAGTAGCTCCGGCTCTTGTTGGAGAGCGCTCCGAAGACAGGTGATCGCGGCTTGATAGTCGCCCTGTCGGGCAAGGCCGGCTCCTTGGTTGGCATAGGTTTTTGCGCTGTTCAAAGCGTCTGGATAGGCGACGAATTGACCGTTCTTGCGGCAATCGAAAACCATATAGCCGGGGAACGCTGCTTCACGAACCGGGGAAAAGTGGGTGCAGGCATACCGGTAAAGCACAGCGGCGTACACGGTGGGATCATCCAAAAACACCAGATACTTGATCTTGGTGGCGGGGTCACGGAGAAGTTCAAAGGCGGAGGTGGCACTGTGGTAGCGAATCCCCATCTGTTTCAGTGAAATCACCAATGGGTCCGTGTAGCTCAGACCCGTCACGAGCAGTCCCTCGTCGGCAGCCAGGTGGTTCGCGACCCAGATTGGAATGGCTCGGGAGGGCCACCCGGGGGGACGATCAAGAACAGCGCTGGTACGGCCGGCCCACGAAGAGCCGTTGTAGTATGGCTGAGGTACTCCAAACAGCGTTAAGACAATGTTGATGGCAAGCACGACCACAAGAATCAGCGTTCGCAGAAAGGAACCGGTGAAGAAAGCGATCGATAATCCAAGGAACGGCCACAGAGTGGGGATGAGGAATGTCAGCTCACGGACGTTGTTTCGAAAGTATGGCGCCAGAAACACCAACCACAAACTCGCCAGGCACAACGGAAGCAATAAGGGGGGCAATTCACGACGTCTTCTTACCGCGATCCAGATACCCACTCCCACCAAAAGCGCCACACCGGCATAATAGCGCCAAATTAAAACGATTTGAAACAAGCTCCGGTGCAGATTGAACCCGAATCCCGCCCGTATTTTCTCTTCCTGGAAAAAATTGAGAGTACTACTGTTCCACTTGGCGGCGATGATCATGGCGGTGACGGGTAAGAGCGCCAGAAACAGCGAGAGATACCCCCACCGGCGATTTCGTTTGTCAGCGATGACAAACGGGATCGCGAGCAAGATGAAAAACCACAGGCAGAGTGCCGTCAGTTTGGTCAAAACGGCCAAGGCCATCGTGACACCAAGAAGGATGAAATTTGACGCTCGCGCCCCGGGTCTTGAGAGATGAATCAGTTGTATGAGCGCACAGATGAGAAAGAAAACCGCAATAACGTCCGGCATGGCCTTCGTACTGAGGTAGACATGGAGCGGAAACACGGCCAGCAACCCGGCGGCCCAGAGGGCGCTGCGGTGACAATGAGTATACTGTCGCACCAACACCGCCATCGCTACAATCGAGAGCGCGCCGAACAGCACCGGCCAGATTTTCATCCCCAGTTCATTCATCCCCAGGAGATGGATGGAGGGAATGCAGAGCAACGCATAGAAGCAGTCGGGTCGCGCATGCGTCAGGGAGTCGGTAACGACCAAGGAACTTGGGTGATACGCGTAGATCAGAAAGTGACTTTCGTCGTTGTCCATGATCCATCCCGTGATCCGGTAGCCACGTAGCGCCAAACCCAGAAGGACAATCGCCATCAGCGACCAGAAATACCATGCCGGGGCTCGTTTCTTTTCGGCAACAATGTCTGTCATGCCGGTCGAGGTTTTAGGCAGCGAGGGAGTCATGGGTCAGTTTGAATATAACGGATCGTTTCAGTGATGGGAATTCTGTTGTATTCTCAAATGAAGCGTCCGCAAGCGACCGCCCCCTCTCCCTACTGCCCCGACTATACCCATCCCCCAACACGCTGTCCAGTAAATTTATCGAGCACCGATAGCCAGTCGATTGTCGCATCTGGTTGTGCAGACACCCCGTTTGCCGCTGCAGCTGTGCATTTACCGGTACCCGCCTTGTCCGCCGTAGCGGCCTCGCGTAGGAGGAAAGCAGGTTCCTTTTCAGAATCGTGTTTCCGCGATTCACGCCTTGCCCTCCGATCGTAGGGCGCAATGCCTGTCGTGTAGGTATCCCGCCGTTTCTTTGCGTCATATGCCGTGCCGCGCGGCGGGATACACGCGGCGGACGGGGCCCCGCCCCACAATCCGGAGGAGAGTAGTAGTATCAAGATGCACCCTTCCAACCCGGTCCCGTTACTTCCCGCTTTCATTTCGTTTCGGTTGTGCTAGCCTTTCGGATCATGAATTCAAAAGCACGCTACGCTTCTCTGTTGTTTGTTTTCGGGTGGGTTTCCGCGACCGGGCTCTTTGCCCAGGCACCCAAAGTCGATTTTCCCGCGGCCAGCCCCACTGCTACCCTTAAACAACACATCGGTCTCACCGACATCGAGATCACCTATTCCCGACCCAGCGTCAAGGGACGCGTGATCTACGGCGGCATCGTCCCTTACGGCGAGGTGTGGCGCACCGGCGCAAACGCCTCCACGAAAATCTCCTTTTCAACCCCCGTGAAGCTCAATGGCAACGCAATTCCCGCAGGCAAGTACGCCCTCTTCACCATCCCGGGCGAGGCGGAATGGACCATCATCATCTCGAAGAACACAAACGGTTTCGGTGCCTTCGGCTACAAACCAGACGAGGATCTGGTGCGCTTCAAAGTCACTCCCGTGACCCTTGCGGATACCAGCGTCGAGACGTTCGCCATCGAGTTCAATCACATCCGCGACGAGACCGCCCTTCTCGAACTGGTTTGGGAGAAGACCGTCGTCCCCATCAAGCTGGAGGTCGACGTGGTCAGTAAGGTCGTCCCGCAAATCGACGCCGCCATGGCCTCGAAGGACAAGCAACAGCC
Source organism: Verrucomicrobiota bacterium (assembly GCA_003152315.1). Classification (GTDB taxonomy): domain Bacteria; phylum Verrucomicrobiota; class Verrucomicrobiia; order Palsa-1439; family Palsa-1439; genus Palsa-1439. The sequence continues at coordinate 21,261 of PLZV01000020.1, forward strand.
GCAATTCTATTTCCAGGCCGCGACGTTCTACTTCAATCACGATCTGGACCTGAAGAAGGCACTCGCCTGGCTGGATACCGGCCTCGCCGACAAGCCCCGGATCGCTTACGAACTGCTCAATCTAAAGGCCAAGATTCTCGCCAAACAAGGTGACAAAGATGGCGCAATTGCCGCCGCCAAGGAGTCCAGCGAGTTGGCGATCAAAGCCGAAGGTCCTTCCAGTTCGTTCGTGAGAATGAATCAGGATCTGATCTCCAGCCTCCAAACAAAACCATAATCCAAGTCCACCCAACCCATGGGAGACCGCATGAACCAATTCAAGTCCGCGCTCGTTATCGCCGCAGTTATCCTCAGCGCCTCGCCGCTCATGGCCCAACAAAAACGCGTCAGTCCCCATGAGACAATCAGCACGGTCATCGATGGCAATCGGGTCACAATTGTCTATGGGCGTCCTTACACCAAGGATCCCAAGACAGGCGAAAACCGCAAAATCTGGGGCGGACTGGTGCCTTACGGCAAGATCTGGCGCACCGGGTCTGACGAAGCCACGCTCCTCATCACCCAAAAGCCAATCGCCTTCGGCGCGACGACCATCCCAGCGGGCGCGTTCACCCTCTGGACTCTCCCGAATGAAGACGGCACGGCCAAACTGGCCATCAACAAACAGACCGGCCAATGGGGCGCCAGCCGCGGTGATCTGAAAGAGATATATGATGAGTCCCTGGATGTGGCGCGCATCGACCTGAAAAAGGACGCCCTCGACAAGCCAGCCGATCAATTCACGATGGCGATTGAGAAGAATCCGTCCGGCGGGGGTCTACTAAAGTTGATGTGGGAAAGCACGCAGTTCTCGGTGCCGTTCACGGTCAAGAAATAGCCGGTGGATTGTTTCCTGGGCCGGCATTGGGGATTTTTCGGACGACCAGTATCGCGCATGAATCTAAGAATTCGATTCCTCGCCGTCGCTGCGTGCGCGCTAATCAGTCTCCCCGCCGCAACCCGCGCCGCTGATCCTCAATCTACGTCAGCGATTTTGCAGGAACTCCGCAGTTTTCGCGAAATGGGCAGCGTGCTTTACATCGCCGCTCATCCCGACGATGAAAACACCCGTCTCATCGCCTACCTCTCGCGCGGTCAGGGCTACCGCACGGGATATCTTTCCCTGACTCGCGGCGATGGTGGCCAAAACTTGATCGGTCCCGAGCTTGGCGAAGAACTGGGCGTCGTCCGCACCCAGGAGTTGCTCGCCGCCCGGCGGATCGACGGTGGTCAGCAGTTTTTCACGCGCGCCCTCGACTTCGGGTTTTCCAAGGATTACCGCGAAACGTTCCGCATCTGGGACCGTCAACAAGTGCTCGCGGACGTCGTGCGGGTCATCCGTGAGTTCCGTCCCGACGTCCTCATTACGCGCTTTTCCACCGAACCCGGCAACACTCACGGCCATCATACTGCCTCCGCAATCCTCGCGCTCGAAGCCTTCAAGCTCGCCGGGGATACGAATGCCTTTCCCGAACAGCTTCACGAGGTGCAGCCCTGGCAGCCGAAACGCATTCTCTGGAATGGCTTCCCCAGGGGATTCGGAGGACGCGGCGCAGACAGCGGAACCAACACGCCTCCTGGCCTGCAACTCGACATCGGCGGTTATAATCCCCTCCTCGGGGAATCCTACGGCGAGATCGCCGCGCGCAGCCGTTCCATGCACAAGAGCCAGGGCTTCGGCAGCGTCGGCACCCGCGGAAACGCCAATGAGTCCTTCCAACTCCTCGGTGGCGAACCCGCAACCGAAGACATTCTCGATGGCGTCGATACGACCTGGAACCGTATCCCCAATGGCGCGGAGATCGGAACATCAGCCGATGATGTCATTGCGCACTTCAACCCGCAAAATCCCGCCGCCAGCGTGCCGGCCTTGCTGACATTGCGAAAGCGCCTCGCCGCCCTGCCCACGGACAGCCTAATCGCGTACAAACGCCGACAACTCGACCACATCTTGCAAGGCTGCCTCGGGCTGTATGTCGAAACAACGATTCCGGTGGCTGAAGCCGTGCCGGGGGAAACACTGAAGATGCGCCATAGCGCAATCGTGCGGACTGATTTCCCCATTCGCTGGACTGCCGTGCGTTACCCGGCCGGTGGAGACGAGCTTGAGACCAGCACCGATCTGAAGCTCAACCAGGCCGTAAACCGCGAATCATCTCGGACGCTGCCAGCCAGCACCCCGTTAAGCCAGCCCTATTGGTTGCGGGAGGAGGGCACTATCGGAATGTTCCGGGTGGACGATCCCTCGCTTATTGGACGTCCCGAAAATCCGCCGTCGTTTCCGGTGGAGTATGTCTTCGAAATCGGCGGCCAAACGTTGGTCATCCCGGACGAACCCGTACAAGTAATCGGCGACCGGGTGAAAGGCGAGATTCGTCAGCGTCTGGAAGTGATCCCGCCAGTTTCCCTCAACTTTCCCGAAGACCTGGCCTTGTTCGCTCCAGGTTCCACCAAGCCTGTAGTAGTAGAAATCATCACGGCTCGCGCCGGCGCAACCGGCACCCTCCATCTGGAAACGCCCGCCGACTGGAAAGTAGCGCCCGCGACATATTCTTTCTCGCTAACCAACTACAATGAGCTGGCGCGCTTCACCTTCACCATCACCGCCCCGACGAACTCCACGACCGCAAAAATCCTCGCGACAGCCGACATCGACGGAAAGACCTACCACAATCGACACGTCGAGATTCACCACGATCATATCCCGGCGCTCCTGCTGCAGCCACCCGCGCAATTCAAGGCGCTGAGTATTGACTTGGCAACTCGCGGCCACCAGATCGGCTACCTCCCGGGCGCCGGCGATTCTGTCGCCGAGTGCATCCAGCGAATGGGCTATGCAGTCACGCTTCTGACCGGTGCCGATCTGACCGCGGACCACCTGCGCGGCTTTGACGCGGTGGTGATCGGCATTCGGGCGTTCAACACGCGCACCGATCTGACTCCAAATCTCCCCGGCCTCTTCGCGTACGTCGAAGCTGGCGGCAACGTGATCGTCCAATACAATACATCCGATGGTTTGCAGGGCACGCGTCTGGCGCCTTACAATTTGAAACTCACGCACGACCGCGTCACGGACGAAAACGCGCCGATGACGCTGCTCGTGCCCAACCATCCGGCCTTCACAACTCCCAACCGCATCATCCCCTCTGATTTCGATGGTTGGGTGCAGGAACGCGGACTGTATTTCCCCGGTGAATGGGACGACCACTTCACTCCCCTCCTCGCCTGCAACGACCCCGGCGAGTCGCCCAAGAACGGGAGCCTGCTCGTGGCGCATTACGGTAAGGGCTATTTCGTTTACACGGGCCTGGCCTTTTTCCGGCAATTGCCCGAGGGTGTGCCCGGTGCCTACCGGCTCTTCGCCAACCTGATCTCGCTCGGAAAATGACGCCGCTGGACGACAAAGCGACCGGCTTGCCGTGGTTCAAGACCTGGCGCGACGTTTACATTTTCGTTTTCGTCTCCTTTGCCATTTGGGTAGGGCTCCTCGTCGCGTTGACGGTCACTTTTTCATGAGCCCGCTCGATTTCCTGGTCCTGATCGGCAGCATGGTTGGAATTGCCGTCTATGGCATGTGGCGCACGCGCGGCCGCCAGAACCTCACTGCCTACCTGAAGGGCGACCCGAACGTTGGCTGGGCCGCCATCGGCATTTCGGTCATGGCCACCCAGGCCAGCGCCATCACCTTCATCTCCACTCCCGGTCAGGGCTATCAGGACGGGCTTGGCTTCGTGCAGAACTATTTCGGGATGCCGCTGGCCCTCATCATCATCGCGGCGGTATTCCTGCCGATGTACCGGCGTTCGAACGTCTACACCGCCTACGAGTTTCTGGGCCACCGGTTTGACACCAAGACCCGTCTGCTGGGTGCAGCGCTCTTCCTCCTGCAACGCGGGCTCGCCGCGGGGATTACCATCTACGCGCCCGCCATCATCCTCTCCACCGTGTTTGGCTGGCGTCTCGACCTCACCATCATCCTCAGCGGGCTACTGGTTATTATTTACACCGTGAGCGGCGGCAGCGAAGCGGTCACCCTCACCCAAAAATACCAGTTGGCGGTGATCTTTGGCGGAATGGTGACCGCCTTCGTCGTCTTGCTCGCAAGGTTGCCGTCGAACCTCTCGCTGACCGACGCCCTCACCGTGGCCGGCGGCTTCAACAAACTCCACGCGGTGGATTTCTCGCTCAATGTCAAGCAACGCTACACGTTCTGGTCCGGCTTGCTCGGCGGTCTCTTTCTGTCCCTGTCGTACTTCGGCACCGACCAATCCCAGGTGCAGCGCTACATTTCCGGCGCGTCGTTGCGCGAGAGCCGGCTCGGCCTGATGTTCAATGCCGTCTTCAAAATTCCCATGCAGTTCTTCATCCTGCTGCTGGGCGTTCTGGTCTTTGTTTTTTACCAGTTCGAACGACCACCGGTATTCTTCAACGAGACTGCCTGGAACCTTCAGGCCAAACACGATCCGGGCGAACGGCTGCGTTCCCTCAAGCAGGAATTCGCCGCGATCCACGCCGAGAAGGAGCAACTGATTCACAACTGGCTCGACGCCAGACATGCTGGCGACCGCAAAGCAGAGGCGGAAGCGCATGCGCAGGCACAGGCTGCCCTCGACCGCAGCGAGGCCGTGCGCGCCGACGTTAAAACGGCATTGCTGGCGGCGGATCCGCACGCGAAAACCAATGACTCCGACTACGTGTTCATCACCTTCATACTGGATCACCTGCCACACGGGGTAATCGGCCTGCTCGTCGCGGCTTTCTTCGCCGCCGCGCTGTCGTCGAAAGCTGCCGAACTCAACGCGCTCGGTTCAACGACCACGATCGATTTCTATCGGCACATCATCAAGCGCGACGCGAGCGACGCGCACTATGTGACCGCCTCAAAATGGTTCACACTCCTCTGGGGTCTGGTTGCGCTCGCCTTCGCTCTTTTCGCAAACCTCGTGGAGAACCTCATCCAGGCCGTAAATATCATCGGGTCGGTTTTCTATGGCGTAGTCCTCGCGCTGTTCCTCGTGGCGTTCTTTCTGCGATGGGTCGGTGGTACCGCGATCTTCTGGGCGGCGTTGGCGGCCCAGACCCTCGTCTTCGTCCTCTATTTTTCACTCAGCATCAGCTATCTCTGGTACAACTTTATTGGGTGCGCGGCCTGTGTGCTTTTCAGTGTGCTCATCCAGACTGCACTCGGTCCCACAAACCCGCCAGCGAAGGCGTTGGCTATATCATGAGCACACCGCCCGTCATTTGCTTCGGCCAGCAGCCGTGCGGGTTTTTTCCAAAGCGGTTCCTGGTAGCAAAAATCCGGACAGCCCGGCGGCTGCAAGCCAAACTCGGCGGCGAGATTGTGTTCTTCTACCACGACAGCGACCACGATCCCCGCGAGACGAAGACTCTTTTGCGTCATCGCAAGACCGGCAAGCTAGCGCAACTCAACTTCACCTTCGAGAACAGGCTGCAACGCAAATTCTCCCCGCTCTACCTCAAACGCATTCCCGCCGACTGGCAGGCCCGCACCGCGCTCCAATTGCCCAATTACGTCGAACGCCGCCACATCGATATCTTCCAGGAAACTTCCGCCAGCAATGCGGCTGACTTTTGTCTGGAGATGTATCGCCATTTAAAGCTGCTCGACGGCCTCCGCGTGGTGCGCTCCAGCGACCCGTCATTCCGGCGCGCGGCGTGTGACATCGAGGAGTTCTTCGTCGATGTGCCGTACGAGGGCGAAATCGTGCGCGCCCGCTACTCCGACAACGCCTTCCAGCTTCACGAGGGCGGAGATCGTTTCGTGACTCTGCCGATTTCACCTTTCACTAAGGAGCAAGTCAGCCCGGCGCGCGACACCCGGCTCCGTTGGATGCAATCCGTCGTGCATTGCACCCACTATGTCTCCGGTGCCAGCGAACAGGACTATCTGCATACGCAGGAAACACCCGAGATTACCTTCGTAAAACGTGATATAATCGACCGTTCCGATGAAGCCTATACCGAAATCCCGTCGTAAACCCGCGCCGCTTTTGATTTCTCATGACGACTGGACGCCCACTTAGAATCGGCATCACCTGTTACCCATCGGTGGGCGGAAGCGGCATCCTCGCCACCGCCCTGGGCGAGGAACTGGCGCAGCGCGGCCACGAGGTGCATTTCATTAGCTACGAACGTCCGTTCCGTTTGGCGACGAACGTACCCCGCCTGCATTTCCACCCGGTCATCATCAACGACTACGATCTGTTCAAGTACCCCGATTACACGCTGCCGCTCTCCGTCAAGATGGCGGAAGTCAGCCGCGACCATCAGTTGGACATTCTGCATGTTCACTACGCCGTGCCCCACGCGACCGCAGCCATTCTCGCGCGATCGATGCTACCTCCGGAGCAACAGCCGCGCGTGGTCACCACGCTGCACGGCACAGACACCACGTTGCTGGGCCGCGATCCGGGTTACGGACCGGCGATCCGCCACGCCCTCGCCTGCTCGGATGCCATAACGACGGTGTCTGTCTTCCTGCAACGGGAGACCCAGCGGTTGCTCGCGGTGGATACGCCAATCGACGTAATCCACAATTTCTTCGCGCCCCGCCCACCCCGTCGCTCACGAGCAGAGGTGCGGCGCGACCTCGGCTTGCAGGACGAGGTGCTCATCCTGCATTCCTCCAATCTTCGTCCCTTGAAACGCATCGATTTGTTGCTCGAAACCGTCGCACGCATTCATCCGCAAGAATCGTTCAAACTCGTCATCCTCGCCGGCGGGGATTTCACGCCATTTGTTGACATCGTCCGACGGCTCGGCCTTGAAAGCCGGGTCGTCGTACGTAAAAACGTTAGCGACATCGAAGTCTACCTGCAGGCCGCTGACCTTGGGTTGATCACGTCCGAATCGGAGAGCTTTTGCCTGAGCATTCTGGAGGCGATGTGCTTTGCCTGTCCCAGCGTCGCCCGACGCGCGGGCGGAGTTCCGGAAGTGGTCGAAGATGGCGTTTCGGGACTGTTGGTGCCTTCACTGGACGCCGACGCCTTCGCCCGCGCTGTCGAGAGTTTGATCAAAGACCCAATCCGCCGAGCCGCGCTCGGCCGCGCGGCGCAAGATCGCGCCCGCGAAAAGTTTTCCGCGGAGATCATCGTGCCCCGCTACGAAGCGCTCTATCGCCGTGTCTGCGCGGCTGATGGCAAAGCGAATTGATTTTTATGCAAGTGTGATAGAATGTTGCCCAGGTTCCAGCAGGTGCGTCATACCGCAAAGCTTCGATCTCTCATTCTCCTGACTGGTTTTGCCATTCGCGCTGCGGCCCAGACCAATGATCTGTCCGGGCAGACAGATGCTTCGATGCGCACCGTCATCTCGCTCGTGGCCAGCAATCAACTCAAAACGCTGGCGGACGGAAATTACGCGACGGCCAAAACGCTCTCAGCAGCGCAATCGGCAACAAAACCGACCGGCATTACCTGGACCTACCAGTGGGGTGTCTCGCTATATGGAATGCTCCACATCAAGGACGCAACCGGCAATACGAATTTTGAAACTTTCGTCCTCAACCACAATTTAATCTGCGCGCGGTATTATTCGTGGCTGAACAGCCTGAAGAGCACGGTCACCAATGCGACCTCTGCTCAACTGGCATCCTTCTACGCCGGCACTGCCTTGAGCGAGTTCATGGCCATCGACCGCCTGGATTATTGCGGCGCGATGACGGCGCAATTACTGGAGGGCGCGCAACATCACACGGGAACGATGACCAATCTGCAGGCCTTTGTCGCGCAGACGACCGCCAATTGGGTTAGCACCGGTCAGTCGCGCCTGCCCGACAGTACGCTCTGGCGACCGACGAGTTCCGACACGATTTGGGCGGACGATCTGTACATGAGCTGTCCGTTTCTCGTCCGCTGGTATGAGTACACCGGCAATTCCAATTACTTGAATGACGCGGCCACACAGGTCATGAACATGGCCGGTTATCTGCAGGACACGAACGGCATTTGGTTTCACGGTTACTATCACGACAGCCATTCTGTCAACGGCATCAAGTGGTGCCGGGCCAACGGGTGGGCCATGGTGACGACGGTGGAAGTGCTTTCCGTGATGCCAACCAATCATCCGGCGCGCCCCATGTTGCTGAATATCCTCAGCCGCCACATCGCCGGCATCGAATCCGTGCAAGACACGGACGGTATGTGGCATCAGGTGCTCGATCACCCGGAGGTCTGGAAGGAAACCTCCTCCACCGCCATGTTCGCCTACAGCATTGCCCGCGCGGTCAATCGCGGCTGGATCGATCCCGCCAACATGGCCGTGGCCCGCAAGGCCTTCGCGGGCCTCTGTCATTACATCACGACCAATGGCGTCGTCAATCAGGTCTGCCCGGGCACGAGTCTCACCAATAGCTTCACCTACTACACCGTCACGCAACAACCCGCCAGCAACGATCCCCACGGACCCGGCGCGGTGATGCTCGCCGGCGCGGAGATTCTGCTGAATCCACAATTGGGAATTTCCGCAACCAATAATCAGGCGGTTGTTTCCTGGAACGCCGGCATTACCAATTTTATTTTTGAAACGTCAACCAACATGGCTGACTGGACCGCTTCCAATGTCACATTTGCCGCGAATTCAAACTGGCAAAACGTCGCGACCGAGCCCCTTGCCGACAAGAAATTCTACCGTCTCCATTTCCCACCTCCCAGCGCGCCAGCGCCACTGAATTTTGAAGCCGAATCTCTTTCTTATGTCACCAACGGCGCGACCGCCTCGTCGTCCACCGACACCAACGCCAGTGGTAATTCATTGGTAACGCTCAATGGAACGGGCGCGGGCAATTACATCGAATTCACGGTTCCCAGTGTTCCGGCGGGTGCGTATCGCCTCCTGCTCGCGTTCAAAGCCGCCAACAACCGCGCCCAGATGAATCTCACTTGGGATGGCAATGCGCTCGGCGCCACGCTCGATCAATACTGGCCGACCAATCTTTATCCGCTCGTGGACTTCGGCGTGACCAACCTTCCGACCGCGGGAAATCACGCCATCCGCCTGACGGTGACCGGAAAAGGAAGTCCTTCGACCAATTACACACTAACCGCCGACAGATTCATTCTCTTGCCGCAATTACCGTGACTTTCCGTTATTGGAAAATCGACACCCAGACCTTCCGTGAACGCGGGCCGTCGAATTCACACAGGTAAATCCCCTGCCACGTGCCGAATTGCAGTTTGCCGCCACGTACGAACACGTGCACGCTGTGCCCCATCATGCTCGCCTTCACGTGCGCCGCCGTGTTGCCCTCGCCGTGACGGTAATGCGGATCCTTCCACGGCACTGCCTTGTCCAGCGCGTAGATCATATCCGTCACAACATCCGGATCGGCATTCTCGTTGATCGTAATCCCCGCCGTCGTATGCGGCACGAAACACACGCAGGTGCCCTCTTTCATGCCAGCACCGTCAACGATGAGTTGCACCTGTTCCGTGATTTCCACGAATTCAGTGTGCTGGCTGGTCTTAACTACCAGGTCTTTCATGGCGCATCTTTATCAGGGGCTCGGTAGACAAAACTGTAATTGCCGTGGAATTTGGCGGTTTGGGTGTAGGACCCGGAAGCGTTACGGGCCGTGACGTCCAACTGGAGAGACGCGTCCACTTTATCCGGGGTGACCTTCCTCACAATGAGGTAGCCCACGAAGCTATCACCCCGCGAACCTGGCTCAAAGCGGGTTACTGTAAATTCGGGCGTCACGCTTTCCGAAGGAATTTTGAGCTTCTGGCCCGGTCGAAAGTTGCGGACCGTAAGTACCAGAAGCTGGTCTTCTTCGGGGTCTGGCCCGCGAACAACTGTATCGAGGTGCCGGCTGATCTTCAAAACGAGCGGGCCACTTTGCGCTTCAATCGCGGCATCGCCCACGGGCGGCGTCCCCCGGTTGAACGTCGTGATCGAGGGTCCAATGTGGCTGTAATTGCACGCGGAAGCGAAGGTTGCCAGACAGACAGCTAGTGTGATCGTTCTCATTTGATTCGGTCCGATGTTCCGACAAGCCCTTGGGGCGTGTCCAGTGTCTTCTTGTACGTCACGATCCCGCCCGCAATCGCCTTCGCCAGGGTCTCGCGGTAATCGGCCCGCAGGATGCGCTGTTCTTCCGACAAACTCGTCAGAAAACCGCACTCGGTCAGGATCGCCGGACAGTTGGCGTAGCGCAACACGTAGAAGCGCGAGCGCCGCACCCCCCGGTCCAGCGCCCGCGTGGACTGCAATAATGATTTCTGCACGCAATGCGCCAGCCAGACATTGGGGGCATCATGGCGATTATTCGTCACCGCATCGCGATCACCGCCCGCGTCGCGGTCGCTGCCGTTTCCGGAAAAGTTCGCCGTGGAACTCGCGCCCGCGGGTGCCGTGCAATAGGTCTCAATGCCCTCGGCTGAGCCGCCGCCCGAATTGAAATGGATGCTAACATACAAGTCGGCCCCCTTCACCCGCGCGAACTCTACGCGGTCCTCCAGGGCGACCGTCGTGTCCGCTGTCCGCGTCAAGAACACTCGCAAGCCGCTGCCGGCAAGATCCCGCTCCACACGCTTCGCCACATCCAACGTCATGATTTTCTCGAAGCTCGACCTCCCGCGTGTGCCACGGTCACTCCCGCCGTGGCCGGGATCGATGACGATCGTCCGAACAACGGCTCCTGGTTTTCGCAACCGTCCCGGCTGCAGCACCGGGTCCAGAACCTTCAACACGTCGATTTCGGCAATCCATAACTTGCCGCGCATCGCCAGAATCGGCGTGGAGAGCCAGTGATTCACGCCATTGAGCAGGATATCGCGGCGGTCGGCCTCCATCTCCAACTGCGCGAAACCCGTCTTGTATTCGGCGCGATTAACCACACCCCGCGCGTCAGCCCCGAGTCCGTAGTAATTCGCGACATCGCTCACGGCGACGTAGTAGGTATTCCCATACCGATAGGCCTTCAGCGTCGTCGGCTGGGCGAACGTAGTGCCCGCGAAGACCAACCCGAGAACCGGAACGATCCATGAAAGTGATCGGCTTGCCAAACGCAAAAGGGACCCTCCTTGTCCGCGCAAAGTCGCACGAAACGTCGTACAGTTTCAAGATAAATGGACACACCGCGCGCGGCGTACACGTTGGCGCAATGAATTCGGCTTTTCCTTGACGCTGCGGGCCCGCATCCATAGATTAACTGTGCGGCGTGAGAAGTGTGGCTGTCAATCCGTGACGCCCTCCGTGAGTTGGTTCAATCGCACTTGGCGAGGAAAAAAACATGCCCATTGTCACAAAAGGTCTCGAAGGAATTGCGGTGGCCCAAACCCGCATCGGTGACGTGCGCGGGGACATCGGCCAGCTCATTTACTACGGTTACGATATCAACGAGTTGGCGGGCAACGTTTGTTTCGAGGAAGTCATCCATCTGCTCTGGGACGGCCGACTGCCCAATCGCAAGGAACTGGAGCAACTGGAAAGCGAACTGATCGCCGCCCGGCCTCTGCCCAAGGCGGTCGTCGACCTGCTGCACCTGATTCCCAGAAACGCGCCGCCCATGCACGTCTTGCGCACCGCCGTCTCCATGCTCGGCACCCTCGATCCCGATGCCGACCTCAACACGCCACAGGCCAACCGCCGCAAGGCCGTGAAGTTGGTAGCGCAGTTGCCGGTCATCACGGCCTATTTCCATCGTATTCGTACGAACAAACCACCTGTCGCGCCATCGCCGAAACTGAATTCTGCGGCCAATTTTCTCTACATGCTCAACGGCGAGCCGCCAAGTGGCGAAGCCGCCGCGACGATGGACATGGCCTTTGTGCTGCACGCCGAGCACGCCTTCAACGCCTCGACGTTTTCCGCGCGCGTGACCATCGCCACCCTTTCGGACATGTATTCCGCGATCACGAGCGCTATCGGCACGCTGAAAGGTCCGTTGCATGGTGGCGCCAACGAGGGCGTCATTCAGATGCTCCTGGAGATCGGCGATGAGAGCCGCGTCGACGATTATGTCCGCAGTGCGCTCTCCAACAAGAAGCGCATCATGGGCATCGGGCATCGCGTCTACAAGACGCTCGACCCGCGCGCGCCGCACTTGAAGCGCCTGGCGGAGAAGCTTTCCGCGAAAGTTGGCGAGCCGAAATGGCTGCGCATGAGCGAGCGCATCGCCTCGATTATGAAGCAGGAAAAGAACCTCAATGCCAATGTCGATTTCTACTCCGCCACGGTCTACTACAGTCTCGGCATCCCGACCGACCTGTTCACGCCGATCTTCGCCATTGCGCGCATGGCGGGCTGGACGGCGCATGTACTTGAGCAACTCGCCGACAATCGCCTCATCCGCCCGCTCAGCGAATACACGGGCCCGGAAGGGCTCAAGGTCATACCTATCGACCAGCGCTGAGACGGAGCCGACAACTTCATGAATATCCACGAATACCAGGCCAAGGAAATCCTCCGTCGTTTCGGCGTACCCGTGCCCGAAGGCGCCGTGGCCTTCACGCGGGAAGAGGCGGAGAAGATCGCGGGGTCATTGAAGGCAGACGTTTTTGCCGTCAAATCGCAAATCCACGCCGGCGGACGCGGCAAGGCAGGCGGCATCAAGATCGTCAAAACACCGGAAGAAGTGCTGAAGGCCACGCGCGAACTCATCGGCAAGGTTCTCGTCACGCATCAAACGGGTCCGCGGGGCAAGGAAGTGCGCAAAGTGCTCGTGGAAGCGGGTAGCATGCCGAAGCGCGAACTGTACCTGAGCATTTTGATCGACCGCACGATCGCGCGCCCTTCTTTCCTCGCCAGCACGGAAGGCGGCATGGACATCGAGGCTGTCGCCGCTAAGACGCCGGAAAAGATTCTCAAGGAGCCTGTCGATCCCGCGATCGGGATGCAGCCCTATCAGGCGCGCAAGATCGCCTATGCGCTCGGTCTTGGTGGCAATCATTTGCAGCCCACCGTGAATCTCATCCTGGGCGTCTACCGCGCATTCATGGAAACCGATGCCTCGCTCATTGAGATCAATCCGCTGATCATCGACCAGCACGACCGGGTGATGGCCCTCGATGCGAAGATGAACTTTGACGACAACGCCCTCTTCCGCCACAAGGACATTCTCGCCATGCGCGACATCCATGAGGAAGACGCGCGCGAAGTCGAGGCCAGCAAGTTCGGCCTCAATTACATCGGCCTCGACGGCAACATCGCCTGTATGGTCAACGGCGCGGGCCTCGCGATGGCCACGATGGACATCATCAAGTACNNTTCCTCGACGTCGGCGGCGGGGCGACTCCCGAACAGGTCACCGAGGCCTTCAAGATTCTGGTGTCCGACAAGAGCGTGAAGGGCATCCTCGTGAATATCTTCGGCGGAATCATGAAATGCGATGTGATCGCCAATGGCATCCTCACTGCCGTCAAGCAGGTGAACGTCAGCGTGCCGCTGGTCGTCCGCCTCGAAGGCACCAACGTCGAATTGGGTAAAAAGATTTTGAAAGAAAGCGGCCTCGCCATCATTCCCGCGGACTCGATGGCCGATGCCGCGCAGAAGATCGTCCAGGCCGCGAAGTAACCGAACATGAAACTCTATCTTTACTACGAAAACGTCCAGCACCCGTTGGTGGTCGATATTCCCGACAGCGAAGTCGATGGATACCTGCAGGAATACGAGGAAGCGCTGCATGATACCTCCGTCGAGACCTTCCAATGGAAGAACTCCAGCTTCCGCATCGGCGGCCTGATGGCCATCGTCCATGAGAAACACGCCACGGTGCGTCCATGAGCATCCTGGTCGACCAGAACACACGGCTGATCGTCCAGGGCATCACCGGCACCGCCGGTAAATTCCACGCCGAGCAATGTCTCAAATACGGGACGACGCTCGTTGGTGGCGTCACTCCAGGCCGCGGTGGGGAAGCCATTGAACTCGACTCGCAGAAAATTCCCGTGTTCAACACCGTCAGCGCGGCCGTGCGCGAGACAGCCGCGAATGTCTCCTGCATCTTCGTGCCCGCCCCGTTTGCGGCCGACGCGATCCTCGAGGCGGCGGACGCGGATATCCCGTTGATCATCGCGATCACCGAAGGCATTCCCGTGCTCGACATGGTCCGCGTGAAACGCGCACTGCAAGGCACGGACGTGAGGCTCATCGGCCCGAATTGCCCGGGGATCATTACCCCGGGGGCCTGCAAAATCGGCATCATGCCCGGTTATATCCATAAGACCGGCCCGGTCGGCGTGATCTCCCGCAGCGGCACGCTTACGTACGAAGCGGTTTGGCAGCTCAGCTCGCGCGGCCTCGGCCAGTCCACCTGCATTGGCATTGGCGGCGATCCCGTCAAGGGCCTCGACTTCATCGATCTACTGGAAATGTTTGAGACCGACCCGCAGACGGAAGCCGTCATCGTCATCGGCGAAATTGGCGGCAACGCGGAGGAAGAGGCGGCGCGCTGGATCAAGGACAATTTCACCAAGCCCGTTGCGGCGTTCATTGCCGGGGCGACCGCGCCGAAAGGCCGCCGCATGGGCCACGCCGGCGCGATTATCAGCGGCGGCAGCGGTTCCGCCGCGGACAAGATCAAGGCCCTCGAATCCTGCGGCATCGCCGTCGCCAAAACGCCCGCCGAAATGGGCGAGACGCTCGTCAGGCTGATGAAGTAAGTTGGAGGTTGCCGGGTCATTCCGTCCATCCATGGAACAGCACGAATCCACAACGACATCGGCCACGCGTCGCACGATCCCACACGAGGAATTGATGCAACTCCCGATTGTGCGGTATCGCGGTGCGATCCATTTCATTGAGACCGAAGACCAGCTGCGCCGCGCCTTGCAGGAGATCCGCTGCGAGCACGTGGTGGGATTCGACACGGAGACCCGTCCGACGTTTCGCAAAGGTCAGTTCCATGCCCCCAGCCTCGTGCAGGTCGCGACGGGACACGCCGTACACCTTTTTCAACTCGCCAGGTTGGATTGTTCGCACGCACTGGCGGAGGTGTTCGGAAACGCGCAGATCATCAAGGCGGGCGTGGCCCTGGCGCGGGATCTCTCGGAGCTGCAAAAGCTGTTTCCGTTCAAGCCGGAAAATGTGGTCGATCTTGGCGATATCGCCAAGCACCGTGGAATGGCGCAAACGGGTTTGCGCAACCTGACGGGATTGTTTCTCGGCGGCCGCATCACGAAAGGCCCGCAAACGTCGAACTGGTCGCAACCGACCCTCTCGCCAAAACAACAACTGTACGCGGCCACGGATGCCTGGGCCTGCCGCGAGCTGTACTTGCGCTTTGAGAATCTCGGTTGGCTGCCGGCCTCGCAACACCCGTAATTGAAGCCGCTAACCACACAGCCGCAATATATTACAGCGTGCTGTTTCTCTCATTCCGAGAAAGTCGCAAGTAGTAGTTGATATTCCTGCGCTTTGATGTATCGTGTGAACCGCTAGCAGAGAGATGCAGTCCGCAGTGAGATTGGTAGATTGTCAGTCAGGCCTCGTAGCTCGGTGACAGTCCGAAACCCGAAAACGGGAACAGTCACTGAGACCTCCTTCCGCAGCAGAAAGAATAAACAAACTAATGGCTACCAAGCTATTCGTAGGCAACCTATCGTTCAATACCACTGAGGGCGACATCCTCGACCTGTTCAAACAGGCGGGCAACGTCAGCAGCTGCGAACTCATCATGGACAAATTCACGGGCAAGTCCCGCGGCTTTGCGTTCGTCCAGATGGGCACGCAGGAAGAGGCCACCAAGGCCATCACCGATTTCAACGGCAAGGAATTGGACGGTCGCGCGTTGACCGTGAACGAAGCCAAACCCCGTGAAGAGCGTCCTCGTGGCGACTTCGGTGGTGGTGGCGGCGGTCGCGGCGGCAAGCGCGAGTTCAGCCGTCGTTAATTCGACAGCCGAACGAAAGTTTACGAAAAGAGCGTCCCAATTCGGGGCGCTCTTTTTCTTTCTGAAACCGATCGCCATAACCACACATCCCATACGAAACAGGAGAACAACACATGAAATCCAAGACCATCTACTCTCTCGATCTCACACAACGTCCGCCGCGCAGCCCGCGTGTGCGGCTTGGTGGTTACGCCATCCTCCCCCGTTGCCTCGACAAGGGCCGGGCGCTGCTGGTCGGTAAGAACGGGGAATACAATTACGATTGTCCGCTCGACCAACGTGTCCTGGAGTTTGCGGGCATCAAGGGCGACGACCTCAAAAAACAATTGGCGCTCGGCAAAAGCGACAGCGAAATCCTGACGTGGATCAGCGCCAACTCCACCACCAAGCCCCAACCCTGGCAAATCGCGCAATGGAGCGCGTTTGCGGATCAACGCGGGCCGAACGACGTGGACACGCGCGAGTTCTACACCGGTGTGCTGGCAAAACTCAGCAAGGATCGGGAAGACATCCTTGGCTGGTTCGACCTGCTCGATTTGGACGATTACGTGAGCTTCGGCGGCAAGGCCTGAGCCGCGCAGTCAATCAGGCAACGGAAAGCAAAAGGGGCGCCTCATGCTTGCGGCACGAGGCGCCCGTGATTTGTAGTGTTGACGATCTGGCTGCTGCCCTCGTCCATCGGTTCACCGGCCTTCGGACGGGACTCGCTCCACGTGGCTTACATGCGGCCCCCGCCCCTGATTTTCCTTTTCCCGTGCCAGGCCTGCATGGCCAGCGCAAGTTTCTGGCGATGCTCTTCCGAAAATGCGCGCTTGGGTTTTCTGGACACCGAAGAGGTCACCACAACCCTCGCATTCGCAGGGTCGTCAGGACTGCCGTGCATCACATGGGTCTTCCATTCACCATAATGCCGGTCCTGCCATTCCGTCACAGCCCGTTTCCAACCAATATCATGGCCCCTCTTCTCGCTTTCGATCCACTTGTAGCTTTCGATTTCCTGTTGCTGGGACCAGAGGATTTCGAACAAGGGATGCAGGATACCTTGGTCACGAAGAGCGCGCTTCCAGGTCACGAAATATCTCTGTCCCCATTCCTCGCTGGCGCGCTTCCAGCCGATGTCCTGACCTGCCTTCTCGCTTTCGATCCAACGATATCTTTCAATCTCCTCTCGCTGCGACCGAATCAATTCAGCGAGAGGGTTTCTGTTTTCTAATCTGTCCTTCATTTCGCCCCCCCTCCTTGAAGGGCTGCAGCAGGTTTCTGTTTAGCAAGAAATAAACCGTACTTCATGCGACCGTACGCACCACACTATGCAGGTACTTCAAGGTGAATCGGTTACAACACGGCATCTTTTCTGAAAACACCTGATGCGCCGCCCTTGACCTGTTTGCTTCTGTCCAAGGTGTGTAAAACAATCACAAGAGGAGACACGATGGACCTTCTGAACGCGAAGCGTCAGTCACTTGCAAATACCCAGGACTTGGTCGATAGTAGCTCGTGAGACTGCAGGCGCAGTCACCTGTGGTTCAGCAAATTGTTGCTCTTCAGCGTGAGATCGTTCTTTTAAGACGTTATCTTGATTAGGGCGCAGCCGTAAGGGAAAAGGCATGAAACAAACCAAAAATGCCCCGTTCACGACTCGGTGAAATCACCTGCGGCTGCGCTCCTTCTTTGAGGTTCGTCCCTTCAGAAAGCCTGCCAGCACAGCCAGAAACAGACTCCGGGTCTACATCGACTTGACTTCGACGCGGACAGGCTCCTTGAGGTGGAGTTCGCGCTGGGGGAACGGAATCTCAATACCGTGGTGCTTAAACTTGTCCCAGATAGCAAAGTTTAACTGGCTTTCGAGTGAGCCCGCCCGGTGCGCCATATCTGACGACCACACTCGCAGTTCAAAGTTGAGCGAGCTTTCGCCGAATTCCTTGAAGACCACCCCGGGGGCAGGGCTCTTGAGTACATTCGGGTTGGCATCGGCAACTTCGAGGAGAAGTTTTTCCACCAGGTGCGGATCACTGCCGTAGCTTACCCCGACGCTGATGCGAAAGCGCACACGTGGGTCGATGTGCGTCCAATTGACAACGCGGCCAGAAATGAACTCAGAATTTGGCACGATGACCATGATATTGTCATTGGTCAGAACATGCGTGGCGCGGGCGCCGATGCGTTCGACCTTCCCCACGGTGTTGTTGCCAAGATCAACACGGTCGCCAACCTGGATCGGCCGTTCGGCAAGAATGATCAACCCGCTGACGAAGTTGCTGACGATGGTTTGAAGCCCGAACCCGATCCCAACGCCCAGCGCGCCCGCAATGACCGCCAGGGAACTGAGGTTCACGCCCACCGTTTCCAAGCCGATGAGCATCCCTAGCACCAGCACGATATAACCCACAATCCGCGCGATGGCATATTGCTGGCCGACGTCGAGCTTGGTGCGTGCGAGCACACGCGTCCGCAAGACGCGGCGAACCAGCCGCGACAAGAGGACAACAGCCAATAGAACAACCGTGAACTCCACGATCGTCGCCAGCGAGACCCATGTCTGCCCCAATTGAAACAGCGGCTTGGTGAAGATCCCGAATATTTCACTCCAGGTCATTCAATCACTTTCCGATGGTGACCCACTTCCGCGTTTTGGCGGATTTTTCGACGGCATCGAGCACGATCTGATCTGCGAGGCCGTCCTCGAAGGTCGGTTGAACAGAATGTTTGTCTGCCACCGCGTTGATAAAGTCGGCGATCGTGTGGACGAAGGTGTGTTCGTAGCCGATGATGTGACCCGGCGGCCACCAATTGCCGACGTAGGGATGCACCCCGCCGCCTTGCGTGACCAGGATGTCGCGAAAACCACGGCGATCATCCGGGTCGGCCTCGTTGTAATACTTCAGCCGGTTCATGTCCTCGAAATCGAAAACGAGCGACCCCTTGCTGCCGTTCACTTCAATTTGGATGCCGTTCTTGCGGCCGAGTGCGAACCGCGTGGCTTCAAGGTTGGCGAGCGCCCCATTCTCGAAGCGACCGATGAACATAACCGCGTCATCGACAGTGACCTTGCCCTTCTTGCTCGACTCGCCTGGCAATGGCCGTTCCTTGATAAACGTTTCCATCTGGCCGCACACCTCGCTGAACTCGCCGACAAGGTAGCGACCGAGATCAATAATGTGGGCATTGATATCGCCGTGCGTGCCCGAGCCGGCGATTTTGCTCTGTAGTCGCCAAACCAGTGGAAAGTTAGGATCAACAATCCAATCTTGTGCGTAGCGCGCCCGATAGTGGTAAATCCTGCCGAGTTCGCCCGCGGCGATCATCTTCTTTGCCAGAACAATCGCGGGAATCCGCCGGTAGTTGTGGCAAACCATGTTGACGACCCCGGCTTTCTTCACCGCGTCGACCATCTGTCGTGCCTGCTTCACATCCATGCCGAGAGGTTTTTCGCAGAGGATCGCCTTGCGGGCTTTGGCGGCAGCAATGGCAAT
Organism: Verrucomicrobiota bacterium; assembly: GCA_003152315.1. Lineage (GTDB taxonomy): Bacteria > Verrucomicrobiota > Verrucomicrobiia > Palsa-1439 > Palsa-1439 > Palsa-1439. Next base: position 40,626 of record PLZV01000020.1, read on the forward strand.
CTCGGCGTGCGTGTCGTTAGGGGTGTTGATGTCCACGATGTCGATGGTCGGATCATTGATGACCTCGCGCCAATCAGTCACAAACTGGTTCCATCCCCAGCGGTGGCAGGCATTCATTACCCCCGTCCTGTCACGCCCGCAGATGACCCTCATGATTGGGCGGGCCTTGAGGTCGAAGAATTTATCCGCTTTCAGCCACGCGTTGGAATGTGCGCGGCCCATGAATTTGTAGCCGATCATTCCCACATTCAGGGTCTTTGGCATTGGCAGGCCTCTCGCTCGCAATAAAGGGTTGAGATTTGGTGCGAAACATTATACTCATTGGTTTGCCCCGTTTGTCACGAGAAAAGAGAGGAATATGCCCATGACCAAGCCGCACATAAAGTTGTTTATCCCTGGCCCTGTGGAGGTTAGCGAGGACACCTTCCAGGCGATGAGCCAGCCCATGATCGGTCACCGGGGTAGCGGGTTCCAGGATCTGTACGCGGCCATCCAGCCGAAGCTGCGGCAGGTGCTCTACACCAAGAACCCCGTCTTCCTTTCCACTTCGTCAGCGTGGGGCGTCATGGAGGCGTCAGTGCGCAATCTTGTCGCCAAGAAAGTGCTCAACTGCTGTTGCGGCGCGTTCTCTGATAAGTGGCTCGATGTCAGCCAACGCTGTGGCAAGCAAGCCGAGGCGCTCAAGGTCGAGTGGGGTCAGCCAATCCTGCCGGAAATGGTCGACGCCAAATTGAAGACCGGGCAGTTCGATGCCATCACGCTCGTGCACAATGAAACCTCGACCGGTCTGATGAACCCTCTCGCGGAGATTGCCCAAGTCGTGAAAAAATATCCCGACGTGATGTTCGTCGTGGACTGCGTGAGCTCGATGACCGCTCTGAAGATAGATACCGATGCGCTGGGCATCGACGTGCTGCTCGCGGGCGTGCAGAAGGCGTGGGCGATGCCACCGGGCCTCGCCGTGTTTGCCGTGAGCGACCGCGCGTTGAAGCGGGCCGAAACGATTCCTGCGCGGGGATACTATTTCGATTTCCTCGAATTCAAGGCGAACCATGACAAGAACATGACGCCGTCGACACCGAGCATCCCGCACATCTACGGGTTGAATTTCAAACTCGACCAGTTCGCGAAGGAAGGGCTCGATAACCGCTACGCACGCCACCGCAAGATGGCGCAGAAGACCCGCGACTGGGCCAAAGCGAACGGCTTCGAACTGTTCCCGAAAGCGGGCTACGAATCTGTCACGCTGACCTGCGTCAAAAACAACAAGAATATCGACGTCTCCAAGTTGCAGAAGGCTCTCAAGGACAAATACAAGGTCCTCATCGACGGCGGCTACGGTCCCATCAAGGGCAAGAGCTTCCGCCTCGCGCACATGGGCGACGAGACGCCCGAGACCGTTGGGCAGTTGCACACGATGCTCGATGATTGCCTGAAGTCGTTGTGAAGATTACGAAGGACTCCGTGCTCGACGCTGTCGCATCCCTGATGCGGCAGCGTTTCAACGTCGAAGCCGAACGCAATAAATCGTTCGTCTGGTCACTCCCAAGTGGTGTCATCCTGAGCAAAGCGAAGGATCTTCCATCAAACTATACAGTGGTCGCGGACCTATACCTACAGCCTCCGCTCCACTGCCTTGTCCAATTCGACGACACGTCGCATTGCACGCGCCAGCGCGCCGCGACGTTCGCCAATTATCCGTCCGACACTCCGCTGAACTTTGACGTGCGCCGTTATCACGCCGACCAAACGTCCGGCGAAGCTGCCATCGCCCAGGCCGATCTTCTCGCCGATCTTCTTCCGCCAAAGCACGGTCTCAACCCAACCGTCCGCATCCGCGCCGACGAGATCGAAGAATTGACCGGCCCGCTCCCCGACCGCATCGAGTCCCTGCTCTCCAAGCGCTTCGCCTACCACGCCGGCACGACGTTTCACTTGATGGTGGATAATGCCGGTGCCAAACCCCATCGCACCCACGGTAGCTAGGTAGACCGACTTAACTTGGTTTCCAGCCAAATCGTTGACGCAGCCACTGCACTAACTGACGGTCGAGGGATGGCATGATGACTTCCAGCGGGGTGCGGCCATCGCGCACCGCGATCCATAGCATCCAAACGAGGAACACGGAAGCGGTCAGGAAGTTTTGCCATAACTGGAATTCCCATGCATGCGCATTCTCCACGTACCAATCTGAGAAAGGCCAGAGGTAGTAGTAACCCCAATCCGGACCTGATCCAAAATAATCCATCACTAGATGGAGATGAAATAGTCCCAGATAAACGATGAAGGCCCTCCACCGCCGTCCCGAAAACAACGCAAGAACCGCCGATAGAAGCAGCCCGAACGAAAGATTATGGCAGAGCTTGTGGTGGTATTCCAATATACTTCCGGCCCCGCCAGCATCCCCAGTCCATCCAAATCCGCCCAGCTTGCAGCCAACATGCAACAGAATCGTTCGCGCGGCGTGAGCTTCGCGTAATTTCCCAGACACCAGCCCGACATGATGTGCGTTTGGATATGCATGGGATTGGCCGCGAGAGTTGTAATTGGGAAATCAAGATTAGCCAAGCGGGAATCGCTGGCTTGACAGTCTCCGCCTAATACCACACATTTGTGCGGTATGCCGCTGCGACCTCAACGAATCCTTCATGTCGACGGTGATTCATTCTTCGCTTCTTGCGAGATGGCGCTCGATCCAAAGCTGAAGAAGAGGCCCGTATTCGTAGGTGGAGGACGGCGCGGCGATGGCATCGTGATTGCCGCCAACTATCTCGCAAAGGACTACGGCATCATCACGGGTATGGCGTGTTTCGAGGCGAAACACAAATGTCCCGACGGCGTGTTGGTGCGTCCGCACTACGACGAGTATCGGCGGCTGTCGGTGGAAATTTTCCGACACGTGCGCTACTACACTCCCTTGCTCGTGCCCACCTCGATCGACGAGGGGTACATGGACTTCACCGATTCGCCCAGCGTGTTTCGTTGCCGTACCCCGGCGGAATTAATCATACGTATGAGGCGCGAATTGATCGAGGAAGTCGGCGTGCCGGTATCGATGGGACTCGGTTCCTCGCGCTGGCTGGCCAAATTGGCGACCGAAAGTTGCAAACCCGACAATTTCCGCGAAGTAACAGAGGACGAGGAGTGCGAATTTCTCCATAACATTCCCATCCAGAAACTGTCAGGCATCGCCACTCGACGGGCGCGTTCCCTGCGGGCGCTGGGCATTTGGACGCTCGGCGACGTGGCGGAACTGCCGCTGGGATTATTGGAAAAACGCTACGGATTTTTCGGCCTCGAATTGTGGCTGCTCTCCAGCGGCCAACTGCGCGAACGCTTGTCGCTGGCCCACAAGCCGCGCACCTGCATCGGCAGCGCCACCACCCTGCCCTACGACGAGCCGGACCATGAAACCGCTCTGCTGTTCCTGCTCGACCAGACCGAGAAGGTCGTGACGACGTTTTTTCGAGAAAACCTCAAAGCCCGCGAGGTGGGCGTGTACGTGCGCTTCAAAGACCACGAAGGCAACGGCGCCAGCGTGAAATTCCCCACGGCGCAGTTCGAACCGCGTCTCATCAATCCGCAGGTGGAGCGATTATTCCGGGAACTTACTGCGCACCAGGAGCAACCGATCCGCCAGGTCTGCATCAACTTCTGGAACCTGCAGTCGTTGGGATTGGAGCCCAATTTCTTCAATCACGACGTGGAGTTCAAGCGCCGCGAACTGCACTACGCGCTGGAGGCAGTGGAACAACGCTACGGCAAGCGCTGCGTCAAGACCGGCACGCGTTTGTTGCTCGAAAAACAGGCCGCCTATCTTGTCGGCGACAAACCCAAGTGCCCGTTTATCCCGCAGCGCGAGATGGAAATCAAAATGGACAAGATCCCCGAGCCCATGCTCGATCTGATTTACGAGGATGAGTGGAAACCGTTGGAAGGCCAGCTTCCCGCCGCGCCACTTCCCCTGCCCCGCACGTGGGGCCGCTCCACCAGCCGTACGCAAAAATTTCTGTAGCCGTAAATTCGCTTCACGATGACCGCTCCCCAAAGGCCGACAATTTTGCTTGCACCCACCCCCGGCGGACATATCCTCCACACACGCGGGACAAGCCAGCTCAACGCCCGGAAAGAATCAACATGGCCATCACTCGGAAACGCCGCATCCTCATCTTCGTTGTCAGCGGACTCATTCTCATCGTGTTAATCTGGTTCTTCGCTTTCCGCCGTCGCGAACCACCCATCACCGTGCAGACGGAAAAAGTCACCCGGCGCAACCTCACGGAAATCGTGGTCGCCAATGGCCGCATCCAACCGGTCGTCCAGGTCAAGATCAGCCCCGAAGTCAGCGGCGAGATTACCGAATTGCCAGTCAAGGAAGGTCAGTCCGTCAACAAGGGCGACTTGATCCTGAAAATCAAACCTGACGTCTATATCGCCGCCCGCAACCAGGCCGAGGCCAGTTACAAATCCTCCATCGCCAGCCAGGCCTCCGCTGCCGCGACCTTGCGGAAGGCCCAGGCCGACTTCAAGCGCAGTCAGGGATTGCTTGAGGCGAAACTCATCCCTCTCTCCGATTTTGATCAGGTCCAGGCTTCCTATGACATCGCCCTGGCGCAACTCACGAACGCCGAACATCAGGTCGAAATGGCCCACGCCTTGTTGGCCAGCGCCGACGAGGAACTGGCCAAGACCACCATCGCCTCCCCGCTCACCGGCACGATCAGTAAATTGAACTCGCAGCTCGGTGAACGCGTCCTCGGCACGGTCCAAAACGTCGGCACCGAAATCATGACCATCTCGGACTTGGGCCAGATGGAGGCCCGCGTCGACGTCGGCGAAATCGATGTGGTACTGATCCACCCGGGCCAGAAAGCGCGTCTCGAAGTCGATGCCTTTCGCGACCGCAAGTTCACCGGCATGGTCACCGATATCGCCAATTCCTCCAAAGGCTCCAGTTCGGCAACCAGTGCCGCCGCATCCAGCAGCCAATCGCAGGACGCCACAAAATTCGAGGTCCGCATCAGAATTGATGAAAATGAAGCTTTTCGCCCCGGCATGTCGGTGAGCGCCGAAATCGAAACACGGTCCCGGACAAATGTACTCACCGTTCCGCTCGCCAGCGTCACTACCCGCGCGCCAAAGTCGACCACGAAGACCATGGGCGCCACCACCAATCAAATCAACTCCAGCAGCCAGGCCGCCACCAATTCAGCCGCAACCGACAAGAAACTCAGGGAATCTTCCAAGATGTCCGAGGTGGTGTTCGCTGTGGAAGGTGATCATGTGAAGACGCTGCCCGTAAAGATCGGCATCTCCGACGACAATTACTGGGAGATCACCGACGGTCTTGCCGAAGGACAGGAAATCGTCTCCGGGGGCTACCGGGCCATCAACCGCGACCTGGATGACGGCAAAAAGATTCGCAAGGGCAGCGTCGTCAATTAGGAGCCAGGGAAAACCATCGTGGCGCTGATTCGTCTCCAGAATATCTCGCGGCGCTATCAAATGGGCGTCGAAACCGTTCACGCGTTGCGTGACGTTTCCCTGGAAATCCAGCGCGGCGAGTACGTCGCGATCATGGGACCATCCGGTTCCGGCAAATCCACCTTAATGAACCTGATCGGCTGCCTCGATACGCCTACCTCGGGTACCTACGAGTTGAACGGCAGTCACGTCAGCCGGATGAATGACAATCAACTGGCGGAGATCCGCAACCGCGAGATTGGCTTTGTGTTCCAGACGTTCAACCTCTTGCCGCGCTCCAACGCGCTGCACAACGTCGAGTTGCCGTTGATCTACGCCGGCCTTCCTGCCGCCGAACGACGAAAAGTCGCGCTCGCAGCCATCACGCAGGTCGGCCTTGCCGACCGGATGCATCACAAACCCAACGAACTATCCGGTGGTCAACGCCAGCGCGTCGCCGTCGCCCGCGCGTTGGTCAACAAGCCTTCGATCCTCCTGGCGGACGAACCCACCGGCAATCTCGATTCGAAGACCGGCGCCGAAATCATGGCTTTGTTCGAGGAGTTGTCACGGCAGGGCAACACCATCATCGTGGTCACCCATGAAGAGGACATTGCCAAACAGGCGCGCCGCGTCATTCGCATCCGCGACGGCCTGATCGCCAGCGATGAACGTACGCCCGACGGAAACCATGAACCTGTTCACTGAAATTCGTGAGGGCCTGGGCATCTCCTGGAGCGCCATCCGCGGCAACAAGCTTCGCTCCATCCTGACCACACTGGGAATCGTGATCGGGATTGTCACCGTCACCCTCATGAGCGCGGCCATTGAAGGATTAAACAACGCTTTCCTGAAAAGTGTCTCGGCTCTCGGCGCGGACGTGTTTTACGTGCAACGCGATAGCTGGATCAATGCGACGGAAGCGGATTGGCTCAACGCACAAAAGCGCCGCCCGATCACTGTCAAGGAAGCTGAGGCCCTCGCCAACGAATTGAGCCTCGCCGACGCCGTTGCCCCTTGCTCAGACGTATCGGCACCCGTTCAATACAAGAACCAGAGCGCGAACAGCGTAACCATCCGTGGCACCACGGAAGCGTATTTGGTCACCAGCGGTTCCGAGATCGCGGCCGGCCGATTTCTTTCCGCGGCCGATGCCGCTGGCGGACGCCCCGTTTGCGTGCTCGGTGCACAAGTTGCCACGAATCTCTTCCAAAGTGAATCGCCGCTCGGTCAGAAGGTCAAACTCGGCGGCCAATCCTTTGAAGTCATCGGCTTGCTGGAGAAACAGGGGACGATCCTCGGCTTCATCAGCCCCGACAATCGGGTGATGATCCCGCTGAAACAACTGATTACCACGTTCCGCCGCAATCCCGATATCGTAATCCAGGTCAAGGCCCGGGCCCTCGTCGAACTCGACGAAGCCCGCGAAGAACTACGCTCCGCAATGCATCGCGTTCGCCATCTCACCCCCAGTCAGCCCGATGATTTTGCGATCAATCAACAAGACCAGATCGTGGCGATGTTCCATCGGGAAACGGCTACGATCGCCGTGATAGGGCTCCTGGTCACCGGCCTGTCGCTGTTCGTCGGCGGTATTGGCATCATGAATATCATGTTCGTCTCGGTGACGGAACGCACCCGGGAAATCGGCATTCGCAAGGCCATCGGCGCCAAACGGCGCACCATCCTGTTGCAGTTCCTGATCGAAGCAGCCAGCATCTGCATGCTCGGCGGGCTGATCGCCCTGGGCATTGCGTGGCCCTTGACGCTGGCCGTGCAACATTGGCTCCTGCCCGCCACGCTGTCCCTGACCATCGTCAGCATGGCGTTACTCGTATCGTTGGTGACCGGGCTGGTCTCCGGCTTTGTGCCGGCGTGGCGGGCCGCGCGCCTGGACCCGGTCGATGCGCTGCGAAGCGAATGAAATTCCACAAACCAGACAAATTACTCGCCGAGACCGTCGAGAGTTTCACGATGGCGATCAACGCCCTTGCGGCACACAAGCTCCGCTCGGCGCTGACGTTGCTCGGGGTGTTGATCGGCGTGTTCTCAATCATCGTCGTGATGACCGCCATGCGCGTGCTCAAGAACCGGGTGGAAACCGACATGAGCCGGCTCGGCAGTCAGACATTTGCCGTCCGCAAATGGCCCGAAATCCAATTCGGAGGCCCAATGAGCTGGGAAAAGTACCGGCGCCGCAAGGACATCTCGCTCGCGTACGGCCAACAAGTGCAGAATAAGGCCACACTCGCCGTCAATGTCGGTATCGAAGGGAACTTTTGGGGTGGCCAGGTGGAGACACGTTACAAGAAGACTCCGCCGACCGTCCAATTGCTCGGCGAAACCGTGGGTAGTTTCCCCGCCCGCAACTGGAGCCTTGCCGAAGGCCGCGGACTGGTCGATGGCGATGTGGACAACGCTCGCGACGTTTGCGTACTCGGCGACACCCTGGCGCGGACTGTCTTCCCTCTCGGTTCGCCAGTCGGGGAGCGACTCTTGCTCAATGGCATCCACTATACGGTCGTTGGCGTGCTGGAAGCCAAGGGCGGCGCGACCGAGGGTGAGCAGGACAACTTCGCCATCATTCCGATCACCACGGCCTTGAACCGCTATGGTCGACGCACGATGAGCCTGACGATTCTCGTCCAAGCCCGCGATGCGGCGAGCTACGACGACACCGTGGAGCAAGTGCGCGGTATTCTGCGTGTCGCCCGCAAAGTCCCGCCCGGCGCCGAGGATGATTTCGAGCTTTACTCGAACGACTCGCTCATCGAGCAGTTCAACAATTTCACCCGGGCCGTGCGCATCGGTGTCGGCGTCGTCAGTTCGATCGCCTTGCTCGCCGCGGGGATCGGTATCATGAATATCATGCTGGTTTCCGTGACCGAACGCACCCGCGAGATCGGCATCCGCCGCGCCGTCGGCGCCAAGCGACGGAATATCATGATGCAATTCATCATGGAAGCGGTGGTGCTCTGCGAAATCGGCGGTGTGATCGGTGTCGTGCTCGGCATCCTCGGCGGCAACGCCCTCGCGTGGCACATGAAGATTCCGACTGTCGTCCCGATTGATTCAATCGTGCTTGGGCTCGGGATCTGTTCGGTCGTGGGCGTTATTTTCGGGACCTACCCGGCGCACAAGGCAGCAAACCTGGACCCCATCGAATCACTCCGTTACGAGTGATTCCAGTTACAACTTCCCTTTCGTACTCGGCACGCCTTTGACACGTGGGTCGCGCTGACAAGCCATATCGAGTGCCTTTGCCAGCGCTTTGAAGATTGCTTCCACAACGTGATGCGGTTCGTCGCCGCGCAACACGTCAACGTGCAAGTTGCAGCGCGCTTCGTTGGCGAAACCCTGCAAAAACTCCTTCACCAAACCGACCCGGAATTCCTTCTTCCGTCCGAGCGAAACATTGGCGATGCGACTCCAGTTCTTCCCCTCAAACACGAGGAACGGTCGATTACTGAAATCCAGCGCGATGCGCGCCTGCGCTAGTGTCTCATCCATCGGCACCAGCGCCCAGCCGTACCGCCGAATCCCGCGCTTGTCGCCCAGCGCCTTCACGAATGCCTGCCCGAGCGCAATGCCGATATCTTCGACAGTGTGATGCGCGTCCACATCGACGTCGCCATTCGCGATAACTGTCAAATCGCACAACGAATGTTTCGCCAGCAGCGTGAGCATGTGATCGAAGAATGGAATGCCCGTCGACACCTTCGACTTACCGCTGCCGTCAATCGTAAGGGCCAACGAAATCTGCGTCTCCGCCGTATTGCGTACGACCTTAGCGCTTCGCTTCTTCACAAACCTCCTTCGTTGCTTCCAGAAACTTGTGTATTTCCTCATCCGTCCCGATGCTGACCCGCGCGAAATCGCGGATACGGTCGGCGTCCCACCAGCGCACGAGAATATTCTTCGCTCGCAGTCCGTCAAACCACTGCTTTGCTGTCACGGGCACCGGCGGCTTCGTGAAAACAAAGTTCGTTTGTGAAGGATAAACAAAGAAACCGAGTTTGGCGAGTGCCGCGCTCGTCCGCTCCCGCGTGGCACAAATCTTCTTCACGTTCTGCTGGAAGTAATCCCACTCTTCCAATGTCGCCTCCGCACCGAGCTGACTCAGGCGGCTTACGTTGTAACTGTCCTTCACTTTGTTGAGCGCAGCGATCAATTCACCCGAACCGACCGCCCAACCGACACGCATGCCCGCGAACGAAAACGCCTTGGAAAACGTCCGCGCGACGATCACGTTGTCGTATTCACTCACGAGATCGAGACAGTGTTCCGATGCAAAGTCCACATAGGCTTCGTCGATCACCACGACTCCCCTCGCCTCCTCAATCACCCGCTGTAATTGGACACGCTGCAGCCATCCGCCGCTCGGCGCGTTCGGTTGCGTGATGAATACCAGCTTCACGCCGTCAAGCTTTGACAATAACGGCGTGTGTGCCTGAATCTGAAAGTTCTCATCGAGCGGCAGTTCGACCTGCGTTGCGCCCTGAATGTTTGCGAGCACCGGATACAGCGAATAGCTGGGCCAAAAGTACGCCAGCTTCTCGCATTCACCGCAGAAGGCGCGCACGCAAAGGTTGAGAATATCGTCACACCCGTTGCCGATGATAATTTGTTCGGGGTCAAACCCGTGAATCTTGCCGAGTTTCACGCGCAATGCGGAGGACGTCGGGTCTGGATACAACCGCAGTTTCCCATCAATCGCCCCACGCAGGATCTCCAGGACTTTTGGCGATGGCGGATACGGATTCTCATTGGTATTGAGCTTGATAAGGCCCGCAACCTTCGGCTGTTCCCCGGGCACATACCCGCTCATCCGCTCAACCTGCCGGCGGATGTAGCTCATCGGAACCTGACCCGCGCCGACGCGGCGTGCGCGTCCAATCCTTCCACCTCACCGAACGCTTCCAACGTGGGGAGGGATTTGGCCAGCGCAGTGCGAGAAAGCTCAATCACGCTCGTCCGCCGTTGAAACTGATCTACCGTTAACCCCGCAAAGGCCGCGCCCGCGCCGTCTGTTGGCAATTCGTGGCTTGGCCCCGCAAGGTAATCGCCCACCACCGTCGGCGTCCAAGGACCGAGGAAAATGGCGCCTGCGGTTCTGATCGCGCGCAACACTTTCGGGGCGTTCTTCACCATCAGCTCGCAATGTTCGGGCGCAAACTGATTTGTGATCGCGATGGCCTGTACGAGGTCTTTTGCCAGAACGCAAACGCCGCCCCTGTCGAGTGTCCGACGCACAAACTCATCCCTCTTCAGTCTGTGGATCTGCTTCTGAATCTCCGTTTGTGTTGCTGCCAACACTTTCTCGGACGTGGTTACAAGCCAGACCCGTTCAAAGCCGCTGCCGTGCTCCGCTTGCGCCAGCAGGTCGGCGGCGATAAACGCTGGTTCAGCGGTGTTATCGGCGAGTACCAGCAGTTCACTCGGCCCCGGAAGCAAATCGATCCCCACGCGTCCAAAGAGAAGTTTCTTCGCGACGGTGACATAGGCATTCCCCGGACCAAAAATCTTGACGACCCGCTTGATAGACTGTGTCCCCAGCGCCAGCGCGGCGATGGCCTGTGCGCCTCCCAATTGGTAAACCTCTGTCGCACCCGCAACTCGGGCTGCATAGAGCAAGGCGGGATTGATCGGCGGAGGCGAACAAACGACAATCTCCGGGCAACCCGCCACTTTCGCCAGCGTAGCGGTCATCAAAACGGTCGACACCAGCGGTGCCGTACCACCCGGAACATAAATGCCCACTCGCTGCAGCGGGTCGAATTTTTCCCCGACACGCGCGCCCTGCGAATTGCGCATCGACCAGTCCTTGCGTAGCGACCGTTTGGCAAAAGCCGCGACGTTCTTGTGGGTAACGGCAATCGCCCGCGCCAAATCCGGATTGGGTTTTGATGCCTTGCCGGCGACGCGAAACTCGGACGCCATCAGCCGCACCTTGTCGAATCGCTCCGTCAGATCCACTAGCGCCTCATCGCCGCGAGCACGCACGTCGTCGATGATGGCGCGTACGCACTCTTCGATTTTCGGGTCGAAGAGACTCGACGCCGCACACGCCTCGGCAACGGCGTGGTCGAAATCAGGCTGATCGTAACGCAGGGTTTTCATGCGAATGGGATGTTACTAGACAGTCAGGTTGTAGAGCAAGCGCGCCGCTTGCCGGGTGGTGCCGTAGTTCGACAGACCTTCCAGCACGGTCCAGATGACGCTGGCGCCTTGGCGGTAACAGCAGCTCTCCTCGGCAATGCCGTTTTTGCGGAAAACGAACCGCATTGTAATCTTCGACTTCTTCCGCTCTATTTATTTCTGGCACAACGATTTAACCCATGTTTTGCGAGTGAAATCAATCCGGTTCGTTTCGCAGAAACACATGTTTTTCCGCCCCTTCCTCCCTTGACAAAAATACCCGCTCTTGGCCTTCGTATCTTTAGCGAAGTAGGCTTTCACTTGTCAAAGAACTGGTTCGACTATACCCATCCCGGCACACCATGTCCAGCAGAATTATCATGTACCGATAAACGAGCGAAACCCATTCCCGGTTGTAACCGAATCATACCGTTTCGGTCAAAAACTCGCCGACCTTCTGAATCGCCACGTGTACGATAACATCGGTCTGACCGGACTGGGGGAGACGAACACCACAATCGACTGTATTCACTGTGAACCGCAGGAGAGACCCGGTCGCGAAAGACGGCAAAACGACGCGGAGGCCGATAAGATTGTCGAGTGGGTCAAGGAGTGGTGCTGCGGAGCGAAGGAGCAATAGAATCAAGGTGATCTTACCATTGCTGTGCTGACTCCATACAGAAAGCAGGCGAAATTAATCCGCAACAAGCTGAGATCTGCATCGCTCCTTGATCGGGTGGAAGTCTGGAATACCCACCAGGCACAAGGCCGCGAGTGGGACTGGGTATTGTTCAGCGCATCTGATACTGACAGGCTGGAGGGAAATGATCCGTGGTTCAGTGACTCCAGCAACCCCATCGGTAAGGCATTGTTAAACACGACCATCAGTCGCACCAAGCAACATCTCAGAATCTTCCTCGACGCGACCTACTGGAAGCAGCGACGCGTTCGGTCAATCTTGACAGAGTTGGCCGGCGACCACACGTGATGGCTGACCCGCATGAAACACCATCACCTCTTGCTGGTGCATCCTACTCCCACTCGATCGTACTGGGTGGCTTGCTGGAGATGTCGAGGCAGACGCGGTTCACACCTTTGACTTCATTGATGATCCGGGTGGAAAGTCGCGCCAGTAAGTCGTACGGCAACCGCACCCAGTCGGCGGTCATGCCGTCCACACTTTCCACCGCGCGGATGGCGATGACGTTGTCATAGGTACGCTCGTCGCCCATCACACCGACGGTCTTCACGGGCAGCAGTACCGCAAATGTCTGCCAGACCTTGTAGTAAAGGTCTGCCTTTTTCATCTCGTCAATGACGACCCAGTCGGCTTCCCGTAGAATCCTCAATCGCTCCGGGCTCACGGCGCCGAGGATGCGCACGGCCAAGCCAGGCCCGGGAAATGGCTGACGCCAGACAATTTCGCGTGGCAGACCGAGTTGCGCGCCGACCTCGCGCACTTCGTCCTTGAAGAGCGCCCGTAGCGGCTCAAGTAGTTCAAATTTCATATTCTTCGGCAGGCCGCCGACGTTGTGGTGTGATTTGATCATCGCGGCGGGATTGCCCGCAATGGAAACGCTCTCGATCACATCGGGGTACGTCGTGCCTTGCGCGAGAAAGCGCGCCGCCCCGGCTTTCTTCGTCGCCTTCTGAAACACCTCCACAAAGGCGCGACCGATAATCTTGCGCTTGCGTTCGGGATTGGTCACGCCGCGCAGCTTGCGCAGGAATACGCCCGTGGCGTCTTCATAATGCAACTTCATGTGTCGGTTTTTGCCGAATACCTCCCGCACGCCTTCCGCTTCCGACTTGCGCAAGAGGCCGTTGTTGACGAACACACAGGTGAGCTGGTCGCCGATGGCCTTGTGAATGAGAGCCGCTGCCACACTGGAGTCCACGCCGCCCGACAAACCGAGAATCACCCGGTCGGTGCCCACCACTCCGCGAATCTCCTCAATCGCATGGTCGATAAACGACTTTATTGTCCAGTTGCGACCGCAATCGCAGACGCCATGCACGAAGTTCGAAACGATCTGCTTCCCGTTCGGCGTGTGATGGACTTCGGGGTGAAACTGTATGCCGAAGAGGCGGCGGCGCGAATTGGCGATGGCGGCGTACGGAGAATTCTGGCTGTGCGCAACGGGGCGGAAACCGTCCGGCACCTTTGTCATCTTGTCGCCGTGACTCATCCAAACCTTCTGGCGGGAATCCAACTTCGCAAACAACGGTGAATCGCCCGTGATCTCCAGCTCCGCGTGGCCGTATTCACGTTTGTCGCCTTTCTCGACGCGACCGCCGAGTTGGTGCGCCATCAACTGCATCCCGTAGCAGATGCCGAGCACGGGAATGCCGAGCTTCCAAATCGCCGGGTCGCAATGTGGCGCAGCTTTGCCATAAACGCTTGCGGGTCCGCCACTCAGAATGAGCCCGTGTGGTTTCAGAGCCCGGAGTTTCGCCGCCGGGGTGTCAAAGCGCAGGATCTGCGAGAAGACCTGGCACTCGCGAATTCGCCGCGCAATCACCTGTGTATACTGCGACCCAAAGTCGAGGATGACGATGTTTTCAGGAATCGCCAGCCGGGACTGTGTTCTTTTTGGTTGGGGTTTCGGGAGACGGGACATGCGGCTTACTTGCTGCCCATACCAACGCCCTGCACGGTTTGAAAGATCTTGCCCTCGGTCTTGATCGCAGGCGCGATGATGATTTCCGTCTCCTGAAACTCGCGCACGCTGCGCGCCCCAACGTTCCCCATGCAGGTCGCCAGCGCACCGACGAGATTCTGCGAACCATCGTCGAGTTCCGCCGGGCCGAAGAGGATTTGTTTGAGGGTGCCCGTCACACCGACGCGAATGCGCGTGCCACGCGGCAGGTTGGCGTGCGGCGTGGCCATTCCCCAGTGGAATCCCCGGCCTGGCGCCTCCTTGGTGCGCGCGAAGGCGCTACCAATCATCACGGCGTCAGCTCCACAGGCAAACGCCTTGCAGATGTCGCCGCCCTTACTCATGCCGCCGTCGGTGATGATCGGCACATATTGGCCCGTTTGTTTGAAGTGGTGATCGCGCGCCGCTGCGCAATCGACGGTTGCTGTCACCTGCGGGACGCCGAGGCCGAGTACGCCCCGCGTCGTGCACGCCGAACCGGGACCAATGCCGATGAGAACGGCTGCCATCCCGCATTGCATCAACTCCAGCGTCACGCTGTAGGTCACGCAATTGCCAATGACGACGGGGATGCGCAGCGTTTTGCAGAAGGCCGCGAGGTCGAGCGTCTTGTACTCACTGGAAAGATGCCGCAGGGTGGAGACCGTGGATTGCACCACAAAAATGTCCGCACCTGCCTCCTGGGCAATGGCCCCGAAACGCTCGGCGCGTTGCGGAATCGAGCTGACGGCACAGGTTACGCCGGCATCCTTGATTTCTTTGACGCGTGCGGCAATAAGGTCTTCCTGAATCGGCTCGGTGTAAATGCGCTGCAGAAGATGCGTCGCCTCTTCCTTGCTGACATTGACGATCTTGTCGAGAACCTCGTCCGGATTTTTGTAGCGCGTCTGCACGCCTTCCAGGTTGAGCACGGCAACCCCGCCGAGCTTGCCCATTTCGACGGCAAAACGCACATCCACGACCCCATCCATCGCGCTTGCCAGAATCGGCACGCGAATCTTATGCGAACCGAGTTGAAAACTCGTATCGACTTCGTTGGGGTTGATGGTGACAGTGCCTGGCACCAGCGCGATGTCATCGAATCCGTATGTTACGCGGGCTTTACGATTCCGACCAATCCACATGCCCATGGTGGAGAACCTCCGTGTTTTCCAAACGACTTCCCAATTGTCTCTGTATTAGATGGACGCACACCCTGGCTCCGACGATACCCGGAGCTGCATCCGCTCGCTGCCACATTCATACCGACTGGTGAGAGCCAAGACAATCTCCAAGTGTGTGAATGACAGGAAAAAAAACTGGCCGCGGTGCGGGCACTTCAATGTTGCGCCACTGTGCTCTCGCCATTCGTACTCGTAGCCCCCTGCGTGGCCCACAAAAACCGCAGGACACCCCAAGTCACTGAGGTCGAGCTGCTGTCACGTTCCGCTTCGAAGCGAATCTGCTGCACCAGAGCCAGCGCCTGGGCGTCCACGGCTTCGTCACCACACGAGCGGTCAAGCACCGCGTAGAGGACCAGCCCGTCTGCGCCCACCCCGACACGAACTTGTGTGGGGCGAATCGGTCCAGAACTGGTGATGACCGGCAACGGCGGTAGGTAGGTGACGCCACGGTCCTCAAGCGCGCTAAGGACGCGGAGGACGGATTGATTGATCGATATCGGCGGCTCGATTGCTTCGTTGTCATTCGACTCTTCGGAAAGCGCAGGCGTTTTCTCGGCTGCGGAAAGCACGGCCGCATCCACCGGTGTCGGCTCCAACAACGAACGTAGCGCATCCATCGGCCTGTCAGCGAGAAAGGCCGGCTGTTCGTTCCAGCCAAGATTACGCTGCGTGGGTACTATTTTTTGGCGCCACATCCCCCGGGAAAACCCGTGCGCGCTGGGCAGGGTCATCAGGCTCGGGTCGAACACATCGGCGATAACGTACCGCGGGTCACTGGAGGAAAAGGGGTTCTGGTTTGCCTTGGGCATCACCAGCACGCGTGATGTTTCACGGGGAGCCGTGGCCAGCGAGACACCGGAAACACGGAAAAAAACAAACATCGCGCCGAAGGCCACCAGGGAGCCGGCCAAAATCCAGAGCAGCAGTTGCCCCTGTGCGAAGGACAGCTTGGGGCCACGCTTCATGGCAACTCAGTTTGGAGCGCCCGTCGCCGCTGCCTCGGGCCGGGCGGCCATATTAACCGTCGTGATACCGGCCCGCGTTGCCGCCCCCATGATTTGCATTTCGGTCCCGTGGGAAACCTGCTGGTCGGTCTTGATGATCAATTCATGACCGTGCCCCTGTTGCACCGCATCCCGAAGCGTTTGCTCCAGCTTGTCCATGGTGATGGGCTGATCGTTGAAAAACAGCAGGTCATCACGCGCCGCGGTGACAACCAGTGATGGGAACATGGCAGTCAACCCCATGGCGGAGGGAGATAGGTCAACTTTGACGCCCGGCACCATAACGGACGGAGAATTGAGAACAAAGAAAAGGAGCAGCAGGAACACGACGTTCACCAGCGGAGCGGCGTCCACCAATCCCTTTGAAATCTGGCAATGTGTCCGGAACGTCATCGCAGCGCCACCACTTTGCTCGATTGTTCGCCACCTTCTTCTTTCCGTGCCAGATACTGTACGGTCTCGTTGGCGGCCTTTTCCATGTCGAGCACCAGGTTTTGAACGCGGCTAACGAGATAGTTGTAGGCGATATAACTGGGAATTGCGACGACGAGCCCGCCCGCCGTGGTCAGCAGCGCCTGCCACACGCCCCCGGCCAATTGCCCCGCCGTGGTTGACTGTGTGTTCTCGATAACTTTGAACACCTGGATCATTCCCCAGACCGTTCCGAGAAAACCAAGCAACGGCGTGATTTGCGCGATGGTCACGAGGATTGGCAAATTATGCTCCAGCCGCGTCACCTCCGTGCGCGCCGTGTCCTGAACCGCTTCGCGAATCTCTTCGCGGGAACGATCGTGATTCACCACTGCGGCCATGACGACCTGGGCGACCGGGCCCGCAGTTTCCTTGCAGGTACTGATGGCCTCACTGACATTCCCACGCTTGAGGGAATTGAGGACGCCATTTACAAAATCGTTCGTGTGGATTTGCGCGCGGTGATAGTGAAAGAGGCGCTCAAAAAATACCGCGATGGCCAAAATCGCGCTGATGAGGATGAACCACATCAGCGGACCGCCTTTTGTCATGAGTTCCAGCATATGCTACCTCCTCTTGCTTACCTTAGAAACGACCCTTTTTCAACGATAAACCAAGCATTTTCCGTACTCAGTACAAGATCACGTGGTCCACGCGCAGCTTCCGAATCTTCTGTTCCAATAAGGTTTTCATGTCGGGACACAGATCCGCAAGTCTTTGATAGAGAATAATCGCATCGCGCCACTGTTCGCGGCGCTCTTTGATCGTACCGGCGGCATACCCGGCCTTGCACATCCAGAAACGTTCCGGGGGCGTGTTCGGATCCGGGACGGCGGCTTGTTCGTACACCGGCTTGCTGTACCACTCGAACGCTTCGTCAAGCTTGTTCGCCTTTTCGTACGAGAGACCAATCCCGTAATAGAGCTGGTCACGCAAGGCGGGATCCCCTTCCCGCGCGGCATCCAACGCCTTGCGATAACTCGTAATCGCGTCCTCAAAACGACCCAGAGTGAACTGCATATCGCCTTTGCGGCCGATCGCTTCCGGTGCCAGATAGCAATCGGGAAAATCCTTCGTGAGCGAATCGAACACGAGCAATGCATCGCCAAATTGGTTCTTTTCGCTTAAGGCGTCCCCTTCCCCAAAGCGCGCATCGCAGCGCCATCCCGAGTCGGGGAAATTCTTCAAGAGTGCTTCGTAAAGCTCGATGGCCGGCGTGTAATCCTGCCGCAGGTAAGCCGCGCGCGCGGCCATGTACTGGGCGGTGTCCGCCAGCTTGCTGGTCGCATGATTCTTCACAAGCAACTGAAACTGCTCCTGGGCTTTGATGTAATCCTTCTGCTTCAGGTAGTAGTCGGCAATCCAAAACCGCGCGTCGGGAGCGAGTAACGACTCGGGAAACTTTTTCACAAACTCGCCAAAATCGGCGAGCGTCTTGTCGGCCTGCCCTTTCTGTGCGTAACACCAGCCGCGATTGTAAAACGCGCGCTGGCCAAGTTCCGTATTCGGCGCGGTGGCCATCAGCTTCTCGAACTCCGCCGCCGCCTCGTCGTACTTGCCCTCGCGATAGAACGATTCGCCGATGGCGAGGCTGGCTTTCGTGGCCCATTCGTTCTGCGAATACTTCTTCTCCACCGCTGCGTAAGCCACGCGCGCATCTGCTTCCTTCCCCGTCCCGCTCAGAATGACGCCGATGTTGAACTGCGATTCCGCCGCGTGCTCGCTCTGCGAGTACTGCTGGACGAGCGACTCGAACACGTGTACCGCCGCTTCGGCGTTATGCGTGCGCTGATATGCCTGGCCGAGTTGGAACATGGCGAGGTCGATCAGCTTCGTGTCGGGATACGTGCTGATGAGCCGCTGATAATCGGTGATGGCGTCCACAAACTGGCCGAGCGCGAACTCGGCGTCGCCCACCTTGAAGAGCGCTTCCGCCGCCACGGTGGGATCTTTCGCGAGAGTCGCAGCCTGGCGAAAATACGGGAGAGCCTCGGCGATCTTGTTGAGCTTCCACGCGCACCAGCCCGCGCTGAAGTTCGCCTTGGCCAGCAGCGCGCTCTGCGGATACTTCTCGATCAGGTTCACATACTCGGGCAGCGCATTTGTGAAATCGTTGCTAACGAAAAACAGGTCGCCGATGGTCATCTGGATCTCGTCGGCGAGCGGGTCACTCGGAGTTGACTGCAAATAGCCCTTCAACTTCCCCACGCCCTCGGCCAACTTGCCACTGCGGACATACGCTTCGCCCAGCTTGAGCATCGCCTCGCGCTTCAAGGGCGGCTCCTGCGCGAGCGCGAGCGCCTGCGCAAAGGCCTCCGCCGCATTGTCGAATTTCTCCTCTCGCCAATAGGCCCAGCCCTGGCCGCGCCACGCCTCCGCAGCCAGTTGGCCGGTGACGGGTTTGTTTGGACTGGATTTGTAGGCGTCGATCACTACCGCGTACCGCTTCACCGCCTCGTCGAACTTGCTACGGCCCAGGAGCGAATCACCCAGCCAAATACTGGCGCGGAACGCAACACGCGTGTTGGGATATTTGGCAACGACGTTGCCGAGGACAATGTCAGCTTGTTCAAATTTCTGAATGGCCAGAAGCGTCTGGCCGCGGAGGAGTTCCGCCTCTTGCGCCAAATCCGCCTTCGGACCGAGCTTGTCGAGCTGATCCAGCGCCTCCATCGCGGTGCCGAACCGGCCCAGCTTGAACCGCGCAAACGCAAGCCCGTACAGCGCTTGTGGTCGATACGCACTGTGCGGGTATTTCTCGATGACCTCCGCGTAGCGCTGCTCCGCCTCGCCGTATCGTTCACCGTGCACCAGCGCTTCCGCAAGCCAGAACCGAAAACTGTCCGGTCGCTTTTCGGTCGGCCATTTTGCCAGTGCTTCCTGCAGCGTCTTCGCCGCGTCCGACCACTTGCCCTGATTCAATTGCGCCTGCGCCAAATCGAGCACGACCTCATCCGCGCGCTCCGAGTCAGGGAATTGCTTCAGATACTCCGCAAACTGCCGCTCAGCGAGATCGTTCAGCCCGTCTTTAAATGCCGCCTCCGCGACGCGGTAAAGTCTGTTCTCATCCGGTGTCGCCGCCGCGACACGGTTCACCGCGCCGCCAACAAACAACAACGCCACTATAAGCCGCAGTCTTTTCATCCACCCCATCAGACGCAATTATTGGCAGATTGTTCACCGCGCGGCAAGGTTTGACTCTTTTTACATTTAAGGTAACCGAGCGCCGCAATCAAACCCACAAGAGCACCGAGATAACCCGCATTGTGAATGTAGGCCACGTTGACAAACGCCGGCAAATCGCGCACTCCGTTCATGACAGCATAATCCTGCCATCCGCTAAAATCAGGATTGGAACGGCGATAGTATCCGAGCTCGCCCCCAATAATCCCTGCGACCATTGCACTCCCAAAAATGATGCCAAATCCAGCTAGAGTATATTGAAACGCCTGCCTTATTGGCCACTTGGGAACAGAAAGCCTGGCAAGAAACCAAGCGGCAAAGAATCCCACCCACCACGTGGCCAGGAAACCGACCTCTCCAACAAACACTCGTCTCGGGAATCCGAAATTGGCGTAATGGAACTGCGCGAATTTCAACTTGGTAAAGTACTCCGGCGAAATAGTGTACGTAATCTGATCGTGGAGCATGCCGTACAGTCCAGCCACCAAAGCTCCAATAACGGCGAAGCCAAACATCACAGGTAAACTCCGCAGGGCGATCTTGGGGTAGAGTATATTCACGTTACGTCCAAACTCGGCCTCAGTTTTCCGCCACCTCCCTCGCCAGGACGTGTTTCAGAAACTGGCCGGTGTACGACTTCTTATTCTGGGCAACCTCTTCGGGCGGGCCTTCGGCGATGATCCGACCGCCGGCGTCGCCGCCTTCGGGGCCAAGGTCGATAACCCAATCCGCGGACTTGATGACGTCGAGGTTGTGTTCGATGACAAGCACCGTGTTGCCGGCGTCGCGGAGCTTGTTGAGCACTTCCAGCAGCTTGGCGATGTCGGCGAAATGCAGGCCAGTGGTCGGTTCATCCAGGATATACAGCGTCCGTCCCGTGGCCCGCTTGGCCAATTCAGTGGAGAGCTTTACGCGCTGGGCTTCACCGCCGCTCAGCGTGGTGGCTTGCTGGCCGATCTTGAGATAGCCGAGCCCGACTTCCTGCAGCGTCTGGAGAATGTCACGAATCTTCGGCACCGGCCGAAAGAAGACCTCCGCTTCGTCCACGGTCATGTCGAGGACATCGGCAATGTTCCGTCCCTTGTAGGTGATCTCCAGCGTCTCGCGGCTGTAACGTTTGCCGCCGCACTGTTCACAAGTCACATACACGTCCGGTAGAAAATGCATTTCGATCTTGATGATCCCATCCCCCTGACACGCCTCGCAGCGCCCACCTTTGACGTTGAAGCTGAACCGACCGGGACCGTACCCGCGCACCTTCGCATTCGGCAATTGAGCGAACAACGTGCGGATGTGGTTGAACGAGCCCGTGTAGGTCGCGGGATTCGACCGCGGCGTGCGACCGATGGGCGATTGATCAATGACGATCACCTTGTCGAGTTCTTCCAGGCCCAGGATCGCTTCGTGCGCGCCGGGCCGGTCCTTCGCTCGATAGAATTTTCGGAAAAGCGCCTTGCGCAAGATGTCGTCCACCAGCGTGCTCTTACCCGACCCGCTCACCCCGGTTACGCACGTAAGCAAACCCAGCGGGAATCGCGCATCGATTTTCTTGAGGTTGTTTTCATTCGCGCCCTTCACAATGAGCCAGCCCTTTTTCGGAGCGTGGCGCGTTTTCGGTATGGGAATCTGCAATTCACCGCGGAGATACCGCCCCGTTAGCGATTTCGGGCTGTCGAGAATCGTCTGGATTGGACCGGCCGCGACCAGATAGCCACCGTGCAATCCTGCGCCGGGACCAAGATCGACGATGTAGTCCGCCGCGCGAATCGTGTCCTCGTCGTGTTCGACGACAATCACAGTGTTGCCGAGATCGCGCAACCCCTTGAGTGTCTCCAGCAGGCGATGATTGTCGCGCTGGTGCAAGCCGATGCTCGGTTCGTCGAGCACGTACAACACACCGACGAGGCCAGCGCCCACTTGCGTCGCCAACCGAATCCGTTGCGCTTCGCCGCCTGAAAGCGTGTCGCTCTGGCGGTCGAGCGTGAGATACGCCAGGCCGACGTTCTTGAGAAAGGTCAGCCGCGCGCGCACTTCCTTGACGATCTCACCAGCCACCTGCTCTTCAAATTCCGTTAGCGCCAACCCCGCCAGGAAATCGAGCGCGTCCTCGATGCTCAGGCGTGTGAAGTCGATGATGGATTTGTCACCGACCGTGACCGCCAGGCTTTCGGGCCGCAACCGCGCGCCCTTGCAATCGGGACACTGCATCGCGACCATGAAATGCTGCAGGCGCACCTTCGTGAACTCGCTGTCCGTCTCCTCGTAGAGCCGTTCCAAGTTCGGGATGACACCCTCGAAGACCTTGCTCATCTTGCGCCACGCGCCCTTGCGCCAATGGGTAAATTCAATCTCCGTGTCGCCGGAGCCATGCAACAATTCCTTCTGCACCTTCTCCGGTAAATCCTTGAACGGCTGTTCGAGATCGATGCTGTAATGCTTGGAGAGACCACGCAGCAGCATCTTGTAATAGATCATCAACCGCCGTCCGCCGCGACGCCACGCCGCGATGGCACCATTCGCGACCGATTTGGTGCGGTCGGGAACGATCAGGTCGGGATCGAAGAACAGTTTCGTGCCAAGGCCGTGGCAGGTTTTGCACGCGCCGTCCGGCGAATTGAACGAGAAATGCCGCGGCGTGAACTCACCGTAGCTGATGCCGCATTCGGGACAGGCGTTCTGGCTGCTAAAGAGGCGTTCGGACCACGGCACGGTCACGGGCGTCGTGGCGGTGCGGTAGAGTACCTGCAACAAGCCCGTGCCCCACTTCAGCGTGGTCTCGACGGAATCTGCGAGACGCGCCCGTGTTTTCACGGAGGCTATCAGCCGGTCCACGACCAGCTCGATACTGTGATTGCGCCGCTTGTCGAGTTTAACGGCTTCCGTGACGTCAAGAATGGCGCCATCGACACGCGCGCGCACGAACCCCTCGCGCTTGATGCGGGCGAACACGTCGCGAAACTCACCTTTGCGACTGCGCACCAGCGGCGCCAGGAGCATGAGTTGCGCCCCCTCGCCCAAATTGAGAATCTGCTCGACGATCTGGCTGGTGGTCTGCGTCGTGATCGGGCGCCCGCAACGGTAGCAATGCGGCTTGCCGATGTTCGCAAAGAACAGGCGCAAGTACTCGTAAATCTCCGTCGTCGTGGCGATGGTCGAGCGCGGATTGTTGCCGCCAAATCGCTGTTCAATGGCGATGGCCGGTGACAACCCTTCGATGTAATCGACGTCCGGTTTCTGGAGTTGCTCGAGAAAATTCCGGGCATAGGCCGAGAGGCTTTCCACGTACTTGCGCTGCCCTTCTGCGTAAATCGTGTCAAAAGCGAGACTGGACTTGCCCGAGCCACTCAACCCTGTGACAACGATTAACTTCTCACGGGGGAGAGTCAGGTGTATATTCTTGAGGTTGTGCTCGCGTGCACCAGCTATAATGATAGAGTCTTTGGACATGGCCAAAACCGCCGAATTCCGAACAATCCCAAAGTTTCTATTATAGCACTGGAATTTGCTTGTCCTAGCGAAATTCCGCGGAAATGCGTGGCATATCACCTGCTTAAAAGAAGCTTGCCGTGGCACCAGGCCAGACGAAGCAAACAATGAAACTAGGGGAAAAAGGGAAATATGGAAACGACCGCAACAGAATTTGACCAGGGCGTCGCCAAACACAGCGACAAGCAGTTGGAACAATTGCACACCCAGATGGAAGCGCTGTACCAAAACCTGCGCACCGTCCGTCATGCCATCAACAACAACGTCGCCGTCATCATGGCCATGGCCGAGCTGACCCAGCGCAACCCGGCCCAATGCGCCAAACTCAGCCAGCTCTGCCTCGAGAAGTCGCCCCAGATCGCCGCCGCCATCGGCGGGTTCACGGAACTCTTTGAAGGCGCTGTCAGCTTGCAGGAAGAACTGGATCGCCCGGTCACCAGCAGCACAACCACGACGTAGTCGCGCGCCGCGGACGACCGCCTTGGTGTCTGCCCTCCCCTGCAGACGCAATCGCGTCCCCGCAACCGCGCGTGGAACGGCAGCCCTGTGAGTACCGCCAAACGTAAATCGGAAGATGTCACCGGGGAGCAGGTCCGCTCTCTGGAAAACATCAATCGTCTCAAAGCTGAGTTCCTCGCCAACGTCAGCCACGAACTCCGCACTCCCGTTCACGCCATCATTGGCTATACCGAACTGCTCCTCGACGCCGTTTACGGACAGATGACCGATGAGCAGGAGGAGTCTGTCCGTTATATCCGCGAGAGTGCCCAGGATCTCCTTAGCCTCGTCAACAATCTCCTCGACCTCGCGCGCATCGAAAGCGGCCGCACGGATCTGATCCTCGAGTCGTTCGACTTGCGCGGCCTCGTCGGTGAATTGATCGGCCAACTCAAGCCCCTCGCCGACGGCAAGCGCCTGGAACTCAATTCCACCATCTTGATCGACAACGCCGTCATCCGCACCGACCGCGGCAAGCTCAAACAAATCCTTGTCAACCTCATCGGCAACGCCATCAAATTCACCGAACATGGGAAAGTCATAATCGCGATTTGTGCGGACCTGAACCCCGTTGCTGGCGCCGCTCCCGGTTCTCCCCGGCTCGCGATCAGCGTGCAGGACACGGGCATCGGAATCTCCGCCGACAAACTCGACCGGCTTTTCGAGAAATTTTATCAAGTGGACACAGCTCCGCCAACCGTTCCCACGAAGGCACCGGCCTCGGCCTCTACATCACGAAACAGTTGGTCGAAGTCCTCGCGGGTCGCGTGGAGATCAAGAGTGCACCCGGCAAGGGCACAACCATCACCATCTCCATTCCCCAGAACTTCGAGGAAATCGAAGGCATCCAGCGCCTGCGCACTCGTCTCGCCGCCGCCAGCACGACCGCGCCGGACATCACGGGAGACAGCCAACGCCTCGTCCTGGTCGTCAGTGAACGCCCCGACATCGCGCGCATCCTCGCTGCCGGCCTCGGCTCGCACGAGTACAATGTCCGCACCGCGCGCGACGGCGAAGAGGCGGTGACGCTGGCCGTCAAGCTCCACCCGCTCGTGATTCTGCTCGATGCGCACGACTCCTCTTCGGAACTCTGGTCCGTCTTCCAGGAACTGAAGACCAGGCCCGAAACCAAGGACATCCCCACCATTTTCCTTTCCAACGATTCGACCCGCGGCGTGGGCACCCCGCTGAGCGTCGCTTCCGCACTCAACCCGCGCGACGTGTTGCGCCGCGTGCGCGCCGCCACTACCACGGGCAAGAAGAACGTGCTTATCGTGGACGACGAGGAAAGTTTTCGCGACGTGCTCAAGTGCGCCCTCAGCGAAGAAGGGTACCAGCTTTCGGAGGCCGTCACGGGCAACGAGGCCATCGCAAAACTGCAAACCTCCACACCCGACTTGCTGCTGCTCGATTTGAAACTCCCCGATACCGATGGTTGGGGGGTCATGCGCTACATTACCCAACAGCCGCGATTGAAAGACATGCAGGTGCTGATCATCTCCGGCATCATGCTCGACGAAGGCCAGTCGGAGGAAATCCAAACGCATGACTATGCCTTCATCAACAAGGGCGAGTTCAAGGTCAACAACGTCCTCGACAAGGTCGCGGATCTGTTGGAGGTGAACGGCACCCCATGAATCTGTTGCTGATTGAGGACAATCAACATCTGCAGCGGATCTTCTACGAGAAATTCCGTCGCGAAGGCTTCAACGTCACCGTTGCCAACGATGGCCGTCAAGGTCTCCAATGCGCCGCGGAAATCCGCCCGGATGTGATCCTGCTCGACATCATGATGCCCAACATGGATGGCTTCGAGGTCCTCACCCATCTCCGCGCCGATCCCAACCTGAGCAGCATCCCGGCCTTCGTCCTTTCCAACCGCGCCACAAGCAGCGATGTCCAGCACGCGTTGGCCCTCGGTGCACGCCAATTTTTCCCCAAGGGCATATCCGCTCTCGAGGATATCGCCCGGCAGATTCGCGCCACCTGCGGCTTCAAGAAAGTCCTCGTCTGCACGAACAGCCCCACGCTGGCCGAGCCCATTGTCAACGCGCTGGCTCATCCGCACCTGCTTTGCGCGGTCGTCACCGTTCTCGCCGAGATCGTCAACGCCGCCAACCGTGACACCCCGGAGCTGATCGTCCTCGACGCGCGCGTGCCGAACGCGGTCACCCTGCTCCAGCAACTCAAGACACATCCGGCGGCGAAATCCATCCCCGTCATCGCCGTGGGAAACCCGGGGCAACCGTTGAACCGCGCCGATGAGTTCATCGACAGCGCCCGACTCGTTTCCGATCTCCGCCCCACCGTCATGAAACGCCTGGGCCTCGAAGAGATCCCCGCCGCAACACCGAGCAACGCCACCGTCCCCGCCAACGCCTGACGCAAGCTGGAATGTGGGAGCAACCTCAGCGTCGCGACTGGTAACCTCGTTTTCGTCCAAACGAACCCGAATTAAAAAATCGCATCGTCAGTCACAACCCAATAATGCCGTGTAAGTTACAAATGAGAATACTCGGGTGCAATTCGGGTTCGTTTCGCAGAAACACATGTTTTTGCGTCCCCTCTCTCCCTCCGCAGCTTCAGCCAGGATTGTAGGGCGCGATGCCTGTCGTATAGGTATCGCGCCGCGCCAAAGCGGTCTCGCAAAGGCGGGTGCCCATTGTCAAAGAACGTGCCCACACTATACAACTATCGGAATTCGATGTCAAGCAACGCCGTATAGTGGGGTGGGCGTCCCGCCCGCCGCCATTCCCTCCACCACTCAATTCCCCCACTTTGTCACCCCGAGCTTGTCAAGCCGAGTCAGACGAGACGCCGCTGTTGTTTGCGGCAACGGTCTCTGTCGTGCTCCGGTTGTTTTCTCCGAATCTTTCCGCTCTCCGCTTTCGCTCTTTCCTCCTCTTTCCTCCTCTTTCCCTCCCCTACTTCAACCCCGCCTTCGTCAACCCCAGCATCTCATCCGCCGACCCCGGCATAACCCTGAAACTGATGCTCAGGCGATTCCACGCATTAATAATCGCCACCGCAAACGTTAATTCCGAGATTTGTGTCTCGTTACACTGTGCGCGCACCCGCTCGTACACTTCATCCGCCACGCCATCGGTCAGGCACGCATCGCTAATCTTGGAGCGAGGCAAAGTCTCAGAATCGGCTTGTCAGCGTCGTGAATGACGATACTATGAGTGCTCGCCTGACCGAATGGTCAGCGACTGTCAGGGCCTGAGTCTTACGGGAAATGCCGCTTGGAAAGGTGACGTTATTACTATGCGAAAATCCTTACTAATCGCTTCCATTCTCGCGGCTGCCGTTGTCCCACGACAGGGCATCGCGGCAGAAAAACGACTCTGGGCCAAATCGTTCCTGAACCAAAAAGCGCCGGAGCTCGTCGTGGAACATTGGCTCTCCAAGACTCCGGATACGACCGGCAAATTCGTATTAATCGATTTTTGGGCGACCTGGTGCGGCCCGTGCCGCATGGCCATACCGGAATTGAATGACCTCCACAAGACGTTTGGAGACAAACTGGTCGTCATCGGACTGTCTGACGAATCCGAGGACAAGATCCACGCAATGAAAAACCCGAAGATCGACTATTTCGTGGCCACGGACACGCAGGCGCGCATGAAAAAGCAGGTCGGGGTACACGGGATTCCGCATGTCATTATCATCGACCCGCACGGCATCGTTCGTTGGGAAGGCTATCCCCTCCTCCAAGGCTACGAGCTCACCCCGGCCGTAGTTAAAGACGTTCTCCAGAAGTATTCTCGGTGAGTCGGTTGATTAAGGGGCCATCCTTCCCCTTACCCCGCCGCCGCGTCCACTTCCATCTCGTCCAAACGCTCTTCAATCGTCACCGCAGTTGATTGCACGCGGCAGAGATTCGCGTACAAACCATCCGCTGCCATCAATTCCTCGTGCGTCCCGCGCTCGATGACGTGGCCCGCTTTCAACACGAGAATCTGGTCGGCATTGCGCACGGTGGAAAGTCGGTGTGCAATCACGAAGCTCGTGCGCTGCGCCATCAGCCGTTCCAGCGCTTCCTGGATCAGTTTCTCCGTCGCCGTGTCCACGCTTGCCGTGGCCTCGTCCAAAATCAAAATCGGCGGGTCTTTCAATAGCGCCCGCGCGATGCTCACCCGCTGTTTCTCGCCCACGCTGAGTTTCACGCCGCGCTCACCAACGCGCGAGTCGTACTTCTCGGGCAGGCGCATGATGAACTCATGACAGTTCGCTGCCTTCGCCGCGTCCATCATCTCCGCCTTGCTCGCGTCCAGCCGGCCATACAGGATGTTTTCGCGGATCGTGCCGTTGAACAAAAATGCCTCCTGCGACACGATGCCAATCTGCTCCCGCAACGATTCGAGCGTCACGTCGCGAATATCGTGTCCGTCAATCAGGATTTGCCCGTGCGTCACGTCATAAAACCGCGGCAACAGGTTCACAATCGTGCTCTTCCCCGCGCCCGTCGGCCCCACCAACGCAATCGTCTCACCGGCCCGCGCGTGAATGTTGATGCCACCCAACACCCGCAAGTCCGTGCGATACTCAAATCCAACATCCCGATACTCCACTTCCCCGCGCACGCGCCCACCGAGCACGCTGGCATTCTGCTTCTCGCCAATCTCCACCGGCGCGTCGAGAATATCGAACACGCGCTCGCCCGCCGCCCGCCCCGCCTGGAACATCTGGTTCAGTCCGTGCAGCGACCGCACCGGCTCGTAAAACATCCACAGGCAACTCAAGAACCCGACCAGTCGCCCCAGCGACATTCCGCCGCCGATCACCGCATAGCCACCCACCAAAATCACGATCACCCGTCCCAACTCCGCGGAAAATTCCATCGTCGGGCTGTAGAACGACCACGCCCGCATCACCCGTAGCGTCGCCGTCCGCAGTTCACTCGCCCGCTGCGCAAACCGGCCCAGCTCGTGCGGCTCGCGCCCGAACCCTTTGATTTGCCGGATGCCCTGCAGATTATCGTGCAACAAGGAATTCAAGGCCGACGTGGCCCTGCGCACCAAACGATACCGGCCGTGCGCCGTCATGGTGTACGCCAGCGCCCCGACTGTCAGGATCGGAATCGGCGTGAGCGCCCACATCGCCAGCCGCACGTTAAACGAAAACAACAGCGCCCCCACGCCGATGACGCTCAGTACCGACACCGTCCCCTGCTCGATCCCGTCGATCAGCACGCGTTCCACGGCGTTCACGTCATCGATCACGCGCGTCATCAAATCACCCGTGGCCCGCTGGTCGTAATAATTCACCGACAACCGTTGCAGTTTGTCGTACAGATCATGGCGCATGTCGTAAATCACGCGCTGCTCGAAATGGTTGTTGAGATTGATCCTCAGGATGTTGAAAACGGCCTTAAGCAAAAATGCCGTCACCACCGCTCCCGCCACGAGCGGCAGCAAATCCGACCGCCTCTTGCCAATTACGTCGTCGATCAGGATCTGCGTCAACCAGGGAAACGCGAGGCTGGCCAGCGTCGTCACAATGGCGCAGCCCATCGTGCCGACCGCAAATCCGGGATAACGCTTCACGTAGCCAAACACGCGCACGAAGATCTCCTTCGCGCCACGTTTCCGCGCCACCATCGTCTCGTCGTTCTCGGTATCGTGATGCGCCATCACAGTTAGATTAACCAATCCGCAGAAAGGTTGCACGCCGATAAAAGTATTTGCTAGCGTGGTGAACCGCAGTAGGTTTTGCCTGGCTGAGGTGCGACAAACTGAGTTTGAGTTGGAACGCTAATGCTTACTGACGATACAGAAATCACTCCGGGTCGAATACGCCTGATTCAGGTTGTGGCATCGATCCTTGTTCTAGACGGGGTCATCAGTCTCGTTCTTGTGTTCCTCAGGTTGGCCACATTCGGTTTTCACTGGCTTATGCCGTTGGGTTGGATTGGGGACATTATCATCGGCTTTGGATTGTTGAGGTTCAATCGTGGGGCTTATATTGCCGCCCGGTGGTGGATTTGTCTGAAGCTCGTCGCGTACGTCGCTTGGCTCGTTTGGATGGTAGTGCTTGGCGTTCGCATTTCTCAGTTGCACGGCCGAGGCTCCTCGATCTTGGCCTCTTTCGAGAGAGCCATGACACCGTCCCTCCTGCTGTTCGTTGGCTTTATCGTTTTGGCGGTATGGCAGCTTTGGGTACTGAATCGGCGGTACACGCGCTCTGTCTTCGGATGCGATATTGTTAGCGCAAAACCAATTTGGCTTGTGCAGCGGCGCTTACCCTGAATCGTTGAGCGTTTTCTCACCTCTCTTGACCGCCAACATCCTCCACCCCTACTATGCGGCGCGAGGAACGGGAACGCTTTCAGGAGATTAACTTCATGGCACAGATCGACATCACGTCGCTACAAAAAGCAGGGCGCAAATTCAAACCGTCCGCCGCTTTCTCCAAGCAGGCCCACATCCAGTCGCTCGCGGAGTATCGCAAGCTCTACGCCGAGTCTATCAAGTCGCCGAAAACATTCTGGTCGCGCATGGCGAAGGAGCTGCATTGGTTCAAGCCGTGGAAAAAACTGCTCGAATGGGACGAGCCGTTCGCGAAATGGTTTATGGGCGGACAGATCAACCTCTCCTACAACTGCCTCGACCGCCATCTCAATGGCCCGCGCCGCAACAAAGCTGCGATCATCTGGGAAGGCGAACCCGCCACCACCGGCAAAGCGGGCGAGGAACGCGTGCTCACCTACGTCGGTTTGCACCGCGAAGTCTGCCGCTTTGCCAACGTGCTCAAACGCAACGGCATCGTCAAAGGCGACCGCATCATCATTTACATGCCGATGGTCCCCGAGGCCGCCATCGCCATGCTCGCCTGCGCCCGCATCGGCGCGACGCATTCGGTCGTCTTCGGCGGATTCAGCGCCCAAGCCCTCATCGACCGCATTCACGACTGCGGCGCGAAGATGGTCATCACCGCCGACGGCGGTTATCGCCGCGGCACCACCGTCCTGCTGAAGAAAAATGTCGATGACGCGTTGCCGCAATGCCCGTCCGTCGCCAAGGTCATCGTCCTCCGCCGCACCAATTCCGAAATCAAAATGCAGGAGGGCCGCGACCTCTGGTGGCATGACGAATTGCAGCAGGTCGACGCGAATTGCCCCGCCGAACACCTCGATAGCGAACATCCGCTCTACATCCTCTACACCAGCGGCAGCACCGGCAAACCCAAGGGCGTGCTGCACAGCACTGCCGGTTATCTGCTCGGCGTGTACCTGACCACAAAGTACGTCTTCGACTTGAAGGAGCAGGACACGTTTTGGTGCACCGCCGACATCGGCTGGNNCGGCTGGGTCACCGGCCACAGCTACTCGGTGTACGGCGCGCTCGCCAACGGCGCGACCACCCTCATGTACGAAGGCGCGCCGAACTGGCCCGAGCCCGACCGTTTCTGGCGCATCATCGACAAATACAAAGTCACCATCCTCTACACCGCCCCGACCGCCATCCGCGCCTTCATGCGCTGGGGCGATCAGTGGCCGAACAAACACGACCTCAGTTCCCTCCGCCTCCTCGGCACCGTCGGCGAACCGATCAATCCCGAGGCGTGGATGTGGTACCACAACGTCATCGGTCACAAACGCTGCCCCATCGTCGACACCTGGTGGCAGACGGAAACCGGCTCAATCATGATCACGCCGTTGCCCGGCGCCATCCCCACCAAACCCGGCAGCGGCACGCTACCCTTCTTCGGCGTCGACGCCGCTGTCGTCAACAAGGAAGGCAAGGAACTCCCGCCCAACGTCGGCGGCTATCTGGTTATCCGCCGCCCCTGGCCCGCGATGCTGCGCACCATCTACGGCGACCCCGAACGCTTCCAGCGCCAGTATTGGAGCGAGATCCCGCACGTCTATTTCACCGGCGACGGTTGCCGTCGCGACAAGGACGGTTATTTCTGGATTATCGGTCGCATCGACGACGTGCTCAACGTCGCCGGCCACCGCATCGGCACCGCCGAGGTCGAAAGCGCCCTCGTCTCGCACCCGAAAGTCGCCGAGGCCGCCGTGGTCGGTCGCCCCGACGCGCTGAAAGGCCAGGCCCTCGTCGCCTTCGTCACCGTTCGCAGCGACGTGAACATCTCACCCGCGCTGAAAGAAGAACTCCGTGCCCACGTCGCCACGCAAATCGGTTCCATCGCCAAACCCGACGACATCCGCTTCACCGACTCCCTCCCCAAAACCCGCAGCGGCAAAATCATGCGCCGCCTCTTGAAAGAAATCGCCGCCGGCGGCGAAGTCAAAGGCGACACGACAACGCTAGAAGACCTAAACGTCATCGCCAAATTGCGGGCGGATGAGGAGTAGGTGCAATGACAATCCAGGAGCTTTTGATCGGAATATGCTTCACTCAAGCGTTATTCTTTTCAGTTGTCGCGGGAAAACAGTCGGGAGCTATCGGAATTCTGATCGGTGTGATCGTAGGATTGGCACTGGGATTTGCTGGGCTCTTGGGAGTAAGGGCCACGTTCAACCGGGTGAACCGACATTCGCAGCTCGGAAAGCGAAAGCCGCAATTTCTTTGGATGATCTTCTCATGGTTTCTATTTCTTGTTCTACTAGTATCAATCGTTGGCCTCGGCATTTTGGGAAAGTTTGTTACTAGATTGGTCATCCGGTATGTTGCCGCCTAGCGCCGCGCACTGCAATTCACATCGAACTCCTATTTCCCCTTCGCCCGCTCGTATTGCTTGGGCCAGGCGACGTCTTGATGCAGTTCCGCGACGGCATGTAACGGGAAATACGGGTCGCGCAGAAATTCTCGGGCCATGAGAACCAAATCTGCCTTACCAGTGCGGATAATCTCATCGGCTTGGGCCGTCGTGGTAATGAGGCCGACCGCGCCGGTCGCAATTCCAGCTTCGCGGCGGATTCTCTCCGCAAATGGCGTCTGGTAGCCGGGTGCGGCGGGGACTTTGGCATCGGGAGCGATGCCGCCGGAAGAACAATCAATTAAGTCCACTCCCAACCCCTTCACCATCTTCGCCAGTTCCACCGACTGCTCAACCGTCCAGCCCTCCGGCTCCTTCCAATCGGTCGCGGAAATGCGGATGAAAAGCGGCTTGCTCTCCGGCCACACCTCGCGAACCGCCGCAGCGACTTCCCGCACGATTCGGGTGCGATTCTCAAAGGAACCGCCGTACGCATCCTTCCGATGGTTCGCGAGCGGCGAAAGAAATTCATCCATCAAATAACCATGCGCCGCGTGCAACTCGACAACTTCAAACCCGGCCGCCAATGCGCGCACGGCAGCTTCCCGAAATTTCCGCACAATCCGCTGGATGCGCTCGACTGTGAGTTCCTCCGGCGCAGGATCGCCGGGATTGAAAGGAATCGGGCTCGGCGCGAGCGGCGTCCAGCCGCCCTTTTCCTTCGAAACGATCCCCTCCCCTACGCGCGGAGAATACGTGCTGCCTTTGCGGCCGGCGTGCGCCAATTGAATGCCCGGCGCGCCGCCCTGCGATTTGATGAAAGCCGTGATGCGTTTCAGAAACTCAATGTGTTCGTCCTTCCACAACCCCAAATCTTCCGGTGAGATACGCCCTTCCGGTTCCACAGCAGTGGCTTCTGCAATCACCAGTGCCGCCCCGCCGCACGCCCGACTCCCCAAATGCACGAGGTGCCAATCGTTGGCGAATCCGTCCTCGCTCGAATACATGCACATCGGCGAAACAACGAGGCGGTTCTTCAGCGTCAACCCTCGCAATGTAAAAGGTTCGAATAGATGAGGCATGCTTCTGTTGGCCCTGTAGTCGCAGGCTTTAGCCCGCGTTCGGAGTTGTTCCTAAATCCGCAGCTTACGCAACGTCTTCGACTGTCTTCTTGCCCGCCTTGCGGTCAGCGTACTGCTGCTCAATCCATTCGTACGTGGGTTTGAGACCTTTGCGGATCGAAATGCCGGGCTCCCAGCCGAGGACCTGCTTGATAAACGTATTATCGCTATTGCGCCCCGCCACGCCTTTCGGCGCACTGAGATCGTATGTTCTCTTCAGCTTAACGCCGCCGATTTGCTCAGCGACACTCACTAGCTCATTGATCGAAATCAGTTCGCTCCGGCCAAGGTTAATCGGCGTGGCAATCAACTCGTCGGTGTGCACGATCGTATCGATGCCTTTCGTGCAATCGTCGATGTACATGAAACTGCGGGTCTGCCCGCCGTCACCCCAGATGTTGATCTCCTTCTTGCCGCTGTCCTTTGCGAGGATCACCTTCCGACAGATCGCTGCCGGGGCTTTTTCACGACCGCCATCCCACGTGCCCCACGGCCCGTAAACATTATGGAACCGCGCAATGAAAGTCTTCAACCCGCGCTCCGCCCAGTATTCCTGGCAGAACATTTCCGACACCAATTTCTCCCAACCGTACCCGCGCTCCGCGAAAGCCGGGTAGGCATCGGACTCCTTCAGCGCGCGACAATTCGGGTCTTCCTGCAGCTTGGTATTGTAAACGCAGGCCGACGACGCAAAGAAATAGCGCTCCGCCCCCGCATTGTACGCCGCCTCGATCAGGTGCGTGTTGATCAGGATGCTTCGCAGACAGAGAATGCGGAACCGTTCGATGAATCCCATCCCGCCCATGTCGGCCGCCAAATTGTAAACCTCCACCGCATCCCGAACCGCCACTTTGCAATTCGCTTCCTCACTGAGATCCAGGCACAGGCACTCGACACCCGGCACGCGCTGATACCAATTCGCCAACGGCTTCTTGTCCACCGCGCGAATCCGACTAAAACCCTTGTCGTGAAAATAGCGCGCCAACGCTCCCCCGATAAACCCTCCCCCGCCCGCGATGACAATCAAGTCATCCTCTTCCAATTTCCGTCCCTGCGTCTTTGGTGCGGCTGTCGTTGCCTGCTTCATAAGATTCAATCGGCTTGAGTTGCAGTCAGTCCCGGCCGCCCGACCATCGGGCCCGCCGAACACTGTCCTGTTTCGCCAAAAAATTTGGCGGAGGGGGATCCTTCTGCGCCCTTTTTGCCATTTGGTGCTCCGGGCCATAAGGGTGGATTCGCCACCTTGGGCCAATACGTCCCAAACCCTCTCGAAATCCCTTAAAAACTACCGCCTCCAGGCAAATCTGAGTCAGACCGCGCTTGCTGTCAAGCTCGGGGTGACCCTAAGCGCCATCGGGAGATGGGAACGGGGTCGGGCTATGCCGAATAGACGGTCATGGCCAGAGTTACGGGCGCTACTGGCTTGATTCTGACCTCCGACTCGGTACTGGCCTTTGGCTTATTCACAACCCCGTACCCTCACGGATTCATGGCGGCCACCAGCATTACATTCGCGGGAAAGGCCATCGTGCCGCTGGCGCGCGAGATCACGACCCGCCCTTCTTCGAGCGGCTCGCGCAACGCTTCGAGCACGTCGCGGTGGAACTCCTGCAATTCGTCGAGGAACAGCACACCGTTGTGCGCTAGGCTGATCTCGCCGGGCGTGAGATTCGCCGTGCCACCGAGCAAGCCCGCGTTGCTCGTCGTGTGATGCGGCGAGCGGAACGGACGCGTGGCGACCAACGCCTGTCTCTTGGGCAACAAACCGAGAATGCTGTGGATCTTGGTCGTCTCCAGTGCCTCGTCGAGATTCGAATTCGGCAGCACCGTCGGCACCCGCTTCGCCAGCAACGTCTTGCCGCTACCCGGCGGACCAATCATCAAAATGTTATGGCCGCCCGCCGCCGCGTCTTCCAGCGCGCGTTTCACATGCTCCTAGCCTTTGACATCGACGAAATCGACATCGTAACTGCGTTGTTCCTGGAA
The DNA here is from genome assembly GCA_003152315.1 of Verrucomicrobiota bacterium. Lineage (GTDB taxonomy): Bacteria > Verrucomicrobiota > Verrucomicrobiia > Palsa-1439 > Palsa-1439 > Palsa-1439. Next base: position 76,466 of record PLZV01000020.1, read on the forward strand.
AATCCTGGCGGGATCCTCGCGAAGCGGTTGCAGTTCCGTTTGCCAGCTAAAAACTCCGCAACCTCGCGCAGGTTTTTGGCGGGATACACATCAATGCCCTGGACCACCGCCGCTTCCACCGCGTTGTCCGCGGGAACGATCAGCCCGCGCTTCTTCTGGTCGCGCGCGCAAATCGCAATCGGTAACACGCCGTTGACGCTGCGGACTTCGCCGCTGAGCGCGAGTTCACCCACGATGGCGTAGTCATCAAGGTCTTTGGCGACGATCTGTTCGCGCACAGCGAGGATTCCCACCGCAATCGGCAAATCAAAATTCGGCCCTTCCTTTTTTACATCCACCGGCGCCAAATTCAGCGTCAGTCTACCCACTACAAACTTGAATCCACTATTCTCAATCGCGGTTTTCACCCGATCGCGGGATTCTTTGACAGCAGCATCGGGAAGACCAACAATGATGACTTGCGGTTGTCCCCAGCCAGAATTGACTTCGATTTCTATCGGGTAAGCGTCGACCCAAGAACGGCTGCAGAATGAACTTTAGCCAGCATCCAAAAAGCAATAGCGCAAAGCCTCGCTCAAGTCGAACGAGTTTTCTGCGTTCAGTGGGAACCGGTAAGTAGATCGTGACCCACTGTGGTGAAGTTGCAGGCGTTGAGCGTATTCAGTTTGGTGGCGCCGGGCGCGGTAGATGTGAGCCGTTGGTGCCCAGTCTTTTACTCTTGTGGACGGAGGCGCCATCTTCTATTGTCATGGTCGAGCAGGTTAACTGAACTTTTCATGATATGACGCTTACCGCAAGAGCGTTCACGTACGCAATTGGCCTCTTTCTGATCGCGACCATCAGCATTCGCCCGGCGATTGGGAAGACGGGATCCGCAGTCATCATTTCTGAAGACGATGCAAGCTACACGCTGTCCAACGGTATCGTCACGGCCCGGATAGGCAAAACCAACGGCAATCTTCTTTCACTGCAATACAATGGCATTGAAATGCTGGACTCAGCCGGGCGCGCGGCCGGCTATTGGTCGCACTCCGCCGCGGGCCCGAGCGTCAGCCATGCGATTACCATCGACCCAAAGACGAACGATGGCCGTCGTGGGGAAGTTTCTGTCAAGGGCATCTCTGGGGGCGCATTGATGGGAAGCGGCCCGGGTGGCAGCACTGCTGCTGACATTGAGATTCGCTACACGCTCGACCGCGGAGCCTCGGGTCTTTACACGTATTCGATCTTCGAGCACAAGCCCGACTACCCGGCAACTTCCATTGGCGAGGCGCGGTTTTGCGTCAAGCTTCGCGATGAGGTGTTCGACTGGATGACCGTGGATTCCCGCCGTAATATGAAGATGATCACCGCTTACGATTGGGACCATGGCACACCGATGAACATGAAGGAAGCCCGTCGCATGAACAGCGGCACCTACAAAGGGCAAGTCGAACACAAGTATGATTACTCTGCCAACCAGTTCGATGTGTTGGCATGGGGTTGGTCCAGCACGGAAAGGCATGTCGGCATTTGGTTCATTAATCCGACCACTGAATACTTGAGCGGCGGGCCAACCAAGTTCGAGCTTTCCGCGCACCGCGACGCCACGTTTACCGACAGCCTTACCGCTCCTGCGCCGCCGTGTCTGTTGAATTATTGGCGGGGCAGCCACTATGGGGGAAGTCAATGCGAGATCGGGCAGAGCGAGGCATGGACCAAGGTGATCGGTCCGTTCCTAATCTACTGCAACGCTGGCGCCACTCCTCAGGCGATGTGGAATGGCGCCCTTGCGGAATCCAGGAGACAATCCGCCGCCTGGCCGTTCGACTGGGTCGCCGGCGTGGACTATCCTCACAAGAACGAGCGGGGTACGGTTTCCGGGCAGTTGATTCTAAAAGACGCGCAAGCGCCGAAGGCCCGGACAACCAGCTTTCTCGCAGGCTTGACCCACCCGGATTACCTGCCGCAAGGCAAAGCACGCGGAGGCGGGCAGCCGGTTGACTGGCAGCGAGACGCCAAGTATTACGAGTTTTGGGTTCGCGGCAACGCCGACGGCCGTTTCACCATTCCGAATGTTCGCCCGGGCACGTATACGCTCCACGCCATCGCCGATGGTGTTTTGGGAGAATTCACGAAGACGGACATACGGGTCGCGCCGGGCGGAGTGCTTCAGCTTGGCAAACTGGATTGGCAACCCGTTCGCCACGGCCGGCAGCTTTGGGACATCGGCATTCCTAATCGAACCGGAGCCGAGTTCTTCAAGGGTGACGACTGTTTTCATTGGGGTTGGTATCTCGAATACCCCAAACTTTTTCCTAACGATGTCAATTACGTCGTTGGGAAGAGCGATTATCGCAAGGACTGGTTTTTCGAACAGGTTCCCCACAATGAGAACCCCGACAATACCACTGGTCAGGGTGATGGCCGCAGCACCTCGTGGACAGTGAAATTCGACCTCCCGAAAACCCCGACCGGTACGGCAACGTTGCGGCTGGCAATTTGCGGCGTCGGAGCCAAGAGCCTTCAAATCGCGGTCAACGACAAGCCCGCGGGTGAGGTCACCGGGTTGAACTACAATGCCACGATCAACCGCGACGGTATCGGCGGGTACTGGGTCGAGAAGGATGTGTCATTTGACGCCTCGCTGATGAACAGCGGCTCTAACGTGCTCACGCTTACTATTCCCCCCGGCGGCCTGATGAATGGCATCATTTACGATTACCTTCGACTCGAATTGGATGAGTCACCCGCCACTCCCTCCGCAAACGAAAAGTCCACGGGCGGGACCTGATCGCCTCATTCTGCGGGACTTCATCCAACGCCGACGCGCAACAGGGCCAATAGAAGCAGGAGGATGACACCGACAATGGCCCAACATCCAAAGAACCCCATCGCGTCTTGCCGCGTCCATTTGGTGAATTCCAAGTTGCTGCGCGGAAACAGTTTGAGATGATCGAATCGATGCGGCTGCATTTTGCTCAAGGCAACCGCTTTTTCATCTTCTTCAGGCGTCGGCGCGACCGGGGTTTTCATCTTGGCGTAGAATCGATCTGCCAGGTCCCGGTCCCCCGCCTTGAAACAGAAACTCAGTCCGATGAGCATAACAAACGGGAATAAACCATCGAATAGCCAACGGGTCGCCAGCAATCCAGCCGGGGAGAATTTCTGGACTGGAACGCCCAGGCAATGCAGGGAAAAGGTTTCCACATTAAAGCGTCCAATTCCTTCCAGGGGAGACTGTGGATTGCGAGGATCAATCCGGGCTACTCGGTCAAAGAAAACGGCTGCGGGCAGAACCAGGTGGGGCTTGCGGATCGCCTGTCCCTGTCGTTCGGCCAGCCCAGCTGCCACATCTGCGGCAGTCGCCCCCGTGGTGATGTCGATGCTTCGCTCGGGTGTTTGAGCCGTCAGAGCCGGCAATTGTCGAAACCATTGAAACTGCGGCGACACCCAGGGAACCAATCCAATTCCGACGACCCACACGATCAAGCCGACGACAATGGCCTGCGCGACAATTCGCCGCCAAAAGAAGATCAGGAAAACAACCGCCCCAAAGAACGTGTTGAACGTAATCAACATCGTCAACGCCTGGATCACGCCGGTGAACAGCATGGCAAACAGGATGCCCACCGAGAGCACGACAAAGATGGCCAGTTGGCCTACGCGAAAGTAATGGTCTGGAGAACGTCCTCTAACCAACGGCTCATAAAGGTTGCGAGTTGCCAGCGCGGAGACGGAGACGGAACTAATGCCAACCGAGGGCATATGTCCCAGCAACATGCCGGACAGCATCAATCCCATCAGACCAGGACCGAGTAACATCGTGGAGAGCGAGCCCCAGGCATTGTCCGCATCGGCCAGGCCCGAGGGGAACGCCGCTACTGCCAGTAATCCGCAAAATGCCCAGCCAATAAGGACGAGGCGTTTCATAAAACCGCCCGAGATCATCCCGAACCGGGCAGTGTTCTCATTCCGTGCCGATCCACCACCGGCCATGTTGTGCATCAGGCCAAGGATTTGAACCAGGCTGGCAAACGTGATGGCGAGAATGGTGTACCAGGTGTACTCGCTCGTCGCGACCGTACCGACAAGTTGAAATTTGTAGGGCGACACAATCTGATGCAGTCCGCGAAACCCGCCGACCCGATGAAGCCCCAAAGGGATTAGCAGGACGGACATCACCAGCACCAACATGCCCTGGATGCCGTCGGCTATGGCGGCCGCTTTCAACCCGCCCAGGCTGATGTAAATGGCGACGACGGTCGAATAGACGATGTAGAATGGCAGCGGATGGATGTAGGTGATGAAGGAATGCAGTTCACCGCGCTTGTTCATATTGACGAGGGTGGTGAATCGCTCAACCGTTGGATCGGGCAGGGTTCCCGCCTCCTTCCGGGTCTGGAGTTCCCGATACTCGGCAAACAGGCCGACCTGCCGGCTCTCCTCTTCGGTGTAGGCCGACGGCGGCTTCACGATCATGGCGGAGGTAACTTTGAAGGCCGTAAGATTGCCAAGCCCCAGGAGGATCAACGCAATGACGATATTGAAGCACGCGTAGGCTGAAGCCAGCCCCTTACTGCCGAAACGATCCACAAACAAATCAGCCATCGTGACGAGCCGCGCCCGCCGATACCAGGGTTGGGTGAACCAGAAAAACGGCGTGATGAACAGCGTCTGGAAGCTGATCCAAAGACCGCCGATACCTTGCCGGAATACTTCACTGGACGACTGCACCGCCCCCATGGAATCCGTGGCATTCCCGAAATTCAGGAAGAACTGCAATGCCCGTCCCAGCTTCCGGCCGCCGAGATAAAAATCCGCCTGGTTCTTTACACTGCGCGAGGTGTGGACACCGATCAGGAGAAGCGCAATCAGGAACAGGAGGATAATCGCCAGATCAAGGACATGTAGGCCCCAGATATGCATGGTTCGGCAACACTGCAATCATGATCGATGTTGCGTCAATACCGGGTGCTGGGGATGATCAGCGTGGGCTCAACCATCAGGGTGATTCGCGGGACATCCGGATTGGCCAGGCGCACAATCAGCGACTCAACCGCCAACCTGCCAATTTCATGACTATGAATATCGATCTTGGCCGGCTCTGGTTCCATGTGCTGGTACACGACCTCGCGGTCGCCGCAGATATACAGGACATCCTTCATCGGTTCGATGCCGCGGCGGCGCAAATGCTCGTGGACATAGTAACCGAGGTTGTTGGCGACGAACAATCCTTCGGGGCGCGGATCCAGTTTCAGGAACTGATCGACAAGAACTTCAGCCAGATCAAACAAACCCTGGCCGTCCGCCGGCTCATCCGTGTCCGCCCCCAGTACGATGCAGGAAACCTGACGCATTTGCGCGTGCAGTTCAAAGGCATTCGCGCGTTCGGTATGATAGCGGATTCTCTGCCAGGTTGGTCGATAGGTGATGCAACATACATTGTGGCAGTTCTTGCTCGCGAAATACTCCAGCGATTTGCGGCCCGCAGCCCGGTGGTTTGGCTGGACGCGGTCGCCCCACGCCGTCGCTCCCGACGACAATAGCCAAACCGAAGGTACCTGCCGCAGCTTTGCCGCCAGGGGTTCCTCCGGCTCGGGTCCATGGAGCACAAGCCCGTCCACCTTCTGGTTCTCAATGATCGATGGCAGGCAACCCGGGTGGTAGAGGTAATCAACTGTGAGGCTGATACGATGTTTGCGCAGCGATACCGCCACTCCCTGGAGTAGCGAGTGTCCCGTGAGCGTTTCCGCGGGTTCCTCGCCGCCCGGCCAGGAAAACGTTTCCGTCGTTTCCTTGGGCAATGCGTCGATGTTCCGCGGAAACGCCGGCTTTCCGGAGGCGGTCCACAGGAAAGCAATGGCTCGATGCTGCAGTTGGGCGTGCAGGTGCGCTTTGGGGCCGCGACGCGAACCCGGCGGAGGCGGCTGATAGCCGATGTTCTTCATCGCCTGCCGCACTTTGGCGACGGTTGCGTCACTGACCACATCGCGCTCATTCAGAACACGCGAGACAGTCGCCGTGGAGACGCCGGCCAGCTTAGCAATTCGGACGATGGACATATTCGATTACCTCCAGCATATAACGTTCGGTCATTGCCGTGTCAACCCGCATGGTGATCATGACTTGCGCCCCAACGCCGCCACACCCTCCCGTGCGGCAGAATGACGAACCGGCTCCAGTGCCTTCAGCGCAGGATTCATTGGAAAGTTCATATAGTCCTTGCAGATAAACACCGGACTGGCAGAGGCCCAAGGAACGCCGATTTCAGACAATAGACGGCGTTTCGAGAAAGCCAATTCAAGGTCTTGTTCGAGCCCTTCGACGACCACCTGCTGCAGGTTCTCAGAGACGAAATTGTGTTTGAACTCCGCCGCAATGGATTTAGGTGGTCCATTGGACTCGAAAGCCGCGTTAAGGGCCACGACGTAGGGGTGGCATGCAACCGCGCCAAATGGTTGTGGTTTGCCATTGGCCAATGCATCAAGAATCGTTGTCAGCATATGGCGGCGCACAATTTTATCCTCTTCGGCTTTCGACCGGTGCGGTTTGCCGAGAATCTCCGTGCTGCCGTCCCGGTAGTGCACAACCGTTTCGGCGAAGTCCACCTGTCGCACGATCGCCTTGTCAGTCTCAATCTCCAGCAACACGTCGCGTTGAGAGAGGGTGGCCAGCGATGCGCAGTACAGAATCTCCACCCCTTCGTCAGTAAGGATCCGCAGGCTGCTGGTGTCCTCGCTCTCGGTGTCGTTGGCACGGTACAGTTCCGCCTGCACCGAAACCGGGGTCGCGAGACCCGGCTTGGCGGTTGCCAGGAACAATTGGTGGGCGAGCAGGTGGGCAAGAGAATTGCACACCGTTCCGTCCAAGACCCAACTATCGGCCGTGCGGAGCCGCCCGGTCCAAAAGCTGCGCTGGAAATACTGAACGGGCCGCGGCCATGCGGCAAACGCGCGCAGTTGTCTGATTGGACCCAGGGCACCACTGGAGAGCAGCTTCTTCAGCCGCTGGTTGACGTCGGCATACAGGAACTGGAAATGAACGGCCAGCGACCGGTTCATGCGTTGCTCCAGTTTTGCAAGCGCGGCGAGTTCCTGGATCGTCGGGACCGGGGGTTTCTCCAGCAGAACGTGAAAGCCCGCTGCCAGCGCTTGCGCAGCGCAGCCGTAGTGCGAATCAATCCCCGTCGCCACTACGATCGCTTCGCAATCCTTCGGGCTTAGGGTTGTCAGAAGCGCGTCGAGGCTTGGAAACATGCGGACACCCCGTTTGACGCAGTTGATTACGCATGGGCTGTCAGGTTTGTCGAGCGTGGCCGCCGCCACAACGTGACAGAGGTCCGGCAACTCCCACAGCCGATCCATCAGGTAGCCGGCATAACCGCTCGTTCCTATGACGGCGAGGCGTATCATGGGACGCCTGCCTGGATGGTGGTCGCCCTGAGCCACGGCAGTGCTGGAATCTGCTCCACCACACCTGCATCGGCCGCCTCCCGGGCGCATAGGCACGCGTGGGTAAGCAGGAAAGGATCCTCCGTCCCCAGCAATTCGTCGTCGGAAATCTCTCGAAGCAGGAATGGCCGATAGAGCGGACGGACAGGATCGCAGGCAATGGTCGTGGCGTGCGCCGTGTCCTTGAGCAGGCGGACTACGCCGTCATTGGAGCGCGCCTCGATGATCCCAAGGGTGCCGACAAGGCGGATCCAGTCGTCCCCGTGGGTAGCGGCGGCTTCCGGTCGCAGCAGATCGACGCTGATAGTGGCGGCTCCGCCGTTGTCCAAACCCAGAAGCGCAATGACGCAGTCTTCACAATCCGGACGTTGTGGATGGGCGAAATTCCTCTGCATTGCGGCGACCGACGTGAATGTTTGGCCCGTCGTAAAATGGATCATATCCAGCGCGTGAATACCCACCCACAGCATCGTCCCGCCGTACATCTGGCGCGCGCCAAACCAGTCCGGCCGATCACCGTACTTGTAGGATTTGCGTGCGTTGACAACCACTACCTCCCCGATGGCGCCCTGTTGGAAAAGGCGACGCGCTGTCTGAAACACGGGGTCGGCCCGCGTGCTGAGCATGGCCATTAAGCGGACGCCGTTCTCCGAAACAACTTGATGAAACTTCTGTAGCGTGGAGACGTCCAACGCTAAGGGTTTCTCGCAAATGATGTCGCACCCGGCCCGCGCCGCGTCCATGGCGATCTTCGGAATGAGATCCAACCGGCAACTGACAACCACGACGTCCGGATGCGTTTTCTTGAGCATCGCGCGGTAATCTTCGAAGACGGCGATGTCCTTGGAGGAGGCGTTGTGCGCAACGATCCCGGCCACCGATTCGCCGGACATAGCGGCCGCGACCGCCACCACCTCGACTCCGTCCAGGCCTGCAATCTCGTCAAGCACGCAACTCCAGTGCCCGAAGGAACCAATCACTACAGCCCGAGTTTTATTCTCCTTGGACCTCATATTCGCTGGGCCAATTGTTGGGAAATCAGTGCAACCATCGAGACGTTTCCCCACAGTGAAAACTGTAGTCGAAACGTGGTCTCATTGGGAAGCCCGGTTCTTGGTTGATTTGCATTTGTCGAAATTGCGTTGCCGATCTCGCTGTACGCACAGCCACGCCGCCGCTCAATTCGCGGAACTGTAAGTACTGGTCCAATTGGCGCTGAGATCGTTCCAGTTGAGCATTTCCACATGGCCATCGCAGAAAGCTGCATTGATCGACTTATTGTGACGGTCCAGGATGTCTTTCACGTAGCTATTTAAGTCCGCGCTACTTGACATCCACGGATTGGATGGCGTGCCATCCGCATCAAGTATCGTAATCGCTGAGGACGGTCTTCGTATGTCCGAAAGCCGGTAGCCGACGGCGACCGAGCCGTATCTCACCATCAGATAGCTGATCGATGGGCCGGTCGCAGTTGCGGGTCGATTGTCCCCTGGACAATGTCTCCAATTCCTCCATTGGTCTAGAGTTGTCTTTGCAAAGTAAGGCTCGTACGGCGAACCCTGCGCCAACCATGTTATGGTGGAAGGTGCCAGTTTGAGGTTTACCCATTCGTCGTAATCCCCTGCGTATGTCGTAATGACTTGTCCCCATTGCCTTAGGACATTCACACAAGCGACTTGCCTGGCTCTCGTCCGAGCCTTGCCCAGCGCCGGCAACAACAACGCCGCCAAAATGCCAATGATGGCAATTACCACCAACAACTCGATAAGTGTAAAACCCCGAGTGCGGTTCCGATCCACCGTCATGGCTTCCTCCCTTGTATGACAGTATTCACGTGCGAAAGCTGATGAAAAAAAGTTGTCACCACGACCTCACGAGAAACCATCGGCTACTGTCCATCGGTACAAACATGCTAGAAACCCGCCGAAATTACGATATGTAATTTACATTTTAATTACCAGAATATGTTACATATTTCACTCGCGCGGAGCAAGCAAAAACTGCCACGACAACGGTCGAATACTGTGACACCTAACCATTTTGCTGTAAATGTGAGTCCATTAACGTAAGTATTTTATAACACGATAGTTGTGCAATTCAGCACCCACTCCATGCACTTGAGTGCCCCCCTTCCATAAACGCACTCAATTCAGACTCCAGTTCTACTGCAAGATCGTGTCGCCCCGTCGAGTGAGGATTAAGATCAGAAAGTGGCGCTGCCGACATTGCCTTCCACCACACCGCCGCCAATCCCTTCGTAGATGCCCAGACCGCGATGCACAGAAACTCAGACGGAGATCTTTCCGAGTGATTTAGCCGTTCGGCCGAATGGTCACTAGGGTACGAGACGCACACGATAGTAGCGCGCTGGAATATTGGTCTCGCCACCGACATCGAGGTAGTTGGTCGCGGCGTCGCCTCCGCCACTGATAATGATGGGGACACTGATGTCGGTGAAGTTGGTATTGTATCCGCCAGTCCCGTCGCCATCCGCCGCCTGCACGGCATTGGTCCTGCCGCCGGCTGTCGCCCAGATGATCAGGATGTCATTGCTCCGTGGCGAAATCGAGAGGATCCTCAATCCCGACGCGCTGTTCGTCGGATCCGTTCCCGCAAGGAATTCCGCCTGGTTGTTCTGACCGTCGCCGTCCGGGTCGGCACTGGCCGCGGCCAGCGGACAGTTCGTGCAGTTGAAATAATCCATCTGCCATTGCTCAAACAGCGACAGAACATACGCGCTGGTCTCCGCGGAGTTGGCGCTCTCGCCGCCGGCGTTAAGCGCCGAAGCCACGTAATAATAGGTCGTGCTGTTGACGACATTCGTATCAGTGTAGCTGGTCGTCGCCAGGTTCGAGGCGATGGTGGCGTACAACCCGCCGCTGACAAGCGAGCGCTTCACGTTGTAACCGGTGGCCCCGGAAGAGGCGTTCCAACTCAAGACCACAGCGGTATTGCTCGTGACAGCCGTCAGGCCCGTTGGGGCGGACGGTGGACTGAGAGCAAACGGACCGTCCAATTCAACGGCATCATAGACCCAGCCGGCACTGAGCCAGGGACCTAGGTCGGCCGTGCCGCTAATTGGTGTGATCGTCAGAGCATTTTCGCCAACCACGAAGTTGTTGGAAGGAATGTTATAGGTGAACAGGGCATTATTGCCACGATACGTTCCGATCGTGAAGCTCCGGGAGTCGGGCTGGGTCGAAGCGCTGGGGCCGCTTGTGAAACTCCCGATAGAGACTTGAGGTCTACCACTATGATAGGCGCAGGTGATGCCGATCCGGAGTGTCATATTGGTGATCTGACTGGCGGCCAGGTTGAATTTTATAGTCGTCGGACTGTTGGTGAGCCTCATCTGAATGGAGGGAAAGGTGCTTGGCGAATTGCTCTCGACGACGTACGTCGTCGGGCCGACCCATGGAGTCATGCGCACATCTTGAGGATGCATCGTGATAAAATTTGGCTCGATCATTGCCACAATGTTGGTCGCATTCAAGAATCCGTTGGGCGTCCCATCCCATTCCCCAATCTTAAAGACATACGACAGTGTCGACTCACCCGAGGTCAGATTCAGCGTGTTCGTGACGCCTGCACTCACGGTCGTCGAACTGGTGGTGACCCCCAGTTCACCCTTGTAAAGAGTGGCGGTGTACGTACCGGTCTTCATCAGCGGAGTCGTGTAGGTTCCGTTCGACGTCACGACGGCGCAGTATTGCGCCGTCGTGTTGGCAAACCCAACAACACCTTGGAATCCAGCCGGGATACCCGACACGGAGCCCGTTACCGCCCCACGGCTCGCCCTTGCAACGAAGCCCGTCAGATTCAAGCCGGATGTCTCGATCCAGGAGTAGTCAATGGGGAAAGCGGGTGGAGAACCATTATTGAAGACCAGAGCGTACGGTCCGTACAACACTCCGGTTCGGTACGATTCCGTTTGGTTGTGCCCGGAATTCATGTAGTTGTAAACTTCCTGATCTCCGCCATCTTGATTCTCGATGTCCCGAAAAAAGGGGCCGCCGGCGTCGCTTTCTCGGGGATTATCAAATACCATCCAGACCCCGACGGCTGTGCCGGTGGCGCCGCAATAGGTCAGATCCATGGCGCGGTCTTTCCCATGGGTGCTGGTGTCTCCGTAGTACTTCGACCGCGTCGTACCATCGGCCATCCCCAGAATATCCGTGCTTTCAATCGCCCCCGTGTTCCCTCGCGTGTCCGAAGGAATAGGCCCAAAGGTGAGCTTGCTCGACTGTAGGCGGGTGATCCAGCGCAACTCCCCGACGGCAGGCTCCGCCGTGGCAAAAGTTCCCATGAAGATGGTGTTCAGGCCGTTGGTCACGATGAGGTAGTGGGTCAAGCTGCTGACGACGGTATTCCCGGGAGCGGTCGTACAGGTGATCCTGATGTATTGGTTGGCAAGATTGGTGGCGGTAACGGTGGCCGTACCCAGTCCCGAAGCGATTTGTGAATTCTTGTCGGTGGCTTGGTACTGAACACCGTTATAGATGATCGACTTGATGTCGCCACTGTTCGTAGCAACCTGAAAAACCAGGCCCGCCCCGGTGTCCACAGAGAAGGTTCCGCCACCGCTGGTGAGCCCAAATGCCCCGAACGCACGCCTGGGATTGGACAGGCACGCGACCACAACGACCACGCAGGCCACCATGAATGTAAAGGAACGTTTCATTTACACAACATATTCCTACCGGCAGGCGAGAAAATAGACCTCCTGAGACTACTGTCAGTGCTTGGCCACATGGTTCTCTTATGGGCTGGTAGTTTGATCACGCTCGTCGAGGCCGACCCGTCACCCGTCCGCAATGTAAATTACATTTAACTTACACAAACCGCCGCAGAATAGCAAGACTGGATTGCGGATGAACGTGGCCAGAGTCAAGACCCGCTTCATCATTTCCTCTCGACCGCCCACACCTTGAAATTGCCATAGGCGACCTTCGTAACGCCTTCCATCGAGCGCAGTCCGATGCGGCCAGCACCCAACGGGTCTTTGGAATCCTCGTATGCCAGCACCACTCTGCCATTCACTTCGATTTCAATGTGGCCGCCAACCTTGAGGATGCGGATGCGGTGAGCCCTATTCATCGGCACGGCTGTCAGGCTCTCGCCCACGGCAAGCTGGATGAAGCCGGGGTTCCGTCGCAGTCGATTGGAAGCTTTCTCTTCTTCGTTGTTCCGGCTCCAGTAGGCATCGGAATAGTTGGCCAGCGCGCCGCTGTGGTACGTCTTGTAATCACCGCGACGCGGCGGCAACGCGGGATCGAAGATGTCTTGGCCGTTCTTGCCGGTGGTACAGAAGAACACAATCGTCAGACCGTTCGTCGAGCCGCAATGGTTCACCCCGAATTCCAAGAGAAAATCGGCGGGAAACACGCGCCGGTTCCACACAACCATATGGGATCGCCGACTCGCATTCACCGCCTTGGGTTGCCCCACTTCGTCGAACTCCGACGGTGCCACCCAGAGTTTGCCGTCGCGTATGATGCACCCGCCCCAACCTTCAGCGATCCACTCGGCGTCGGATGGGGGCCGTCCTGTGCGTCGCCACGCGCCGCCCGGCAAGCGCTCGATGAAATCCTCTTCACGCGAAATCTTCTGCGGCCGGCGGAAATCATTCTCATACACGGAGTGCAGTTCGTATTTCGAAAGGTCGATCGGCTGGTCGCCGGTCGCGCCCAACGCGCTCCCGGCAACCAGCCAAACCGCCGATGTGATGCGCAACACCGTTATGATTGTTGCGAACATTCGGTTCACCGCCTTACCTCCGTTCTGCGAAGTTGGCGTACGGGGAGACTTCCGCGGCGCGTAAGTCAGCGCCCTTCTCGGTTGGGCGCAGGCAGAGCGCCAGCACGTTCGTTTTGCCTGCTCCAAAATCGAGCCAGCATTCGGGCAAATAATACTCGCGTTGCGGCCCAACGTCCCAGTAGCGCCCCAGCGCATGGCCGTTGAGATAAATAAAGCCGTTGCCCGAGCAATCCAACAACAGACGCCACGGCACCCAGACGTCGGCTGGCGTCGGCGGCAGCGCGAATTCCATCCGATACCATGTTGCCAGCGCTTCGGGGGCGACCGATGGGGCGTTCTTGCCCTTGCGCTCAATCACTTTCTTTGTGTCCAACTCGACCTTGTTCCAACCCCTCGCCTCGGTGCCGCCCCACCAGTTCCCCACAACGCCATCGAGTTGACGCGCAAGTTCGAGCTTCAACTCAACACCTTCGATTTTGCCGCCCATCAGGCGCACACCGCGTGTCAACCCGCCGCTGCCGACCTTGTTGCTGACAACCGCCGCGATGACATTGACACCGGGCTTCAGTTGCCGTGCAACGTCCGTGTTCAATGGCTGTTGTCCGTCCGCAGTCCTGCCGACTTGCTCACCATTGACGTACACCGTACTGAAACCTTCAATGGAGTCGAAGACCAGCCTGGTTCTTCCAGCCTTGATCGCCTCTCCGGTCAATTGCACCTGGGCGCGAAACACGGCGGTCGCGTTCTTCCCGAATAGAATCCGCGCGGCCGGATTTTTCGGACCGAGCGCGCCGGGCTGGTCGAGTCCCACGAAATCAGCAATCGTTTCGTCATCGAGGGCGAAACTATCCCACTTCGAATCATCGAAATCCGCAGCGATTTCGCGCTTTCCGTCGCCCGCGGCCAACAGCTTCACGCGCCATTGTTCGAGCGGCGTGCTCAGCCCGGCGCGCGACGACAGTAAGACGGAGCGAATGCCGGGCAAGTCGGCCATCCGCGACCCACTGTTGGCTTGCCCGCGGTTCTCATAAAGCGCGAGCAGGTCGTTGTCACCCGCGCGCAATGCCTGGCCCACGGCCACCAGCGGGTCGGATGACACGATAAGCTTCCCGTTGAGTTGGAGCACGACCTTGTCGGTCGTGGACAAATCGAGCGCCAGGTAGCGGAACTTTCCCAATTCCTCTGGCGCAAGTTGGAATCTCGAGCGGTATAGTACGAATCGCGAGTCGTTTACGCCCTTGTCGGGGAGTAATTCCCCCGGCTGGAGCGGAGTCCAATCGCTCCCGCCGGATTCGGAACGCTTGAGCGCTGTCTGGATTCGCACCGCAGGAGGGACCGTGGCGGGTCGTTCGGGCGCGGCCAACGGCTTCGGCAGCCATTCGCCCTTCGCAGCCTCCGTCACGCCCTTGGGAAGATACAGAATCTTGAACCCGCCGGGTGCCAGGTCGTACTCGAATTGTAACGCGTCGCCTTCGCCCGATTTTACGGTGGCGGAACCGTGATGCGCCTTCGTCCGCGATTGGTTGCGGCAAAACACGAAAGTGTCGCCTCGCGCCCCGCGGCGGATGGTAATGGCGACATCCTCGTCGGCAGGTACCGCTTCGGCAGGTACCAGACGGGAGCGTGCGAGGCTCGGGCCGTGTTGCTGGAGCATGAGACCGATGGCTTTTACGGCGAGATACTTGTCGCCGACGCCGCCCGATTCGCGGATGGGGGCGAAATAATCGTACGTGGAGAGCTGGTCGCGCGAGGCCCAATCGCCGAAGTTTGACCCGCCAAAGAGCATGTAGTAGTTGAGAATCGTCGTGCCGTCTTGAAGATTGAGTAACGTCAGGTGATTGATCTGGACGGCATCCATACCCTCCTGGTCCTCGCTCAACTGATGGCCGACCTGCGCGAACCAGCCGCCCTGCAATTCCGGCACGATGACCGGAGCGTTGGTTTGCGCGGCGTGCAGCGCATGCAGCCGGTCTTCGACGGCCTTCATGTTCCAGCGCGGATACATGTTTGAACCATCGAAGACATTGCGCAGCCGCTCGTCGTTGCTGCCGCGGCACTGTTTCGTCCAACAGGTGAAGATTGGCACCTCGATTCCGTTGCCGGTGGCGTAATCGTAGAGAGCCCGCAAGTGATTGACGCGCGCGTCTTCGGGCATTTCGCGATACAGGTCATACTCGTTCTCGATCTGGAACAGAATGACGCCGGCCTTGCCTTTCGGTTTTCGTGTCACCTGCTCGGCGGCGACCACGGGACACACGACATCGTACCAGTGTTTCGACCAGGCGAGATAAACCGGATCATCGCTGCGCAACCATACGGGACGCTTCGGCTGCGCGGGTTTCAGGGTCAGCAGCCATCGCGGGAAACCGCCGCCGTCCCACTCGGCACAGATGTATGGCCCGGGACGGACGATGGTGTACAATCCAAACTCCTCGTGCGCCATCCGCAGCCAGGCCTTCAGGTCGCTGAGATCGAATCGGGAGAAATCGTCCAGCCCGCGGGGCTGGTCCCGCTCGTACCAATTCCACGGCACGTAGGTCTCCACCGTGTTGAAGCCGGCCTCCTTGATCTTGCGGAACCGGTCACGCCACAACGCCGGCGGGCAGCGCGTGTAATGGAACGAACCGCTGAAGATTAGCATGTCCTTCCCGTCGATCGTCACGCATTGCCCGTCGTAATGGATGCGGTCCGGGTGAGGGAAACTGATCGGCTCGCTGTTGACTGAGACAGCGAACAGCATCATGGTCAGAAGATAGATGGTTTTCATTGTTGCCGGGCAAATGCGGGTTCGTTTCGTCAATGAGATCATGGCAACGGAAACAGCTTATCAACTTCCACCGGCTCGCCCGTCGCGAAGGAGAGATTGGCGGCGATACCGGTGAGGATACTCCGTGCCCCGTCAATGTGGGTGGCAGTGCGCTGATACAGGTCGGGCGGCGGATTGCCAAACAAATCTTCTGCCAACAGCGCATCGCCGCCCCCATGGCCGCCGATAGCGGGCGGAATCGTTGCGCGGTAAGGCTTCTCCCAGTGGGGGAAAACCATGATTCGCTGGCCGTGTTGTGCGTTCTCGCCAACAATGATGGAGGGATTGCCACCCTCAATCGATTCGACATCCTCAAGCTCGATCCGCCCCTGGGTGCCAATGAACGCAATGCGACAGCCTTCCCACGGGCAGTAAGCCGTGAGCGTGTACGACATCTGCGCGCCGCTGCGGTAGCGCACCAGCACGTTCATCGTGTCCTCGATGTTGATCGGCTCGCCGAACACGCTTTGATCGCGCAGGTAGCCGTCCTCGTGTTCGGCCTCCAGGTACAAACGGCGAAGAGTGTCATCCGCGCGCAAATCCAGCGCGAAGGGATCGCCTTGGGCATTCGGCGAGCCGGTGCTGCGCGCGTAGAATTTCGTGATGCCGCGCGCGGCCGCGTTGGCCTTGCCGTAAAACGCGAGCGAGCCGAAGCCGAACACCGTTTGCGGACTCGAATCCAGCCACCAATTCACCAAATCGAAGTGGTGCGTGGCCTTGTGCACCATCAGGCCACCGGAATTGTGTTTGTCGCGGTGCCAGCGGCGGAAGTAATCGGCGCCGTGCCGCGTGTCCAGCAGCCATTCGAAGTGCACCGACTTCACCGCGCCAATGGTGCCCTTCATCAGCAGATCCTTTACCGACGTCCGCGCGGGAGAGTACCGGTAGTTAAACGCCACGCGGAGCGTGCGGCCGGTGCGCTGGATGGCGTCGAAGATGGCCCGGCATTTGTCGATGTCAATGGTCATCGGTTTTTCGGTGATCACGTCGCAACCCAGTTCCATGGCGCGGATGATGTACTGGTGGTGCGTGCAGTCGATCGTGGTGACAATCACCACGTCGGGTCGTTGCCCCCGCACCATCGAATCGAATTCTTCGGCGCGATGGGTGGGAATGCGCGGAACACGGAATTTCTCCTGCAGCCGCTGGTTATAGTACTCCATCCGCGTCTGGTTGCTGTCGCACAGCCCGACGAGTTCACACCGATCGCTGTACTTCCCGATGAGCGCCTCGAGAAACATGCCGGCCCGCGAGCCCAGCCCGACGATCGCGTACCGTTTCCTCGGTGAAGTCATTTTGCCTCCGATACGGGTGCCTCATTTGCCGGCAGATAATCACCAACCAGTTGCAGCAACTCGATGGCGTTCAGGCACCATTGTGACGTCTCGTTGGTGGAAATCCTGCGGATCTCATCCATCGGTGCGGGCACGTCCGCGCTGTCGATATGGCTCCAGGCGAAGCGCACCCGTCCCGGGTCGCGACCCAGGAATTCTTTCCAAGCTCGCCCGCCCAGGGCCGGATCCTTGTTTACGAAGGCTGCGTAAGCTGTCATACGCGCGAATTGGGGGCCGCGACCCGTGGTGATCGTTCCGCCCAAAGCCTTCCGTTGCTCATCGGCCGGCGCCTGCAGGTAGCGGCAATACTGCAGCCACGCCTCGTTCCACTCGCGCTGATTCATGAGCGGGGTCAATTCCATCATGAGTTCGGGGCCGCCCATCAGCGCCGCAAGATGGGGAATGTCCACATTGTCGTGGAGCTGATACAAGAGGCCGGTCTTTGGATCGTAACCGTAGTTGCCGCCGGAGAAGAGCTTTTTGGGCATCGTGGCAATGCATTTCATGCCAACGAGGATCTTGTTGCGGTACTTCGTATCGCCCGTGCGCTCCCACGCGGCAAGCCAGTTGCCGCAGAAGGCAAACCAATCGGGACCGATGCGGACGTGGGTCGGGTATTTCTTGTCCGTTTCGATTTTGCGGAGCGGATCGACTTCCAGGAGCGCATAGTCGGCGTCGACAACTTCATTCATCAGGTCGCCGACACGCTCATCGGTCGTGAGGTAATAGTAGAAGCGCTTGAGCTGCGCCTGGCTGATGCGCGCCTCCTTGGCGCCGCAACCCCAATGGCGGACATTATGACGCGAGCCGAGACCCGCGAAACGTCCGAGATGGTACACATCGACTTCCTGTGTTTGGCGCGTCATGGCCTCCGCCATGCGGAAGACGTCAGCACGGCCCGTTCGCAAGAAGCTGTACCAGAGCCAGAGATCGGGCACCAGTTCGGTGTTGGCCCAGGCATAGCCGCCGATATCGTAACGCCATTCGTGACGCTCATCGTCGTAGGTATGCATCACGTCGCCGTAATCCCAGAATCCATACCATCGCCGCTGCTCGATTTGCTCCTGATAGAAGGTGATCGCCCGGTCAAGGTCGTCCTCAAGCCGTTGCTTTCCCGCGGTGGAACGGTCGGGCAGACTCCAGACGCCGAACACGGGGATCGAATGGTAATATCCAGGCGCGCAAACAAGGTGGGGCGGTTGGGCGCCGGCCCTGGCAAGACTCAGAAGATCATCGTTCGCCGGCACCTCGCCAAACGGACGCAGGACCAACTCAGTCGTTCGCGCCACGCCGGTGGCCGTGCTGAAGCCGGGTTCGATATCCTCGTAGGAGGCCTCCAGGCCATGTTCCTTGATGTCGTAGTGGCGCAGGTCCATTGCCGGTGAGTCCGGTGACCATAGCCATAGCGTCAATTCCGCGGCGGCGGTGGCCGCGTTGTGAATCTCCAGTTCGGTCGGCGCGAGTTGCCAGAAGTTTTTCAAACCCAGCGCCAGCCCTCCGCTGGTGTCACCCACAAACACCAGTCCCAACGCCCGATGGCCCGCGGCGGCATTGATCCAACAACTCTTCGGGTTCGTGCGTTTTTGAATCGAGAACGAGTCGGGGGAGATTTGCACCAGCTTGTAGTCGTCCCACACGGCCATCATCTCGACGTTTTCCTTGTCGGGGAGAGCCTCAAGGTTGGGAATGGGCTTCCCTTCGATTTGCGCCTTGTACAGGTCGGGAGCCGGGTTGCGGCGTCCCGCGATCACGCGCAACGGCTCCGCGAACATGCCCGTTTCCCCCGCCAACCGCACGTGACGGTTATGCACCTGTTCGCGCATCGGCACGTTGAATCGAACACCCAAGCCGCGAATGAAATCCTTCTCCTGATCGCCATCGAACACGAACGAGTGCACCATCCTGACGGTATCGACGCCCGCAAAGAAGTACAGGCGCACCACGAATGGCAACCACGCGCGGCCGGCCGCTTCCGACCAATGCTCGCCCTCGATCTTGACGACGGCCCGCACCGGCCCCGCCTGCTCCAGCACGGCGGATCGGATGCGGCTGACGAACTCCACCTCGCGAGTCGTGTGCTGTATTTCGTAGTCTGATCGGTCTTCCAGAACGCATATCAGCCTGCCGTGTTCTCCGACGACGCGTCCACCAATGGAAATCGAATCAATAAAATGTTGCCCCTGCTTTGGAATCCGACACTTTACGTGGCCTGTATCAACTTCTATGAATTCCTTGGTTTCCGCGGCTTTCATGGGAGTCTCGGGGGCAGCCGAGTTCCCATGAGAAAGAGTCAGCGGTCCGCGCGCTTCAGGCGTGGCAGCGACGGCATGACCGGTCCACTTCAGCGACCCATCGGGCCAATAAGCCAGGGGCCAACTCTGCACCGACAGTGGTTTCCCGTCCGTATCCGAGAGGGCGAAGGTCGCGCCCTTCGTGATGGCACCTTGCGGCCAGGGCACCCCCCAACTGACACCAACTCGGGCGGGGGGAGGTGCGCGGTCAAGCCAGTCCAGCGTTACGGTTCCTTCCTTTGAGGGTGCCGCTTGAACGGAGCAAAAGGCCACGCTCGCCAGGAATAGATGCATGGGAAGGCAGTTCTTCATTGAGGTCATCGCTCTTCTCTCCAGCGCGCGCCGCTTCGGTCTGTGCATTCTCACCGTAGCCCGGTAATTCGTCAATCACACGCTTCGTAGAGTCGAGATGCCGGTCGCGAAGCGCCCGGCCGGGTTAGGTGGCTAGCGTATCCTTTCATCACAATGGTTCCGGTTTGTCGTCGCGTGAGGAAACTGGAGCGCAGCCCGCAGAGAAGTTCACCGAGTCGTGAACGAGGCATTTGTTGTTGTACTGCCCAATAATCGCCGCGCGACTGCGCTCTTCAACTTAATGACCGTCGGTTACGGAACGAGCACCCGAATCCGATAGTACCGTGACGGCTTGTTGGTCGCTCCACCGGGATCCACCATGTTGGTCAGCGTGCCGAGTCCAACCCCTCCACTAAGGATGTTGCTTACGCCGGTGCTTGTGAAGTTGTTGCTGCTATAGCTGCCGTTGGCCGTGCCCGTGGTGAACTCCAGCACGTTCGTGCGGGACGCCATGGGTGGAGTGGTGCTGCTATCACCACTGGCTCCCAGATAGCTGACGAAGACATCGGTGTTGCCGTTCGTTTTCACGATGCCAGTGATGTGGACGTAGGCCGCAGCATTGGTCGGATTGAATCCCGCCAGGAACTGGTTGGTGTTGCTCATCCCTTTGCCAAGCGGATCGGCGCCCGGTCCGCTGAATGCCGGATTCGCCAGTTCGCCCGCTGTGAAATACTGGTTCTGCCAGGTGGTAAATGGATCCGTAGCCGTGCAAGTGGGGCAGCCGACAACCAGATTCACCTGGTGGGGTGTCGTGATACTAATGGTGTACGTGAACGCAGGGTCCGGTACAGTGCCGATGGTCAGGATTGTCGGACTGCCATTGGTAGTCAACGTGCCGCCGTAGGTAAACAATGTATATGTCGAATTGGTGATACCGCCCCCATCGAGAACGTTGAGTGTGCCATCCAGCGTCAGGTTGCCGCCCACCGCCGCCAAATCCGTACCGGCGCCCGCGTGAAAGCTAAGAATCGTGCCCGAGGTTATCGTCAGGTTATTACTGAAGGTGAGGGTTCCGGGCGCGGCATTGGTGCCGGGCGCCAGAGATGCCAAACTGCCCAAGGTCAGGTTGCCCTTGACGCTGCCAAAACCACGCAAGATCTGGTTAGTTACTCCTCCCCCAAGGGTCGCACCACCGCTCGTCTGACCTGAGAAGTCAAGCAGGCTGCCTGTCCCAATGGTAATGCTGGCGCTATTGGAGATCGAGCCATCTCCAGCGATTGCCAGCACACCGGCATTGACTGTCGTGGGGCTGGTGTACGTGTTGGTGCCTGTCAATGTGACTGTGCCCGTCCCGACTTTGGTAATGGCCAGCGGCCCATTGGCGGCGGCGGGATCGGTGTTTAGAATACTGCCCGAAAACAGGCTGCTGGCATTGTTGTTGCCGACAACAATGGTTTTCGTACCGGCGCCGTTGAAGCCTTCGATGATGCCCGAACCCGAAAGGCCGTTGACATTATATGTGCCGTTGGAATTCACGGTGCGCAGACCCACCACAGCATTTGACCCGACAAACAAATTGCCTACGCCGGGGCCGAACGGGAACCAGCCGCCAAAGTTTACGTCGAGCGTGCCCTCGTTAATAAGCGTGTCACCCGTATAGGTGGCGTTGGTGCCCTGAACCCGGAGCGTGTACGTGGGGAAAACTTTGACGAAACTACCGGCACCAGACAACAGGCCGGAATAGGTGGTAAAGGTGCCACGATTGCTGCCGACAGTCAATGTAACGGCCTGGCCGGCGGTATTGGTCAGGCCAATGCCAGCGATCGAGGAGCCCGCGTTGCCAAGAGCACCCAGTGCACCGAAAGTAGCCGAGGTGATATTACTGAACACGACACCGCCAACGGCATTCGAGGTGGAAACCGAGGGGCCGCTCAGCGCCAGGGAATTGGCCACAACGACTTGCCCGGAGACAACCGTCGCGAAGCCGCTGATGCCGCCGAACGTGTTGGTTCCTGTCAGAGTCAACTGTCCCGCCCCCACTTTGTTCAGGCTGAGCGTACCAGCTGTGCTGGTATTCCGGATAGTTCCCGAGAACAAGCTGCTGACATCCCCATAGCCCACCGTCACCGTCCTCGTGTTGCCCGCCGCGCTGTTTCTGTCCACGATTCCTGAGCCGGACAAGCCGTTCATGCTCGTATTTATATTGTTGATGAACAGGGTCCCGCCGGAGTTGACGATGACGTTGCCTTTGCCCGGGCCGAATGGCAGCGGGTCAACGAATCCCGCGCCGTTAATGCCAGACTGAAGAATAGCGCCGCTATTGATGACGGTATCGCCGGCATACGTATTTGTGGAAGCCCTGAGAATGACCGTGTAACTGCCGTTTACGATAAGACCTCCGACACCACTGACCAAGCTGGTTATGGTCAACGAGCCGGTGCCGGCACCTGTAAACGTGGTGTTGGTATTCAGGATCACCCCGCCAATGGAGAGAGTCGCATTGTTGGCGTTAAGCTTCACCACCTGTGGGAGAGCGCCACCCGTGCTGGTGGCGAACACCAAGTTGCTGCCGAGCAATGTCGAATTCGACGCAGTTCCACTGTAGATAAGTTGGTTCAACAGAAACCCGTTGTTGGCAGCCGTGCCGAGGTCGTTGGTGCTGTTGATATTGGCGGCGCCATCAAAGCTAATGGTGTAGTTCTGCGAGCCGCCCGCCGTTGGCGCCGCCACCGTGGCCAGATTGTTGCTCCACGTGGTGGCATCGCTCCACGGTCCATC
The DNA here is from genome assembly GCA_003152315.1 of Verrucomicrobiota bacterium. GTDB lineage: Bacteria > Verrucomicrobiota > Verrucomicrobiia > Palsa-1439 > Palsa-1439 > Palsa-1439. The sequence continues at coordinate 99,156 of PLZV01000020.1, forward strand.
GACCGTGTTGGTGCTGGACCAAAAAGTCTGCGCCCGCACCGGGCCCGTCAATGCCGACAGTAGTGCGACCACCACCACGGCGGCGACCCAGACGACACGCATGGACGATTCGGAAATCCCCAAGTCAAACTTCCTCGTGATCATTGCCATTTCTCCTCGACACTCCGATTGTTCATTGATCGATCAACAACGTTCGCAGGCCTGCACGTCCGCGCTCCCCGTCAGACGGCTTCATTGGAGGGAGCGGCACCCTCGCGTTCCGAAGCTGGCTGCGCAATCAGGCTCTTCCCCGCCGGACGGTCATTTCGTGACTGGCGACCGCCGAACGCGTCGGACCAGCATCATCAGGCCGAGGCCACCGAGCGCCAGTACCAACGAAGAAGGCTCGGGAACCACGGTCAGGACGACATCATTGCCCGTCCCGCCAAAGTAGGAGATCTGCAAGTCCGTGCCGCCCGCGACGATGATGCCACCCTCGTTTAATCCGGCAAACGTGCCCAGCACCGCGTTGCCGGTCATGTTCGTTATAATATCGAACTTGTCGCCAAGATTCGGCGTATAGCCCAGGCTGACGTCCAGCACGCTGTTGCTGACATTGATGAAACCGCTGCCACTGACGAGCGTGGAATCGTACTGGCTGCCGATGGCGAGACCGTTCAACTCCACGTTGTAGTTGGAGTTGGACGTCAGCGTTATACCCAGACCGCCGCTCAACGTTAGCAGGCCGGGGCTGTTGCCGGGCGACAGCGTGCCCCCGTTGCTGACGATCAAGCTTGCGGTCGACGCGAGTAGAATCGTCCCCGTGCCGCCGAGCGTGCCGCCAGCGTTGACAGTAAAGTTTCCCAAACCGGCCGTCTGCGTGCCGTTGAACAAGAGCGTGCCGCCATTCACATTCATGGTGCCCGTGTTGTTCATGGAGCCGCCGAGAACCTGCGTACCCGTGCCGGTCTTGATAACAGTCAGTGTCCCCGCGCTTTGGACGAGGTTCCCGGAAAAGTTGCCACTGGCGTTGTTGTTGCCCACCGTCAGTATCCTGCCGCCTGAGCCAACCTTCGTGACAGCTCCGCCGCCAGACAAGCCGTTAACACTCACACTCCCGTTGTTCATTTGGAGCGTGGCACCGTTGGCAATGGTCACGTTGCCCTTCCCGCTGCCGGACGGCAGGAAGTCACCCGTTGCGTCGAGGGTGCCGTTGCTGATTGTCGTGTCACCGGTATATGTTTGAAGAACCGTGAAGCGCATGAGGCTGACACCAGTCTTGGTCAGGCCAAAGCTGCCCGAGATGACGCCGTTGATCAGCAGCGGGTTGCTGCCGCCAGTGTTCACCTGGAAGGTTGAATTCTGTTGCAACGAGATATTCAAATTAACTGTCTCGGTGCCGGAGTTCACGATGAACTGGGGGTTGGTACCGCCCAAGCTGATGCTGTTCCCGCTCAGGAGGAATTGACCGCCGTTGATGACGATATTGTTGAACTGTGTGCCAGCGGCGAAATCGTTCGTGGTGTTCCGGGACCCGCCAGTGACGGGAGCGTTAAAGGTCAGCGAATCGTTGGCAACCGGCGCCGTGGTGGCAACCCAGTTCAAATTCGACGACCACCAGCCATCATGGTCCGCCGTATTGCCGTTCCATACATCCTGGGCCTGTGCTCCGATGCACGACAGAAGCAGCAGTGCCATGCCCGCAACGCTGACGCCACGCCATGCGGGCGGGGACGGTTTTCGGGTTGCGATTTCATATCGTTGAAGACAGCTCATTTCCTCACCCTCCAGTCGTACTTGAGAATTCAGGGCAGTCACGGGGTTCCGGGGAAACCGCAGGCGTTGAAAATACATCCGAATTATCCCAGACATTACGACACATGACCCGTGCTCTCGCTTGCACCTTAGTTCTCGGTTGTCTACTCGCTCGACATCCCGCCGTAGGACTAAACTACTGCCCTACCACTGGAATCATTATGTAACAATTCCGCCCTAAGTTGTCAATGACAAATGTAAATGTAACTGAAAATTACTATGTTATTTACACTAAGAGCGTGGTTTGCCCAATCCAATCGAGAAAACATGCGTCAAGCAAAGCGACAAATACTCTCTAACTTGCTGCCAATAGGACTGTTATCCGCCATGGACGGCATGATGTTACATAGTATTCCGGCACTTGCGACATTCTTCAATTCATCGAAGAACTCAAGACCTACACCCTCTCCCCAGACGAGATTAGGGCCTATCTCGACAAGGCGGATCAGGTTCTGGGCGAAAAAGTCGACTTGCTCCATACACAGGAGCATGAATCAGAGAAGACTCAGCAGGAGATCGCCCACACCTACAAGCTGTACCAAGAGGATCAATTGGACAGCAGCGGCTTCGGTCGTTTCTACAAACCACTGGAGGAGCGGAGAAAACAACTGGAAGAGAGCTTGCCCAAGATCCAAGCGGAAATCGACCTCTGCAAGGTCAACAACCTCTCGGCTGAGCAAGTTGCTTCGGAAGTCCAGGATCCATACCAGCATTGGCCCGGTTTGGAGCCCGAAGCGAAACGAGCCATCGTCGAAGCAATCACAGAGAAAATCGTCATCAGCAAGGACGAGATATCCATCACCCTCTGCTACCTGCCCCTTAGTGGAGATATGGCAAAAAGTTTGGCGGAGGGGGAGGGATTCGAACCCTCGGTACAGGCTTTAATCCCGTACAGCGGTTTAGCAAACCGCCGCTTTAGACCACTCAGCCACCCCTCCGCTGCAATTGCAGCGCCAACATACCAGACACCCCCAACCGTGGCAATCCGTTTGTCTCGCCCCACCAACATGGCGCGTGTCACTCCCATTGGTTGCGCGACGCATGGCAAGCTTGTTTTCGCCGCAACCCACCCGCGCCAGTGGTGGACGTTGAATCCGTTCCTACTTCCGGCCCGCTTGAACATGGGAGGGACGTTACCATCGCGACTCCCCCAGTGGCTTCGTATTCTTAAAACGAACCCACCGAAGTTTTTGGCAATTTCCGTCGCAACAAATTTATTCATAGGTGCTTACATCAAAAACGCTGTTACAAAACGGTGGGTTCGTTTCGCAGAAACACATGTTTTCAAGGTTCTCCCCGTCTCGCCATGGCCTTGCTGACGGCAGATCCCCCGCAATGCCCCCAAAGCCAACGGGCCAGCATGCCGTAGTGGCGCTCCGTCGCGTAACGGAGTGTCCTTCTGCCTTCGAGTTGAACAGGCGTCCCGCCTGTACTCTCTGCGCCGCCCACTTGCCATCCGTCGTTACGCTTCAATTCATAATTCATGCTCCCACTATACCCATACCGCAGCGCCGCGTCCAGTAAAATTATCAATTCACGATAGCGCATACTTGTCAACCGTATGCTTTAGCGAAGGAGCATTCCCCTCCTCGGGGGGGATAAAGGGATGGATGACAAGAGGGTGGCCGGTCTCACAAAGGGTATTCAATTCACCTTGAAGGACAACCATCGTGTGTATAGCCTGATGACAGAGAAATAATGAAAATCCTATTGCTGTGTTCTCTGGCAGGCATCATCTGGCCGCTCATGGTTTTTGCAGAGCCAAACTCCGGGTTGATTCTCTGGTATCAGCAGCCGGCCAAAAGTGCCATGAACGAGGCGCTGCCCATCGGTAATGGACGGCTCGGCGGCGTGGTGTTCGGCGGTGTCGAACACGAGCGCATCCAATTCAACGAAGACAGCCTCTGGACCGGCGATGACAATCCCAGCGGCGATGACAACACCATGGGCGCGTACCAGGCGTTCGGCGATTTGATTCTCAGCTTCGATGACGGTGTGGACGCTTCCGTACAGAACTATCGCCGCCAACTCGACCTCGCCACGGCGACGACGCGCACCGAGTTTACCCGTAACGGCGTGCGGTACGTGCGCGAAGCGTTTGCCAGTCATCCCGCGCAAGTTATCGTTATCCGCTGGAGCGCGGACAAGCCCGGCGCGATCACCGGTCACGTCGAACTGAAAGGCACGCACGGCGAACAAACGGCAGCGGACGGAAAGACGCTGTCATTTCGCGGGACGCTCAGCAACGGAATGAAATACGAGGCGCAAGCGCGGGTACTCGCGCGCGGCGGCACAACGGACGGTGGACAGTTCAAGGCATGTGACGAAGTCGTGGTGTTACTCACCGCCGGCACGGACTACGCGATGGACTACGCAAAGGGCTACCGGGGGGAGTTGCGGTCGTTGAACTTCCCGTCAAAGAGCTACGACGAGTTGAAGGCCGAGCACGTGAAGGATTTTCAGTCCTTGTTCAACCGCGTCTCGCTCGATCTGGGCCGATCCGACAATTCGTTGCCGACGGACAAACGCAAACGGCAACCCGACCCCGGACTTGCGACGCTGTTGTTTCAGTACGGCCGGTACTTGTTGATCTCGTGCTCGCGACCGGGAGGCTTGCCGGCGAATCTGCAGGGACTGTGGAACGACAGCAACACGCCGCCGTGGCATAGCGATTATCACTCCAACATCAACGTCGAGATGAACTATTGGCCCGCCGAGGTCGCCAACCTGGCCGAATGTCATCTGCCCTTCTTCGATCTGGTACGTAGCCAATTGCCGGCTTGGCGCAAGGTGAGCGGCGCGAAACGCGGTTTTGCCATCCGCACCTCGCACAACATCACCGGCGGCATGGGTTGGAAATGGGACAAGACCGCCAACGCGTGGTATTGCCAGCATTTCTGGGAGCACTATGCGTTTGGGCAGGACAAGAATTACCTGCGCGAAGTCGCTTATCCCATCATCAAGGAAACCGTCGAGTATTGGGAAGACCATTTGAAGGCGTTGCCGGAGGGCCGACTCGTTGTTCCTAACGGTTGGTCGCCCGAGCACGGCCCGGATGAAGACGGGGTGAGCTACAATCAGCAGATCGTCGGGGATTTGTTCTCCAATTACATCGAAACTGCGAACATCCTCGGCGTGGACAGAGAATACCGCGACAAGATTGCCGGCCTGCGCGACAAGCTCGTCGGCCCGCAAATCGGCCGCTGGGGTCAACTCCAGGAATGGATGACCGACCGCGATGATCCGAACGACCATCATCGGCACACGTCGCATCTGTTCGCGGTTTTTCCAGGACGGCAAATCAGCGTCGCCAGGACGCCGGAGCTGGCCAGGGCGGCGAAAGTCTCGCTCGACGCGCGCGGCATCGACCCGAGCAGCGACGTGCGCGAGTGGTCGTTTGCGTGGCGCACCGCCCTCCATGCGCGTCTGCACGACGGTGAGAGCGCATACCAGATGCTCCAACAACTATTTTCCGACCGCAACACCTGCCCGAACCTGTTTGGTCTGCATCCCCCGATGCAAATGGACGGCAACTTCGGCATCACCGCCGGCATCGCCGAGATGCTCATGCAAAGCCACGAAGGCGAAATCAACCTGCTGCCCGCCCTACCGGCGGCCTGGCCGACCGGCCGCGTGACCGGCTTGCGTGCCCGCGGCGGGTTCAACGTCGCACTGCAATGGAAGGATGGAAGATTGATCGAAGCGACAATCCGTTCGCTGACCGGTCAGCCTTGTCACTTGCGTTATGGAACGCGCACTGAGGAGATTCCCATCCGACGAAATGAAAGCGTTACTTGGCGGCCTTGACACATTCAGCACAATGGCAGGCCAATGGCGGCTTTGTCTTGCCGATTGCGGGCTGTCCCCGGTAGACTCGTGCTCACGGTCGTCTGCCCCGCCGCACAAGCGACGCGGGAGGACGGGAGATAAAATGGTCCTACAAGTAGGAGATAAATTTCTCAAAGTCGAAGCGTGCGCGCCCAACATAATCCGGGTGGCCTGCGCGCGGCAGCGTTCGTTTTTCTCGCGACCGAGTCTGGTAGTGCTGCCGCAACGCAAACCGCCCAAATGCAAGGTCACACACGCGGCGCGCGAAACGATTTTCACGACCAGCCGCCTCCAGGTCCGTGTGAGTTCGGCGACCGGTGCCGTCACGTTCCTTGACGCCGACGGCAACGCGATACTCGCTGAACGGAGCCGCGGACGGAAGATCACGCCGGCAAAGGTGGAGGGCGAGCGGACGTTTCACGTGCAACAACGGTGGGAAGCCAACGCCGATGAATCGCTTTACGGGCTTGGCCAGCGGCAACTGGGAATCCTCGACATCAAAGGCTACGACCTCGATCTATGGCAACACAACACGCATGTCGCCGTCCCGGTTCTGGTATCGAGCCGCGGCTATGGCATCCTGTGGGACAACAACTCCTACACGCGGTTTGGCGATCTGCGCCCATTTGAGGCAATTCCCCCGCAATGCCTGCGCAAGGCGGGCGGCGAACTCGTTCCCCCCGTGACAGGCGATTATCAACTCCAGACATACTCCAACGGCAGCATCAAGCTCTGGCTGGATAATCGCCTGCTGATCGATCACTGGCGGCAGACGTGGCTTGCCGATTACGATCAGGTCAAGGTCCACCTCGAGGCCAACCGTCATTACCGATTGAAGGTCGAATCCGGCGGCGAGCAGGCCACAACGATGGAGTTGCGGTGGAAGACGCCGGCACCAGATGACAGCACATCGCTCTGGTCGGAAGTTGGCGAGGGCATTGATTACTATTTTGTTTACGGGCCGGAACTGGACAAGGTCGTCGCCGGCTATCGTCGCCTCACCGGGCAGGCGACCCTACTGCCCGGATGGGCGTTTGGCCTCTGGCAATCACGGCAGCGTTACGAAACGTCCCAACAGAGTCTCGATGTGGTCGATGAGTTTCGCCAGCGTGGCATTCCCTTCGATAACATCGTGCAGGATTGGCTGTACTGGCCGAAGGACGCGTGGGGCTCACACCAGTTCGACCCGGAACGGTTCCCCGACCCCGACGGTTGGATCAAAGCCATCCACAAGAAGCACGCGCGTCTGATGATTTCGGTCTGGGGCAAATACTACCCCGGCACCGCCAACTTTGAGGCGATGCAAACCGCCGGGTTCCTCTACCAGCCCAACCTGCGCGAAGGTCTCCGCGACTGGGTCGGTTTTCCGTACACAATGTATGACGCATTCAATCCTGCGGCGCGCAAGCTGTTCTGGTCGCAAATCAACACGGCGTTGTTCCGTAAGGGCGTTGATGCGTGGTGGATGGACGCCACCGAGCCGGAACTCACGGGGGCGCCGCTAACTCTGGAAGGCCATCGAAGTCACATGCAACCCGTTGCCCTGGGGACCGCTTCGCGCGTCATGAATGCGTATCCCTTGATGAACAGCCGGGGCGTGTACGAAGGGCAGCGCCGCGCCGCGCCGAACCAGCGCGTCTTCATTCTCACGCGTTCCGGGTACGCCGGGACGCAACGGTATGCCACTGCCACCTGGTCGGGTGACATCACGTCCACGTGGACGGCCCTGGCGAAACAGATCCCCGCCGGACTTGGGTTCAGCATCTGCGGCCTGCCGTATTGGACGATGGATGTTGGCGGCTACACAATGCAGTCGCGTTTCTCCGCCAAAGACCAGACGCCGGAAGCCGCGGAGGAATGGGCCGAACTCAATGCGCGCTGGTTTCAATTTGGCGCATTTGTTCCGCTGTTGCGTTTGCATGGCGAACTCCGACCGCGCGAGCCGTGGACGTTCGGCGCGGCGTACGAGACGATCGTGAAGTTCGACCGTTTGCGTTACCGGCTGATGCCGTACATTTATTCTCTGGCCGGCGCGGTCACACACGACGGCGGCACCATGATGCGACCGCTGGTCATGGATTTTCCCGGAGACGCCACCGCGCGCAAGGTCGTGGATCAATACCTGTTCGGCCCGGCGTTGCTCGTCGCGCCGGTTACCGAATACAAAGCACGCCGCCGATCGGTGTACTTGCCGGGGACGACGCGGTGGTACGATTTCTGGACCGGCGTGGCGCAGGCTGGGGGACAAACAATTGACGCGCCCGCGCCATACGATTCGATGCCGTTGTACGTCAGAGCTGGTTCGATCGTTCCGTTCGGCCCGGAGCTGCAGTACACCGCCGAGAAACCTGCCAACCCGATCACGCTATTTGTGTACGCCGGCGCGGACGGCGCCGTCACGCTATACGAAGATGATGGGCTGACGTACGGCTACGAGCGCGGCGCGTTCACCCGCATCCCGATTCAGTGGAACGACACGACGAAGGTCCTCACCATTGGCCGGCGCGAAGGCTCCTTTCCCGGTATGCTCGCGCAACGCACGTTCGAGGCCGTGTTGGTTTCGAAAGCCAGCCCGGTTGGCTTTTCATTCGAACCACGGGCCGATTGCGCCAAGCGTTATCGCGGGGCAAAGGTCGAGGTTCGACTATGATGATCAACTGCTGACCGGTGTTGGCGGTTTGTCCCGGATATCAAAGATATGACCCAGCCAATCGAAGCGCGCGTTGAAGATCTGCTGTCGCGGCTGTCGCTCGAGGAAAAGGTCGCGTTGGTGCACGCGGATTCAAAGTTCACCACGGCGGCAATTCCACGGCTCGGCATTCCCAAACGCTGGCTGTCCGACGGACCGCACGGCGTGCGCCAGGAGGTCGGCCCGGACACGTGGAAGCCAGCGGGGCGTACCGACGATTTTGCGACGGCGATGCCGTGTGGAATCGCTTTGGCGGCGACGTGGAATCCCGACCTCGCGCAGGCCGAAGGCGCGGTGATCGGCGAAGAAGCGCTGGCACGCGGCAAGCATATCATGCTTGGCCCGGGCGTGAACATCATGCGCACACCATTGTGCGGCCGCAATTTTGAATACTTCGGTGAAGACCCGTTTCTCGCGTCGCGCATCGCGGTCGGTTACATCCGCGGCCAACAATCGCAAGGTGTGGCGTCGTGCGTCAAACATCTCGCCGCCAACAATCAGGAGTTGGAGCGCATGACGATCAACGTCGAAATGGACGAGCGGACGTTGCGCGAGATTTATTTGCCCGCGTTCAAGGCCGCCGTAGAAGAGGCCGGCGTCTACACCGTCATGGGCGCGTACAACAGGTTCCGCGGCCAGTTCTGTTCCCATAACGATTATTTGCTCAACAACATTCTTAAGGGCGAGTGGAATTTTCAGGGCCTGGTCGTGTCCGATTGGGCCGCCGTGCACGACACGCGCGAAGCCTCGCTTTGCGGGCTCGACCTCGAAATGGGCACCGACAAACCGTACGACGAATTCTTTCTCGGAAGGCCGTTCCGTGAAGCAGTGCAAGGGGGTGACATTGCGTTATCGGTTCTCGACGACAAGGTGCGGCGCAATCTGCGCGTAATGATCGGTACCGGCCTGCTCGAGGGTCGGCCACCCGGCTCGCTCAACACCAAAAAGCATCAAGCCACCGCCCGCCGCGTGGCGGAGGAGGCGATGGTGTTGCTCAAGAACGATGACGGCGCATTGCCGCTCGATCCGTCCCGGATCAAGTCGCTCGCCGTCATCGGCGAGAACGCAACGCGGTTGCATGCCCATGGCGGCGACAGTTCCGGAATCAAGGCTTTCTACGAAATTGCGCCGCTGGAAGGAATCCTGCAGCGCGCGGGCAGCCAGGTGAACGTCACGTATTCAGTCGGCTATGGAAGCGACACTGGCAATGATGCCATCGAGCGCGCGGTGCAAGCGGCGAAGGCGGCGGACGTGGTGGTGTTCGTTGGCGGGTTGAATCACGACAGCAATTCCGACGTCGAAGGATCGGACCGGCTTGATATGAAATTGCCATACCGTCAAGACGAGTTGATCCAGCGCATCGTGGAGGCAAACCCGCGCACGATTGTCGTCCTCATCGCCGGCTCTCCGGTCGAAATGGGCGCATGGTTGGAGCGCGTGCCTGCCGTGTTGCTCGCGTGGTATGGCGGAATGGAAGGCGGCAACGCGCTCGCGCGGATTCTGTTTGGCGACGTCAACCCCTCCGGCAAACTGCCCTGCACATTCCCGAAACGGCTCGCTGACTCGCCCGCGCACTCACTCAATGCTTATCCCGGCACCAACGGCACGGTCCGTTACGAAGAAGGCCTGCTTGTCGGCTATCGCTGGTTCGATACCAAAAACATCGAACCGCTGTTTTCCTTCGGGCATGGATTATCGTACACACGCTTCGAGTATTCGAATTTGCGGTTGAGCCCAGGCGCTGCCGAGTTCGACGTCGTCAATGTCGGCGAACACGAAGGCGGCGAGGTCGCGCAGCTTTACGTACACGACGCACACCCGCGTCTCGCGCGACCGGACAAGGAATTGAAGGGGTTCCGCAAGATTTTCCTCAAACCCGGCGAGAAACAGCGCGTGTCCATTCCGCTTGATCAAGGCTCCTTTGCGTTCTACGACTCCGACCGGCGCGCCTGGGTGGCCGAGCCGGGCGAGTTCACGATTCTCGTCGGCAGTTCGTCGCGCGACATTCGCTTGCAGGACAAATTCACCCTGCGCCGACCATCGAGCTGAACGCGACTTCGTGGTGTGTTACAATGGTGTATCAAAGTTCTGTCCATGAAACATCGGGGTGGTATTGCACTGGTGCTCACTGCATTGCTGGTCGGTGGTTCAACGGCCACCGCGCAGACGGAGAACGTCTATCTCGATGCGCTCGGGTCCAATTGGCAGAACTGGTCATGGAGTGGCGCCTACTACTTCACGAATGCGTCTCCCGTATACGCCGGTACCGCTTCCATCAAGATCAGCCAGCAAGCCTCGGGCGGCCTCTCGCTCCATCACGCGTCCATTGCTTCCAACGCTTACGGGTACATCGAGTTCTACATCCACGGCGGAACCACCGGTGGGCAACTGCTGCAGGTGCGGCTGGAAGACGATAATACCGGCACAGGTTCCGCGGGGCTCAATCTCGAAAACTATCTGGTCGGCGGCGGAGTTGTTGCGGCGGGCACTTGGAAACTGGTGTCGGTACCGTTCGCCGCGTTCGCGCTCACCACGCCGAACTTCACCCGGGTGTACGTGATGGATCGATCGGGCACGGCGCAACCTTCCTACTACATCGATTCAATGACGCTCCGACAAACATCGAGCGCCCCGCCCCAACTGACTTCGGTCCGGGCGGGCGGGACACGATCCGTGGTTGCATTCTTCGATGCCGGCCTGACGACCGGTTCGGCAACCAACCCATCCAATTACGCCTTGCAGAGCCAAAGCGACGGGCATTATGCGTCGCGCATTGCCCCCTCCGCCGCCGTCTATGATGCGACCCGGGTGCGCGTGGCGGTGAACTTTACGAACGACTTCATCAACGGTGGCCGGTACACGCTCTACTGCAACGGGCTGACCAATCTGGGCGGAACCGCCGTGTTGCCGGATACGTCGGGTCCGTTTGGGTTCTCGAATCAGGTCTTTCAAGTCAGTCTGCTGGCGAGCAATCACGTGATCAGCCCCCTGATCTACGGCGTCGCGTGGGCGCCGTCCACCAATTACTTGCGCGACATCGGCGCGAGCGTCCATCGCTGGGGCGGCAATCGTGTTTCGACGTACAACTGGCCCGCCAACACCAGCAATTCCGGTAACGATTGGTATTTTGAAAACGCCGCGGGCATCGGCGGCGGCAGCTATCCGTCCAATGCCATCCAGTTTGCCAATGACAGCGCCGCTGCAGGCGCGGCAACATTGCTCAGCGTTCCGACATTGCCATTCGTCGCGAAGGATTCTACCTCTGTGAGTTTCTCCGTCGCCAAGTACGGCCCGCAGCAGGCCACCGATCCATACAATTCCAATGCCGGTAACGGCGTCGGCACCAACGGCCAGAATCTCGTCAACAATCCGCTCGATTCCGGCACGACCAATAGCGTCACGCTGCAAGCCCAATGGCTGCGCAACCTCTCGTCCAACTCGGTGGCCCTCCCATTTCTGGCGCTCGACAACGAAATGGACATCTGGGCGGGCACCCATCGCGACTGGCATCCGGCCCCGATGACCTACGACGAGATGTGGCGCGTGTTCACCAATTACGCGACGATGGTCCGCGCCGAATCGCCGCAGTCGCAGATTCTCGCCCCGGTGAGTTGTTGCTGGTGGTTCTACTGGAATAGCGATGCTGGCGGCGCCGACAAGGCAGCTCACGGCAGTGAGGATTTTCTGCCGTGGTTTCTTGACATGGCGCAAACCAACGACCTGCAAACGGGCCGGCGCCTGCTCGATGTGCTCGACATCCACTATTATCCCGATTCGTTCAGCGGCGGGACCAATGCCGCTCAGCAACTTCGTTCCACGCGCGAACTCTGGGATGCGACGTACACCAGCGAAGGCTGGATTGGCACCGATCAATACGCGACGCAAACCCAACCAAACCGGAACCAGCCCAACATCATTCCGCGCTTCAAAACCCTGATCGCGCAACATTACCCCGGCACAAAGCTGGGGCTCACCGAATACAATTGGGGCGCAGATACCACGCTGCCAGGGGCGCTCGCTCTCGCGGACGTGCTTGGGATTTTCGGGCGCGAAGATTTGTATTTGGCGACGTACTGGACCGCTCCCGACGCTTCCACCCCGACGTACCAAATGTTCAAGCTGTACCGGAACTACGACGCCAATGGCGCACAGTTCTTGTCCATTTCCGTCCCCACCATCTCGAACGATCCGAACCTCCTGACCGCTTACGCCGCCACCGACCCGACCAACAACGCCCTCACGGTCATCGTCGTCAACAAGAACTCGGACTACGACTATGAGGCGCAGCTTCAGCTTGCCGGTTACGCACCGGGACCGACCGCCGCTGTCTATCAGGTTTCCGCCGCCAACCTCAAAGCCATTATTCGGGAACCGGATGTTACCAATGCCACGGCGAACACGGCATTCGTCTTCCCGGCCTATAGCGCGACACTCCTGAGATTCACCGCCGTCGTCGGGCTTGCCGACGGCATCGCGCCTTGGTGGCGCATTCAGTACTTTGGCGGGGATGGCACGACCACGGACGCTTTTTCCTGCGCCAATTGCGACCCCGATGGTGACGGGATGAGCAATCTGCAGGAGTATCTGGCCGGCACCGATCCGACCCATGGCGCCTCGGCGTTCCGAATCACAGACATTCACCGCGAAGGCAACGATATCCGCGTTACCTGGACGACGGGCACCGACAAGACCAACGCGCTTGAACGCAGCGCAGGCGGCCTCAACGGCAGTTACTCGAACAACTTCGCGCCCATCTTCACCGTCACCAATACAACCGGCACAATCACCAACCACCTTGACGTCGGGGCGGCGACGAACCTCCCACCCCTCTACTACCGCGTTCGGTTGGTTCCGTAGGCGCGTCCGTGCCCGTTGGGGTGCCGAGGCGGTTACGGCGATGCGATCCGATAGAAGCGATTCGGCGGCGGGGGATTATTCGTAAACGTTTCCGTAAAGATCACCGGATCCGCCCCAAAGGTGCCGTTGGTCAGAACACTCCACTGGTTCACCGGCAAGGTCAGGTCGCTCGTCGCGAGCACTCGGTAGTTTTGTCCGGCCTGCCCGCTGAAAGTCACCTGCGCCGTTCCCGGTTCCATGGTAGTCCCCACCACCGTCGGTGTCACCAACGGGAAGATGTTCGCAGTCAAACCCGCGGGTGGAGTCAACGTGTAATTGTCGGCGGCAGTCCCGACCAGGCTTAAGTTGCTAACGGTCACCGAGATGGCCGAGCCAGGATCCGGAGAGGCAAAGGTCGCGATATATCCGCTGGTGGACAAATTGACGTTGGTCGCATCCGCGCTCAATATCCCAGTCAGCATTACGTTGGTAGCGGTAATCGTTGCGGCGGTTGTGCCGTCATACACTTTGTTGTTCGCCGCAACCCCGGAAAGAATCGACGCTGCCAACGGATAAATCGTGCCGTTCGTGCTGGAGACAAAGGTGTAGTTATAATTGTTGCCGCTGTTGCCGTCGCTCACGATACCGGACGGTATGAGCGTCTTGCCGTTGCCCGCACTCGGGTCGGAGTAACTCTGTGTGAAGCTGCCCGTATCCCCAAATTGAATGCTGCCGGAGGTAATGGCGGGCTGCGTGGCGCTGGCGGTCGTCCCATCATAATTCTTGCTGTCAGCCGCTGCTGTCACGGTGATGTTGGTTGGGTTGATGGTGCCGATCGCGGCGGAAGCCGAGGTGCTCGACAAGACATAATTTGTGGATGACGCGCCCAAAATGGCCAGGCCCGTAACCGTCACCGTCTTGCCAGCGCCCTGATTCCGATTATCATAGGCTCCTTTGGCTGGTTCGTTTAACGTCACCATATCGCCACTCACGACGCCCGTCAGTGTATAGTTGCTGGCGGTCAGCGTGGCGAAGCTCGTTCCGTTGTAGGTCTTGGTGACCGTGCCTGTTAATCCCGCAGTCAACGTCGCCTGGGTCACCACTTGCGAGAGAGCTGGCGAGTTGCTGCTGGCGCCGTAGAAAGAGTCTCCTCCATACACGGCGGTGATGGACCAGGTGCCGGCGGCAAGTTGAGTAGAGGAGGTGATCAGGCTGGCGTTGCCATTGGCCTTGAAAGAGCCTGTGCCCAGTCGCGTTGACCCATTGTAGAACGTAACCGTCTCTCCCGTGATGCCGCTTAGGGGTACGCCGTTGGTCTCGACCGTGGCGGTGAATGTGACCGGGTTGCCATACGTTGACGGGTTGGTGCCGGACGCCAATGCAAGGGTCGTCGCGTTCGTGCCCGTCACCATCGGGATGGTGTACACCGCCATCGTATAGGGGGGAATGGCGACACTGAACGAATTGCCCACACCGAAAACCGTGTTTGAGGATGGAGCGCTCGTCGGCACCTCTTGGGTGGTGCTGAAATTAGCCTGGCCGAAGATATACTGGGTACCGGTGGTTGCCAGCGGCGCATTTGCGATCACCACATTGACCGTCTGGATTGACGAGATGCTCTCGTTGAGCAGGAGCACGCCTACGTTGCCGTTCTGCTGCCGCGTTGCCTGCACCCGAAGAGTGCTCGTGTCCGAGGTTGAGCTGACGACCACGTCGCCGGGTAGCGCCATTTGATGCAGCGTCTTGATCCCATAAAACGTTTCTCCGCGGGTGAGAGCAGAGGAGCCGCCCAGGAACGCCGTCGCGCCCATCTCAAGGAAGCAGATGTTTGTGACACCATAGCTCATCCAAGTGGAATAGGAGTCCACGTCGAAAAGCATCGTGACGGGGCCAATGATCGGCTGCCCGTTTGCATTTGTGACCAGACTGCCGGTATATCCGAACTCGGTGATGAATATCGAAACGTTGGCGGGGTCGTTGGGCCGATACTGGTTGATCCAGTCCTTCAGACCAGAGCTGGTGCCGGTGTGCGGACTGACGCCATTGATCATCGAGGGGATGTTCGCCGCGGGTAGAGGCAACAGGCCGCTGCCGTTGTCGTTGTTGCCATTGTAAGGGTACCAGTGGGCAATGATGAAATCGATGTTGCTGGCGCACTGGGACAATACTTGCGGTGTCCAGTGCTGACCACTGAAAACGTCCCAACTGTAATCTCCCAAGGGCGTGCTGACCACAGCGCCGATCTTGATCGTGGGATCAACGGCTTTCATCGCCAGCGAAAATTGTTTGACCTGCTGCCCATACGTAGCGGGCGAAAGCGCGGAGTTGCCGGCGCGGGTGTGAGACGTGTAGGGATAGGGTACCGCGTAATTTACGGAGTATCCATTGCCACCGCCGTAGTAACCCGAGCCGAACGTTTCATTGCCAATCTCCCAATACTTGACGCCGACCGGCGTGGGATGATTGATGGCGAGGAAATTGAACGTAGAATCGTAAACCCCATTGGAGGTCGCCCAGGACTGGTATTGGGCCTGGGTCGAGGACCGCAGTTTTGCCCAGAACCCCACCGTTTTCCAGTTGTTACTCTGGGAGTCGGTGCCCAAGGCGATGTCATTCGTCGTGCCGTAAAGTGCTGCGTTGCCATTGGCGTAGGCGACCCACGCGGCGGCTTCCGGTGGTTCGGCATTGGTGGAAGGAACCACCAGTTGCGTGTGACCGGCATTCCAAAGCTGGCCGGAGCCGAAATTGATCGTGATGACCGCCTGAGATTGGGCGTTGCTGAGAAGCCCGACGAAACTTCCAAAGTCAGTGTTTGGTCCCTGATAGCCATAGTTTCCGGCTTGACCCCACCAGGGGGTCAGCTTGTTCACGGACCAGTGGAACACATCGGCATATCCTCCGCCCGGATAACGCAGCGTATTGACGCCAGATTCAATCAGCCGGCCGGGCAAAGCGGCATTGCCATCCTGATTGTCATACACCGACGTGTGCATCCCGTAAGCTGTAGTGGCTATCGGGAAAAGGTTGGAGGTTACATTTACGGTAACGTTCGCGGAAAACGCGGGCAACGGACTGGACAGAAGAACGAAAAGACCACCCACCCGGAAAAGCATGCCGACTGCGGTTTGAACAACCAAAGAGTCGCCCCCAACGCGGTTTGCCGCGTTCCCAAGCGCGGCTCTCATGTTCCGCCTAGCTCTGACGCAGTCGCCGGGGTGATAAACGAATAATACTTGTCATACCATTCCTGTGGGGTCTTCGGTGCGTTGCTGGGTGGTGGCTTGGTAGAAGGCAGAACCGCCCCATCCAGAACTCCTTGCTCAAGAAGAGGTTGCGCAGTATCGGCATTGGCGAAACGGACGACGAACAGCTTCGGGCGCGTTGAGGGCAATTCCCGTACGTTCTGCGCGCTCAACTGGGGCGCCCCGATGAATGACACCAGCGCGGCCACTTGCCGGTACTGCCCCAATACCGAGCGATAGTTTTCGAATGTCCACGCAGTCCCGCTTCCCACGCGGACTGGGGGGACGCTGCCTTTATCAACCACGTGCAAGCCCGCCTTCTGAAGCGCCTGACACATGGCGAGGACATCCGGCGGGCCGCCAGGGTGATTTGCGTCATCACTGGGCGGACCCCACATCAACACGACAACGTCCCCATGCCCCCCGAGCAGTTTCGAGATTCTCTCCGCGGTGACCTGAGTGAAGGCTTGAGAAAGATTCTGGGTGGCTCCGTCAACGAACTTCGATCCGGTAAAGAACTTGTACAGCATCACCCCCGAAATGGCCATCGCCAGAAGCGCCCCGATCATGAGAGCTCGTTGATTCATCGAACCTATCCCCCGCTCAAATTGCCGCACACATTCATTGAAGAAGGGGCTGTTTCACACGACTGCGCCTATCTGGCTACCTCCACGCACCTGCAGCCAGAGTTAATCCTATTTCCGTAGCTGCTAGCTGCATCGTGATGTTCGGCGAACATACTATGACCCGTCTGTGCTCCATGGAAACGTTTACATGAAAAGCGCGAAAAAAGCAATCTAAAATAAACATGGCTCGGCAGCGCAAGATCACTGATTCGTGAACACAAGTGATTCTTGTTGTAGGACTTGCCTACGTCCATGCGATTCAAGGTGTTCCGGTTCAGGAGGGTATTCATGGTTTCAGTGGCTGGTCATTGTTCAGCGGCAAACACGCTGTAACTGTGCGGCGGCACATGGACTTTGAACGCGTTGCGCTGTTCTACGGCCCGTTGCCGCCCGCGTCCGTCGTCCGCCTGTGGTTCGGCATTGAGCACTTCGCCCGTGAGCAGGTTGCGCAGTTTGTCAAACCCGCCGAGGACGGAAACTTTCACGTCGGTTTCCGAATGCAAGTACGATTCGACGATGAACGTATTGTTGTCATACGCGAACAGCGCGACCTGATTCGGTCCGTCGAGCCGAACGGGAAAACCGTTCATCACGTAGTCCTTCACGGCGCTCGTGACTGACGGCGGCATTCGGTAGAGATCGTTGAAACTGTCGGGGATCGTCCAGACATAGAGCACGCCCTTGGAGTAACGATCCATGAACAGGAGTGGATAACCTTTGCCGTTGGCCAGCGCGCGCACGAGCGCCCAGGCGTCGTTCGTCAGAAAGTCCACCACCGGAAACAAGGCATCGCCGGTCAGGCCGTCTCCGATAACCGTGCTGCTGCCCGCGCCGAAGCTGCTCAAGTATTCGTGCGTGAGAAACTTGCGCTCCGTGCAACGCGCCTCCACGATGTCCTCGATGCCCCTGCCCTGCAACGCGCGCAGCAAACCGGACGTGATGACGACCGATTTGCCGGCGGCCAAATGAGCTTTGATTTTGACGACGATGCCGGGATCGAAAGCCGCTGATTCGGTGAGTAGGACCAGATTGGCATTCGTCGGAAATGCCGGATGCAGGTCAATGGGAATGCCGATCATCCCGAGATAATTGTGGAGAAAATCCTCGCCGGTGGATTGATACGGTTTGTAACTCGCAATGCCGATGGGGTTGCCGAGCTTGCCGAGAAAAGTATCCACTTGTTCGAGTGAATAACCGGCGACCCGCGCCATTGTTGGCTCTGGTTCGTCCGCCGGGCCGGATTTGAACGACTTCATCATCCGGTCGTAATTGAAACTTGTGTTGAGGCTCTCCCAGTTCGAACGGTTGCCGACGGTGATGGGACGCAACATCGCCGACCACTCGAACAACGTGATTTCTGGCGCTTTCGCAAATAGGGTGTTCCACAACTGCTCGGCATAGCGGTCCAGATAGCGGATGCTGAAAGTGTCCACCCAGCCGCCGCCGTTGCGGCCCGGCGCGATGTTCTCGAAATAACGGAAAACCTGGTAGCTCTCGTACTGCTGGAGGTTCTGGTCAGTGATTTCGGGATCGCGCGTTTCCGTGCCGGTGTAAATGCCGTCGAACAGCTTCGGCTCTTTGTCGAGGTCGTAGCCCAACCCCTGAAAATGCTCATACCAGTTCGGGAACTTGATGACGCACTTGACCCTGGGATTCACCGCGCGGGCGGGTTTGAGGAGGAGGTTCTCGGCGGCCTCGCGCATCAAGCCGAGCCGGAACTGTGTCCAACTCCGGTTTCCCTTGGCCGCGATGTCCGAGTCGTACTTCGTGGTGACGAAAAAGAAATCGTCCTGGATGATTTCATCGAAATGTCGCGCCGCCAGTTCCACGGCGTTCTTGATGAACTGGCGATTTGCCGGGTCGGTGTAGCAAAACGAATGGAACTGGCCGCTGCCACCGTCAGACAACGCCATGCCGCCGGCCACCCGCACACCCTTGTCGAGAAAGAATTTCTTGACCTGCTCTAGCAGGTCGTCGCCGGCCAGATTGCGGTCGCGTTGAACTTCGATATAAACCTTGTCCACTTTCACCTGGCTGGAAATGCGCACCCATTCGTTGCTGAGCTTCCCGGAATCCCCAAAGCTCCTGACGATGTTGACCGGGATGTAAACGGCAACATCGAAGTTCGTATATTGGCCAGCCGCAGCGCAGGCGCTTGAGAGCGCGAATACGCAAATTGCTTTCCAGAAAAGCGGCTTGAAAGACGAGGTGCTTGTCATCTTTGCCCCATTGGTTTGGATGCAGAAGTGGAGACGGGATCGCCGTAAATGATGCCGCGGCCGCCAGTGGCGAAATAGACGCGACCGTAAATGCGCGGGTCGCCGGTAACGTGGCTGACCCAGCCGTATTGGTGCTGGTCGTCATTGATGCGCAGCCACGTTGCTCCGTTGTCGTCGGAACGGAAGAGTGCCTGAACCTTGCCGACCTTGCCCGCGAGATACAACGCGGGCCAATCCCGGCCCGGCGCAGCCTTCCCAAACCCGAGCGAATAGGCTTCGTTGACCGCACTCAACTTCGTGAACGCGCTGCCCCCGTTTGTTGAGTGATAGAGACCGCCAGAGCGGAACGCGAGCCAAAGGTCGCCCTCGCAACCGGGCGTCGCATACAACACGCCGTCCGCGCCGCCGCTGCCGCCGAAACCGCCGGTGAAATCCGCTGCCTTTGGCAGTTCCGCTGCTCCCGCAACGAACGAGACGGCTCCGTTGGTGCTGGCGTAGAGCCGGCCGGTGTCTGAGTCAAAAGCATAGAATCGGGCGCGGTTGACGGAGTCGGCGACGACAGCCGGACGCGGGCCAAGTCCCAAACAGGCGACCCAGTTCGTCCCTTGGTCGGTGGAAAAGTGTGGAGTGCTGTGCCGCGGAGTCCAGACGATGGTTTTACCGTCGGCAGACAAGGCGATGCTGCCGGCCCCGCTGCTCTCGGGAGGTTCGGCGCCCAGCGCCTGCCAGCTCGTGCCGCCATCCAGCGAGATGGCCGCGCGGACGTGCTCGTTTCCGCCGTTGCCAGTACGGACAATGATTTGCGGAGTTCTCCCGGCGAAGGCGATGCTTTCGCTGTTGGGAAAGCGCGGCCCGGTGAACGTGCCCTGCTCGGGCGAGCGCGTGAGGTCATTGTGACGGAAGCCGTCCAGGTCCCCGAGCGCGCTCAGCAGGTGCGCGCCTTCGGGCGGACTAATCAATCCCAGTGGCACCGTTTCCTCAAGACCGTGATTGAAGAATTCCCAATGCGTGGGTCGCCCGGCGTCGGCGGCGGTTATGTTGCTGCAACTCCAGACACCGTAGCCGGTTGTGAACAGCACCTGATCCGGGTTGAACGGATTGATTTTGATGTCACCCATCCAGTGCGGCGTTCGCGTCTTCGTGTAGGGTGCGCTGGAATGATCCCACTCCGTGCTTTCCTGCCAGAGTTGAGTCCAGTTCGCACCACCGTTGGTGCTGCGGAAAATCAGGTCGTGCGGTCCCCAGTGGTAGAACGTCGTGGCCATGACCGTGGAAGGGTGCTGCGCGTCCACGGTGATGCAACCGTAACCGAAACGCTGATCGGTGCCCGCCGGTTTGAGCGGCGTGATGTCGGTCCAGATGTTTTTCTTCGGATCGAATTTCCAAACGGCGCCGTCGGTCATGATGTTTGGGCCGGGCTCTCTGCCGTAGCTGGCGTAAATCATGCCGTCGGACGCCCGCACGAGGTGGTTGGGACGCAAACCCACCGGCTGACCCTCGACGGCCTGCCACGTGTTGCCGCCGTCGAGACTGCGGAAGGAATTTGTCGAAAACGTGGATGCGGCGGCATAAATCACGGGCGTCGGCTGGCCCGGTGTCCCGCTGGCCGGATCAAACAGAACGCAGACGATGCCCACCGGCTGCTGGCTGAAGTTGAACCGGCGGCGCGGACTTGCGGCGGCGTTGGTCGTCGCGGGTGGGGGACTGTTCGTCGGAAAGTTGGGAAAGCCTTCCGCTTTTTTCCACGTCGCGCCACGGTCGTCACTGCGCCACAGACCATCGCGCCGTGAACCGAAGAAGAGGATCTTGCCGTCGTTCGGGTCCACTGCCAGTCGTTCGCCGTTGAACCGGCCCGCCTCGTTGCCGCCCATCTTGAACGGCACGTCCGTTCGCGAGAAGGTTTTCCCGCGGTCGGATGAACGCAGGATGGCTGCGGGGCCACTGCTGTAGGTGCCGGCCGTCAGGTACACCCGGTCGACATCGGACGGATCGACGGCAAGGCTCTCGATGCCCGTGAGGTTGACGTCTGCCATGCCAATCCAGTCGGTGATGGGTATCCATTTCGCTGCCACGGAGTCCCAGCGATACGCGCCGCCGACATCGGTACGCGCGTACATCAAGCCCTTTTCGCGCGGGTGCATGATGATGCCGGTGACGAAGCCGCCGCCACCGATGACCACGTTCCGCCAGACGTAAGGCTCCGAACGGGGTGGGGCGGACGATTCCGCTCCGCGAGCACCAGCCAATCCGAGCGCCACAGCAGCAAGGCAAAGGAAGGAAAGTTGCGCCTTCATCGGAGTTCGGCCCGCGATGCCGCCGGTTGCTCCTGCAGTTTCATTAAGCCGTCGGCCACACCCTGCGATTTGGCAGTGAGCGTGATTTCGCCGGGCTGACCGGTGGATTGCACGATCACCTGCGCAAGCCCGTTGAACAGACTGCGTTTCCAGGGGGCCGGCGGAATGGTCATGCGGACCAATCCTGGACTGCCCTGGCTGCCGTCTTGTCCACCGCGATTTCCCTGCACCCCAGCGACCACAATGGCAATCATGTTCTTGCCGGGGCGGAACGTATCGGCAGCGAGGTCGATCTCCCGATCGGCGCTTTCACGCGAGACATCTTCCGCAATTCGCTGGCCATTGAGATAAACCGATTGCTGCTCACCGAGATTGCGCAATACCAGCTTCAATGACGTCCCTCCAGTGTCTTGCGGCCCATTGAAGTCGGCGCGATACACGGTGGTTCGTGTTGGTTGGTTGGTGTCATCGTGGTGTTCGCCACGGCGTCCATCGAACGCCGTCTGCCAACTCGTGTCGTCGAAATCAAACGCGACTTCCGCGAGGTTCGTGGCACTGTCCACGGCTTTCATGCGCCAACGGGTGAGAGGCAGCGAGCTGACGCTTTCGACGTATTGATCCGGCTCGTGCGCTGAAGGATCGCCGTTGCCGACGCCGATGATTTTGCCCGGGCCTGTAATGTCAAACGTGATGACATTGTTGGCTGTCGGCACCATCCGATTTTGCGCGTCGTTAACTTGCACGGTGGTGACCGAGACGTCTTCACCATCGGCCTTCAGTGTGGCTCGATGCGGCGTAAGTTGAATAGCCGTCGGTTCGCCGGTGGTTTCGACTTTCGTGGTGAGGGTTTCATTGCCGCCGGTGTAACCGCGCGCGAGCAGCGTACCGGGCGCGTATTTCACCTTCCACTCAAGGTGCGAGTTTTTCTTCATCGTCTTGCGGCCCTGGCTCTGGCCATTGAGGAAGAGTTCGACCTCCTCGCAATTACTCTGCGCCCAAACGTCAATCTCCTGTCCCTCCCTGCCCGGCCAATTCCAATGCGGCAGCAAGTGCAGAACGGGATGATCCGACCACCACGCCTGGTAATAGTAAAAATTGTCCTTGGGAAAACCGCAGGTGTCGAGGATGCCGAATTGCGAACTGATCGCCGGCCAATCGAACGGCGTCATCTCACCGCGATAATCAAACCCGGTCCACTCGAAAAGGCCTGCCACATACGACCGGTCGGCGTAGTGGGTCCACGCCTTCTCCGCCTGCGCGCCCCAGTCGGGCTTGTTCACATCGTAAGCCGTTAAGTGTTGATGGGCGCGGTCCTCGACATAGATGCCGCGTGTCGAGAAAGTGCTCGCCTCTTCCGTGGCCACGGAGGGTTTGTTGGGAAACTGCCGATGCTGTTCGTCGGTGTCTCCGTGCGTGAAGTAGTTGAAGCCCATCACATCAACGCTGAGCGAGTTGCCCCGACCCCAGCCGCCGCTGTTGGCGACGGTGAAGCGGCGCGTGGGATCGAGGCGCTGCGCGAAGGTCTGCATCGTCTGGGTGATGCGCGTGCCTTTTTCGTTGCCTTCGATGGCCCATTCCTCGTTGCCGAGGGACCAGATGACGACGCAGGGATGATTGCGGTCGCGGAGAATGAGCCGTTCGAGTTCGCCCAACTGGTGAGGATTGATGCCATACTCGCGGTTCTCGTCCATGACCAACATGCCGAGACGATCACAGGCGTCGAGCAACTCCGTCGTGGGTGCGTTGTGGCTGGTGCGAAGCGCGTTCGACCCCATCTTCTTGAGTTGCTCGATGCGGAAGGTGTTGAGTTCGTCCGGCACAGCCACCCCGACGCCCGCGTGATCCTGATGACAACAAGTTCCCTTCAACTCCACCCGTTTGCCGTTCAGGAAAAACCCTTCGTTAGCGTCCCAGCGGATCGTGCGGATGCCGAAGGGCGTTTCGTAGTGGTCCACCACTTTGTCTCCCTGGCGAATCGAAGTGACGAGCTTGTGCAGATAAGGCGTTTCGACCGACCAGAGTTTCGGGTTCGACACCTTGAGGACGGAAGAAATCTCCGTCGTAGCGCCCGGCTGGAGCGAGAGATTCTTCACCCTGCCGCTGGCGACGGACTGGCCTTCGGCGTTCAGAACCGATTGCTCGACTTCAAACGAGGCGTCTTTCGCCGAATCATTGTTGACGGTGACGCGCGCCGTCACGTCGGCGGAGTCGTTCTTCACTTCAGTCGTGACAAACGTGCCCCACTTGGCGACATGCAGCGGCGCGGTCTTGGTGAGCCAGACGTGACGATAAATGCCCGCGCCTTCGTAGAACCAGCCTTCTTCAAGCGTGGCGTCCACGCGCACGGCAATAACATTGTCGCCGCCGTAATTGAGATAATCAGTGATATTATAGCCAAACGGACTGTAACCGCTCGGCTCGCGGCCGAGGTAGAATCCGTTGACCCAAACCTGCGAGTCGCGGAACGCGCCGTCGAAATCAATCGTGATATGCCGGCCAAGATCGGTCGCGGGGATGAAAAATCTCTTGCGGTACCAGCCGACGCTCGTCTCCGGAAAGTTCTTTCCGATGGCTTTGTAACCGTGACTGCTGCTGCCGCGGCTGCTGAAGGAAACTTCCGCGGCCCAATCGTGCGGCAGATTCAACGTGCGCCAGCCGCGGTCGTCGAAGTCTGCCGACGCCGCGCCGGCACCGTAGCCCGCCTTGGCGAGATACGTGAAGAAATTGTTGGACGGGTCAAAATCCTTTGCCGGATCGGTGGCGTGGCCAAACGCAAAACGCCAATTGAAATCCATCAGCAAGTGCTCCCGCCCGCCTGAGCTTTGCGAATCCTGAGCGCGTGTCCGCGGAATTGCGGCGGCGGCCAGCGCGAAAAAGAGCGCCGCGAAGGCAAAACCACTTCTGCGCGCGTGCAAAGCGCAGCGATGACTTTTGTCACCCGATGTTTTCATTTTCAGCGAGAGCCTCAGCGGTCTTCCGAATTGTGGATTTTCCAGGTGACCTTGCCCGCGAGCGGATCGCTGACGAGCTTGAATTCGCGGCCTTGTTTTGTCAGCGAGAACAGGTGGAGCGTGTTATCCGACGGCAGGCAAACAAGTCCGTTGACCGTCCTCGCATCTTTCGCGAAAACGACGAGATCAAGTTTCGACCAGTCCATTTGCGTCGTGGATTGCGCGAGCTGGATTTGTGGAATCGCCGTGCCGTCGCGTACAAGCATCACCACGGGAAGTTTACCGGCTTCAATTTTCTGCCAGCCGCCCGGGTAATTCTTCCCGTTCTGGTAATCAATCCAGGTTCCCGGCGGCAGATAAACCTCGCGCGCCGTGTCGGCTTCGTGCATGAGTGGCGCAACGAGAATGCTCGAACCATAAAGATATTCGTCGTCCACGAGCCAGGAGCCGGGATCGTTGGGAAATTCGATGAACAGCGCGCGCACCATCGGCAGGCCGTGTTCGGAACAATCCCTGGCCTGGGCATAAACGTAGGGCATGAGGCGATACTTCAACTCGTCAATCGCGCGAAACTCGTTCAGGAAATCATCGCCGTAATTCCACGGTTCCTTCGGCGCAAGGCCGTGGCAGCGGCTATGGGAACTCAACATGCCGAACGCGAGCCAGCGGGCGAAGAGATCCTTGTCCATGTTCGCGACGGAGTTGGCCGTGAAACCGCCGACATCGTGGCTCCAGAAGGAAAAGCCCGAAAGACCGAAGGACAGGCCGCCGCGCAATTCGGCGGCCATACCCTGGTCGGTGCTTTCCGCGTCCCCACCCCAATGGATCGGATAGCGCTGGCTTCCGGCCCAGGCGCTACGCGCCCAAATGATGTGTTCGCCGGTGGTTTTCAACGTGACGTCCGCGACGGCCTTGTTGTAGCGCAGCGGATACAAATTGTGTTCGTAAAAACCGGTGCGGCCATCGGCAAAAATCCCGTTCTTCGGCGCGGCCTCGCCGAAATCCACCTTGATCGCGCCGACGCCCATCTGCAAAAGATTCGCCAGCTTGGCTTGATACCACTCGACCGCGGCGGGATTGGAAAAATCCAAAACGGCATCTTCGTAAGGCAGATTTCCTTTCGCGTCCCGCACGACAAGGTTTTTCTCCAGGAGCTCGGGGAAAAGTTTGTTTTTCGGCACGAAGTACGGCAGTTGCCACAGCGAGATGTGGAAACCGTCGTTCTTCAAATCCGAAATCATCTTTTGCGGATCGGTGAAGCGTGAGGTGGAGAATTGATAATCGCATCGCCAGTCGGTCTCGAACCATCCGGTGTCGAGATGGATCACGTCGCAGGGGATTTTATTTTCGCGCAGTTGCGCCGCGACGTCGCGCACCTGTTTCTCGCTCGAATAGGTACACCGGCTCATCCACAAGCCAAACGACCACAGCGGCGGCGTGGGCGATTTGCCGGTAAGCGTGGTGTATTCGTCGAGGATGTCCTTGGGCGAGCCGAGAAAAACGAACAAATCGACTTCGTCATCGCCGATCATCAGCGCGTTGACGCCGCTGAAGGAATTTCCGAAATCGCAGGTGATCGGCGTCGTCGTATGTAGGAACATGCCGTAGCCACGGCTGCTCATGAAAAACGGAATCGGTTTGTACATCTCTGGATTTTGAATTCCGTTCGCGTCACCAGTCCACAGCACAATTTTTTGGCCACGTTTGTCCAGACCGCTGAACGACTCGCCGCAGCCGTAGATTTTTTCGCCGGGAGACAGCGTGAACGCGGCATTGAAGCTGCGCGAGTAATCCTCCGCGCGTCGCACGAAGGCAAACGGC
Organism: Verrucomicrobiota bacterium; assembly: GCA_003152315.1. Taxonomy (GTDB): domain Bacteria; phylum Verrucomicrobiota; class Verrucomicrobiia; order Palsa-1439; family Palsa-1439; genus Palsa-1439. The sequence goes on from PLZV01000020.1 coordinate 125,456, forward strand.
AGGATCGGCGTGAACGAGGTTCTGTTATCCGACGTGTGGTCGGTCCTGGTTAGAAGTTTTCCTGTCGCGTCGCGGATTTCAATGTGCCACGGATTTTCCAAAATCGTTACGGAACCGAATTGACTGGAGTAGCGATGGCCGCCCTCGGCCTTTGAGTATTGCCATGAATCATCCTTCGGCACCGGCTCGGCGAGCATCAATGTGTCGGTCTGCTTCGCAAACTGCGGTCCGCTGGTGAGGCGAATTCGCATGGTCCTGGGGGAAACGAATTCGACGGAGAACGGCAGCAGCGGACTGGCTTCGTATTCGTTGGCGGGAAACTCGTTTGGTTCAACCGGCCTAAGGACCGCGAGCATGTTATCGAAAGCCTGCCGAGTGGAATACTGGGCGCGTTGGTAACGTATTTTGCCCGAATGTGTGGCGGGATCGAATTCAGCGAGCCGATCGGCCAGATAGTAGGTGTGTGAGAAATTCCGGAAGTCGCCACTGACATCCACCGGCTCGTTGAGCAGGGCCAGGGCCGGGCTGGCAGCAATGAGCAACTGGAGCGCGCAGACCGGCGCGCGGAAGCGCCTGGCAAACGACTTGAACGTCCGGCGGGCCGGCAGGGTCCTTTGCATCATCAGCGGGCCGACCCCACATTCGCATGACAATATTCGATCCGAAGAATGGCCGCTCGCTGAAGAGCTTGACGGCTCGTCAAACCCGTCCGGCCCAAATTGCCGAAACCGTTCATGGGAGGTGTTGCCACGGGCGCGTTAATTGTCACTCGCCGTTGGCGTCCACATGCCAAACGGCTGTCCCGGCGTCCCGCCGACCTTCTTGGTTTTGCCGAGAGTCTGCCGCGGTGTGAGCCATTGCACGTGGCCGTCAACAGAAGCGCCGCCAAAATGCCGACTAATAGCGATCACTACCAGTAGTTCGATCAGTGTGAACCCTGTACGAGTGTTTCGAACTCCCCTGATTGGATTTCGCATATTCAACCTCATTTATGTCTTATCCGCCCAGCTCTGACACAGTCTCCGGGGTGACAAACAAATAATACTTGTCAAACCATTCCTGAGTCGTCTTTGGTGGACGGTTGTTCGAGGCCGATGCGTCAGGAGACAAAATCGCCCCATCCAGAACTCCCTCTTTAAGAAGTGGCTGCGCGGTCTCTGCTTCGGCGAAACGGACGACGATCAATTTTGGGCGCCGTTTGGGTAATTCCCGGATGTTATCCGCGTTCAACCGGGGGGAGCCGATAAATGATATCAGGGCGTCCACCTGCGGATAATGTTCCAGTACCGCGCGATAGTTCTCGGCCGTCCATATAAGCCTGCCTGGTACGCGGACCGGAGGAACACTGTTCTTTTCCACTACGTGCAGTCCGTCCTTCTCAAACGCCTGACACATGGCTAGAACATCCGGCGGGCCGCCAATGTGAAGTGCGTCATCGCTGGGTGGACCCCACATTAACACAACAACGTTCCCGTGCCCTCCCAGCTGATGTGAAACTTTCTCCGCTGTGCCCTGAATGTAGGCTTGGAATAAACTCTGAACGGAGCTGTCAACGAACTTCGGCGCAGTGAAGAACTTGTACAGCATCACTCCCGAAAGGGCGATCGCCAGAAGCACCCCGATCATGAGACGTCGTTGGCTCATCGAACCTGGCCTCCGCTCGAATTACCGCAGGCCCTCATTGGGTATTATCGCTTGCTGTTGGCGTCCACATGCCAAACGGTTGTCCCGGCGTCCCCAAGGTCTTCCCAGCTTTACCGAGCGTCTGCCAAATGGTGAGCCATTGCACATGTCCATCAACAAACAGATAATTCCAGCCTCCCGAATGCCATGGGCGGGAATACGGGTCACCGCTCTGCGTCTGGCCAAACGGAAATCCGTTATTGCAGTACGGACTATAAGGCCCCACCGTCGAGTCCGGGCAGCCACAATCAGAGGCAGCCTGATATCCGTAATTGTTGGACAGGTTGGGATGTTCGGCGACCGCGATCGTACCCGACGGATCGCCAATGGCCGCCAGACTGACTCCCAAGCCGAGTCCTCCCGATAGTGGTGTCATCATTTTTAGATATCCTGAATCATCCAAGTCGATGTTGATCGAGTACGACCGGGGCGAGGCGGGCTGATTGTTATGCGTCTTCATATCCATGGGACACTGCCAGACTTTGGCCCACCTGGTATCATTTACCGCGGCAGCACTGGAAACATTCCTGCCGGCCATGTAGGGCGATAGCAGACTATCAAACGATGGCGTGGTGCCGTCGGCCCATTTCGCCGTCGCCGGCGGGAACCAGTCATTAAAATCGGACGAGTACATCTCCAACGCGATGCCGATCTGCTTCAGGTTGCTGACACAAAGCGCCGCCCGCCCTTTGTCCCGCGCTTTGTTCAGGGCCGGCAACAGCATCGCCGCCAAAATGCCGATGATGGCGATCACCACCAACAGTTCAATGAGGGTGAAAGCGGCTCGCGCGTTTCGACTGCCAGACTCCATACGCATGCCCAAACGTGAACCCCGAACTTCACACTCCCGCGGACTGGCGGTCGGTTGAAGTTCAAGCTCTGGCGGGTTGGGGATAAACGAGGCGGTTTCAGGTCGCGATGGCGTTCCATTCCCGCAGACGCGGTAGTGCCGCGCGGGTTTATTCGTCGCGCCGACGGTATTCACCATGTTCATTAAACTCCTTGTACCCATTGCGCTAATCGCCCGCTTGCGGGGTCCACATGCCATAAGGTTTCCCCGGCGTCCCCGGAGGTATTTTTCCCTTTCCAGGGCCGAGCGTCTGCCAGGGTGTGAGCCATTGCACATGGCCATCCACGAACAGATAATTCCAGCCTCCCGAGTGCCACGGCGGATAAAGCCCGCTTTTATCCTGGTCATAAGCCTCTACGCCCATGCAAAAGTCATCCGGAGACACCAACCCGTCCGGGCACCCACAGCCAGACTCAGCGTCATAACCGTAGTCGTTCCATTGGCTGGGATGTTCGCAGACCATGATCGTCCCCGATGGATCATCGATGCGCCCCAGACTGACTCCCAAGCTCCCATAACCCGGCGTTCCCCATCCGGAGGTCACGCCTCGAAATCCTGTAAAATTATCCAGCCGGATGTTTATCGAATAGGATCGCGGAGGGACGGCAAGATTGAGGCGTGGTATGCGGTCGGTGGGACACTTCCAGATTCCGACCGACACACTATTGCTGGGACTGGTCACGGACGAGGCGTTGTTTATGTGAAGCATATACGGCGCAAGTATCCGGTCAAACGACGCGCCATCCGAATTCATCCGGGCTGCCGGTGGCAACCAGTCATCATAATCCGAGCTGTACAGTTGCATCGCAATGCCGATTTGTTTCAGGTTGCCGATACACGCTGCTGCCTGCCCCTTCGCGCGCGCTTTGGACAAGGCCGGCAATATCATCCCTGCCAAAATGCCGATGATGGCGATCACCACCAACAGTTCAATGAGGGTGAAGGCGGCCCGCGGGTTTCGACTGCCAGACTCCATACGCCCGCACAAACGCGAACCCCGAACTTCACGCTCCTGTGGACTGGCGGTCGCCTGGAGTTCAAACTCTGGCCGGTCCGGGATTAATGAGTCCGTTTCGGATCGCATAAGTATTCCCATCCCTTCGTGGTGTCAGCCGATACCAATTTCGCTCTGCACCAGAAGCTATTCATACTGATACCATGGCGAGCACCCCCGACGCAACTCTAATGTAATCGATTCCACCTTCGGTAAAAACGATCTTCGCCATGGCGAGCACCCCCGACGCAACTCTAATGTAATAGGGAGCACAGCCATCACAAGTTCACCCACGTAGTGAACGCAGGCAAGCACACTGCTCGTCATGCCCGCTACTGCGTTTGCTCAACCAACGCCTTGTTCCAGCCACCCCGACACTATCAAAGAGATATGCCCTGCCACGCCCGACAGGGCACGCCCCTTAAAAGGCAACTAGTTCTTCAAGGCACCAACACGCGGACGCGGTAGTACCGCGCTGGTTTATTCGTCGCGCCGCCGGGATCGACCATGTTGGTCAACGTACCGAGCCCAGCACCGCCACTGAGAATGTCAGTCACGCCAGTACTTGCGAAGTTGTTACTGCTGTAGCTGCCGTTAGCCGTGCCCGAGGTGAACTCCAGCACGTTGGTGCGGGACAACAAGGGCCCCGGCAGCGTGCGGCTGCTATCACCGCTGGCGCCCAGGTAGTCCACCCGGATGTCAGTACCACTGTTCGTCTTGGAAATGCTGGTGATATGGACGTACGCCGCCGCATTGGTGGGATTGAATCCCGCCAGGAACTGGTTGGTATTGCTCATCCCCTTGCCAAACGGATCGGCGCCCGGCCCACTAAACGATGGGCTACCCAATTCGGAGAGCGTGAAATACTGGCTCTGCCAGGCCGTGAAGGGATCCGTAGGCGAGCTGCCGGCACAGCAGGCGAACGGCTGATAGGCGATTTTCAGTTGCCAACAAAACAGCGTGCCGACATCCCCCGGGCCGGTGTCCTCGATATAAATCTTCCACGTACCCAGAGCCGGTTTACCATTGAAGGTCGACAAATGTTGCCAGGGCACGTACGAGCCGTTGAAGGGCGAGCTACCGCCGGCAATCGGAACGGACGCTGAATCGTCGAACACTGTGAACGTGCCGTTGCAATCAGTAGAACCGCTGCCAAAATTCGCGCCGCCGTCGCCGGGATTGGCCTGTATGAGCCCGACTTGTGTACCGTCCGGACCAATGAGATACATCTGCAGGTCTCCGTCGTAGGTATGATTGACACGAACGCTGACGGTGACGTGCGACACGGCGCCGGTTACGGTTACCGCGATCGAATTCGTAATGCCGACCGGGTTATTATCGGGGATAGCGATCGCCTCGCCGCCGCTACTGAAGATGTTCGTCGTCGGTGCGCCCAGCGCGCCGAGTGTGAAGCTGTAGGGAACGGTGCGGTAGAACACCGAGTTGGTTTGAAGTTGCAGCGTGCCGACAAGGTTGCCGCCGCAGGTGCCCTCGGCGGTGAACGTGAACGAATTCGTCACCGCTGCGCCATTGGCCACGAGCGTGCCGTAGGATTGCGCGGTGCTCGGCAAGACGACGCCGCTGCTGGACAGCAATGTGGCGACGACGTTCGAGGCGTCGGCGGAGCCGGTATTTTGCAGCGCGAACTGAACGCCCACAGTCTCGCCGGGATCGATAGCGTTGTTAGTCGGTGAACAGCCTTCGGAGGCAACAGTCGAGCTGGCGGGGATGATGTAGGCCCCCGTCGCATTCGTGGTCGCCGTGATGTTGTCCACCTGGAACGGTGTGGTGCCCGGATTGTAATCGGAGTTCCAGACGATCCCAAGTTGGAAATAAGTGAACCCGCCGCCGTTGGACGACTGAGCGGTAAGAAGCGCCTGAGCAACCGCAGTCCAGTTGATGTTTGCGCGCGTAACCCCGTTGCTCACAGCAGCGGTGCTCGCGGGAAAGACGTTCGTTTGCACGCCCTGGCAGTTGACCGTGATGCCCGCCTGAAAATAGGTGCCTGTTCCCGCGGTCGGGGTGGTGTAGTCGAAAGACAAAGACGAAGCCTTCTCCAGCATGGTAATCAACGCCGTGTTGGCGTTTTCGGCTGGACTGTATGAGACGACGCCGAAGTTGTTCGATGCATGGGTTATATTGAGTGAACCTCCAGTCCCCAATGCTCCTGGGGCTGTCGTGTTACCGATGCCGTTGGTTGTGCTGCCGTCCAGGTCAAAATTGGTTGGTCCAACGTTACTGAAACCCACTTCCGTGGTCCAGCCTGTGAAATCGTTCGTTGTTGTAAACAACTTAACCGGACCACTGCGCATCGTGATATTGTCGATGTAATATGGCGTGGTGGGGCTGTAATCGGAGTTATAAGTAAGCTGAAACTGGAAATAACCGAACGAGTTGCTGTTGGCCGCCTGTGCGGCTTGGAGCGCTTGAGCTTCCGCACCCCAGTCGATGATGGCGCGCATCCAACCGCCGCCCAAGGGAATGGTGGGGGTGGAGGCCGAAGCACCGAGTGTGTCATACCGGCCCGAGCAGTTGACCACGATGCCTACCTGAAAATAGTGGTTTGATCCCGGGGGCACAGGGGGCGGGAGGTAGTCGATCGTCATGACCATCCCGGGCTGCTCCACTGCCGGAAAGAAATTCGTAAAACCTTGCTCGCCCGGACTGGCTGTAGCAGCTAAGACGTAGAAGGCTCCTCCCTGCGGCCATTGAACGCTGAGCGATCCGCCTGCGCCGGCTCCACCGGGGGCATTCGTATTTCCAAGGCCATTGACGGGACTGCCGTCTGAATCCGGGTACGTTACCGGCCCCTGAGCGAAGCCACTCAACGTCTGCCACATTGCGAAATCGTTCGTTGTGGTAAACAGCACCTGGGCGGACGAACTTTGCACAAGCAGCATCGCAATGCCGATTATTGTCAGGGAGATTCTCTTCATAATACCACCTCGTTAATTTTGCATGTGGGCCCGTCGAACCTTAGTTGGGAGGATAACGCCTATTCTATCCGTTTTCAAATTGCAACCTCCTCCGTCAAAGGGCATGTCGCAAAGCTAATCACGACATGCCCCTCTCCGAAGGGATGGAGGTCGTACAGTGCTACTCAGCTTGCGCGACGGCGCATCACACCAAGAAGACCGACCAAGCCCAAACCCAGCAACGCAACCGTGGAGGGTTCAGGAACCCCATTGACTCGCAGATTGTCGAGGTACATCGTGTCATTCCCACCCGTGTAGCCACCGCCGATTTGAATCGCGATTTGCGTCGCATTCGTCGAAGCCAACAGTTCTGCCTGGAGGGTCGGAGAAATCGGAACTGTGATCGTCGTTTCAACGCCGATAACCGTCGATGGATAGCTATAGCCATCAAGCGATTGGAAGCCGGTGTCTGCGTTATTTATGTCAATGTCGAATTGCAGGTAGTAGCCGAACGACCCTGGGGGTGTGTAGACGTCGAGCATTAAGTTACTGCTGCTGCCCAATGCCGCAGTCCACGCCGGCACATAAGAACTCAGCAGCATCTGGCCATAGTTAGGTCCTCCCGCTCCAGCGTTCTGAAGCGCCAGACTGTAAGTTCCATCGGTGACGCCAAGTTTCGTACTGAAAGCAGACGTGAAATAACCTGCGCCTTGTGGAACCGTCCATCCGTCCAACGTGTTCTCCCAAGACTCAAGCGTGATAGTTTGAGCGGATGCGCTCTGCAAGAGCAACATCATCGCCGATGCCACGACCAGTCCTCCCAAACAGCGAACATGGTTCGTGACCGTATTGATCCGTGGTAGTTTCATCTTCCTCACCTCTATACCCTTTCTCGCATTGGTTTTCCCGTCGCCTGACTGAATTTGCAGGCGCTCTCTCGCATGGGGCTGAAGCTGAACTTACTCGCTAAGCTCACTTCGGCCGCGTCTCGACATCGCAAAGCTACGATGTGAACGTTTACATAAAGCTTGGGCCGATGTCAAGAAGATACGTGCGCGCTGCGTCGTTTGTTGATAGCAACATGTTGATAGAAACATTGATAGCAACATATTGATAGCAACATATTGATAGCAAGGTTGATAGTAACATATTGCATGGTATCGGTGCTCTCTTCGTGGGCGAAATTGGTAAAATTAAACACGACCAGCTACCGACTGCTGCCCGTCTTTGAGCTTGAAACTATGACCCTGCCGGAGCAGGTCCCGGCTCCCCGAAGGTAATCATGACCTGGTAGAGCTGGTAATTAACGCCGACGCGCGATCCGCGCGGACCACAAGCTCTGGACAAACCGTAAAGCTCCCAGTCACACTTGCGGTTATGGTCTAGTTCGCACAAAGCAGATCGACGGATGATTTCTCTTTGCGCGACGGGACATTTTTGAGGTTGGAAAATGGTGGTGTTTGAGCATAATCAGCGACTATGAGTCCAACGAAAAGCTCCGCTGTGAGGCTTAAAGACATCGCGGAAAAGCTAAACGTTTCCGTGACGACCGTGTGGCGGGCACTGGGCACGAAGGAGAGCGATCTGGTGGCCCCCGAGTTGCGGAAGAAGATCCGCGAAATGGCCTCGCGGGGGCGCTATGTTCCCCATTCGGCAGCGCGGTTGATGCGCAAACCGAACGTCCATCTCATCACGGTTCTGCTGCCACTCGATAGCGGGGTCTTCTTGAGCGATTATTATGGAACGGTGCTTTCCGGTGTGATCTCGGCCTCGCGCGACCTGGGAATGGAGACGAGGGTCGCGTTAATCGGCGGCAAAGAGTTGGATGGGGACATCGCGGAGCACATGCAACGCGTAGCTATTGGCGCGGGCGGATTGTTCTACACGGCCGCGCCGCTGGACGCGGAGGATTTAGCGAAAGTCGAGGCTCTTGGCCGTCCCCTAGTGGTCATCGGTGGATGCCTGCCGCCAGGCGTCGATTTGTCTTCGATCCATGTCGACACGGTTGGGGCGGACAACGTCACAGGATCCTACGAGGTCACAAAGTACCTTCTCCGGCTCGGACATCGGGGGATTGGGTTTATCAACGGCCCGGCGACGTCTCGCGACGCCTGCGAACGTGAGGAAGGCTTCCTGAGGGCGATGAAGGAGCATGACGCGATCGTGGATCCGAGAGCCATGGTGCGCGGGGAGTTTTCGGCGGACACGGGAAGGCTGGGCTGGCAACAAATCAAACGATGTGCCCCGCTTTCGACCGCTGTGATATGTGGGAACGACGGGATCGCGTTTGGAGTATTGGAATCGCTCGCGCTGGACAAAGTGAATTGCCCCGGGCAGATATCGGTGGTGGGGTTCGATGATTCGCCGGCCGCCGTGCACGTCATACCGAAGCTGACGACGGTGCGCCAACCCATTGCTCAACTGGGGCGGGCGGCGACCGAGCTATTAATCCGGCGATTACAATCGCAAGACGAGCCCACGGTGCAGCACTTGGTGTTCCCGATGGAGGTCATTCATCGCCAGTCAACAGCCCCGCCCGGCAAACCGTAGCAGTCTGTTATTGCGTCTGACGAGGTCGCGAGTTGGTGGCGTCGGGCGTGCATACGCCGGGCATAGGCTAGGGCGACACTTTCACCGCGACAACGCCGTGGGAAGGAACCGAAGCGCTAAACCTACCGATGAATTTGCCAAGATTGTTCTTCGCCCATAAGTCCCGCACGGAGATAGACAGGCCGTCCGGATATCCGAGTTCTTCCCAAGCCACGGTGATTTTCTCCTCCGACGTCCCGCGATTGAGCAAGGCGACGGCTCGACTGCCATCCTTCAATGGTTTCACCCAGATCTCCTGATGTTCATTTTTCCGCAGCCGCCGACCCTGCTTCCCCAAGGTGTCCTGATCGATGGCGATGAGTTCGCGATTCGTCAGGATGTCCTTGATTTCAAGCGGCATGTTCCGCAGGTCATTTCCGGCGATCAATGGCGCCGCCAGGATGCACCAGAGAGTGAAATGCGATTTGTATTCCGTGGTGCTCATGCCACCATTGCCTACTTCGAGCATGTCAGGGTCGTTCCAATGTCCCGGCCCGGCGAACGACTCGAGGCCGTTCTGTTGATCGAGAATCCGTGTCCACCCCGTCCAGTATTGTTCCTTACAATCCCAGCAATCATGAATGTCGCCGGTCGTTCGCCAGAGGTTGCCGACGTTTCCGGCCCAGAGCCACGGCTTGCTGGTTCCCCACTCGCAAATGCTGAAGACCATGGGACGCCCCGCCTGCTTCAACGCGTCGCGCATGGTGCCATAGGCCACCCGTGCGCTCTCGTTGCCGTGGTTACACCAGTCGTACTTCAGGTAATCGACTCCCCAGGCGGCGTACTGAATCGCATCCTGGGATTCGTGCCCGCGACTGCCCGGGCGTCCGGCGCAAGTGTTGGTGCCGGCGCAGGAGTAGATGCCAAATTTCAAACCCTTCGCGTGCACATAATCAGCCAGCGCCTTGATTCCCGAGGGAAACCGTTTTGGGTCCGCCACGATGTTGCCGGCGGAATCGCGGCTCACCTGCCAACAGTCGTCGATGATTACGTATCGGTAACCGGCGTCTTTCATGCCGGTGCTCACCATTGCATCCGCCGCGGACTTGATGAGGTCTTCGCTGACATTGCACCCGAACTTGTTCCAACTGTTCCAGCCCATGGGCGGCGTCAATGCGAGCCCATTGTCCAACGCGACCACCCGCGACGAAGTTGCCAGTAACATTCCCACGCAAACCATCCAGCCAACGGAAGCGAACTGATGCAGCGGTTTTTTCATGCGAGATTTCCAGTATGAACTTGCGCCCCGCAACCATCGCGGGTCGTTCGATCTCAAGTCGCAGGCGATGTAGTGATGGACGTTCATTTGTAGCCCTTGAGGAATTTTGCTTCGGCCTTGAACAACTCCAGAGTCAACTGCTTGATCTCGGCTGGCGAGCAGCACGCGGCCGTGAGGGGGTCGAGCATCAAGGCGTGGATGGCAGCTTCCTTGTTTTTTTCAATGGCGGCAGTGGCGGCGAGATCGAACATGCGCATGTTCGAATCACAGAGCGCCGCCACCAGCGCCGGCAGTTTGCCATACACAATGGGGGTGACGCCGTGGCTGTCGATCTTGCACGCGACTTCGACGCAGCCGTCGGCCGGCAGGTTGGTAATGAGGCCGCGGTTCATGGTGTTGCCGTGGATGTGGAATGGCGAATCCTTCTCCCGCGCCTCGATGATCCACGACGCGTACTCCCAATTGCGCGGCCAACCAATGGGCGACTTACCAGTGAGCATGTCGCGCCGGTCGGCATCCGCGTCCTTCCGCCACTTTGGCCAGTTGTCGGCATAGAAGCTCGAACCACCCTCGTAACCGGGTCGGCAGTATCGTTTCAGGAGGTCCTTGCGTTTGCGGTAATAGGGCAAGTACTCGCTGAGGTGGCCGCTGGACTCGGTCACGAACGCGCCAAAGTGCAGCATCATGTCTTTGCGGACAAGATCACCCGCATCGGCCGGGTTGGCCGGTTTGCCATCCAGATCCCGACGCGCCTTCGCCATCAGAATCGGATAGAGGTCCCTCCCCTTGTGTTCGAGCTTCGTGAACCAGGCCAGATGGTTGATACCGGCGCATTCCCACGTCATCTCCTTGTACGGAACGCCCGCCCGGCCGGCGAGCACGTGGCTCGTGCCTTGCACCGAGTGGCACAGGCCAACAATCCGCATCGAACTGGTCCGCCCGGCGGCGAGACACATCATGCTCATGGGGTTGGTGTAATTGAGGACGAGCGCGTTCGGGCAGAGTCGCTCCGCGTCGCGCAAGATCGCCAACCACCCGGGAATCGTCCGCAGCCCCTTGAACAGACCGCCCGGTCCGATCGTGTCACCGATACACTGATCGATACCGTACTTCGCCGGGATGTCGTTGTCGTGGCGCACGCACTCCAGGCCGCTGACCTCGATGCAGTTCACGAGATAGTCCGTGCCGCGCAGTACCTCGCGGCGTCGCGGCGAAGCTGTCACCTTCCACCCGGTCTTGCCAAGTTGCGCGACCAGACGTCCGATGAGTTGATGCATCGTCCGCAATCGGCTCTTGTCGACATCGACCAAAGCAATCTCGCCGCGGTCGGCGCCGGGAATGAGCAGCACATCGTTCATCAACCGCGGCGTAAACCCACTGGCGGCACCGATCATGGTGATCTTGATCGGCCGGTGGAACCTGCCCGACAATCCCAACTGCTGGTCGGCAGCTTTGGTGTGTTCCGCGTGACCCTTGCTCCTCGTCATCTCAATACTTTCCGTACAGCGGACCGAAGTTTCGGCAGGCTGCAAAGTCCGCGGCTTGCGGTTCGTTCGCGCCGAACTCGGTCCATGCGCTTGGACGAAGGAGCCGTTCTTCCTGAATTGGGAAACCGGCCCTGGCGCAGGTGGGCAGTAAAGTCGGCCAGTGTCGTTTCGAGGGACATGGGGTCTAACCGGTAGTATCTATCGCCGCGCAGTGTAATCAACCAGCGACTCTTCGACAAGTCCACCGTGACTGGTCCAGGCAGAACAAACAGGATCGTATTCCGTACTGTCGTTGTTGTTATTTAGATCTCCTTGGTGAACCACCTGCTCACTTGTCACTCGCGTTGTCTTGCCACCCGCCGCCGAGGGCTTTGTAAAGGGCGACGAGGTCGGTGGAAATGGATTGTTTACTCTGTGCCAGGGCAGTTTGCGAAGCGTACAAGGAGCGTTCGGCATCCAACACACTCAGGAAATCGGTCGCGCCCTGCGTGTAAAGCTGCATGGATAAATCCAGCGCCCGACGATTATAAGTGACCGCATCACTGAGGGCCTTGCGGTGGTCCCATTCCTTGGCGAAAGCGATGAGCGCATTCTCCACGTCCTGCAATGCCACCAGTACGGTTTTTTGGTAGGTAATGTAAGCTTGGTCGCGCAGGGCTTTTTGCAGGCGCACGTTGGACACGATGCTACCGCCCTGGAAAATCGGCCAGGTGACCTGCGGACCAGCCGACATAAGGCGACTGCTCCCGGCGAATAACGTCCGCAGAAGGTCGCTCTGGTAGTTGACAGATCCAGTCAATGAGAATTTCGGAAAGAGATCGGAGGCGGCGACGCCAATCTGGGCGGTCGCAGCGTGGAGTTGCGCTTCTGCCGCGCGAATGTCCGGCCGGCGGCGCAACAAATCCGAAGGCAGCCCCACGGGAACTTCCGGCGGCGTGAGCGGCACGGGCCCAGGTTTGGACAAGTCATCCAATAAATCAGCCGGCGGCCGGGCCAGGAGCACGCTCAATGCGTAAATGTTCTGGTAGAGCGATGCCTGCAGGACGGGAATTGCCGAAGCGGTCGTGGCCGCTTGTGCATCGCCGTTGGCCGCGTCCAGACCGCTGGCGAAGCCTGCCGCCACGCGCTGATGAGTCAGGCCGGCCGTGTGTTGCTGGGCCTTGACATTCTCTTCGGCAATGGCGATTTGTTCCTGGTTACTGCGTAGTTGAATGTAGTTCAGCGCGACTTCGGAAATGAGTGTTACCTGGACATCGCGAAGATTTTCTTTGGAGGCCTCGATGCTGGCATTGGCGGATTCAATACTGCGACGAGTTCCACCGAAGATGTCCAGTTCCCACACCGCATCCAAGCCCGCCTGAAAGGTGTTCCGAGGAGCGGCGCTATTGCGCGAATACCCACCCAACGCAGTCACACCGGGCCACAAACCACCCGCGACGATGCCGCGAGAAGCGCGGGACGCTCGCAGATTGGCTTCGGCCAATCGAACATCCAAATTGGTCCGGAGCGCCTCCTCCACCAACGACGTGAGTTTCGGGTCTTGAAACTTTTCCCACCATTTCGTCAACTGCGCGGTTTGCGTGGTGGCAATCGAAGCCGCATTGGTCCCAGCCTCGGTCGTCCCGGCCCAAGAGGCGGGAACTTTGGTTTGCGGAACTTTATAATTCGGCCCCACCGCGCAGCCGTTGACGATAAGAATGGCCAACAAAGCCGCTTGCCGACTATTCATACCGCAGCGCCTCAATCGGGTCGAGCCGCGAAGCCCTCCAGGCCGGATAGTAGCCGAAGACAATTCCGACAGTCGCCGACACCGCGACGGCGGCGATGATCGCGGGCAGCGACGGCAGCGTCGGCCAATGCAGCAGCGTTCTGACCGCGACCGATACCCCGCGACCCAGCAATATCCCGGCGATACCACCGGCGAGACACAGCAGCACCGCCTCAATCAGGAACTGCCGCAGGATGTCGCGCGCCCGGGCCCCCACCGCCATTCGTATCCCGATTTCGCGCGTTCGTTCCGTCACCGACACCAGCATGATGTTCATGATTCCAACCCCGCCAACCACCAGCGAGATCAAGGCCACGCACAACAGAAGGTTGGTCATCACGCGGCTCGTGGAGGCGAGTGCCTGTGAGATTTCGGTGAGATCACGGATTCGGAAGTCGTCCGGCCTCCCCTCCGGAAGCCGATGCCGCTGGCGAAGAAGGCTGGTGATCTGACGGATGGCCACAGGAATATCCTGGGCGGTGGCAGCAGATATCCAGACGTCATCAAGGTCGGTGAACCGTGTCATTTGCGGCATGTCGGCTGCCTGAATCGCGGACTGCTGGGGATAAAGCTGCACCGCCTGGTTCGGATAGAGCTGGCTAAGTGAATTCACCCCGCCGGACGTGAAGGCAACCGCTGTCGATTGGGAAGCCTGCCTTGAACCCGTCAGCCGAAACTTGATGGTGGTCCAGGGAGCTACGATAAAATCGTCCTGGTCCCGCCCCATCATGTTCGCCCCCTTGCGACTGAGGACCCCAACCACTTTCATCGCGATATTCTTGATGCGAACCTCTTTGCCGAGCGGCGACTCCGTGCCGAACAACTGGCGGACGACCGTCTGCCCGATAACGCATACCGCGGCGGCACTGCGGACATCGTCGTCCGTAAACGGCTCGCCCTGGGAAAGGTCCCACCGGCGGATCACGAAATAGTAAGGCGTCGATCCCAGGACGTTGTTCGGATTCCAGTTGCGGTTGCCGTACACGACTTGCGCCCGGCAGTCGACGCTGGGCGCCACCCAGCGAACCGCGCTGCACTCCTGAAGAATCGCGTCAGCGTCCGCCGGTGTAAGCGTGACCCGGCCCCCACCCCCCGAACTCACCCCGCCAACCGAGCTGTCGCTGGGATCGACCTGGACTATATTCGCGCCCAGGCTCGCGATGGTCTGGGCGATGGAAGACGAGGAGCCGCGGCCAATCTCCATCATGGCGATGACGGCGGCGATGCCAATAATGATTCCGAGACAGGTCAACACCGAGCGCATGACGTTTCGACGCAGCGCGTGTAACGCCATTCGCACGGTTCGGGTTGCGGATTTCATGACTCTCTTCGCCAATCAATTCTGCGGCTTATTCGCAATGACATTGCCGTGCCCTCATCGCCTGATAATTTGCGGGACGAAAGGATTCTTGGTGTTGGCTTGGGCGGATTGGGCGTCCTCGCCAATGACCACCTCTTGACCCTCGGCGAGGTTGTCCGCCACGACGGCCGTGTTCACGCCGTCCGAAGCTCCGGTCTTCACCTCCACCGGCCGAACGTACTCACCCTCCTTCAACCAGATGGTGCCGCGGGATCCTTTCGGCTCCTTGTCTTGCTTCATGGCCTTTCCGCCGCTCGTGGTATCGCCCTTCCCTTGCTCAACCGGCTTCCCCGAGCGGGCGTTCGGTGACACCTTCGACGCCGAAGACGGCTCCCAACGCAGTGCCGCGTTGGGTACCAGCAGCGCGTCGGAGTCTTTTCGCACAAGGAAATGCACGTTGGCGGTGAGGTAGGGCAGTAGAATGTTCTGCGGATTTTCCGCGTTGACCTCGACAGTATACATCACGACGTTTTGGGTCATGGTCGCGTTGAGCCGCACCTTGTTGGCCGAGCCTTTGAATTCTTTGCCGGGGAACGCGTCGCACGTGAATGTGACCAGTGTTCCCGGAACGATGCGGCCAACGTCGGCTTCGTTCACCGCCACCCAGATTTGCATCTTCGTCAGGTCCTTGGCGATCAGGAACAGGCTCGGTGTGTTGAAACTCGCCACCACGGTTTGGCCGATGTTCACGCGGCGGTCAATGATGACGCCGGTCACGGGCGACTTGATCGTGCAGAAGTCCAGGCTCCGCTGTGCCTTGTCGAGCGTCGCGTGGGCCTGCACCGTGGTCGCTTTGGCCTGGAGAAGCGCCGCTTCATCCAGGGCCACGTTGGCTCTCGCGATCTCGTAGTTGGCCTTGTAGGAGTCATAGGCGGTCGGCGACAATGCCTCGGAAGGACCTAGCTTCTGCGCTCGATTCCAATCCGCTTCCGCCTGCACGGCTTTGGCCTTCATTTGCTCGAGATCGGCCGTCGCGCGCACTTCACCGGCTTTGCCTTGTTCCACCTGCGCCTTGGCCAGCGCCACGTCGGCGGCATAAACCGAGTTGTCAATTTGCGCGAGAACGCTCCCCTCCTCGACGACCGAGCCGTAATCGATGGCTTTGCCGTTCTTGTCCTTGCCGAACATATTAATCTGGCCTTCCACCTGCGCGCCGACGTCCACGACCTCCTCCGGCTCAAGCGTTCCCGTGGCGCCAATGGAGAAAACGACATCGCCTCGCTTCACTTGCGCCGTGCGGAAGAACCATTGGGAAGCATTTCGCGCATGCCACCACCAGCCGCCGGCTCCGACAGCCAGGACCACCGCAATGGTTGCGATCACGCGTGGCTTTAGGAACCGTTGCATGGAGTCACTGTTTCCGATCTTCGGCAAGTGCTTGTCTCAGGTTGTCTGGCTTCTTGGTTCGAAACAAAATACCGGTTCTTCTCTGCCGGCGAAAGATTCTTCTCGTCCTCGTCGAATTTTCCCCGCCAGTTTTCTCACGGGGAAGATTACCGAATCATTACCGCCGCGGGCCTTTTTCTTCGCGCGGCTTCTCATTACCGGCTCGCCCACAACATCCCGCGAATCTGGATCTCGCGCGCCTCGGGAACATCGAAATCACTCCGTACATGGCCGAGGGAAGAATAGAACACGCGGCCAGCGCCATAATGCCGCTTCCACACGACGGGCATAATCGTGCCGTTGACCCACGGCGTGCTGACCCGGTTGTGGAACATCGTCGTCGCGAGCACTTCATTCGCGGGATCGACGTGCAGATAGTACTGCTCGCTGTGCATCGTAAAATCCTCGATGCCGTGCGTGATCGGGTCGTCGGTGTCCACCACGTTTACTTCGTAATCGATGATGTTATCCGGATGCGCCACCCACTGCCCGCCCACCATGAACTGGTACTCGGGATTCGACCGAAAACTGTCCGCCATGCCGCCATGCCATCCCGCAATGCCCGCCCCGCTCTTCACCGCTTCCAGCAGTCCCCGCTCCTGCTCATTCGTAATCGTCCCCATCGTCCAGATCGGCACGACCAGGCTCAGCGATTGCATCAACTCGGCGTCGGTGTACGCGTCAAGCGTGTCCCTCACCACCACGTCGAATTCCCGTTCCGCCAACAGCCCGGCAAACAAATCCGCGCACTGCTTCGGTTCGTGCCCCACCCACCCGCCCCAAACAATCAACGCTCGCTTCTTCATAAAGCCATTTCCTCACTTTCCCAAGCGCCCGGCAAGCCACAACTTGCCAGACCCTCAAGTGGGTTCGCTTTCCTGCAGCGAACCCTAGACCCCTTCCGAAATAGATTCTGCTTTCCAAACGAACCGGATTGAAATTTTCACTCTCATAAACACAACAAATTGGCCTGCTGCATGTTACAATTATATTTACCAACATTCCAATCCGGTTCGTTTCGCAGAAACGCATGTTTTTTTCCCCCTTTCTTCTCCGGAAATCTCCTCTCCCCTTGGGGGGAGCCGAGTTGGACGAGACGCCGTTGTCGTATACGGCAAAGGATTGAGGTGAGGGGGTGTTTCCGCCCCCTGTCGCGTGATAGCTCCAACGACGGCGGAGGCGCTCGCTTGTCGTTGTAAATCATCACACCGCAGACTATACCATTATCGGTATACGATGTCCAGAGCTTTACACTGCCGGCCCTGTATGGTGGGCTGACGGTCCCTCCCCTGACGAGGGTTGTGTCGGCAGGGCGGCTTTGTTTTCTCCAACGTGTTGCCTATCGTCCCGCGTCGGATAATGGAACGGCAATCCCGTCGCTCTGGTAGACCCACCTGGGCATCGTATGGCCGTCGATCTCTTTCGAGCCGTCGGGGTAGGCGCGGCAACGCACCCCGGTTTTCGGAGCCAACGGACTCGGATACCCCACCAGGAACGCGTATTCCGCCTCCGCCGTGCTCGTCCGCGCGACGCTGCCGCCGTTGACCTCCGCCGTCACATCCGTGGTGTACTGAGACCGCGTGCGGCTGATGGCGTTCCTCGTTTTGAGCATCATGCCGTCGGCGGTGGTCACCATGACCTCTCCGCTGATCTCCGTCGTGAGCGCCACCAGCCGGGCCTTCTCGGTCGCCTCGGTGGACGCAATCTCGGCCTTCACGGCCACTTCATGTTCACGCCCTGATCGGGCGTCCGATTCCTGGCGGTCGCTCGCCAATAGCGCCGCCTGTCGCGCCGTTGATTCCCGAAGGTAGTCCTGCGCCTTCTGCGGGTCATACCCGAACCGCTGTTGCAGGTCGGCGGGCAACCTCTCCAGCGGGACCGAGGCCACACCCGTGGAATGTTTCACCGTCACCGCATAGGGCGTCACCGTCCCGAACACCGCGTTCGTGTAGGTCACCCCGTCCACGGTCAAAGTGGAGTTGGTCTGGGCGCAAAGCGGATGGACGAAGAGGGATCCTGCCACCATCGCCATGAACGCTACGATTATTCCTTTTTGCATAAGTAAGTTTCCTTTCCTAGAAACATGCCGTACCGGCCAGTCTTCGCCATGGGGTGAAACCCTACCGTGAACACACCCGTTACCTTTTTTGCCCGGGCCGCCAGCGAGACCGCGATTCGTGGCCGGAATGACCCGGTATTTACGATCATGGCATGCGCGACTCCAAGGAATGCCATGACATTCCCTATGGGGTGAACACCTCATAGAGCGGTCGAGGCGATGCACTTAGTATCGCGTCGCCCCAGTAAGGCGCGCAGAGAAAGAATGGCAACTTATGAAGAACACAAATGCTAAAGACAAGTTTGGCATGAACCGCGCACCGTCAAAAACGCAAATTCCCACCCGTCTGGTTCTGCTGGCCGCGCTGCTTGCGCTGCTTTACAGCCCCTCCCCGGGAATGGCGGCAGAAAATTCACTGCCAACCCGACAGCTCCGGGTCAATCTTGGCACGGCAGGCAATTTCGTGATTCTGTCAAAAACAGGTATTACCGATGTCCCGGCATCCGCTGTTATTGGAAATGTTGGAACGAGTCCAATCACCGGTGCGGCTCTTGGATTAACTTGTCCAGAAGTGAAAGGGAGAATATACACAGTCGATGCTGCTGGCCCTGCCTGTAGAGTGGAAAACGCAACCTTATTAACCACCGCTGTACACGACATGGAGACCGCGTACACCGATGCCGCTGGACGGACATCAACCAGTGTAGTTACCGAACTGGGTGCAGGGAATATTAGCCGGCTGACACTCCGTCCGGGTCTCTACAAATGGGGGACCGGGGTTAAAATAACCACTCGCGTCACTCTCTCGGGCGGTAAAAATGATGTCTGGATCTTCCAGATAGCGGGAGGTCTCACCGCAGGCTCCGGCGCCAGTGTTATTCTGACGGGCGGCGCACAAGCCAGGAACATCTTTTGGCAGGTAGCCAGCGGAACGACCATCGGAACCAGGGCCAACTTCAAGGGAATTATCTTGTGCAAGACCCTGATTGCGCTGAATACCGGCGCAACGCTGGACGGCAGAGCGCTGGCACAGACCGCCGTCACCTTGCAGATGAATGATGTGACCAGTCCCTAACTAACGAAGGCCGCTAGGGCGCTGCCCAAACGGGGCAACGCCCTATGCGTACCCTCGGTAAAGGGTCACCCAGTAAAGGTTCCGATCAAGACAAAAGCTCCGTCCACTGTGACCTGCCCCCGTTCGCGGGACGATCTGGTTGAGTCCTGAATCCATTCCCTCGCAGCCAACAGGAACGAACGGAGAGTTCTCATTGATTGGGGGACGGGTTAAGCATCCGGTTCATTCGCTCGCGCTCCTGCCCTTGCTCAGAGTTGGGTCCAGTGTTTGGATCGGGCTTGACCGAAGAGCAGGCTTGCACAAAGGCGGCGAGCATGATGGCGATGATGAACCGAACCGCAATCTGTTTCATTGGTCCGTCTCCTTCCAGGCACTGACAGAATCTAGCGCCTTCCTCCAGCGCGCTTCAAGAAGATTGCGGCAATGATTTACCGTGCTGTGGAATCACATCCTGTTTTCCACCTTCGGTTGGCGGTCCCGGTTCCGCATCTGCGGTTGAAGGAGGAATTGGAGTCAGATCTCAACATCAGACAATTGATCTAATGTAGTGATGGACTCCACCGCGCAGAAAGGTCTTCCTGTCCGATTGGGCACCTTCCATCGCAACCGCGCCCTGATTCTCTACCAACGCCTTGGATTTCGAGAAATCGGCCGAACCGAAATCCACGTCCTCATGGAATGGTCGAAAGACGCGTAATGAACCAGTCCCAGAGCAAAACGACCCGATATACGGTGGCTGCACTTTGTAGTCTCGCCCTACTACTGCTCATCGGCTGGCTTGCCCTGCGCGAATCCCCGCCACCGCCGCCAGAACTGCCACCCGTCAGAGCCGTAGCCGTTTCACCGCTCGCACCCCTGGTAGCGACCGACATCGCTGTGCCGCAAGAAAACTCCACCAATCCGATCGTCGAGTCGGCAGCGATTCCAACGAACGCTGCCACTATTTACCGGCAGGCATTCGCACTCTACGACGCACTCTCAAAAGAACAGCAATATATGGTTACTGATTGGCGCACGAATGTTGATCCGTCGATTGCGGCGGAACTCTGCGAGAAGATACAACCGATTCGCGACCTGGTGCATCAAGCAGCAGCGGCGACGAACTGCGATTGGGGACTGGGATCCATCATATACACGAGCCTGGTGCCCCATCTCAACCCCTGTCGGTATCTGGCGCGAGCGGTGGCCTTTAGCGCCGCCCACTGTCGAACGAATGACCCGGCGGCGGCGGTCGACGATCTTGTATCCGCTTCGCGGCTCGGCCAAAATGTGGCACTGACACCAGCCGTGGTTGGACACCTTGTTAATCTGTCTATCCAACAAACGGTGATCGACTCCGCCACGATGCAGGCCAGTATGCTGGCAGGTGACTCGCGCTTGGTTCAACTCCTCAACGGCTTCAACTACGGTGAGGAATTACGCCGGATGATTGAGCAGGATGCCGACATGTCCGACCGCACAGCCGACGCGATAGCCACCATGTCGCCAGAGGAAATCAAGCAAATCGTGGATGCGTTTCAGAGCAGCGGGGTTCAACTCCCACCAATGGAACCGACCCAGATGAGCGCGTACATCCGCCAGAAAGCAGACCTGCAAAGGCAATATGCCCAAACACTCGGATTGCCGGAGGCGGAGTATCGTGCGTGGCTGACCAGTCAGGAGGCGATACGGAAGACAAACCCATTCGCGGAACAATTCTTGTCGATTATCGAAACCGTCCTAACCAGAACGCAAGCGATGACGGTCTATAGCGCAATGGCGGTGGCAGGTCTGGCAGTTACGCAAGATGGGACAGAAGCGCTCCAGTCACATCCTGACCCCACCACCGGTCGGCCATTCACCTACCAGCAAACCCCCGACGGCTACGAATTCGAGTCTAGTTTTCAACTCAATGGAAAGTCGTTGAAGCTATCGTTCAAGTAGCCAGTTGCCGCCGCGAACAATTGATTCAGTCTTCCACGGTCAACCGCGCGCTGGTAGTCTAGCCGCACGACGAGGTGACTTCGATATGAGCCGAAAGACCAAACCTGCCTTCTTAATGCTCGCCGCGGCGATGATGGCTTTGCCGGCATACGGCGCGTCATTTTACACTCTCCGGTTGGACGATCCCCAAGCGGTCTATCTCACAAAAACCAACTTCCCGGACTTGCATGGCGACGGCGTCGGTGACGACACGACTTCCATTCAGCACGCGATTGATAAAGTCGCGGACACCCCGCTCAAAAAGGGAATCGTCTTCATTCCCGAAGGACAATATCGGCTGACCAAGACCATCAACATCTGGCCCGGCGTCCGCGTGATCGGCTACGGCGCGCATCGGCCCGTCTTCATTCTCGGCCCCAATACCCCCGGCTTCCAGGAAGGTGATCACCAATACATGGTTTGGTTTACTGGCAACCGCCCCACCGATGACAGCCCGATTCGCGACGCCAACCCGGGAACATTTTATAGCGCCCTTGCCAACATCGACTTTGACATTAAAGACGGAAATCCTGCCGCAGTCGGTATTCGTTCCTGCTACGCCCAACATTGCCATCTGGCGCATATCGATTTTCACATTGGCTCGGGCCTGGCGGGCATCGGTCAGGTCGGCAACGAGGCGGAAGATCTTCATTTCTACGGTGGCGACTACGGGATCATCACCGCGACGCCCTCGCCGAGCTGGCCGTTTACGCTGCTGGATTCCTCGTTTGAAGGACAACGCAAAGCGGCCATCAAAACGCAGGAGGCCGGCCTCGTACTCGTGCGCAATCAATTCAAGAACGTCCCCACCGCGATCTCCATCAACGAGAACCGCACCGAGGAACTCTGGGTCAAGGACTCACGCTTCGAGAACATCACCGGCCCGGCCCTCATCATCGGCAACGAAAACGGCCTGCGGACAGAGATCAATCTGGAGAATGTGGTCTGCGAGCAAGTGCCGACTCTCGTCAATTTCCGCGAGAGCGGAAAGAAAATTGCCGGTGCCGGTCCCCTTTACGTGGTCAAAGAGTTTTCGCATGGCCTGCACATCGCCGACCTCGGCAGCACACCGGAAACAAAAACCATCTGCGAGACAGCGTCGCTAACTGCGGCCCCCTCTCCGGTCCAGACGGATGTTCCCGATCTGCCCGCGCGCGATACCTGGGTCAACCTCCGTTCGCTGGGCGCCAAGGGCGACGGCGTGGCGGACGACACCACCGTCTTGCAAGAAGCGATTGCCAAACACCGCGCGATTTATTTGCCGATGGGACGCTATCGGGTAACCGATACCATCACCCTCAAGCCCGACACCGTGCTCATCGGACTGAATCCGATTGTCACGCAAATCCTCCTGCAAGACGCCACGCCTGCCTTCGAGGGTATCGGCGCACCCAAACCGCTGCTCGAGACTCCGAAAGGCGGAAACAACATTGTCAGGGGAATTGGCATCGATACCGGTGGAAACAACCCGCGCGCCGTTGCCGCCAAATGGATGGCTGGCAAGGACTCCATGATGGACGATGTCCGTTTTCTCGGCGGTCACGGCACCTTCAATCTCGATGGCACACGCGTCCAGATCTATAACAACAATCACACCGCCGATCCGGATCCGAAACGTCGCTGGGACTCCCAGTATTACAGCCTGTGGATTACCGATGGCGGCGGCGGGACTTTCAAGGACATCTGGACACCCAGCACGTTTGCCCAAGCTGGCGTGTATATCTCGGACACAACCACCTCGGGACGGATCTACGAATTGTCGAGCGAACACCACATTCGCAACGAAGTAAAATTGCGCAACGTTTCCAACTGGGAAATCTACGGGTTGCAGACTGAGGAAGAGCGCGGCGAAGGCCCGTCTACCCTCCCCTTGGACGTCGATCATTCAAGCAATCTTACCTTCGCCAACCTCCATCTCTTTCGCATCATCTCCACGTTCCCGTACGCCGTGAAAATTAATTCGTCACACAACATCCGCTTCCGCAACGTTCACGTTTACAGCCCCAGCCGGTTGACCTTCGACAACACGGTCTTCGATCAGACCTACAACATGGAGATCCGGTCGCATGAGATTGCGTTGTTGGATATTTCGGGCAATCCGCCTCAACGCCACCCTCCGCACCAATCTCCCCTTCTCGCGTCCGGGGCGACAATCGAGAAACTTGTTGGAGGCTTCAACAACATCGACGGTCTGGCTGCTGCTGCCGACGGGAAAATCTATTTCCTAGATGCCAAGCGGCAGAGCATCTACCACTGGTCACCCGAAGACCACGATTTGACACTCGTGCGCGACAATCCGCTCGAGCCAGTTGCGCTCTCAATCGACGAATCCGGCAGCCTCCTGATCGAGACCCGCACGAGGGAGCGGTATTCCTTTCGCCCGGACAGCCCCGAAGGCGAGATCACCGTTCTTCCGCGCGTCCCAAGAGTCAGGGGACAGCGCCCGTCGCCCGACGCACCACTTTCTCCGCTCGAGCAGATAGCCGAGAACGGCAAGGAGAGCATTGCCGTGGACACTCAAGGCAATTCGTACGTCGCCGCCGGCCAGATTCTCGTATACGACTCGTCGGGTAAACAAATCGACACGATAGAAGTGCCCGAGCGTCCAAACCGACTCGTCTTCGGCGGCAAAGATCACCAGACCCTTTTCATCGCCGCCCGCACCTCCCTCTACGGTGTCCGCACGAAGTTCAAGGGCCAACCAGCGACGAGCGCTACGAAGGCCACCGGTAATGATTCCGTCTCGCGCAGCCAGTAACCAGTTGCCGCGGCAAATCCGCCCTGCTACAAACACACGCATGGCCAGGCTCTTTTTGGGACTCGACTCCAGTACGCAAAGTCTTTCGGCGTTGGTGATCGACTACGACACGCGGCGCGTCGTTTACGACAAGTCGCTGAACTTCGACAAAACGCTGCCGCACTACGGTACCCAGAACGGCACGCTGCGCAGTGATGACCCACTCGTCGTGCACAGCCCGCCGTTGATGTGGGCGGAGGCACTCGATGTGTTGTTCGCCCAGATGAAGCACGATGGCGTGCCGCTCGGCAACATCCTCGCCGTCAGCGGCAGCGGACAGCAACACGGTTCGGTCTATCTCAACGATCGCGCCGCCGGCGCACTGACCAGTCTCAATCCCGCAAGAAGTCTCGTGGAGAATTTGAGCGGCATCTTCTCGCGCACGACCTCACCAATCTGGATGGATTCCTCTACCAGCGCCGAGTGTGCCGAGATCCGCGAGAAACTCGGCGGGATCAAAGCCACCGCGCAACAAACCGGCTCTGACATGTTCGAACGGTTCACCGGGCCGCAGATTCGCAAGTTCTTCAAGACCGAGCCGGACAATTACGCCCGCACGTCGAGTATCGCGCTCGTGAGTTCATTCATGGCCTCGCTGCTCGCGGGCAAGATCGCTCCCATCGACCACGGCGACGGCGCAGGCATGAACTTGATGGATATTCACAAAAAGACGTGGCATCCCGACGCACTCAAAGCCACCGCAACCAAATTAAAAACCAAACTCCCACCGCCCGCCGAGCCGTGGAAGATCGTCGGTACTGTCAGCCCTTATTTCGCAAAGAAGTACGGCCTCAACCCGGCCGCGCAAGCGTTGGTCTGGTCGGGCGACAATCCGTGCAGCGCTATCGGTCTCGGCCTTATCCACGAAGGCAGAATCGCCATCAGCCTTGGCACCAGTTACACCTACTTCGGCCGTATGAAACAGTGTCGCGTGGATATACGTGGTGAAGGCAGCGTGTTTGGCGCGCCCACGGGTGATTACCTACCCTTGATCTGTTTCACAAACGGTTCACTGGCTCGCGAAAGAATTCGCGACCAGTACGGCCTCAATTGGGAAGGCTACGACCAGTTGCTCCTCAACACCAAACCGGGCAATGGTGGCGCGATCATGTTGCCGTGGTTTGAACCGGAGATCGTCCCGCGCGTCAGCCGGCCCGGCGTTCACCGCTTCGACTTCGACGAAAAGAACGCCGCAGCTCAGGACTGCCGCGCCATCGTGGAAGCGCAAATGATGTCGATGCGCATCCACTCTGCGTGGATGAAGATCAAGCCGACAACCATCTACGCCACCGGCGGTGGCTCCGTGAATCTCCCCGTCCTGCAAATCATGGCCGACGTCTTCAACTGTCCCGTCCACCGCATTGAAGTCGCCAAAAGTGCCGCTCTCGGCGCCGCTCTCCGCGCCGTCCACGGCTGGTTGTTACACATTGGGGAAAAACCGAAATGGCAGGAAGTCGTCTCCGTCTTCACCGACCCAATCCCCAACAGCGAGGTCAAACCCGTTCCGAAGTCCGTCCGCATCTACGACAAGCTGATAAAGAAGTACGCCGCCTGCGAGCGCCGTATCCTTAACGCTGGACCCGCGCGCTCCCGCCGCCCATGACCTTCTCCACTTCCTTCTGCGTGGCCATCGACGTGTCGCCGGGAGTCGTCATGGCCAGCGCGCCGTGCGCTGCGCCGTAGTCCACGGCCTTTTTCGGGTCACCGGTCTTCAGGAAGCCGAAGATCAATCCGCTGGCAAAACTGTCCCCACCCCCTACGCGGTCGAGAATCTCCAACGCGGGATACTGGCGGCTTTCGTAGAACTTGCCGTCCATCCAGCAAATCGCGCTCCAATCGTTCTTTGTGGCGGTGATGACTTTGCGAAGCGTCGTGGCTGCCACCTTGAAATTCTTGAACTCACCCACCGCTTTCTCGATCATCCTCTTGAACGCATCCGTCTCAATCTTGCTGATGTTGTGGTCCAGACCTTCCACCTCAAAGCCAAGGGACGCGGTGAAATCTTCCTCGTTGCCGATCATCACGTCCACGTACTTGGCGATCTCGCGGTTCACCTCGCGGGCCTTGGCCTGTCCGCCAATGCTCTTCCACAAGCTGGGCCGGTAATTCAAATCGTAGCTCACAATCGTCCCGTGCTTGTTGGCAGCCTTGACCGCCTCGACGGTGAGCGCCGCGGTTGACTCGCTCAACGCAGCAAAAATCCCACCCGTGTGGAACCAACGGACACCCAGTTCGCCAAAAATCTTTTCCCAATTGAAATCACCAGGCTTGAGTTGGCTCGCCGCCGTATGACCGCGATCCGGCACGCCGACCGCGCCGCGGATGCCGAACCCGCGCTCCGTAAAGTTCAGCCCGTTGCGAACTGACCGTCCAATACCATCATCAGGCTTCCAGAGAATAAAATCCGTGGCGACTCCCCCCTGCATGATGAAGTCCTCGATGAGATGCCCGACTTCATTGTCCACGAACGCCGTGCACACCGCCGTCTTCAACCCAAAGCATTTGCGCAGCCCGCGGGAAACATTGTATTCACCGCCCCCTTCCCACGCTTTGAACTCGCGCGCGGTGCGGATGCGTCCCTCGCCCGGATCCAGCCGCAGCATGATCTCCCCCAGCGAAAGTTGGTCAAAGGTGTATTTCTCACGAAGTTTGATGGGCATGTTCGGTTCCTTTCGCCTGTCTGATTCAGTCGTTCACAAAACAGCTTTGATTGCACGCGCGGTGCCTTCGATCACCTCTCGGGTGGGCTTGGTATGATACGTCTCCGAAAACTTCAGCCCAAACCCGTCCACTTTGTATCGGGGAAACACATGCAAATGCACATGGAACACCTCCTGCATCGCGGCTTCACCGTCTGCCAGGAAGAAATTGACGCCTTCACATTTCAGTCCGCTCGTACGCAGCGCGCCCGCCAGACGTTGCGCGATTCGAAATAGGTGCGCTCCCGTTTCCCTATCCATGTCCTCCAGAAACGACGCGTGTTTCTTGGGGATAACCAGCATGTGTCCCGGATTCACGGGCTGAATATCCATGAACGCCACGCACATGTCATCTTGATGGATGATGTTGGCCGGCAATTTACCCGCAACGATATCGCAGAAAATGCAGCCGCTCATGGGTCCCCCTCTTCCCGCAAGATTAAACGCTCACGCTCTTAAACTTCTCGATCTCCCACGGTTTCTCGCCGCACTCTGTCGCAATCTCATTGAAAGCTTCCACCTCGGCTTTGGAGAAGAGCAGGCCACCGTGTTTCTTCGTCAACTCGGCCGCTCGCGCTTCGGGCTGGCCGGGCAGCAGGCACTTCTCGTTGCCGTGGCCGAGGATGTCCTGGATAACGGCCTTAACGTTGTCCGACTGGCTGCGTCCCTTGGCGAACGCGCCGCCGCTCATCGCGTCGGGATGAATGCATTGGAAGAAAAACATCGGGGTGTGCTTCTCCTCGTCCTTCATCTCATAGTGGCCGCGAATGGTCGGTAGCGAACCGCCGACGAACGCCCCGTACAATTCGTCGATCAAACCAAGGCCATAGCCTTTGTGCGCACCGAACGGCAGCAGTGCGACCGCCTTGTCGGGATCGGTGGTCGGATTTCCGTCCTTATCGACGGCGCAATTGGGCGGGAGCGGTTTACCCTCGCGTTTGAGTTGTTGGACGCGCCCCATCGCC
Organism: Verrucomicrobiota bacterium; assembly: GCA_003152315.1. Classification (GTDB taxonomy): domain Bacteria; phylum Verrucomicrobiota; class Verrucomicrobiia; order Palsa-1439; family Palsa-1439; genus Palsa-1439. Next base: position 153,264 of record PLZV01000020.1, read on the forward strand.
ACGGTCGACGTCGCCCAATCGATGACGATGGGGAATCCAATCGCTTTCGTCGTCGGGAACGCCCACGAATGAGGGTTCGTACCGAGCGTGGGGAATTTGCCGCCGAACGGAACAACTTCGGCGAGCGCCGACGTGCAGCAGGTGTAGGCGATGTAGCCCTTTTGCGCCGCGTCCATCACATAGCCGCCGCCCCACAAGTAATGAAAAGCGTTGTCGACGCTGACGATGCCGACGCCGAATTCATCGGCGAGTTTCATACAGGTTCCCATCGCGCGATAGGCGACGGGTTGACCAAGCTTTTTTTGCGCATCCCAGACACGGGCGGCTTTGAACTTGGTCGGAATCTCGCGAATCTTCGCGCCGGGTACACAGCCACCAACGGTGCTGCCAAACAGATGATCGAGGTGCAGCGCCTTGATGCCGTTGTGCGTGCGGATACCGTGCGTGGACGCCGAGGCGCAGAAGCGCGCCGCGTCCGCCGCTTCATCTGCGGCATACCCGCGATGGCGATACGCCTTCTCGACCAGCGCATTGTGAACCGACTGCGGAACTATGTAATAAGTCTCGCTCATGATTGATCTCTCGAACCCGCCCTACACGTTGTACGACCGGGAAGTAGTGGTCCCTCCGTGTCCGGTCCAGTTGGTATGAAAGAACTCGCCGCGCGGTTTGTCCAAGCGCTCGTAGGTATGCGCCCCGAAGAAGTCGCGCTGCGCCTGCAGCAGGTTCGCGGGCAGGCGCTCGGAACGGTACCCGTCGAAATACGTCAACGCGGAGCCGAGACACGGCACGGGGATCCCGAGCTTCGTGGCCTGCACGATCACGCGCCGCCACGCCGTCTGTCGCTTGCCGACCGCACTCTTGAAAAACTTGTCCATCAGTAGATTGACGAGATCGGACTTGCGGACAAACGCCTTCTTGATGTCACCGAGGAATGCCGAACGGATGATGCAGCCGCCGCGCCACATGAGGGCAACGCCGCCGTAATTGAGGTTCCATTTATACGTCGTCGCCGCGGCGCGCATGAGCTGGTAGCCCTGCGCATAACTGACGATCTTTGACGCATAAAGCGCCGCGCCCAGGTCGTTGATGAATTTGGTCTTATCGCCCTTGAACGTCGACACCCGCGCCTTGATCTGCTTCGACGCCTCGACCCGCTCCTCCTTCACCGCCGACAGGCAACGCGCGAACACCGCCTCGCCGATCAACGTCAACGGCATGCCGTCATCGAGCGCGGCGATAACCGTCCATTTGCCCGTGCCCTTCTGGCCCGCCGCGTCGAGGATCACGTCCACCACCGCCTGTCCGGCTTCGTCCTTGTACGCCAGGATGTTGCTCGTGATCTCGATGAGATAGCTATCGAGCACGCCCTTGTTCCACTCCACGAAAATCTTGTGCATGTCGTCATTGGTCAAACCCAGTCCGCGCTTCATCAGGTCGTAAGTCTCGGAGATCAACTGCATATCGCCGTACTCGATGCCGTTGTGNNCATCTTGACGAAATGGCCCGCGCCATTCTCGCCAACCCAGTCGCAGCACGGTTCGCCTTCGGGAGTCTTCGCGCAGATCTTTTGGAAAATGCCTTTGATATGCGGCCACGCGGCGGGACTGCCGCCGGGCATCAGCGATGGCCCGTTCAACGCACCTTCCTCGCCGCCCGACACACCCGTGCCAACGTAAAGCAGCCCTTTGCTTTCGACATACTGGCAGCGGCGGATCGTGTCGGTGAAATGGCTGTTGCCGCCATCGATGATAATGTCTCCCTTTTCAAGGTGCGGAAGCAATTGCTCAATAAGGTCGTCCACCGCCTTGCCCGCTTTAACGAGCATCATCACCTTGCGTGGGCTCTTCAAGTTCGCAGTCAACTCCTCGATGGTATGGCAGCCGATGATGGTCTGCCCCTTGGCGCGGCCCGCGACGAATGCGTCCACTTTTTCCACGGTGCGGTTGTAGCAGGCGACGGTGAATCCCTTGCTCGCCATGTTGAGGACGATGTTCTCGCCCATGACGGCGAGACCAATAAGACCGATGTCAGCTTGTTGTGGCATAAAATTCCTCCGGTGTGGGAGTCTTAGAGTTTGTTTGCCTGCGCGATCGCCGGCTGGCCATTCAAAACATTAATCAGATTCTGTGCCGCCATCTTCGCCTGCCGCGCGACGCTCTCGTAGGTGCGGCTGCCGATGTGCGGCGTGAGCACGGTGTTCGGGCACGCGAACAAAGGATGATCCTTCGGCGGCGGTTCGGATTCAAGCACGTCGGCGCCGTACCCAAGCAACTGGCCGCTCTTGAGCGCCGCGGCAATATCGTTGGTCTCGACCAACTCGCCGCGCGCCGTGTTGATCAACACGGAGCCCTTCTTCATCATCGCCAGACGCTTGGAGTTAATCATGTGGCGGGTCTCGTCCGTGAGGTTTGTGTGCAGGGTCACGATGTCGGAGACTTTCAACACGTCCTCAATGGAGCCGGCGCGCTGAACATTGTATTGTTGGGCGAATTTGTCATCCCAGTAAAGGTCGAAGGCGACCACGTTCATGCCGAACGCGCGTGCGCGGCTCGAGACTTCCTTGCCGATGCGCCCGAGACCAATGACACCGATTGTCTTGCCGAACAATTCATGTCCCGTGAGACGCTTCCAATTGCCCGACTTCACGTAGTTACACTGCGGCACGATGTCGCGGTAGATCGCGAGCATCAGGCCGAAGACGTGCTCGGCAACAGTCGTGTGATTGACACCCGGGCAGAACGTGACGGGCAATTTGAACTCTGTCGCAGACTTCACATCCACCTTGTCAAGGCCGATACCGTACTTGCTGATCACCTTGAGACGGGGCAATGATTTTTGGATGACGGCCCGCGTGATCGCGTCATCACCGATGAGCCAGCCGTCGAAATCACCCTTGGCCACGAGTTCGAGCATGCGCGATTCCGGGAGCGGTCCGCGCTCGCGAACGATTTCAAAGCCTTCCTTCTCGAGCATCTGGTGATGCTCTCCCGGTGTGTCCTGGAACGAAGTTGTCGTCAATAGAATACGGTTCATCAATGAAATACTCCTGCTAACGGGGCAAGGATCGGAAACTACCGATTGTTTCTCCCGCCAGGCAACTATATTGTTTGAGCCAGGAACCCGCCGTCAACGCGGATATCAGCCCCGGTGACAAAACTGCTAGCTTTGCCACTCGCGAGGAAAATTGCTACGCCAATCAATTCTCCCGCCTCACCAAACCTGGCCATCGGCGTATGACCGAGAATCGACTGTGCGCGTGGGGTCGGGGTGCCGTCTTTATTGAACAACAACGCGCGGTTCTGTTCCGCCGGGAAGAAACCGGGGGTGATCGAGTTTACACGCACGCCGTTCCGCGCCCATTCGCGCGCCAGGAATTGCGTGAGGTTCACCACCGCCGCTTTGGCCGCGGAATATGCCACCACCCGTGAGAGCGGCAGGTGGGCAGAAACGCTGGCAATATTGATGATCGACCCGCGTCCACGCTGCGCCATCGCTGCGCCAAATTCCTGGCAGGGCAGAAACACGCCGCCGACAAGATTCAGGTCGAACACACTGGCCCAGTTTGCCGTGGGGATGTTTTCAAATTTCTGCTCGGCCGTGACGGTCGCCTTCGGGTCGTTGCCGCCCGCCGCGTTGACCAGGATCGTTGGCGCGCCCAATGCGCGGCCAATCTTCTCGTGAGCGGCATGCAACTCCTCGCGCTTCAACGCGTCGGCTGAAAAAAAGGCGGCTGTTCCACCGGCTTTCTTGATGGCGGCAACGCGGGCCTCGCCGCGCTCCGCGTTGCGTCCGATAATCGCGACTTTCGAGCCGGAAGCGGCCAGCCCTTCGGCAATCGCTCCGCCCAGCACCCCGGTTGCGCCAATCACCACCGCCACGTCGTCTGAAAGGTCAAAAAGATTCGTCATATGGTAAACTCTAGCCAATCATTACGCGAAACCCTGCCAAACGACAAGCCCGTCTTACGAATTGTCTTCTTGCGTCGCGACCGGCGAGTTCGTAAGTTCTCGCCTGATGCGCGTCGCGCTATTTATCCCCTGCTTCATCGACCAACTCTTTCCGAACGTCGGCATCGCGATGGTCACCGTGTTGCGCCGACTGAACGTGGACGTCTATTACCCCGAAGAGCAAACGTGTTGCGGCCAGCCGGCTTTCAACACCGGGTATTGGGATGAAGCCCGCACCCTTGCCGCCCGCTACTGCGAAATCTTCACCGGAGCCGACGCCATTGTCAGCCCGTCCGGCTCGTGCACCGCGATGGTGCGCAATTTCTATCCCGAACTTCTCGGCAAGGCCACGCAGGCGACAGCGCATACCTACGAGTTTGCGGAATTCCTCGTGAAAAAACTCGGGGTGACGGATGTTGGCGCGAAGTTCCCCGCCCGCGTCACGTACCACGATGCCTGCCACGCGCTGCGCGAACTCCGCCTCAAGGACGAGCCCCGCCAGCTTTTGCGCAACGTGAAGGGCATCGAACTGGTCGAGATGGACCAGGCGGAAACTTGTTGCGGGTTCGGTGGCACTTTTTCCGTGAAGTTCCCGATGATTTCGTACGCGATGGATGAAGTGAAGGTCACGTCGATCCAGAAGACCGGCGCCCAGTACGTTGTCTCCACGGACTCGAGTTGCCTCATGCAAATTGACGGCTACTTGCGTCGCCAGAATCTGCCGATCAAGACGATCTCGCTCGCGGAAGTGCTGGCGGCAACATGACGACCACCCTCGAGCAATTCAAACACGACGCGGCGGAAAAAACCGCCGACCTCCGTCATCGCGCCGTCATTCAGAAAGCCATCGCCACGTACGACGCGGCCGTCGCGCGGGGCCGGCTGCGCTTCGCCGACTGGCAAAACGCTCGCTCCCACGCCGCCGCCATCAAATGGGAAACCATCAATCATCTCGACCGGTACCTGGAACAGTTCGAGCGTAATGTGCTCGCCAACGGTGGCCACGTGTTCTGGGCGGAGACCGCCGAGGACGCGCGTGCGCATATTCTGCAACTGGCCCGGCAACACGGCGTGGAGAAAGTCGTCAAATCCAAGTCGATGACGACCGAGGAGATCCACCTCAACGACGCGCTTGAAGCGGCTGGGATTCACACGGTCGAAACTGACCTCGGCGAGTACATTTGCCAGATTCGCGGTGAACCTCCCTACCACATCGTCACACCCGTCATGCACCTGACCAAGGCCGACATCGCGCGCACGTTCCAGGAGAAACTGGGCACGCCGCCGACCGACAGTGCCGAGGAACTCACGATGATCGCCCGCGCCCGATTGCGCCAGGAGTTCCTGACCGCCGACATGGGTATCACCGGCGCAAATTTCGCCATTGCCGACACGGGGATGGTGGCGATCACCGAGAACGAGGGCAACGCGCGCCTTAGCTTCTCGCTCCCGCGCGTGCATGTGGCCATCGTGGGTATCGAGAAGCTCATCCCCCGTTTCGAAGACCTCGCACTGTTCTGGCCGTTGCTCTCCGGCAGCGGCACCGGCCAGGCCATCACCGCGTACAGTTCTCTCATCGGCGGTCCACGCCAGGAGCGCGAAGCCGACGGCCCGCGGGAATTCCACGTCATCCTCCTCGACAATGGCCGCACACGCCTTCTCGCCGATTCCGAACAACGCGACGCCCTGCACTGCATTCGTTGCGGCGCGTGCCTCAACGCCTGCCCGATTTACAAGAACGTCGGCGGCCATGCGTACGGCACCACCTATCAAGGGCCCATCGGGTCCGTGATCACGCCGCATCTGCGTGATGCAGAGGAGTGGTCGCACCTGCCCTACGCCAGCTCGCTTTGCGGCGCTTGCACCGACGTTTGCCCGGTGCGGATCGATCTGCATCACCACCTGCTCCACAACCGCCGCAATGCCGTTCAAAGCAAATTCGACAGCCCCCTCCAGCGCTTGCTGTTCCGCGCGTGGCTCGCCACGATGCAGTCGCCTGCGGCCTACTCCGTTGCCAGCCGCCTCGCCAACTTGGCCCTACGGCTCGGCGTCGCGCAACCGCTCTTGAAACCGTGGACGGCAACTCGCGACTTTCCCACACCACCGAAGCAAAGTTTCAAGGACTACTGGAGGCAGCATGGACGTGGCGCGTGACAACATCCTCGATCGTGTCCGCACCGCCTTGCGTGCTCCGGCGCATCGACCGCTCCCGCCAACGGATGCGCCGATCTTCCCGCCGGTCACAAATCCCGAGGCGAGATTCCGCGAGGAGTTTGCAGCGTTGAAGGGCGAATTAATCGAAAACGGTGAACAGTTGGCCGGGTTCTTGAGGAATTTTGCGAAAATCGCCACCGATGGAAGCGGTCTGGTCGGCAAAGCGATCGGGGAAGCCAACGCGAGCGTGCGTGAGTGCGATTTGGGCGTGACCAGTTGTGATTGCCTGGTAGCGCAGACCGGGTCAATCATTGTCTCCACGCTTTCCGCAGGTGGACGCGCCCTTTCGGTATTACCTCCGACGCATCTGGTGATTGCCCGCCGCGACCAGATTGTTCCCGATCTCGCGACCGCGATGGCGCTGCTGCGGAAACGCTACGACAAGCATTGGCCAAGCGCGCTCTCGGTCATCACCGGACCGAGCCGCACTGCGGACATTGAGAAAATCCTGGTCATGGGCGCGCACGGCCCGAAGCGCCTCACCCTCTATTTCGCCGACTGAGCGGGTTGCGCTTCGGTCGCGTCCACCAATGGCGCGGGAAGATCCTCAAAGGCCGGCTCTCCATTCTGGCGCAGCCTGGCGGGCCGGAACCGAGGCGCGAAGTAACAACCAATGACGAGGATCGCGGCGAGCAATTGGGAACCGAGTGTTTCCGCCGTTGGGAAAATCGAGAACCACACTCCCATCCATGCCGGGACGACGTTCACTAATGGTTGAATTGGCGTCGTGGTAATCCAATGGGCGAGCTGCATCTCCTGGACCTGTTCACCGACCATGACCAGCAGCACAAACCCCAGCATGATTCCCGTTAGCACCAACATTCTGCGGTACGGCAAACGATGGTGCGCCACAAACGTGAGTACCGCAACGATCCCGGAGAAAAACAGTCCCAGCAGCGCGCCTTCCAGGACGACCCGACCACCCAACCGCAGGTAATAACTTTGCAGAAAGAGCACTACCTCAAAGCCCTCGCGATAAAATGAAGCGAACCCCAGCAGGCACAACCCGCGCACGAGGCGGGCATCGGATATTTCCGCGTCGTCCGCGCTCCGGAGGAGTTCCGTTTTCTTACGGTTGTGCATGGAGATCCAGCCGCCCCAGTAAAGCTTGTGGAAAAACCAATTCATGACCACGAGCAAAACAACGACGGCCAACAATCCGGTGGCTGCCTGGAGGTTGAGTGCGGAAATATTCGCGGTCAAATCATTGACAATTCCCACAGCGATGAACCACGTCGCGATCGTGGCTACAAAACCGATTCCCGCTCCCCACGCGACGGGGCGCCGTCGACATTTGCTGTTCCCCACCATGCCGGCGGTAATCGCCGCCAACACCAAAATGCATTCGAGCCCTTCGCGGAACACGAGAACGCCAATGTCAAGCAGCGCCACGGTCGGACTGGTGCGGGGAATCGTCGGGTCCGGGCTGCCGTGGGCGGTAACGCCCTGCCAGACCAATATCCCAACCACGAGTGATGCCGCAACCAGCAGCATGATTCGAAACGCCAGGCGCAGGGCCCGAGGCCTGGCTCCCAAAGCCACAATCGGACGTGACGAAATGACCGCCTCTTGCATAATCATATTTCCCGTCTAGCCAAGGGCTGCGACGCGGCCCTCAAATTTCCTATTCCAACAAAGTCGCGATCTCCTGGACGTGCTCCGTTTCCACGCTGATTTGTTTGCGAATGAAATCCTCGAGCATCGTGTCGCCCGTCACGCGCGGCAAAACCTCTTTGTACGCGTCCAGCGCCTGACGTTCGACTTCCAGCATTTCTGCCAGCGCTTCCTGTAAATTGGTACGTCCGCCGCGCAACTCCAGCTCAATTTTGAGCTGCGGGACATGGCCGAGTGCGCGAATCTGCTTGGCAATCGCCTCGGCGTGCTCCAGGGTTTCGCGCGTGCCTTCCTCGAAAAGTTTATCGGCTGCCAGCCGATCCACGCCGCGCAGACGGTAGCGCATTTGGAAGTAACGGAGAAACGCCTCCAGTTCCTCGGCCATCAAACGATTCAAATCTTCAACGACTTCAGTGCGATCGGTTTTCATAGCCCGGCGTGTTGTAATTCCTCAATCAGACAGTGGCCGTGGCAAACCTCGCAGGTCTTGCTTTCCGGACACTGATCGTGAAAATTCTTGAACCGCGCCAACACCTGCTTGGCAAGCGGATCTCCCGAAACCAAAAACCTCATAAAGTGTACGAGCTGTTCCCCGGTGGGCTGGCTGATGAGATGCTCAACCTTGCAACTATCGATTTCCGCCTGCAACTCGGGAACGTTCAGCACACTGGACAAGAACGTCTTCACGACCGCCTTCTTGGCCATCACGGCCTGCGCAGCCTTTTGTCCCTTCGGCGAGAGCTTTACCATGTGATGCTCGTCGGTTTCCACCCAGCCGCGCTTCTTCAACGCCCGCAGGTTGATCGACACGCTGCCACGCGTGATGTTGAGCTCGCGGGCGATATCCGAAACGCGCGCCCACCCGCCGTACTCCAAGCCCACCTCGTAAATGGCCAGAAGATGATGAGCCGCACTGTGTGTTAGCTCGTTAGCTTCGAATTCCTTCCAAGTTTCCATCCTTGATAGTGATATAAGACACTTGTTTGGTATGTCAAACATAAAAAGAGCGCGGAAGTGTTTACTTTACGCAAGGCATTGGAGGCAGGATTTTTAGAGATTGGCCTATTATTCAGTTACCGGAGTAGGCCAACCCATGCAGGCTTCTTCTTTCGCAGAGATGCCTTGATTGCTGATACCCAGGCCGTGCTGATCTTCACCGGTGTGGCTGGGGCGGGCTTTTTCTTCTTACGCTTCTTCGCTTTTCCATAGGTCTACGCCGCCTTTGCGTTCGGCTCAACGTAACGGTACATCAAACGCTTGGGAGGGTGAACGTCCCGGTAATCACGGCTCAAGCTATTTGCTTGGTCATAAAATTGTAGCCGACGACTTCGAGGAGTTGTTCAATTTCTTCGATGGCTACTCTGGGGCTGAAAGAGAAGGCAATCGCTTCTTTGCCTTCGGCAACGGAAACGGTTTCGGCGGCCTTAATTCCTTCACCGCGGAGTTCGGATCGGAACTGCTGTGCCACGGTGGCGAGGATCGAGACCGTAAAGGTCCGATCTTTCTTTTGCAGGACAGTGGCTTTCATTATTTTTTTCGTTTCCCGCGTTTAAGTTCCAACGGCTCATCGCGTCCGTGTACAGTTTAAACCTGTCCACTACTGACCGTTTCATTGGTCATGGCTTCCCTGCCTTCTCGAAGGTACGGTGATCAGGATGGCGACAAAGGGTGCCCGAACCAAAAACTAGTGCATACTTGCAAGCTTCGGAGTTTTCCGTCAGGCAATCCGAGGAATCGAGAGATTGCCCTAAATACCTCGTCCGACATCTTTTAGGATCGGGAAGACGCCGTTGATTGCTGAGAGTTTCATTGGTCATGGCAGCTCGCTGAGAACACCAACAACGTACCCCCATTCCCTGATAAACCTAATGAATTCGCAAAGTATATTTCTGGCGGAAAAACTACCAGTTGCTATTCCCGCAATCAGGCTTAATTTATAAGTGGAGAGTCGAGCGAGGGGTTCTCTGGGGATGTTTTAAGGCGAGGTACGCTAATTTCCAATGGGAAGAGGAAGGCTTGAACGATCGGGCCTGAGTCTCGACCCTCCAATTCTTTTTCTACCGCTCACCTATGGTGGATTGACCCAGTCGCTTCTATTCTCGACGCAGTGTTCCAATAAGTATTCTCTTCGCGGAGGGGAGATGAATGCCGAATGTTCAACGCTCAACGTTCACCCGTAAAAAACCTCAACGGGTGGTGGAACAAACTCGGTGGTCGATACTCATACTATTAATAGGGCGTTTCGCGTTCAAAAGGTCAAATTAACTCAACGGGTGTGTCTTGAATAATATCAAACCGAAATCGATTTCAATCTGGATTGCTCTGGCCGTTGCTGCGGGAGTCGTGACGTCGGCCATGGGCGGTGTGGTGGCGGGGATTGTTGCCAGTGGGACGCTTGTCGGTGTGCCGGGGGCGGGGAATACCTTTGATTACACGTTAACGCTGAGCAATGCGCCCAACGCCACCACGTCGATCGAGGGTTTTTGGTATGCGTGGATCCCCGGAAAGTTTTTCCTGCCCACGACGCCCTCAAGCGCTTCGGGGGCGGCGTCTGGTTGGTCGGCCATCTTGGTTGGCAATTCCATCCAGTTCCAAGGGGCTGCTGGCACCGCAATAGGGCCGGCTGGGTCGAAAAGTTTCACGTTTGTCACCACGGACACGCCGGTGGCCCTGGCCGGGACTTCGGGCGGGTTTCCGATTGGGGATTCGGTTGCGTACCCAGGCTCGATCGATGGCTCGGATAGTCCGCCGGATGAGCAGATTACGGTGCAATCTTTACTATCTGTGCCCGAACCTTCGTCGTCGGGCCTGCTGATCACCGGGGCGTTTGGATTGTTGGCGGCCGGTTGGCGCAAGCGTCGCTAGTTGACGGTCCTGGCTTCTTCGAGAAGGGTGATCACCTGGCCGCGCTTGACCGTTGGGAAGCCGTCGAGAAACTCACCGATGGAGTCACCCGCTTCGAGGTAATCCATTAGCGTTTGCACGGGCACACGCGTTCCTGTGAAATAGGGTGTGCCGCCCATAATTTCCGGATCGCTGATGATGAGCTTCTTCTTCACGGAGGGTAGTTTAAGCGAAGACGGCGGAAAAGCAATGCCGGGAAGGCGAATCCGCCGTCGCCAAGGCTTCCTCCTTCGCTAAAGCTTCCTCCTTCGCGAGGCCGCTACGGCGCGACAGGGGGGGCGATCAACGTGCGACCTAAACCTTGCCAGTTGCGTGGCGGGCTGTTAGGCTTTCGATCCTTCGGAGGCCCCATGCGAATGCGAGCGATGGAGAGGCGAGGCAGATTTGTGGATCTTATTCAGTTTAGTATTCGTTGACGATCGAGGAATCACATTCGAAATGCTCCACCTCTCAAACTAGAGATAACCACTCGACAACGGAAGAATCAAGATGAGTGCTCACCCAATCTTTAGTGCGGTAGAATGTCGTGGGCTCCAGATTCCGAGCAAATTGGTATTTGCACCAATTAACACCGGCTATGCGAGTTTGGGGAGACCTACGCAAAAGCTTGTTCAATTCCACGCGGAGCGATCTGGTCTTGGAATTGGGATAAGCACTGTGGGAAATGTAGCTGTCGATAACGATGCGGTTACAAATCCCCAAACACTCGTATTATCGAAGGAAGGTGATGAGAGACGGTTTTCCGTAGTTTCTCGTGCAATTAAGAAACGCGGCTCATTGGCGGGGATTCAGCTCGCCTTTGCACCTGCGGCCCTTGACCCTCCGCGAAATTGGAAAGCAAAGGATGTTCAAGCAGAGGTGAGACGCTTGAACATGATTGTGGGCCAATTATCACCACTTCAGATGAATACATATTTGGAGACGTTTCTGAAGGGTGTCCAATTGGCAAACCGTGCCGACTTCGACCTGATACAAATTCATGCAGCGCACGGGTATTTGTTGTCGTTATTCCTAAACCCCACAACAAACCTGAGAACAGACGAGTTTGCTGCTTCGAATCACTGGCTGTTAGATTTCCTTGGCAAGCTACGAGTAGCCACTCGTGGTTTATTGAGCTTTCGAATCAACCTATTCTCCGGGTTGCGGCCTAGAGAAGAAGAATTTCAACTCGCACTAGGTTTGGCAAACCGTTTGGCCTCAGCTGGGGTTGACGTTATAGACCTGTCCGCTGGTCTTTACACCCTGGATCGGACTTTAATTTATCCCGGCACACTTAGGGACGAGCGCTTGCCGTATTATGAAGCTGCGCGATTGATGGCCGAGGATCTTGCTTGTCTTGTAGCTTTCGCGGGCAACGTAAGGGATGTTCGGATCCTGCCGCTGGACATGCCGCCGAATCTCCTGGTTAACGTCGGACGGGCGTTGATTGCCGATCCGGATTTTGCCAGAAAATCTCACGACGGTAGATATACGGAGATCAATTTCTGCACGCGCAGGAATCGCTGTCACTACTTTACTCGCAGTCGCACGGGTCTCGAATGCGGTGTCAATCCACGCTTAGGAGGCAAAAGAGATGAATGATTATTGGTCTCAAATCGCCGTTGGAACGATTGTTGATGAAGACATAACGGGTCTCGCGAGGGTTGGCGAGTTGATCGTCGAGGAGTTTGATCCAAGCTGTGTCAAGCAGGCTTGCTACGAACTGCGTGCAAGCCGCATTTTTTATGAGACGGCATCTGGTAATGAGAACAAACGGATCGAGATTCCGTCAGGTTCACGCTATGTGTTAAAGCCCCAGTGCTACGTGACTGCAATCGTGATGGAGAAGATCCAACTGCCATCACACGTGTTGGGACGTGTTCTAACCAAGGGGCAGTTGTTCTCTCTGGGGATTCTTCCTGTGAACACATATGCAGACCCGGGATTTGATGGGCGACTCGGCATCACGTTGTGCAACATCTCGCATAGGTACGTTGTGATTCGTCCTGGGCAGGCCATAGCCAAGATCGAATTCGCAGTGTTGCCGAAACCTGTTAAACACCCATATTCGGGACAGCATGGATTCGAAACAGGGATCTGGCCTATTCCGACGCAGTACTATGCGAACAAAGACGAGTTACGAGTCGAAGGATTAGTTGGAACTGAGGCAGATGAGCTCGCGAAAACATACGGGCCGCCAATTGCAGACCTCGCTCGGCGGCTCGATTTCTACGCAAGACGCGTTTGGATGCAGATTCTGATCACTATATTCGCGTTTCTTCTTCTTTTCGCGCTCTATGACAAACTCACCTTGGTGCAGAGTGTTCTGATCGGTATCGTGGCCAATCTGATAACCCATTTTGGAATTGAGTTTGTGAGAAAGCGCCAGCGATAGTGTGCCGTTTAGCAAAAGCAGTGAGATTATACCTCGCGAATTCATGAAGGGCACTCCGCTTACGCACCCTTCTCTCGAAGATTACGCCTGTTCATTACGGGAACATAGGCAAGCGAAGGAGTGTGACGAACTTCCTTTCGTAATCGATTATATCAAGCGGCATAATCTCTCGGGTGGCGGCTGGACGCAGAATAGCGCCGCTATTTTGGATTGAGGGCGCGGGAAATGGAGAGTGAAGGCAGAAGGATGAAGAGATCATGAAAACAAAAACGCGCAAATTGCTTATCACTGGCGTTGCTCTAACAATCTTTGGGCCTGTGCTTGGCTATGTCCTATTCTTTGTTGGCATGTTCTACGGTCTTGCGACGACATCCAGAGCCGTGCAGAGCACTCCACCCGGAACTTTTCCCGATGTCGGGCATACGATGGTGCATATGTTTATGTGGTTGTTTATGGGGTTCGGTCCGCTGTTGCTGGGTTTACTTGCGGGAGCGTCGGGATTCTTCCTGATCATCTATTCGCTCATTACGCATTTTTGCAGGACCGAAGATGCGGGCTAGAACCCTTTGAGTGTCTCCCTTTGGCGCTTTGCTTCCTCTTCTTGTCGTCGTTTTTCGTCCTCTTGCACCTGTTTCTCCACCTGCAATGAGCGAACCGCGAGTATTCTTGAGCGGCTGTCGTAGGTAGCCTTCGCCAGACCATCAGAGCGGTCGTACGTCGTCTCGTAAACAGTGGTCATTCCGATAGGCTTCCCAGGTACGAATCCCTGCTTTGCCACAACGTTGCCGTTCCAATCGCACCCTTTGCAATTGGCCTTCAGGAGAATCTCGCGCTCTGTCTCATCAATCTCCAAGAACGAGCCCGGTTTCGTAAGATCAAGTTTCTGAAATTGCTCGTAATAGGACATGTTCTGGTAGAAGCCGACGACTATGCGAATGCCGTTGGTCTCGTAGAGTCCGGCAACAGTGGCTGGGCTTTCAGTCTTAACCCCTTTCAGGGGGCGTCCATAGCGAACTGCGATCTCTTGGGTCGTTTCGCCCAGTCGCGCCTGCGCGGTTGTTAATAGACTGGCCAAGATCAGGGCGAATGGCAGCGCGCTTCTCATCGGTGTGCAGTCTAGAGAGACAGAGATTCCTCGACAAGCTCGGAATGACCGGCTGGGAAAAGGTGCTTAACTATTGATTCACGGGCGGGACGCCCGCGCCACTAGTTGGCGGTTTTACAGGGCAGAACGGCGCTTATAGAGCGCCGCTACAGCGAATCACTAAGCACACGGTGACGGAGGAGTTGTTCGACTTCGTAATCAGGGCTCACGCGATTTGCTGGGTGGTGAAGCCGTAGCCGACGGGGAGACGGATCAACCCCGAAAAGGATTCGGGGCAAGCCGCGCAACCCCGAAAGGGATTCGGGGCGGGCGTCCAACGTTAAACTTTCAAGGGGCCGACGGGGGGGCGGCAACGACTGAGATTTGCCGTCAAACGACAGACGGCCCGGGGCGGTTTCGACAAGTCCCGCAATCCTGCGGGATCCCGTCGCATGACGGGACTCAGAGTGACAGGCTGAGGGATTATGGGGCCTAACGAGTAATTCACGGGCGGGAGCCTACTTCGCGAGGACGCTTCCGCCATCGCTCTTCGAGCGATGGCGGACAAGACGAAGGCCTGGCTGCCCGCGCCACTAGTTGGCGGTTTTTAGCATGGCTGAACGGCGCTCCCTTCGGTCGGACTCAGGGCAGGCGCCGATCGCCGCTACATATCGGGAAGTGATAGTTTTTGCTGGACAGTGGGAGGAGGGTAAGGTAGAGTGAACAGATGAACAGCAGAAGAGAGATGGGTGATGTGTGAAGGGTGACTGGTGCACGACGGATAGGCGGACGGCTACAGGCGGGACGCCTGTTCAACTCGAAGCCAGAAGGACACGGGCGGGACGCCCGCGCCACTATCGGGGCAGCGCGGCGAGCCTGCTTCGCCAAGGCTTCAGGGGGCAGTTTTGTCAGTGGGAGAAAGGGCTCAGAAACATGCGTTTCTGCGAAACGAACCGGATTAGTTTCGATGAAAAAACATGGTATAAGTGGCTGTGGGGGAATAGGATGCGAAGCGAGAGAATGGAGATTTCAATCCGGTTCGTTTGGAACGGAATAGGCGGGGCCGGCCGGAAACGACGGAGACCGTTGCCGCAAACAACAGCGGCGTCTCGTCTGACTCGGCTCGACAGGGTCAGGGTGACAAACTGGGGAGACGGACGCACCCTGAAGGGTGCGGCTACAGAGGGCTGTTTTGATGAAGACATTGCGGACGGCGCGGTGGGCCACCGCGCCCTACCAACGGAAGCAAGCGGGCGGGAGCCTACTTCGCGAGGACGCTTCCTCCTGCGCTCCTGCTACGGCGGACACGACGAAGGCCTGGCTGCCCGTTCTACGCGGAGGGCAACGGGCGAGACACCCGTTCTACTCACTGAGTTTGAGGGATTCGACGCTGATGATGTCGGGGTTGGTTTTGATGGCGGACTGGAGTTGGTCGCCGGGTTCGGTGTTGAGCTGGATGCGGCAGCAGGCGGCGGCGGCGCCTTCGAAGATGATGTTTTGGACTTCTTCGATGTTGGTGTTGGCGCGGCGGATCTGGTCCATGACGTGAGCGAGCACGCCGACGCGGTCGTAATGGCGGACGATGAGCTGCCACTTGGCGGGGGTGCGGGTGGCGAGGTTGACGCAGTTGGGGACGGCGCCGGTTTTGACGTAGGTCTCGATGATGCGGATGGCCTCGTCGGCGATGGCAGCTTGCGCCTGTTCGGTGGACGCGCCGATGTGATGCGTGCCGTAGAGATTTTTTTCTTCGAGAAAGGGATCGGCGAATTCGCCGGTGGCGTCGGCGGGTTCGGGATCGAAGACATCGAGGCCGGCGCGGATCTTTTTCGCGGCGAGCGCGGCGGCGAGGGCGGCCTGGTCGACGACTTCGCCGCGGGCGGTGTTGATGAGGATGGCGTTGGGCTTCATCAGCGCGAGGCGCTTGGCGTTGACGAGTTTTTTGGTATCGGGTTTTAAGGCGACATGCAGACTGATAATGTCAGAGCGACGGAAGAGCGTATCGAGGTCGGGACAGTATTCGACCCCGAGGTCACGGGCCTTTTGCAGGTTGAGGGAGCGCGACCAGGCGATGACGGGAAGGCCGAAGGCGTGGGCGCGCTTGATGACTTCGCGGCCGATCTGGCCGACGCCGACGATGCCGAGCGTTTTGCCGAGAAGGCCGTCGGCTTTGCTGAATTCCTTTTTGTTCCATTGATGCTTGCGGAGCGCGGCGACGTTGTCGGCAAGGCGGCGATCGAGTCCGAGAATCAACGCGAAGACCAGCTCGGCGACGGCGACGGAATTTTTGCCGGGGCAATTGGTGACATACACGCCGCGGGCGCTGGCGGCTTTGACGTCGATGGTGTTCACGCCCGCGCCGGCGCGGATGATGACGGCGAGTTGGTCGCCGGCCTTGATCGTGTCGGCGGAGACTTGTTTGCTGCGGACGACGAGGACCTGGTAAGGGGCGATGAGTTTGGGAAGGTCCTCGGCTTTGACGGCGGCGTTGTAGGTGACATCGCAGCCGAGTTTCTTGAGTCGGTCGAGATGGTTTTCGGAGAACTTGTCGGCGATCAGTATCTTCATGTTACTCTCCCGCGGGGTGAAAGAAGAATGTGGGCGAAGCATAGAGCAGGGCGGCGGTGGTTGGCAAGGGTGGTTCCGACAAGATTACAGTTTTGCAATGGAGAACGGCCCGAGGCGGAATCGTACGCTTGCAATGCGATTGGCGAACCGCTAGATTGCGCCGCTTGGAAATGAGTCCTGCTGCTCCAGAAGAATCGAACTCGACGCCCACCGGCAAGAAGCTGCGTGTGTTGGTGGTTGATGACCAGCCGGCGGTGGCCGAGGTTGTGGCCGATACGATCCAATACGCGGGGCACGAAATCGTGGGCATTGCCAGGGACGGGATGGATGCTGTGACGAAGGCCCAGGAGTTGCAGCCGGATCTGGTGGTGATGGATATTTCGATGCCGCGGATGAACGGGGTGGAGGCGATGAAGGCGATCCTGGCTGCGAAATCCGCCAAGCGGGTGTTGCTGATGTCGGGTGAGTATCGGTCGTTGGGGGTGACGCGCGACGAGATGACACGCAATGGCGCGGCGGGGTTCATGGAGAAACCATTTAACGTGACCGAATTGTTTGATCTGCTGGATCGGTGGGCGGCGGAAGTGAACGCATGAACGAGAAGACTTTTCAGGCGGTGGTCCGGTACGGCCCGATTGTTTTGGGTCTGTGCCTGCTCCTCAATGTCTAGGCCGTGTTGCGTTACCGCGAGATTTATCGGGATGCCATCAAGGCGGAAGTGCAGCTCCAGCAGGCGTCGGTGGGGGAACAGCTTGGGCAAAGCGTGCTGCAGGAATTCGCGTCGCATGCGAACACTGATCCGCATATCGCGGAGATTTTCCGGCAAGCGCAAGCGCCGGGCGCCGCACCCAGCCCAGGGACGGGGCAGCGAAATCAACATTGAGATCCGCACGATGAGCACACCGGAAGAAATCCAGAGTGAGACGCGGTCGGACCAGCCAGTGGATTTGGCGGCGGCGGTCGGGCAGTTGCGCCTGCTGGTTTGTGGACTTGGCGCGGCGCTGATTTTTGTGAGCCTGGTATTCAGCGCTTTCGTGCTCAAGCAGAACCGCGATCTCGCGGCGGTGACCAACAATCGGCAGCGTCAGATCGCGCAACTGCAGGCCACGCAGAAGCCGATGATGTACGTGTTGAGCGAATTGGCGAAGTACAGCGTGGGCAGACCCGAATTGACAGCGATCTTTACCAAGCACGGTCTCAAGTATTCGGCCACCCCTGTGTCCGAGCAGCCAGCTTCCCTGCCGCAGCGTTAGGTTGATTTTGTGGCGGGGCTGGGCGGGGGCAGAACGGTCGGCAGCGCTGCCAGGGCCGTTTCGGCGGCGATGGTTTCCGCCTGTTTCTTGCTGGCGCCCTGGCCGCGCCCGAGTTCGCGTCCTTCCCACTCGACAATCGCTTCGAAGTGCTTGCTGTGGTCGGGTCCCGATTCGTGGATGACGCGGTAATTGGGGCCGCTGGGAGAGTGGGCCTGGAGCAACTCCTGCAGGCGGCCTTTGGGATTTTGGCGAGGGGAGGTTTGCTTGATGTTCGAAAACTCGTCGGCGAACTGCGCGAGGACAAACTTGCGGGCGGCGCGGACGCCGCCATCGAGGTAAACGGCGCCGAGCAACGCCTCGTAGGCATCGGCGAGATTGGAGAGCCGCTCGCGGCCGCCGCTGGCTTCTTCGCCTTTGCCCAGCATCAGGTGCTTGCCCAGTTCGATGGCTTGGGCGCGGTGGAAGAGAGTGTGACGGTTGGCGAGGTGGGCGCGAATCTGGGTGAGTTTGCCCTCGGGGTGTTCGGGGTAAAGCTTGTAGATGCGGTCGGTGAGGACCAGTTGCAGGACGGCGTCGCCGAGGAACTCGAGGCGTTGGTTGTGGTGGTTACTCTCGGTGCCGCGCTCGTGGGCAATGGACGGATGGGTGAGGGCCTCAACGAGGAGCTCGTGGTTTTTGAATTCGTAGTCGATGGTTCGCTGCAGTTTTTGAAATTGCATGGTCGTTGCGTCGCCTTCGCCTGCAGGGGGATGTTGCCGCTCTGAAACACGTCAGGGCGCAAAATCCAACTGCGATACCCTTGAACCTACCGAAAGACTTCTGAAAAATCGAGTCGAATCTTGCGGGTGGTTACCGACGCCCCGACCGCGGGTGGAAGCGGTAATGGGTTTCCTTTAAGCGACGCTGGTCGACGTGCGTATAGATCTGGGTTGTCGAAATGTCCGCGTGACCGAGCATTTCCTGGATAACGCGCAGGTCCGCGCCGTTGTCGAGCAGGTGGGTGGCGAAACTGTGGCGCAAGGTGTGGGGGGTGATGGTTTTCGTGATGCCGGCGGCGCGGGTGTATTTTTTGATAAGCACCCAAATCGTCTTGCGACTGAGCGCCTGGCCGCGTGTCGAGAGGAAGACTTCGCCGAGGTGGGCGGCTTTTGCAAACGAGCTGCGAGCCTCGCGGAGATAGCGTTGCACCCATTCAATGGCTAGTTTGCCGATGGGGACGATGCGTTCCTTCTGGCCCTTGCCGACGGAGCGGAGGAAGCCGGCTTCGAAATTGATGTCGCTGAGCTTGATGTTCGCAACCTCGCTGACGCGTAGGCCCGTGGCGTACATAAACTCCAGCAGCGCCTTGTCGCGCAAGCCGAGGTTCGTATCCGTGTTGGGCGCGGCCAACAGTCGCCTGATTTCATCGTAATCGAGGGTGTGGGGAAGTGTCCGCCAGAGTTTTGGCGAGTCGATGGTCTGGGTGACGTCGGTTGCCAGGAGTTTCTCGCGAGACAGGAACCGGCAGAACATGCGAATCGCGGCGAGGTGGCGAGCGAGACTGCGGGGGCTTAAACCGGTCTTGCGGCGATGCAGGAGATAATCGGTGATGTGCTGGCGCTCGGCTGCGTTGAACTGTCGGACGCCGCGTTGTTGGAGGAATCCGGTGAACTGAACGAGATCGGTCCGATAGGCGAGGCGGGTATTGGCAGCCAGGCCGCGCTCGACAGTCAGATGATCGAGAAAAGCATCGATCAGTTGCTCCACCGCACAACCTCCTTGGTTACCAAAGACTATAGGCAGGCTGAAGGCATTGGGGAAGCTTGTTTATCATTCAAACTGGCAGATTGACAAAAGCCGACAAAAACGCTCTTTCGGAAGTGTGTACATAACGCAAAGGGCTTTACCCTTTGGCACTAAGTGGTTTTTGCATCCTCAATGCTTACTCTTGGGCGGCATTCTCATGGGCGGAACATTTTTACCTATCACCAAAACAACCTTGTTTGACGGCAACGACGGGTCAAGGGTTCTCATAACAGTAAACCCACTCGCGGCAAGTGCCCACACAAACTCATGCGCCACACTCGCTGAATTGGACGCCGCCCAATCACCTTGGGATATCGTCACCAATGAACCAGATGTTCCAGAAGTTCTTTTTCTTGCTCATCATTCGCCTTGCGAAGTTCCTGCACGCGCTGTTCTGACTGTTGCGCCATTTTCCACGCCTTGCTTGCTTCGATATCAAGACTGATTGTTTGTACTGATTCAACGAGAGCCCCCAGTACAATTACATATGTTCCGAGCCGCCTAACACGTTTTACTCTAGGGTCATTCTCTTTCCACTTCCTCCAATCAGGAACATCTTCCATTAAAAGCCCAAAGATCACGAGCCAACCACCTACCAGCAGTACGAACCAAGGCATGGCGTTTCTATAACGATGGCGAATCGTCTGTCCACCCGCTGGTCAAGACCCGACGCCGTAGGCAAAGATTTCCGCCTCTCCATCGCTCGCATTCGCATGGGGCCTCCGAAGGACAAAACGCCTAACAGCCCGCCACCCAACTGGCAAGGTTTAGGTCGCAAGTTGACCTCACCGTTCACCACTCACCGTTCACCCCTTCCTTAGCCAAAATGTCTTGCACGACTGATGGCGACTGGTGTAGAAGCTGATTGTCATTCGGTTCGGGTCATGTCCTTGATTCCACGCGCCCTGTCTGCGCAAAGGCATAAGCAGTTCTTCAGGAGGAGTAATAATATGGCCGACCAATTACCGAAAGTCTGCGATGGCTGCCATGTGCGGCCTGCGGTTCACCACATCCATTACGAACACACCGGCCAAACACGCCATTCGTGCCAGGTATGCTTCGACCAGTTCCCTTCGCCTGAGGAACTGGCTTTTGCTTGCGAGACATTCATGGTCACCGAGACGGAATAATCCGTGCGGCAAATGATGGATGAAAACGTGGCATCGAATTCTTGCCGTCACCGTGTTGCTTATCATCGGCGTCACGGTGGGCCTTAACAGGCTCGCCGCGAGCCAGCGCGATAAATGGCTGTCCGTGGACCAATCTCAAAGAAATCGGTCTCGCTTGGACGATGTACGCCGACGATAACGACAACAAACTTCCAGACTTGTCGGATGCGCAAAGCATGAAGACAGCGTTCACGCGTTATCTTCCCCGTGGAAGTGAAAAGGCTTTCGTGCAGCCCAGGACCGGCAGACCCTACCAGCCGAATTCGTCGCTTTCCTACAAGGAACGCAAAGGGCCAAATGCTTTCGTCAACATCGCGGTCGTGTACGAAGACGCACCGGCCGCGAACGGCACCCGCGCCGTGCTGTTTGGTGATGCCCATGTCGAACGTGTCAACGAAATGCGATGGCTGGAGTTGAAGAAGACCTCCCATATCCCCTGACCCCAATCCGATTTCCGCGACCACCTCATCGCACTGCCACTCCGATAGGGCCGACCACTTTGACTCCACGAGCATTCGAGCGTATGTTTAGCACAGAGGTGCGATATGAATGTGAGAATCGACCATCAGCGGTATCCACTCAGGAATCAAACCCTGGCCTGTTTCGCGTGGATGGTGTTCTGCATTTCCCTGTGGGCGGCGGGAATCCTCCTCTGCAAGACGATTATTGAAACCCTGTACTTCCGTTGATGGACGGATTTGCCTGTCTGGCACCTTGGCCTCAGCCCGCATCCCCGTCCATTCGCGTGCAGCCTTCCCGCTTCCGCCTTTCCTCCTTGCCTTCCCCCTACTACTTTTCTTGGGCCGGTGGAAAAAGTTCGACTTGGCATCACCGAACTGCTATTTCCCAAAAGCATGCTCGAAAGCGAGGTCAGCGTTCAGAAGCGTTTTCCCGATCCAGATCGATGTCGCACCAGGTATCTGGGTCAAACGCTCCCGTTCTCCGATTGCCTCGTGGAAAACCCGGACGGTTGTCAGTATGCCCGGCGCTTTCCGTATTGCGTCTCATGTTGCCACCCCGATCACCGCAGGTTCGAGAATCCCCGAAAACCGATCCAGGAATTCCTACAAACCGTCCTCCGCCTCGGCCGCGTCAGGACACCCCGAAAACCGACCTGAGAATTTCTGGGGGCTGCAAGACGTCTCGCGAAGGCAGAAACCCCCTCCCCGGAGGGACACACAGGGTGAATAATCCCCCGTCACCCTTCTCCCTTCGATCTTTATCTCTTTACGCCGCCTTGCGATGCTTCAGCGCGCTGGCCTCATCAACACGATGCGCCAGGCAAACCGCTGCATGCTGCTCGTACGTCACTTCCACCAGCTCCCCAACCTTCAGGTCTCTCAACTCCGCGTGCGGTTGGGCCGGCGTTATGATCGCCGCATCATCGGCGATATCAAACGTCTTGTTCACGACCAGACTCTGAATCGTCAGGTTGCGGGCCTGCGGATCCACGCTGGCAATCGTTCCGCTCATGTGACTCATATGCTCGGTTGTTTTCATGCCACCCAATGCCTCCATTTCACCATAAACGTGGCACATAACCGCCCCGCCCGCAAACGCGCCCTACCCGACTTCGTGCGCTTCGCGCCTTCGTGGTGAAACTGCGGCAGGACCTTCGGACGCCGCGTGAGGGCACGCGGCCTACAGCACCTTCCGCTTCTTCAGTTCTTCGTCTAATGCGGTAAGGTCTGCGGGAATATTTATTGGTGTGCCGGCCGTCTCAATGGCGGCCTTCACATCCTTCAAACCGTTCCCGGTAATCACCGCACAAACGCTTTCGTCTTTCTTGATGATCCCGTCGGCAATCGCCCGCTTGACGCCGGCCACGCTGGCCGCGCCGCTCGGTTCGCCGAACACCGCGCTCAGCCGCGCGGTCTTGTTCATCGCTTCCATGATCTCGGCATCGGACACCGCCACGATCTCGCCCCGCGATTCCCGCAAGGCATGCACCGCTTTGCGCCAGTTGCGCGGCGTGCCGCAATTAATACTGTCCGCTCGCGTGACGCCATCCACCGGCACCACGTCCTTGTCGGCATGAAACGCGTCCGCCACCGGCTTGCAGCCGGACGCCTGGACGCCCAGCATGCGGGGCAGTTTCTTGATGAAGCCGAGGTGGAACATCTCGCGCACGCCTTTCCACACGCCCGCAATCGTACAGCCGTCGCCCACGCTGACGCACACCCAATCGGGCATCATGTCGGCAAACTGCTCGGCGATCTCCAGCCCGCAGGTCTTCTTGCCCTCGACGAGATAGGAATTGATCGCGCAATTGCGGTTGTACCAACCGTACTTCGCGCAGGCGTCCATGCAAAAATCATATGCGGCATCATACGTCCCTTTCACCTTGATCACCGTCGCGCCGAACACCAGCAACTGCGCGATCTTCGGTTCGGGCGCTTTTTCGGGCACAAAAATAACCGACGGCAGCCCCACCGCCGCCGCGAAACACGCGAGCGACGAAGCCGCGTTGCCCGTCGACGCTGCCGCGATGGTCTTGGCGTGATATTCGGTCGCCTTCATCACGCCCACCGAGCTGGCGCGGTCCTTGAACGACGCGCTCGGGTTGCGTCCGTCGTCCTTGATCGAGAAGTCGCGCACCCCCACCCATTCCCCCAACCGCTCAGCGTGATACACGGGCGTATAGCCGATGTGCAGCGCCGGCAGCGGCAGCGAGAAATCGACGGGGAGCAGTTCCTCGTACCGCCAGTGCGTCCACGGGCGTTGCGCCAGCGCGTGCCGCGTCAACGTCTTGGCGACCTTTTCGTAGTCGTATTCGACTTCGAGAATGCCCGTGACGCCGCACTTGTCGCAGGTGTAACGGTTGTCCGCGGGATACATCGTGCCGCAGATGACGCAGCGCAATTGGGAGATGTGTTGAATCGCCATGAACCCAGATGCTATCCTCGCCACCGCGCAAAATCAACCCGTCATGAAACTCCTCATTAAAAACGGCCACGTCATCCGCTGGAGTACGCAGCAACGCGTCGAACAACTCGAAAACCATCACGTCCTCATCGAGGACAACCACGTTCTCAACGTCACTCCCACCCTGCCCGCCGATTTTCAACCTGACGAGACCATCGACGCAACAAATTGCGCGGTGATTCCCGGTTTGATCAATACGCACCATCACCTCTACCAATCGCTCACGCGCTGCCTGAAGCCCGTCCAGAACGCGAAACTCTTCGACTGGTTGCTCGGCCTCTACGAAGTCTGGGGCCGCATCGACTACGAAGCCGTCAAGCTCGGCTCGCAAATCTCCATGGCAGAAATGCTGCTCTCGGGTTGCACGACGACCAATGACATGTTTTACGTCTACCCGCGCGAATCCGACGTGAAAGCCGAGGCCGTCATCGAAGGCGCGGCGGAACTCGGCATGCGCCTCCACGCGGGACGCGGCTCGATGTCACTCGGCCGCAGCCAGGGTGGCCTGCCGCCCGATAGCGTCGTGCAGGATGAACCCGCCATCGTGAAAGACTGCGAACGCGTCATCGCAACATTCCACGACGCGAAACCGTACGCGATGACGCGCGTCGACTTGATGCCCTGCTCCCCCTTCTCCATCACGTTCGATCTCTTGAAGGAAACGCGCGCGCTCGCCAAGCAACATCAAGTTCTCTGTCACACGCACGTCGCCGAAACAGAAGACGAGAATAAGTTCTGTCTCGAGAAATTCGGCAAGCGCCCCGCCGATTACATGGTTGCCGCGAATTGGATCGGCCCCGACGTCTCCTGGGCACATTGCGTTTGCCTCAACTCCGAAGAGATCAAGCTGCTCGCCGACACGAAGACCGCCGTCGCGCATTGCCCATCGTCGAACATGCTCCTCGGCTCCGGCATTCCGCCCGTCTGCGAGATGTTGAAAGCGAATGCGACAGTCGGCCTCGGAGTTGACGGTTCTTCAAGCAACAACGGCGCACACGTCCTCGCGGAAGCGCGCCAGGCCTTGCTGCTCCAACGCGTGAAGAACGGCGCGGACAGTTTCACCACGGAAGACGCGTTGCGCATCGCCACCCTCGGCGGCGCGCGCTTGTTAAACCGCGAACGCGAACTCGGCAATATCGCCCCCGGCTCCGCCGCCGACATCGCCATCTACGATCTCAACACCATCGAGTTTGCCGGCGCTTCCGCCCAGGACCCCCTCGGCGCCCTCATCCTCTGCCACTCCCCTCGCGCCAAATTCGTCCTCGTCAACGGCAAGCTGGTAGTCAAGTACGGCCAGCTAGCCACCGTTTATCTGCAAGCCCTGGTCACCAAGATGAACGACTTGGTGAAGAAAAAGTTCCGGTGACTACAACAATCCTGTAGCCGCAGGCTTCAGCCTGCGTCCGGCGCCCCTACAAGGTGATCGTACTACCGACAACACCGTTCAAATCCACTCCAATCGCCCCGTAAATGGATATTCTCTCCAATCCCTCACCAAACCCTTTCGAACCGGATTGCCCGCGATGTATCGCACTTGCGCTCCAAGGTCTTCATCACCTCGAAGAACATGGTCAAAGAAATCCTTCTGCCAACGAATTTACGGTCGATGCTTCCCCAACCAAAAGCCAATCTCCTGCTTGAATAACACCACCGCCGCTCACGCATCAGAGGATTCACTCTGACCGCTCACGAGTAAATGAATATGGTCCGGCATGAAGCAGTAGACAGGCACAATACATCCGTACTTCTTTACGGATTTAGTCAGAAGCGCAACAAATACGGATACGACTTCATTGTCAGTGAAAAGCTCGACTTTACGAGCCACGCATACCGTAAACGCGACATTCACGTCGCCCCGGTAGTGCTCACGCGGCAAATGATGATGTTTCTCGCGGCAAGGTACGGGATGCTTCTCGCCGCAGTGTCCGGTAGTCGCAGGCTTTAGCCTGCGTTCGCTGGAATCGTTCTTCATCGAAAACGGTACGCACCCTAAAGGGTGCGGCTACGGCACTTTTCAATTACCAGTCGACAACTTATTCTTCATCTTCCACAGAGCCCAGACGTGACATTGGGCGTGAAGCTCGTACGGATAGTGAACTTTCAGTAAATAGTTGATTTCATCTGCTCGGTCAAACGCTGTAATCAATTCCGCATCGTTCAATTCATCACTCCGAAAAGCTTTGGAAAAATAGCCACCACCGTTTGTCAGCGCACTAGTCCCAACATTGAGATCTATCTCAACCAAATCATATCCTTTGAACTCGAACCGTGGGTCTCGGAAGGCATCTCGACACTCGTAAGGAAGATTTCGAACCGCCGCCAGAACATTGACTGGTCTAATCTGGCTCACCCGCTCAAGCAGGTATTCAAGGTTTCGGAAAAAGTTGGTAGCGAAATCCTCGTGCACATTATGGCTCCAATCTTCTGCCACAAGCTCCTTGATCACGCACGGACACAAAAGACGATCGAATGAGACGAGTTCCTTCAGCTTGGGCAATTTCGACAACTCAATATACTTGGTCCATTTCTCCCCAAATGATGGGTCAAATGGTTCGACTGCAATATACCAAGGAGTGATTGCAGCCATAGTCCAAACATGCGCCTGACCCGACTTCTGCCGCAAGACCGAAATCTACCGCTTCTTTGATGTGCAGCATAGCCAATCCATCCTGGTAAGATGCTTCAGAACCTCACCGTTATCCCGGCAAAAGGATTCACGTCATCGGCGGCATGCGTGACGCCGACGTTGCAACCGCAATCGAGTTGCACGTTCTCTGTCACCAGATATTCGAGGCCAACGTCCACCGTGCCGACCCAACCCGCGCCATGTTCAGTGCTGACACTGCTGAAGAATTCACAATAGCCGCTGAGTTTGCCAAGGATGGCGTGATCGAACGTCACCATGTTGGCGAATTCCTCATGGTAATCGTCATTGGCGTCGTTTCGCAGAAAATCCACTTCGGTCTGCAATCCCATGTCCCAACCCGCCGGTAATTTCACCGCCAATGGAAAAATCAGTCCACCCTCCCCGCGTCATTCCCGAGATGATCCGTATTCGTCGGAAACTTGACGAATGGCATCACACCAAACGCCGTCGGCCCGCCGTCATTGCCCCAGAGATTGATCTTCACCCTCGTCGTGAAATCACCAAATCCTGATTGGGTTGTGGTCGTGCCCGCGACATGATTCACCGCGCGCGTGTGAAGGTAATCATCAAGAATGAATTGGACATCGACATTGTTCAGCACACCGACCTTAAAGTTCACGGGAGCGACGTTCCACGTTTCCTTGCGGATACCATCCGCATTGTCTTCAGTGTAGTTCGCGTAATCCATTTCCAGTTGGAAGCGGCCGGCGTCCACCGTGTAGGGGCTTTCGGTTTTATCCGGGCGATCCGGCGTCAGCTCGCGCATCAACGCAAGCGGGGTCGGGTTGAAAAGATTGTAACCACTCTTGTCGGGCGGCGGTTTGCCCGCATCCTCATCAGCCCCCCGCCCGGTGCGAACCAGGCAGCACAACAGCACCGGCACGAATACCGCGATGCTCGTTGACAGGCGTCTCATTTGGCTTTGAGGAGCAGCACCGGCACGTCCACAGTATGACGGACCTCTCGGGACGTCGAGCCGAGAAACAAGTCGGCCAAAAACCGGTGTCCATGCGTGCTCATGGCCACGATGTCACAGCCTTTTTCCTCGACCCATTTGATGATTTCATCGGCTGGCTCGCCAAACGCCAACTCGGCCTCGACGGGAATGCCCGCAGACTCGAACTCCGTTCGAATCTTCTCCAGGTACGCCCGATCTTCGTCGACCTCGGGGCTGACCGCGTCAGGACCATGAGTCCGCGCCGCCCAGCCATCTGCCACATGCAGTAGCACCACGCGACTGTGCAGGAGTTTGGCAAGCGCTTTGATGTGGTCGATGATCGCCCGGTCGGCTGCCTTGGCCTCCAACGTTACGAGAATGGTCTTGTACATGGCTGTTCCTCCACTGTCACATCCGTTTTCATCCGCCCACGATGACGTGCCACGCCGCTTTGAGTGAATCCGGCAAACCGTAGACGTCCAACACCGTGATCAATAGGGCGCTCCCCCAACCCGCGATCATCAGAAACCAACCATTCCTCCACGCTCCCATCCGCACGCGGGAACTCGTGAAGTGTAGCAACGGGAACATGGCAAAGGGAAGCTGTAAGGCCAGCACCACCTGGCTGAGGGTCAGCAGATCGGTCACGCTGCTGTCGCCACGAATGCCGATGACGAAGATCGCCGGCAAGATGGCCAGCGTGCGCGTGATGAGCCGCCGCACCCACGGCTTGATCCGCCAATGCATGAAACCCTCCATTACCACCTGCCCCGCCAGCGTCCCCGTGATGGTGCTGCTCTGTCCGCTCGCCAGCAGCGCCACCGCGAACAGCGTGCTCGCGCCGGCCGCGCCCAGCAACGGCGCGAGCGTAAGGTAAGCCACCCGGATCCAATCGCTGTCGCCGCCGAACCTGACCACCTGCCCGCCGGCCACTGTCACGCTTTCCTTGCCATAGAACACCATCGCCGCGAGCACGAGGATGGCCGCATTCACGAAGAAGGCGATGATCAGAGCGACCGTCGAATCGATGGTGTTAAATCGGACAGCCTGCCGGACCGACGGCTCGTCTTTCTGCAGCTTGCGGCTCTGNNGCGGCATCACCGTCGCGCCAATAATGCCAATCGCCACGTAGATCATCCCGATCTGACGGAAGCCCGGCGAAATCAGCGCCCGACCCATCTCCAGAAAACTTGGCTGTGTCTGCGGGAGAACGAAAATCTCGANNCGATGAAGTAGCACACCCCGATGGTCGCCACCAGTACCAGGACAACCGCCTCAATCGTGCGCATCCCAAACCGTTGCAACCCGAGCAACAGCAATACGTCCAGCCCGGTGATCACGACCGCCCACAACAGCGGAATATGAAACAGAAGATTCAGGGCAACCGCGCTGCCCAGTACCTCGGCCAAGTCACAGGCACCGATGGCAACCTCGCACAGCAGCCAATTCGGCCAGCGGGTCCAGCGCGGATACCAGTCGCGGCAGCATTGCGCCAGGTCTTTGCCGGTCACCACCCCCAGGCGCGCGGAAATCACCTGCATGAAGATCGCCATCAGGCTCGCGAGGCCCACCACCCACAACAGCCCGTACTTGAACTGCGCCCCGCCCTGCAGGTCCGTGCCCCAGTTGCCCGGGTCCATGTATCCGACGCTCACCAACAGCGCGGGCCCGACGAACGCCCGCCACTGCCGCCAGAAACCGGCGGCATGGTGCGGCACCGCCACCGTGCCGTGCATTCCCTCCAGTGACGGGTGGT
Source organism: Verrucomicrobiota bacterium (assembly GCA_003152315.1). Lineage (GTDB taxonomy): Bacteria > Verrucomicrobiota > Verrucomicrobiia > Palsa-1439 > Palsa-1439 > Palsa-1439. Next base: position 182,441 of record PLZV01000020.1, read on the forward strand.
TGCCGTGCGACATGTCGCCACCTTCATCCTTCGCCGACACTGGTGTGTCGACGGGCGCATTGCCCGTTGGCCGCCAATCCGTGTTCTTCATTGTTGAGCTCTTACTGACCCATAAAGTTAGTCAAGCCTAACTTTATTAGGTTGGACTATATAACATTTTTACGACTTGTCAAATGGTATTGTCCCAACTCGTCAACCCCGGATGCGACGCTTACGCACCTTGCCAGCACCGCGCCAGCCTGCTATTCTCCCAACCAAGGAGATTCCTTATGTATGGATTAGCTGGCCTGGTCGTTCTCGTGTTGGACATCATCGCGATCCTCGATTGCCTCAAGAGCAACGCGGATACGGTCAAAAAGCTCCTGTGGATTCTCGTGATCCTCCTACTCCCCCTCATCGGCATGTTGCTGTATTTCCTGCTCGCCCGCGGAAAATAGGCCGCCCAGGCCGGTGCAGTTCTACATTTGCAGTTCAGCGATAGCAGAGTCTCCCATTGATTTCCGTCGCAGTTTCCAGTTAATTCCCTGAAACTTTGCATCGTGAGCGAGCCGATTCCATTACCGAAACGTAGCGAACCAATAATCGCGACCGTGCCCACTGACACCATGCCGCTGTCGTGGCGCGTCGTCACGGGCGGAATCAGTTGGCGCAAAACCTTCGCCGCCTTTCGCCACCGCAACTATCGCCTCTTCTTTGGCGGGCAACTTGTGTCTGTCATTGGCACCTGGATGCAACAAGTGGCTGTGGGCTGGCTCGTGTACCAACTCAGCAACTCCGCCTTCACCCTCGGCGCCGTGCGCTTTGCCTCCGCCATCCCTGTCACCCTCCTGACGCTGGTGGGTGGCGCGATGGCCGACCGTATCGAGAAACGTCGCATCGTGATCGCTACCGAAAGCACCGCCATGGTGCTCGCGTTTGTGCTTGCGGCTCTTGTGTACTTTGGCGTCATCAAGATCTGGCAAATCGCGCTACTGAGTCTGCTGGAAGGAATCACCGACGCCTTCGACATCCCGACCCGACAGAGTTTCGTGGTCGAAATGGTTGGCAAGGACGACCTGATGAACGCGATCGCGCTGAATTCATCGTTGTTCAACGGTGCGCGCGTGTTCGGTCCGGCAATCGCGGGCATCCTGATCGGTGTGGTCGGCATGACGGGTTGTTTTTTCCTGAACGGAGTGTCGTACCTCGCCGTTGTGGCCGCCTATCTGGCCATGCGCATGCCGGCGGCCCAGCCACACGCCAATCACAAACCAATGTGGACCGAAACGGTCGAAGCCTTCCGGTACGTGCGCAGCCACCGCGTCCTGCGCGCCGTCATCTCACTGGTGACAGTCGTGAGCCTGTTCGGCTGGCCGTATAGCGTCTTGCTGCCGGTTTTCGCGCGCGACGTGCTCCATGTCGGCGCGAGCGGGTACGGCTACCTCATGGCCGCCAATGGTTGCGGCGCGCTCGTCGGGGCCCTGGCACTGGCCTCCCTCGGGGATTCACCGCACAAACGGAAGCTGTTCTACGGCGGATTATTCGGCTTCTGCATTATGCTCTGCATCTTCGCGCTGTCACGAGTCTACTGGCTCTCGGCCGCGGCGCTGATGGGATCAGGCTTCTTCATGATCATTTTCTTCGCAACCGCCAACACCGCCGTGCAGACGCGCGTGCCCGACGAACTCCGCGGCCGCGTCATGGGCATCTATTCACTGGCCTTTATCGGGCTGACGCCGTTCGGCAGCCTCATCGCCGGCGCCCTCGCCCGGGCAACCAGCGCTTCGCTCACGGTCACGATGGGCGGCGTGATCTGCATGATTGCCGGGCTCATCGTCATGCGAGTCATGACGCCGCAACAAGCCGGCACTCCGGAAAAAGTGCCGTCGTAACAACGATGTCTCCCGCTACTTCGCGGGCTCCGGCGGTTTGTTCATCCCCGCCATCTTCTGCGAGAGGCCCGCGTTGAATTTTTCATACTGCTCGCTGTCCACCGTGAACTCTCCCTGCATATAGTTGGAGCCCTTCCAATTCCAATTCTGCTCCGCGTCGTTGTACACCAGCTTCGTCGTCTCGCCCTGCAGATACTCGTGATGAATCGGGTCCGCACCCGGCGGATTGACAATCTTCGGATGGCCGCCGAGGCCGCCCTCGACGAGATGGCCCTCGATCGTACTGTACCCGCCCACGGTGATCTTGTTGTCCTTCCCTTCGGCCACCCGCGTGATCGGCACATACTGAATCTTTGTCTTCCCTGACGCCGAGAACGGCAACACGGTCTTGCCAATCGCCTCCAACGCCTCGCGCTGCTCCGGCGTGGCTTTCTCGTCGATGTAGAGATACGAGAAGTTCCATTTCCCGAACGATTCCATCATCGTTTGGTTATCAGGACTCTGGCCAAAATGGCTGATCGCCAGGCCGTCGAGCTTCACCTTGCCGTAGTGGCCCTTGCTGATGAACAACACCTGCATGCCCCCGCAATTCATCCGGCTCGGCAGCGAGTTGAACCAGCACGGGCAGGCCGCATTGCAACTGCACGCCTCTTCGAGTTGCCCGCTGATTTTCCACGGAACCTTCTTTGCCGCCGCCGCGTCGTCGCTCAGCACGCATGTACCGGCGACAAGCGACAAGAAAATCATGGGGAGAACAAACGAGACGATGGAGATAATGCGTTTGCGCATACACACTCCTTCTTTGAGGTTTGACCCGTTTTCAGGCACGCTGCGTCCCAGCGGGCCGCCACCAACGTTTGCACTGTAGCGCAAGCCTCGCTAGAATGGCAACCATGACTTCACGTCCTACCGACTGGCGCGGTGTGTTTCGCCCGCGACGCGAACTCGGCCGCACCGGCTTTCAGGCCACCATCCTCGGTATTGGCGACCTCGCCGACCGCAAGGTCCCGCTCGACCGCTGCGTCGCGACGATCCACCGCGCGATGGACGCGGGCCTGAACCTGATCGACACCGCCCCGAACTACGAGGACGGCTACAGCGAACAAATCGTCGGCGTGGCGTTGAAGGGGCGCCGCGACGGCATGTTCGTCATCGACAAGCTTGACAATCACCACGAGCCGGTCACGCCACAAGTCGATGCCAGCTTGAAAAGCACAGGTCTCGATACGGTCGATTGTTTTGTGTTCCATGGCGTCAGCACCACGGACGATTGGCGAAAGATCGCCGCGCCCGGCGGCGGCATGGAACAATTGGCGTCCGCCGTGAAGGCCGGCAAAGCACGCTTTCGTGGCATCTCGTCGCACCATCCCGACGTCCTGCTCGCGGCCATCCCCTCCGGCCTCTGCGACGTGGTGATGTTTGCCGTCGGACCGTTCGTCGACAATCGCTACATGGAAGAAATCCTGCCGCTCGCAAAGAAGCATCGCGTCGGCACCGTCTGTTTCAAAACCTTCGGCGCGGGCAAATTACTCGCCGACACCACCAGCTACAACCAACCGCTCCAAACCCGCCCGCGCGGCAAGTTCAGCTCGGGCGGCAGCGACGCAGCGAACGCGCCAACGCTCCCGCGCCTGACGGTCACCGAATGCCTGCATTACACACTCACGCTGGACCCTGACGTCGCGTTACTCGGATTAAGTTTTCCGAATGAACAAGACGCCGCCTACGCTGCCGCGCAATCCTTCAGGCCCCTTCCCTCCAACCAGCTTTCAGAAACCCGCCGCCGCGCTGTCGAAGCCATTCAGGACAAAGGCCCGTGTTGGTGGAACCCGCCGGACCACGCGCATCATTTACAGGAGGCCGAAAAACCATGATGGCCATGTCGATTGCGCCGCTGCCCTGCCGACACATCGCTTGCATTATTCTCACGAGCTTCATTGCGTCCCTTTGCTCCACGGCCAGTTCCGCGGTGCCGTTCACCGTCCAGGGGCCCGGGGTCGATACGAACAACTTTCGGATCACGACGTTTGCCACCGGCCTGGATTTTCCCCTGGGCATGGCCACACTCTCCGACGGCTCGCTCCTGGTGGCCGTCAGCCATGGCACGAGTTATTTCAGTTCGACGGGAGCGATCATCCGGTTCACGGACACGAACAATGATGGCGTTGCGGATGGTCCGGGAACGGCGGTTTATACCAACCTGCCCGGAAGCCTGACCGATGTTCGCGTGGCCGGCAGCCTCGTTCTCGTCACCGGGCTTGGCAAGCCGATTACCATTCTGCGGACTGGTGCCTCGCCCACCAACTCGCTCACGCTCGTGGGCCAGATCATTATCACCTACCCCAACCCGGCATGGGAACACATGAATTCCTCGTTGGGCATCCGCAAGACCTTCGGGCAGACCAACAGTTACGACCTGTTGTTCCAAGTGGGTTCGGAGAGCAATTTCGCCGCAACGACCCACACCGTCATCCTCACCAATAGCAACATCCCCGGCGCGAACGCAACGCTGTCCGGTGACTCCCTCTACATGCTTACCATCACGGACAATGGCACCAGCGTCACTGCGGCGAATATTGCGCAACTCGGCACCGGCCTTCGCAACGCCGCGGGCTCCGCCTTCCACCCGGCTACCGGTGACCTGTATCTGCAGGACAACGGCATCGACGGCCTGACAAACGCCAATCTCCCCTTTAGCGCTGACGAATTGAATTTCATCGCCAGGACCAATATCGCCGTGGTGACCGAGTATTTCGGTTTCCCGACCAACTACACCGCCTATCGCACCGGTACTGTCGTTGGTGGCGCTGGAGTTCAACCGCTGTTCACGTTCCAGCCGATCCCCAATCCCTTGACCGGGCACGAAAGCACTGGTGTCAATAACCTCCTTTTTGCGCCCACCGGTTTTCCGGACGGAGTCAACACCGGCCTTCTTCTCGGGTTTCACGGCTCGTTCGATCTCGGTGGAACCAACAACGCAAAAAACCCGGTCATCTATGCGGACCCGGCCACCACCAATTATTTCCATTTCATCGAAGGACAGCAGGCGGGCGTCGGCCACCTCGACGGCCTGCTGACAACCCGCGACTCGTTGTTCCTCGCGGACCTTGTCACCAATGGCGACCTCGGCAACGGCGCCGGCGCGGGTGTCATCTATCAAATCAAGTCCCTCGTCAGCCCGACTCTCCCAACTCTCGGGCTGCAATCGCTCGGGTCACAGATCACGCTGACATGGGGTCGCGGTACGTTGCAGGCAGCCGACGAAGTGACGGGAACGTGGAACGACGTCGCGGACGCCTTTAGTCCGTACACGGTCGCAACCGCCACGTCCCGCAAATTCTACCGTCTGCGATACTGACGATTGCTCCCGCACGGGAACTTCCCGGAAACGCTTTCGGACATTCTGCTTGTCTTCGCGAAGCATCGTTGGCACGATGCAACTATCATGCACCCCTCCACCAGACTGATACTCTTGATCGCAACCGCCGTCCTCATTTCGTATCGCAGTCTGGCCGCCGATACTTCAGCCGCCCCCACAAACCAGTTTTTTCACGCCGCGAAAATCGATGGTCGCTGGTGGCTGATTACTCCTGATGGCCACCGGTTCATCTCGAAGGGCGTGACCTCCGTCCAGATGGGAGCCGACGCCATTCAGGGCACGGACATCCGTCCTTACCTGGACACCAACAAGGCGAAGTACGGCAACCCCATGGCCTGGCGAAAGGCAACCGCGGAGCGGTTGATGAGCTGGGGCTTCAACTCTCTCGGTGCCTGGTCCGACGACGCTGTCGCCGAGATTCCCGTGAACAAACAACGCCTCGCCTACGCCCCGATCGTCGACCTCGGCGCGCACTACGTCGGGGTCAAGCAGAAGGGCGCGGCATGGCTGCACGGAATCTTCCCCGATGCCTTCGATCCCGAATTTGAGACGATCGCCCACCAGCGCGCCGGCGAAATTTGCTCCCCGCGCGCCAATGACCGCTGGTTGCTCGGCTGGTTCACGGACAACGAACTGCGTTGGGGCCCCGACTGGCGCGGTTCAGACGATCTACTAACGATGTTTATGGCGTTGCCCGCGAACGTCCCGGGAAAGAAAGCCGCCGTCGACCTCATGCGCAAACGCTACGGCGACGTGAAGAAGTTCAATGAGGTGTGGAACACCACCTTCGCTTCGTGGGATGAAGTCGCGGAAGCCACTTCGATCAAGCAGCCTTACAAGCGCGAGGCCGTTTACCGGCAGAACCAGGAATCCGAGCGCCAGGCCAACGAAGCCGACCCCAAGCGCGCGGCCTTCATCGCCGATAGTGACGCATTCCTCGCGCGCCTCGCGGAACGCTACTTCCGCATCACCGCCGAAGCCATCAAGGCCGCCGATCCCAACCACATGAATTTCGGCGCGCGCTTCGCCTACGTCCCGCCGCAGCCCGTCGTGGCCGCCGCGGCGAAGTACGTCGATGGCATCTCGTTCAATTGTTATCGCTTCGATCCCCGCGAGACCATTGCGCGCTACTCTGTGTTCGGCAAACCGCTGATCATTGGCGAATTTTCATTCCGCGGCCAGGATGTCGGCCTGCCCAACAGCAAGGGCGGTGGCGAACGCGTCAAGACCCAGGCGGATCGCGCCGCCGCCTACAAGAATTTCGTCACATGGGGTCTGCAGAGCCCGTTCCTGGTGGGCTACCACTGGTTTGAGCATTGCGACGAGCCGAAGGAAGGCCGCTTCGACGGCGAGAACTGCAACTACGGCGTCGTCAACATTCACGACGAAGTCTACGTCGACCTGACTCGCGCCATGACGGAGATCAACGCCCAGGCTGAAACTTTGCATGGAGGTTCAAAATAACAAAGCCTGTATTGCGGGCCGCATCCGTAGTACACTGGCTCCCGTCAATTATATGATCACACAAGATTCCAGCACAACAATGGCGGTGTTCCTTGACCTGGAGAACATTGCCCTCGGCGCGCTCGACGCCAATTATCCCCGCTTCGAAATCCAAAAGGTCCTCGAACGTCTCTTACTCAAGGGCCACATCGTCGTCAAGAAAGCCTACTGCGATTTCGACCGCTACAAGGTGTTCAAGCGCGACCTGCATGAGGCGGCGTTCGAGCTCATCGAGATCCCGCACTTGCGCCAGTCGGGGAAAAATTCCGCCGACATCCGCATGGTCGTGGACGCACTCGACCTGTGTTACACAAAGAGCCATGTCGACACCTTCGTCATCATCAGCGGAGACTCCGATTTCTCGCCGCTCGTAAGCAAGTTGCGCGAGAACGCCAAGACCGTCATCGGCGTCGGCGTCAAGAATTCCACCGCCGACCTCTTCATCAACAACTGTGACGAATTCCTGTATTACGACGACCTGGTTCGCGCCGCGCCGCGACCGCGCCGACGCACGACCGCGCAGGCCGCCGCCACTCCCGCGAAGACCGCCGACGGTGAAGCGAAAGCTCCCGAAGGTGAAGCCAAGGTTCCCCCCGGCCCCGCGGTCGCGGATGGATTCGACCTCGTCATGAAAACGCTGGAAGCCATCTCGGCGGAACGGGGCGCGGACGATCTCACCTACGGTTCCATGATCAAGCAGGCCATCAAGCGCCGCCACCCCGGCTTCAACGAGCGCGCCTACGGTTTCCGTTCTTTCAACGACATGCTGCTGGAAATGCAGAAGCGCAATATGCTCAAACTCGAGGCCGATAAAAAGTCCGGCGGCTACACCGTCATCGCCGTTGAGTAAGCCGAGTTTTGAACGGAACCTCGGGCACACATCCTGCATCTTAATCTACGCAGGATAAACCCATGCCCGACTGGAACACCATCGCCAAGCTATCGGATCGAGAAGCGAAGACCCGCGAAGCGCAGTTTGAAGTTGAAATGCTCGCCATGGTCGCGCAAGGCAACCCGCAAACGCCTGCTGCTTCGCCTGCGCCAGCTACCTCGACTTTGCCAACCCCGACGGTCGTCGCGACTCGGGATGGCATCCAGATCTCCGTAACTGACAAAGGTCAGACCGCTCACTACAACAATCTGGAAGCTGTCCCCGGATCGGTGCGCCAGCAGATCATGAACGCGTGGATCCTTGCGCCCGCGGCGGCTGTCCCGCCAGTGCTCAACGCACCCACGCTCCGCAACGCGTCTCCATCACCGTCAACGCCGCGTCCCAAAACCATGAAGGTCGCCATGTTCCTCAATCTCATGGTGCCGGGCGCGGGACAATTCTACCTCGGCCAGCGCCTCGCCGGCGCCGTCTACGCCCTCGCCTTCCTTGCCAGCTTCATCGCCCTGCTCGTCATTTTCTGCCACGGCTATTTCAACTACCTGAGCCTGAGCACCAGCGGCGATATCCTGGACTCCGGCAACCTCGAGCAGGTCGCCCACGCATTTCCCGCAGGAATAATCTCGGCCCTCTCTGCCGCCGGCATCGTGATCTATCTCGCCTCAACAATCCATCTGGCAGTGTCTCGTCCGCGCAAAACTCTGTAGCGGCGGTCTACGACCGCCGAGCCGTCCGTTCCCCGTCAACCCTGATTTGCCATGTAGCCGCACCCTTCAGGGTGCGCAGGTTGAATCCGCCCCTTAGAATTTCACCGACTGGACGAATTCCAGGAATGTAGCCTTCTGTGCCTCGACCAACGGCGCGTCTCCCGTAATCTTGAAGAACCACGAATTGCCTTCGTGCGGAATCGTCACCACGATCATGCGCTTCGGTGGCATCTTGTCTTGCGGCGCAGAGTCCGCCTTGAAATCCACGACTGTGGCCTTGGCGCCGTTCACCATCAAATCCGACGTGATCCCGCTGACTTCATCCGGCGCAATCGGCCCCAGCCCGATCTGCCCGCGCCAACGATTGATGTTCGCCACCAGCCCGCCCACGTCCCCCGGAAAACTGGAGACAACCACCTCCGCGCCCTGCCCATCGCTCCCCTTCACCACAAACGTCGCCCGCCGCATCGCCGAACCATTGCCCACCACCCAATCCTTCGGCACCGACCATTCCGGGTTCGGCCCACCTGCCGCCGCCCCCGGCGGCAAGGCGCCCATCGCCCCCATCCCCGGATGTCCCGGCGGCAGCGCGGGAACTTGCGGCGCCTGTGCCGTCGGAGCCGCCGCCGGTTGCTGCTGAGGAGGCGGTGTGGACGGCTGGGAAATGGGTTGCGAGTTGTTACAGCCCACCGCGACCATTGCCGCTGCGAGCAATACACAATAGACCGACTGCTTTTTCGTCACCATGAATTGAGAATGATTCCTCGACGCCTTCAAGTCAAGCGCTGCCGTCAGGCGTGACGAATCGGATAAGCCCGTGAAGAGATTCCCTGCGGAACAATCTAATCTAATCTGCTGTAAGCGCGTTTCTCGAATGCGTCGTGATCCGCGTGCGTGCAGAAAACCACATCGCCCGATCGCACCGAAAAATCGCAGCGTCGGGCCGGCTCTACCAAACACCGGACGATCCCTGTCGAACCGATGGACAACGTGCGACACTTTCCGGCACTCGCAACTGGCCTGCTCACTTCTACTGTCTGTTTCATAATTCATCGAGTAACAAAACCATCCCCGCAAGTCAACTAACCACCGCACCCCTCCTGCGCGAATCCGCTCACTCTGCATTTGTCATCTCTGAAAGCGCGCTTGG
>PLZV01000032.1 GCA_003152315.1 Verrucomicrobiota bacterium
ACGGCAACGACATGAACACCTACGCTGATGACCTCGCAACCCTCCTGGACACGTTGGACCTGAGAAGGTCGTCCTGATCGGCTTCTCCGCCGGCGGCGGCGAAATGGCGCGCTATATCGGCCGCCACGGCACGAAGCGTCTGGCCAAAGCCGCGCTGGTTGCGGCCGTCCCGCCACTGATGCTGAAGACGGCGGCCAATCCCGGCGGCCTGCCGATTGAGGTGTTCGACAAGATCCGCCTCGGCTCCATCGCCGACCGCTCGCAGCTCTACAAGGATCTCGCCAGCGGCCCATTCTTCGGCTTCAACCGGCCAGGCGCGAAGATTTCTCAGGGCATGATTGACTGGTTCTGGATGCAAGGGATGCAGGCCGGTCACAAGAACACCCTCGACTGCATCAAAGCGTTCTCCGAGACGGATTTTACCGGGGACCTTAAGCAATTCGACGTGCCGACGCTTATCATCCACGGTGATGACGACCAGATTGTACCGATCGGCGCTGCGGGTCTGGCCTCCTCGAAACTCGTCAAGAACTCGACCCTGAAGGTATACGCCGGCGCACCCCACGGCCTGACCGCCGCACACAAGGAAAAACTCAACGCCGATCTACTGTCCTTTCTTGCTTCAAGCCGATGAGTTCAACCGAGGCGGCCCGCAATGGACGGTACGAACTGTTCAAGACCGAACAACAGTACGATTCGACGGTCAGGAATCCGGAATACCTGAACTGAAAATGATCATTACGCCCTGCTGGTGAAACGAGCAGGCACCCTATTGACATGGATACGGCTCAAGCCGCCGGTCATCGCTTTTTCCTCAGGAAATCGGCCCCGCGCGAAACCGCTTTCCACGCAGAGAACTGCTTGCGCAGTTCCTCGAGCTTGGCCGTAGCGCCTTTGTAAGCATCGTTGCCCAGCAGCAGANNGGCGGCTTCGGGGACTCGACCGCCTTTACGATGGCGTGTGCCGCGCGAACCGGATCTCCCGGTTGTTTGCCGGAAATGGCGCGCACTTGTTTTCGCCACGCGCCCGCCGTCGCAGCGTAATCGTCAATCTGCCGCTTGCTTTCGTTCGCCGAACGCCCGGCCCAATCGGTGCGGAAGCCGCTCGGCTCGACGAGCATCACCTTGATGCCCAGCGGTTCGACCTCCTGCCAGAGGGCTTCGGACAAACCCTCAACCGCAAATTTCGTCGCGTTGTAGTAGCCGACCGACGGGAATGAACGAAGTCCACCGATGGAAGAGAAATTGACGATGAATCCTTTGCGACGTTTGCGCATTCCAAGCAGCGCCGCATGAATCATCCGGCTCAGGCCGAACACGTTGATCTCGAACATTCGGCGCACCTCTTTCTCTTCACTCTCTTCGATGGCCGCGAAATAGCCGATACCCGCGTTTGACGTGACTTCGTTTTTTCGAGCCGCCTGAGATGTTAGTCTGGGGCCGAAAGAAAGGACCCAGCATGAAAGGCAAGCGGTATACGACGGAAGACAAGATCCGCATCTTACGGGAGGCGGACACGGGCAAGTCGATCACCCCAGTTGAGAGGTCATGAAGTCGGACTCCTCATGACCGCGCACGGGACTCTGATTAGATTGACCCGGCCAATTGTACTCCGTTAAGCATGGCCTGCCATCATGACAGTTCCCCAGGGGGACGTACTGTTGCCCGTTCGGTATTTGATTGGTTTCCGACCCTCGGCCCTTGGAAATCACCTCCGCCGTAGACAAAGTTTCCATAATGTTATTGAGTGCTCCTTCACGTGGCCTAGTAGAGCCTTCGCTGAAAAGATTATGATCTAACAGCGAAACCCCGCAACAGAGAAAGAGTACGCGATGGGCCGCGCCTTTGCTATGGGGTGTAACCCTACCATGGATTGGAGGAAGCGCTCTCCGAAAACTGATCCAGCCGAGAGATGTATTTGTTCGCACGGTCAGAATTTCTTTCTTCACTGGTCATGCCAGCGCCGAGCACGCGGCACGGGCATCGTTCCGAACCAAAAGCAGGTTTTCCACCTCCCGCTACATCCGCTGGACAGTGAAACGCAAACGCACGGCTGTCGTCATACCAACCCAAGCGTTTGTGCAAAGAACTCCGTTCCGGGCGTCTGTGCGTTTGTCCGGAAGGACGACATTTGCCTATCGCCTCCGACATCGTGGAAGAACCAATTCCAAAAACTATTTTTTAAGCAGTTCCGCAAGCGGATTCACAAACGACCAGCTTGAACTGGCGGCTGAAACTCGCCAGAGTAAAACTTCCTGCCCGATGCCCCCGTCGCGACCCGATCCATCGGCAACAGCCCGGCGCTTGCGACCGGCAACCCAAGGGGCTGCTAGTCGCTTGGGAACCCGGTCGGGGGGGTACTGCCCGCTGGAAATGCTTGTCGCAGACCCCCGGCTACAAGCATGGCGATACGCTTCAAATTGTAATGCTCCCCGCCTTGAATCAATCATCCGATGCGTTTATTATCCCGCGCCAGGAGACTCAAATGTTGTTGAACTACATCAACCGTGGCTGGGCCAAGAGGGCCAAGGGCGATTTTGATGGTGCCATCGCTGACTACTCGAAAGCCATCGAACTCAACCCAAAACTCGCCGTCGCCTACTCCAACCGTGGCGAGGCCAAGAAGGCCAAGGGGGATCAGGAGGGAGCGGATGCGGATTTCGCACAAGCCGAGAAACTCAATGGGCACTGATAGGCGTCAATCGATTCATTTGTCTGGCTATTTCACGTTATAGATATCGTCATACGGTTTGACGGTCGACAGCCCCAAGGCTGGCTCCATCACCAACCGCTTTAATAGTCGAGGGTTGTACTTGGTTACGGCCATGTAGTTTGTACCGCTCCGAAGTTGAATCCCCGGATAGTCGCCCTCCGGCAAGGAAACTAGAATCTCGTTGACCGCCCGTTCTTCCCACTTCTGGACGTTCTGCACCATACCTACGTCGAAGCTAACCGGCAGCCGAAATGTGCGAGGAGACGGGTAGGTCAAGTGAATGAATGAACCTGACGCAAGAACCTCCTGCCATCGGTTCAAGCCGCCACCACTGCTCGTCGCATCAACTGAGGCTGACTGGACAAAGTCGACGACATTGGTGACGAAGCTGGGAGTATCTGCCACCACGACCGACTTCTCGTGCCGAGAGATTTGCAACTGAACATCGCCAGCCCAGATATTCAAACGATCCGCCTCGACCTCGACCGAATTACGTTGAAGCTTGTCGTACGGGCCATACGGCCACTCCTTCGACTTGTCTTCACCGGCAGCTTGCGCAAGCACGGTCAGACTGGAAAGCAATACGAACATCGCGGAGATCAAGAAATAGCGTTTCATCTTCTCGATTCGTCCTAACGCCCAAAATCTGCGCCCCGCCGAACCAAAACGCAAGCCGCGTATGGAACCGGAGCGCAACCGTTGGCTCCGGCGGGTTAGAACGGTGGCTAGGGTCTGGCACCTTTTCGCAAGAGCTGCTGATCTCTGCCAGCTTTACCAAAGTAGCCGAGTGTTATTGCAATCACGACTCCTGCGATTGCCCCGGTGACAAATGGTGCCCATACCGAAGATGGGCCAATCTGAAAAACCGCCATCACGACAAGCCTTAATACTTCGAAGATCATCCCGACGCCGAATCCCACGATGGCCAGTCGAGCAATGCTGTAATCTTTAATAGGTCGCATAATGTTCCCTCGACACCGATCCGGCGTACGAACCCCATTAAACCCCCGATGGAACCGCGAGGAAAGGACAAAACGCATCGCGACAAACTGCTCCGAAAGGAACACGGAGTATCCAACGCCATCAGCGCCACCGCCCCGTTCGCCAATCCCGCCCCGAATACCTGATCAACGTTGCCGTCTGGATATTGCGATGGTGTCCACCAACCCATTGAGCAACCGGCAGTCCTCGCAACCCGTTCTGCCATCGGGCGCAATCGGCATGTCATGGATCGCCAGCACCTTTTTAAGCAGCCCTGGAATTCTGCCGGGCTCCAGCGGTAACGGAATCAACTCCGCAAGCGCTCGATTGCTGCACCGACATCTAACCTCCACGCCGTGACGTCAATGGGAGGTGCTGACCGGCCCGGCACGGAAAGCGCCCATCTGCCGGACAGGTCTATAATTCTGAATTTGTACTGCCAATATTCTCTTCTGGGCGGGTGATACGTATTGATTGGTTTACCTTCCCTTAAGGTCTGAAAAAAGTTAATCCAAGGGATGAGAAATATGTCGAGTAGAACGGAGTCACGTCCGCCGCAAATAAGGACAAAATCTCCAGCCTCGGTCAACTTCTTCGGATCAACGCCTTGAAAATATAAGCGTTTCTTAGCGTTAAACGTGACCGACTTGACGAAACAGCTGTAAGCACCTACGAGCGCCGTTTCCGGCCAGCCGTAGACTCGCGCCAAAACTCGGCAGACAACGCCCTTTGCGTCCGCTTTCTCGAGGAACTCATCTGCCCACATAACCCCATTCCCTAACCCCAAGCTCAGGGACCGCCGCTGGCGACCAGGGTTGAGCCTGAAAGTGGCGTTCGGATCGCTGCCCCGCGCCGAGCAGAGAAGCATTAAGGCGGTTCGCTGGAGCGATCTTGTTAGGTGGCAACAGTCTCATCAAAACGTGGTGAAACTGGTGGATTGCCTCGTCCGCGCGCGATGCAACTCGGCGCGAACTCCTCCAAATTTCGCCGGTGTGCTCGAATCGCCCAGCTTCTTGCCTGCCTCCGAAACTGCGAGTGAAATCTGTCCATCAGCGTCCAGCTTCTTGAACGAACAAACTATCTCGTGATCGCTGGCTTGGTACGTGCCGCTGCCTGTGCCTGACAGTTCCTGCGAGTGGCCGTCGGATACAATCGTGCCGGTAAATCTCATGCTCGGTTCACTGCATGATACAGACACGGTGATGGAAGTGGAATGATAAAACCACAAGCCGCACACAATGATAACCACTATCCCGACCAGGATCACAGTGATGGACTTTTTCATAAGAGCATGCGGACAATGCCCAACGCTCCAAACCTGATCTACGCCGAAGCAAAACGCAAGCCCGCGTACGAAACCCAGGCGCAACGCGTTGGCTGGAGCGCCTTCTTATTGATGTCGTCCCCAAGCAACGAAGCATGCGGTCGCCAGTCCTTGGGAAACCCTTCCGAAAACTCGATTTCAGATTTCCTACCCCGCCGTCCTCCCAGATACCCCACAATCGCATCACGTGCCTCACGTGTCGCCTCTGGCCTTCCGAGCAAGGTCCATTATATGGATGCCTTGATTGCCAGCACGCAGTACCCGAAGCGCATTGCCTTTGGACGACTGCTCAGGGATTGATGCCGACCCGGCGGACTACTCAATCATTATTATACGGAGAAAGTGGCCGCCTGAGACGGATGAGTTTTTACACAATACAGGACGAGAACGTGTGCATCGGGATGTGCGCATCCCCTGCGGCACTTGGACTGGGCGCTATGGTTCCTTACGAATTAGCTCAAAGGCCCCGCAACGGGGCTCGGTGACCTTTCCTTTGAGGGTTCCGTCAGAGGGGTCGAAGGTGCCTTGCATTCCCACCATGGCGTAGCCTCCGGGTGGCCGGGATTCCCATCGCACGGGGGTCAACACGAACTGCTTTGTTGCCGAGTCGTACTGCCCCGCCAAATCAAAGGGCGGGACGCCGGGAATCGAGGATCGGAATACGGCGGTCATGGAATCGTTGTCCGCGAGGGTAACATCGAGACGGAAGCCGATCTCCCTTCGAGAACACTCATATTTGCCCTCGTACGTGCCCGCCACACCCGGGACTGCGGAAAGCGGCTTTGCCACCGGCACGTTTGCGGGCGTGTTCGCCGGAGCAGAGGCTGGAAGGCTTGTGGGCTGAACGGCGGTCGCCTGAAGCGGAGAACTTGGCACCGCGACCGCGGAGCCTTTTCCTCTAGATGGCCTGGTCTGAGTGGCATTTGGAGCGGCGTTGTTTTGCTGAGCGTCACGGCTGGTGACGGTCGCTGCGGCGGTGGTGGCAACGGCTCCCGTCGGCTGGAGTTGGCCGCCGCCGGTCAGGATCTGTCGCGAGACTTCGGTCTGTTCCGTGATGTCGAACCATTTGGTATCGCCGACCGGCCAGAGGACGTCAGAGACCGCGGGGCGGCGGGAGTTTGAGCGGGAATTTGGAAGGCGCGCCATCTGAACGGTGAAGGGTTGGTCCAAGGAAGCGGTGTGCAAAGGGACCTTCTCGCCATTGATGATCGCATAGTCGACAAAGAGATGCGCGGTGTGGCCGACCTGGAACTGCGGGTTGGCGTTCGTATCAGTGACCCTGAGATAGACGTCTGTGCCGCGCGGGAGCTTGATGCCGTCGCTACCAGTGACACCGCGAGGCAGCTCCGAGTCGGCATTCAGCTGAGCGTGGAAACGCTTGTCCGCCTGAATGCCAGGGACATCCACTGGCTCGATCAGAATGGTTTGAATACGACTGCCCGCCAGGATGGGTCGGGTAACGTAGGTCGAGTTGGGGTCTTGGCTGCCGGCGGAAGAGGCGTTGGCAGCGGCCCGGCTCAGGAACTCCGCCTGGGACATCGGATAGAGATCGGCGGTTGAACTTTGAAAGGTGAGCGGCGAGTTGGCGGGAATGAGCATTGTACCTGCGGCGGGCCAACCGGGAATGCGGCGGTCGAAACTTCCCGAGACCAGCCGATGCGGCCGTTCGCCACTAGCGGTGGCCGAGACAATTCGGAGACTCAGAAGGCAGCTCGCCCTGTCCGCCGTCGATAGGTCAAAATCGATTTTGACCTCCGCACCTCTCTGGACGACAACGGCGCGACCGTTGGATCCGCTAATGCCACCTTCCAGCGAGTTCTCCAGCCGGGCGCGAACGGTGCTCACCAGGCGACCGGGACCTGTGCTCGGGGCCGTCGGCAGAGGGGGCGGCACGACAACTGGTTCAAGCAGGGTGACGTTGATTGACTGCGGCAGGAGCACCACCAATGCCGGGAGACGATTGGGATCGGTAAGCCAGCGGTCGTTATAATTGTAGAACTGTAGCATATCTAGGTCGAAGGCCGTCACCGTGAACCGCGGATAGTATTGGGGATTGGTCGCAACTTTGCGCTCGTCGTTGCACAACTTCGTGAGTGGATCGGTCGCGTTCATGCAAGCTTCGTAAGCGAGGCGCTCGGATGGGGTCTTAACCCAGTTGTGCTTTTGGAAGCAGTCGGCCCAGGCGTTTTCGTGAGCGGCGGCGAGCTTGAACGCGCCACCCTCGGTCGTGGCCTGGCAATCCGCCAAATTTGATCCAGCGGCATTGAGGCGCTGGCAATGCCCGTCAATTACTCTTTGGGCCTCCCGCAAGGCAATGTCGCGATTTTGCCAGCGGGTTTCGATGGGGACGACACTTAACAACTTCGAAAGCCCCCTCATGGCGGAGGCGTCGCCGCCCGTCACCCCCATCAGGGCGTCATAAAAATAATTCTGCAAGTGCTGCCGCTGCCGGATGAGTTCACTGAGTTCCTCTTGTTTGGCAGCGCAGTAATTGCAGGCTTGCGCTTCGGACTCCAGCCGGGCCTCGAGCCTGTCAAGAAGGGCTTGATAGGTTTTGAGACTGGCGAGGCTCTGAACCGACGTCATGAGCACGGATGGCTTGCGGACGTCGTCATCGGGCAGGTTCTGCCTTTCGTTAAGGTCTTTCGTCATTTCGCGTATCTGCTGCACTTCGGGTTCGGCATTGAGCGCCTTCTGGGCCGGAGTCTGGGCCTGAATCGCGGGAGATGAGAAGAGAGCCAGAAAGAGCAAAACAAGAGGGAGACGCATGGATTCAACTGATAGGAACCGACATTTCCCATATGACTGACGCCCCGCGACTATCGCGGACCATGCAGAAAAATTCTCTTCGATGGATTGTCTCCTGCGTGTTGCTGACAACAAGGTGGCGTGACGGAACACCGTTGTCGAACGGGCATAGGGTAGTACTGCGTTGGGAGGAACTCGTCTGCTGTGCGATCCGCATGGTCCGTTTATGTTATTGTGCACTACGTTTCCGAAAGACACGGGGGAGGGAAACGCGAACGGGACGCCAGTCCCAACCCGTCACCAGTATGAGAGCAGACCTGAAAACGACCTGAATGTCCAGCAGAATTATACTTTCCAGCCCTGTGCCACCCACTCGCTTGCATTCGCCGACGCCTGCCGCACTAGCCGGACGCGGCAGTAACGAGCGGCTCCAGCATTGCCATCCTCGCTTACCGTAAGCCCCCTAAACGAACCCCCTGAGGGCTTGGCTGGCCGGAATTGGCAACGAAGACTAACCGCATGTTGAGCACTGGACCGGGAGGAAGGTGATGTTTGGTATGGCTCCATTCTAGTATGTCGTTTGACCGGGGGCCGATTGATATTCTGAGCTGGGCAGTCAATCTAGTCCCATGAACGACGATACCCAACTTGGCAATTTGCCGGATGACCTTCGCCTCATTCCTGCGGGAACGGTTCGTAAAGCCTGGCATCTCAGCACCACGACCGAATGGCGGATGGAACGGAAAGGCGAATTGCTCCCGATACGAATTGGACATCGCAAATACTACCGGCTGACTGATCTCCGGCGGTTCTTAGACCTCGCTGCCAAGAGACCGCCAATCGTAGTTCCTTGGCGAAAGTAGCTGTACCGATGCCCCACAATGCATCCACGTGCCAACACGTGCCCTTGATCCGCCGACGATTGCCGGGTGGGTTGCTGGAAATCGTGATCGCCCTTCGTGAGGGCACGTGATGCGAAAGAAGATGGGGCGCCCAACTGACGAAAAACATAGTCAACGACTGGGGTCCCCAAGGAATTCTTTGGTACGGGGGGGTCGCGGCTGGACATGGCATTTTAGCGGGTTGAATTGGCCCCATGAAATTCTTGGTAGGGTTACACCCCATGGCATCGGTCAGGTTCTCCTCTTAGTGTGCAAACCATGTGAGAGAGAAAGTTCCTCGCAGAAAAAACAACCAACCAATTAAGGACCGAATATGAAAACGCTCAAAGACCTATTTCTGGCCCAACTCGCAGACATGTACGACGCCGAGCAGCGGATTGTGAAAGCGCTGCCCAAGCTGGCCAAGGCGGCGACGTGCACCCATTTGCGGGACGCCTTTTTGTCCCACCTCAGGGAAACCGAAGGTCATGTGAAGAAGCTCGAACAAGTCTTCCAATCCTTCGACGAAAAACCTCAAGCCGTGAAATGCCCTGCCACCGTCGGCCTTCTGGAAGAGGGTGATCAAATCGCCTCAGAGTTCAAGGGATCCCCGGCGATCAACGCCGCACTGATTTCTGCCGCGCAGAAAGTCGAACATTACGAGATGGCGTCCTACGGCTGCCTCCATGCCTGGGCGGAGCTATTGGCAAATGCTGAGGCCGCGGCTCTATTGGAGGAAATTCTCGCGCAGGAACGAGCCGCGAATGCTGCGCTCAAAGATTTGGCTTTGACCCGTAGCAATAAAGAGGCTCTCGGGGAAGCAGGCTCGCGTCTGTCTTCCAAGGACGAGGAACTGACCGAAGAGACCCAGCACGGCAAAGGTCGCAACAAGCCGTGTTCGGCGGCAAGAAGCAGGTGAGCATGTTCGAGATGACCAAGCTGGTTTCCCAGAACGTCAAGTAAGCCCACTGCTGTTCAGTGTTTGCAAAAGAGGCAGCCCAAAACCGAGGTTGTCTTTTTTGTCTTCATCGAAGATGACCTTCTGTAACTGATCCACCGAAACTATAGCACGGAGCGGCGTATGCCGTCGTTGCACCGCTGCAGATGCATTGTTATCCAGATCGACTTTTTGGCCGACCTCGAAGACGATACCCTGCTCCTTGGCGAACTGCGCGGGCGCTGCGCCTTGACTTAATTCACCCGTTCGTCCGCGCAGGCGGCAGTTTAAGAGGAGCAGGCTTCCTTGACGGCTTTCTCGACCGCTTCCCGGGTTTCGCCGGTGCGTTTCTGAATCCGGCCCAGCAATTCCTCCTGCTTGCCTTCGGCGAATTGGAGATCGTCAT
>PLZV01000027.1 GCA_003152315.1 Verrucomicrobiota bacterium
AGCCGGCGGCGGTATTGCGCGGGTTTTGGAAGAGCGGTTCGCCTGCCTTCTCACGCGCTACGTTCAGCTTCTTGAAGTCTTCAACAGGGATATACGCTTCGCCACGAACTTCGAGTTGTTTAGGCGGGTTCTTCACACGGAGCTGCAGCGGGATCGCGCGAATGGTCTTGAGATTGGAGGTGATGTCGTCGCCCGTCGTGCCGTCGCCTCGAGTAGCGCCAACGGCCAGTTGGCCGTCATCATACCGAACGGTAATCGATACCCCGTCGATCTTTGGTTCGAGGACGTATTCGACCTTTTCGTCCGGCAGAAGTCTGCGCACACGAGTGTCGAACTCGCGCAATTCCTCGATGTTGTAGGTATTGTCGAGAGACATCATCGGCACGGCGTGCTGAACGCTCTTGAACTCCTTCAAGGGCTGACCGCTTCCGCGCTGGGTGGGCGAGTCGGGGGTGACGAGATCGGAGAATTGCCCTTCGAGCGCCTTCAGTTCGGCGTAGAGCTTATCGTATTCAAGGTCGGAAATCTCGGACTTCGCCTCGACGTGGTAGAGGTGGTCGTAATGGCGAATCTGGTCGCGGAGTTCAGCGATTCGTTTTTTGGCTGCGGCGCGATTCATAGGCTGCGAAGACGACAACACCGAGAATGCCTCCAATTGTATCGGCTGTCCAGTCCCACACGTCACAGGAACGGTTAGGCACGAACCGTTGGTGAAACTCGTCGGAAGCGCCGTAGGCCGATGTAATCAAAACAGCCACCAGCGCGGCCTTTGGCAACGCCAGCGTGGTGGAGCGGCGCACCGCGTTAATCACCAGGATGCCGAGGAGTCCATACACCCCGAAATGCTCGACCTTATCAAAGTCCGGAACCGTGGGCGCGATAGTCGGGAGGGAAGATTGTGCCGACAGAAAGAAGAGCGTCGCAGCCCACAGAATTGCGGGCAGCCAAGCCAGAAACTTTCGTCGCGCCATCATAATAAGCAGTGATGATGGTGCAGAGGGGGGAACGCGACAAGAAGTATTTGCTGTTGTTTGTCGCCGCGAGCTTCCGTACACTGTTAGGGCGCAAGGAGGCGCAACCATGTTCAAGAGCTTGGCGCGTTCCAGACGGGCAAGACAGCTGCTGGGTACGACGCGTTTTGTCGTTCTCAGCAACTTTCTGCGGTCGGGCATCGTCGACTTTCTGGCGTCTCAACCGGACCGGGCGGCCAGTCTGGATGAGATCGTCGATTTCTACTTCGCGACCGCGACTCCCGCACCGCCGGAAGACGTTGATCTGTTGCAGCAGTACTACAAGGAGTCGGCGAAACCGACCAAGGCCGGGTTCGTCCAGTTTCTCATTGAGCGGGCGAACTGGCTGCAGGAGCGGCGCAAGGAAGTGAAGTTCGAAACGCCCGGGGCGACGGTGTACGATTGGAATCCGCTCCTCCGCGCGCTGCACGCGAAGTATGACCCGAAATTCCCGGGCAAAGACCCAACCAGGCGTGACGCAGCCCGCACGCACTGGAATAACTTCCTCACGATGGCGGACGCGTTTGACATCGTGCGTTACGAAGGCGGGCGCCTGCGGCTTTCCGGGGGCAAATTGGCGGGGCTGCGGCGGGAATTGGAATTATTCGGCGACGGCTACTACGGCGTGGACGATTTGTTGGGGGTGTTGTTGAAAGTCGAGTCATTGCGCGGAGAGACAAGCTGGATCGTCCGGCCGCCGCCATTCATGCTGGAGACGTGCGACGCGCTGGCCCGGCGACGCGGCATCGACTCTTATTGGCGGTTCTCACCACGGCTGCGCGAAGGCGGTTGTCGCGTGCTGGATCTGGGCTGCGGCAGCGGTATTTATTCCAACGCCTTCGCCGAGAAGGGAAACAAATGTGTGGCGGTGGACATGACCCCGTGGGTGTTCTTCCGCGCCTTTCTCGGTGCGCGCGACGGTGTTCAAGTCGAGTGCTGCGATATGAATGAGATGCCGGAGCGCGTCACCCGGGAGCCGTTCACCCATGCGATTTCCAATATCGCCGCGCATCACCTCAAGAACCGTCCCGCGCTTTTCGCCAAATTGAGCGAGCGGCTCGGCGGGGGCGGCGAGGTTTGCATGCTGAACTTCAACTACTCGCTGCGAGAGCGGGCGTTGTATGATCCCATTGCCAAGTTGAAGCGACAGTTTGCCGCACAGATTCACTACAACTGGACCGTCCTCGAATTCGATCGGGGCGGCGTGGATTTCATTTCGCCACGGGACATGGCGCGCGACCTGGAGTCGGCGGGGTTTCGGGCGAGCGTCCATGCCTGTGATCCGCTACGCGAATTGTTTTTTGTCAGGGGAATCAAACGATGACCGGGACGACATGGTTCGTTGCGGGGTTTCTGGCGCTCGTGGTTGTCGAACGAGCCGCAGCAACCTTTTCCCGGCGTCAGCTCGTGGCCGGGGAGCAGCGAATGCAGTGGTCGCTGTATGCGCTCTACGGATCGTACAGCCTGGTCGTAGGTGGCGCACTGGCTGAGCACCTGATTACGCGCCGACCCTTGATTCCATGGGTAAGCGTGGTGGGATTGCTGGCGTACCTGGGTTCATTTGTATTGCGGACGGTGGCCATCCGGACGTTGAGAGAGTTCTGGAGCCTGCAAATCGAAATCCGCAGTGAGCACCGGCTCATTCGCGAGGGAGTCTACAGTTGGTTGCGCCATCCCAATTACGCAGCCATTCTGTTGGAAGTCCTGTCGATTCCCCTAGTGGTCAATGCGTGGGTCACATTGGCGCTGGCGTTGGCCACGTTCGTGCCGATGCTATTGTATCGGACGCATTGCGAAGAAGCCGCGCTGGTGGAGAAGTTCGGGGAAAGGTATCGCGCTTATCAACGCGAGGTGGGCAAACTTGTGCCAAAATGGTCCGCGCGGAGACGTGGGCCGGGTTCTCCCGATAGAGATTCATGATCTTGTTCTATTACTATTTGGTTTGTATTAACGCCGCGGTTGCCCTGGCCGTTGGGATCGCCGTGTTCGTGAAGAACCGATATGACTGGGTTGGCCCGATGCTCGGCACAGCCATGGTCGTTCTGGCCGTCTGGCTCGGATGTTTCGCGCAGTATTTCCGTCCGATGGATACCGCGCATGGCATGATGTGGGCGCGGCTGACGCTCACCCTGGCCATTGCCATGCAGCCCCTTTTGTTTCACAGCCTTTGCGGTTTGGGCGACAAGGCGCGATCCATGCGCTGGTGGGTGGTCGCATCATACACGAGTGCCGTTTGTTCAGAGTGGGTGCTGTGGGGGCAGCACGCAATTTCCGGCCTCAAGCAATCCCCCTACATGGATCACTACGTCGCCTACAACCGCATGTGGTACGGGGTGCTGGGCGCGCATCTGGTATTCTGGCAATTGATTGGCGCGGGGATCCTGATTTATAGCGCCTACCATGCGATCGGGTATAAGCGCACCCAGTTGGTTTATTTCACCTTTGCCTGGTTGATTACGTTCCTGACCGCACACCTGACCATTCTCCCACTGGAGTACGACATCAACATTCAGCCGTTCGGTTTCTTTGTCCTGCCGCTTAACCTGGGGATACTGGCGTATGTGATGAGCCGGGCACGGTTGGCGGACTACAACGTGGTCATCGCGCGAGTAGTGCTGTATTCGGTCACGATGTTGGTGGTCGCCGGGACGGCCGTGGTTTTCCTGGCGGGAATGGCCGTGCTGTCGCCTGGATTCATGAATCAGCAGCAACTGATATTTGCGTTCATGCTTTCGATGACGATTGGTGTGGGGCTGACCGTTAGCCTGCCCAAACTGCTGCCGCGAGCGGAGCGGATGATGCAAGAACGGTTGTTCGCGGGCCGTTTCGGTTATCAGGACGCGCTCTCGGGGTTGGTGAGGGAGTTGAGCACGCTGCCCACCATCGACCAGCTACTCGACACCGTCGTGACCACCCTGCATTCCCAGATGCAGACCTCACGCGCGCTGGTACTGATGCAGGATTCGCTCTCCGGGGAATACAAGCTGCAGGCCGAAAGCGGGTTGGGGCCCCAGGATGATGCGGACTCGCTGCTGCTGAAGGAGGAGGCGGCGATCGTGAAGTGGCTGACGACCAACAAGGACGCGCTGGTCCGTGAAGAAATCGTGCGGCGTGTGCCAGCGCGGTTGCGGAATTTGTTGGAGACAGAGTTGAGCCAGCTCAAGGTGGTGTTGTGCGTGCCGATGATACTGGATGACCGTCTCGTGGGGTTGATCGGTCTCGGCGAGAAACTGAGCCGCGAGATGTTTTTCGTCGGTGACCTCCGCCTGCTGGGAACGCTCGCTACGGAAGTTGCGCTCGCCGTAAAGTACCGCCGCATGGAAGACGAGGTGTCCCGGAAGAACCGGCTCATCGAGCTCGGCACCATCGCGGCCGGCGTGGCCCACGAGATTCGCAACCCACTGGCGTCCATCAAGACGTTCGCGCAGTTGATGCCCGAACACATGGATGACCCCGAATTCAAGAACGAGTTCAGCAAACTGGTCTTGAAGGATGTCGATCGGATCACAAAGGTCATCGAGAGCATGCTGGCGTTCGCGCGGCCGGCACAGGTGAATATCAAGGAACAACCTGCAAACGATCTCATTGAGGAAGCCATCCTGCTGGTTCAGCCCCGTCTGAAGGGCAAGCGGATCGAGCTGAGCCGCGAGTTTCACGGAAATCCAGTCGTTAATGTGGACAAGCACCAGATCCTACAGGTGCTGGTCAATTTGCTCAGTAACGCGGCGGATGCCTCGCATGAACAGGGCAAGATTCGCGTCGCCACGGGCGTGAGCCAGCGTGATATCAACGGCGGGGGCAATCGAAACCAGAAATTCACCGTCATCGAAGTGGCGGATAACGGGTCCGGGATTCCCGCAGCCGTCCGCAACCGTCTTTTCGATCCATTTTTTACGACAAAAAAGGACGGCACAGGCCTCGGTTTGTCCATTTCACAGAAGATTGTTCGTGATCATGGCGGGGCCATCACCGTGTCCAGTGTTGAGGGCAAAGGCACCTCCTTCCAGGTCAACCTGCCGATGAAATAGCGGTTGGTGGACAAAATTGTCCATAACGCCAAGAAGTTCTTTACTCGGTGGTGGAATCTGCTAATATAGAACCTAGTGGGGAACTTTTCTGGAGGCGGTTCGCAGTGTAGGCGAGCCCGCCGCGGGACTTTTTTGTAATCCCGCTTGTGCAACGCGAAAGTCGTCGATGAGCAAACGCAGGGTTGTTATTACGGGGATGAGTGTTTTTACCCCGGTCGGGATTGGTCTCGAGACGTTTTGGGCCAATATCCTTGCCGGTAAATCAGGCGTGGAGCGCTCTCCCGTTCTGATGAAAGCCCACTGCCCTTGGCAGGTCGCTGGCGAAGTTCGTGATTTCCGTCCCGAGGATTGGATCAGTCGCAAGGACGTGCGGCGGATGGATCGCTTTGCGCAACTGGGGCTCGCTGCATCCTACATGGCTTTGCAGGACTCCGGGCTGGTGTTGGAAAAGGAGAATCGCGAGCGCATTGGCGTCGCAATGGGCACCGCCTATGCGGGCTGGGAGTTTGCCGCGCGCGAGTACGAGGTTTACCAGAAAAACGGGGTGGAAGCGTTAAGTTCCTACATGGGCATCGCGATCTTCACCGGGGCCTGCGGCGGCCAAATCTCGCTGCATTTGGGACTTCAAGGACAGAGCACCACCACCGCCACGGGGTGCGATTGCTCCAGCGCGACCATTGCGCAGTCCGCGGACCTGATTATTCGCGGCGATGCCGATGTGATGTTTGCCGGCGGAGCGGACGCGCCCATTCATCCTGTCATCGTGGCCGCATTGGGTGCCAGCCGGGCGCTTACCGACCGGAACGACGAGCCCGCGCACGCCTCACGTCCATTCGACCGGAAGCGTGACGGGTTTGTCATGTCCGAGGGCGCTGGCGTGTTGGTCGTGGAAGAACTCCAGCACGCCTTGCAGCGCAAGGCGCGGATTTACGCGGAGTTGACCGGTTGGGCGTCCACCTGCGACGCCTATCACATGTGCCAGCCGGATCCGGATGGCACACAAGCCGTGCGTTGTCTCCGAATCGCCCTCGCCCGGTCGGGTCTCCGTCCGGAGCAAGTGGATTACCTCAATGCGCACGGCACTTCGACACCGTTGGGCGACCGCGCAGAAACGACGGTCGTCAAGAAGGCTTTTGGCGAGCACGCGTACAATCTGCCCATGAGTTCGCTCAAGGCGGCGCTCGGACACATGCAGGGCGCGTGCGGCTCGGTCGAGTTGGCAGCCTGCTGCCTCGCCATGCGCGACAACATTATTCCACCGACGATCAATTATGAATTTCCCGATCCCGAATGCGATCTGGATTGCGTTCCCAATGTAGCCCGTCACCGCCGCGTCAACGTCGCGGTGAGCAACTCCCTGGGCTTCGGCGGTCGCAACACCGCCCTTGTTGTCGAGCGCTATCGGGACGGGCACGTCAGTGAATCGAGCGGTGCGAACGGAAAACCGGCGACACATGAAAACGGCTTTGCTGCTGACTAATTCAGCCGAGACACAACGGCTGCTGACCGACATTCTTGGCGAGAAAACGAACATCGTTTTGCTCCCCCCGCCGACCGAACCGTCGCAGGAACAATTCGACTCGCTCTTCTCGACCTGGCTGCGTCTTGTGGACGCGGTCATCCTGGACGCCGTCTCCCTGGGTGAAACGACCCGTTGGGCGGTCGATTCCCTTGCGGCGTCAACTCTCCAGGAACACCAGGCGGTCATCGTTCGCGTCACGGACGCGCAACGTATGGCGAGTTCCATGCCGTCGGGCTGGTTGATCGTTTCTGATGGCGATTCCGCTGACCGTTTGAAGCAGGCTCTGGGTACGTTTTTTGAATTGCGTGATGCACAATCCAAACTGAAGCGGGTCGATGCCGTGATGGCGCGTCAACGACAGGTGGCCACGCCGATGGTGACAGTGGTCCCGCAGTCCCGGTCTGTAGTGCCGCCAGCCACCGTTCCGTCTTTCGATGCCTATCGGTACCGCGACGCTCTGAAGGATCTCTCGCGGATTCTCAGCCAATACGTGGACGAAGGCGAACTGCTCGCGGAGTTCCTGCGGCTGGTGCGCGAGTTGCTCGGCGTCGGCAAAGTGGCGATCTTCACGCGACAATTGCCCGGCGAACTGTTTCCTGGCCAATCAACCCCAGGGAGCAGGCAATTCGCGGCCACTCGCAGTGCCGGTATCGCGCAGCACGTTGTCGAACACTTGCGTTTGAGCGTTGATTCGGGCATTGGCGGTTACCTGGCGCGGGAAGCCAGGATTCTCCGGCGGAACCAGGTGCTGGATTCGTTGGCGTTTGACTATGACCCCGAGATCGCCCGGGAGTTTGAAGTGTTGGGCACCGAGGTGGCCGTGCCGATCTTCGATGATGACCAATTGTTGGGCGTTTTGACGTTCAGCGGCAAGATCACGGGCGAGCCCCTGGCCAGCGAGGAATTGGAGCTGGTTTACTATTTGATGGCGCAGCTTGCGCAGGCGGTCCGCAACCTGCATTTACGCGACCGGGTTGCCGGTCAGCAACGGTTCGTTAACGAAGTGTTGGCGCACGTACAGACCGGCGTGGTGGTTGTTGGCCAAAACAGCCGCATCCTCGCGGTCAACCGCCGCGCCAGCGAATTGCTTGAATTGGGCGGCAAAGTAATCGTCGGCCAGGACAGCCGGCTCTTGCCGAGTCGTGTGGCCGACGTGGTATTCGAGGCGCTGCAGACAGGCCGCGAGATTCACCAGCGAGAGGTGGTATTGCCACCGGGACATCGCCCGCTCGGTGTCAGCGCGACGCGTTTTGCAATGACGGCGGGCAGCGTGGCGACGGGAGAGGGCAGTTGGATCGCGGTGGCGCTGATTGAGGACCTCACGCAGATTCGGTTGCAGCAAGCACGCACCCGCGAGTTGGCCGATAAGGAGTTTTTTACGCGCCTGGCGGCGCGTCTGTCGCACGAACTGAAGAATTCGTTGGTGTCGATCAAGATTTTTGCGCAACTGCTGCCAGAGCGACACGATGACAAGGAGTTTCGTGAGCAGTTCAGCACGACGGTCGCCAATGAAGTGAACCGGGTGGACGTGTTGGTCAATAATCTGACGTTCTTCGCCCATCCGCTGCTGTTGGTGTGTGAGGAACTCGTGCTCAGCGACGTCATTGACACCTGCGTCAAGAACGTCACGCAGGAATTCGGTCGCAAGCAGGTAGCGCACGTCATCGGCGTCGGTGAGAAGGCTCCCGAACCGCCCCAGGCGCCTGTGGTGACCGTGAAGAAGAATTTTGCGCACAAGTTTGCGCGGCTCGAAGGCGACCGTATCCGCCTGTTGCAGGCGTTCGAGCACGTACTGCGCAACGCGGTGCAGTCCATGCCGCAGGGCGGTCGATTGACCATCAGTACGAGTGACGCGCAGCAAACGGACTTTCCTGACGGCAATTTGCCGGCGGGAGGCGGCGTGCGCCTGGAATGGCAGGACACCGGCGGCGGGATCGCCCTGGAAGACTTGAAGCGCGTGACGGAACCGTTCGTGACCACGCGCAACGTCGGCGTGGGGTTGGGGCTGACGATTGTAAAAAAGATCGTCGAACGGCACGGTGGACGTCTGGAGATCGATAGCTTACTGGGCCGCGGGACGACGATTACGATGGTACTGCCGCTCAAGTCGCAGCCGCATCCTGACGATGATTTGTTGCGGGAGAATGTGAAGACGGTAGCAGCTTCCCCTCCGGCGGGCGCGGAGGATGCCGCCGTGGTGCGCAACCGCATTGCCGAGCGTTGGGGTGCGGACGCAGGCCGACAACCGGACCAGTCGTAAAGCCGCAATGGGGACGCGACCTCCGATTGGTCGCGTGATGGGGTGTCGTATGGATTTCGTATTGAGTCAAGGAGGCAAGGAGAGATGTCGAAAGCAAGAATACTGGTTATAGATGATGAAGAGAGTCCGCGCGAGTCGATGCGGTTTATTTTAAAGGACCGCTATGATGTGACATTGACGGAAAGTGGTTCCAGCGGTTTGGAGGCGCTGGGAAAGAGCGGGCCGTTTGACGTGGTGCTGCTCGACATGAAGATGCCGCAGATGGACGGCCTCGAAGTTCTTTCCAAGATCCTGCAGTTCGCCCCAACCATGCCGGTCGTGATGGTCACGGCCATCACGGAAGCCAAACCCGCCGTACAAGCGATGAAGATGGGCGCGGCCGATTACCTGAACAAACCATTCGATGTGGACGAGATACGGCTCGTAGTCGATCGCATTCTCAAGGAGAAGGCACTCGAACGCGAAGTCGGCCGTCTCCGCACGGAACTGCAAGTTGTCAGCAAGTTTGAAAACATCGTCGGCAACGGCGCCGCGATGCAGAAAGTGTATGGGTTGATCCAACGTGTGGTGGACACGGACACGTCGATCCTGGTGCTCGGCGAAACGGGCACGGGCAAGGAATTGGTCGCCCGCGCACTGCATTACAACAGCGTGCGCCGCGAGGGACCGTTCATTCCGGTGCACTGTGCGGCGATTCCCAGCGAATTGCTGGAAAGCGAATTATTCGGCCACGAGAAGGGCTCCTTCACGGGCGCGTGGCAGCGGCGTATCGGCATGTTTGAGGCGGCCGGGGGTGGGACGCTGTTCCTCGATGAAATTGGCGAAATGCCGCTCGGCACGCAGAGCAAACTGCTGCGCGCCATCCAGGAACGCGAGATCCGGCGCGTGGGCGGACAGGAAACGATCAGCATCAACGTGCGGCTTGTCTGCGCGACAAACCGCGACCTGGAGCAGGAGGTTAAGAAGGGAACATTTCGTGAGGATCTTTACTATCGCATCAACGTTGTGCCCATTGTGATTCCATCGCTGCGCGACCGCCAAGAGGATATTCCACAGCTGACGCTGCATTTCGCGCAACGTTTCGCCAAGGAGTTGAACCGCGAAGTGCCGCAGTTCACACCGCCGGCGATGGATTTACTGCTTTCCTATCCGTGGCCCGGCAACGTGCGCGAGTTGGAGCACGCGATCGAGCGGCTGTTGGTCACGTGCGATTCCAACAGAATCGTCGCGGAAGACCTGCCGTTTGTGATTTCGCAAGCGGACGCGGCGACGGCGCAGATCGCATCGCGATTGGCCGCCAGCACGCCGAACACCCACCTTGGTGAGAAACTGGAATTCGAAGCCGGTGGGCTCGATCTGCCGAAGATCACCGAGGATCTTGAACGGCGCGCGATTGAGGAGGCCTTGCGGCGGACGGGCGGCGTGATCACAGAAGCGGCGCGTGCGCTCCACATCACGCGACGGATGCTCCGGTATAAGATGGATAAACTCGGGATCACGTCGGGCCGCGCGGACGACGGAGCAGCGGAGCCCGAGGAGGCGGATGAGAGCACAGCGGCAACAGACGTAACGTAGCCAAACTTGTCCCCTCCAAGCGGGTGATTTGGCCAATTTTGCGCACGCTTGCCAGATGGGCGCTCGAATCGTTTCTTTCCACTCGAAAGGCAGCGCTTCAGGGGCTTTTGCATCTCGGTTCCATGCTTTTCCGGCCGTGGCATAACCATTGCTGGTTATGAATCCGAAGCCTCGTAATCGGGGGCCAAACAGCACAGTGCAGGAGGACAGAACGATGAAAAAGCACATGCAAATGATGGTCTGCGCGGTGGCATTGGTAGCGATTGGCGCTTTTGCGGTTCCCCCCGTGTTTGGGCTTGGGTTCGACAACCCGGATCAGGACGCGCGCGCCACGGGGCAAGGCGAAGCTTTCGTCGCCCAGGCGGATGACGCATCGGCAATCTATTACAATCCGGCGGGCCTGACACAATTGAAGGGAACCGAAATCACGTCGGGAATGAACGTGTCCTTTCCAGACTCTCGCTTGCAGGGAGGGGGTCCGGGCACAGAGATGAACACGATGGCGACCATCCCGCATCTCTATGCGTCGACGGACTTCGGGATGACACAATCTCCATGGCGGTTTGGTCTCGGCTTCAACGTTCCTTTTGGCAATGCAGCCAATTTCCCCAGGGCCGGCGCATTCCGTTACCTGGTTACGAGCGCCAGCCTGGCTGTCTACGATATCCAACCGACGGTTGCGTTTCAGGTTAACGAACATTTATCCCTCGGCGTCGGTTTGAATGCCTACTTGGGCGACACCCGGTTGAATCGCCAGCTTTCGTTCGCTCCGTTCCCAGATGGTCGCTTCCATTTCGGTGGGAAAGGGGATGGCTTCGGAGGGACGGCAGGTTTGATGTGGAAAATCACGCCACAACACACCATCGGTCTGCTGTATCGCAGTCCATTCGACATCAAATTCGATGGTAATGGCAAGTTGGTCACGCCGCTCGGCGACCAACAAAACCCTGGCAATACGAGGATTGATTTCCCGCAATTTGTCAAGGGCGGCTATGCGTTTCGACCGATCCCGCAACTGAAACTGGAAGCCGACGTTGAATGGATAAACTGGGACACACTCAATACTGTCTCATTGCACGCCGCCCCGACCTCGCCCTTCAATGGAACGGCGATTCCGTTCAACTGGAAGGACAGCTGGTACTATGAATTCGGCACCGAGTATGAAATCAACGAGCATTGGGCGGTGCGCGGTGGCTATATTTTCTCCGTGAACACCGTGCCCAGCAGCACGTTTGGTCCGTCGGTGCCCGACTCGAACCGCCACGTGTTCAGCGTGGGCGGAGGCTATTCCACGAAGCGCATCAGTGTAGACCTCGTGTACCAGTACAGCTTGTCGGTGGATCGCACGGTCAACAATAGCACTAGCACTGCGGCGGACGGTACCTGGAAGAGCGACGGTCAGGCGGTAATGGTCACCAGCAGCTTGAAATTCTGAGGAAACGGGAGAGGAGGCATCATGGGAGCATTCGACACACTCGCCGTGGAACCGCCAGCAGCCAAGGCGGTGGAGAGACCGACTTTGCTGATCGTGGATGATGAGCCAGGTCCGCGCGAATCGCTGCGGATTGTTTTCAAAGACCGCTACCATTGTGTCATCGCCACCTGCGGCCGCGAGGGCATCGAGTATGCGCGCACACATGTCGTGGACGCCGCCATTCTCGATATCAAGATGCCGGACCTGACCGGTGTCGATGTCTTGCGCGAGTTGAAGGAAATCGATCCCGACACCGAATGCGTGATGCTCACGGGTTACGAGACCATCGAGACCGCGCGCGCAGCCGTGCGCTACGGCGCGGCCGATTACCTGAACAAACCCTTCGACGTGTTCTCCGTCCGTGAGGTACTCGACAAGTGCATGAAGCGCCGCCGGGAGAAGCTCGCCGCGGAAGAAAGTGTCCGGACACTGGAACAGACAAACGAGGATCTCGGGCGCGAGTTGGCGCAACTCAGTCGGGCAGTGGAAGCGGGCGTGCTTTCCGCCGGCGTCGTGCACGAGATGAACAACCCACTGGCGATCATTGCGGGTTACACCGATTTGCTCGGCCGTGACCTCGCGGCGCTCGGCATGGCCGACCAGGAAACCGGGCAGCATGTGCGGCAGCGGCTCGCCTCGATTCAGCGCGAGATCGATCGTTGCAAGGACATTGCCCGCCGCTTTTTGAATTTCTCGCGGAGCCCCCAGGAATCCCAGGAGATTGTCGGCGCCCGCCGGCTGCTGGAAGACGCGGCGGCGTTGATCAAGGCCCATCCCTCCAACCACGGCGCCGAAATCGCGGTCTCCTCCGGCGATCCAGATCCGCAGCTCAAGGTGAATCCCGCGGAAATCCTGCAAGTGCTCATCAATCTCGGCGTGAATGCCCTGCACGCCATGGATGGGAGCGGAACGCTTCAGTTGTCCGCGACGCAGGCTACGTCCTTGCCCTCCGAGTGGGCCTTCCGGTCGGAGACCTTCGATACGCAGAAGCCGCTGGTAAAGATCTCCGTGGCGGACAGCGGTTCCGGCATCGCACCCGAGAATATCAGCAAGATTTTCCAACCCTACTTCACGAGCAAGAGGGAAGGGACGGGACTCGGCCTGGCCATTACCTGCGAACTCGTTGCGCGTTACGGCGGCGCCATCGACGTGCGGAGCACCGTCTCGCACGGCACGACGTTCAGCGTCTACTTGCCGCTTACGGCCTGAATCTGCTAGCATTCCCGCCGCATGGGTGGGGACCCGAAAGCTGGAACTCTTTTCCTGGGCATCGAAGGCGGTGGCACGCGCACCGTTGCCTTGCTTGCCGATGCGCGCGGCCAGATCCGCAAACGCTTCGAACTCGGCCCCCTCAATCTCAAACTGGCTGCGGATGCGGACGTTCTCCAGCGGCTCCATGAGATCAAGAGTCGCGCGGCGGTTTGCCCTTCTTCATGGTCTCTTTGCCTTGCCGGTTGCCGCACAACCGCCGACCGCACGCGCCTTCGGTCGCTGGCGGAACGCATCTGGCCACGAGTGCCCGTTTACATCGGCAGCGATTTGGAATCCGGCTTCGCGACGGCATTCGGAGTGAACGGCGCGGGCCTCCTCGTGGTCAGCGGCACCGGCTCGTGCGTCCGGGGCCGCAACGGAAGACAAATCGCGCAGGCGGGCGGTTGGGGCCATCTGCTGGGCGACCACGGTAGCGGTTACTGGATTGCGTTAACCGGTCTGCGTACGGCGGTGCGCGAGCACGATCGCCGGGGGGCGATCAGTCCCGCGTTGCGTCGGGTGCTGAGTCGACTTTGCCTGAACTCGCCTGACGAACTGGTTGACTGGATTCAAGCTGCGAGCAAGGCGGAGGTTGCGGCGTTTGCCGGCGAGTTCCTCGATGAAGATGGGAGCCGGCTCATGCTGCAAGCCGCGTCCTTCCTAGCGATGGATTGCGAAGCTGTGGCGAGAAAGCTTGGCCTGGGCAGCCCCGATATTGCCCTCATCGGCGGACTGATCACCAAGCACAAGCGATTTCGCGACACGGTCACGCATCGGTTGCGAATGCTCTTCCCCCGCGCCCGCATATTTGTCCCCAAGCGCGAGTCCGCGGTAGGGGCGCTCTTGCTCGCCGGCGCGGAGTCGACCCGCGCCGATTCATTTTCCATTCCCCACGCGACTTCATCCCTGTCTTTGACCGAGCAGCGCAATCCGCGGACGATGGATTTGGACAAGCGCCCGGTGTCGCGGCTCATCGACACGATGCTCGGTGAGGAAGCCCTTGTGATTCCCGCGTTGCGAAAAAACAAGCTGGTGATTGCTCGGGCCATCAACGACATCGTCCGCGCATTCCGGCGCGGCGGACGGCTGCTTTACATCGGCGCGGGCACGAGCGGTCGTCTGGGTGTCCTGGATGCCAGTGAATGCCCGCCGACTTTCTCAACCGATCCCGGGATGGTGCAGGCGATTATCGCTGGTGGCGCGACGGCGTTGCGCACGGCGGTGGAAGGCGCCGAGGACGATTCGAAGGCGGGAGCGGAGGTCGTGCGAGCGCGCGGCATTGGTCATCGCGATATTGTGATCGGCATCGCCGCCAGTGGTTCCACGCCGTTCGTGCTGGGTGCGCTGGACGAGGCGAAGCGTCTCGGCGCGAAGACATATCTTCTGTGTTTCTCTCCGCCCCGATCCACAGTTCACACGCCGCTCTTTTTTCGTACCGGGCCGGAATTGATTGCTGGCTCGACCAGACTCAAGGCGGGTACGGCCACCAAGCTTGTGTTGAACATGTTGACCACGATTTCGATGATTCGCCTCGGCAAGGTTGTCAGCAACCTGATGGTGGACGTGAAACCGACCAACGAGAAACTGCGCGCGCGCGCGTGCCGCATCGTGATGACACTCAAGGGCTGTGGCGAAGCGGAGGCCCGTCGGCGATTGTGTCGGAGTCACTGGAGCGTAAAGAAAGCCCTACGATGAGAAGTTTACTGGTAGTCTTGTTGCTGTTGGGCGGCTGTGTCCGGCCGGCCGATAACCGGGTTGAAATCACCTACCAGACCATTGAGACGCTACCGGAGCAACAAGCGCTTCACCAAAAGATTATTGCCGAGTTTGAAAAATCGCATCCGCGAATTCATGTGCGGATCATTTACGACACATCCAAGTTTCAAAAACTGAACGTGCAACTGGCGGGTGGCGCGGCTCCCGATTTGTTCTACTATGTCGTTGATCGGCTGCCCGCGCTGGCGCAACGCGGTCAGATTGCCGACCTGACGGAAAACTTCTCGTCCCTGGCGGATCAATTCTTCCCGGAAGTCGTCGAGTCCTGTCGCGTCAACGGGAAGCTCTGCATGGTGCCGTTTCACTACAGTACGGACAGCCTGTTCTACAACCGCGACTGGTTTGAGAAAGCCGGCGAACCAGTGCCGGATGAGTCCTGGGATTGGGAGAGATTTGCCGGGGCTGCCGCGCGGCTGGCCGCGCAACGACAGGCGCGGATACTCACCGTTTTGCCGCGACCGCTGCTGCTGGTGCAATCCTTCGGTGGGGTGCTGTTTGCGGACGGAAAATGCACGGTGAGCTCGCCCGAATCGATTGAAGCGCTCCAATTCTACCGCGACCTGGTGGCGCGCGGAATCGCGCCGACGACGGCGGCAATGGGTGAGGTGGAGGCGTTTGACGGTGTGAACCTGTTCCGTGACGGGAAAATCCCGCTGCTCGTTGGACGTACGTATATGCTAACGGAGTTCGACCACATTGCGGATTTCCGCTGGGATGTCGCCCCGGTACCGAAGGGGAAGGTTCGCTGGTCCCGCTTGTCGGTCGGTGGTAATTGCGTGTGGAGCGGTACGAAGCATCCTCAGGAAGCGTGGGAGTTTGCGCGATTCTATTCCACCGAAGGCGCGAAGATCGCCGCGAAGAGCCGGAATGCGATCCCTGCGTTGCAAGTCGCGGCCGCATCGGCGCAGTTTCCACTGGCGATGATGGAAGCGTTGAAGTATTCCCATCTGGATAATCCGTGGGGCTACGCCTTTTGGGACGAATTCAACCAGAAGGCATTCTTTGAAACGACTGATGCCGTGGCCCTTGGGCAGCTTGCGCCG
This sequence comes from Verrucomicrobiota bacterium, assembly GCA_003152315.1. Taxonomy (GTDB): domain Bacteria; phylum Verrucomicrobiota; class Verrucomicrobiia; order Palsa-1439; family Palsa-1439; genus Palsa-1439. Next base: position 15,940 of record PLZV01000027.1, read on the forward strand.
GCCGCTGCCGCACTGTCGATTGAATCTCTCGGGAATGGTCTGCTGCATCCTCACTAAATCGCTTGACCGCTGTACCCCTCTGCGGCATTGTGTGCGCCGCTTCCCCGGTAAACTCAATGGAGATGACACACATGAAGATTAGAACTTTGACTATTGGTATTTCTGCATTCCTGATCGCGGCTGCAGCTGTCGTTTGGGCGCAGGGCGCCAAAGCGGACGATGTTACGACTACGAACTGGCACGGTAATGTGGCGTTTGGTTTGTCGCTTGCGAGAGGCAACAGCGACACGTTTCTGATGAACGCCAGCGCGTTGGCGGCTCGTGAATGGGACCAGAACGAGTTGAAATTCGGCGTCGACGGCCAATATGGACTCAACAACTGGGGCCAAAGCAACCAAACAAAGTCGGCAAGCAGCGTCCATGGGTTTGGAGACTACAAGCGACTCTTCACGGAGCGGGTTTATGGTGATCTGAACGTGGATGGAACTCATGACGATATCGCCGAGATTCGCTACCGCTTAATCGTCGGCCCGGCGATTGGTTACTACTTCATCAAGAGCGACTTGACGAAGGTGAGTGGTGAAATCGGTCCTTCGTTTATTGATGAAAAACTGGGCAGCAACAACCTGAGCTACGTGACGATGCGCGTGAGCGAGCATGCAGAGCACTCTTTCAACAAGGGTTCGAAGATCTGGGAACAGGTCGATTACCTGCCCCAAGTGGATAATTTCAACAACTATCTGGTGAATTCAGAAGTCGGCGCGGAAGCGGCGCTGAACACGCGCCTCAGCCTGCGCATTGTCGCGAGGGATCAATTCAACAGCCAGCCAGCCGCGGGACGGAAGGAAAACGACATCACGTTAGTCAGCGCGCTTGTGTTCAAGTACTGAGCCACCGCTGGACGCTGATTTTTTCCTCGCAAGGCCTGCCGTGCATTTCGTATGTTGCACGGGCAATGCGAATTCTATCCGGCATCAAGCCAAGTGGTAAGTTACACATTGGCAATTACTTCGGCATGATGCGCCCGGCGCTTGAACTGGCGCAGAAGGGCGAGGCGTACTATTTCATCGCGGACTATCACGCGATGACGACCGTTACCGATCCCGCGAAGCTGCGCAGTAACTCGCTGGATATTGCCCTGGACTTTTTGGCTTGTGGGCTGGATCCATCCAAAACGGTGTTCTACCGCCAGAGTGACGTGCCGCAGGTGACGGAGTTGACCTCCATCCTGCTCAACCTCACGCCGGTACCCATGTTGGAGAACGCGCACGCTTACAAGGACGCCATTGCGCAGGGTCACAAGCCAAACGGGGGTCTCTTCACGTACCCCGTGCTCATGTCCGCGGACATTCTGATTGTGCAAGGCGAGCGGGTGCCGGTTGGCAAAGACCAGAAGCAGCACCTCGAAATCGCGCGTGACATCGCCGGCGCGTTCAATCGCCAATACGGCGAAGTCTTTGTCATACCCGAGGCGGACATTCAGCCCGATGTGGCCACGCTGCCGGGGATCGACGGCCGCAAGATGTCCAAGAGCTACAACAACACGATTGAGATCTTTGGCGACGAGAAGGCGACACGGAAAAAGGTAATGAGCGTTGTCACCGACTCGCAGCCGGTGGAAGCGCCCAAGACGGACTTCGACAAGAACATCCCCTTGCAACTTTACAAGGCCGTCGCCACTCCCGAAAAAGCTCGGGAATTACAGGCGAAGCTGGCCGCCGGTGGTTTTGGTTATGGCGATGCGAAGAAAGAATTGCTGGCGACGTTGACGGATTACTTTGCGCCGTTCCGCAAGAAGCGCGAGGAACTCGTGAAGAACCTGGATTATGTGCAGGAGATACTGCGCAAAGGCGCGGAACGCGCCAACGTGGTTGCGACCGAAACCATGGAGCGTGTACGCCTGGCAGTGGGGTTGCGATGAACGCCGAAGTGCTTCAGCATTTGGCGGAAAAAGTCGGCACGCCGTTCTGGATTGGCGACGCGGCCTTGTTGCGCCAGCGGATCGCCGCCATCAAACTTCTCACCGAAGGCGTGGGATTGCAGGCGCGCTATGCCATGAAGGCGTGTCCGGCGACGCGGATCTTGAAGGAGATGCTGGAAGCCGGCATCTGGATCGACGCGGTTTCGGGCAACGAGGTGTTGCGGGCGAAGCGGGCGGGGTTTCCCGGTTCGTCGATCCTGTACACGAGCGACGTGTTTCGCGATGGTGCCATCGCGATCCTGCGTGAGCACGGTGTCATGCCAAACCTTGGCTCGCCGGGCATGTTGCGCGAATTGCAGACCGCAGGATACGCCGGGCCGATTTCATTGCGGGTCAATCCCGGTTTCGGTCATGGTCATGTCAACGCCTGCGACACGGGCGGTCCGAGTTCCAAGCACGGAATCTGGTTCAGCGACATCGGCGACGTGGCCATCCGGGCCGAAAGATTTGGCATGTCGGTCACCATGCTGCACGCACACATCGGTAGCGGGCCGAAGTTTCCGGAGTTGCTGGATAATATGCGGCGACTGGCGAAGGAATTTGCCGAGTTCATCCCGAGGTTCCCGAAGCTGACTGCGGTCAGCCTCGGTGGTGGCATTCCGTACAATTACCGTAACGCAAACGACCAGCCTTCGTTGGAACCGCTGCGGACGGTGCTCGAAGACGCGCGCGCCAGTTTTTGCAGCGCCGCGGAACGTGACGTGCGGTTGGAAATCGAGCCGGGTCGTTATCTCGTCGCGCCCGTGATGACGTTGGTTGCGCGCGTGACCGATGTGAAGCGGACGGAGACGAACGAGCGGGGCAAAGGGGAAACGTTTGTGATGGTGGACGCGGGGTTCACGGACCTCGTGCGGCCCGCGATGTACGGGTCGTTCCATCGCATTACCATTGCCGGCCGGCACGAGCGCGATGGAATGGCGGACGTGGTGGTGGCCGGGCCGTTGTGCGAAACGGGCGATGTCTTCACGCGCGACGGACAAGAACTGCTGGTCCCGCGCCGTTTGCCGACGCCGCGCGTCGGCGACCTGCTCCTCCTGCACGACGCGGGCGCATACGGGTACGCGATGAGTTCGAATTACAATTCAATGGGCCGTGCGCCACAGTTGATGCTGGAAGAGGATGGGTCGGTCACGATGTTTTCGCGGCGGGAGACGGTGGACGACTTGCTGGCCACGGAAGCGGACGAGAAGATTTCCTGAATGGAAGCGGATTACAAAGTAAAACTGGAGGTCTTCGAGGGGCCGCTGGATTTGTTGCTGTACCTCATCAAAAAAGAGGAAGTAGACATCTACGATATTCCCATCGAGCGCATCACCAACCAGTACATGGAGTACCTGACGCTGATGCAGATGCTCAACCTGGAAGTGGCGGGTGAGTTTCTGGTGATGGCGGCCACGCTGATGTACATCAAGAGCCGCATGTTGTTGCCGGTCGATCAGCAGGTCACGGACGCGGAGGCCGAGGAAGCGGAGGACCCGCGCTGGGAATTGATCCGCCAACTCGTCGAGTACAAGAAGTTCAAGGACGCGGCGGCGCAGCTCAGCAAGCGCGAAGACGAACAGGCCAACATCTTCCCGCGCCAGGCCCCCGATGCGGGGATCGAGGCGAACAAGGACGTGCCACTGGCGGAAGTCAGCATTTTCGACCTGATCAACGCGTTTAACGATGTGTTGAAGAAGGCCACCGCGCGGGAGGACTTTCACGAGATCCTGGAGGAACGATTCACGGTTAGCGACAAAATCGAGGAGATCCTTTATACTCTGCGGGACCGGACGGAGATGATCTTCAGTGAGCTGTTTGCCAATGCCGGTTCGCGGGCGGAGGTCGTGGTGACATTTTTGGCGTTGCTGGAATTGATTCGTATGAAACGGCTGAAGGTGCAGCAAACCGAAGCGTTCGGGGAGATACGGGTAATCAAGGTGGCATGACACTGGAACTGAAAAAGATCGTAGAGGCGTTGATGTTCTCGGCGGAGCGACCGCTTTCGCCCAAGGAAATTCGCACGATTTTCGCCGAGGCGACGGACGAGGAGCATGCGGGTATGACCGAGCCATTCCGCAACTGCCGCGAGGTGCAGATCGTGGCGGCGCTTGACGAACTCAAGGCGGAATACGATTTGCAGCAGCGCAGTTTCCAGTTGGTGGAAATCGCCGGCGGTTGGCGACTCGTGAGCCGATCGGAATACGCACCGTGGTTGAAGAAGTTGTTGGATGAAGCGCGCCCGCACCGTCTCTCGCCGCCATCGCTCGAAACGCTGTCCATTATTGCGTTGCGCCAGCCGATCTGCCGGGCGGACATTGCGGCGATCCGCGGCGTGGAAGTCGACGGTGTTATTAGGACGCTGCTGGAACGCGATCTGATTACCGTTACCGGAAAAAGCGACGCGCCGGGTCACCCAATGCAGTACGGCACCACCCAGAAGTTTCTCGAACACTTCGGCTTGCGCGACCTGGATGACATGCCCAAGGCCGCCGAGCTGCGCCTGCAAGCCGCCACGCTGAAGACCGCGGAACAACAGGCACAAGAAGCAAAAAAAAGCGATGCGGCGGCGTCTGGCACAAATGCAACCGAACCGACCGCCGAAGCGGCAACGACAACAAGTTCCAATGAAGGACAAACTCCAACCGCTGCGCAGTAAGATTGACGAGCTCGACTCGAAGCTGGTCCACTTGTTGAACGAGCGGACGAAGCTCGTGCTCGAGATCGGCAAGGTCAAACAGACTTCCGGCGGGGAAATCTATGCGCCCGACCGCGAGGACGCGGTGCTGCGCCGGATTGTGGAAAAAGGGGAAGGGCCGCTGCCCGCCGATTCGTTGCGCGCCATCTACCGCGAGGTCATGTCTGCGTCGCTGGCGCTGGAGAAGGCGCTCGTGATCGCCTACCTCGGCCCCGAAGCTTCCTACTCGCATCTGGCCGTCACCAAGAAATTCGGGTCGAGCCTGAAATACGAGCCATTGCCGAGCATCACCGACGTTTTTGCGGAAGTGGCGAAGGACCGGGCCGATTATGGCGTCGTACCGATTGAAAACTCCACGGAAGGCGCGGTCACGCATACGTACGACATGTTCCTCGACAGCGACCTGAAGATTTGCGCGCAGATCGTGCTGCCCATCCGGCACAACCTGATGGCCGCCGTCGCGCGCGACCAGATCAAGAAGATTTACTCCATCCCGCAAGTGTTGGCGCAATGTCGCCAGTGGTTGCAGCTCAACATGTCGCACGTCGAGTTGATCGAAACGTCGAGCAGCACCCGCGCCGCGCAGATTGCGAAGACGGAACCGAACGCAGGCGCGCTGGCGAGTTCGCTCGCCGCCGAGATGTACGGGCTGACGATTCTCGAGGCCAACATCCAGGATTCGAGCGAGAACGTGACGCGGTTTCTGGTGATTGGGCGCAAGTATCCCGGCCGAACGGGCAGTGATAAGACATCCATCATGTTCTCGGTGCAGGACCACGTCGGCGCATTGCACGATTCGATTGCGTCCTTCAAGAAGTTCAAGATCAACATGACCAAGATCGAGTCGCGTCCCAGCAAGAAGAAGGCGTGGGAGTATTACTTTTTCGTGGACATCCTCGGCCACTGCGAAGATGCGCTGGTGAAGAAAGCGCTCGCGGAATTGGCCAAGCACACGATGTTTGTGAAAATCCTCGGCAGTTATCCGAATGTGAATGGGTGAGTGGAGCTATGATTCGGAAACTTAAATCCGGCGAATACCGATTATACTCTCGAAAGAAAAATCCAAAGACCGGAAGGCGACGAAATCTGGGTACATTCAAGACGCGGGGAGCGGCGGAGAAGCACGAGCGAGCTGTGCAGTATTTCAAGCGACATTAAGCTTATGAGTGCCCGCGGAATTTACTGATGCGTCACTTCCCGTACTTCTCGCTGGGCTTCTCATGAATGAGCGCAGGGACAGACTTCCCGGAGGCAAGGGCAAATTCCAGCGACTCCGGCTCGGTGATTTTTTTGGAAGCGTCGAGCATCTCAAGACCGACGACATTGCCGTCCTTGTCATAGTCGAAGATAAGCCCTGGCTTTTGTTCGTCACTTTCGTCGATGGTGACGTCGCGGAAGATGATGCGTAGTACATCCACTTCACGGTCATAGGTTATCTTCATTCCGTTCTCCAATATTTCTTGATCTTGCTTGTCCGATAAGCGGTGACCACCACAGCGGGATCAACTGTCTCGTTGACCATCACCCGCAACAGGTAGGTCTTGCCGCCGCCGAAGTCCACGAGAGACCGATAGCACATTATGCCCGGCATTTCAGGCGCTTTCTGTTGCGGATTGGTCAACATGCCCAGAACAAGACTCACGGAAATATGTCTGTTCTTCAATTCCTGGTCGGCATGGTCTGAAAAGCGAAAAGTCATCAGCGTCACGCATCATAGCTTGTTCGCAAATACCTTGTCGAGGAGGCGGAACGGCGGTCTGAAAATTACCGCTTACTCAAGATCGCGGTTGAGAATGAACCGGCGATTGGGCAATTGAGACTCTCTGAGCATGTGAGCGTAAGCACGTCTGGCGAGCGCTGGATCCTGTGCGGTAACGATGAAGCAGGCGTGTGATTTATAGGCGAAAGCGAAAACTCCGTTTTCGGACAAGTGATCTAACTTCCGGTTCAAAGATTCATCGGGGGAACCTCGGGGATGGCTCTGGTCGAACACAACGGTAAGAAAGCCAGGCCGCTCCCCAATCAACCTGATAAATTCGTCCGCGAAGAGGTACTTTGCAGCACGCGTGCCTCCGAAGGATTCAAGCCGCAAGCCGGTGTCCGGATCAAGTAGGAGGTTGCCACACGTTGATGCGCAACCAAAGTAAGACAGTCGATTCGTATTGGCTGCGAGCACAGCATCCGACAGTAGCCGTGCATCAAGAAAGGCTGCGAAAGCAGTGGCCTCCGTCGGGTTAGTCGTTTCTGTAAACAGGGGATGCACCGACCACTGCCCGAAAGGTGCGAGCCAGCGAATGAGCGACTGCTTGACGATGTCGTAGGAATCGCCGAAGTACTTACTATGCATAGTATCACGGATTGTCCTCCACTCTTGCTGACATAGGCAAGCGGCTTTGATCTGTTCGCTTTTCTCGGTAGGGATGGACGTGATATGCTGCGGCCGCTATGAGCTTCACATCCCTTGCCAATCAATTTGTTTGTGACGTGCCGGTTTATGAGCCGGGGAGGCCGATTGAGGAAGTGGCGCGGGAGATGGGGTTGGATCCGCGGACGATCATCAAGCTGGCTTCGAATGAGAATCCGTTGGGGCCTTCGCCGAAGGCCCTTGTTGCGATGCGGAGGGCGCTGGCGACGGCGCATCTTTATCCGGATGGGGGCGGGTTTTATCTACGGCAGGCGCTGACCAAAAAGCTAAACGGCAGCGGTCGCGACAGAGCGCGACCCTCCATCAGCATGGACAACATTATCCTCGGCACGGGGTCGAACGAGATTATTGTGTTCTTGTATCACGCGTTTGTTTCTCCCGGAGATGAAGTGGTGGCGGGGGACCGGGCGTTTGTCATTTACAGCATCATGGCGAAGATGTTCCAGGCGCGGTGTGTGGAGGTCCCGTTTCGGGGGCACACACACGATTTGAAAGCGATGTTGGCGGCGATCACGCCGAAGACGAAGTTGGTCTTCGTGGCGAACCCGAATAATCCAACGGGCACGCGCGTGACTGATGCGGAACTGGACGATTTCATCCGACGTTTGCCGCCGCATGTGATTGCCGTGCTCGACGAGGCGTACATTGAGTTTTTGGACGATCCGCCGTCGTCCATCAAGTATGCGATGGAACGGAACGTGATCGTGCTGCGGACGTTTTCAAAGATTGTCGGCCTTGCGGGAGTGCGCATTGGGTACGGCGTGGCGCAGAAGGAATGTATCGCCTTGCTGCAACGGGTGCGGCAGCCGTTTAACACGAATGCCATTGCGCAGGCTGGGGCGCTGGCGGCGCTGGGTGATGCGGCGCATATTCGGAAGACGAAGGCTCTTACACGGCGCGGGCTGGCGTATTTGGAGAAGGAGTTCAAGAAGCTCAAGCTCGAATTCGTGCCGAGTTGCGCCAACTTTGTGCTTGTCAATGTGGGCGATGGGGATGAAGTATTCCGCGCTCTGCAGCGGGGCGGCGTGATTGTGCGGCCGATGCGCGGGTATAAAATGCCCGCGTGGGTGCGTGTGACGGTCGGGACCATGCCCGAGAATCGGAGATTTATTGGGGCGCTCAAGGCGTCGCTCTCAAAGTAACAACATAACATGATCATCATCTGCAAACCGGAAGCGACGGACGAGCAAATCGGGCACATTGAGGACGCGATTCGCACGTGGGGGTTGAAACCGCACACGAGCCGCGGGGTCGAGCGCACGATCATTGGCGTCATCGGGCCTGAAGACCTGATTCGCGAGAAGCCGCTGGCGGCGTTCCCGGGCGTGGCGTCGGTCACGCCGGTGATGAAGCCGTACAAGCTGACCAGCTACGATTTCACGCACAAGCGGACGGTGATCGATGTCGGCGGCGTGAAGATTGGCGACCAGAAGAAGGTGGTGTTGATCAGCGGGCCGTGTTCGGTGGAGAGCCGCGAGCAGATTTTGGAGATCGCGAAGATTGTGAAGAAGGCGGGGGCGACGGTGTTGCGTGGCGGCGCTTTCAAACCTCGCACGTCGCCATACACGTTCCAGGGCCTGGGCATCGAAGGCTTGAAACTGCTGGCAGAAGCGCGCGCGGCGACCGGCTTGCCCGTCATTACCGAGTTGATGGACACGAAGGACGTGGAGGTGGTCGAGCAATACGCGGACATCATCCAAATCGGCGCGCGCAACATGCAGAATTTTTCGTTATTGAAGGAAGTCGGCCGGTGCAAGAAGCCGGCGATGCTCAAGCGCGGCATGGCGGCGACGATCAAGGATGTGTTGCTCAGCGCTGAATACATTCTCAGCGAAGGCAACATGAACGTCATGCTCTGCGAGCGGGGCATCCGCACGTTCGAGACGTACACGCGCAACACGCTCGATCTCTCGGCGGTCCCTGCGTTCAAGAAGGAATCGCACCTGCCGGTTATCGTTGATCCTACGCATGGCGCGGGCCATCGCGAGCTGATTCCGACGATGGCGTTGGCGGCGGTTGCGGCGGGCGCGGATGGGATCATGGTTGAAGTCCACAACGATCCCGAGGCGGCGCTGTCGGATGGCGAACAGGCGATGCTTCCGGACAAGTTTGAAGCGCTCGTGGCGCAAATGCGCGCGGTGGCGGCGGCGATTGGGAAGACGATCTAGGCCAGCGTCCGTTTCTACTGGAGCGCGTTTTTCAGGTCGTTGATCCCTTTGTCGAAAGCGGATTTGAACTCGGACCAGGCGTTGGTGGTGGCGGTTTTCAGTTCGGCCAGTTTTGGTTTCAAATCGTCGATCTTCTGCTGGGCTTGGGCGATTTTCTTGTCCAAGGCGGCTTTGGCGTCGCCGGTTTGTTTTTGAGATTGGTCTTTGAGGTCGTCCAGTTTTTTTCCCATTTGATGAAACTGCCGCTCGGCTTTCCTATTAAAGGCTTGGAGCTGTTCTTCGGTGTAATTCTTTGCGGCGACGACTTTGTTTGTGGTGGCGGCGGGTGAAGCCAGCGAGATGCTGAAAAGCAGCGAAGCGACTGCAATCAGTTTCCATATTTTCATTGGTGAAGGCCTCCATGACACCTCATTTAACGCACGCTTTGCTTGAAGACAAGCATTGTTGACGGGCGCGGACGCGACGGAGCGCGTCCCTCCACTAGGGAGACCTTCGGTCGTATGGAACGGCGCGGTCGGGAGACCGGCGCCGAACGGTGGGGGGGAGGCAATTGGCTTGCGGTGGGTCTTGGGGCGGTGTAAGAGGGGGCGAGATTCCAAGGAGATCTCGGATGGCACGAACGAAAAGGGGACGGACTGCGCTTGCGGGGTATTTATTCCTTTTGCCGAACCTGCTCGGGTTTCTGGCTTTTACCCTTATTCCCGTGGTGGCATCGCTGGGGCTGAGTTTTTTTGAATGGGACCTTTTCACCCCGCCGAAGTTCGTGGGGCTTCATAATTTCACCGCGCTGCTAAAGGACCACGATTTCTGGCGCTACGCTTTCAATACCGTGTTCCTGATGCTGACGATTCCGGTGAACATCCTGGGATCGTTGTTCCTGGCGATGGTGATGAACCAGAAGCTGCGTGGGATCGTGGTATTTCGTACGATGTATTTCTTGCCGACCATTGTGATGGGTGTTGGGACGTATTTGCTTTGGAGGTGGATTTACAATCCCGACTACGGATTGATCAACTCGATTATCACGCATTGGTTTCCGCGATGGTTGAACGACGGGATCAGCCGCCTCGGCGTGGAATGGCCGCCGCAATGGCTAACTTCCGTGACGTGGGCGAAGCCGGCGTTGATGTTCATGACATTTTGGACGGTGGTGGGGGGCTACAACATGATTCTGTTTCTTGCGGCGTTGCAGGGTGTGTCGCCGGAGTTGTATGAAGCGGCGGACATCGACGGCGCGAACCGGTGGCAGAAGTTTTGGGCGATCACGTGGCCGCTGGTCAGCCCGACGACGTTTTTTGTTTTCACGATGAGCCTGATTGGCGGACTGCAGGGCGGATTTGACCAGGCGTTCGTGATGACCCGCGGCGGGCCCGCCGGGGCGACCACGACGATCAGCTACTATATTTATAATCACGCGTTCGCCTGGAACCATATGGGGTACGCGGCGGCGATGGCGTGGGTGCTGTTCACGGCGGTGTTCGCGGCGACCATGCTGAACTGGCGGTTTGGGGGACGAGTTGTTCATTACTGATAAGCGAAGCAGGACACCCCTCACCTTAATCCTCTCCCCCAAGGGGAGAGGAGAAGGCGTAAGAGTTTGTGGTTAATATGAAGATTACGGCGGTTGGATGAAGAAATTTTTCTCATATGTGGTGCTCGGATGCGTTGGGTTGTTCATGCTCTTTCCGTTCCTGTGGATGTTCTCTACGTCCGTGAAACCGGCGGGCGATGTATTCAAGTCGGTCGACAGCCCGATCAAGGCGCTCGTCCCCGGCGAGGTGCAGTGGGCCAACTACGGGAAGGTCTACGATACGACGCAGGGGATGGGCGGCGGGTTCGCGCGCTGGTACTTGAACAGCGTTCTCGTCGCGGTTGTCGTGACGTTGGGGCAGGTGACGACCAGCGCGTGCGCGGCATATGCATTTTCGCGGTTGCAGTTTCCTGGTCGCGACAAGCTGTTTCTGGGCTATCTCGGCACGATGATGATTCCTGGCGCGGTGACGATGATCCCGAATTTCATTTTGATGCGGAAGATCACCGATTGGCTGAGGGTCGCCGCGCCGTTTGTGAACTGGGATGCGCCGCGGGTGATCTCACTTTTTGGGCGGACGTATGATGTGGGGCGGTTGGTGGGATTGGATTCTTATTTTGCGCTGATTGTGCCGGTGATGTTCTCGGCGTACGGGACGTTTATGTTGCGGCAGTTTTTTATGAGCATACCGCGCGATTTGGAGGAGGCGGCGACGATTGATGGGTGCGGGCTGTTCCGCATTTTCACGACGATCATTTTGCCGTTGAGCAAGCCCGCGCTGGCGACGCTGGGGATTTTTACGTTTCTCGGCAACTGGCAGAGTTTTTATTGGCCGCTGATCATGCTGACGCAGGATTCGATGAAGACGCTGCCGCTCGGGCTGCTCTCGTTCATGGGGTTGTACAGCACGCAGTGGACGTTGCTCATGGCAGGCTCGGTGATGATGATTTTGCCGATGATTGTGGTGTTTGTGATCGGGCAAAAATGGTTCATTAGCGGTATTCAGATGGGGGCATTGAAGGGATAGTAAGAGGTTGCTGTTCAATTAGATGCGGGTTCGGCCACGACAGAGCGTGGCCCTCCATAATTGCGGTCCCTGCTGGGCTGAATAAATTTAGATGGAGGCTGTCTAATTGAGCAGAATGGAGGATTCAGATGAAAAGAATTCTTAAAGTGGTCGGTGGATTTGTGGCGGTGGTGACACTGGCCTGTTTGCTGGCGGCGCCGGCGCAGGCGCGGACGTTCGTGTCGGTCAATGTTGGATTTGGCGGTTACGGGTGCGGCGGCTATTCTTCGTACTACGGTCCAGCGTATTATCCCGGCTACTGCTATCGCGCGCCGGTGTTCTATCGGCCGGTCTACCGGTATTACTACCCGAGCTGTTACTACGGCCGCGGTTACTATTATCGCTGAGGGGTCAAAGGACTTCCCTGAGACTGGTCAAAGGCATTCGATACTGCGTGGCGAGGTCGGGATAAACCACCCGGCCTCGCGCTATGTTTACCCCCAATGCGAGCGCGGGGTTTTTGCGGGCGGCGCGGCCAAATCCTTTGCAGGCGATTTCCAGGGCGTAGGGAAAAGTTGCATTTGTCAGAGCGGTCGTTGACGTTCGCGCGACTGCGCCGGGCATGTTCGTGACGCAGTAGTGCACGACGCCGTTGACGAGGTAGGTGGGTTTCTCGTGCGTCGTGGGCCGCGAGGTTTCGATGCACCCGCCCTGATCGATGGCCACGTCGACGATGACCGCGCCGCGTTTCATTTGCTTCACCAGCTTGCGCGACACGAGCATCGGCGCGCGGGCGCCGGGGCGCAACACAGCACCGATGAGCAAATCCGCTTCGCGTACCTGCTCGCGGATGTTTTGGGTGTTGCTCATCAGGGTCTTGACGTTTTTCGGCAGCACATCGTCGAGGTAGCGCAGGCGGTTGAGGTTGATGTCGAGGATTGAAACATCTGCGCCGAGGCCAGCGGCCATCTTGGCGGCGTTTGCGCCGACGATGCCGCCGCCGAGAATCGTGACTTTTGCGGGCGCGACGCCCGGCACACCGGCGAGCAACAGGCCTCGGCCTTTCGTCGGTTCTTCGAGATACTTCGCGCCTTCATGGACGGCCATTCGTCCCGCGATCTCGCTCATCGGTGTCAGCAGGGGCAGGGAACCATCCGGCAACTGGATTGTCTCGTAGGCGATGGCGATGATGCCGCTGCGAAGCGTCGCGTTGAAGAGTTTTTTGTCGGCGGCGAAGTGGAAATACGTGAAAACGATTTGCCCGGCTCGCAACCAGGAGATCTCCGAGGGTTGCGGTTCCTTGACCTTCACAATCAGGTCGGCGCGGCGGAAGAGGACGCGGGGGGAACTGACGATGCGCGCGCCGGCGGCCCGATAATCCTGGTCGAGCGCGCCGCTGCCTTCGCCGGCACGATGTTCGACGAGCACAGTGTGACCGGCTTCGGTCAATGCTTCGCAATGGACCGGCAATAGGCCGACACGATACTCATTGTTTTTGATCTCCCTGGGAACGCCGATGATCATAGCGACAGCGTGGCGGTCGGTTTGTTCTGGCTGGTGACGGCAACCTTGATGTGACGGGCGCCGATTTTCTGGAGTTGATTACCGACTGTCTGCAGCGCGAGTTCGGGGCGGTTGCAATCCTGGCTGAGGTGCGCGAGAAAGACGTGGCGAAGTTTGTCGGAGGCGACTTCGCTGGTGAGCGTGGCGGCGGCGTCATTGCTGAGATGGCCGTGGCGGGACATGATGCGCTGTTTCAGGGCCCACGGGCGAACGGCGTCTTCTTGCAGCAGTTTCAAATCGTGGTTTGATTCCACGACCAGTACGTCCATGGAGCGCATGCGTTCGGTCACGAGCTTCGTCGCATGGCCCAGGTCGGTGAGCACTCCCACGGCGATGCCGGAATTGGGATGGCGGATGACGTAGCCGACCGGGTCGTAGGCGTCGTGCGGGACGCTGAAGGATTCGACCAGTAGGTCGCCCACCTCGAAGGAGCCGCCCGTGGAAAACAGCCGCCACGAGATGCGGACGCGGTCCTGCCATTCGGGGTCGGTGGAAATGGCTTCGGCGGTGAGGCGATTGGCGTAGACGGGAAGGGCGCGCGTTTTGCAGAGCACGCCGAGGCCGCGGGTATGGTCGCTGTGTTCGTGGGTGAGGATTACTCCCGTGATTTCTTCGAGGTTGCGACTGATCAGGGCGAGGCGTTGTGAGATCTGGCGACCACTCAGACCGGCATCGACGAGAAGTTTCGTCGTGTCGGTCTCAATCAAGGTGCAATTGCCGGCGCTCCCGCTCCCCAAAATCGTGATTCGCATCCCCACGCGGGGGATTTTACACGGAGTGGGGAGGGACGCAAGATTTCTGAGAGGGGAAGACGGTTTTCAGCGGCGGGACTGGCCTGAGTTGGACAGTACCCAACAACAGAAAGAAGAGGTGTGACCCCTGTTCGCGTTCATTTATTAAAGACCAAGCTCTTCCTTTTCTAGCGTAATGCTCGCTTGGGGGGCCTTCGCGCCGGTTTCTTTCCGAATCATTTCAATCATCCGTTCGTACCATAGCGACATGTAAAACAGATAACCTCCTACAGCTGCCATGATAAATACCGAATAGGCAACACACTCCATGATGCTTTGGATATCTTCTGCGTCGCGAGTTTCACGCGCCGCCTCCGCTGCGGCCAACAGCCGGACATTCTCCTGAGAAGGCGCCAACTCTTCGCTTTCGTGTTGTCTACGCGCGATTGCTGCGGTAGACCGAGGGCCAGTAGTAGGGATATTGTGACTAGACAACAAGAATATAGATCCGGCACAGAGTGAAACGATGGCAATTACTGCCCCCACAAACATGCAAAAAAACGCCCCCCGTTTCGCTTTTCGAAATATCTTTCCCAGGTCGTAGGTGTTCTTGCTGTTTTTCATCCTAGGCCTCCTTGTCTGTGTCCTATGCGCAACCGTGCGTGTGGACCGTAGCATTGGTCTGGTTTTTGTTCCAGATTTCATTGAGACGGAGAACGGCCGGCGCACGGCAGGCGGGCCGCCTGCCCTACAATCGGCTTGCGGACGACAAAGGCTGAATTGGAGATTTCAGGATTTGAGATTTCAGAGGGGTGGAGATGGGGAAGCACGCCGACAGAGTCCCGGTCTCGGAACCGTGGATGCCGACGGAGGGCGGCACGGCGTGGTTACAACGCAGGCTAAAGCCTGCGACTACGGGACAGCGTGCGCGGTCGGGAGACCGGCGCACAACAGAGGGCGCGGCGACCGGGGCAAACGGGACGGGATTATCCATTGCTTTCCGCATTGCCGGTCCTACAATCGACTTGATGGCTTCGCGAGTTCTCTTGATCAGCCAGAATCGGTGCGACCAGCCTTACCCGGTCTATCCGTTGGGGCTGGCGCATCTTGATGCGGCGCTGCACCGGGCGGGACACACGACGCGCGTGCACGATTGCCGGGTCACGCGCGAGCCGGTGGAGGACATTCTTGCCGAATTTCGGCCGGACGTGGTGGGGATATCCCTGCGCAACATTGATGACATTCAGTTCGTGAGCCGGCAGACTTATTTCGGTGACGCCATCGCGCTTTGTCGGACGATTCGCAGCAGGTGCTCGTGCCCGGTTGTTCTTGGCGGCTCGGCGTTTTCCATTTTTCCCGAACCGCTGCTGCGGTTGACGGAGGCGGACTACGGCATCCACGGTGCCGGCGAGGTTGCATTCGAACGACTCATCAACGCCTTAGCTGCGGGCGCCGATCCGAGTGCCATCCCGGGGCTGGTTCACCATCGCGGCGAGAAGATTGTTATCAACCCGCGCGTTCCCGTTGAAGCGGCGTCGCTGGGGCCTGCCGAACGGCAACCGGACCTCGTGGAGTATTACTTGAAACGCAGTTCCATGCTGAACATCTCGACGCAACGCGGTTGCGGTCTGCCCTGCTGTTTCTGCACCTATCCGCTGATCGAAGGCCGCGAGAATCGGCGGCGCGATCCCGAAGCGGTTGCCGATGAACTGGCGGGCCTCCAGCAACAAGGGGCCAAACACGTCTTCGTCACCGATGCCGTTTTCAATCTCACCAACGAGCATGTGGCGGGGGTCTGCGAAGCCATTTTGCGGCGCGGCATCCGGTTGACGTGGACCTGCTTCCTGCGACCGAAGAATCTCACTCGGGAACTGATGGAGTTGATGGCGAAGGCGGGGCTGACACACATCGAATTCGGCGCGGACAGTTTCTGCGACGAGGTGCTCGCTGAATACGGCAAGACATTCAGCTTTGCTGACGTCGTCCAGTCCACCCAACTGGCTCGCGCGGCGCGGGTTCATTGCAGCCATTTCGTCATCTGCGGCGGGCCGGGAGAGACGCTGTCGACCCTGCAAGCCGGTTTCGAGAACGCGCAACACCTGACCGGCGCGGTCGTGTTTGCGTTGGCGGGGATGCGCATTTATCCCGGTACGCCGCTGTTCTCCCGCGCCCAGCGGGAAGGGGTTCTATCCGCGGATAGCGACCTGCTCGATCCCGTCTATTACGTTTCGCCCGCGCTGACCGGGGCGCAGGTCCTGGAGCAACTGGCTGAGTTTGGCCGGCGCGCTTCCCACTGGATCGTCGGCCCACTGCTACCACGTTTTGCCGCGATCGCCGACCAACTTCGCCAACGAGGGGTGGTCGGGCCGCTGTGGGAATACTACGGAGCGCTTCGGCGGATGAGTTGAAAGGAAGTTACAGGGATGTTGGACTGTTGCCGGCGTTACCGCTGCCCAAAATCGTGATGTGCATCCCCATGCGAGAGATTCTACACCGAGCGGGAATTGACCCAAGCTTTCTGCGAGGGGGGGCGATAAAACAAGTCGCACACTCCAATTGTCTGATGATGCCCTGACCGCTTTTCTGTCTGGCGTGTGGTCGGCGGCAGCCGTAAACAAGTTTCAAGTCTCTTCGCCGTCCGCATCTGTTTCGGTGTCATCCAAAACCGAAAACCTCAACGAATCCAGTTTCAATTGGCGATCAGCCAAGCCTTTTTGGCGCTCAACCCACCTTGCTTTCTCTTGCGGGTTATTTTCAATTTCAAGGCTTTCTTTATATTGCGTGGCAACAGCTTTGTCCGTCCACAATTTGACGGTGAAGTCTTCACCTTGCTTTAGTTTCTCAACCTCTTGTTGAATGTCCGTTAGGGTCACACGGAAGAACTCCTTGCGAGTATTCATTTTGTTGACTTGCATCGCCAGAAACAGTCTGTGAAGTTTGTGCTCAAGCACAGGGGCATTCTCACTCTCAATCAGCGCATGAACATCAAACTCGAACGGCACACTTGCATTACCAAGTTCATCAACACGTTCCTGCGGGTCGGGCCGCCGTGTTTGCCCAATTTTGTAAACGCCCGGACCGAAAGCGCCGATGTTGGAGAGGATGTAAACGTGTCCCTTCTTCGTCTGCTGCGCAATTGTAAGTTTCTTTTGCGCGGCGTCATCTCGCTCTTGGCGTAGTCTCTGCACTTCCTGCTCCCACCGCGCTTTCTCTTCAGCATGCGCTTGGGCAAGTCTCTTTTCTGCTTCCTCCAGCGCCGTTCTTTTCAGTTCCTCCTCCTTTATCGCTTCGCGCATTTTCTGCTCATACTCCTTCCTTGCTTTCTCTTCGTCACGAAGCCGTTCCTTTAGATAGCGCTGTTCTTCCCGTTGCTTGAGGGCCAACTCGTGCACGACGACAGCCCACTTCAATTCAGCCAGCCTCGTATCGAGGTAGGCTGGGAGAATACGCGCGTTGCCACCCCCCGCCTCCCTCGTAGAACGGGCGTCCCGCCCGTTTGCCTCTGCCCCTTTCCGAGCGGGCGCCTACATCGGAAGCCACTTACAGAAAGAAGAGATGCGGCTCCGTATATTTATTCGAAGCGGTAGCGGACGACGGCTTCTGGGATAACCAAGACGCAAATACCTTGTCGGTATGGGTCACTGACTGTATTCTAATTTCCCAATTCTAATGACGCCATTGGGGCCCTGAACGTTGCGCAAGAAGTTATTACTAGAATGGGGTGGAAAGGAACACTTCGTGCAATGGAAGCTGCTGAGCGACGACAGCAGCGTGACGCTCAGCGCCGCCTTCGTGAATTGGCCCGTCAATTCAAGGACCGTGCCAAGCTCTCGGCAATCGAACAAGCTCACCTAGAGGTTGCGACTTACGAGAATCAACTAGAAGTGCTTTTGTCGGTTCACAAGGAGCAAGGCCAAACTTGGGACTGGGCAGCGCTCGCGGCTTCGCTACCTCCTCCTATTCCACAGCGGAATTCGCATCATGAATATCGTGCGAAACATCAAATGACGGTTGCACTTCCATCGCAGAAGGAAGGTTTGGAGGCAACGGTTGAGCAGGCTCGGTTGCAGGACGAGCAGGCATTTCAGGAAGCAACGCAAAGTTATTTAAAAGAGCGGGCCGAATGGGAGCGGATGAATGGTTTATCGCAGCGCATTCTTGCTGGAGATCACACGGCATACATCGAAGCTTTATCAGAATTCAGCCCTTTCGGTGAGATTTCAGAGCTTGGCTCCTCACTTCACTTCACAGTTCACAACGCAAAGCTGATCGAGTGCGAACTGAAGGCGAACGGCAAGCAGGTTATTCCGTCGGAGGCAAAAACTCTGACGGCCAGTGGAAAAGTTTCCATCAAGCCGATGCCGAAGGGACGCTTTCACGAGATTTATCAAGACTATCTAAGCGCGTGCGTGCTTCGTGTAGCACGTGAGGTGTTTGCCTTGCTACCGGTGGAAACCTTGTTGATTACAGCGTTCGCGGATGTGTTCGATCCTCGCACGGGTCAGACGGGAGAGCAGTCAGTGTTATCCGTAATTGTACCACGCGCGGTTATTGCTCGACTTGATTTTGAGAAGCTGGATCCGTCTGAAGCGGTGGAAAACTTTATACATCGTAGCAACTTCAAGGCGTCTCGGAAATCGGAGTTATTTCAAGCCATCATACCACTGACGCCTGCAGATACTGTGCGGACTGCAATTGAGGATATGGGCTTTCGCGATCTCCTTGATAGTGTCCAGAAGATGCGCGAGGACATAGCGTCAAAAATTGCTGGATTGAATCCGCATCTAAGTGTGCCTAGCCTGCAAAACAGTCCATCGTCATGATCGCATTCTTTGTAATTCTTGCCTTCATTCTTTTTGGTCTATTTATGGCTGCGTTCTTCAAGAGCAGGCAGCTTGAGGCCCTTGTTGCTCAGCGGGACGGAGAAGTAGCTGCTGCAAAGCAAGAGTCCGAAAGTGCACGTCAGCGGTACGAATCTGAAACACAGCGTACGTACGGCGAAGCGCAAGCGGCTGTCGCCGATGCTCAAAGGCAGATCGATCAACAACTTTCTGAAATGAAGCAAGAATCGGAGCGCATTCGACAGCATTATGAGACGGAAGCGCGCAGAATCCAGGATACGGCTGACGCCCTTGTTTCCAAGACCACAAAGGAGTTTGAACCGCTTAAGAAATATGAGGGACTTCGGGATGCCGAAGCTGAAGTGCAACGTCAGCTTGCCGCCGCAATGAAAGAAGCGAACGGTTTGCTTGCGGAGGCGCATGCTTTGCTGGAACAATCCCGTAGCGTAGCTGCCGACGAGCGAGCGCGGGCAATCCAAAGAGCTAAAGAAATCCGCGAACAGGCCGACGCCTTACTCAATCAAGCAACGCTTGACGCTGGGCGTATTTTCAAAGAAGCCAACAAACGCGCGGAGCAAATCGCAGGTGATGCCTATACTGCTCTTCGTGACAAGCAACTGTTGGAACGAGCCGCCGAAGCCATGCGCAATGTCATTGACGGGTATGGAGATCGTTACATTATTCCAACACGCAGTCTGCTCGATGAACTTGCCATAGAATTTGGTTACACCGCCGCAGGTGAAGCGCTCAAGTCCGCGCGCGACCTATCAAGACGCATGGTTGAGCAAGGTGAGGCGGCGACTTGTGATTACGTCGAAGCCAACCGGCGAGAGACCGCCATACAGTTTGTGATTGTTGCTTTTAACGGTCGAGTGGATGCAATTCTCTCTAGATCAAAACACGACAATTATGGAACACTTGAACGGGAAATACGGGACGCTTACAGCCTGGTGAACTTGAACGGCAGCGCCTTTAGAAAAGTGGTGAGACGGCCTGCTGAGAGACCTTCGGTCGGTTAAGCAGCGAGCGAGAATGTGGTTTGACATCGTATTCCGATAGTGGTAAGGTCTTCAATATGCTATTGGCAAAAGGATCCGCCATTAGTCGCAGTGACTACTTCACTCGGCAAACTTATGGCGGACAAAATGGAACCAGTGTGCCGCTGTACGTGCGAAAATGCTACTAAAGCAAAGCCTTGGGTGGCCGATATACGTTTCTGCGAAACGAACCCACCGTTTTCGACGGCAAAAACAAGGGTTAAGTGATTGTGAGGCAAATAGAAGTGACAGAAATGTTAGCCGATTTTCGGTGGGTTCGTTTTGGGAAAACGAACCCACCGGAGGGCTGTTTTTTCTGGTTTTTTGGTGGATTTGTACCGTTTCTGAATGTTCTTGCAATTCTATGGGATTGGAAATGCTACGAGGCGGCGCGCCTTCGTTTGACTCGATTCGACAGGCTCAGTTTTGGGACACGACCGGTCGAAACCATCGGACGCCGCGTGAGGGCACGCGGCCTACAACGGGAGACCTTCGGTCGGACAAAATGCGCGGTCGGGAGACCGGCGCACAGCGAGAGAGGTCGGGCCCGAAACGGTGCGGGGTCGGGAGACCCGCGCACAACGAGGCGCGGCCGACAACGACCTGTGGGGCGGGGCGTTGAGAATCTTTCCCCTTTACTTGTTTCCTGCCGCGCCTATAGTTGAATTCGTCGAGCCGAGAGGAAAAAGACATGGCAGGACCTGGATTACATCAAGTTCAGCGGATGTCGTTGCAGCAGATTTTGGCGCCGCAACTGCAGCAGAGTCTTCATTTGCTGCAAGTGCCGACGCTGGAATTGCGCACGCTGGTGCAGGAAGAGCTGCAGCAGAACCCGCTGCTTGAAGAGATTCCCAAGGATGAACCGACGGTCGAGATCGAATCGCCGGAAGGCGAAGTGGTCCCCGAGGTGGAAGTCGAGAAGGGTGTCACGGCCGAGGAACGGGCGGAGTTCAAGGAGGAGTTTGAGGTTCTCTCGAAGCTCGATGACGAGTGGCGGGAGTACTTTTCGCAGACCAACACGGTGCGGTCACGTTCCCCCGAGCAGGAAGAGCAACGCCAACACTTTTTCGATTCGATCGTCCAACAGGAATCGCTGCAGCAACACCTGCTGCAACAACTCAATTTTGCAAACATAGCCGAGGACCGTCGCAAGGTCGCCGAGTTGATCGTCGGCAGCATCAATGACGACGGGTATTTGCTCACGCCGATC
Source organism: Verrucomicrobiota bacterium (assembly GCA_003152315.1). Lineage (GTDB taxonomy): Bacteria > Verrucomicrobiota > Verrucomicrobiia > Palsa-1439 > Palsa-1439 > Palsa-1439. The sequence continues at coordinate 37,110 of PLZV01000027.1, forward strand.
GAGGAGTTGGCGGTCAGTTCGGGCATCCCGCTGGAGCATCTGCAGGAAGCGCTGGAGCTGGTGCAGACCTTCCATCCCGTCGGGGTTGGCGCGCGGAATTTGAAGGAGTGCTTGTTGATTCAGTTGGATCGGCTCGGGAAGTCGGAGACGATTGAAGCGGTGCTGGTCAACCAGCATCTGGACGACCTGGGGCGGAAACGTTTTCCCGAGATTGCGCGGGCGATGAATCTCACGGTCGAGCAGGTGCAGAAGTTGGCGAATTTTGTTTCCACGCTGGAGCCGAAGCCGGGACGGATGTTCACGACCGAGCAGCAACAGTACGTGGCGGCGGACGTGGTGGTGCAGAAGATCGGCGAGGATTACGTGGTGCTGCTCAATGACGAGCAGATCCCGCACTTGCGCATCAGCAATACGTACAAGGAGTTGATGGCGAGCAATGAGAAGTCCAATGAGGCGAAGGACTACATTCGCGACAAGATCCGGGCGGGCAAGTTTCTCATCAAGAGCATTCACCAGCGGCAGCAGACGATTTATAATATCGCGAAGGTGATCGTGGAACGGCAGCGGGAATTTTTGGAGAAGGGCATTTCGTGTTTGAAGCCGCTGACGATGGCGCAGGTGGCGGAAGTGGTGGGCGTGCATGAAACGACGGTCAGCCGCGCGGTGGCCAACAAGTACATGCAGACGCCGCAGGGTTTGTACGAGATGAAGTATTTCTTCACGCCGGGTTTTGAGACCGCGTCGGGCGGGGCGATGAGCAACACGAGCGTGAAAGAGCAGATATCGAAGCTCATCGAACGCGAAGATCCGTTGAAGCCGCTGTCGGATCAGGAGATCGTCGCCATCCTTAAAGAGCAGGGCATTCCCATCGCGCGACGCACCGTGGCGAAGTACCGCAACGAGTTGAATATCCTCCCGAGCAATCTGCGCAAGACGTATTAGACCACAGTGGCCTTTTCGCGGAGGCTCATGAGCGCGCTATGAGTGATGAGGAATTGGCACTCTTTTTTATCCCAAGCCTTTCCACGGTCCTTCTCAATCGTGAAAGAGCAAAGGGCTCTCCGCTGACCGAAGAGGAAGTCATATCGATTCGCGATCAGGCTGTCGTAGTTGCCTTGCGACCTGAGATTGCGAAAGGAATCGAGGAGGAGAGGGGTTATCGGGATATTAACGGAGAAAATTGTTGGGAGGAACGGCAGATTCTGCGAAGGCAGCTTGATCAGAAGGACACCGCGTAACAAGCGTCGAGCTTAATGGTGAAAACGGGAATCAATGCACACGATCATTGAGATCGATGGTGGGAAAGAGGAATGCCTACCGCCCTTCAGTTTCTCTGTCGGGCGCGTTGCGCATCGAGCAGAGGCATACCGACTTTGTCTGCGATCTCGTAAAACTCTTCGTGGTCAACGGTCTCGAGGGTTTTGCCGCGACGCTTGAGTTGCTCGTTCACCTTGACGGCCTTCTCCTGCATCGAGCCGTGCGTTTCCTCGCTGCCGCCGACCAGCTTGAAATTCTCGCCGGTGGTGATGCGGGTATGGCCGTCCTTGGCGTCGAGGCCGAGGCCCAACAGCCACGCTTTCTTCTTCGTCTTGACGGCTTTAGCCTTCTTGCTCATGGTCCTGCAAAGTAGCAGACGCGGGCGGGGATTGCAATGGGGCAGTGGGCGCGGACGCCCTTCAACTTGGTGCTTTCCATCGACGGGGAAGGGAGCTTTTCGGGAGGTTTTCACGGTCCGCAGATTCGACTTGCAACGGGGCGCTTGGTCGTGTAGGTTTCGCGGCCCTGACCATGAAAGCCAAGATACATCCAGAATACGTTGACGCGGTGATTCACTGCGCGTGCGGGAACATTCTCAAGACGCGTTCCACGCGAAAAGACATGCGTATCGGCATCTGCTCCAAGTGCCATCCTTTCTTTACCGGCACGCAGAAGTTTGTCGATACCGCGGGCCGCGTTGAACGGTTCCAGAAGCGGTACGCCAAGAAGACGAAGTAGTTGCTTTTTCTGAAACTTCGTCCCGAAATTCTTCGGGACGAAGTTTTTTGCTTTCCCGGATGACAGGCTAGAAATGAACGCGCTACCCAACATCGATAAATTCCGCAAGCGAGCGGGTGAACTCGAGGCCGAGCTCGCCAATCCGGCGGTGTACTCCGATCAACGCCGCGCCGGTGACCTCGCGCGCGAACTGCTGCGCCTGAAGAAGCTGTTGGGTGATTACAGCGCTGCCGAGGCGGTCCAGAAACAGATGGCCGAGAACCAGGAACTGGTCACGGCCGGGGACGCGGAGATGGCCGAACTGGCCCGAGGCGAACTCGACGACTTGCAGCGCAAGCTGGAGAAGTTGTACCGGGACGTCCAACTGGGACTTGTTCCACCCGACCCGAATGACTCGCGCAACTCGATTATCGAAATTCGGGCGGGCACGGGTGGCGATGAGGCGGCCTTGTTCGCGGGGGATCTTTTCCGCATGTACAATCGTTATGCGGACGCGCAACGGTGGAAGATTGAGGTGATGGATACGAGCCCCAGCGAGCGCGGCGGTTTCAAGGAAATCGTGTTTTCCATCCAGGGGCAGGACATCTACAAGAAGATGCGGTATGAGAGCGGCGTCCATCGTGTGCAACGTGTTCCCGCGACCGAGGCGCAAGGGCGCATTCACACGTCGACCGCCAGCGTTGCCGTGTTGCCTGAGGCTGAGGAAGTCGATGTCCAACTCAGGCCCGAGGACATGGAAATCACCGTGTGTCGCGCCAGCGGGCCGGGTGGCCAAGGCGTGAACACGACCGACAGCGCCGTGCAGATCAATCACAAGCCGAGCGGGTTGATCGTGCGCTGCGCCGATGAGCGTTCGCAGATCAAGAACAAGGCCAAGGCTCTGCGGGTTCTGCGGTCGCGCCTCCTCGCCCACAAGCAGGAAGAAGAAGAGGCGAGAATGTCGGCTGCGCGCCGCACCCAGATCGGCTCCGGCGACCGCAGCGAGAAGATTCGCACCTATAATTATCCGCAGAACCGCGTCACCGATCACCGCATCAATGTCACGATCCAAAATCTCCCCGCCATCATGGAGGGTGATCTGGAGGATCTGATTGGCGCGCTTATGACCGATGATCTCACGCAGCGGCTCGCCGAGACGACGGCGTGATGGCCCTATGATTCGCATACTTGCCGCCATCCAGTTGTTGCTTGCTGCGGCAACGTATGGTCAGGAAGCCGTGCCCAGGATGTCGCGCGACGACATCATCTCGGTGCAGATTGGACTGGATGACGTGGGATTTTCGCCTGGGCAGATTGATGGGAAATGGGGCGCGGGTACGGAGCAAGCGCTGGCTGCCTGGCAACAAGCCCATGACCTGAAGCCGACCGGTAAGTTCGATAACGACACGGCCATTAATTTTCCAGCAGGGCGGCCCAATTACACGAACTACGTTGTCACGGTTGAGGATCTTGTGAAACTGACGCACGTTTCCGAAGACTGGCTGGAACGTTCGCAACTAACGAACATGTGGTTCGAGACGGTGCTGGAAATGATTGCCGAGAAGAGCCACGCGTCCGAAGGTTTGATACGGACACTTAATCCCGGCATCACCGATTGGAAATCGATCCAGTCGAATCAAACGGTGGTGCTGCTCAACATCGCTCCCGCGAGACACATCGCCGTGGCCAAACTGCGCGTCAATCTTTCCGCGAAAACGATTGCCGCGTACGACAGCGACGGCAAAATCATTGCGCTCTTCCCGTGTTCCATCGCGGCTGACAAGGAAAAGCGGACGCCGGGACAGCTCACCGTGCAGACCGTGGCGATCAACCCCAACTACACCTTCGACCCCGTGAATTTCCCGGAGTTGGATGACAAGCAAAAAGGCTATGGCAAGTTGATCGTGCCTGCCGGCCCGCACAACCCGGTCGGCGACGCGTGGATTGGCCTCAGCCGTTCGGGTTACGGCATTCACGGCACGCCGCACCCCGATCAGATCGGCAAGACATTTTCCCACGGCTGTTTCCGCCTCGCCAATTGGAACGCCACACGGCTGGCGCAGATGGTGATTATCGGGACGCCGGTAGAGATCGTCCAAGAGTAGGGGGTGTTCGGCTTTCGTCTTTTGCGCGCAGGATGGTTCGTGTAGTCTCCCACCGTGACGATCCTGGAAGTGATCAACAAGACCAAGCCCTACTTTGAGAAGCAGGGGATTGAGAGTCCGCGGCTGACCATCGAGTTGTTGCTGGCGCATTTGTTGAAGAAAAAGCGGATGGAGTTGTATCTGGAATTTGAGCGGGAGTTGGATGAGGGGACGCTGGTCAAGCTGCGGGAAATGGTGAAGCGGCGTATCGCGGGCGAGCCGTTGCAGCACATCACGGGTGAGGTGGAGTTTTGTGGGTTGAAACTTCTGGTAGATAAGCGCGTATTGATTCCGAGACCGGAGACGGAGCTGTTGGTGGAAGCGGTGGCGCGGCGATCCCCGCAGAGGATAGTCGATGTGGGGACGGGGAGTGGGTGCATCGCGATTGCGCTGGCGAAGAAACTGCCGGACGTTGAAATCACCGCGTTGGATGTGAGTCCTGAGGCATTGGAAGTGGCGCGAGGGAACGCCGCGTTGCATCAAACCGAAAAAAACATTCGCTTTCTGGAAAGCGATTTGCTACAAGCACTCCCAGATAGCTTCGTGGTGGAGGCGATCGTTTCAAATCCACCGTACATCGCGGATGGGGAATTGGCGAAGCTGCCCAAGGAGGTTAGAGACTTTGAGCCCGTACGCGCACTTGCGGCGGGTGAGGATGGACTCAAAGTTATCCGACGCTTGGTCATGGATGCCAGGCGTGTATTGTCTCCCTCCGGGTTTGTGGCGCTGGAAATCGGCGCGGGACAGCGAGCGGCTGTCGAAGGGATTTTCGGCCAACAAGGCCATGAAGTAGTTGAAGTGGTGAAAGATTTACAGGGACATGAGCGCGTGATCGTGGCTCAGCCCAAGAAGTAGCGTCGGGCCCTGGGAAGCCCGGCGGCAGTAGAATAAATAGCTCACACCAAGGAGGTGGCTATGGAAAAGATTATTATCAGTGGGGGAAATCCGCTTCGCGGGACCGTTCAGATCAGCGGCTCCAAAAACGCCGCCTTACCAATTATCGCCGCCACACTGCTCACGAGCGAACCCTGCGTTATCCGTGGCGTACCGAATCTCAGCGACATCCAGTTCATGTGCGACATCCTGCGCTGGTTGAGCGTGAAGGTCGAGCATCACAAGACGGAAGGGGTCGTCGAGGTGCGCGCGGGACATCCGCTGGGCGTTGCGCCGTACGAACTTGTCCGCAAAATGCGCGCGTCGGTTTGCCTGCTCGGGCCGTTACTGGCTCGCTTGCACAACTGCAAAGTTTCGCTCCCCGGTGGTTGCGTCATTGGCGACCGCCCGATCGACCAGCACATCAAAGGGCTCAAACGGCTCGGCGCGGACGTGGTGGTTGAGAACGGCTACGTCCACGCACGCTGCAACGAATTGATCGGCAACGACGTGTTTATGGGTGGGCGCTTCGGCTCGACCGTTCTGGGGACCGCCAATGTCCTGATGGCGGCAGTGCTGGCCACGGGCACAACGTGGATTGAAGGCGCGGCGTGTGAACCCGAGATTGAAGACCTGGTGAACTTTCTCATCAAGATGGGCGCCAAGATCAAAGGCATTGGCGGTCACATGCTCGAGGTTGAAGGCGTCACGGAACTGCACGGCGCGGAGCACACTGTCATCCCCGACCGCATCGAAGCCGGGACGTTCATGGCCGCGGCAGCGATTACGGGCGGTGACGTTGAGATTCACGGCGCACGCGCCGAGCACCTCAGCGCCGTACGCGATAAACTTGAGGAATGCGGGGTTACGGTTGAGCGCAACAACGGCACGATCCGCGTCCGGAGCAACGGCGATCTCAAACCCGTCGATGTGATCACAATGCCCTATCCCGGTTTCCCGACAGACATGCAGGCACAAATGAGCGCCATGATGACCGTCACGCCGGGCATCAGCGTGATTACGGAAAAGGTTTTCCCGAACCGGTTTATGCATATTAGCGAGATGGCACGGCTCGGCGCGGATGTTTCGCTCGAGGGCGCCAGTGCCATTGTCAAAGGCGTGAAGAGGCTCAGCGGCGCGCCGGTGATGGCCAGCGATCTGCGCGCAAGCGCGGGGCTCGTGTTGGCGGGACTGGCCGCCGACGGGGAGACGGAAGTGAATCGCATTTATCACGTCGACCGCGGTTACGAACGCATCGACCAAAAGCTTCGGCTTCTGGGAGCGAAGATCGAGCGCGTGGCGGAATGAAAAAGCTGTTCCTGCTTGCGGCATTGGTCGCCCTGGCGTATGGGGCTTGGAAGTACCTGGAGAAGGTGCAGGATACTGCCGCGAAACAGCAGAATGCACTCAAGTCTCCCAGCGAGAAGGCCCTGAAGGACTTCGACAAAGAGAAATAGCTCCGATTAATTGCTGGTTTGGCAGGAGAGGGCGGGCTTGGGCCCGCCCTTTCTCTTTGCGGCAAATTTCCTTGCGCAATTGCGGGGAAGACTGATATTGCCTGCGGGCGAGAATAGCCATGTTCGATTCACTTTCAGACAAACTGCAGGGGATATTCAAAAACCTGCGCGGCTTCGGCAAGCTGACCGAAAAAAACGTTGCGGACGCGCTTCGTGAGGTGCGTCTTGTGTTGCTTGAAGCCGACGTCAACTACAAGGTTGTAAAGGATTTCATTGAGCGTACGAAGCAGCGCGCGCTAGGGCAGGAGGTTCTCACCAGTATCACGCCGGGACAGCAGATCATCAAGATCGTGCACGATGAGTTGGTCGCGTTGATGGGGGGGGCCGAAGACGGCGCGCCCGGCGGTCGTGCGCTGCCGCAGGGGAATTGGATGATGGTGGGGCTGCACGGATGCGGCAAGACGACGACGTGTGGGAAGTTGGCGAAGCTGCTGGCCAAACAGGGGCGCAAGCCGTTGTTGGTTGCGTGTGACGTGCACCGTCCCGCGGCGATCGACCAACTGGAAACCCTCGGGAAGCAAGTGGAGATCCCGGTGTTTTCCGTGCGCGGCGAGAACGATGTGGTGAAGATAGCCAAACAAGCGACGGCTTTCGCGCAGTCCCAAAAGCGCGACGTCGTGATTTTTGACACGGCGGGCCGTTTGCACATTGACGAGGCCCTGGTGCAAGAACTGGTGCGGATGCGTGAGGCGCTGGCCCCACAGGAGATTTTGCTGGTGGCCGACGCGGCGACGGGGCAGGAGGCCGTGAATATCGTCGAGCATTTTGACAAGGCCCTGAATATCACGGGGATTGTGCTGACGAAACTTGACGGCGACGCGCGCGGCGGCGCGGCGCTTTCGATGCGGGCGGTCACGGGCAAGCCGATCCGGTTTGCGGGTGTTGGCGAAAAACTCGATGACTTGGAACCATTTTATGCCGAGCGGATGGCAGGCCGGATCCTCGGAATGGGCGACGTGGTTAGTCTCGTCGAGAAGGCTCAGGATGCTTTTGACGCCAGGAAAGCAGAGGAATTGCAGGGAAAAATCGCCGATCAGAGCCTGAATTTGGAGGACTTTCTGTCGCAACTGCAACAGCTTAAGAAGCTTGGGCCGCTGGAGAATCTACTTGGCATGCTGCCCGGAATGGGTAAAATGCCTGACCTCAGCGGTGGTGAGTCGCAACTCAAGCGCGTCGAGGCGGTCATTCAGTCGATGACACCCACAGAGCGACGCCGTCCCGAGATTTTGAACGCGGGTCGACGCACGCGGATTGCGACGGGGAGCGGTACGAGCGTCGCTGAGGTGAATGATGTATTGAAGCAATTCAATGCCATGAAGAAAATGATGCAGGAAATGGGTAAGATGCAAAAGGCGATGACCCGCAAGGGAGCGTTGCCGAAGATGCGATTGGGGAGGTGACAACAAGTGCCGGTAAGAATCAGACTACGACGAGTGGGAACGAAGAACGTGCCGTGCTACCGTATTGTGGTAGCCGATGGACGGAGCCCGCGCGATGGGCGGTTCATCGAGAACGTGGGGACGTACGATCCCCGCAAGGCAGGCGAGAATTTCAAGGTGGACTTGGAGCGGGTGAAGCATTGGATGCAGAGAGGTGCGCAACCCAGCAACACAGTGCGAAGCTTTTTGAAGAAAGCGGAGAAGGCTGCAGCCGCGACGAAAGCGGCCTGACGGTAGCTGGCGGGTGGCCGACGATGGGAGCGCGCACATGAAAGCGTTTATCGAATACGTAGCAAAGGGCTTGGTCGATCACCCGGAGGAAGTCGATGTTCGCGAAATCGACGGCGAACACGCCGTGATCTTTGAACTGCGGTTGAACCAGACGGATATTGGCAAGGTCATTGGCAAGAGCGGGCGCACCATCACGGCGATCCGTACCTTGCTGACCAGCGCCGCCGCCAAGCAGGGCAAGCGGGCCATGCTCGAAATCATCGAACCCGAAGGCCGTCGCACAGAGGGTGCGCCGCCGCCACAGTCACCGCCAGAAGTGGTGGAGTGAGCACGCGGCCCGGGCTGCGGGAGCCGGAATGGAAATTGACGTACTGACGTTGTTCCCGCGCATCTTCGAGGGGCCGCTCGACGAAAGCATCCTCAAGCGCGCGCAGAAGAGCGGATTGGTTGCCGTGCGGGTGCATAATCTGCGGGATTTTACACACGACAAACACCGCGTCGTCGATGACAAGCCGTACGGTGGTGGACCGGGCATGCTCATGAAGCCCGAGCCAATCTTTGAAGCCGTGGAGACAATTCGGCGGGAAGAATCCTGCGTGGTCTTGATGACGCCGCAGGGTGCTCCGCTGACGCAGGAGCGGGCGCAGGAGTTCTCGCGCAAGCCGCACCTGGTCATCATCTGCGGCCATTACGAGGGTGTGGACGAACGCGTGCGCGAGGCGCTTGTCGATGAAGAAGTTAGCATTGGCGATTATGTCCTGACCAATGGCGCGCTCGCCGCGGCGGTGTTCGTGGATGCGGTGGTGCGGCTGTTGCCGGGGGTGCTGGGCGACGAACAGAGCGCGGGCGACGATTCGTTCTCGAGCGGGCTGCTCGAAGGGCCGCAATATACGCGGCCACCGGAGTTCCGCGGGATGCAGGTGCCGGAAGTGTTGTTGAGCGGCAACCATGAAGCCGTCGCCAGGTGGCTTGCGAAATCGGCGCGGCAACGGACCAAAGAGCGGCGGCCGGATTTATTGAAGGAAGATTAACATTTCAATTTGAGACGCGATACGCGATAAAGGAGTTGGAACATGAATGTCATTGAGAAGATTCAGTCGGAACAGTTGCGCAAGGACCTCGTCCCCTTCAAGGTGGGCGACACCATCAAGGTGTATTCGCGTATCAAGGAAGCGGACCGCGAACGCGTGCAGGCGTTTTCCGGCATCGTGATCAACATGCAGGGCCGCGGTATCGCCGAGACATTCACCGTGCGCCGCATCAGCTACGGCGAAGGTGTCGAGCGCGTGTTCCCCTTGCACTCGCCGTTCATCCAAAAGATCGAAGTCGAGCGCGCCGGCAAAGTGCGTCGCGCCAAGCTCTACTACCTGCGCGACCGCATCGGCAAGACGGCCACCAAGGTCGCCGACGCGTAACCCGTAACGCGTGCCATGCTCCGGTACGAAAAGAAAGTTTTCAAAGCCGGAGCGCAGATTATCGCGGGAATCGACGAGGCCGGCCGTGGGCCGTTGGCGGGACCCGTCGTGGCGGCTGCGGCGATCCTGCCCCCGAAGTTCAAACACAAGACGCTTACCGACTCGAAGCAGCTCTCCGAAAAGCAGCGCGAGGAAATCTACGCCGAGCTGACGGCCAATCCCGAGTTTCTCTGGGCGGTCGGCATCTCGGACGTGGATGTCATCGACCACTACAACATCCTCCGCGCCACCTGGCGCGCTATGCAGCTTGCCCTGGACAATCTGTACGTTCATCCTGACCACGTTCTCGTCGATGGCCTGCGAGTACCGCTCATGGGTGTGGAACAAACAGCGATTGTCAAAGGTGATGCCAAAAGCTTTTCCATTGCTGCCGCCAGCGTCATCGCCAAGGTCACGCGCGACCGCCTGATGCTGAAACTTCACGAACAGTTTCCCCAGTATAACTTTGCCCAACACAAAGGCTACGGAACGCCCGAGCACCTGGCCGCGCTCGGGCAATACGGCCCATCGCCTGTGCACCGCCGTTCTTTTGCCCCCGTGCGCAATGCCGTGGAGCCTGTGCAAGTAGAGTTCGCCGCGCTCTGAATATGTTCCTCGGCTGGTTCAAAAAAACGAGCAACCTCACGCCCCGGCAGATCCTGGGTGCGCGCGGTGAAAAGGCCGCTGCCAAATACCTTCGCCGACGCGGCTACAAAATTCTCCTGACGAACTTCCGCAGTGGCAAAGCCGAGGTCGATATCGTCGCCCGACACAAGGACTGGCTCGTGTTCGTCGAAGTCAAAACGCGCGAGACTGAACAGTTTGGCGCGCCGAGTGAAGCGGTCGACCACGACAAGCAACGCAACCTCAGCAAAGGCGCGCTCGATTACCTGCGCATGCTCGGCAACCCCCGGATTCACTTCCGTTTCGACATCGTCGAAGTCATCATCGCCGATGGTTCCAGAAAACCGGACGACATTCGCCTCATCCAGAATGCCTTCGACCTGAGCGAACCTTTTATCTACTGACAGTTTTCAAGAGGATGCCGCCTTTGGGGTAGAGTGTGATGGCTGGCCAGGGGGCGACCTGGTAGCCGGGCGGGGCGATCAAGCGGTATCTCTGCGAGATGGTAGCGAGGGCCAGCACGGCTTCCATCATGGCGAACGAATTGCCAATGCAGACCCGCGGACCGCCGCCGAAGGGAAAATAGGCATACTTCGGCAATTGCTTCATTTCTTCCTCGCGCCAACGCTCCGGCAGGAAGCTCCCGGCATTTTTGAAATAGCGCGGGTCGCGATGTTTCAGCCACTGGCTCATGAACAACGATTCGCCCGCCTTGATGGTCCGGCCGCCAACATCGCAATCCTGGAGCGCCTCGCGGGCGATAATCCAGACCGAGGGGTACAAGCGCATCGTCTCCTTTATCACCATCTCCGTGTAGCTCAACTGTGGCAGGTCGGCAAAGCCGGGCGCGCGCCCGCCGAGCACACGTTTGAGTTCCTCGTGGAGAAGCGCCACCGAATCGGGATTCTGCGACAACAAATAAAAAGTCCACGACAAGGCCAGCGCCGTCGTGTCCATCCCAGCCACCATCAAGGTGGTCAGTTCATCCCGCAACTGTTCATCGCTCATGCCGCTGCCGTCTTCGTGGCGGGCCTGCAGCAGCATCGACAACAGATCGCCCGCATCCTCGCCGCTGGCGCGTCTTTCGCGGATGAGACCGTAGATAAAATTATCCAGCCGACGCATCCCCCGCGAAAAACGCCACGACATGACCGAGGGCAGCAGCCCGAAGAGCGCCCGATACCATTTCCATTGCGTGGTGAAGCGTTCCATGACCACGCTTGAACTGGCGATCACTTCATTAAGTTCTGGGGACACTGCAGAATTAAAAAGCGTCTTCGTAACCACGCGAACCGTCATCTGCATCATCTCGTGGTGGATGTCCCGGGTCTCACCGTCTTTCCAGATCGCGATCATTTCCTCGGTAAACCCGACGATGGTCTTCGCATACGTGGCGATGCGGTCCCGATGAAAGGCCGGTTGCGCGAGGCGTCGTTGGCGAACCCAGTGTTCTCCCTCACTGGTCACGAGGCCTGCCCCGAAAATCCGCCGCATGACAGGGGTGCGGTACCCGAGGGTTTTCCGGAAGTTGCGGGCCTGGGTCGTCAGCACATCCTCGATATCCGCTGGATCGTTCAGCAGATAGATCTTCTGGTGGAGAAATCGTACCGGGACAAAATCGCCATAATCCCGCACGCATTTCTCCAGGAAGCCGAGCGGGTCCTGCCCGAAATCCGTCAGGTTTCCCGTCAGCCACGAGCCTTTCGGTCCGGCAAGGGGACTCGATGCTGGCGCGTGTGTATTCAATGTACCAGTAACATGGCTTTGGAAGTTTCCGTGGTCAACTCTGGCGTAGCTGGTACCGCCGTATGTGGGCGCGCACTGCCGGGTGGACACATCTGGTCTCCCATGCCACGCCGAATTTACTGGACTTTTGCCCCAGGTTTTGATTCACTTCCGCCTGGAGAAGCGATAAGAAGGCTGGCGAGTACATTCAACATCTTTGGATTGTTAAACGTCAGTCAGCATGGGGAGTGATCGACTCAGATCTTGAGGGAGAGGGCCAACCGAGCCGTCCGGCGGTTGGCCTTCTTGTTTTCTGCCCGCGACACGTTAAGCCTTGATTCCAAGGTACAACGGCACTCACAGGGCACCGCCAATTGGTCCTTACGGGCGACAAAACCCATTCGACTTACGTGGGTCAATAGTCTATTAGTTACAGCCATGCTCGCGAAAGCTCATTCCGCGGCGCTGCTTGCTCTGGTTTTCTGCGCGACTGTTGGACTTTGGCCGGTCGCGGGCAGAGCCCAGTCGGCCAACTCCAATGACGGACCGGACCCGCGAGAAATTCCCTTGCCACCCATCAAGACCAAGATGGATGTGTTGCCGGGCGTGAATGATTTGCCGGTGCGAACCGGTCTGCCCGATGCGCTGACGATGAACAACGGGCAAAAGGTCATGACGGTCAAACAATGGAAAAAGCGCCGTGAGGAGATCAAACGGATCCTCGAATACTACGCCATCGGCCAGATGCCCCCTTCGCCGGGAAACGTGAAGGGGCGCGAGATCAAGTCGCAATTGGTGCTGGATGGAAAGGTGAAGTATCGGCTGGTGCACCTCACCTTCGGGCCGAAAGGGGAATTGGGATTGGACATTGGCATCTTCACACCCACGGACAGTGAAGGGCCGTTCCCGGCGGTGATCACGCCGGGCGGAACGGCTCCGGGAGCTACGCCGCTACCGACCCTGGCACACCCGCCGGGGCAAGGTCACGGTGTTGACGCATTATTGCCGGTCGTTCCCACGACGGAATCGACGAACGATACAACGAGTTCTGGCAATCCCACGAATCAACCCGCCGGTCGTCGTGGTCCCCGACCAGACAACACCGATCCCGAAGCCGTGGCCGGACGCAACCGTGAATTTTTCCGCCGCGGTTACGCCTATGTCCTCTTTATCAACAACGATTGCGCAGAGGACACCACGTTGCGCAACGCGGACGGCAGTTGGGCTTTCCGCACGACGCGATTCTATCCGGCGTATCCCGGTTACGATTGGGGAGTGCTGGCGGGGTGGGCGTGGGGCGTGTCCCGCATTGTGGATTACCTGGAGACAGACCCGCTCGTCGACAAGACCAAGCTCATCATCTCGGGCGTATCGCGCACCGGGAAGCCGGCCATGATCGCCGCGGCCTTTGATGAGCGGCTGGCGATGGCGGCACCGGGTGTGACCGGCGGCGGCGGCATTGGTGCCTACCGTTTCAGCGGCGCCGGGCGCGGTGGCAAAGAGGGCCTGGCGGACATGATGAAGAAATATCCGAATTGGTTTTCGCCACATCTTCACGAGTTTTGGGGCCACGTGGACCAATTGCCGTTTGACGAGCATTGGTTTCTCGCGCTTGTCGCCCCGCGGCCCTTCATCGCCCTGGAAGGCTTGACCGATCAGGTGTCCCTCGAGAACGCAGTCAAGCAGTCATGGCTGGGCGCACAGCCCGCTTATGCATTGTTCGGCGTCACGGACCGCCTTGGCACGAACTACGCGAATCATGCCCATGCGTTCACACCGGAAGACTTGAAGGCAATGCTGGACTTTGCCGACGAACAGCTGCGCGGCCTGAAGGTCAAACGGCGGTTCGACCAATTTCCGTCGGACGCAGCCCCCAAGACACCGGAACAACCCCCGACAAAGTAAACCCATGAAAAGCCCAACGCCTCTCAAGCCATTCTGTCTGGTTCCGCTACTCGCGTTTGCCTTCCTGTCCGGCTGCGTCGGGTTCGGCAGCACGGCCGAATCCACCTCACCCAAAGCGTCGTTCAATGTTCGCGAGTCGGGAGCGGTGGGCGACGGAAAGACCAAGGATACGGCCGCGATCCAGGCCGCGCTCGATCGCTGCGCCGCCGCGGGCGAGGGCACCGTCGTCGTGCCCGCCGGCGAGTACCTTACCGGCAGCCTCGACGTGAAATCCCACACGACGCTACGCCTTGAAAAAGACGCGACGCTGCTTGGCAGCCCTGATCTCGACGACTACCCGATTGTGAAAGGCCGTTGGGAAGGATGTTGGGTCGATGCGCACCGCGCGCTGGTTTCCGCGCATCTCGCGAACGGCATCGCCATTATTGGGCCGGGCACGATTGCCGGAGACCTGACACTTGGTGGCCGCCAGATGCCGCGACGCCCATGCGTCATTGAGCCGATCGAATGCCAGGACATCCGCTTCGAAGGTTTTACCGCGAAGCAGAAGCGCATGTGGACAATTCATCCGACCTACTGCGAAAACGTCGTGGTAAAAAACGTCACCATTCGCAGTATCGGTGGCAACAGTGACGGCGTGGATGTTGACTCCTGCAAGCATGTCGTCATCGAAGGCTGCGACATCGAGTCCGGCGACGACTGCATCGCCATCAAATCCGGTCGCGGCATGGAAGCGGTTCGCGAAGGGCGTCCCACCGAGGATGTGCTTATCCGCGATTGCACGTTCTCCGACAACATTTTTGCGTGTATCGGCATTGGCAGTGAAACCTCCGGCGGCATTCGCGGCGTGCGCATCGAGCACTGCGCCTTCAAACAGGCCAAGACCTACGCAATTTACATCAAGAGCCGCCCCGGCCGTGGCGCTTTCATCGAGGATATTTCGGGAAACAATCTGGACGTTCAGACGGCAACGAACGGTTTCCTTCGCATCAACCTCCTCAACAGCGGACTGCAGGACGCCGAGCCGGTTCTTGGCAATGAGGGCATTCCCACGGCGAAGAATTATCGTTTCACCAACGTCCGGGTGAATTGCGGAACGCTGGTGAACGCCGTGGCGATCTCCCCGGTGAAGCCGCTCGACGGACTCTCCCTCATCAATATCACCGGCACCTGCACCAAGGGCATTACGCTCGCCAATATCTCTGGTGCCGAACTGCATGGCATTCAGGTTACTGGCTACAGCAGGGCGCTCCTCGGAACCAACAACGTCAGCGGTACCGGGCTGGATGGCGCGGTTACGATTCCTCCCACGGCGGCGGGTCCGCCGGTCGTGCCAGCGACGGGGTCGAACATCGTCGGGAGGGCTGTTGGCAATACACCGACTCGTGAAGCCCCATGAATCAATAGATTATGCGCACGTTACTTGCCCTCTCGATTGTCTTTCTTGCGATCCAAGTACAGGCGTCGTCGTCCGCAGCAGACACGCCGGCGACGACGAATGCTCCCTTCGCGTTGGTCACACTCACACCCAAACAAATAAACACTGCATCCCCGTTTTTTACCGTGGATGGAAAAGATCCCGTCATCCTGACGAAACCCCCGGTCCGGTTGGAAGATTTGCAAATCCTCCGGTTGTGGTCCGCTCGGGCGCCTCTCCAGCAAGACGATAATCCCGCCGTCGATATTCCCACCCTGACCGTTTTTCTTCCTCCGACGGGCAAAGCCAGCGGTGCCGCGATGATAGTCATGCCCGGTGGCGCCTACTCGCATCTTTCCCCGCGCGAAGGTCTCCCGGCGGCCCAATGGCTCGCGTCCAATGGTATCACCACCTTCATTCTCAAGTCCCGCCTTGGAAAGAAGTATCATCACCCGGCGGAAATGGACGATGCCCAGCGGGCGATTCGTTATGTCCGCGCGAATGCCGCGGCATGGGGTCTCGATCCCCAGCGCGTCGGAATCATCGGCTTCTCCGCCGGAGGACACCTGGCCAGCACCGTGGCCACGCACTTTGATGCCGGCGATCCCACGTCCAGGGACCCCATTGAGCGGGTGAGTTCCCGTCCCGACCTCCACATCCTGCTCTATCCCGTGGTGACGCTTGCCGACGGATCGAACGTCCATACCAACTCTCGCGCGTGCCTCCTGGGCGACAATCCCACTCCGGAAATCCTGGAACTCCTCAGCAACGAAAAGCAGGTGACCAAAGATACGCCGCCGGCGTTTATCATTCACTCCACCGGCGACACCACCGTTCCGGTTGCGAATTCCGATCAATACGTTGACGCCCTCATGAGAAACAACGTCCCGTTCGTTTACATTCGGGAACCCATCGGCAAACACGGCTTCGGCATCACCGACGCATGGTCCGGTCAGGCCATGGCTTGGCTGCACGCGCAGAAATTCTGAAGAACTACCGCATGCGGTTGGCGCTGTAGAGTGGGTACAGGTTACTGAAAGGGCGATACGGCTTGCGTCCCAAGCCTGTATTATGTTACGGAGTGTATGGCTAGGCTCGGCGCAGGGGTCTATAACCAGATAATGGGAACCAAGGACATAATTCACGGTCAGGATCTTCACCGGCCGCGCAGGCAGATTCCCACTGCCATCTCCGGCCTGGCAGTTTTGTTCGCTGTCCTATTGGTGCTCGCGCCGGCTGCGGTAGTTCGCGGTGATCCAACTTTGCCGACCATACCCGCGAATACTTTCACTATCACGAGCTTTGGCGCGGTCGGTGACGGATCAACGGACAACGCCACCGCGATTCAGAACACCATCAACGCGGCGGCATCGGTAGGCGGCGGCACGGTCGTGGTGGCGGCCGTCGGCGTGTTGACCAATTACCTGAGCGGGCCATTCAATCTGACCAACAACGTCAGCTTGCAAATCAATAGCGGTACCGTGCTGCGGATGCAGCCGATGAGCACCTGGCTAAGCAATTATGGCACCACGACCTTCATCAACGGTTCGAAGTTGCACGACGTTGAGATCAATGGTTCGGGAACTATCGATGGCCAGGGCACGAACTGGTGGTTTCCGTTGGCCTCGGCACGTCCAAACATGGTCAATTTCAGCGGTTGCTCGAATGTGCTGATCCAGGGCGTGACGCTACAGAACCCGCCGACGTTCCACATCATGGTTAAGGGCAACAACATAAACCTGACGATTCAGGGGATTACTGAGAATACGCCGTTTGATTCGCACAACACCGACGGGATGGACCTGGCTTCGACCAACGTATTGATCCGGAACTGCTCGATCAGCGTTGGTGACGATAACATCGAGATCGGAGGCAGCGGCGGCGCGGCGGCGAACGTTACCGTCTCCAACTGTGTTTTCGGAAGCGGGCATGGCGTATCGATTGGAAGCCTGATTGCGACCCAGTTAGTCGGCGACGTTCGAGGCGTGCATGATTTAATTGTGAGCAATTGCTCCTTCAGTGGCACGGACAATGGGATTCGCATGAAGACGGACCGGGACCGGGGTGGAGTATGTCAGAACCTGAAGTATCTCGACCTCACCATGACCAACGTCGCCAACCCCATTATCATCTACGGGTACTACGATTCGATTGGGACGCCCACCAACATCACCCCTTTTCAGGCTTCCACCGACACGGTCCAGACGGTTACCGGCTCAACTCCGGTCTGGAGGAACATTACGATCAGCAATCTGACGGCGTCAGCCGACAGCGGACGTGGTGTCGTGGGGATCCTTTGGGGCGTGCCCGAGATGCTGATTTCCAACGTCACCCTCTATAACGTTCACTTTTCGGCCCCGAAGACATTTTGCATTTATAACGCACAGGCCATCCGGTTCATCGATTCGCAGATCGCCGCGCCGAGCAGCAGGAACACTTTGACGCTCTACAACGCCGACGTCACCGTTACCAATAGCGCGGCCAACACGAATTTGGTGACGCTGGGCGGATTGGCCATACCCCCGACCAACAATACGCTGGCCTTCTTCAACGCAGTGGCCGCCATCACCGACACCAACATGCTCGGCGCCGGCCCCATTACTCTCGGCGGCAGCACGCTCACCATCGCACAGGACTCCGTGAGTTTCTCCAACAGCCTCGGTTGCGTCTCGGCCAGCACGCTCGTCATGATCAGCGGAACCAACACATTCGGCGGCACGCTGACCGGCCCCGGCCCCTTGACACTCAATGTCCCCACCAACACAGTGCTGACGCTCATGCACGGCATTTTGGGTTTCCCCACGGCGTTGACGATAGCGGGGGGCACGGTTGCGTTGTCCTCGAATCTCGTTGTCGGGGTCAACTCGACCACCACGGGATCGGTGTCAATCGCCAGCGGCCAATTGCTAGTGGGCAGTGCGTCCACCTACATCGGCAGCAACGGCGTCGGCCAGCTCACGTTGTCCAATGGCATGTGGCTCGCGGCTGACGTGAATCTGGGCAATGGTACCGGCTCGCAGGGCACTCTGACCGTGGCGGGCGGTACCGGTGTGGTGTCCTCGTACCTCTCGGTAGGGAATTCGGTGAACGCTACCGGCACGGTCTGGCTCACCGGTGGCCAACTCATCAAGACCAACTTCACCGGGAGTGTGACCGCCGTTGGCTTCTCCGGTGTGGGGCAGATGACGGTGTCCAACGGCGTCTGGGTGGGGAAGGGAGGCGATGTCATGGTCGGCTACGGGGCCGGCTCGCAAGGGACGTTAACGATTGCTGGCGGCACGAATACGCTGATTGAACCCGGTTACGGAATGTACCTCGGATACGTTTCGACCGCGACCGGGACCGTGTGGTTAACGGGAGGGCTGGTCACGACGACCAACGGCAACACCTACATTGGCGACAACGGGACCGGCCAAATGACGATCTCCAATGGAACATGGCGGGCATCGAACGTACTTGTCGGGGTGGTCTCGGGCGCGCGAGGCACCCTGACGCAGGCCGGGGGTACGGTGAACGTTTATGGCAGCTTGACAGTTGGCCGCTGTGGCCCGATGGCCACGGGGATCGTGACCCTCAACGGTGGCAGTCTGTTCATCACCAACGCCGCGCACAATGCGACCCTCAATATCATTGGCGGGACGTTTACGCTCAGCTCCGGCACACTGATGGTAGACGAGTTTGTGATGACCAACAGTTGTGGCCACTTTGTTCGCACCGGCGGCACGCTGATCTACACCAGTGCGGTGCTCGATCCGAACCGCGACGACGACGGCGACGGCATCCCCAATGGTTACGAGCAAAGCCACGGACTTGACCCGTTGAATGCCGCGGATGCGAATGCCGACAACGACGGCGATGGGTTTAGCAACCTGCAGGAGTACCTGGCCGGCACTGACCCGAACAGCAGCACCTCGTCTTTCCGGATCGCCAGCATGGTGATCACCGGTAACGACCTGCGCATTGGGTGGACAATGGGACCCGGCAAGACCAATGCGCTCCAACGAATCACGGGTGGTGTCGGCGGTAGCTATAGCTCCAACAGTTTCGCGAACATTTTCATCGTCACCAACACCGTCGGCACGGTGACCAACTTCCTCGACGCCGGCGCGGCGACCAATTTCCCCGGCCGCTACTACCGCGTACGGCTCGTGCCGTGATCCTTCCTCGCAATCCTCATGGAGACGTGGCGAGCAGCCGCGCCAGTTCGTTGCGCACGCGCGGATCGTCGGGGACTGCCTCGGTGCCCTGGCGAAGGACGGCGATGGCTTCGGCGAATCGACTCTGCTCGGCCAGCACTTTGCCAAGCGCCAGGTAAGTCTCGGGAGTGTTCGGGCGAAAGGTGATGGACTTGCGGAAATGTTTGATGGCGCCGTCCGGATCATCGTCGGCCTGCAACGCGGTGGCGATGCGGTAATGTGTTTCGCCGAGACGTTCGGCGGACGATGCGGCAAGCGCGCTCTCTTGGTGAGCTTCTGGCAGCTTGTGCTGGGTGGCGAGGATGTCCGCCAGGTTCTGGTGAGGCTCCGGGTCGTCAGGCTTGCATCGCGCGGCTTCCCGGAACTCGGCGGCCGCTTCGTCGAGCCGGTGTTGCTGGAGCAAGACAATACCGAGATTTTCGTGCGCGTCAAAATCAGTCGGATGAAGCTGCAGCACCCGGCGGAATTGAGCTTCGGCTTCGGTGGGTTTTCCCGTACGCAGCAGTATCTTGCCCAGATTGTTGTGAGCGTCGACGTAATCGGGATCCAGTTCCAACGCGCGACGCAGATGCGCGGCGGCCTCCCCGGATTGACCCAGTTGCAGCAGGGCGAATCCGAGGCCATTCTCCGCCTTGGCGAAACAGGGCGCAACTTGCAGCGCAGACCGCATTTGTGTTGAGGCCTGCGCATACTGGCCGAGTTCCGTCAGCACCAGTCCGAGATTATAGTGTCCCTCGACAAAGTTGGGGTTCGCCTGCAGTGCGAGTTCGAAACATTCGATGGCGCGGCGGTATTGAAGCTGGCCGTAGAGGATCAGCCCCAGATTGTTTTGCGCGATGACTGTCCGTGGATTTCTGGTGACGGTATCCCGCCACAGCGTTTCTTCGTCCGCAAAGATCGACAGGTGTTGTCGACTGAGAAAGCCAAGAGAGATCAACACCGCGCCGGCGATGGCGAGTCGCAGAGGCGGCGCCTGCACGACGTTGGCGACCGCCGCGACTGCGAGAGCGATGAGGCCAATACTGGCCAGATACTGAAAATGATCCGCCACAAAACTGTACCGATAGAAATACTGGTCGAAGAATCCGAGCACGGGCGACAGGGCGACAACAGAATAGCCGAGCGCGAAAGTGGCCGCGCGGCCCGCCGCGGCGCGGCGGAACCGCCAGAGGAGGATACCCGCCACCACGGCGCCAGCCAGGGGCAACCAATCGGTCAGCAGGCGCGCGTTGTGTGACCACCGCGGATAGATGAACATGAGATCCACCGGGCACATGGTCTTGCTCGCATAAAACCAGAGGTCCTTGCCGGTGACGATCAATCGTTCCGGCAACTGCAACGACCAATCGCGGGCCACACCTTCCGAGATCTTTTCCTTCACCTGCGCCCAGACCGCGACGAATGACGCTGACAGAGACAGCACAAAGAAGGGGAGGGTTCGCACAATATCAGCCCGCACCACGCGTCCGCGCTGCCACCACGCGAAGAGCAACAGCACGGCGGGCAGCATGACCGTTGAGGATTTGCTCAGCAACGCCGCGGCAAAGCAGAGCAACGCGCCGGCAAACCATTTCTGGTGGAGTTCGCGTTCGTAGCGCAGGAAACACAGGAGGGAGGCGAAGAACCAGACACCGGAGAGAGTGTTCTTCAATTCGGTGGCCCAGGCCACCGACTCGACGTTAACAGGATGGACGGCCCAGAGGGCAGCGACAAGCCACGCCCCGCGAACCTTCAGTCGCCGGAGGATGAACAGCAGCAATACCGCGTTCACTGCGTGCAGCACCAGCGTGGCCACGTGGTACGGCAATGGATTCGCCCCCGCCAACTGGTAGATGAGCCAAAACACGGTGAACGTTATGGGGTAGTAAACGGGCAGGACGAACGACGTCCAGATGGCTCTCAGCCCATCAGGCGCGATGACCGCATGGTTTTCGAGGAAATGGCTCTTGTCATCCCAAATAATTCCCGCCTCCTTGACGGGCCAGTACACGATGACGGTGAGGGCCAACAACCCCAGCGCGAGTCCCAATGTCCGAGCGGAAGACATGTTTCGTAGAGTAGCAACCACGCGCCTTCAGGGGAAGCCCGGCATTAGCGGTCGTCACGAGCCGTTGGCTGGAAAGGCTCGACCCGGGATTGCCGCAATGCTAGGATTTCTGTGCTAAAGGGCGAGGTCAATGTCTGAGAGAGAGGCGTCGGGTATGAACAAACCGGTTTATGTCGGGCTACCGATGGTGAGATCACTCTGCCCGATCATTGTAGCTATCCTATTGGTTCTGGCTGGCCGCTCTACCAACGCACAGACGGTGACGAATCTTCACTCGTTTGGCAGCTCCCCGAGCGATGGAAAAAATCCATATGCCGGGCTGGTGCAGGGCAGCGACGGCAATTTCTACGGGACGGCCGTATCCGGTGGGACGAACAACAATGGTACTATGTTTCGGATCAGTCCCAGCGGCAACTACACGAATTTTCATATCTTTGTCGGTTCCCCCACTGATGGATCCACTCCCTATGCCGGGCTGGCGCAGGGCAGCGACGGCGATTTCTACGGGACGACCTACTTCGGCGGGACGAACAACGACGGGACTGTGTTTCGGATTGGTCCTGGCGGCAGTTACACGAATCTGCACTTCTTTGGTAGTTACCACGCCGATGGGGCCAATCCATCCGGCAGACTGGTGCTGGGCAGCGATGGCAATTTCTACGGGACAACCTCGCTAGGCGGGACGAACAACGACGGGACTCTGTTTCGGATTGGTCCTGGCGGCAACTACACGAATCTGTACTCCTTTGCCGGTCATCCTGCCGACGGTGAACAACCAATTGCCGGGCTGGTTCAGGGCAACGACGGAAATTTCTACGGGACGACCTACTTCGGTGGGACGAACGATGACGGTACCGTGTTTCGGATCGGCCCCGATGGCAGCTATACGAATCTGCATTTTTTTGCCGGCCATCCCGGTGACGGGGCCAATCCGTATGCCGGGCTGGTTCAAGGCAGCGACGATGATTTTTACGGTACGACGGTTTCAGGCGGGACGCACAACCTTGGCACCGTTTTCAAGATTAGTCCGAGCGGCAGCTATACGATTCTGTACAGCTTTGGCAGTTTCGACACCGATGGGGCCAATCCATCGGCCGCTGTGGTGCAAGGCAGCGACGGGAATTTCTATGGGACGACGAATTCAGGCGGAACGAATAACAACGGCTACGGCAGCGTGTTCAGGATCAGTCCTGGTGGCAGCTATACGAATATTTACTCCTTCAACGGCTCTCCCAACGATGGAGCCAGTCCATTTGCTGCGTTAGTGCAAGGCAGCGATGGGATATTCTACGGGACGAACCGCGGAGGTGGGACGAACAACGACGGCACCGTAATCAAACTGACTGTTCCCCTTAACCCTCCGCCCTATCCAATCAACCAAATTACTGGAATCCAGTTATTGGGAACGAACATCGTTTTCAAAATCCCGTCCATAGCCTACGAGACCTATCAATTGCAGTTTAGCAGTTCGATGACCCCCACCAACTGGGTCAATGTCCCTGGCATATCAGTGACCAACAGCATCGGGGCGCTCCTGACGTTGACCAATTTCGGTGGGGCCTTGCAACCGCAAGGATTCTATCGGTTCGATATTACGCCATAGGTGTGGCGGACACAGAAAACTCGTTCGACTTACGGGGCTCATTCGACTATTACTTGCCGTCATGCTTGCCAAAGTTCATTCCGCGGCGATCCTCGGCACCGATTCCTATCCTATTGAGATTGAGGTGAACGCGGGGTGGGGGCAGCCGGCGGTCATCATCGTCGAGTTGCCGGATGCGGCGGTGAAGGAGTCGCGCGACCGCGTGAAGACCGCCATCGAGAACAGCGGGTTCAAGTACGTCATGGGCCGGACAACGATTAACCTCGCGCCGGCGGATGTTCACTCCAGTAGGAAGGGCCGATAGTACTCTGTGGCAGTCGTTTGTCTTGGAAAAACGCTCGATCTGGCCTTGCCGGAATGCTGGCCTAGTTGGCTAAGAAGCGAGTCTTCGGAGGTTCGAGTCCTGCCTGCGGACTCCCATTTGTGCTTTCCTCGCGGTTCCGTCAGAGATTTAGTGGGAACGCACCGATCTGGAGGGAAAAGTGCAAGCCGGATAGGTAGGACTTTTGCTACTTAATGCACATAAGGCTGGGCGATAATATGAAGCCAATTCGCAACTCTATCAAAGCGATCATAATCCGTGACCGTCATGTACTCCTTATCAAGAACATTGATAAAGATGGCTTCTGGTACGTTTTCCCTGGAGGTGGGCAAGATTCCGGCGAGGACACACATAAGCAGGAAAGCCTGCACACATCGGATCAACTATCTGATTTTGAAAGCTCTCCATTTTGAACACCCATTCCGGATTATCGAAACCACGGAATTCTTACCGGAGTCAGAATAAGAGCTAGGTCCTTTCTTGGGCGTCGAGCAGCGTGCGGGCTTCCGAACATGCTCCTTTGTTTAGCAGTTGAGAGATGCGATCCAACTCGGCGGCAGGGACGTTTCCTTTCTTGCGGAGCGCGTAGAGGCGAGAGGGCAGCCGGAGGTCTTCGGCTGTGAATGTGAAAACTCGACCCAACTCTTTGCGCCGTGCTTGCTGGATAATCTCCAGGAAGGTGTACCCAAACTCGTGGGTCGGCTCGATCATTGTTCCTTCGCCGTAGTCGTTCCACGTGACCAACTGGATGAGGGGCCACTGACCTTCCATGCCCACCTCGAGAGTTTCCTGCAGCGTCTTGCCGCCGCGGTAATCGAGAGGCCGTTGGTGTTGCGCGTACACGTCATCGAAGCCGGGGTAGGCTGACACGATCACCTCGTCGCGGTTCGTGGAGAAGTACGTGAAGACCTCTCGGATACGTTCGCGGATTCTCGCTTCGGTTGGCGTGCCTTCCCAAGGATCCCAGTGAATCCACGTGAAACCGCCATCTCCCCCGGCTTTTTTCCAAAGATGATGCAAGGCGTAGAACGACGGCCGGTTGGGAATGGTTTTGAATGCGGCATCCCAAACGGCTCTATCGGTAAGATAAATCGGCCCGAAGTTCAGGAACAACGGTCGGCCGCGGTATTGGAGATATTGCGGTTTCGTGAACCATTCCTTCTGCAACCACTGCATCGTCTCAGCAAGGTGGTTGGTGATCTGGTCCCGCTGGAGTTTTTTCCAATCGATCAGCAGTTGGACTGAGCGATCTTCGTAAGAGACCGCGAACTTCATCCCGAATTTTCCACAGGCGTCAAAGAGAGCGCTCGTGGCCTTGTGAATGGCTGGGTAGTCGGCCGTGTCGCTAATCCCGTACCAGTCGGGAATCACGCCATCGATTCCCGCCAACTTCATTTGCAGGAGGTGACACTCCAGAACGTCCGGATCAGTCGAATCGTACAAGCCGATCAGCGGGTGATAATTCGACCAGATATCCGGCAAGCCATTCGTCGTGGTTTGGTCGGGGTGATGCTTGGTTTCAAACCCCGTCCAATGACCGCCCCATTCTCCTCTGATCGCGGGCGTCATGTACCAGGGCATGTAGTGCGCCATCAGGATTTTCTTCCCGGTCTCTGGTGCGGGTGTGGGTTGTTCCCGCGCGCCGCATGACGTCAGCGCGAAGCCGGCGAGAACGACGGCCAACCGCCGCATTTGTTCCAGCCCGCGATTCATGAACGCATGTCTCCTTTCAGAAAGTTCGATCCGTGGATCTCGCCAGGATATTGCTTCTGTGGAGAATTCACTGTGTTTCAACTTATCAAGCAGTGTGATGGAACCAACGACCGATACGAATTTACGTAAAGCCGGTCTTCGAGAAGATTAAGACACTGCGTTGCGTTTTCTGACCGTACTCTTGCCCGGCCTCCAGGAACCTTCCACCTCGGAACGCAAAGGGTAGACGGGTATGCCGCGGTGACCCCGATGAATTGCGGCAACCAGCATATCGACGGCCGCAGCGCCGACAATCTCCGAGTTTTGGTCGATTCCGCTCACATCCGGATATTCATTCGCATCCCCGTCCACATCCAGCGACGCGTACCCGACCTCGCCCGGTATATCCAGCCCTCTTTCGATTAGGAGATGCAACCCGAAGCGATCAACACTGATGATCGCATTCGGCCGGTAGCGGTCGAACCAGCGGTCAAAAGCCGGTTGTCTCGGAGAGTTCAAGATCAAGGGAGGAGGCAATCTCTTGGCGCCCCACTGGTTTCGATAACGCAGGTAGGCGGCCGTCCATTTGCCGTTTACACGCAGATCCAACGCTTCCTCGAGCACCAGCCCGATGGTCTTGTAGTTGAGGTCCGAAAGCTCGTCGAGCGCCTTGAACATTGAGGTGTACTGATCGTGAACCGCCCGGTCCAAATCCGGCCACTCGACGGTTTCGCTGATTTCCACGGCAGAGAACAGGTTGAAATCAAGCCGGATCGAACGCGGTGCCTTCTCCGAGAGCTTGCTTTGTAATGGCGCGATGATAACGCCTTCAATTCCTCGGCTCCAGATGATGTTGCCGAGGCGGGAAAGTGTCATGCCGGGCTCGTTCATCCAAAACTCTTCGATGTGGTAACCGTATTCCTTCGCGCGGGCGTGCGCGCCTTCGACATATTTGCGTTCCGTCAGGTACAGTTTCCAATCTTGCGACGTCGCACCGGAGGTCAGCAATGCGAGGCAGGCGTTCATATTGACGGGTTTCTTGACGCGAATGTGGGAGAGCAATCTCGCAACCTCCGGATCCGGTTCATACCCCAGTTCCTTGGCGATCTTCAGAACCTTCTTGCGAGTCGCTTCTGAGACGCCGGATTTGTTCCGGAGCGCGAGCGAAACTGCCATGCGTGAGATACCGGTCTTGTCGGCAATTTCCCGGAGCACAACTCTGAACTTGGTCTCCACGTCATTATTATGGGCGATCTTTACGTAAAGTCCAGTGGATTCGGGGCTATGGCGAGCCAACCCGATAGAAGCGCTGAGGGTCACTGGCGGCGTTGGGATCGATGAAGATGATGATGCTCCCCGCGGCGTTAGTCATGCTTCCGGGTACCATCATCCACGGGGACGAAGTCAGGTTGGTTGTGGTTTCGACATGATAGGTAAGGCCCGACGTGGTGGTGTAACTGATCGTCACTGAGCCATCGCCGCCGATCATAATTCCCGTAATCTCCGCCAGGAAGTTGAAGCTGGCTGTCTGCGTTATTGGCCCATTCATCGTGACCGAAGCGGAACTGTTCGTTCCTGAAAACGAACCGCTGCCACTGCCGGCCCAGGTGCTGAAAGCATAGCCGTTGGACGCGGTAGCGCTGATGTTCACTACCGCATTGCTGTTGTTCCAACCGCTGCCTGGGTTCACGCTGCCTCCCGGCCCGGCGTTCATTGTCAGGAAATACTGTGTCGTGAAATTCGCCGTGTAGGTCGCGTTGCTAATCGCAGTGACCGTATGTGACGCGGCTCCGCCGTCGCTCCAGGAACCCCAAACGAATTGAACGCCGGTTCCTCCGCTTTGCGGCGAAGTCGTCCCGATTGTGTGGCTGGATCCATAAAGCCAATTGAACACCTGGGCACTGCTGTAGTTCGTGCCATCAACCGTGAAGGCTTGACCCGACGGACTGGTTTGAACCGTGACGGGAATGTTGGAGGTAACAAAATTGAAAGTGAAATTGGAAGAGTCGTTCTTATATTCCACCACCGTGCAATTGCTTACGGTCATGCTGCCAACAGCATCGCTGCGCGCCCACAAGCCATGTCGTCCACTGCCTCCCAGACCATAATTGGGTATGTTCACGTAGGACATGATCGCGCTACTCAACGAGCCCGCGCCGTTGATGATGCTCAGTCCATCGGAAGCACTGTTGGTAATATTCAGATTGTTGAGATTGACACCCGAAATGCCTCCGCCTTGCAGGCAGATCTGCAGGCCTGCGCCCGTGGCCGTGCCGCCGCAGCGAATCAGGTCGCATCGCTGGGCAACCGTGGTTCCGCTGAAAACATTACCGCCCACGTTAAAGGTGGTGCTGATCAGGATGCCACAGTCGTAGGGAATATCCTGGAACACGCAATCCTCTATGCGGTTGCTAACGCCGCCATAGATCGCTCCGCCATTGGCTAGAAATGGGGTCTGGCCTGTACAGTGGGTGATGACGTTAAGACCGGGCGAATAGGTCTGCGATATATAGGTCGCCGGCCAGATGGGAAAGCAATCATCCCCCGTGCCGCGCGCCGTGCAATTCGTGACCGTGGTGCTGCGCATCCCCACAACGAGGTTGATCCCGTCCGCGATCGTGTCGCGGAAGCGGCAACTATCCACTACCAAACCCTGGGAATTCACAAGCCAGGCGCCCGTCTTGGTGTGCTCCACCCAGATACGAGAGATGGTTGACCCCGTGCCGTACGCCCCACCCAAGCCGTCATTGGGTTCGTTGTCATTCCGGTAGTTCAACTTTCCCACAATCGCAATGTCCGACAGGTGAATGTTGCTCCCGTTGCCGTTCAGCGTGACCCGCCGGGAAGAGGTGGCATATAAAGTGGGATCGCCGACCAGCGTGGTATACCACATCCCCGCACCTTGAATGGTCCGATTGGAAGGAAGGTTGATGGAGCCAGTAATCTTGTAAGTACCGGGTGGCAGGTACACGCTAGTGTTCGCGTTGATGCAATTCTGCAGGGCGCTCGTGTCATCATTTGATCCGTCGCCGACAGCACTGTAGCTCTTGATGGAGGCCGAACCGCCCGGTTGACTGATGGCGGCGGGAACATTTTCCAGATCAACCAGGTCGATGACGTAGTTGGTTGCGGTGTCGGTGCTGTCTTTCTCCAAACGCAGCACATCACCCGGCAAGATGGACAGGCCATTGGTGCGCACCTCATCATAGAAGTTCCTCGGCTTGCCGTCGCCGGGATTGTTGGAGAACGCGGGAGTTCCATTGTTGTAATTCCCGTACAGCCAGGAATACAGGGAGGTCATCGCCAGTTTGCCAACGAATACCCCATTTTGGTAGAGGCTGAGGGTGTAATTGGTCCCGACCCCATTCGCAGTATCGGGCACACTATAGCGCACGACGATGGCATTGGCGTTTGACTGGGCAACGAACTGTATGTATTGCCCGGTGGCATTGAGCTGGACGCATTGTCGCCCCGACGATTCCGACGCGACGTTATTTCCAGCGTACGACGGTCCGAGGATCGTGCCGGTGTTGGTCATGTTCTCGGCTTCGTAGGTGGTCCACGGCACGGTCGCGCCCCTCAACGCAGAAGCAGAGTTCGAAATGACTGCAGGAACGACCTGAATTTCCATAGCATTTAGGTACCCCAAATCGTCTTGCGCTCCGATGAAGCCGATATACATGATGCCGTTGCTCTGCGGCGACACGTTGTTGAGGACAGCAACCTGGTTCGTGTTCCACTGGCCCGCGTTACTTGGATCCTGCACATTGAGACTGACGGAGCGTAACGCGTTGGAATAGCCCTGGTCGCTGTCTATTGAATACACCGTCGCGATGTCGGTGCTGTATGCATGAGAGCCAAAGAAGGTCAGGTTGTACTTCAGTGTCGGATCCAAGCCCTGGAGTTCGAAACCCGCGTTAACGTAATAGTGATACACGCCGTATTTGTAGCCCAAGTCGCCCAGCGCGGTGGCGTTGATGACTACGGCAGTGGGATTCTGGGTCGTCCCGGCAGGACCATTGTAAAAGTCGTTGCCACTCGTGGAGTCGAAACCCAGTGCGAGGCTCGTGGCCTGGCCGTTTATGTTCGTCAGGCCGGGAAAATAATGGCCGGAATCAACGGCGTTCCAGTAATGCCCGTTCGGATCCGGGCTCGGCACGGCGGCGCCGCGGAAGACCGAGCCCGAGTTGTTGCCCATAGCGATCAGCCACTCCTGCTGGCCTTGAGCGGTAAGAGTGAGACCCAGGATGAGCATCAGGGCACCCGCCGCAACGAGTCCAAAACCACCAACTACTCTAAGTGTTTTTATGATGCTCCCTCTCTTGATGTTTCGGCAGGTTGGGCCCACGCGACGGTCCGTGGACCATGCCACGAAACGCCAAAGCGGAATTCGACGACATAATCAGGGCTGGAGGGCGGGCAGGGATAAGCGTCTTGGCTTTCATGCGTTGCTCATCGTTTATTATAAAACACAGCAGCCTTTATGACAGCAAACAACTGCTTGATTTACGTAAAGTCCAAAGTGAGTTGTTGTTTTTGTCGCTTTCAGCGATTGGTGTAAGAGTAGCGACATTACTGCCGATGGTCTGGTGATTGCGGCCAATGCGAGAACCAGTACTCCAATGCTGTTCGTGGAGAGGAAGACGGCCAAGCGAGGTCATTTTTAATAAAACCAATGAAATCAAAAAAGTCGAATCAACCTTGGTACGCTGCCGGTGACCCGTGGTTTTTGACGCAATCCGAGTGGACGACGGAGAAGAACCTCTACTACGAAGCAATCTTTACCCAATCCAACGGATATATGGGGATTCGGGGTTATACCGAGGAGACCAATAACGGACTTCGCAGCTTCCGCGAAGGGTACTTGGCCGGTGTGTTCGGGCAGGTGGACGACGCGGCGCTGAAACTGATGCGCGTCAACTACGGATGGCCGGTACTGGCCATGATCACGCTGCCGGAACTGTTTGCCTGCAAGATTGAACTAAACGGAGAGCCGTTCTCGCTCGTCCGGGGAACCCTTTCCTCTTTCAGCCGGTCGCTGGACATGCGGAACGCCGTACTGTCGCGCCATCTGGTGTGGAATAGCCCGGCCGGTCATCGAACTCGGTTGATGTTCGAGCGGTTCCTGTCGGCAGCGGTGCCGCATTTAGGAATGCAGCGCATCACGGTGTCACCGGAAAACTGGAGCGGCAAGGCGGTTTTGAAATTTGAACTCGACGGTGGGTGCCCGACCTATTTTCGTTGCGGCGATCGCGCTCTTCCGAAGCCGCCGCAAGATCTTCTTCAGAAAGCAAGAGTCAATCTGGGCAATGAAGGGGCAGCTTGCCTGACCGTTGTCGTGCGCGGAACGGGACATACGGTGAGCATCGCCTCCGAAATTGCGGGCGGTTCCGTCGTCTCCGCGACACCCACCTCAGCGGGGGTGAGTCAAACCGTGACGCTCACGGTTCAGCCAGGACAATCGAGCTGCGCCACTCATGCGGTGGCGGTAGTCAGTTCGCGGGATGGTGTGCGTGCCGGAGGCGTTCCCGAATTGGCCACCCGCGTCGCTCGTGAAGCGATCCAAACAGGCTATGACAGTTCACTGGCGAAATCCGAGTCGATCTGGAGTCGCCGGTGGGCGATGGCCGATGTGGAGATTGAAGGCCCAGCGAGGGACCAGGCGTATGTCCGATTCAGTTCTTTCAGCATGTTGCAGATGGCACCGTTCCATACGGACAGAATAAGCATACCGGCGCGGGCCTATGCGTTCAACCGATACCACGGTCTGTACTACTGGGACAGCGAAACATTCTTAATGCCTTACTACCTGCACACTCATCCAGAGGTGGCGGAGAATCTCCTGAGTTTTCGCTATCGCACTCTCGAGGGAGCGCGCCGGACTGCCCGGCGGTTGAAGTCACCGGGAGCGTGCTTCCCGTGGATGACCGATTCCGATGACGGGACTGAACAGGCACCCTGGTATATTGGTGATTACGTGTGGCATCAGAATGCCGACATCGCGTACGCGATCGATCAATACGTCCAAGCGACTGGTAATTATGAGTTCATGAGAGATAAAGGTCTGGAGCTGCTGGTAGAGAGTGCGCGCTTTTGGATGTCGCGGCTGGAAGAGGACCGAGCGGGAGTCGTAAATCTGCACGATACCGTCGGACCGGATGAACTCGATAAGCATGGGAAGAACAACGGTTATACCAGCCTCCTGGCACGCCATCATCTCCGCCTCGCCGCAGGCTGGGTAGAACGAATCCGGAGGGCTTTTCCGCGTGAAGGAAAGAAGCTGATCGAGAAGTTGGAGATCCGGGATAGCGAAGTCTCGAGTTGGGTGAAAGCTGCCGAGCGGATGGCTGTGCCCAAGGTGCCGGGAAAAGACATCCCGTTGCAGGACGAATTCCTCTTAACCAAGAAGCCGCTCGACTTTGGCACGGTAAGCCCTGACGAGGCGTTCAAGTTGCGGCACACGCACCGCGTGGTGAAGCAATCGGACATCATCCTCGCGATGTACCTGTTGCAGGAGGAATTCACCGTGGAGCAAATGCGGGAGGCGTACGACTTCTACGAGCCGATGACTCTCCACTACTCTTCGTTGAGCTACAACACACATTCGATCCTGGCCACGAAGATCGGCCGGGACGAACAAGCTTACGACTACTTCTTGAAAGCGGCCGGCTTGGACCTGGACGACCTTCGGGGCATAACCGCGGACGGACTACATGCCGCCGCCCTGGGAGGAACCTGGCAGACGATTGTTTACGGTTTTCTGGGGATGCGCTTGCTACCAGACGGCATCTCGTTTGAGCCGCGCCTGCCGAAAGCCTGGAAGTCGATATTCCTCCGGATTGCGTATCGGGGTTACCGGTTGACTTTGAACCTGACGCATGACGTTCACCGCCTGGACGTGGACGGGGCAAGAGGACGAGGCCCGGCGCGCGTGAGTCTCAACAGCGAGGAACACCTGTTGACGGACGACTTGAGCGTCACCTCGTTGCCCAGGGTGCTTGCCTAAACCAAGCGCAACCGCGAGAGGGCGATTCCGATGAAGTCAATTAGAGCGGTTATTTTTGATCTCGATGGAGTCATTGTTTCAACTGATGAATACCATTTCCAGGCGTGGAAGCAGCTGGCGAATTCGCTCGGAATACCTTTTGGCCGGGAATCGAACGACCGGATCCGAGGCGTCAGTCGGATGGAATCGTTGGAGATTGTTTTGGAAAAGTCGGGCAAACGGTATTCGTTGGAGGAGAAGCGCGAAATGGCCGAGCGAAAAAACACCTATTACCGGGAATTGCTAAAGAGAGTGTCTCCGTCAGAAATCCTACCGGGTGTGATCGAGATGATCAAAGCTCTTAAGGACCGAGGAGTGAAAATCGCGATTGGATCTTCGAGCAAGAATGCCCGCGCAATCTTGCGGGCCGTGGGTCTGGAAGATGAGTTCGATGTCATCACCGACGGCAACCACGTCACCCGGTCGAAGCCAGATCCGGAAGTATTCACAATCGCGGCAATGCGACTCGGCTTCTCACCGGAGGAATGTTTGGTTGTGGAAGATGCGGAGGCCGGTGTCGAGGCCGGGTTGGCCGCCGGTATGAGTGTGCTGGCGGTCGGCGCTGCTACCGGGCACCCGCGGGCGACGCGGTTGGCGGAGAACTTATCGTGTGTCACGGTCGACGAGTTGCTATTGGTGGAAAGTGTCTGTGGCTAAGATGAAAAAACCACGGACTACACTGGTTACCACAGGTGGTGGACGTGCAGATCCGGATACCCTTTGGCACCCTCGGCAAGAGCGCGGGTGGAGGCGCTTTACGTAAAGGTGACTTCTCGTTGCGTCAGGAAAGGGCACCTGCGAGAGTGCGTAGCGTTCAAGAGAGCGGGATTTCCAAGGTCGAGATGGGAACGGTGAAGCAACCCCGTTCCCGATTTGAAACAGAGGAAGCGGGCTCATGACCAAAAAAAACAGCTTTCGTCTTAAACAATGTGCGCCGAGAAGTGCGTTCACGCTCATCGAACTGCTCGTGGTAATTGCGATTATCGGCATCCTGGCGGCCATGCTGCTTCCGGCTTTGAACAAAGCACGCGACAAGGCGTTGACCGCCAGCTCCCTGAGCAACCTCCGGCAGATTTATCTGCTAGTCCGCGCCTATGCGGATGATCATGATGGTTACTGGCCCAGGGCGCGCGGCGATGATTTGGTGCCTATACCGATGGTAACTCTTACGTGGCGACGCAATGTATGGGAGCACACCTACGGTCCAATGGGAAGCAACTGGCAACAGTTCATGACCGCCATGGGCGCAAAAAGCTATTCCGGCACGATGTGGTGCCCGCTCATGGTTCGGAAGTACGGTCAGGAAGAGCATCAGGTGGGCCGGGGCAGTTATGCGTTCAACCCATACTTTGATTACTTTGGCAGCGGAGGCATCTTCGGCGGCGGTGGTGGTGGGGTCAAATACCGACGCGATGGCGACGCGGGGATGGTGGGGAATCTGGAACCAGTTATCATGACCGGGACGGTCGGGAACAATGGCGCGGCACTGCAGCCCCAATTCGGCACCTACGATTATGCCCAATCGAGTGCCTATATCCAAAACCCCGGTACGGATTGGAAAAACGTCTCTTATGAATACGGTGGCGCGGCGCTGGGCTTGTACCTCGATGGCCACGTGGAAACAATCACGAGAGAGAAGGGCACCAGCGCGGAATTTGAAGCGGCCATCTCGAAGCATTCCGCCGCCTCTTCCGACGCCGCTTGGACAGCAGACGTCTTGCAATAACAAAGGATTTCGGTTGCCTCGAACTCGAGAGCAAGGAAATGATTGAATACCGGCGAGCGCGGCGGTGAAATTTCGGCCTGCTATAAACGAAGACAGTAGAATCAACACAGGGAACAACCGAACCGCAGAGGGAGAAGCATGAAAACGCGTCGAGCAATTCCTAATTCTTTATTTGTTGCGGCGCGGGTGCTGACGCTCGTCCTGAGTTTCGTTCAGCCCGCACAAAGCCAGACCGTCTTGATCAAGATGGGTGACAACCAGACTTTTAACGGCACCAACGCACCGAGCCCGGACCTCCATGGGCATTACTGGAACAACGTTGATAGCAGCCAATTTTTCCCTGTTCTGACGAACATCGACGGCACGGTGGGATCATGGGCGTTTGGGTTTGAAGTTGGCAAGGCCGGCGATACGGACGCCTACAACGGCCCGGCCGGACCGGTTCCCCCGGGGACCCCCAGCCAGTGTGTCATTCAGACGAACGCGCTCGGCAACCTGGGCATTAACGAAGCGGTATTTGACTATTACGTCAATTCAGAATTTGAAATTCAAAACCTGTATCCATCGCGGACGTACACACTGACCTTCTTCGGGTCGCATAAAAACAGCGTGAGCGATTACACGGTCTATTCCATTTTTACGAACAGCGCCTACACAATGCTGGAGACTTCGGTCACCCTGTATGTACAGGATCCCGCCAACCCTTCGGCTCACAATTCCAACATGGTCGTGAGCGCTACCGTCCAGCCGGCGGCCAACGGTATCCTCTACGTCAAATTCCAGGGAACGAACACCGTCAATGGGGGCATCGGCACGAACCAGGTTGGTGGTTATCTAAACTGCCTGCAGATCACGGAGGGTCCAAGTACGAATCCGCCGCCGCCCGCCACCGATCTAACCAAGACCGTTCTCATCGATCTTGGCAACACGAATACGGGCGGCTTTTACACAACGAGTCCCGATAAGTGGGGGCATTACTGGAACAGCGCTGACTCTAGCTATTTCGTCCTGACGAACGCGGCCGGCCAGGCGACGTCGATGGCCTGGGGTATCAATATCCTCTTGGGGTATGGCTCTTACAACGGCCCCGCTGCCGATACCAACGGAGTTACTACCAATCCGAACAACGCCAACGTTGATACCAACGCGCTCGGCTATCTGGCCATTCCGACAGCCGTGGCCGACTATTTCCTGGATACAGCCGTCCAAATCCAGGGCATGAATCCGACGAAGAAGTACGCGTTGACCTTCTTCGGCTCGATGAAGTATCCGCCGAGTGAAATCACGACCTACTACCTATGCACTGATATTTCGTATTCGACGATTATCACATCGGTCACGCTCAATGTCGGCAGTGGAGTAAACGACAATCAGGACCGGTTGGCCGTCCTGAGCGGGGTCTCGCCGCAATCGGACGGCATAATGTACCTCAAATTCTTTGGAACGAACAGCGTCGCGCCTCCTGGTGGCATTGCGAACGAGGGCGTATTGAACTGCATGTCGATCGTGGATCTGTCGACGAACGTCGTCGTCCCGCCGCCCCCGACGAACCAGACTGTGTTGCTCGACTTTGGCGACAACAACAGCTACCGCGGGACCAACACGCCGAGCCCGGACAGCCAGGGCCATTACTGGAACAACCTGGGCACTAATTTCATCGGAAGTCCCCTCGTGCTGACTAATGCCGGCGGTGCCGCGACGGCTATAACCTTTATGTTCGACGCCAGCAACCCCGCGTACACCAACTCGAGCAGTGGCTTTGGAACGGACTCTTACAACGGTCCGGCTGGCGATACCACCGTGAATGGCCCCAGCAGCTGCGTTTTCAATCCCGGCGCGCTCGGCTATCTGGGAATCACTAACGCGGTGTATGACTACTTTGTCAGCGCGCATTTCCTGTTGCAAAACATGAATCCAGCTCATCAATACTCGCTGACGTTCTTCGGCTCGCACAAGTACAGCGGCGATGTCACGACGGTCTACTCCGTGTACAGTGACGCGAGTTATTCAGCGCTGGTCGCTTCGACCAACCTGCTTGTCGGCAGCGGAGCCGCCCACAATCAGGATGCCGTGGCCGTCATTAGCCCGATCTCGCCGCAGACCAATGGGACTATGTACGTGAAGTTCATTGGCTCGACCGGCAATCTTGGCTACTTGAACTGCATGCAGATCGTGGATCTGACGACGAATACTCCGCCGACGGATCCGTTTACCACCTGGCAAACCCACTATTTTCCGGGTGGTGGGCCGAATGCCGCGCCCAATGCCGATCCCGATGGAGACGGGCTAAGCAACACCAACGAGTTCCTCGCCGGGTTCAATCCGATCAACGGCGCCGCTTACCCGCACATTATTAACATCGTGAAGACGAATTCCACCAACCTGGTGATTACCTATCTCGGCGCCAATGGTGACAACACGTGGACCCTCGGCTTTGCCTCGCGCACCAACGTGCTTGAGTTCACCACCGGGACCGCGAACGGGAGCTACTCGAATAATTTCGTCAGCACCGGTCAGACCAACATTTTGAGCGGGGGCACCGGCCTGGGTACCGTGACCAGTTTCATCGAAACCAATGTAGTGAGCGGGCCGACGCGCTATTATCGAGTACGCGTGCTGGTGCCGTAGGTTGGAACATTATGTGGAGCACAGTCGAGACGATGACAGAAAACCCAATTAACAAGAACCTGCGTTCACGGCTCGGTGAGCCTATCGACCGGCTGCGCTCCGCGGCTTTTGGGAGATGCCAAAACAATCGAAAAACCGCTGAAAAGGCGTTGAGTTTACGTAAAGTAATGTTGTTGTTCCTTTTAGGAACCAGCTCAGGTTAGCATTTACACTCGAAGCGAGACGAGTGTGGAGAACTCCAGATAGCCGTGCGGCGGGAAAAAGATTCGCAGCATGTGTGCTTTCTGGGAACGACGGGAGAAACGCGAGAAAGGGAGAAACATGAGGTATTCTATGAAGCACAAAGCTCTAACGAAACAATTGGTGACCATGCTTGCCGTGGTGGCCGGGTTGACCCTGGCTGTCTCGACGCAGGCGCAGTTCGTAACCGGCCAACCGACCCTGAACAATATCAATCCTGCTGACACGTCCCCTACCGGCCTTTGGACCGTTCCCGGCATGACGGACACCGCGACCGGCTTGCAGATCACCGCCCCCGGGGGCCCCGGCTCGTTTAGCACCTTGTATTACCCGCTCCCAGCTGGCCAAGTGACACCACTCAACCCCGCCGATAACCAAGTTGTGTTTACATGGACTTGGAATTCCGGGAATGCCGTTGCGGGTGTTAATGTATTGTTTGCACTGGACGATAATAATGGGGGTGTTGATTACTATCATGCAATCGTTCCTGACTATAGCATAACCCCGACTCCAGGTACGACGTATTCTATCACCCTCCCTCTTCAAGCGCCTAATCAGGCCAACATTGCAGCCGGCTTTCCTATCGGCGGTCTCAACTTCCAGATCGACCCGGCTAACGTTAGTGGGAATTACACTATGACGTTCGACAGCATCCAGTTGATTCCGGAGCCCGCCACCGTGACGCTCGTCGCCGTCGGAGCCGGCCTGGTAGGATTGCTCGGTCTGCGTCGCCGACACACGTCCTAGTTGTTGACTCAGTCAAGAGTGTTGCATGCAAACGGGCCCACCGCCACAGCGGTGGGCCTGTTTGGTATTTCGTCGCCGCCCCGGCTTGCCTTCAAATTCAGTACGATGCGTGGCGCGACCAAGCAGTCGGCGAGATGCCACCGTGTGAGGTTGGTGCCATGATGAATTTTGATAGGCGTGGCTGCGAGGACACAACGGCAACCAAATAACAAACGGAGCCTGGGTCACGACTCGGTGAAGCGTCCTGCGGCTGCGCCCGTCTTCGACAGGTAGCCAATCTCCAAGGTGCCAACCAATAGCAGGCGTGATGCCGGCTGCGACGAAATTCAGTTTCCCGAAGACAGCTTCTTGCTGATCACGACCTGCATTGCAGATCGGCTACGTTGCCATCCGAACGCCTCAACCCCGAAACGGATTTGGGGCGAGCACATCCACCAGCCACAACGGGGTTGGAACTGTTGGGACCGTAAGGGTTCCATTGGTTCGACATCACGCCGTAGGAGCGCTGGAGGCCGATCGCAGAAAACTCATTCGACTTACGCCGGGCATTCGACTATTACTCGTCAGATGCTGGCCAAAGTTCATTCTGCCGCCGTTCTCGGGATCGACGCTTATCCGATAGAAATCGAAGTCAATTCTGGTTGGGGACAGCCGGCGGTCATCATTGTCGGGTTGCCGGATGCGGCGGTGAAGGAGTCGCGCGACCGCGTCAAGACAGCCATCGAGAACAGCGGGTTCAAGTACGTCATGGGGCGGACGACCATTAATCTCGCGCCGGCGGATGTTCACACCGGTAAGAAGGACCGGCTCTACGCAAAGAAAAGGTAGGACATGCCGTCCGGCCCAGAATTTTCTTTACTTTTACGGCAATGTCTGGTCCACTTACGAGAATGTCTGGTCCACAGCGTCCCGGCGTCGCAGCGCTAAATCCACCTGGGCGTGAGGGAGTGACTCGGTGATGATGAAACGGCATTTGGC
>PLZV01000059.1 GCA_003152315.1 Verrucomicrobiota bacterium
ATTGACAACCAAGACGGTATCTACAGGGCGGGAATACTGCGGGCGATCCGCTGTTGCCAAGGCTATGGCGGACGAGGGGGGCGCATCAAACATGCCATTCTGCGAAACGAACCCATTTTGAGGGGTGTTTCGGTGGGTTTTCGGCGGTTGAGATGATGTTTCCGTCAGATTATGTGGAAAGACACGCGTCAGGGGACGCGGTTGGCTTCGCTCAGTCCCCTGAGCTAGGCGCTTCGGGCGTCGACACGACGCGACGCGGTTTGCCGCGAACGACAGCGGCGTCTCGTCCAACTCGGCTTGGCGCTACCCTCGCGCCTCGGCTTACAAAAGCGCAGCAACAAGGTGGGTGGCAAGCGGGCCGCTTGCCCTACAATTGCGGAGGGATTGGGGTTGGAAAGATTCGGGTTGCAATGCGGGGGGCGAAACGGTAGAAGGAACGACGCTTTTGAGGCCACAAGTTGCGGGCGTGCCTTGATTTTTGGGCTAAAACAACCTGAGTCGTGGAGTCGCAAGTCCAGTTGAAGATTTTTTCTGGTAATGCAAATCGACCTCTCGCACAGCGGATTGCCGATTCGATCGGGGTACCGCTGGGTGATGCAACGGTCACGGCGTTTCCTGATGAGGAGACGTTCGTTAAGATCAATGAGAACGTCCGCGGGCGGGATATTTTCATCGTGCAGCCGACGTGTCCGCCCGCGAACCAGTATTTGATGGAGTTGTTGATCATGATCGATGCGGCGCGGCGGGCCAGCGCCAAGCGCATCACGGCAGTGTTACCGTTCTTTGGATATGCGCGGCAGGACCGCAAGGACCAGCCGCGAGTGCCGATCACGGCGAAGCTGGTGGCGAACCTGATCACCGCCGCGGGCGCGAACCGGGTGCTGACGATGGACCTGCACGCGCAGCAGATCATGGGATTTTTCGATATTCCCGTCGACCATCTGTACGCGGCGCCGGTGATGTACCGATATTTTATCGGGAAGAAGCTGAAGGATTTGGTGGTGGTTTCGCCCGACATCGGCGGCGTCAAGATGGTGCACGCGTACGCGAACCTCTTCCAGGCGCCGCTGGCGATCGTCGACAAGAAGCGCAAATCGGCTACGGACGTCGAGATGCTCAGCGTCATCGGCGACGTGGACGGCAAGACCGTGTTGCTCGTGGATGACCTGACGGAGACGGCGGGCACGGTGACGCGGGCGGCGGAAATTTTGAAGAAGAAGGGCGCGAAGAAGGTGTACGCGTCCGTGAGTCATGCGGTATTGAATCCCGCGGCGCTGGATCGGTTGAAAGCGTCGGAGTTGGAGGAATTGGTCACCACCGACACGGTGCCGCACTCGAAGGTCAGCGGGTTCAAGCTGACCGAGTTGACCGTGGCGCCGCTGTTGGGCGAAGCGATCAAGCGGATTCACAATTCCGAGTCGGTGTCGTCGCTGTTCGACATCAATGGGAAACGTCCGGAAAGTTGAGCGGTGAGGGAAAGACAATTTTAGAGTCGAATGTTTTGAGGAGAAAGTTGCCATGGCACAGAAAGTACAATTAAAAGCGAAATCCCGGGCCGAGATCGGCAAGGGCGCGGTGAAACGGATGCGGGACCAGGGCACTGTCCCGGGGGTTGTTTACGGCGCGCATATGAAGCCGATCAACATCACGGTCGGCATCGAGGAGTTGGAGAGGGCGCTGCATGGCGCCACCAGCGAGAACGTGTTGGTGGACCTGCAACTCGAAGAGGGTGGCAAGACGAACAACCGCCTGGCGCTGATCCAGGAAGTGCAACATCACCCTTACAAGGATACGATTCTGCACATTGATCTCCACGAAGTGCTGGCAACGGAGAAACTGCGCGCGAGCGTACCGGTCCGGCCGATTGGCGAGCCGGCCGGCGTGAAGAACGGCGGCGGCGTGCTTGAATTCGTCATGCGCGAATTGCATGTGGAATGCTTGCCGCAAGATTTGCCCGCCCTGCTCGAAGTCAATGTCGAGAAATTGGAGATCGGCCAGAGCATTCACGTTGGCGATATTGCGGTACCCCATGGCGTGGCTTTGCTTGACGACAAGGGGCAGACGGTGTTCCTGGTCGCGGCGCCGATTACCGAGGAAGAGTTGGCGGCGATGACCGAGGCGGCAGCGGCCCCGTCGGCCGAGCCCGAAGTCCTCACGGCGAAGAAGGAAGAAGGCGTGGAAGGCGCGGTGGTCGAAGGCGAGGCGAAGCCGGAGGCCGGCAAAGCCGACGCCAAGGCGCCCGCAGCAGCGGGCAAGGCCGATGCCAAAGCGCCGGTGGCCGGCAAAGCCCCCGTGGCCGGCAAAGCTCCGGCGGGTGGCAAGGCCCCTGCGGCAGGCGCGCCTGGGAAGCCCGAGGCCAAGCCGGCCGGCGGCAAACCCGAAGCGAAGAAGTAGCGGAAGCAGGACGACACCACTGTGTCGGCCAGGCCAAAGCTGGTGGTGGGGCTGGGGAATCCCGGCAAGGAGTACGAAGGCACGCGCCACAACATTGGCTTTGCGGTGCTGGATCGGCTCGCGGAGAAGTTCGGTTGTTCTTTTCGAAGCAAGTGGCGGTTCTCGGCGAAGATCGCGGAAGCCGCGGCTGGCGATGCCGGCAAAGTGGTGCTGGCCAAGCCGCAGACGTTCATGAATCGCAGCGGCTCGGCGGTGAATACACTATTGAAATGGCTCAAGGTCGAGCCGGGGCAGTTGTTGGTCATCGTGGACGACGCGGATTTGCCGCTTGGACAGATTCGGTTGCGCGTGGCGGGCGGCAGTGGCGGCCACAACGGATTGCGCTCGATCATCGAGACGCTCGGCGGCAACGAGGAATTCGCGAGGTTGCGGGTCGGGATCGGACGCAGCGCGCCCCTGGGGGCGGATATTTCGGGCCACGTGCTCGGCAGGTTTGCCCCGCCGGAACGCGAGTTGGCCGGGCAGGCGGTCGCGGCCGCCGTGGAGGCGGTTGATTGCTGCCTGCGCGAGGGCCTCACGGAGGCGATGAATCAGTTTAATCGGAAAAAGTCCGCGGATTGACGCGGGAACGAGAAGGAGAGGGACGTTGAAGACATACGAAGGATTGTTTATTTTGGACGCCGCTGGTAAGGAAGAGGTGTCGAAGGAACTCGTGGACAAGATCCAGAAGAACATCGAGCACGCGGGCGGGCGGGTGGACAAGGTGCAGCGCATGGGCGCGCGCCAGTTTGCCCGCGACACGAACAAGCGCAGCTCCGGGTTCTATGTGAATTTTGTTTTCAACGCGCCACCGACGGCGATTGCCGAGCTGGACGCGAAGTTTCATTTGGATCCCGAAGTGTTCCGCTGGCAGCTTTCCGTGGCACCGCCCGAGCCGCCACCGCGCAAACCGCGCCGGATTCCGACGACGGGCGTGGTTGAGAAATAAGTCGCATGGCCTCCTACAACAAAGTGCTGTTGATGGGCAACCTGACGCGTGATCCGGAAGTGAAGTACACGCCCAAAGGCACAGCGCTGGCGAATCTTGGGCTGGCGGTCAACCGCCGCTGGACGACGGAGACCGGCGAGCAGAAAGAGGAAGTCACTTTCGTGGACGTGGAAGTCTGGGGGCGGCAGGCGGAAACGGCCGGCCAGTATCTTTCAAAAGGCCGACCGGTGTTCGTGGAAGGGCGCTTGAAACTGGATAGCTGGGAGGACAAGGAATCCGGCCAGAAGCGCAACAAGTTAAAAGTGGTGGCTGAACGCGTGCAATTTCTGGGCGCACCGAGTGGCCGGACCGAAGTCAAGGACGAATCGCCGGCGGATCAAGCGCCCGCGCGACCGGCCGGTCGGGGCGCGCGGCCCGCAGCGCCACCGGCGCGTGACGCCGGGGAATCGGAGGCGCCACCGCCAGCCGAGGACGACAACATCCCTTTTTAAGCGGGCGGCAGGAATCGTAATCATTCATTCAGGATAGGAAGACCAACAAATGATGGAAAGAAGTTTTGATAGCCGTGACAGCCGTGACAGCCGTGAAGGCGGTCCGGAAGGCCGAAGGAACAAGCGCGATATCATTGTTAAGCGCGACTGCAAGTTG
The DNA here is from genome assembly GCA_003152315.1 of Verrucomicrobiota bacterium. GTDB lineage: Bacteria > Verrucomicrobiota > Verrucomicrobiia > Palsa-1439 > Palsa-1439 > Palsa-1439. Next base: position 4,031 of record PLZV01000059.1, read on the forward strand.
TGCATGGACCAAATCGATATCGACTTCAAACAGGCGGACCTGCTGAAGAAGTTCATGACGGAGCGCGGCAAGATTTTGCCGCGACGAATTTCGGGCAATTGCGCCAAACACCAGCGTCAGCTCGCGACCGCGATCAAGCGCGCGCGCGTGATGTTGCTGGTACGATAGGACGGAGTCACAAACACCATGAGCACCCAGATCATTTTGACCGCTCCCGTTGACAACCTCGGGGCCGAAGGGGACACGATTACGGTCGCCGACGGCTACGCGAGAAACTTTCTATTCCCCAAAGGGTTGGCCATGCCGGCAACGGCGGGCAACCTGCGTCGCGTCGGATCGCTGCGCAAGAAGCGCGAGGCCAGCCTGGCCGCGCAACTGGATGACGCGAAGGCCATCGTCACCAAACTGACGAAGCAGTCATATACGATTACCGCCGCGGCGGGCGCGGACGGCAAGCTTTACGGTTCCGTGACTTCCGCCGATATTTCGGATGCGTTGAAAGCGGAGGGCATCGAGGTGGATCGGCGCAAGATTGTGATTGAGCATCCGATTCGCGAGTTGGGTGTCTACGACGTGGATGTGAAGTTGCATGCGGAAGTCGTGACGAAGGTGAAGATTTGGGTGGTCGGCCCCGATGGGGGTGGCGCACCGTCCGCGAAATCCACGGGTCCGGACGAAAAAGCTGGCCGGAAGCCGCCGAAAGCCGATAAGAAGAAATAGCCGAAGGAGTTTGCAGGGACGGCTCTATGGCTTCGACCAACCCTCGCGCATCTGAAAACGCCGGCCAAACTGGAGGGGCTGGCGCTACGCGGAGCCATGGTCCCGAAAAGGCCCAACCTTTTGGGAAATCCAAATCGGCGGTGCGGGACGTCCTCGACCGTGTACTCCCCAATAGCTTGGATGCCGAGATGGCCGTACTCGGCGCGATGTTGCTCAGCCCGGCGGAAGCAGGATCTCTGGTTCGAGATCGTCTGAGTGAAAACCATTTTTACTACACTGCCCATATTGTCATCTTTCGCGAGATCGCCGCACTGCAGGACGCCTTACATGCAGTTGATCTTCTCACGTTAACGCAGCGGCTGCAGGACAAGAACCAACTCGAAGAGATCGGTGGTCCCGTCTACCTGGGCGATTTGGTTACACACGTGCCAACCGTTGCCAACGTTGAGTATTACGTTGACATAGTGTGGGACAAATACCTGCTAAGGCAGCTCATCAGTGCGGCCCACGACGTCATTTTTCGCTCATTTGAGCAGCAGGACGATGTCAAGGGATGGATTGACGAAGTTGAGCAGCAGATTTTTGAGATCACGGCGGAGAAGTCGACTGACATAATCAAGCTCGCCAAGCCTCTGGTCATGGACGCTATGGCTAGCATTGAGCGGATGTACGAAAAGCGCGGTGAGGTCATGGGCCTTGCCACCGGTTTCCGCGATTTGGACAGGAAGACCTCTGGGCTGCATAACGGTAACCTTTTCATTATCGCGGGTCGCCCCTCGATGGGCAAGACGGCGCTGGCAATGAACATCGCAGAGAATGTATCCGTCGATCGGAATATCCCTGTTGGGGTGTTCAGCTTGGAGATGTCGGGACAGGAGCTAGTGATACGCATGCTTTGCTCTCGGGCGCGGGTGAATCTGCGCATGCTGCACGACGGCTTTCCGAAAGAGGAGCATCATCACAAGCTGACTGTGGCAGCCAGCCAGTTGATGAAATCCCCGCTATACATCGACGACTCAGCGGGTCTGACAGTGAATCAAGTGCGTGCACGTGCCCGACGGATGAAACAGCAGTTTAATATCCAATTGTTGATCATTGACTATATGCAGTTGATGCGCGCGCCGTCGCGTCGCGCGGAGAGTAGTCGACAGGCTGAGGTGGCCGACATCTCGGCGGGTGTGAAAGCTTTGGCCAAGGAATTGAACATTCCGATCATCGTTCTCAGTCAGCTGAACCGGCAGCCTGAATCAAGAGACGAAGGAAAGCCAAGACTGTCGGACCTTCGTGAATCTGGAGCAATTGAGCAGGATGCGGACGTGGTCGGTCTATTGGTTAGACCGGAGATATACGAGGATGACATCGACAAGAGGGAGAAACTGAAGGGTGAGGCACAATTGGTCATTGCCAAGCAACGAAACGGCCCGACAGGCGAGATTGATCTGACTTTTATAGGTGATTACACTCGCTTTGAGGATCGAGCAAGGGTTGAAGAAGGAGACATTCCAAGGTTTGAAGGGGGCGAAGAATGAGGCGGCTGCTTTGGGCGCTGCTCACGTTCTTCGCCGCCATTGTTCCGAGTGCGTCTTCCTGGGCCCAGGAGCCCGAAGAGGTCATTGTCCGCGAGATCGAAGTACGGTTCAGCGGCCCCGAGACGGTCAACCGCTCGGTGGTGATGGCCAATATCCAGACGGCGGTCGGCAAATCGCGCACCCGGGAAATGATCGAGCAGGACGTTCGCAACCTGATCAATACCGGCTACTTCTACGATGTACGGGTGCTGGAAGAACCGATGGTGGACGGTGTGCGGATTGTTTTCCAAGTGCAGGGCAAGGCGACGATCAAGGAAATCATCATGGAGGGGAATAAGCGATTCAAGGAGGAACGCCTGAAGCGCGAGTACAGCCAGAAAGTGGGGGACAGCCTGGACGAGCGCAAGGCCCATGATGACGCCCGCAAGATGGAGGAGCTCTACCAGAAGTCAGGTTACCCCGATATCAAGGTCATCTACGAAGTCAGCATCGACAAGGACACGGGCAAGGCCATCCTGAAGTTCACGGTGCATGAAGGCGAACGAGTGTTCATTAAGCAGATCAAGTTTACCGGCAACAAGGCTTTCCCGGACGGCCGCCTGCTGAAGATTCTGAAGACGCGGCGTCATTGGTGGGGTTCGTGGCTGGCCGGCACGGGCGTGCTAAAGCAAGAGGACTTCAAGGAAGACCTCGATAAACTTCGCGATTACTACGATTCCAACGGTTACATCGACATGGAGATCCGCGGCACGCGCACCGAGCGGGTTGGCCCCAAGTGGATGGTGATCACCATCGATCTTTACGAAGGCACGCAGTACAAGGTGGGCACTGTCACAATTGATGGGAATAAACTTTTCCCAACGCCGGACCTGGAGAAGCATCTCAAGATGACCTCGGGGAAAACCTTCACGCCCACCGCGATGTCGGCCGACCAGAAGGCGCTCGAAGACTATTACGGCGCGCGTGGTTATCTGGATACGAGCGCGCGCCCGATTCGCGCGCCCAACGTCGAGACTGGCCGCATCGACATGACCTACTCCATTCACGAAGGTGAACTGACCTACATTGAGAAGATCGAGATTCGCGGCAATACCAAGACGAAGGACAAGGTCATCCGCCGTGAGTTGGCGGTCAATCCGGGGGAGATCTACGATACCGTGCGGGTGGACCGCAGCGTCGACCGCCTCAAGAACCTGGGCTATTTCTCAAAGGTCGAGGCAACTCCCGAGCCGACCGACGTGCCGAATCGAAAAGATTTGGTACTCAATCTGGAAGAGCAGCGCACCGGTTCAGTCACGTTTGGCGCGGGATTCAGTTCGATCGACAGCCTGCTCGGTTTCGTCGAAATCACCCAGGGTAATTTTGATCTCTTCAATTGGCCGAGCTTCACGGGTGGGGGCGAGAAGCTGCGTTTGCGCCTGCAAGTTGGTTTCAAACGGCAGGACGAGGTCCTTTCGTTCGTCGAGCCATGGTTCCTGGACCAGAAGCTATCGCTGGGTTTCGACGCGTTTCACCATAACAGTAACTATTTGAGCACGGAATATAGCGAACAACGAACCGGCATCGATTTGTGGCTCGAAAAAGCCTTGAACGAGTTTATCCGGGGACGGATTGAATATGGCATTCAGGACATCGATTTAACTGTGGATCACCTGGCTTCCCAGGAACTGCAGTCGCAGAACGGATCCCACACGCGCAGTTCGGTCACCGGGACGCTGGTTTATGACACCCGGGACAGTGTGTTCCTGACGACACGGGGCAATCGCACGGAAGTAAGCGCGGAAGTGGCTGGTGGGCCGATGGGGGGCAATGTTTCTGATTACAAGCTGAACGCGAAGACCTCGTTCTACTTTCCGTTCTTTGACAAACAGGTGTTGCAATTGGTCGGCGCGGCGGGCGTGGTGGATGCCTTTGGCTCCAGCCGGAGCGGGGGTTCGAATGTGATCGAGACCGTGGTCAGCGGCGGAGTGACCAGCACGGTCGCGCGCGCGATTGATCCCGTGCCGATTTTCGACCGCTACTTTCTCGGCGGCGCAAATACGCTACGCGGCTTCGCTTTCCGCAAGGTCAGCCCGAAAGACGGCAACAATGAGCCCATTGGCGGGAACACGTTTGTGAACGCGACGGCAGAGTACAGTTACCCGATCGTCGAGCGCGTGCGTGGCGCCTTCTTTTTTGATATCGGCAATGTGTACCAGAACGCGTATGATTTCACTTTTAGCGATTTGAAATCAGATGCTGGTATCGGCGTGCGGCTTAATCTGCCAATTGGGCCACTGCGGCTGGATTACGCCTATCCGATCATGTCGGACAAATTCACCGGAAGAACCGGGAAAATTCAGTTTAGTGTCGGCTACCAGTTCTGATATGCTGGGAGCCACAAAATCGAAGAGAATAAAGGAAAGGTTGCGTGAATAAATGAAAAACACAATTATCGCATTCGTTGCCATGAGTTCCGTCGCGCTGGCGTTCACCGCGGCGGCACAGGCACCAGCGGGGCGCATCGTCACCGTTGATCTGAACAAAGTCTTCACCGATTACTACAAGACGCCCATCGCGTCGGCCAAGATCAAGGATACGGCCGAGTCCTTCAATAAGGAACTCAATGAAATGGTCGACAATTACAAGAAGGAGATCGAAGAACTGAACAAGTTGCGGGAGGACCAGGACAAGCCCGAGTACACCGCCGAGGTCCGCGAGCAAAAGCGCAAGGCTGTCTCGGAGAAGCTCGCCGAAACTCAGAAAATCCAGCGGGACCTCGAGGAATACCGCACCAGTCACGGCAAGATTCTCCAGGATCAGCAACTGCGGATGCGCCAAACGATTGTCAAGGAGATCCAGGACGTCATCGACAAGGAAGCGCGGGACGCCGGGTACCAACTCGTGCTGGACAAGTCGGGCACTACGGCCAATGCTGTTCCCACTGTTTTGTTCAGCCAGGACACACTGGATATCACCGACGATCTCATCAAGGTCTTGAACAAGAACCAGCCGAAGACGACGGAAGCACCCAAGCGCACCGAGAAGAAGGACGACAAGAAGTAAGTGTGCAGCTAAGGGCACATGAAATTGCGCACATGGTGGGGGGTGCGCTTACGGGCGACCCCGAGCAGTTGGTGACTGGTCTCGCGGGTATTCGCGAGGCTATGCCCGGCGATGTCAGCTTCGTCGCCAACCCGAAATACCAGACCGCTGTCAAGACGACGCGTGCCTCTGTCCTGATCATTGACAAGGACATGGATGTTGCGTTCGGCGGTACGCTTATTCGTGTTGAAAATCCTTCGGAAGCCTTTGTCAAACTGGCCTCGCAGGTTGCACCACACCCGGTGTCATATAAGCCCGGCGCTCATCCAACGGCAATTATCGGTCCCACCGCGAGACTTGGCAAAGACGTGTCTGTTCAACCTCACGCCGTGATCGAAGACGGTGCTGTCATTGGCGATCGCACCGTCATTGGGGCGGGTAGCTACATCGGTCACGAGAGCCGTCTGGGTGCGGATTGCCTGCTGTACGCCCGGGTGAGCCTGCGGGAGCGGACGATGGTGGGCGACCGCGTGATTCTGCACTGCGGCGTTGTGCTGGGTGCGGACGGTTTCGGCTTTGAAACCGTTGGGGGCAAGCACCAGAAGATTCCCCAAGTCGGTCACGTCGAGATTGGCGACGACGTTGAGATCGGCGCCAACACGACCATCGACCGCGGTCGCTTCGGTCGAACCCGCGTAGGCCAGGGCACGAAGATCGACAACCTCGTCCAGATCGGCCACAACTGCGTCATCGGCGATCATTGCATAATCTGCGCGCTGGTGGGCATCGCCGGCAGCAGCATCATTGGCAACCAGGTAACCATCGCGGGCCAGGTTGGCGTTGCCGGGCATCTCACCGTCGGTGACCGGAGCATCATCATGGCGCAAGCCGGCGTTACGAAGGATGTGCCCGCCGGCGGGATGGTGCTCGGGGCGCCCGCCGTACCCCATAAGGAATTCAAGCGCGTTAATGCCGCCGTCCAACGTCTTCCCGAAACGCTCGCCAAGGTCCACGAGTTGGAGCAACAACTCGCCGAACTGCGGGCGCGCCTGACCACCGCTTCCTAGTGTGTCAACCTGGCAGGCTGGACTGTGACACCCGTTGCCGGTTGGGACAGTGTGCGCCAGTGCACTTCATGAAAACCAGCACCGGTGGAACTTTTTGCACACTGGCACCCCGGGTGCTAAAGTGATTTCAACGGATGATTCGCTTCGATAAGCTGACCATCAAGGCCCAGGAGGCTTTGCAATCGGCGCAGGAGATGGCGCAGAAGCTCAACCATCAAGAGGTTGACTGCGAGCATATGCTTTCTGCGCTGATCGAGCAGCCTGACGGACTCGTGCGTCCATTGCTTGACAAACTTGGGGCGAATCCCGATGCAGTCCTGCGCGCTCTGGACGATCCGCTGAACCGGCGCCCGCAAGTACACGGGATCGATTCAACCCAGGTTTATCTCAGCAAAGCGCTGCGTACCGCGCTCGATGCCGCTTTCGCACAGGCCGACAAACTCAAGGACCAGTTCGTCAGCACGGAGCACATCCTGCTCGGCATCGCCGACACGACGAATCTTCTCAAACCGTACGGCGTGACCACCACGACCATCTTAAAGGCGCTACGCGAAGTCCGGGGCACCGCGCAGGTTACGGATCAGAATCCGGAAGACAAATACCAGGCGCTCACCAAGTACGGGCGCGACCTGACCGAGGAAGCGCGGCGCGGCAAGCTCGATCCCGTTATTGGCCGCGACGCGGAGATCCGTCGCGTTATGCAGGTGCTCTCTCGTCGCACCAAGAACAACCCGGTGCTCATCGGCGACCCCGGCGTCGGCAAGACGGCCATCGCGGAGGGTTTGGCGCGGCGGATCGTGAGCGGCGATGTGCCGGAGGGTCTTAAGGGGAAGCTGCTGATCGCGATGGACATTGGCGCGATGCTTGCGGGCGCGAAATACCGCGGCGAGTTTGAAGATCGGCTAAAGGCGTTCCTGAAGGAAGTCATCGCGAGCGAAGGCAAGATCATCCTGTTCATCGACGAGTTGCACACAATTGTCGGCGCGGGCAAGGCCGAGGGCGCACCCGTGGACGCGGCCAACATGCTCAAGCCGTCACTCGCTCGCGGCGAACTTCATACCATCGGCGCAACGACCCTAGACGAGTACCGCAAGCACATCGAGAAAGATCCAGCTTTGGAACGGCGGTTCCAGCCGGTTTTCGTGGGTGAACCGTCGGTGGAAGACACGATTGCGATTTTGCGCGGGTTGAAAGAGCGTTACGAGGTGCACCACGGTGTGCGCATCCAGGACAGCGCCCTCGTGAGCGCCGCGGTCCTCTCGCAACGCTACATTGCGGACCGCTTCCTGCCCGACAAGGCTATTGACTTGATGGATGAGGCGGCCTCGCGGTTGCGGATCGAGTTGGATTCTCTCCCGGCCGAGATTGACCAAATCGAGCGTCGCGTAATGCAATTGGAGATCGAACGCGCGGCCTTGAAGAAGGAGAGTGACAAGGCCAGCAGGGAGCGCTTGCAGAAACTGGAAAAAGACCTTGCCGATCTGCAGGAGCAGGGCAAGAAGCTGAAAACGCAATGGCAGAATGAGAAGGGCGTGGTCGATGAGATTCGCAACCTGAAATCGGCGCTTGAGATGTCGAAGGAACAGATCGAGCAGGCGAAACGCGAGGGGAACCTGGGAAAGGCCAGCGAGATCCAATATGGGCGGCTGCCGGACTTGGAGAAGAAACTGGAGGCGGCCGATGCGAAGTTGGCGAAGCTCCAGAAGAATTCAAAGATGCTGACCGAAGAGGTCACGGAGAACGACATTGCCGAGGTTGTGGCAACGTGGACGGGCATTCCTGTCTCGCGATTGGTCGAAGGCGAGCGCGAGAAGCTGGTGCACATGGAAGAGCGGCTGCGACTGCGGGTGGTGGGGCAGGAAGACGCGATTGTCGCCGTGTCGAACGCGGTGCGCCGCGCGCGTAGCGGGCTGCAGGACCCCCATCGGCCCGTCGGCTCGTTCATTTTCCTTGGGCCAACCGGCGTGGGCAAGACGGAGTTGGCCCGTGCGCTCGCGGAGTTTCTATTTGACGACGAAAACGCCATGGTGCGCATCGACATGAGTGAGTACATGGAGAAGCATACGGTTGCGCGGCTGATTGGCGCGCCGCCAGGCTACGTTGGCTATGAAGAAGGCGGCCAGTTGACGGAAGCGGTGCGGCGCCGGCCCTACTCCGTGGTGCTCTTCGACGAGATTGAGAAGGCGCACCATGCCGTGTTCAATGTGATGCTGCAGGTTCTCGATGACGGACGACTGACAGACGGGCAGGGGCGCATCGTGGATTTCAAGAATACGGTTATTATCATGACCAGCAACCTCGGCTCGCGATATTTCGCCGAGGGGCGAGCGGATAGCGAGGCGGTGCCGCAACAAGTCATGGATGAGTTGCGGGCGCATTTTCGCCCTGAGTTTCTCAACCGCGTGGACGAGGTCGTGCTGTTTCATCAGCTGACTAGGGAGGACATCAAGCGGATAGTGGAGATCCAACTCGTGCGCGTCCAGAACCGGCTCGCCGACCAGAACATAACGCTCCAGGTTAGCGACGCGGCGAAAGAGCTAATCGCACGCGAGGGTTACGATCCGGTTTTTGGCGCCCGGCCTATCAAGCGCGTCATCCAAAAGAGGATTCTTGATGCCCTTTCGATGGAGATTCTTTCCGGCAGATTCAAGGAAGGCGACAAGATCACGGTGGATGTGGACAAGAAGAAGGGCGGGGCACTGGTCTTCGAACGCGCTTAAGCGCAGGCAGGAAAGGGAGAGCATGTCCAAACCATGGATGTGTCTTGAAATCTGCCGCGGACGCGTGAGAATACGAGCGAGGTGACAAGCCATGCCGAACTATTGGTTGTTAAAGACAGAGCCAAGCACGTATTCGTTTGCTGATCTAGAGCGCGAGAAGCGCGCGGTCTGGGATGGCGTCGCGAACGCTCTAGCCCTGAAACATCTGCGACTGATGAAACGCGGCGACCTGTCGTTTATCTACCACACCGGCGACGAGAAGCAAATCGTCGGAATTGCGGAGGTGACAAGCAATCCTTATCCCGATCCGAAGAAGAATGACCCGAAACTGGCCGTCGTTGATCTGAAACCACGGGAGCGATTGCCACGGCCGGTCACGCTGGCGGAGATCAAGGCCAGCCGGGAATTTCAGGGTTTTGAGCTGGTTCGGATGGGGCGACTCAGCGTGATGCCGGTCGGGGATTCACGATGGAAAAGACTATGTAAAATGGCTGCCCGCTCGTAATATTTCTTGCCTTGGGTGGCATCATACTTGCTCGTTGAGAATGAGGGCAAAATATTGGGCCCTAGGCCATTAGTGCTAATCTGTCATGAGGGTTCCTGAGAGTTGTTTCCAGAAGAATCAATCAAAGCCGTTGGCAGTTTTTGAGAAAGGCTGTATAATTACAACGGCTTTTGGACAGACTGTTGACAAGGGATCAAATGAACAGAAGACAACAGAAGTTGCTCAGAAAACTGGGGACGAAGTCGGGCGCAACTCTTACGGAGTACGCCGTTATCCTCTTCATCATCTCGATTGTAGCGATAGCTATTCTACAAGGCATCGGTGGCAAGACGAACAACATGGTTTCGAGCGTCAATGACGGATTCGGGCCGTAGTTTCGGAGCCGATCGCTAGATTGCAGGCTGTTGCTGCGTCAGGCAGTGGAAAGACCCAAGCCCCCAAATCAGGTTGGTGCTGTCGATACCCACCACGCGTCGATCCTCAAAGAGCTTTTGTAGTGTTTCCATTGCAGCCGCGTCGGTTTTCTGATTACGATAGGTTGGCAGCAGCACCGCCCCATTTGCGACATAGAAATTGGCATAGCTTGCCGGCAATCGTTGACCGTCGTATTCGATCACACCGGGCATCGGCAGCTCGACAACCTGCAGGGGGTTTCCATCCTGATCGCGCATCGCCCGCAGCCGTTTCCGATTCTCTTGCAGGGACCAGTAATTGTCGTCTTGTGGATCCTGCTCGACGACCGTGACAACCGTGGTTGGGTTGACGAACCGCGCGAGATCGTCAACGTGTCCATCCGTGTCATCACCGTCGATCCCGTCCCCAAGCCACAGGATGTTGGTGACCCCGAGATAATCGCGAAGATGTTGCTCGATTTGTTGCTGGTTGAGATGCGGGTTGCGATTTGGATTGAGCAGGCAGGACTCCGTGGTCAGTAATGTTCCCTCGCCATTCACGTCGAGTGCGCCGCCCTCCATCACAATACCGGGGCTGAAAACTGGCAAACCCAATAACTCAGCGACGCGCCGTGGTACCGCATCGTCATCGTCGTACGGTGGGTATTTGCTGCCCCAGGCGTTGTAGTCCCAGTCCACGATGGCGAGTTCATGGCCGTGCTTCACGAAAATCGGCCCATGGTCGCGGCACCAGGGTTCGTACGAGGGAATGTAATGGTAGAAGACGTTTCCGGTATCACCGATAGCCTGGCGAGCAACGGCTTCAACTTCTTCATCGCGGACATTGATGTCGACGCGTTCATACGGCGCCAGTGTCCGGACCATCTCGCCCAGCGTCGGGAGTGTCTCCGCATAGCGGTCGGGAAAACTGATACCCTCGGGCCGCGGCCAACTCAGCCAGGTTGCCGCGTGCGGCTGCCATTCAGCGGGCATACGGTAGCCAAGTCCGCGTGGAGTTTTCGCGGCCATCAGTCGAGCAGACGCTGAGTGATACCGCCGTACGCATCGATGCGGCGATCCCGGAGGAACGGCCAATGTTGGCGTGTTTCCTCAATTTTGCGGAGATCGCATTTCGTGACGAGCACTTCCTCCTGGTCGTGACTCGCTTCAGCGATCACCTCGCCGAATGGGTCGCAAACGAACGAGCCGCCCCAGAACTGCACCGTGCCTTCCATTCCGATGCGGTTAGGCGCGGCCACGAACACGCCATTGGCGATGGCGTGGGAACGCTGGATCGTGACCCAGGCTTCGTGCTGTTTCTGTCCAAATTGTTTCTTCTCCTTCCGGTGCCAGCCGATGGCGGTCGGATAGAAAAGGATTTGTGCGCCTTTCAGCGCGGTAAGCCGTGCGCCCTCTGGATACCACTGGTCCCAGCAAACGAGCGTGCCGATGTTGGCATGCTTCGTCGCGAACGATTGAAAACCGAGGTCGCCTGGCGCGAAATAGAATTTCTCGTAATACAGCGGATCATCGGGAATGTGCATCTTACGGTACTTGCCCACGAGTTTCCCCTGAGCGTCGAGAATGACGACGGCGTTGTGGTAAACGCCCGCCGAGCGCTTCTCGAAGATCGAGCCCACGATGGTGACGCGGTGTTGGCGCGCGGCTTTCGCGAGCGCCGTGGTCGTTGGACCGGGAATCGGTTCGGCGAGTGCGAACTGGCGATGGTCTTCCGTTTGACAGAAGTAGAGCGAACGAAAGAGCTCCGGGAGACAAATTATCTGGGCGCCGCGTTCGGCGGCTTTCTTGACGAGGGCAAGCCCTTTCCGCAGATTCGCCTGCGGCTGCGACGTGCAGCGCATCTGGATGAGTCCGATAGTGACGATATTGGCGTTGGTAGCCATGTGAAAAATCCGTCAGAACCATGATGAATTTCTTGCATTGCTGCAAGAAATTTGTTTCTCTTCCGCGCGGAGGCGAGAAACAACCACATGCATTTTGTTCCATCCAAGATATTTTTGACCAAAGGTGTTGGGACCCACAAGCACGAGTTGCGCAGTTTCGAGTTGGCGTTGCGCGATGCGGGTATCGAGAAGTGCAACCTCGTGACCGTCTCGAGCATCCTGCCGCCGCGCTGCAAGATCATCTCCCGCAAGCAGGGCGAGCAATTGTTGCAGCCGGGGCAAATTACCTTTGCCGTCATCGCGCGCCTTTCCACCAATGAACCGCATCGGCTTATCGCCGCGTCGATCGGCGTGGCCCAGCCCGCCGACGAGGATGCGTATGGCTACCTGAGCGAATTGCACGCCTATGGCATGAACGACACCACCGCGGGCAATTTCTCCGAGGACATGGCGGCGGCCATGCTGGGGACGACGCTGGGTGTGGATTTCAATGAGGATGCCAGTTGGGATGAAAAGGAGCAGGTTTTCCGGATGAGCGGCAAGATCGTTCGCACCAGCAATTGCACACAGACAGCGGTCGGCCATCCCCAGGGCCAATATTCCACGGTGATCACCGCCGCGATTTGCCTCTTCTAATCCGGATTCGCACAGTTTGCCTTTCGACGAAAAGGCATTTAGGATAGCTCCGTGAAAAACGACGTCGTTGAGGTACAAGTAAAGGGTGTGCTGCCGACAACCAACGGCTGCGCGGTCTTTGTGGGCAACGACGAGAAGACGTTCGTCATCTACGTCGATCACAGCGTTGGCGCGGCGATCACGATGTTCCTGCGCAGCACGCCGAAAGAGCGTCCGCTCACCCACGACCTCATCGGTCACATTTTCACCGGGCTGGGTGTGAAAGTTGAGCGCATCGTCATTAACGACCTCAAGAACAGCACGTACTACGCGCGGCTCGTGCTGCGCGCGGAAAACGAACTCGGCAAGAAAATCCTGGAGATTGATTCCCGCCCCAGCGACTGCATCGCATTGGCGGTCCAACAGAAGAGCCCCATCTACGTCGCGACCAAGGTCTTCAGCGCAGTCGAAGACATGTCGGAAGTGCTTAAGCGCATGAAGCAGGAGGGTGGGGACGAGTTCACCGAGCAGGGTGAAGAAGGACAGAACGAGTAAGCGCTTATTGCCACCACGGACGCTCGACCCGGTACACGTAGATTGAGTAACCAATAATCGCGACCGGTTCCCTCTCCAGCAGTCGCTGGTAAATGTTGCGCGAGCCTTCCGAAAAATAAACACCCCGCAGGTTGGTTGCACTCACGGCGACGAAGCCGGGTAATTGTGGAGCCTTCACCAATGGCTCGTCAAAGAAAGCACCACCGGGAAGGTAGGTGCAATCGATTTTGTAATAGGTTGGATCGGCGGTGCCGAAGTAGCTCAGATTGATGTGTTGCACTTCGTGCTGGTCCATCCAGCTCTTCAGCCCCTTCAAATCCTGTCCCCAATCGAGGTTGGAATCGACGAGATATTTGTGTCCGTTCTGTGGGCCGCCGCCGAATTGGTTGAAGAATGCGAGATAGTGTGGGCAGACGAGCGCAAACTCCATGACGGCCAGGAGGTAGATGGCGCCCAGCAACACGCGAAAGGGCTTCCGCTGGCTGGCGTATAATTCCGCGATGGCATTGCCCGCCAGCAGCAACACGAACGGATGGATTGGCAGGATGTGCCGCACCCCAATATTCAGCTTCATCATCATCGCCGCTCCCAGAAATGCCGCCAGCGGGAAGAACACGTAGATGTTCTGGTCGAGGAAGCGTCGCCAGCGCAAGGCGCAGAGCACGACGCCCGTGAGAAAGAGCAGGATCACGGAGATGGGAGTTTTGATGAGAAATGCCAGCGGGAAGAAGTACCACCAACCCTCGACGCTGTAATTGCCTGCGAGGAATCCACTGCGTTTCTGTGCTTTGACCTGCCCGAGCAGGAAGCCCTGGCTATACGCGTTCGGCAGCAACCGATGTTGGTCGGCCCACCCGACAGCCTTCGTGAGCAGGGGAGCACGTTGAAGAATGACCGGGTCCTGCTGGAAATCCCAACGCCAGGTGGTGGATGCGGAAGGGAGATAGCGGAAGTTGTAGACGGCCCAAATCGCCAACCACGTCCCGGCGGCGAGCATGGCGACGATGGACAGCGCCGCCACCAGCTTTTCCAAACGACTGCGCACGTCCGATTGCCGGCCAAGGCTCATCGGCCAGGATTTTTTCTGGCAAACACGCACCACGAGCAGTGCCAGGACGATCGGCCCCAGTAAGAGCGCCGAGAACTTGCTAACCTGCGCCAGCACAAAGAACCCGGCGAGACCGCATAAGTTACCCAAGCTCAGAAGTCGCGCCGTTCGCCAGAGGAAATACATCGTGCCAAAAGTAAAACACGTCACACCGAAATCGGTTGTGACCAGCCGCGCATGCGCCAATAGATTCGGTTCAATGGTGTACAAACCCAGTGCTATCACAGCGGGCCAGAACCCGAGTAGTTCGCGCGCCCAACAGAAGAGCAACATGCCCAGCAACACACCCAGCAGCACGATCATGAATCGCGCCGCATACAAGAGGCGGTCCGCATCGTTCGCGACGTAGAGCACGTCGTGACAGAAGAAGAACTGACCTCCGGTCACCCACGAAAAGGGATCAGTTTGGTCGATCTTCCAGAGGTCCACTTTGATGTCGCCCATCGCGAGCAGCGGTAACGCGGCCCACATGCGGAGGAAGGGCGGATGCTCCGGATCGGTGCGATAGTCATGGAATCGGAGCGCGTTGTACCCCGTGACCACGTGTTGCGGCTCATCCCAGGTTGCTGACTCGTGCCTGTAGCTGCTAACGGTCAACGTGATGAAAACGGTGGCGAAGACGAGCAAGGTGATGGCGGAACGCCACCGTTCGGGAACGTTCATGGCAGCGAATTGTACCACCAATTGGTTTCGACCCAATAGACGTGAATCGAATAGCCGATGGTGGCGGTTGGCTCTCGCTCCAAGAGGGGCGCGTAGAATTCGCGCAACGATTCACCCTGCCGGACGCCATGTAGATTCTGTACGCTCACCGCAACATAACCGGGGAGGTGCGGCTCCGCTATCTGCGCCATCGAAAACGACGGTGAACCAAGCAACTGTGTGCCGCGAATCCCATAGTAGGCGGGATCAGCCGTGCCGAAGTAACTGAGGTTGATCTGTTCGACATGGTGCGCGTCCATCCAGCGTTTCAAGGGCTTGAGATCCTGGCCCCAATCGAGGTTCGAATCGAGCAACACCAGATGGCCGTTTCCGGGTCCACGGATGAGTTGGTTGAAGAACGCGAGGCAATGGGGGTAGACCAGGGCAAGTTCGACCGCCGCGAGCGCGATCGGCGCTACGAGCAAAAAGGGGCGCCACCGGACGCGCATTTCTTCCAGGGTAATTCCGCAGACCAACAGGACCAACGGATAGATGGGCAGGAGGTGGCGCAGACCGATGTTGAGGTGCGCCATTATCGCCAACCCAAGGTAGATCAGCATCGGCAGTATGATAAATGCGTCCTCACTCTTCCAGCGGGTACGCGTCTTCAAGCTGAGCACCAGACCACAAGTGAACAGGAAGAGCACCGTTAACGACGTCTTGATCAGGAATGCCACGGGAAAATAGTACCACCAGCCGGTGCGACTGAATTCGCCCGCCAGGTAAGCGGACCGGCGCTGGGCCTTGACCTGAGCGAGGATCAGACTGCGCGTATAGGTGTCTGGCAAAAGCCGATGTTCGTCGAACCAATTAGCGACGACCCAGGTGGTATGCACACGGTCGAGGAGTTGGGGGTTCTTCTGCAGGAGGGTGAGGTCAGCGCTGGGGGTTGTCGGGCCGTAGTGGAAGCCGTAAACCGCCCATACGGCGACGTACGAGGTGACCGCCAGCAGCAGAACGACAGCGGCCATCGTGAGCAACCTGGGTCGAAGCGAGCTGAGTTCGCCCCGACTGCCAAACTGGTAAAGCCACGCGCCTCCGCGCAGAAGGCGTACCAGCAACAGCAGCACGACAATCGGCCCGAGCACCAGCCCGGAGAATTTGGAAACTTGCGCGAGCGCGAAGAAGACGGCCAGGCCCGCGGTGTTGCCGAAGGTCAACATACGCGTCAGACGCCAGAGGAAGTAGAGCGCGCCGAAGATGAAGCACGTCACGCCGAGGTCCGTCGTTACCAGACCGGAGTGCGCGAGAATATTCGGTTCGAGGCAGTACAGCGCCAGGACCGCGACCGCCGTCCAAAAGCTGAAGAGTTCTTTGGCCCAACTGAAAACGAGTACGCCCAACACGATGCCCAGCAGGACGGTCATGAATCGGGCGCGATAGAGCAAGTGGTCGGCATCATTGAGCTCGTAAAGAAAGTGGTGACTGAAATCCCAACCCTGCCCCGTCGACCACGAGACGGTGTTGGTATCGAGCCGCACGTCTGCCATTGCCAAGAGCGGCAGCGCGGCCCAGAGGCGCAGGAATGGCGGATGTTCCGGGTCGAGACGGTAGTCGTGCAGGCGGAGCGCCGTGTAGCCGGCGGTCAAATGCTGCGGCTCGTCAATGGTCGCGGATTTCTGCGTGTAACTGCCAACCGTCAGCGCGATGAAAACCACGGCGAACGCGCCGAGCACGAGCGTTGTCCGAATCCAGGGCCGATCCATTGCTGTGGATTGTACAGAGTGCCGGGAGTCCCGACCACAAAAACCTCGCGCAGTCAGCAAGCTCGGGAGCTACAGCCCGAGATTGGTGCCGAGAACGGGTTTGGAGTCCTTTTCGATGATGATCTCTTTGACCGTCTTGCCCGCGGGAATCATCGGCAGCACGTGCTCGGTGAACGGGACGATGACATCGAGAACGTACGGCTCCTTCGACTCCAGCATCCGCTTCATCGCCGCGCGCAATTCGCTCTTCCGTGTCACGCGCTCGGCGGGCACGTTGAAGCCCTTGGCAATCGCGACGTAATCGGGATAAACCTTGTGCGGATTTTGCGGGTCGCCGAGATACGTGTGGCCGCGGTTCGAATCATAAAAACGATCTTCCCACTGGACGACCATCCCGAGGTGCTGGTTGTTGAGAACCAGCGCCTTCGCCGCGATCCGCTCGATGTGCGCCGTCGCCAATTCCTGGATGTTCATCAGGAACGAGCCGTCGCCGTCGATATCCACGACCTCTTTGTCGGGGAACGCGACCTTCGCGCCCATCGCCGCTGGATAACCGTAACCCATCGCGCCGAGGCCCGCCGAAGTCAGGAACGAGCGCGGATGCTTGAACTTATAATACTGCCCCGCCCACATCTGGTGCTGGCCGACGCCTGTCGTGAGAATCGCTTCGCCCTTTGTCAACTCGCTCAGCAACTCGACCACATACTGCGGCATGATGATTTCGTTAATGTCGCCCTTGAGGAATTCGCGGACGTATTGCGATTTCAAAACCTCGTCGGTGACCCGGTAGCGGAAGGGATACTGCTTCTTCCACTCGGCGATCTGCGCGTGCCACGCCTTGAACTGCTGCTTGCCTTTGACAACCCGGTTGAGTTGTTGGAGCGCGTACTTGATGTCGCTGACAATCGGCAAATGCGCGACCTTGTTCTTGTTGATCTCGCTCGGGTCGACGTCAATATGGACAATCGTCCCGTGCTTCGCAAATTCGCTGACCTTGCCGGTGACGCGGTCGTCAAAGCGGACGCCGAGCGCGAGCAGCAAATCGGATTTGTCGACCGCGTAATTCGCGGTGACGGTGCCGTGCATGCCGAGCCAGCTCATCGAAAGCTCGTGGTCGGTTGGAATCGCGCCGATGCCCATCAAGGTCGTGGCAATCGGGATGCCGGTCTTCTCAACGAACGCAATCAGTTCCTCACTCGCGTTGGATGAAATGATGCCGCCGCCCGCGTAGATGACGGGGCGCTCGCTCTTTTCGATGAGCCCCGCGATCTCGTTGACCGCGATGTCGCTGATGCGCTTGTCCGGGTTGTAGCCGCGCAGGTTGATCTTCTCCGGGTAGACGGGCTTGCACATGCTCTGCTGAACGTCCTTCGGTATATCGATCCAGACCGGACCGGGTCGCCCCGTGTTCGCGATATAAAACGCCTCTTTGACGACGCGCGGGATGTCCTCGACGTTCATGACGAGGTAGCTGTGCTTGACGATCGGCAGCGCCAAACCAAACACATCCGTCTCCTGGAACGCGCCCTTGCCGATCATCGCCCGCGGGACCTGGCCCGTGATCAAAATGAGCGGAATCGAATCCATGTAGGCATCGGCAACGCCCGTGACGAGATTCGTCGCGCCGGGACCGCTGGTCGCGATGGCGACACCGCATTTGCCGCTCGCGCGCGCGTAACCGTCCGCGGCGAAAGCGCCACCCTGTTCATGCCGCGGCAAAATGGTGCGAATGATCTTCGAGCGGGTCAATGCCTGGTGCATTTCCATGCTCGCACCGCCCGGATAAGCAAACACCGCGTCCACACCCTCGCGTTCGAGACACTTGACGAGGATATCCGCACCGCGCATGGGCGCGTGCGATTCAGCGCCGAGTTCGACAACCGGCGCGGCGGTTTTCGCCCGGCTCTTGGCCGTGGCATTTGCGTGTTTATTCATCGGAAATCTCTATCCGTCTAGGAACCACTGGTACCCTAGCAGGGAGGGACTTATACCCCAAAACCCTCCCTCGGGCAATCCAAATTGCGTCGTCTGTCTCGGAGGGCCACGCTCCGTCGTGGCCGCTCGGCTCTGAACGTGGGAGGGACGTTACCGTTGCGACCCCGCCTGCCATCCAAGGCAACACCAAATATGACCTCAATTCCGTCAAAAAATGACTCCACAAGCCTCCAAAACCCCACTCCGGTGGGTTCGTTTTCCAAAACGAACCCACCGATTTTCCGCAAACTTTTATCGTGTAACCCATTGTATCACTGATGGATAAATGCAGTTTTCCATCAAAAAAACGGTGGGTTCGTTTCGCAGAAACGTATATAGGCCCCGAGCTGCGCACAGCAGCGAGTCGCGCCGTAGCCTGGCGAAGGCGGACGTGCTCCGCTCTCTCATTGCAAATGCTCACACCGCGAATCATACCACTATCGGAATACGATGTCCAGTGCTTTTGGCAAGAATCGCAGCGCCACATTCTGGATGGACTTCGCTTCTCGGGGCGTGTAAAAGAGCTTCGAATCAGGCCGAGCCGACGACATGAACGGCCAACCAACACAAGTCTCGCCAAATTGGAAGACGCACCCGCTCACGATCATTGTGTTCCTCCTTGTGGGCCTCATCGCGTTGTACTTCGTTTACCGCCACACTCTGTCGCTCGGCGTTCAGGCAAGAATCGATTCAATCCATCACGCAGGATTTCCGGCGACGTGCGCCGAACTCGATAAGTGGTACCCGCAACCACCCGCTGGCGAAAATGCCGCCGATGTTTTCCGGGAGGCGTTCGCGCATTATGCGATGTGGACGAACAAAGAAACGCAGTTCTCTGTTCCTGCCGATGCCAAGGATACGAACAAATTCACTTCAGTTCCCAGGTCGAAGCGCGATCTGTTGCCCATTGTTGGCATGGCCAAGCTCCCGCCAAGAACGGAACCGTTGACTCCCGAGATGCAAAAGCTGCTCGCCGAGTATCTTTCCGAAAACGCCGAGTCGTTGCGGCTCCTTCACCAAGCAGCCTCGATGAAACCCTGCCGCTATCCGGTCGACCTGACCAACGGCGTGAGTACGCTATTACCCCATTTGAGTTTGGTTCGCCAAGCCGCACGACTGCTCGAACTCGATTCGATTCAATACACGGAGAAACAGCAACCACAGATGGCAGTCGAATCCGTCGTTGCCTCGCTGGGTGTCTCGCGGTCGTTGAATCAAGAACCGACTATCATTTCCTATCTCGTTCACGTCGCCTGTCAGGGCATCACCTTGGACAGTCTTGAACGCATCCTCAACCGAACGTCTCCGACAGATGCGCAGTTCTTAAAGCTGGCCGCCGCGATTCAAGAATCGGAGAATCAACAGGCGTTTACGCGGGCGCTTGCTGGGGAACGATGTATGCACGCGGATATCTTTCAGGGTCTGCGCAGGGGAAAGATTCCTGTCGACGAGATCCCTTTCATGGGGAACGGAGAATCATTTTGGCCTCGATTCCTGATCGCGGGTTACAGATCGACGGGACTACTGCAGCTGGATGAAAGAGAGTACCTCGACCTCATGGAACGTTATGTGAAGGCAACGCAGCTTCTACCGCCCGAAAGCATAGCAGCCTTCAACGCCGTGAATGATAAGCTGGAACACCTGACCCGATGGCGCGTCCTCTCCCGTTTGCTACTCCCTAGTCTCAGTGTGTTAGCGGGTAAAGCCGGCCGATGCGACGCAAAGATCCGTGACGCGCAAGCCGCTCTTGCTGTCGAACGCTATCGACTCGCCAACAGCAAGCTCCCAAGCCAGCTCAGCGATCTTGTCCCAACGTTTCTTCCGACCGTCCCCAGCGACCCGTTCGATGGAAAACCGCTCCGCTACAAGACGCTCGCGAAAGGCTATGTGGTCTATAGCGTAGGCGACGACCGCGAAGACAACGGCGGCACAGAGAAGGACAGCAAAGGACTAAGCTACGTCCCCGGCACGGATATCACCTTTACCGTCGGACGATAGGCATCATAGAAAAGGGAACAATTATGCCATACTTGAAGATCACAACCAGCAAGTCCATCGACGCAGGACAGAAGCACAACCTGCTGAAGGCGGCGTCCAAGATGGTTGCCTCCGAACTCGGCAAGCCCGAGCAGTATGTGATGGTGTCCGTCGAATCCCCAGTCCAAATGCAGTTCGCGGGCACGGAGGAGTTGTGCGCCTTCCTTGAGTTGCGTGGCATCGAATTGCCGGAATCGAAGACCGGCCAATTGTCCAAACTCCTCTGCGGGTTGGTGGAATCCCAAACCGGAATCCGCAAGGACAGGGTTTACATCAACTTCGCCGACATCAAACCAAGCATGTGGGGTTGGAACGGCGAAACCTTCTAGCGTATACGGCTGACGGAGCGCATCTGGTTTTCCGTGGTGGGGCATTAATTGCGCAGTCCGGCCCATTTCACTTCTGCATCTCGTTCCGGCAGTTGGCCCTGCAATGAATACGTTTTCATCTAACTTTTACATCGCTTTTGGGGGCAAGGAAGCGTAGTATAACCTCAGGGATCAGGGAATCAGTTCACGATGACTGCACTACGGGTTTTCGCCTTCTTCTTCGTTCGAAGCAAACGGGTGTTTTTGATTCCGGCCACCGGTGGCCTCTTCCTTCTCGGTTTGCTCGGGACCGGGACATCGACGACCTACGGCCAAACCTTGTCGCTCGTCTGGAGCGACGAGTTCAACAGCGTCACCAGTTCCAATGTCGATACCACCAAGTGGACGTTCGATACCGGCAACAATAACGGCTGGGGCAACAATGAGCTGGAGTTCTACACCCGGCGCACCAACAACGCTTACGTCGCCGGCGGCTTGCTCCACATCCACGCGCAAATAGAGAACACCAACTCAGTCTCCCACTCAGTCACCAATACATTCAATTATACCTCCGCCCGCATGAAGACCCAGGGCCTCTTCAATACGCTGTATGGGCGCATCGAGTGGCGCGCCAAACTGCCCGCCGGTACCGGTATGTGGCCGGCGCTCTGGATGATGGGGTCGAACAGCGTCTCGGTTCCCTGGCCGGATTGCGGCGAAATCGATGTCGTGGAGAATGATGGGGCCTATCCCTATTTCGTGCAGGGAAGCATCCACTCCGGAACCGACGCGAGCAATTATTACCTTTTTAACATCTACGGCGCGACCACCAACTTCCATGTTTATGATCTGGATTGGACGGCCAACTCGATCACGTGGTCGGTCGATGGCGCGGCTTATGAAACCCAAACCAGTTGGGGGACCTCCACGACGAACGCTTATCCGTACCCCTTCAATCAGCCGTTTTACCTGCTGATGAACCTCGCCGTGGGCGGCGATTACGTTAACAATCCGGACACCAACAGCATCAATCCCAGCCTGCCCAACGAAATGCAGGTGGATTACATCCGCGTTTACCAGTACGTCCTAGTAGTGAACCCCTTGATCGTGTCAATCACTCCCGCCAGTGGCTGCGCGAGTGGTGGCACGGCGATCACCATTGGCGGGTTCAACTTTCAGAGCGGCTCAACGATCATCATGAACGGCGTGAACGCCACAGGTGTCACCTTCGTCAATTCCAACGTTCTAACGGCCGTCACCGGTGCCAACTCTCCCGGGACGTACAGTGTCGTGGTCAAGATTCCCGGCCACGCTCCGACAACGCTCACCAACGGATTTACGTACACCGGCCCGCCACTTTTCGCGGGACCGGGCAGCATCACGCCAGCGATTGAAGGTGCGACGTTGACCTGGTCTGCGGCGTCAGGTGTGGCGCCGCTTACCTACGGGGTCTATGAGGCGACCAATAGCGGAGGGGAGATCAATGCCTTGCTGACCACCAATGCGTTATCCGTATTCATTCCACTGTATCCGGGTAGCAACAGCCCGATCACGTACTTCTTCAAGGTGAATGCGGTGAATGGTTGCGGCACAGACACCAATGCCGTCGAGCTGTCTGCCCAGCCGCTCCTCGACCCGACCAAGAGTCAGGTCGGCGACGGAATTCCCAACAGTTGGAAACAACAATACGGCTTCAGTCCTTTCGATCCCACGGTTGCCGCTGCTGACCCGGACGGTGATGGCTTGTCCAACCTTCAGGAATTCCTCCTCGGGACCAACCCGCTGGACAATACTTCTCCGTTCCATGTTACGGCGATCACCTTGCAGGGCCCGGATGTGCTGATCACCTGGCTATCAGTGGGCGGAATGACAAATGCCGTCGAGTCAGCGCCCGACTTTGGCGGCAGCTTTTCCAACATCAGCGGAAACATCGTCATCATGGGCACCGGCGTCACGACGACAAACTATCTCGACGCGGGCGCCGCTACCAATACCCCCGCCAATTACTACCGCATCCGTCTGGTGCCTTAGTGATAGCGGCTTGATTTCGCCGCGACCGCCCCTTATACCTGCGGCCATGGATCCCCGTTGCCGACGCGTTGTGACCAGGAACTCAATCCGTCTCCCCGTTGGCCTTTCTGTATTGCTCTTCTGTCTGACGAGCATCGCTCCTGCACAGACGCTCCAATTCGCCCAACTCGGTGACTTCAAGCTGGAGAGCGGGGAGGTCATCCACGACTGTCGCATTGGCTACCGAACGTTTGGCACGCTCAACAGCAATCAGTCAAACGCGGTTCTCTTTCCCACGTGGGCCCTCGGGACAACCGAGCAACTCATCGGCAGCATCGGCTCCAACAAACTGGTCGACAGCACCAAATATTACGTGATCGCGGTGGACGCGCTGGCCAATGGCGTCTCGCCATCGCCTTCGACCAGCCAGTCTCAGCCGCGCATGAAATTCCCGAAAATCACCATCCGCGACATGGTCAACACCCAGCACGAACTCCTGACCAAGACGCTCCACCTGAATCACGTGATGGCCGTCATGGGCATCTCGATGGGCGGCATGCAGACCTTCCAATGGATCGTTTCGTATCCCGATTTCATGGACAAGGCGATCCCGATCGTCGGTTCGCCGCAGCCCACGCCCTACGACCTTGTCTTTATCCGCGCGCAACTTCGCGCGATCACCACCGATCCCGACTGGAACAACGGGAACTACACCAACAATCCCGCGCGCGTGGCCGAAGCCGAATTCCTGGCATTAATTCTCACCACTCCCGACGAATACAACCGGCACATGACTCGCAAGCGACTGGCCGGGGAACTGGACAAGGCGAAGAACACCTCCGGCTTCGATTCAAACGACAAAATCCGCCAGTTGCAAGCCATCACGGCGCTGGATGTCTCCGCGCCGTTCGGCGGGGACATGGAGCGCGCCGCTGCTGCGGTAAAGGCCAAAGTGTTGGTCATTTCAGCCACAAGGGACCACGCCGTCAATCCCACCCCGGCCCTGGACTTCGCCCATCTCCTCCGCGCGCAGACGCTCGTGCTGGAAGGCGACTGCGGGCACCTCTCTCCCGGTTGCGAAGCCCAGGAAGTCAACCAATTGGTAGCTGATTTTCTGGCGCTGTGATGTTGCGAGCTTTCGTGAGCTGGTCATAAACATCTGATGCAACGGCGGACATGAAGAAGCACTTGCCCTTTATCTCTTCGACTTTAGTCTGTTTGCCGTTCGTTGCGGTTCTAGGCGTTTTTCTATTCACGTTTGTGTTAACTGGGCTCTCGATAGACATTCCAGATGTAGTGAGCAGAATGTTTTTCTTCATCGCTTGTTGGCTCTCATTGTATCCTGTGATGGTCCTGATTGTTGTTGTTTGTGTCGCGCTGTGCGTCGCAATGGCTTGGTTTCAGAAATCCAAGTCGAAAGTTGAGGTCATTAGTCTGTCTGTGTATAGCGCCGTGATGCTATTCTATTTCGGACTCACGCTCTGGTGTTGGTTAACCGGGTGGAGGGTGGCTGACGGGTAGGGTGTTTCCCATTGATTTGTGAGACTTGATTCGCCCCTCATCTGCTGCTAGCCTAAGGGCGTGGATGGCATTTACCCGCAACGGGCCGAACTCTTCGCGGCATGAAGCGACTCTCCCAACTCGACGGCATCCGCGGCGTCGCGATGTTCCTGGTTCTCATCTGGCATTATTTTTGTTGTCAGGTGAACCCCCCATCGGGGAGCGTGTTGGACTATTGCGTTCGCGCGCTGTTTTACACCTGGACCGGAGTGGACCTCTTTTTTGTGCTCTCTGGCTTTTTGATCGCCGGCATTCTTCTGGATCATCGCAAGAGCTCGAACTACTTTCGCGTCTTCTATCTGCGGCGGATGTGCCGGATTTTTCCGCTCTACTATCTCGTGTTGGGATTATTTGTCTGCTTCTCGGCGACCGCGATGTCAACTTCCCCGGCCTTCGCGTGGCTTTTCGACAAACCAATGCCGATCTGGTCGTACGCCACATTCACCCAGAACCTTTTTATGGGCCATCGCGGGTACTTCGGTGCGCAATGGCTGGGGCTCACCTGGTCGGTGGCAGTGGAGGAGCAGTTTTAC
Organism: Verrucomicrobiota bacterium; assembly: GCA_003152315.1. Lineage (GTDB taxonomy): Bacteria > Verrucomicrobiota > Verrucomicrobiia > Palsa-1439 > Palsa-1439 > Palsa-1439. Next base: position 29,000 of record PLZV01000059.1, read on the forward strand.
CTTTTCGTGCCCTTGCTCATTTACTTTCTGCCGCGACGGCCCCTGTTCTGCGTGTTGTTGGCGGGAGTCCTGGCGGCGCCGCTTCTCCGCCAGCTTTCCCCGGGGCTCCACGCCTACGTCGTTACTCCGTTCCGCGCGGACGACCTTCTTTCGGGGGCGTGCCTGGCGCTGCTCGTGCGATCGCATTCGTTTATTGACGTGGTCCGGCGGCATCACCGAAGTCTGCTCGTCTTGTTGCTGGTATTGGCGGCGGGAGCCGGCGCTCTTACGTGGTGGCACGCCCGACTTACCGCCTTGATCCCATTCTGGTTCGCGGGTCTGTATACGGTTTTCGTTCTCATCGCTTTCGCGGACACACAGCCTCTCATCGGGCGCATGCTTCGGTTTCAACCGCTGGTGTGGTTTGGTCAGCGCTCCTATGGCTTTTACATGTTTCACGAAGTCGTCGACGGTCTGTGTCATGGACTGATCCGTCACGCCACCCGTGAAATGCGCACGCTCTCCGATGTCGGTGTCACCTTGCTGGCCTTGTTGATTTCGCTGGTTCTGGCAGCGCTCTCTTACCGCTTTTTCGAAGGACCCATCCTGCGCTATTCACACAAGTTCCAATATCGTCGAGAATCAGAGACAGAACTCTCGCTACAGCCAATACCTGAATAGGCTTGAGCACACGGATTGCCTCAGCCGGCTGACCGCCGGGACTTGATTCGTTCGCCAGATGCCGTTAGCCTGTGGACGTGGATCCCATTTACCAACAACTGGCCGGGCTTCTGGAACGCAAGGAGCGGCTGGCGTTTGCGGTGCTCGTTGAAACCAAAGGCTCGACCCCGCAGAAGTGCGGCGCGAAGGCCATCTTCCTGCCTGATGGACGCATCCTCGGGACGCTGGGCGGAGGCTGCCTCGAGGCCGAGACGCGACAGAAAGCCCTGCGCGCAATCGAAACGGGCGAATCGTTTTCCTTTCGCGCCGTGCTCGACGACGATTTTGGCTGGGATGACGGACTGATCTGCGGCGGCTCGGTACAGACTTTCGTGCAGCCCGACCCGCGTAGCGACAAAGTCTGGCAGGCGCTGCTGGCGGAGTCCGCGAAACGACAACGCCGCGTGCTGGCTACCATCACGACGGGCGATCACGCCGGCAAACGCGCCCTGTTTGCCGGTAGCGAACTCATCGTCGCCGACGATTTGCCAGCCGATTTACTTTCCGAACTATCCGTCAAGAGCGCGAACTTGCTCGCCGAGTCCGAGCCTGAACCTTCATCCCTCATCCTTCATCCCTCATCCTTTTCCGTCTACCTCGAACCCATCCTTCCGCAGCCGGTCCTCGTCATTTGCGGCGGAGGCCACATCGGTTGCGCGGTCGGTAAACTCGCCGCCTGGAGCGGCTTCGATGTGGTGGCCGTCGATGATCGCGCCTCGTTCGCGAACAAAGAACGGTTCCCGGACGCGAAGCAAATCATTGTCGATGACCCGGCGAAGGTGATGAAGGAGTTCCCGGTCGATGCCGACACGTACCTCTGCATCGTCACCCGCGGACACCGGCACGACGCGGTGATCCTCAAGGAGGTCATTCACAAACCGGCAGCCTACATCGGCATGATTGGCAGCAAACGCAAGGTGCGTACGGTCATGGAAGGTTTCATCGAGGAAGGCGTCGCCACAGCGGAAGACTTTCGGCGCATTCGCACGCCGATGGGACTCGCCATCCACTCGCTGACGGTCGAGGAGATTGCGGTCAGCGTGCTGGCGGAATTGATCGCCGTACGGCGCGGTGCACGGAACTTCGTGCCGCTCTCAGTGACCAATCAGCTTGCCGACAAAATGCTCGGCAAGCCTGTCGGCGAACCGGAATGAACGTCGCCATCATCCTCGCGGCGGGGGAATCCCGTCGCATGGGCCGGCCCAAGCAGCTTCTCCCGTTCGGCGACAAGACCATGCTCGAATGCGTGATCGACGCGTTCCAGACGCCGTGTGTGGATGAGATTCGTGTGGTGTTGGGTTACAAGGCGGATGAGATTGCCGCCAGGATCGCGCCCACTTCGTGCAAGATCGTGAAGAATGACCAGTATCAGCAAGGCATGTTCACGTCCATGCAGGCGGGACTACGGGAGCTTCCGAGGAAAACCAGGATCGTGATGATTGCCGTCTGCGACCAGCCACGATTGAAACGGGAAACGGTGGAGACGCTGATTGAGAAGTTCGAAAAGGAGCGGCACAAGATCTTAATACCCTCCTACAACGGACGCCAGGGGCATCCGCCTTTGTTACGGGCGGAGTACGTGAAGGATATTCTGGCCATGGGCAGATCGATGACCCTCAAGCATTTCTACGGGGAACACGCCGACGACATCGCGAGACTGGTGGTCGAGGATGAGGGCGTGTTGATCGACATCGATGATCGCGAGACGTACGAACGTGAGTTGAAGAAGCGGCGATGATCGGCACCTTCGAAATCCTGGCCCGTGACCCCAAGACGTCCGCCCGACTCGGGCGGCTGCACACCGCGCATGGCATCGTCGAGACGCCGATCTTCATGCCGGTGGGGACGCAGGCGACCGTGAAATGCATGACGCCGGATGAACTCCGCGAATTGAAGGCGCAGATCATCCTCAGCAACACGTACCACCTCGTCATCCGCCCCGGCACCGACTTGATAGCGAAAGCGGGCGGGCTGCACAAGTTTATGAGCTGGGATGGGCCGATTCTCACCGACAGCGGTGGTTACCAGGTCTTTTCACTGGCGAAACTGCGCAAAATCTCGAAGGATGGTGTGGAGTTCCAGTCGCATGTGGACGGCGCGACGCTGTTTCTGGGACCCCGCGAATCCATGGCTGCTCAGGCCGCGCTGGGCAGCGATATTGTGATGGCCTTCGACGAATGCCCGCACTGGCCGTGCGACCGAGAATACGCTTGCAGTAGCCTGGAGCTGACATTACAGTGGGCAGCCCGCTGTCGAGAGCAACAGTTGTCCGACGGCCAATTGCTCTTTGGAATCGTGCAGGGAAGTGTGTTTCCGGATCTGCGGGAACGCGGTGCACGGGAACTGGTAGCGCTGGGTTTTGACGGTTATGCCATCGGTGGCGTCAGTGTCGGCGAACCGCCGGCGGAAATGATGCGGCAGGTGGAGATGACGGTGCCGTTCTTGCCGCAAGACCGGCCGCGCTATGTGATGGGCGTCGGCACGCCGCCGCAGATTTTGGAAATGATCGCGCGGGGCGTGGACATGTTTGATTGCGTGTTGCCGACCCGGGTGGCGCGCAACGGGACGATTTTTACGGCGCACGGGACGTACGCGATCAAGAACGCGCGGTATCGCGAAGACTTCGGGCCGTTGGAAGAAGGTTGTGAATGTTATGCGTGCCGCAATTTCACGCGCGCGTACATTCGTCATTTGTTCCGCACGAGTGAGATCCTCGGCTTGCGGTTGATGACGTGGCACAATCTGCACCTGTACCTGGGCACACTACGTCGCGCTCGGGAGGCGATTGCGGCGGGGGCCTTTGAAGAATTTAGACGGGAATTCACTGCGGCGTATACGGAAGGAATCGAAGTAGATGAGATTGTTTGAATTATTGGCCATGGGAGGAGCGCCGGCGGGGACCGAACAGGACCCGCGGGCGGGCATGCTCAACATGGTTTTCATGGTGGTGATGGTCGTCGTGATGTTTTACTTCCTGCTGTTTCGTCCCCAGCAGAAGCAACGCAAGGAGCAGGAGCAGTTGCTCAAGAGCGTCAAGACCGGGGACAAGGTCCTCTTGAACAGCGGCATTTTCGGGATCGTCGCGAACGTCAAGGACAAGTCGCTGATGGTGAAGATCGCCGATAACGTGAAAATTGAAGTGCTGAAAAGCGCCGTCGGTTCCGTCGTCCAGAAGTCCGCGGAGCTGGAAGCCGCCGTGTCATCCCAGAAATAACCAAGCCATCATGAAACAGCAATTTCCCTGGAAATCCACTTTGGTCGCCGCGGTCCTCACCCTCGCCGTCTGGTCAATTTTCCAGTACGGCATCAAGCAGGGTCTCGACCTCAAGGGCGGCACATCATTCCTGCTGCAAATGGACCTTAGCAAAATCGACTCGCAAGGGCACGCGACGGCGCTGGGACAGGCGGAGGACATCATTCGCAAGCGCGTGGATCGCTTCGGCGTGACCGAGCCGGTCATCCAGCAAATCCCACCGAACCGGATTCTGGTCCAGTTGCCGGGCTTGGACGAAGCCAAACGGATTGAAGCGCGGCAGACCATCGAACGCACGGCCTACCTCGAGTTCCGGCTCGTTCATGAGGACAACGAAAAACTGGTGTCTGAGTCTCTTTCCGATCCGCGCTTCGAGGAACCGGTTGGGTACAAGAAATTGGTGCACGAAGACAGCCGCAACGGGCAGCCGACCAAGCGCACCTATTATGTGAAAGTCCGTCCGGAAATGACCGGCAAGCACGTGGCCCGGGCGTTCGTCCAGTATGATGACATCGGGCGACCCTATGTGGCGATGGGCTTCGACCCGGAAGGAGCGGTGATTTTTGGCCGGGTGACGTCGGCGAACGTCAGCCGACAATTGGCCATCGTGCTGGATGGCGAGCTTTACTCCGCCCCGACGATCCAGGACGCGATTATGGGTGGTAACGCGCAGATTACCGGCAACTTCAGCCTCAGCGAGGCGCAGGAGCTGGCCAATGTGCTGGAAAACCCGCTCGAAGCACCCGTCAAGGTCATCGAAACGCGCAGTGTCGATCCTTCGCTGGGACGGGACTCTGTCAAGAGCGGTGTTCGGGCCGCGTTGATCGGCGCGGGCGCGGTGATTATTTTCATGGTGGTGTACTATCTCGTGGCGGGCGTGGTCGCGAACGTGGCGCTGTTACTGAATATTCTCATCACGATGGGCGTGCTGGCGATGTTCAAGTTCACGCTGACGTTGCCCGGCATCGCCGGCATCGTCCTGACCATCGGCATGGCGGTGGATACCAACGTGCTGATCTATGAGCGCGTCCGCGAGGAACTCGCCAGCGGCAAGCCGTTGCGCGCCGCCATCGCGGCGGCCTATTCCCGTGCGTTTCGCGTGATCTTCGACGCGCACTTCACCGCGATCCTGACGGCCGCCATCTTGATCTCCCTGGGCAGCGGCCCGGTCAAGGGTTTTGGCGTCACGCTGGTGATCGGCTTGCTGGCCAACCTTTTCTCGGGCGTGTTCGTGACCCGAATGATCTTCGATTGGCTGGTGGCGAAGGGCTGGCTGAAGTCGTTCCAGATGCTCCACGTGTTTCGTCACCTGCCGCACGTCAACTTCCTCGGGGTGTGGAAAATCGCCTTCGCGCTTTCCTGGGCGCTGATTATCACCGGCATGGTTGTGTTCGTGAATCGTGGCGGCATGAAAGTTGGCGTTGGAGAAGTCTACGGAATCGACTTCAAGGGCGGCGATACGGCGACGCTGGGCTTCACCCAACGCATGAATGTGGATGAAATCCGGAAAAATCTGGAGCAGAACCATTTCGATGAGGCCTACATCCAATATGAACGCGATTTGGCGGGCGGCTCCGAAGCCTTGCAACTGAGACTTCCCGAGGGCAAGACGGAAGAGGTGGTCAAACATCTCCAGGATGAATATCCCCAGGCTCAGTTCAAGGTGCTCAGCACGGAACGCGTGGGGGCAATCGTTGGCAAGGAATTGCTCAACCAGGCACTGTGGGCCGTGGCGGTCTCGCTTATCGCCATCATGATCTACATCGCTGCGCGGTTCGGTGAATTGTCATACGGATTGGGGGCGCTGGTTTCGTTGATCCACGACGTGCTGATGACAGTGGGCCTGTTCTGCCTCTGGCCGTGGCCCCATCGCACGTTCTCGATGCCCGTCGTCGCTGCGGTGTTGACGCTGATCGGCTATTCGATCAATGACACCATCGTCGTGTTCGACCGGATTCGGGAAAACAAGAAGCTCACGGGCGGCAAGCTCAACTATTTTGACCTGATCAACCGCAGCGTGAACGAAACCCTGTCACGAACGATCCTGACGGCCGGCACGGTATTCCTCTGCTCGATCGCGCTGTATGGTTTTGGCGGTCGCGTGCTCAATGACTTTGCCTTCTGCTTCGTCGTGGGCGTGTTGACGGGCACGTATTCCTCCATCTACATCGCCAGCCCGGTCGTGCTCTGGTTCCACCGCAAGGAAGCGACTCGCACGAGCCAGGCTGCCATGAAGAAGCCGGAACCCGCGAAAGCGTAAGGCTGCTCGTCAATGAAGCGCTGGGTCATTGCCAAGCCCGAACCAGCGCTGGCGGAAACGCTGGCCCGCGAACTACACCTCGCGTTGCCCATCACCCAGGTCCTGGTCAACCGCGGCTACCGCACTGCCGAGGCCGCGTCATCTTTCCTGAACCCCCAGCTTCGCCAGCTTGGCGACCCGTTCGAACTGCCGGACATGGCCGCGGCGGTCGAGCGCATCCTCGCCGCGATTGCGAGCACGGAGCGCATCGTCATTTATGGCGACTACGATGTGGATGGCGTGACTTCCAGCGCGCTGTTGCAGCGCGTCCTGGAGGCGGCAGGGGCAACGGTCGCGAATTTCCTGCCGCAGCGCGCGGAGGAAGGCTACGGCCTCAGCCCGGACGGTATCGCGCGCTGCCTCAAGGAACATAAACCGCAGTTGCTCATCGCGGTGGATTGCGGCACCAGTTCCGCGCGCGAGATCGCGGATCTCCAGAAGCACGGCGTCGATACGATTGTGCTCGACCATCACGAGCCGCCGGGGGAATTGCCGAAATGCGTCGCGTTGGTGAACCCCAAAAGAATTGACGGGTCAGCGTTGGGCGTGCTGGCCAGTGTCGGCGTTTCGTTCAAGCTCGCGCACGCGCTCCTGAAACGCGAAAAGCGATTGGCGGAACGGATCGATCTGCGGGAGCATCTGGATCTGGTCGCCGTCGGGACCGTGGCCGATATCGTGCCGCTGACGGGCGAGAACCGCATCCTGGTGCGGGCCGGCTTGGAGCGCCTGCCGCAAACGCAAAAGATCGGGTTGCGCGCGTTGATGGAGATAGCGGACGTGCCGGAAAAGGTGAGCCCTTATCACGTTGGCTTTCGCATCGGGCCGCGCCTCAATGCGGCCGGCCGTCTGGCCGACGCGATGGCCGCGCTGGAATTGCTGTTGACCAACGATGTCGCGCGGGCCACTGACCTGGCCAAACTGCTCAACGAGCACAACGCCAAACGCCAGGGCATTGAAGGACAAATTGTGGAAGAAGCGATTGCTATGGCGCGGATAAACTCGGGCGACCGGGTGCTCGTGCTGGCAAAGGAGGGTTGGCATGTGGGCGTCATCGGCATCGTGGCATCGCGCGTGATGCAGGCCTTCCATCGACCGACCGTGGTGATTGGGATCGAGGAGGGAATGGGAAAGGGGTCCTGCCGAAGCGTGTCAGGCTTCTCGATTGTCGCCGCGCTGCAACATTGCGCGCCGTTGTTGGAGAAGTTTGGCGGACACGAGATGGCCGCGGGATTGAGTGTGCAGGCCGGCAAGGTGGACGAGTTGCGGGAGATGCTGAACGAATTTGCGGGAAGAATGCTCAAGGACGAGGATCTTCAGCCGCAGGTACGGATTGACGCCATGGTCAAACTTGACGATCTGGACGCGGACTTTTTCGAGCAACTGGAGCGGCTGGAGCCGTGCGGGACGGAGAACCCGACGCCCTTATTCGCGGTCGAAGGCGTGCACTTGCGAGGCAAACCGCGCATCGTCGGCAAGAATCACCTCCGCTTCACCGTGACGGATGGCGATACGACCGTGCAAGCGATTTGGTGGGGAAGGGGCGACTTCGAGTTTCCCGAAGGCGGATTCGATGTCGCATTCACACCCGAACTAAACGAGTACGGCGGACGGGAAAGCGTCCAGTTGAAAGTGCGGGATGTCCGGGGGGCTTCGTAGGGCGGGAGGCCCGGCGAACTACGCTGCCTGGAGCACGCGAGGACTCTTCCGGACCACGCGACCGCTCTTGATGCAGTTGGCGCAGGCCTTGACCCGGCGGCGCACGCCATCGACGACGGCATGAACCACCTGGACATTCGGCTTGAATATCCGCGGCGTGACGGCCGTCACGTGCTGACCGATACCGCCGGTTTTCTTCGCCTGACCACGGCGGAGGATGTGATTGCCGCGGACCTGACCCTTGCCACAAATTTCACAACGTCGAGACATAGTAGTTTACTCCATATTCCTGTGAGAGCCGCACACCATAGTCAAATCGGGACCCATGCGCAAGGGCAAAGTTGTGGGGCTGGAACCGCACACAGAGGGCTCCCCGCACACTACGAGGAGCTTCGCAGCCGTTGGGAGATCAGCGGCACGAGGTCGGCGATCTTGATGCGCTCCTGCTTCATGGTGTCGCGGTCACGGAGGGTGACGGTGTCCTGAAGTTCGGGGCCCTTCTCGCCGAGCGTATCAAAGTCGATGGTCACGCACCACGGGGTGCCTTGTTCGTCCTGGTAGCGGTAGCGTTTGCCGATGTTGCCGCGGTCGTCCCACTCGGTGGTGAAGTGCGGCTGCAAGAGCTTGTAAACGGCCCGCGCTTTCTCGACGAGTGGTGGTTTGTTTCGCAACAGCGGAAACACCGCAACCTTGATGGGCGCGACGCGCGGCGCGAAACGCATGACGATGCGGGTCTCCGTCTGGCCCTTCTCATCGGTCGTGGTTTCCTCGGCGTACGCGCTGACCAGAATGGCGAGGGTGATGCGGTCCACGCCGACGGCCGGTTCGATAACGTGCGGCACGTATTTACGTTTCTTCTCCTCGTCGAAGTACTCCATCGACGCGCCGCTGAATTTGGCGTGCTGGGAAAGGTCATAACAACCGCGGGCAGCAATGCCCCACAGTTCCTGCACGCCGAANNTCCATCTCCATCTGCTCGAACTCGCGACTACGGAAGATGAAGTTGCGTGGCGTGATCTCGTTACGAAAGGATTTTCCAATTTGCGCGATGCCGAACGGAATTTTCACGCGCCCCGTATCCAGCACGGCCTTGAAATCGGCAAACATGCCCTGCGCGGTCTCGGGCCGCAGATACGTTTTCTCGGACTCTTCGCGCAAGGCGCCCACATACGTCTCGAACATCATGTTAAAATTGCGCGCGGGGGTGAGACTGCCGGGCTCGCCGGTGGCGGGCGAGGGCACCAGCGGGATTTCCTCGGGCGTGGCCTGCGTGAAATCACGCGGCTGGACCGGTTCCAGCTTCCCTTGGATGGCCTTCTTGCGTTTGAGCGTTTCGGCCTTCTCCTGCAATTCCTCGGTGGTCCGCTCGGTTTCCAACATGCTCACGTACCCGACGATCTTGCCGTCGACGATCACGGGGGAAAACCAGATCTCGTCGGCGCGAAAACGTTGTTTGGAAGTCTTGCAGTCCACCATCGGGTCGGTGAACCCGCCCACGTGGCCGGAAGCTTCCCAGACCTTCGGGTGCATGATGATGGACGTCTCGATGCCCACGACGTCGTCACGGCCACGGACCATATCGTTCCACCAGCCATCGCGAATATTCTTCTTCAACTCCGCCCCGAGCGGGCCGTAGTCCCAGAAGCCATTGATGCCGCCGTAAATCTCCGAGGATTGGAAGATGAACCCGCGCCGCTTGCAAAGCGCGACGATTTTTTCCATCAGCGGCGGCGATTTTTTGCTGTCCGTCTTATCCGTCATGGCAACGGCGGACTATGGCGAAACGCGCGAGTCAAGTCAAGGCGAGGGGCTGGTCGGTAGTGGCCGAATTTGGATTTCTCCGCCCTTTACTCAGACAAAAGCCGCATTAAGAGTGACTCAATTAAAATGAGCAGGTCTATCCTCCCAACGCCTGAACTGAAGGCCGCTCGTGTCTTCATTGGTCAGTGCCATCGTTTCACTCTTTCGAAAATCCGTGTCGAATGCAGTACGGACAAAAATGATGGGTTGCACATCTACTGCGCCAGAAGAATAAACAACACGAAAACGGAGGCGGTCTTTGTTCCATCCTTCCTTAGGTATGGAGAGAAACAGCCAACCCACTACAGGAACCCCAGGAGGAACGATGGTGTTGCTAATCCGTTCGTTGAAATTATCTGGGAAATTGTGCGTTTCCCCATGCGAACCACCTGGGCCAAAAAGGATGAGGACAACCCGTCCAGTGCGAACATCAACAGACGGCATCACCACCCAACTGTTTGTGGCTACCTCTGTCTCCACCGAATATCCTCGAACAGACGAGGACAGTTGCTTCAAATTTGTAAATTCAGCGTGCATCAGCACATGAATTGCATACGCTGTCCGGTCTACAACAAGCCAGAAGAACGAAGGCAAATTTCTATCCGGCGTAATCAAAGCAGTGCCTATCGTCAGGGCGAAGGTTGGGGGTTCTGGCTGGTGCGGCGTGTTTTCGGCTTCTCGTTCATCTGCAATCTTAACCCACACCGAAACCGCGCAGAGGCATACCCCGATTGCCAAGAGTACAACCCCCCAAAACCTCGCCCAGTATTTCCTGAGATGATGGTTTGCGAGTACAATTCGCAAGCAATAGGCATCAAGCGATATCCCGGACAGCAAGAGGGAACATGAAAGGAGTTTTGGGGCGTGAGTAAGGAAAATGAATATCTCTCCAAATATGGAGAACAATGCGCCCACGGCCCCGCAAATAAGAATCTCAGGCTTCGTCGATTTTCCCTCTCTCTTACCGAGAGTGTTATCATCGGGATCAACATTTTTTCCCTTGGGGTCGCCTTCGGCCTTGTGGTTTTTGCTATCCTTCAGAGGCTCTTGCATTGAGAAAAACTTGTGCGATGTTTCAATCGTTTCGGGTGCGTAAGTTAACTGGCAAACCAGCGTTCCTTACAATCGCTGATTGCGAGTTCAAGGCTCGCCGCATCCAAAATGCCGTCCTAGCTCAGGCGGTAGTTTTCTCGCCTTTGGCTGCTAAAAGCAATGCTTTCCGTACCCACGTAGTTGATGAATGCCTATAGAAAGAAACTGGAAAGCTTTAAGGCGGCAATCGGGCCAGATTTCGGCAATTACAATTTCGCGAAGATGCACAACACACTTCGCAGCACGCCAGCAATGGAAGCCGGTGTGACTGATCACGCTTGGAGTTTGGAAGAAATCATTGGGCTGATTTGTTAAATCAAGGTCGACTGCGCAGTTTGTCTACTGGTGCGGTGGGAACGGTTGAACGTGGGTAATGGTGTGTGTACGCCCCTTTACATCCTTGAATGATAACTCAAACGATGTGTTGGGGATCTCTAGATAGCCCCGCCCTAAATTCGTCACTATGAATAATACGTACCCCTCAGCCATTCCTCCGTCAGGAATCGGATTTGAATACGTCTTATCTACAAGCCAATCTTTCCTCTCAAGTGTCGCGTTTGTGCCGGTCGACGGCGTGTGGAGCATTCCTGGAATGGTGATAGAGGAGGGAGTGTTTAGAACGGCGCCAAATGTGAATATTTCTTTTGCTGGAGATGTAATAGTCAGTTTCCAGTCGCGCAGTACTGTGGGGGAACCAGCATTGAAAACTGTGGTGTAGAATAAAATCCCCGATGTCTTATCATCGCCAGCCATGGACATCCATGCAAGGCCTGTGCTCACATCTGGTTCTGTGGCAGGAGAGGAAGCGGGGCCAGACGGTTTCACGGAGGCAAACAGCAGCAAAACTCCTGCACTCAATGCTAGTCCTGACAACCAGAAGGCAAGTTCCTTCTTCCATTCCCAAGACTTTCCCCATACCCATGCAAGCCCCCGACCAGCCGCCGTCATAACAACTCCCCAAAATGCATTTCCAATGATCGTTTGCAGGGAGAAGAGACTTTTCCAGTCCATGGAATGGCAGTGTGCGACAATCCGGGACCTCTGCCAAGCTGATAATCAGCAGTGGTTTTCATTCAAACTGACGGACTACCGACGGTCGGGCAGTGTCCCAATGTGAATTAAAAAGGGCTGAGAGGCCGAATGCAGGTGGTAGTCACTGCCAATAGAGGTGTATCGCTAATAGATAATTTTACTGGACACGGTGCGCTGGATGGGTATAGTCGAGCCGGTTCTTTGACAAGTGAAGAAAGCAGGCGTTTCAGTCGGGGGAGAAGGGGATGCAAAAACATGTATTTCTGCGAAACGAAGCCAAATGTAATGTGCGGAAAACAGGGGATAAGTAATTGTTGTGAAGGAAGATGCAAACATTACAGAAAAATGACAAATGGCTTCGTTTTCCGCGAAAACAGCATTGCGGCGTATTGCTCGATGCGACGGCGTGTCGAGTTTAGGAAGCCACCATTCGACCCGCAATGGCAGGACATTACGACGCTGGTCCGTAGCTTGATTTGTCATGGGTTTGGCTGGCTCTCTCGCAAACGCATCTACTTCGTAATGGCACAGTTATTGCACCCTTAGGAGGTTTGGAACTGGTTTTCGTGGGCTGGATGGATGCCCGGTTCCTCAGGCGATGCAAATGAACGTATCAAGACTCGGTCGAAAAGAGAGTCGATAGTGACGCTCCGCCGTAAAATCGTCCTCATTGTCGGTGTCACACTGGTAGCCCTAATCGTGGCTTTTTACGGGGTCTCCTCGTCGATTCTGCTTAAGAACTTTGCCCTTCTCGAAAAACGTGACGTTATCCGCGACGTGAAGTGGGTGGAAAGTAACCTGGCGGGCCGAGTGGCCGACCTCAACGATAAATTGTCCGACTGGGCGGTTTGGGATGACACGTATCAATTCATCGAAGACCGCAACCAGAACTACATTCGCTCCCATCTTGGTGACACGGATTTCACCGAGCTGCGGGTGAATTTCATCGTCTTTGTGAATCGTAAGGGGCAGGTGGTGTGGAGCAAGGGCTTTGACCTGGGCACGCAGAAGGCGAAGTCCGCGCCCGAAAGTTTCCTGCGATTGCTGAACAGTAGTGGCAGCCCACTGCTACAGCACGCGAGCGCTGGCAGTGTGCATGCGGGCATGGTGCTGCTGGCCGAGGGTCCAGCCCTCGTGGTTTCGCGGCCCATCGTGACGAGCCGTCGCACGGGGCCGATCCGCGGTTCGGTAATTTTTGGGCGTTTTCTCGACGTCAGGGCGGTGCGGCAGATCGCGAACGTCGCGCATTCGGTGTTGACCGTGCGCCGGGTTGACGATCCGCAGTTGCCGGGCGACTTTGCGCGGGCCGCGATTCACGAAGCCGGCGCGATTCGCGTGTCTGTTTCGGACGGTGATTTCATCAGTGGTTACACGGTCTGGAACGACATTTTCGGCAAGCCGGCATTGTTGCTGCGAGTGGACATGTCGCGCGAAATTCTCACACAAGCGCGGACGACAATCCACTATCTCGTGGCCTCGCTGCTGGTGGTCGGGCTGTGTTTTGGATTCGCGATGGTGGTGCTCATGGAGCGGTTTGTCCTGTCACGCGTGTCGGGGCTCATTGCGGACGTAGATCGGATCGGGGCGAGCAGCGATCTCGGCGCGCGGGTGTCGGTCAGCGGCGGTGATGAGCTGGCCGGCCTGGCAAGCGCGCTCAACAAAATGCTCGGGGCGCTCCAACGTTCGCAGGGCGACTTGCAGGAAAGCCAACGGCAATTGTCCTCACTGATGAAGAATCTGCCCGGCATGATTTATCGCTGTCGGCACGATGAGGAGGGCCTCATCGAGTTCGCCAGCGAAGGGTGCGTCGAATTAACGGGCTACCAGCCGGGGGAGTTCCGACACGACAAGAGGATTTCCTACACACAATTGATTCACCCGGGAGATCGCGCGCGCATCCGCCAGGAAGTGCGCGAAGCGGTGCTGGCGAATCGACCCTTCCAGTTGCAGTACCGCATTACCACGGCGCAGGGCGGGACAAAGTCCGTCTGGGAGGAGGGACGGGGAATTATCTCGCCGAACGGCACGGTCGAGTTCCGGGAAGGCTTTCTTTCCGATGTGACGCAACAAAAGCTGGCCGCCGACCGACTTCGTCTGCAGGGCGCAGCGCTGGAGTCCGCCGCCAATGCCATCGTGCTGACCAACCGCGACGGCGTGGTTGAATGGGTCAACCCGGCCTTCAGTAAACTGACTGGTTACAGTTTTTCGGAAGCCTACGGCGAAAGGCTCTCCCTGCTGAAGTCGGGGCACCACGATGAAGCTTTCTACGAGGGAATATGGCGGACAATCCTTGCCGGTGAAGTGTGGCATGGCGAACTGGTCAACCGCCGCAAGGACGGCGCCCTCTACACGGAGCGCATGACGATTGCGCCGGTCACGGACGAACAGGGTGAGATTGGGCATTTCATTGCGATCAAGGAAGACATCACGGAGCAGAAAACCCTGCAGGAGCAGTTCCTGCAGGCGCAGAAAGTCGAGGCGGTCGGGCGGCTCGCGGGCGGCGTGGCCCATGACTTCAACAACATCCTCACCGCCATCGGGGGTTATGCCGAGATGATGATGCGCCGACTTTCCACCACAGATCCGCTCTATCGCCATGCGGACCAGATTCACAAGGCGACCGAGCGCGCCAGCGGATTGACCCGCCAGTTACTGGCGTTCAGCCGCAAGCAGACGCTCCAGCCGCGCGTGCTCGATTTGAGCAACGCTGTCACCGACATCGAGAAGATGTTGCGGCGGCTCATAGGTGAAGACATCGAACTGCACACGATTCGCGGCGCCGCGGTCGGGCACGTGAAGGCCGACCCCGCGCAGATCGAGCAGGTCATTCTGAACCTCGCGCTAAATGCGCGCGACGCGATGCCGAAGGGCGGCCAGCTCATCATCGAGGTTGCCAACGCCACGCTCGACGAGGACTACGCGCGCCTCCATGCCGGTGTTTCGCCCGGCGAGTACGTGCTGCTCGCGGTAACGGACACGGGCGTGGGGATGAAGGAGGAAGTGAAGGAGCACATCTTCGAGCCGTTCTTCACGACCAAACCGCAAGGGGAAGGTACGGGACTCGGTTTGGCCACCTGCTACGGCATTGTCAAACAAAGCGGCGGTCACATCAACGTGTACACGGAGCCTGGTCGCGGCACGACCTTCAAAATCTACCTGCCGCGGGTCGAAACCTGTATCGATCCCCAACCGGAGCGGCCGAAGCTCCAGGAGCTTCCCAGTGGCCAGGAGACGATTTTGGTCGCGGAAGACGAGCCCGGTGTCCGCAAGCTGTCGGTTGATGTGCTGCGTGGCCTCGGCTACCACGTGATCGAAGCCGGCAATGGCGAGGAGGGCATGCGCGCAGCCACGGAGGACCCGGGCGAAAAAATCGATTTACTCTTTACGGATGTCGTCATGCCACAAATGGATGGGAAGCAGTTGGCCGACTGGTTCGAGACGGCCCGTCCCGTGACGAAGGTGCTGTTTACTTCCGGCTACACCGCGGATGCGATCCTCCGGCGCGGAATCGTGGAAGATCGAATTGCCTTCCTTGAAAAGCCGTACACTCCGGCGGTATTGGCTCGCCGGGTGCGTGAGACCTTGGATGGGGAGGCGGGCAAATCTCTGCCCAACGGGTAAAGCAAGCCATGAACAACGCCATTAACTCGGGTTTTCTCGATCAGCCGATTCTCTTCTTTCCGCCGGAGTGGATCAAGTCGGCGCTCGTGTTGGCGTTGATCACAGTCTGGATGGTGATTGGGTTGTTTACGTACATGAACTATTCGGTGCGGCGGTCGCACCTTAGCCTTTGGACCGTCGGATGGATGTTCTATTCGGTGTATCTCGCGGCGTCGATCGGACTGGAGGAATCGCCGCACACGGCGCTGCTGGTGATGGTCTCGCGGGCCTGCATCGGCATCAGTGCGCTGTTCATGTTCTGGGGCAGTTTCCAGCTTACAGAAGCGAAGCGCGACCAGCGCGAAATTGCGTTGGGAAGCGTGATGATGGTGATTTGGAGCTACGTGGGCGTTTATCGAGTGCAGGACGAACGCTGGATTACGTTTCCGGTGTTCCTCCTCCTGGCAGGAGCCGGCGTGTACACGGGTGTCCTCTACATGCGGACGCGTCGACGTTCCCGTGGGAGTGTCATCCTCGGAGTTGGATTTCTGCTGTGGGGACTGCACCTGATCGCGTTCCCGCTGGCGAGCGGTTCGCAAGCCCTCATGGCCGTAGCGTATTTAACCTCAGCCATCCTGGCATTGCTGATTGTGGTGGGTATGGTCGTCGAGGACAGCGCGCACGCATCCGAGGTTGATTACCACGCGCTCTTCGATTCCTCCGGCGACGCAATCTTTCTGCTCGATTCCAAGACGCTGCAGGTGTTGCAAGCCAATCAGACGGCGTCACGCTTGAGTGGACGAAAGACGGAGGAACTGGTGGGACGAGCGCTTCTGGAATTCTGCGACCGTCTGCCGCCGACGTCCGTGCCCGTGAACGTCACCACACCCTCAGTCAATGAGCCCAACCGTGAGGTTCTCCTCCGTCGTCCGGATGACAGCGAACTCATCTGTGAAGGACGCGCGGACCTTGTCCATTGTCCCAAGGGCCCCGTGCTGATGCTCACCATGCACGATATCACGGTGCGCAAGCGAACGGAGCAATCCCTCCGTGAAAGCACGCGCGAGCTGGGCAGCACCGTGGCGGAACTTCGCGAAACGCAAAAACAGATTGTCCAGCAGGAACGGTTGCGGGCCCTCGCGCAGATGGCCAGCGGCGTCGCGCATGATTTCAACAATGTCCTCGCCAAGATCCTCGGTTTTAACGAACTGCTCCTCGCCTGGCCGGAAAACCTCAACGATAAGGAAAAGGTCAAGAAGTACCTGCAGATGACCAGCGCCGCCGCGCAGGAGGCGGTCAGTATCGTCAACCGCCTTCGTGAATTCTACCGCCACCGCAAAGAATCGGAAGTCTACCAGTCCATGGACGTCAATGAGACAATCGCGCAAGCCATTGTCCTCACCCAGCCAAAGTGGAAAGATCAAATGATGGCCAGCGGCGCGACCGTGGTGATTGACACCGACCTGCGCGACGTGCCGGCCATCCGCGGCAGCGAGTCGGATCTGCGCGAGGTGTTGATCAACGTGCTTTTCAACTCAGTCGACGCCATGCCCCGGGGCGGCACGATCAAGGTCGCCACACACGCCGAGGCCAACTCCATCACGATCGAAGTGCGCGACACCGGGGGCGGCATGACCGAGGAAGTCCGGCAGCATTGTTTTGAACCATTCTTCACAACCAAAGGCGAGCGCGGCACAGGGCTTGGCATGGCGATCGTGTACGGCATCGTGCAGCGCCATGGTGGGTCGATTAGCATTGAGAGCGAGGTGGGGAAGGGGACGATTGTCGTCATTCACCTCCCGGTGTTGACGCCGGAGAGCGGCGCTGTGCTGCCGGGGAGCGCCCCACCGTCGGGCCCCCTGCGCATGCTGCTTGTGGAGGACGAGCCGCAAGTCTGTGATATCGAGGCGGAATATTTGCGAGGCGATGGGCACTTTGTCGAAACCGCCACCGATGGTTGTCAGGGCCTGAAGCAGTTTAAGGCCGGCCATTTCGACGTGGTTGTTGCAGACCGCGCGATGCCCGAAATGAACGGTGATCAAATGACCGAAGCCATCAAGCAGATCTCACCCCGCACGCCGGTGGTATTGGTTACGGGCTTCGCCGACATGCCGATGGACGGCATCGAAGGGAAGCGCCTTCCGGACTTGATTATGCGCAAACCAATCACGCAGACGGCTTTGCGTCAGGCGATTGCCAGGGTTTTGGCGGCTGTTCCAAAGGCAGATCAACCGAATCAGGCCGTAGTCAATAGTTTATAGATGGAACGTAAGCTGCTTAAAAGGGGTCTTAGGAAGGACGGTGGTTTATGAGCAAGACGAAAGTTCTCATCGTGGACGATGATATGGCTGCCAGCCGATTGTTGGCCATGGGGTTGGAAAAGACCGGTGCGTTTGAAGTGAAGGTTGAAAATAGCGCCACGCAGGCCTTCGGCCGAGTGCGCGAGTTTCGACCCAATGTGATCCTGCTCGACGTGTGCATGCCCGGCGCGGACGGCGGTGATGTTGCCTTCCAGATTCACGATGATCCCTCTCTGCGCTTGATACCGATTATTTTCCTTACGTCACTCATCTCCGGGCACGAGACAAGCAAGGCCGTATTGCGCGGTGGGTACGAGTTTCTGTCAAAGCCCGCCAGCCTTGGAAAAGTCATCGAGTCCATCGATCGACATGTCGGACGGCCAAGCGGGACCGTGAGCAGCGCGTCCGTGGCGTAGCGCATGGAAGAGGATTACGGAGAATCGGCGGTGATGACGGTGGCAGCGTGGGTTTCCACGGCGCTGCTTAACTTTAGAGTAATGGACAGGAACCTGGATGGTTGCGGCGGTGAACCAAACCGCCTGGTATTCTGACGATGAGTATATTCGCCAAGACATCCATTCGCGGCAAGTTGATGTGGATTACGATGCTCACCACTACGGGAGCCGTAATCCTCGCGTGCCTCGCCTTTGGCACATACGAGTTAATCAACTATCGCCACCAGATGAGTCGCGATCTTTCCGTGTTGTCCGAGATGATCAGCGCGGAGCAAGGGGTCGGGCGGGAGATTTCCGACCCCGAAGTAGTCAGGGAAGTGAATTCCTGGGCCAGCCAACAGCGGCCTGTCGTGCTGGCTTGCGTGTACAGCAAGGACGGCCGCCTCTTGATCAAATACGCCCGCGACAACGACATACCGCGGCGAGCGGTGCCCCAACTGTTGGGAGATGACATTGACCGAATCGAGCAAGGCTACCTCGTCCTCTATCAGCCGATTCTCCTGCAGGGAAAGAAAACTGGCACGGTCTTCATCCGCTCCGACCTGCGCTGGTTATCCGAGCGCCTGGTGGACGATCTCCGCATCGTCGCGATCATCCTGCTCTCCTCATGGCTGGTGGCGCTGCTGTTGGCCTCGCGCTTGCAACGCCTGATTTCGGCCCCAATCCTCGACCTGGTGGAATCCGCGCGAACTGTCTCGGAAACGCACGACTATTCGATTCGCGCCGCGATTTCCTCAAATGACGAACTCGGGTTGTTGACCGGGGAGTTCAACCAAATGCTCCAGCGCATCCAGCAGCAGGACGAAGCGCTGCGTAGCGCGAAGGAAAAGGCCGAGTCCGCCACCCGTACCAAGAGTGAATTCCTCGCCAACATGAGCCATGAGATCCGCACCCCGATGAACGGGATCATTGGCATGACCGACCTGGCGCTGGACACGGAACTCTCCCCCGATCAGCGCGAGTACCTCAACACCGTCAAGCTTTCCGCCGATACGCTGCTCGCCTTGATTAACGATATCCTCGACTTCTCGAAAATTGAAGCGGGCAAGCTCGACTTGGATCCCATCGATTTCAGTTTGCGCGATAACCTGGGTGATACCCTCAAAACCCTGGCCATGCGCGCCCACCAGAAGGGGCTCGAGCTGGCCGCGCACATCCTGCCGGACGTCCCCGATGAATTGGTCGGCGACCCAATTCGCCTTCGCCAGATCGTGGTCAATCTCATCGGCAACGCGATCAAGTTCACCGAGACCGGTGAGATCGTCGTTCGCGTCGAGTTGGACTCGCGGGTGGGTGACGACATCCACCTGCACTTTGCCGTGAGCGACACGGGTATCGGCATTCCCGCGGACAAACAGAGCGTCATTTTCGAGGCCTTCTCGCAGGCGGACGGTTCGACCACGCGCAAGTACGGGGGCACGGGACTCGGTCTCGCCATTGCCACGCAGTTGGTCCAGATGATGGGCGGTAAAATCTGGGTCGAAAGCGAAGTGGGCAAGGGCAGTACCTTCCATTTCACTGTGGTGCTGCGTCCGTCGAAGGACCTCAAATTGAAAACTCGCGCTTGTCGTGCGGACATGGAAGGACTACGAGTGCTCGTTGTCGATGACAACGCCACGAATCGACGGATCGTCGAGGAGGTGCTGCAGGGTTGGCAGATGAAGCCGGCAACAGCCAGCAGCGCCGCAACGGCGTTCGCCATGCTGAAGAAGGAAGGCGCAAGTGGCACGCCGTTCGATCTGGTGTTATTGGATTGCGTGATGCCGGAGGTGGACGGCTTTGGTCTGGCCGAGCAAATCCAGCAGGACCAGGCCATCGCGCAGACGCCGTTAATCATGTTTTCCTCGACAGGCCACGGCAGCGTTGCGGCACGTTGCCGCGAGATGGGGCTGGCTGGCTACATGACCAAGCCCGTCAAGCAGTCCGAACTTTTCGATGTCATTTCCACTGCGCTCGGCGATCAGAACCAGCCTGCCGGAGGTCCCGCCACACCGGGCACGGTGGCCGAACCGGCTCCGCCGCGCAAGCTGCGCGTATTGTTGGCGGAGGACAATCCCGTCAACCAGCGTCTGGTCGTCAAGCTGATGGAGAAACATGACCACACGGTAGTCGTCACCGGCAATGGGAAAGAAGCGCTGGCCGCGCTGGAAAATGGGCAGTTCCACGTGGTGATCATGGACGTACAGATGCCAGAGATGGGCGGTTTTGAGGCCGTGGGGATCATTCGCGAGCGCGAAAAGGCAACGGGTGCGCACATACCGATCATCGCCATGACTGCGCACGCCCTGAAAGGCGACCGCGAACGCTGCCTCGAGGCGGGAATGGACGCATACGTTTCCAAACCCATCCAGGCCCGGTTGTTATTCGAAGCGATCGCGAGCGTGGTTCCCATGACCGCGGCGGACGTGACCATGGAAGAGAAGCCGGTACCGGAAAAGGTGCAACTCGGCACGGTGGTTTTCAACAGTGAAGGGGCGCTGGCCATGCTGGACGGCGATACCGAACTTTTTGTTGAACTGGTGAAGCTCTTCATGACCGAGTCCGTCGATTTGCAGGACCAGATCCACGATGCCATCGAGCAACACGACGCGGAGCATTTGGAGCGGGCCGCGCATTCGCTGAAGGGGTCCGCCGCCGCCTTCTGCGGGGAATCGACCCGCGCCGTGGCGCAAAAGCTCGAAGCCGTCGGCGCGAGCGGCGATCTTGATAAGGCGGGCGACTTGTTTGTCGAATTGCAGGACGAATTGGTGCGGCTGAAGTACGCGCTGGCGGAATACCGGAAGGAGAGTGTGCCGTGCGAGTCTTGATTGCGGAAGATGACGCGGTGTCGCGCCGCTTGCTGGAGGCGACTCTTGCCAAATGGGGGTACGAGGTCGTCGTGACGACCGATGGCTTGCAGGCACTCGAGGTGTTGAGCCAACCCGACGCGCCGTCCCTGGCGATCCTCGACTGGATGATGCCGGGTTTGGATGGCGCGCAAGTCTGTCTCAAAGCCCGTGAGTTGGCCGGCGAACGGCTTCTCTATATGATTTTGCTCACCGCCAAGGGCCGCAAGGAGGACATTGTCGAAGGCCTTACCGCCGGCGCGGACGATTACGTGATCAAGCCATTTGACCGTTCCGAATTGAAGGCCCGCATCAACGCCGGCGAGCGCATCCTCCGCCTGCAAGCCGAGCTGGCCTCGCGCGTGAAGGAACTCGAACTCGCGCTCACCAACGTCAAGCTGTTGCAAGGATTGTTGCCGATTTGTTGCTACTGCAAGAAGATCCGCGACGACAAAAACTACTGGCAGCAGGTGGACACCTACGTCGCCGACCACTCCGAGGCGCAATTCACCCACGGCATCTGCCCCGATTGTCGCGATAAGATCGTGAAGCCCGAATTGGCCCGCCTCAAGCTCGACCAGGAAGTGGTCTGCAAGTAAGCGGCAACTGGATTCGGCTTTGCCAAACGAACCCGATTCAAAAAATCCATTCGTACGTCCTAACATATTGCCGCCCTGCAACATCCATTCGCAATTTCGTGTTGGCAAATCCGGTTCGTTTCGCAGAAACACATGTTTCGCGGCCACTCCTCCCCTAACGCCTCACCGTTGCCAGTCCTTTGTAGCGCCACTCGGTGCCTGCCCTGAGTCGGACCGAAGGGAGCGCCGTTTTGTTTGCCGCCGGTGCGCTTTAATTCATAATGCACACGCCGACTATACCCATCCCGCCACCCTGTGTCCAGCAAAACTATCATTTGCCGATAGTCGCTGCGGGACAAGAGTCGGGGATCAAGCGTTCGTAGAACGGGCGTCCCGCCCGTTTGTCTCAGGTTGAGATCCCCGGATTAAGGGGCGTGTGCTTCGCGAGAAGCACACGCGCACTATCAGTTAGCGTCTAAGAACCTCGTGATTGAAGGGATTCTGGCTCCGCTCAGCGCCGTTTCCGCGCGAAGCTCTCCACTAGTTCGCCCGGCGAGCAGGTTGCGGTGCCGACCTTGCCGACGACGACACCCGCCGCGTGATTCGAGATCTCCGCCGCCTCAATCGGACCGGCACCCGCCGCCAGCGCCAGCACGAGCGTCGCAATCACCGTATCGCCGGCGCCCGACACATCGAATACCTCCTGCGCGACCGTCGGGATGTGGTGTGGCTTCTTGCCGGGACGGAACAAACATACCCCATGCTCGCCGAGTGTGATCAGCAGGTTGCGCGGCTTCCAGGTGCGCAATAGCTTTTGCCCCACGCGCAGCAGCGCTTCGTCGCCCAACACATCCTTATTGACCGGCTCGACGTACGGCAGGCCCGCCGCCGCGAACGCCTCGGCCCGGTTCGGTGTCACCGCGGTGAGCCCGGAGTAGCGGAGTCGGTGGCGCGAATTCGGGTCGGCGGCAGTCGTTTTGCGCGTCTGATGGGCCCGTCGTTGCAGGATGTTGAGCAGCCTTTGTGACAGAACGCCTTTGGCGTAGTCCTCGAAGACCACGGCCGAGAAGCCCTCCAGATGGGACTCGAAACATTCCAACACTTTGCGCTCCAGTGCGGGCGATAGTTCGAGACATTTTTCGCGGTCGAAGCGGACCATCTGCTGGTTGTGGGCGACGATGCGCGTCTTGACCGTCGTCGGACGGTTGGGATCCACAATCAGGCCGTTCGTATCGATGCCCTGTTGTTCGAGCAAATCGCGCAGTTCCGCGCCGGCATCATCGTCCCCGAGCACGCCGAGGACGCTGACCGACGAGCCGAGCGCGCGGAGGTTGCGGGCGACATTTGCGGCGCCGCCGGGAAAGGACGATTCCTTCGTGATTTCCACCACGGGCACGGGCGCCTCAGGCGAGATGCGGAAGACTTTCCCCTTGAGAAGCCGGTCGAGCATCACATCGCCGACCACGAGGATGCGTTGATGGGGAAAGCGGGACAGGATTTCGCGGAGTCGCTTGGAGGTCATTTGAGTTGTTCGAGTGTCGCCGCCGCCCACAACGGGACGAGCAATTCATGATGGCCGACGATGTAATAGCCATGACCGCCCTTGTGTGTGGGGCGACGGACGACGTTTTCGTCAGGACGATAATGGCGGATCATGTCGAACGTGACGGTGGTGAGGTTGTCCACCTTGTGGCCGAGGTTGCGGGCGATCGTGAGCGCCTTGAGGAACACCTCGGGCATGATGACGGCCGAGCCGATGTTCAGGACGATGCCGCCCTCGAGTTGGGCGACGACCGCGGCGAATTTCTGGAAGTCGAGGTACGTCGCTTCGCCGAGCACGCTGCCGTCCGCCGTCGGGTGCTGATGAATGATGTCCGTGCCGATGGCGATATGGACGGTGGCGGGAACCTTACTGACGACACTCTGGTGGAGGATGCTCAACTCGCGGTTGCGAAACTGGCCGGTGACGATGGCTTCCCCGAGCGCGCGGCCCGCGCCGAGGCCTTGTTTTACGCCGGCCGCGAGTGCCTGGTTCATGAGACGGCCCGTTTCGTCGATCATGCCAAAACTGCCATCATCGAGGCCGCGCTGGACGTCTTCGCTCGTCTCGCCAATGTAGGCGAGTTCGAAATCATGGATGGCGCCCGCGCCGTTGAAGGCGATGGCCGAGATGACGCCGCGTTGGATGAGGTCGATGAAGATCGGGTTGAGGCCGCACTTGATCGTGTGGGCGCCCATCATCACCACGATGGGCCGCTGGTTGCGGACCGCCGCGACCGTTGCGTCGACGATGGCGCGGAAATCGTTGCCCACGAGGATGTGCGGCAGTGAGTCGAGAAACTGCGCGAAGCTGCCGCCGGCCTTCCAGACGTGCGCCAGCTCGTCGAGATGGACTTTGTTCGGTCGCTCGCGAATCGGGTAGGTGCGGATGCGATCGAAGTCGAGCGGGGGAAATTCCATGTCAGCGTTCCGACGCGAGGGTGCCGGCATTCAGGGACAACGGCGCGGACCTGACCGAGTCGCTGGGTTTGTTGGTCGTGGCCGGCGCAGGCTTGCCCGGCGTGATGCTGAAGAGGACCAACTTCGCGTTGCCAAGTTTCAACTCGGAACTGACCAGCAGCGGCAGGTGGCGCGCGTCGTCGCTGATCCAAAACCACATGCGGCCCTGATTGGCGGACACGATATTCAGCGTCGGGTTCGGCTCGACCCGCAGCGCCTGGACATCACCGACGGGGCGCACCCACATCACCTTGCGTAGGTCGGGGCGGATGGTGACGTTGTAGTTGGTGTTGGCGGCGTTGATCATGAACGACTGCTCGGAGTCGAGAAGCAGTTTCTGCGTGCGTACGTAGTAGAGCGACGAGACCACGTCCTGGACGGGCTGATCGAGCGGTGTCCGGTGCTCACGGCCGTTGATCCGGCTCTTCATGACGGTCTCTTTGCTCGCGTAATCGAAGTGCGTGTCGTTGTTCTTGTGATGCTTGCCCTCGGTCCGGTCTTCATGGTATTGGCGCGCGAACAGGCCGGCGCAGTCGAGCCAGCTCTCCGCTGTGCTGTCGACCGGGAACAGAAATTCGGCCAACCCGCTGGTCTTCGCCTTCGCGACGAGATGATAGCAGTCGTGACCGTCCACCGGCTCGATGTCCGCCACTTCCAGCGTGCCGCGCCCGACGACGAATGGTCCCCAGAAAATCTGGTAGGTGAGCTTTTCGCCGACGGAAAAGGGGATGGACTCATCGCCATCGGCGAGCGCCACGCCGGACAACGCGACAAGTAGTCCAAGAATTGCTGTAAGTCTTTTCACAATGCTGAGTTGCGCGGAGTATAGGAACGCCTTCCGCAGGTTTCAACGAAAAAGCCCGTGGGTTTAGTTACGCTGGTTGGACAGCATGGGCGCGCAAGTATTCAAACTTCTCTGGACAAGGTGTTGCGGCGACACGTGCAGCTTGCGCTTTTCATCGCGGCGGCTACACTGCGAGCCCATGCGGCAAAGACTCCAGCGGGTGTGCGTGGTTGCGCTCGCGATCTTGCTTGCCCACCGGCTGGCACAGGCCGAGCCGCTCACGAATGTTCCCGCCACGCCCCTGCAACAATCCGACGACTGTGTGCTGCGACTACACGAGGTCTACGACGAAGCGACCCGTTTGGAGGGAAGAACCCCGCAGGAGCAGGCGGCGCTGGCGGATTGTGTCCGCTCGCGCGTGCTGAAGATCAAGGGATTGCTTGATCTTACGGAAGAGACGCGAAAAGACATCCAGAAAGCCGTTCGGGCCGCGGAATCGGACAAAGCGGTGGACTACCTGGGCAGTGTGAAAATCTGCTGCGCGCGCGCGGAGAAATTGCTCCTCGAAGCCGAGGGATGCGCCACCAGCCTTGCACTCAAGACCACGCCTCCGCCAGCAGCGCCGTTGGTCGCGACGAACGCCCTGGGCACCACCGATGTCAAAATCACCCCGCGCCCGCCGTCGCCACCGGCTAATCGACGATTCGTTGAGCGCACCATGCAAACGTGCCTGCACCACGAGCAATTCGCCGCTCTGCTGGCGCGCGCGATGAATTTGAAACTCGACCCCCACGTGTCGCCCGAGGATTGCAGCAAGATGCTGGCGAAACTCGCCATCGAACCGCTCGGCGGCTGGCACCTCGGCAAATGCGTGACCGTGGATAACGTCTACGTGGCCTGCGCCCGCGCGATGAACCTGAAAGTGAAAGACCCCGAAGACCCGCTCAGCTACGGCCAGGCGTTGCGCGACGAGGGCCTGGGTGTGGACACGCTGTTGCCCGAGCGCGACCCGAAACTGGATCCACCGTTCGTGGTGGACTCCGAAGTGCGCGCATTCTTAACAAGCGGCTACGCCGCCCCTCTCCCCAGCGCCAAACGCGTCGCGCCGGATTAAGCAACCGGGGTGCGGCAACAAACCTCCAGCTTGTTGCCCTCCGGGTCTTCGAAGAACACGGCGTAATAATCCGGTTCCTCGTAGAGTTCCGGCCCTTCGATGTTCAAAGCGTCGGCGTTGCGCGCTACTTCTGCCACGCGGTCCACTTCCTCCCGCGTCTCCGCCCAGAACGCGATGCGTGTGCCGTTCGGTGTGTGGTTCGGGTCGTGCGTGAATCCAAAGAACTCCGTCACCGCGCTGCCACGCCGCGGCGCTTCGTAACTCACCCACTCCTTGAGTTTTTGATCGACGGTGAACCCAAGCGCATTCAGCACCGGCACATAAAACTTCCTCGCGCGTTCGACATCGCGCACGCGCAAATCAATGTGGTCAAAATGACGGGATTTCATTCTGTCGTCAGGTTGTCCTCAAACTATTGCGCGGTGTCTTGAACACATGTGGCAAATTGAGTGTTCATGAACCTGCGTTCGGTTGGAAAGTCATCACTTCTTTCTTCCAGCCCTTCGGACACAAGACCGTTTCACTCGGGCTGGTGCGGGCGACGATTTGGCTGCCTGTGCTAGACGGGGAGTTCACAGTACGTCGAGTAGCTGTGAGGCGCAGGAACGTCCAGACCCTCTTCGCGGAGACCGTCGAGATGGAATTGAACTGCCTCGTGCATTGTCCCTTCGACTTCCTCGTGTGTTGCGCCCGTGGCAATGCAGCCGGGAAGATCGGGTGAGAAGGCTGAGTAGCCCGTGGAGGTCTTTTCGACAACGATGAGATACTTCGTCATTTTAGCAAACGGTTAGGGCTCGCTCCACTGGGCTGGGTAGCTGAATCGGCAGAAAATACGACGCCGGGTACAAGTAGTCTTCGCCAGACTCGTCAACGACTCGAATCAAAGAGTGCGCCTCACCTTCGGCGTCGGGCAACGCGCGGTAGATTTTCCGCAATTCCAGCGATGCTTTGTAGCCTCAGTTCTTTACGCAGATAACAAACTCTGACTTTCGATGTTTCCTTCTCATGGCCGTCCGCGCAATAAGCGCTTGATTTTCATTCCTTTTTCCCCGGTTTTCAAGCTTTCTGGAGGGCCACGCTCCGTCGTGGCCGCATTCCGCAAACGGACGCGACAGAGCGCGTCCCTCCATTAATGGCGGCAAGTCTGGCGTGGCGCGGTGGGCCACCGCGCCCTACCGCTGCGATGGATCGAACGTAATCACTTCCTTCTTCCATCCCTTCGGGCACAAGACGGTTTCACTCGGGGTGGTACGGGCGACGATTTGGCCGCGGCGCATCACGATCAGGCGCGGGGCGATGCGGCGGAGGGCGTCGAATTCGGTTGTGGCGTCGAGCAAGACCAGATCGGCGGGATTACCGATTGTGAGGCCGTAGTCTTTGTCGGTTGCGCCGAAGGCCTTCGCGGGATTTGTGGTGATCATGTCCCAGACTTGCGGGATTTCGCTGGCACCGCTCATTTGGCCATAATGGATCCAGACGAAAGCGACTTGCAGGGGATCACCGACGCCGAGCGGGTACCACGGGTCCATGATCGAGTCGTGGCCGATGCCGACGTTGACGCCGGCAGCGAGAAGTTCTTTCACGCGTGTGTGGCCGCGGCGTTTGGGGTAGGTGTCGAAGCGGCCTTGGAGGACGCTGTTGTCGCAGGGGTTGGTGACCATGTGCAGGCCGGCGCGCTTGATGAGACGAATTAGTTTGAACGCGTACGCGTTGTCCACGCTGTGCATGGATGTGGTATGGCTGGCAGTAACGCGTCCACTGAGGCCGCGCTTGATGGTCTCCGCCGCCAACACTTCCGTGAAACGCGAATTCGGGTCGTCGGTCTCGTCGATGTGGAGGTCGAGTGGTTTATGATACTGCTGCGCGAGGTCGCAGGCGAATTTCACGTCAGCCACGCCGTCGTCACGGGTCATTTCGTGATGCGGGATGCCGCCAACGATGTCGCATCCAAGTTCCATCGCTTGATCCATGAGCCGTTCGCCGTTCGGAAACGCGTAGATGCCGTCCTGCGGAAACGCGACAAGTTGAATGTCCACCAGTCCCGCGAATTCCTTCTTCACTTCGAGCAGCGCCTTAACCGCGGTGAGTTGTGGATCGCAGACATCGACATGGCTGCGGATGCGAGTGACGCCGTGAGCGAGTTCCCATTTCACGGCGAGCGTCGCGCGGCGCTTCACGTCGTCAAACGTGAGCGTCCGCTTGCGTTCCGCCCAAATCTCGATGCCTTCGATAAGCGTGCCACTCTGGTTGAAGCGTGGTTGTCCCACGGTGAGCGCGGCATCGAGGTGGACATGGATATCGGTGAACGGCGGCGAGACGAGTTTGCCGGCGCAGTCGATGACCTGGCGCGGGCGCGCCGTGATCTTGGGAGCGATCTTGGCAATGAGGCCGTCGTTGACGGCGATGTCAATATTCTTGTCGTACCCGCGTACGTGCGCGTTGCGAAGAATCAGGTCCATGAAGCGCCTCCGTTGGGCGCATTGTAACGTGCCGATTGCCAAGCGGAAGCCTATTTTAAAAAGCGTTGACGGTCGTGGGCGATGGTGTTATCACCAATACGTAATGCAAGGAGGAAGGCGTTGATATTATGAAGAGTCTCGCAAGAATTTTCCTGTCATGGGCCCTTATGGGGGCCGCGGTGCTGATTTTCAATGGCTGTGCGACGCAACAGAAGCGTATGCAGCCCGTCAACGAGGAACAGAAGAGTGAGTTCCTCAAGGGCATGGACGTGGTGGAGAGGCCGGAACTGGAACCGGAGTGGGCGGATTTCGTCAAGGACCATTATCCGAACTGGCGCCACCACTATTGGGTGGACCGTGGCCAATGGGGAAACCGTGGTTACATCGTTGGTCGCCCGACTGCGGAAGCCGAGCCAGTGGTGGAAACGACCGTAACACCGCTGCCACCCGCGCCAATCACCCCGCCGACCATCGTCGAGAACGAACCGCCGAAGATCGAGGCACCCGAGAAGCCGACGAAGTACGTGGTGAAGAAGGGTGACTCGCTCTGGAAGATCGCGGGCAAGGTCTATCACAATCCACTGAAATGGCCGCGCATCTACCGCGCCAACAAGGAAAAGATCAAAAACCCGAACCGGATTTTCGCCAATCAGGTTTTGATCATTCCGCAGGATTAACGGATGATGTGGGGCGGCTCGATTGCCAAGGGCGGGCACATGCAGTATGTTTCCGGCGCATGAGGGAACGGCGCCTTAGCTGACACATGGCAAGCGAAACACTGCATTTCGACAATGCGCGCCAGGCGCAATCGCTCTACGCCAACGAACCGAAAAATCTTCGCCTCGTTGAAGACCTGCTCAATCTCAAGGTCACAGCTCGCGACGGCTGGATCAATATCGAAGGTGCTCCGCCCGATATCGAGCGAGGCAAATCGCTCTTCACGGAACTCCAACAAGCCATCGGCCGCGGCACGTCCATTCGGCGACAGGAATTCAGCCGTGCCGTGAGCGCCATCTCGCGCGGCGAGCCGCTGAAGATGCAGGAGCTTCACGAGGGACGTGTTGACGTTTCCACCCGCAAGCGGCCCATCGTGCCAAAGACCCAGGGGCAGAAACGTTACCTTGAAGCGATCCGCAAGAACGACATTGTCATCGGCATCGGCCCCGCGGGCACCGGCAAGACTTATCTGGCCATGGCGATGGCCGTCCACGCATTGCGCAGCGACCGCGTGGGCCGTATCATCCTGGCCCGGCCCGCCGTTGAAGCGGGGGAAGCGCTGGGGTTCCTGCCGGGGACGCTGGAGGAGAAAGTCAGCCCGTATTTGCGCCCGCTCTACGACGCGCTGCACGACATGATGGATCCCGACGAGATCCAGCGCCACCTGGAGCGCGGCGTCATTGAAATCGCGCCGCTGGCGTACATGCGCGGACGCACGCTCAACAACGCGTTTGTGATTTTGGACGAAGCGCAGAACGCGACCAGCGAACAGATGTTGATGTTTCTCACGCGTATGGGGTTCGACTCCAAGGTCGTGATCACGGGCGACATCACGCAGGTGGACCTGCCCGGCCACAAGATCTCGGGCCTGATTGAAGTGCAGGGCGTCCTCAAGGGTATCCCCGGTGTGGAGATCGCGTACTTCGACGAACACGACGTGGTCCGCCACGAGCTTGTCCAGAAGATCGTCACCGCTTACGCCAGGTTTAAGGAGGAGCGCGAACGTCGCCGGCAGGAAACCGCGGCAAACGGCAACGGCAAACCACCCGCCGCATGATCCCCGACAACAGCGGGGTGAGGGTTACGGTGAGCAACCGTCAGCGCCAACTGAAGGTCGATACCCGTTGGCTGGCCGGGATGGCCGGGCGCGCGCTCGCCTTCATCCATGATGCCGACTCCCAGCTCGGGATCGCCCTCGTGGACGACGCCACCATCGCCAGGCTCAACGCGCAATATCACGACACGCCGGGCCCGACCGATGTACTCAGTTTTGATTACGGGGAAGGGCAGGGAGAACTAATCATCTCTGTCGAGTGCGCCATCCGCCAAGCCAGGCATTTTCGCACGACGCCGGCGCGTGAACTTATTTTGTACGTCGTCCACGGCATCCTGCACCTTCACGGCTACGATGACCAGACACCAAACGACCAACGACGCATGCGCGCGGCGGAGCGAAAGCTCATCTCACGGTTGGGGGAACATTTTGAATTCAAAGGCCTGATTTCACAACGAACGGTGAAACGATAGCGTCGCAGGGCAGATCTTTATTGACTTTTGCGACACAATGAGTTCTATTTGATACTTCATGGTGATTATTCGAGGGTAAACGTTCGCGTTTAGGGGACAATGATAAAAGACGTCACGATGCGTTTTCTTCTGGGCGGTGTGGCCTTCCTTGTAGCCTCCGGCTTTCCGGCAGTTACTACAGCCCAAACCAGAACCCTGCGGATCGTTACCTACAACATAGAAGATGACATTAGCGGCGCCACCGTTCCGCTGCCTGGCCTGATTGCTCCCTCCGGCGGAAGTGTGACAAACGGCGGTGTGCTCGAAGGGATTGGAGAAGAGATCCTGGGTAGCGACCCGGCACAACCGCTCGACATCCTGGCTTTGCAAGAGACGACCAGTAACGGGACGACGGTCCAGCCGATTGTGAACGGGTTGAACGCTTTCTATTTATCCCGTAACATCCCCGCCGGATATGCAATGAGCACCGTGCAGGGGACGGAAAGCGGCGGCGACACCGCCGATGGAAACGGCCCCAACGCCATCGTCTACAATACGAATACCGTGCAGCTTATCGCCTCCGTCCCGGTCGATCCATCGGGCGGCACCAGTAAGCTGGGTTCCGCTAGTGGCGAATATCGCGAGGTGATGCGGTACGAGTTTGCACCAGCTGGCGTTACTCCGACTACGAACAATGAGTTTTACATTTACGTGAGCCACTACAAGTCGGGCACGACTTCCGCCGACCTGACTGCTCGCACCGGCGAGTCGGGAATTATCCGGACCAACTCGGCGACATTGCCCAGCAATGCGCGGGTGCTCTACGTGGGTGACTTCAACGTCAGCACCAGTAGTGAGGTGTCATACCAAAACATCGTCGGCAGTACACTGGTCGGGATTCAAGGGATCGACCCATTCAACACTAATGGCACCACCGGCATCAATTGGGCCAACGGCAGCCAGTTGGCCGTGAAAACGGAATCAGCCACCGATCTCCACTACCGGGATGATTTTCAAGTGGTATCCAGCAATGTATTTGCCGGTGCGGCCGGCGGATTGGCGTTGGTTTCGGGAACGTATCACACCTTTGGCAACAATGGCACAACCCCTTACCAGGGCAGTGTGAATTCCGGTAATACCTCGCTGAACAGCGATCTCACGACGAATGTCACGGGGATCAGTGCGACGCAGCTTTACCAGTACCTGACCACTGCCAGCGATCATTTGCCCGTAGTGGCCGATTACACGATCCCGGTTCCCTCCTCCGCGCCAGTGGCCAGTTTCACCGGTAGCCCGGTCAGCGGCGTGGCCCCGCTCGCCGTGACCTTCACGGACACGTCCAGCGGCAGCATCACGAATTGGTCCTGGAACTTTGGCGACGGCGGCACGACCAATCTTGCGACCAACACCGTGCTCTACACGTACAGCACTGCCGGTGTCTACAGCGTGACGGAAACTGTCAGCGGTTCCGGTGGATCGGGCACCAACACCCAGGTGAATTACATTGCGGTGTTGACGCCATTCCAAGCCTGGCAGATACAGTACTTCGGTAGCACTACCAACCCGGCGGCGGCATCGGGCGCTGATCCGGACGGTGACGGCCAGAATAATCTGGCAGAGTTCCTGGCGGGCACCATCCCGACCAACAGCGCCTCGGGCTTGCGCATCACTTCGATCACCGCTCAAGGTAGCGACGTCCAGGTGACCTGGGCTACGGCCGGCGGTCAGACGGACGTGGTGCAAGCGACCGCCGGCTTGCTGGACGGTTCCTATTCGACCAACTTCCTTGACCTAAGCCCGTTGATCATCATCTCGGGCAGCGGCGACGCGATCACCAATTACCTCGACAATGGCGGAGCCACCAACGTCCCAGGTCGTTACTACCGCGTGCGTATGCAGCCTTGATTGAGGGTCACCCGCCACCGCCATCACCAGCCCAAAAGGCCCGAATTTGCTCGACTTTCTCGCGGTGCTTTGGTCTAGTTCCATGCTGGAGAAGCGAATCGGCTGGCGTCACGATGCGTTTGCTCAATGGCGTTCCTCCAGGGTCGCAGGGCACAATGACGTTCTAAGAATGCATCGCGCGGGTCGCAGCGTAAAGCGGTCAATCCCAACACCACGCTACAGGCCTACCCACACCACGAATCCAAACTCGTGCCGCCTCTGAAGGAGAAGCCAGTATGAATACCAGAATCCTAGCCGCCATCACACTTGGCATCGCGCTGACCCTTACCGCTCGCGCTCAGACCACCAACAGTTGGACCGGCGGCAACGACAAATGGGAATCGACCAATAACTGGTCGGGTTTGGTCGCACCATCGACGACCGACTCGGCCGACCTCATCACCAACGCGGGCAACAACACCGTCACCATCGATAATGCCACGCCCTCCGCGAATCTGACCATCAATAACCTCACTCTCAACGCCAACACGCTGCAACTAACCAACCCCGGCACCAACTCGACACTACACATCCTGAATCAGTTGACGCTCAACACCGGTGCCACGTTCATCAATCTCGGCGGTACGCTCCTCGTTACCGGTCCGGCACAGGTCAACTAGGGCACGATGAGCTTCACGGGCGGTACGAATCAGATGGATTCAACCTTCATCGTCGCCAGCACTGCCAATTCCACCGGCACGGTTAGCCTCACTGGCGGGTCGTTTTTTGTTACCAGCAGCACTTTCAGTATCGGCAACGACGGTACGGTGGGTGGCACCGGCGGCGTGGCCAATGTGACGGTGTCGGGCGGCCTGTTGCAGGCGGCCAGCATTTTGGTCGGAGACAACTCTTCTGGCAGCGCCAGTAGTTTCAACATCTCCAGCAATGGTGAGGTGATGGTGCAAGGCGGTTTGCGCGTCAACGGCAACCATCAACGGTGGCACGCTGGTAGTGACGGTCGGGCCACCGCCGCCGTTTGAAGACGCCATCCTGAATAACCGTATCGTGGTCGCCTATGGGGCCGACGGCACGATGCTCGTGTCCAACGGCGCGGTCCGAACTCCGGCGCTGGTGCTCGGTGTCAACGCCGGCAACACCGGCACGCTGGAGTTATCCGGCGGCAGCGCCAGTGTGTTCTCGAACATGACCGTCGGTTTAGGGGGGTGCGCGTCGACGGGGATCGTCAATGTGACGGGCGGTAGTTTGTACGTGACCAACGGCGGCACGGCTGTACTGGAAGTTCGCAGCGGGACCTTCACGCTCAGCGCGGGCACGGTGGTAGTGGACAAGCTGGTGGTCACCAACGCGTGCGCGCGCCTGGTGCGCACCGGCGGTACGTTGGTGTACAGCCAACTGGTGCTCGACCCGAACCTGAGCGCCGTGGGTGACGGGATTCGGAACGCCTGGAAGCAGCAATACGGGCTGGATCCGTTCAACCCCAACCTGGCCAACGCGGATGCCGACGGGGACGGGATGAGCAACCTGCAGGAGTTCCTGGCCGGCACCGACCCAACCAACAGCGCGTCGACATTTCGTATTACCAGCTTGACGCGCACCGGCAGTAACGTCGCGGTCACGTGGACCATGGGCAGCGGCAAGACCAACGCATTGCAGCGGACCGCCGGGACCGGCAATGGAAGTTACCAGACGAACAATTTCGCGGACCTGTTCATAGTCACCAACACCTTGAGAACGGTGACCAACTATCTGGACGTGGGCGGCGCGACCAACACCCCCGCCCGCTACTATCGCGTGCGGCTGGTGCCGTAGGAGTTGCGGTTGTTGCCGGGGTTCGCGGTGGGTAATTGTAGAGTTGCCGCGGCTGGTGTTACCGGCTATAGTAAACGTCTCGTGCGAGTCTCGGGTTATGTAGTGGGGGTTGGGCTGGTGGTGGCGAGCGTTGCGCTTTCATTGCCGTCGTCGTACGCCATCTTGTTTAAATCGACCGCTGATCCCACGTATAACACCACCGCGCCGAGTGGCACGCTCACCAATAGCGGCTGGCAATATGAAGGTTCCTGGGGAAGTTTTCTTGGCACGCCTGTCGCCCCGCTGTTTTTTATTGCGGCACATCATATTGGAGGCACAACGGGGGACGTATTCGTGCTGAATGGATTTACCTATCACACCACGGCGGTCTTCGACGATCCCAACAGCGATTTGCGGATGTGGCAGGTGGCGGAGACCTTTCCGAGTTACGCGCCGCTCTATACCAGCGTCGATGAAGTCGGCAAACACTACGTTGTGTTTGGTCGCGGCACGCAGCGCGGTCCGGCGGTCATCGTCAGCGGCGCGACCAACGGCTGGCAGTGGGGTGCCAGCGATGGCATCGAGCGCTGGGGCGAGAACGATGTGGCCACCACCGTCACCGGCGGGGCGACGTTGGGGGATTTTCTGAACGCGACATTCGACCGCGGCGCCAACTCGAACGAATGCGATTTCTCCGTCGGGGATTCGAGCGGCGCGATGTTCATCCAAAACAGCGGTGTGTGGCAACTCGCGGGCATTAACTACGCCGTCGACGGCCCGTTCAGCAACGCGGTGGATGGCACGATGTTTGAAGCGGCGTTGCTCGACCGCGGCGGATTGTTCCAGCTCAACGGCACCAACTGGACGTTTATCACCAATACCGGCGCGGACAGTCCGAGCGGGTTTTACAGCACGCGCGTTTCCTCACACATCGGTTGGATCGATGGCGTCATCAGTAGCAATAGTCCCGTTGCGCCCGTCGCCAGTTTCGACGCGACGCCGACCTCTGCGGCGTGGCCGTTGACCGTGACGTTCACGGATACGTCTACGGGCACGGTTACGGATCGGTTCTGGAGTTTTGGTGACGGCGCAACCACGAATACGATCGCCAATATCCTGACGCACACGTATATCGGGCCGGGTGCCAACACCGTGACACTGATCGTCAGCGGGCCGGCCGGCGTCAGTACGAATGCACAAGCCAACCTCATTGTCGTGGTCAATCCGCCGCAGCTGTTGGTCCAGCCAACCAGCGCCGCTTACGGCTTTGTGGCGGTCGGCCAGACTAGCAATCAACAATTCCTCGTGATCAATGCCGGCGACGAGACGTTGATTGGAACCGCGCAGGTCAATAGCGTGGGCAGTCCTTTTGCCGTCACCAGCGGCAGTCCGTTCAGCGTGGGCGGTGGGCAGACCGGGCTGGTGAGCGTGAGTTTCAGTCCCGTGGCCACCGGTGCGTTTACCGACTCGGTTGCATTCGCCAGCAACGGCGGCGGCTCAACCAATGCCGTGACCGGTTCCGGCGCACTCGCGCCGACCGCCGGCCTTACCGGGGCCCCGACCAACGGCGCAGCGACGTTGCTGGTGAACTTCACGGATGCCTCCAGCGGAACGGTGACAAGTAGTGTGTGGGCTTTTGGTGACGGTGGCACGAGCACCCTGACCAGCCCGAGCCACTCCTACACCAATGCGGGCACTTTCTCGGTGAGCTTGACGGTGTTGGGCCCACTCGGGTCGAACACACTGCTGCTTGCGAACTATATTACGGTCACCAACGTGTTTGGTCGCCCCGTGGCCGCGTTTACCGCCAGTCCGACGAATGGCGCCGCGCCGTTGCTGGTGAACTTCACCGATGCTTCGACCGGCACGATCACGAACCACTCGTGGAACTTCGGCGACGGCAATACGAGCGCGGCCGCCAGCCCAAGTCACTCCTACTCCATGGCCGGCGTCTATTCCGTGGCGTTGACGGTTCTGGGCCCCGGTGGGTCTGGCGCAACCAACCAAGTGAACCTGATTACCGTAACGAATGTGGTGAACGCACCGCCGACGGTGAGCATTGCTCGGCCGGCCAATGGCATGCTATATCCGCCGCTGACCAATCTGACGATTACTATTGTCGCCAATGCCACGGCCAACGACGGTGGGACCATTAGCAAGATTGAGTTCTTTGCAGACGGCATAAAACTCGGGGAGACCACGTCCAACCCGGGGACAAACTTCCTGGTCCATCCCACGCTCGGTGCTCACATCATTAGCGCGCGCGCGAGTGACTCGCTGGGCCTGACGAACATCTCTGCGGGCGCGACGGTCACCATCGGTGCCAAGAACTCGCAATTGGGTGATTGGGAAGTCACGATCAGCGGCGCTGACAAAGGAGCGCAGTTCCTGACCTTCGAGGATGACTTCAGTGCCAGCGGCTTTGGGATCCGGTTCAAGACCTTTGGGCTCGACGACGTGTCGGGTCACTGGGGGTTCACGAATAAGCCGACGGGACAGGTGACGGGACCGTTTATCGAGCAGACCGGCACCACGACGAATTGGACCGGCACATTCCTGGGGCCGGTGAAGAGCCTCAAGAGTATCAGCGGGGCGGTGAAAACCACCGCCTTGGGCACCTTCCACTGGAGGGGTGTGCCGGCTACGACATTCCCGGATCTGAGCGGCACATGGACCGGACTGGTGACAGTGGTTCGGACAACGCCGGCGACGGTGAGTTTCGTGTTCAGTCCCAACGCCAACGATTCAGCGGTCTTCGACGTCGCGACGAGCGGGGATCCGGGCACGGTGGTGGGACAGTTGCTGGTGACGTCACACAACAAGGCTTTTGCTTACGTCACGGCTGACGGCAAACAGCTCCGATTGTCAGGCACCTTCAACGCGCTACGCCGAACGCTGACGTTGCGGGGCACGGATGCAACTGCCGAGAGGGTCACCGTCAAGATTTCGAAATAAGGACGGCGGGGATGGGTGGCCGTTGACAGTGCTACCGACGGCGTCTACGATGTCGCACGCATGAACGTGACGTTGATAAATCTTCGGAAGTCCTTCTTCGCGGGCCTGTTGGTCGTCGTGCCGGTGGCCGCATCGGTGCTAATTCTCCTCGGGATCTTCACCTGGGTGACCGATTTCATGCTGCCCGATTCCCTGCGCCAGCAGATGTTGACGCCGTTATATCGGATCGTTGCCTTGATTCTGTTTGTGGCGTTTACGATTGGGGTGGGGCGGGTGACGCGTTTGGTGGCGGGCAAGCGGATGGTGTCGGCCACGGAATCGCTCATTACGCACGTGCCCTTGCTGAACAAGACGTATGGGTTCATGAAGGAAATCAGCCAAACGGTGCTTTCGGGAAAAAAGACGATGTTCCGGCGTGTGGTCTTGGTGGAATTTCCGCGGGCGGGCATGTACACAGTCGGTTTCGTGACGAACGAGACCGGGGGCGAAATCCGAGGGAAGATGCGCGAGACGGTGATTAGCGTATTTGTGCCGGCGGCGCCAAATCCAACAAGCGGCATTCTGCTTTTCATCCCACGCGGGGAGTTGATCGACCTGGAGATGAGCGTGGCGGAAGGCATGAAAATGGTGATTTCGTGTGGCTCGGTCGAGCCGTTGTACACGCCGAAGGCACATAAACCCGCCACGCCCCTGGCGCGGTAATCGTCCATGGACACGGAGCGCGCCGAAGGGATTGTCTTGCGCCGTCAACCGGTGACAGAATCCAGTCTCCTTGTCACGTGGTACACACGCGAATTTGGCAAGCTGAAGACGTTGGCAAAAGGCGCTCGTCGGGCGAAGGGTCCGTTCCAGGGGAAAATCGATTTGTTCTACCGTGATGAGATTGTCTTTCTGCCGAACCGTCGAAGCGACTTACATCTTTTGCAGGATTGTTTCCTCGAGGAGCCGTACGCACGATTGCGCGAGTCCGTGGAGTCCTTGGCGGCAGCGTCCTACGTTTGCGAACTGGTCGACATGGCCACAGAGCGTGAAGACCCGAACATCAGGATCCATGAGCTACTGACGGCGATTCTGGATGCGCTGGAGCGGCGAAATAGCGCGGTGCTGCTAATCTGGTTTGAGCTTCAGCTACTGGCGGCTGCAGGGTGGGCGCCGAAATGGCAGGCGACGACGAGTGTGAATAAGGTACTTCGGTCGCTCGCGAGCGCATCGTTGAAGGGCGTCGAGCGCGTCCGTTTGAGCACGGAGCAAATCGTCGCAGGCCAGCAAGTTGTGTGGCAGTTGTGGGATGCTGAACTGGGGCGCAGGCCGCGGACGAGACCGTTCTTGGAGAGGAAAATCAAGAATTGACGAATATCCCCGCAACCCATAATAATCGGCATACAGGTGAGGGCCCATTTTTCTGCTTGTGGGCAGTGCGATTCTAGCCATGTAGAACAAAGTGGTCCAGTTTGAATGGTTCGGAAGACAGGAGGCGCTTGTCATGAAGCGCACCGGCAGAGAGCCAACCAAAAGAAGATCCAGATCTAACTAGAGGAGTTTGTAAGATCATGTCTACCCAAGTTGTAGAATTCCCTTCCCACGAGCGGTCCCATACGGAAGTCAATATAGTCCACATGATTGGGATTGCGACGGCTTGTGCAATCATTTGGTTTATTCTATTGGGGCTCACGCCGATTTCCAAAGCTAACTTCGTACGCGACCTGTTTCTCGGCTCCGAATCGAAGAATGGCGTGCTGGTGCACCCCTACCTGATCGAACGCGTCATCTTCCAAGGTTTGATAAGTTGGGTGTTTGCTCTATCCATGGGCAACATCGCTCTAAAGTTTCAGCGAATGAACAAAGAACGCGCCGCGATTGAAGACGCGGGATTACCTGAAGATCTCGACATGAGCGACAACGAGCGGCTCATTGAGGTTTACAATCGCGTGAAAGAGCGTCCCAACCTTATCGAGAGTGTTGGCCTCACGCGCGTTTCGCGCGTATTGGGCATGTGGATTAACACGGGCGATTTTGAGCGTACCACCGAATATGCACGCGAACAGGCTGACATGGATGCGGCTGCTTCCGATTCATCTTTCCGACGAAATCGACTATTCATCTGGGCGATGCCGCTCTTGGGGTTCGTCGGCACGGTGTATGGTGTGGCGGCGGGCATCAGTGGTTTCGCCGCGTTCTTGACGGGCGCGAATGTGACAACGGAAGCGATCACGGGACAGATCGGCACGATCACCGAAGGCCTCGCAGTGGCGTTCATGTGCACGCTCTTGGGCTTGCTAACCGCCGGGCTGGCGGCGTTTCCGAGTTTGATGGTCGAGCGCAAGGAAGAAGAGGTTCTCGGCGAGATCGAAGAACTGGTCGAGGATCGCCTGCTCTCGCGGATGCCGTCGGCGGAAGTGCAGAAGGCGTTCCCCGTGGACGAGATGGTCGCCGCGATTCGCCAGGGGATGGAGGGCCTGCAGACGCAGTCGAAATTCCCCGTGGAAGAACTGGCCCAGGCCATCGATGCCGGTTTCCGTCGGTTGCCCAATCCCGACCGGTATGAGGAAGTATTTTCGCGCGCGATTTCCAAGGCGGGAGACGTGATCAATCAAAAGTACGACGAATTTGCCCAGAATTACGAGCGCCGCATCAACGAGTTGGGTTCCCAGCTCGGCGGGAAGCTGGAAGGTGTGGCCAGCAACTTCAACAACGGCACGCAGCGCATCATGTCGGAACTCACCAAGACACAAGAGCGCAATCTGGAAATTTACACGAAGAACGAACAGAAACTGGCGGACAACTTCGACGACTTGACGGAGCGGTTCACCCGGATCGCCAGGGAGCAGTCCGAGCAGTTTGGTGAGGCGCACGAGAAGTACGTCGGCGCCATCCAGGAATTGGACAAGAAGGAAATTGCCCGCTTTGAGAAAATGGTGCAGGAGTTCAGCCAGCTTTCCACGCGACTGGCCGAATCATTCCGTCAAGCCGTTTCGTCTCTGGAGAGCGCGTCCACGCGCTACAGTGAGCGCATGCAACAGTCCGTCGGGTCGCTTAATGAGCAACTCGAGAAAGTCACCCAATTGGGTGCGGAGATCGACAAGGTGTTGCGGACTACGCAGGCAATGGAGGCGACCTTGCGACAGATGGGCAGTTCGGATGAATTCCGGCAGACGCTGGCGAACCTCCGCAGTCACTTGAGTACGAGCGATGAATTGCTCAAGCAGCTCTCGCGTCCGCGCAAGGTCGTCTTCCAGGAAGCGCGCGGCGAAGACGGAGTGTGAACATGCGGAAGGTAATGGCACCCGTTAGGCAGGAACGCTGATTCCATGGCGCGTCGCAAGCCATATGAAAAGATCGACATCAATGTCGAGCCCTTCCTGTCCATCATGGCGATCGTGCTGAAATTGATTTCCTTGATTCTCGTGGTGATCGTAATGCGCATTGCTGTCAACCCGAAGGGCAAACGCATTATCGCGTTCGCCGGACTGTACTCCGGGCACAATAACGTAACGAACCCAAAGGTCCCTTCGTATATTGATTGCCAGCAAGACAAACTGGTGTTGTATCCCGGTGAAGTCAAGGTTGCCTGGGAAGATCTGCAACAGTCGGGGAATCCGGTTGAGAAACTGTTGGACAAAGTGCAGGCCCACAAGGATGACGAGTATGTTGTGGTCATGGTGCGACCGCGGTCGGTGAAGCTCTATCGTACGGTCCGCAATTTGATCGGGAAGCGGCCGATAGAGGTTGGCTACGATGCCATAGACGCTGATTTCAAAGTTGATTGGAACGAGGCGGAAAAGGGCCTGGCTATTTCCACGGATTGATCGACATGGCGAGGCGAAGAAGAAAGAAGAAGGCCGAGTTCGAGATGCTTATCATTTCGTTCTGTGATATTATTACCATCTCGACGGCCGCTCTGCTCCTGGCTCTCTTCGTCACGGTGCAACTGGCCATCAAGATACCTGTTTTCAGACCGACGCCGCGTTCCGCTCCATCCTCAAAACAAGCTTTCTTCTTCGAGTGTCGAAACGACCACCTGTTCTTTGTCGACAAGGCTGGCCTGGATGAGCAGGTCGAGGAGTTGATGTCAAAATTGAATTCCGGGGTCCGCGGCGGAGATCTTGGGTCCTTTCAAAAAGCCATTCAAGGGCAAGAGGTTGGGAATCCCTACTACAAAGTCGATCCGCGCTATTTGCTTGTGGGTCGAATGGTATTGGAGACTCGCGCGGGTACTTCCGGAGAAGGGGCCGGCGACCTGGAGAATCCCAACAGCAAGTACCAGGCGATGCTGTCCCTATTGGATAAGGACAAGCAATACATTGCGTTTTTGGTCAGGGATGATAGTTTTAACGTGTTTCGCAAGGCCCGCCAGGTGGCGGACAGCTTGGGCCTCGATACGGGCTGGGAATTGCTCGGCATCGATGAACAAATCAACTTTGGCGAAGGCGGAATCGCGATAGGCACGCAGTAGGACCAGTCTTATGGCCGGGAGCAACGGGAAGAACACGCGAGGAAAGGGATTAAAGGCCAACGTTATCGTTTGGGCGCTGCTGGCCGCCCTGCTATTGGCTGCGGGGGTCCTGGCTCTTAACGTAACCCAGCGATTCCGTCGCGTTGTTCTGGAGACGAATCAAGTCCGCACGGTCGTTCAGGAGGCCGTCCGGCGGCAGGAAATGATCGTCCGGGCACCGGCGCGCAAGGAATTCTCCGCCGCGTTTCTCCAAATGGCTTTTGGAGACAATCCCCAGCTTCTGGAGCAAATCAAGGAGTCTCTCGGCAAGGCCCTTGGCAACAATCCCGCGCTTGCCCAGGGCGACGTCGCCATGATGCTGGTTACCTATCGCGCGGAAGGTGAACTGCGCGATGTGGCGATCCACATCTTCGGGAACCTGGTGCCGGAGAAGCTGCCTGCGTTCAGTTCGGAGGGCTACTGGAAGTCTCAACTTCCCGACAATTTTTACAAGATGGGCCAATCCATGCTGTCCACGCTGGGGCGCGAGGTCGTCATCCTCGCCAGCCCTGAAGCCGAGAAACGACAGCGAGAACTGCTGGAAGCCGTGCTGAACGATCGTTACGAGAGCGTTCAGAACTACCTCCACGACCCGGTTTCATTTATTGCCGTGATTCCCGAGCCGGGCCTGCTGTTTACGGATCGTTTCCGGCCCTATATGGCGGCGGCTTTGGTAAAAGGCAAGATCTCCATGGACGAAGCGCGCGTGGAGATGGTGGCTCTCAGCTTCGATCCGAAGAAAGCCCAGGAGTTGGCGCAGTTGTTGTCCGACACGCGGATAATGGGCGTGGGTATGGCCCGCGTGAGATTTGACAGTCCGGAGGCCGAGACCGCACTCCAGCAGTTATCCCGGGCTCAAATTGTGGCGGACGGTCCGGCGGTGAAAATGAGCGCCATGATACCCTCCGAAGTGATCGAAAGAGGTCTGCCGAGACTCATTCGCGCTCTCGCGAAGGGTGTCGGGCGAATACAACGCGGACCGGGCTACCCCAGTTGATCGCTTCTGCGCACCACGGAGCATACCGGTGAGGAAGATCACGACACAGCGAGTCAGATGTTGGCTGGTCAGTTTGTTGAGCATTTTTGTGTTGTTGCCCCCGTCACATGGGCAACAGGTAGCATCGCCGCCCGCTGACTGCGGACTCGAGGTTGCGTACCAGCGCCTTCACTTTGACCGTCTCTATCCACCCGCAGCCGTTTCCTACATCCAGGGTAAGTTGCAAACCGCCCCGCGTGCCGTGGATATCCTGGCTGACCTGGCAAAGGACCAGCGCAGCGAAGTGCGGGTCTTGGTGGCGACGTTGCTGGGTGAACTTGGCGATCCGGATGGCGGCAAGATCCTGTGGCTTATGACCCGCGACGAAGCGGAGCCGGTCCGCATCGCCGCCGCGGGAGGGCTGACGCGGCTGTCGCAGTTGACGCCCGTGGCCATTTCCGCGGACGGCTTGAAGGACGAACGGCCTGACGTGCGGCGGCTAACGGCGGCGACGCTACGGCAATTCGCGGATCCATCCGCGGAGCCGGAATTGATTGAGACCGTCCGGGATCCAGACGATCTGGTGCGAATGGAAGTCATCAGCGCGTTGGCCGTGTGTGGAACCAGCGCTTCGGTTCCGTCGCTCGGGGAGGCGTTGCGCGACAAGAACGCGCTCGTGCGGACTGCTGCAGCCAGCGCCCTGGCGCATTTCGACGGCGCCTATTCGATTCCTGTACTGATCAAGGCCTTGGATGACGCGGACTGGCACGTCCGCGCCACGGCGATCATGTCATTGTCGTCAACGGCGGGGGACCAAAAGGGTCGCGTCGCCCTGATTGTTGACCCCATCGCGGCCAAGCTTCAGAATGATCCGTACGCCCTCGTTCGTGACCGTGCCGCTGACGCGTTGGCCCACCCCGATGATGAAAGAGCCATCGCAGCGCTGGTTCACGCCATTGTCTCCGACGACCGCGAGGCCCGATTGCATGCCCATGAGGGGATCATCCGCAGTCGAGCCGTCTCGGCGTTACCGAGGCTGACCGAGTACCTGCACCATCCCAACCGCGATGTCCGCGAGAAAATCATCCGCATCTTTGGGGAGATTGGCGGCAGCGAGCAATTTCCCGCAGTTAT
Organism: Verrucomicrobiota bacterium; assembly: GCA_003152315.1. Lineage (GTDB taxonomy): Bacteria > Verrucomicrobiota > Verrucomicrobiia > Palsa-1439 > Palsa-1439 > Palsa-1439. The sequence continues at coordinate 72,918 of PLZV01000059.1, forward strand.
CGGAGCGTTAAACGACCCGGATCCCGTGGTTCGTCTCGCCGCAGTCCAGGCGCTCCGCCGACTGCGGGGAGAAGGGTTGGTTGAAGCGCTGGAGGACAGGTGCCGCGACGCCGATGCCAACGTGCGGGCGGAATCGGCCCGCACACTCGGCAATCTTGGGGAGCGGAAGGCGTTGTCGAAATTGGTGGATCTGCTTCGTGATTCCAACGGTTTCGTTCGTGCTGCCGCAGCCGAGGCGCTGGGCAAGCTGGGCGATCGGAGCGCGACAGCGGCTTTGATCGAGGTCCTCACGGGCGACAAGAGGGCGACGGCGCAGGCGTCCGAACAGGACGGTTTGGTCATCGGGACGCAGCCAGGCCCGCTGACGGAAATTGCCAGGATGAAGATGGTCGAGGAGAAGATCATCGCCGCCAAGGCCCTGGGCGACATTCGCGATCCCGCGTCGGTTGACTCGCTGATCGAACGTGGCTTGAAGGCGGAAGATGCCGGGTTGCGGGCGGAGTCAGCGGTATCACTGGGCAAGATCGGTGAGCCGCGCGCCACCGAACCGCTGGAGGCGGCCGTGCGTCCCTACTACGAAGCGGCGCCGACGGACACCGAAGGCGTCACGATTGCCACGGGGCCAATCGATGAAAAGGTGCGCCTCATGAAGGAGAAGGAGTCTCGCGTTCGCGCCTCGGTTGCGTGGGCGCTTGGGCAGATTGGCGATGTCAACGCGAAGGAAATTCTCCTGCGCTCGATGAATGACGAGAACAGCCTGGTGCGCGATGCAGCCGCCGAGGCGTTGGCCAAAATCACGGAAAAGGAAGAGCGGATTGCGGTGGGCGCCGCGAATCAACCCGTGATTCATTGAACCGGGTTGGCATTCGGTTCGTCCAGTTTCGTCCCATGGTCGTCTCATCAAGACAGGGATTTGACATCACGCGACGTTGGCCTATCTTTAACGGGCGTTGGATTCACGGAAAGAATTCCTGAAACTGGTCTGTTTCTGGCAGAATCGTGGTCTTTCCGTGGAGCCATGATCGAGGTCTCGGGAGTGAGAATCCTTAGCCACGGCTGGCACCGAACTTGCATATTTGAAAAGGGCCATGAATAAAAAGATCGCTCGTTACCGAGGGCTCACACTCGATCCGCGGTTTGTTTCTCGCAGTTCAGCCATCGGTTTGGCGCTTTCCTTCGCTTCACTTTGTCTGGCGGCAACCTTGGCGCCGAATTCCGTAGTCCCCTCTCCGAATCCGGTGGTGACTGCGGTTCCCGTGACGTCGCATGCCGTCAATCAGCCCTCCCGCCACACCGCCGCGCTGGCTCCCGCTCAGTACAGCGAGTGTCTGCAGTTGTTGGGGGGAACCGATCATGTCAGTCCCGTACTTGTGGACACTGTCTCCTCACTGCTGAATCATCCGTCCGAGGCGTCTCCGATTGTACCGCAGACCCAACCGTCGTTGATGGTCGTCAGTTACCACGAACAGGCCGGAGAGGCGCGTGACATCGTTGTGCAGATTTTCTTTGATCCCATCGCCGGGGGACAGAACGTGCTGAACGATGCCGGCTACGTTCACGCCCGGTTGGGAGACGAGCTGTCGGGTTCCGCCGATCAGCTTCTGGGACTGATGTTCCGTCAGGTGGCTTACTTCGGGCAGAAGAACGAAGTCGAGCGCCAACAACGGGCCTTTCAGGCGATGTTGAATGGCGACATGACGCTGTTGCGGGAGCAGACAATTGACCCCTTGCACGTCCTCGTGGTGATGCCGCACGGCGGCACGTTCCTGCCCACCAGCCTTCGCTCGCGTGTGCGTGGCATGGTGGTGGACGCCGAACTGGCTTTTGGCACGTGGAGCGGTCGCATTGGGATGGTGACCGATGATAACGAAGCTGCGGAGCAAGTGGGTAACATCGTTGCCGCCTGGCGCGAAATGGCCATGTCCTTTGCCGACACGTTCGCCAGCCACAGTTCCGGCAAGCAACTCCGTGAATCGCTGAAATCGAGCACGGTCCAGGTCGCGGCCAATCGCGTACTGGCTTCCGCTTCGGTTGATTCACGCACGATCGTTCGCACGTCCAAGGAAATCACCGGCCACGGCGGGGGCTGTCCGCCGGGAGGTGCTTGCTCGAAAGACAAGGTGGCGATCTGCCATAAAGTCGATAGCCGGCACGAACAAACGTTGTGCGTGGCGCCGGCCGCAGTTGCAGCTCATCTGGCTGCTGGCGATCATTGTGGCCCCTGCGCGGGTGATGATGGTGGCGGCCACGGTAGACCATAAGAACGACGGCTGCGCCAATAGTCTTCACAAAAGATCGTTTTCCGGGTAGTAGAAACTGCGTTCATGTCAGGCAGCCTGTCTGGGGGGAAGGATGCAAGACGACATCTGGGCCGGAATGAAGGAGGCAAAACCACTGAAATTTCCTCACGTCTTCCGCCTCTGGCTGCTTTTGTGGGCGCTTCCGGGTTTCTGTCTGGCGCAGGTTCCAAAGCCGACGCAGGCGGAGACCGACAAAAAGTTTGAGCGACTGGGGCGTTGGCTGAAATCACCGGACGAGAGTGTTCGCGTGGATGCCATCCAGGAACTCACTACGATTCACGACCCCGCCGCCGTCCCGTTGATCTTGCAGTGCCTTCAGGACACGAATACGGCGATACGCGGCGCCGCTGCGTGGAGCCTCCTGCTTTACCGCGGTCCGCAAGTCGTCAGCGCGCTGCGGCCGGTGTTGAACGACGAGGATGACCGCGTGCGGGCCTCCGCCGTCTGGTCGCTGAGCCACGTCGGCGGCAGGGCGGTCCTGCCGGATGTCGTCCGGCTGGCCACCAACGATGCCTCGGGAGTTGTTCGCTTCCGCGCCGTCTGGGGACTGGCGTTCTGCGGCGACAAATCAACGCTGCCCATTGTCGTCGATGCGCTGGGGGACTACAATAACGCCGTCCGCGAGCGTTCCGCGTTGCTGGCTCTCGATGCGTTGGCTGATAAATCCGTGCTACCCCTGTTACTCAAGCAGCGGCACAATATCCTCCCCGCCACGCGCCGCGTTGTCATGTATCTGCTGGCCAAGTACGGTGACGGCTCCATCATCCCCGGGCTTGTCGAAGGGCTTCAGGACCCGGATGCGCTGGTGCGCGCTGAGGCGGCGACCTCACTCGGGAAACTTCGCGCTCGCAAGAACCTGGATGCGCTGCAGCCATTGCTCAAAGACCCTGATGACCACGTGCGCGGCTCCACGGCCTACGCCATCGGCTTGATGGGCGACCCAGCGGGCCTCGCGCTGCTGCGCTCCTTGTCGCAGGACAACAGCGCGTTTGTGCGCGCCGTTGCGCCCGAGTCGTTGCAGAAGTTGGGGGACAAGACGGCCAAACCGCCGGAGGGCTTCAAAGCTGCCGAGCTATTTACCTTCCCGATCTACAGCCCCGAGCAGAAAGACCTTTACTAGTCCTCCGTCTGGTGAGCCGAAACCGAGGCCCGCGCCGGCGGACAAATCCCCTTCGGCGAATTCCGCACGAACTCGATGAACTCCCGCGCCTCGGCGGTTCTGTATGTACTGTCCGCTGACGCTTCCTGTAGCGCTTGCGTGCCGTTCACACCCGAGAGATAGAACAACTGATAAAGTCGCTTGAGTTCCGCAATCGCTTCGCGTGAAATCTTCATCCGCCGCAGTCCCACCAGGTTCAGCGCATGAATCTCGTTGCGTTCCGCCTCAAGGGTGAACGGCGGCACGTTCATCGAGATGCGCGCGTTGCCCGAGCACATCGCCAACCGCCCGATGTGCGTGAACTGGTGAACGACCGCGCCGCCAGAAATAATCGCGTAGTCGTCGACACGCACATGACCCGCCAGCAATACGGAATTGACGATGATCACGTTGTTACCGACCACGCAGTTGTGCCCCACATGCGCATTGGCCATCAGGTAGCAATCGTTGCCGATGATCGTCGCGCTCTCCGGCCCCGTCCCGCGATGCACCGTGCAATATTCGCGAAATACGTTGCGGTCGCCGATTTTCAAATAACTGCGGCACGTACGGTCGAACTTCAAATCCTGCGGTTCGTGCCCGATCACCGCGCCCATGTGGATTTGATTGTCCCGCCCGATCTCCGTGTGCCCCGTCAGGTACGCATTCGCCCAAATCCGCGTCCCCGCACCAATCTTCACATGCTCCTCGATGATCACATTCGGCCCCACCTCGACCGATGAATCGAGTTCCGCCTTCGGGTTCACAATCGCTGTCGCATGAATCGCCATGTCGGGAATATACTGTTGTAGCGGCGCTTCTGTGAAGCGCCGAATCTGCCAGGCCATTCTGGTACGCGTCTCAGAGAACTTGGATTGGATCACCAGCGCGGATCAGGCCGGCCTTCACCACGCGGACGCAAATACCGCCGCGTCCGCCCGCCAGCGCGCGTGTCATGCCGGGTTCGGTGATGGTCTCGACGTAATGGCAGGGCGGGCGAGGTCGGTCGTACTCCAGCGTGGCCTCGCCGATGGTGAACCTTTTGCCCGCGAGGTCGTGCAGCCGGATGCCACGCGTGACGATGTTGCGACGATGTTCGCCTTGGGCAACCTGGATACCCGTCTCCCGTAAAATATCATCCAGCGCCTCACCTTCGATCAACGTGACCTCACACTCGTCCACGCCGGAATAGTAGCCGACACGCATTTGATATCGATCTCCCAAGAGACCTCCATCCACGACGGCTTCGACTTGCTCCACCGTCTGCATCATCGCGCCGCCTTGCGCCGTGACAAAAATCTTTTCCACGACTCCTTGCATGGGCTACCACCGGTGATGTACTTGACCGCGGATGTATTTGTTGTAGATGGCTGCGACTTTTAACATCGTGGCGCGGCTCAAGTGGGGGAGGGACGAGGCGAGCACGTTTTGTTCGGCCTGGTCGGGGCGTTTGGCGCCGGGGATGGCGCAGGTGACGGCGTCGAACATGAGGATCCAGCGCAACGCGAATTGCGCGAGTGTTGCGTCTATGGGTGTGAGCCGCTTTAGTTCTTCCACGGCTTTCAACCCGGTTTCGTAGTCCACGCCGGAGAACGTTTCGCCGCGGTCGAAGGCTTCGCCGTGACGATTGAATTTGCGGTGGTCGTCGGCGCTGAATTTCGTTTGTTTGGTCATCTTGCCGGTCAGCAGACCGCTGGCGAGGGGAACGCGGGTGAGGATGCCGACCTTGCGGCGTTTGGCTTCCGCGAAGAACAACTCGGCCGGACGCTGTCGGAACATGTTGAATATGATCTGCACGCTCTGGACGTGTGGGTACTCGATGGCTTTCAGTCCTTCTTCAACAGTCGCGACGCTCACACCGTAGTGATGAATCTTGCCGGCCTTTGCGATGTCGTCCAACGCCTCGAAGACTTCGGGACGGTAGTACACTTCTGTCGGGGGACAGTGCAGTTGTAGCAGGTCGAGGCGTTCGGTGCGGAGATTGCGCAGGCTGCGTTCGATGAAGTGGGTGAGGTTGCGTTTGTTGTAGCCGTCCGCCGTGTGCGGCGAGAGACGTCGGCCGGCCTTCGTCGCTACGTGGATCGTTTCGGAACGTTCCCGCATCACCTTCCCGACGAGCCGTTCGCTGTGCCCATCGCCGTAGACGTCGGCGGTGTCGATGAAGTTGACGCCGAGATCAATCGCGCGGTGAAGGGCGGCCAGCGATTCGCGGTCATCCACGGCTCCCCATGTTCCGCCGATGGCCCACGCGCCAAAGCTGATTTCCGAAACCTTCCAACCTGTTCGCCCCAAATCCCGATAGCGCATACAATTCTCCTTCTGATCAATGCAATCCCAGTTCCCGCAATGCCGCGCCGGCACCGGCGAGGTTCTCGGGTTTCATCTCAACATAATTACGCGAGAGCATGATTCCCTGGGCTCCCGCCTTGAAGACGGCGAACACTTCCTGTTTGACGCTCTCCGGTGTGCATTGGCTGGATCCCGCGTGCACGGGCACGTCGATATCGATCCCCGGCCAGACCTGCGTTGACGTGCCGGCCACGGCGTCGAGCGTGCGCCGGGTCTCCCGCAGAACATAGTCGGCACTAAACCCCGCCGCCGTTACCTTGTCATACGGCGCCTCCTGGTAATTGAGCACCCGATAGAGGAAGTCGAGGGTCTGGTCGTTCGGCACGTCGCCGAAGACGTTGCCATGGACGCTGTCCACGAAGCTGTGCATGCGTTCGCCGGCACAATTGGCGTACACGCAGGGTCGAACGAAATCAGACCAGCCGGTCATCAGCGCGTGGTCTTCTTCCGCTCGGTGAAACGGGCTGAACGACAGGTTCTGCCACAAGTGCCAGCCAACGATCAGCGACGGTTTGACCGATTTGATCTTGTGGTAGACATCGTGTTCCATTTCATGACGGCTGGTGACCCACAGGTTGTCCCACGCCAGCAGCTCGGGATATTTGAGCAACAGCCGCCAGAACGTGACGAAGTATCCGTCCCGCGGACGCTGGTTGGCCCGGCAATTGCGAACGTACATTTCCAACTCGCCGAACCCGCGTCGCGCCCGGTCGGCGTCGATCCCCAAACCTTTAGCCTTCGCCACGCAAAATTCGCAGAAGCAGGTGACCTTCCCCGGATCGGTCTTTCCGCCGTCATGCTGGGCGCCAAGCGCGTTGCACAGCGCGCCCTGCCGTTCCGAACCCCACATGATGCCGTCGATTTCATAATTCCTGGAATAGTCTTCCACAAGCCCCAACAGCCAGGCGCGATAACGGGGATTGTTGTAGCAGGGGCCGCCGGGATGGCCCTTCGCTCGCCGGCCATGGAAATCGACCTCGTACAGCGGTTCCCAATGCGGAATGGTGGCGGGGCATTGGTTGTCTTCGATGATCCATCCGAAAACTTTGACGCCGCGTTTATGGGCTGCGGGAATCAGGCGAGCGAACACATCCACGTCGCCAAATTCCGTGCCGCGCATGTCTTCATACGTAAAGCCCGTGTCCTTATAATACTCGATGTGCGGGATGGCAAAGTTTCCGCCGCGAAACCCCTCTGCCGGCAAACCCGCCCGCACCGCTCCGTGGGTATACATGAACGGGAGGATCACGTTCACGCCCGCCCGTTGTTGAAGATCGTCGAGCAGCTTGCCGACGTCCTGCTTCGCAAACGGAGCCGGGCTCGTCGCGATGGAAATGGTCGCGGCCTTGCGGACCGCTGGTTCGGCCATCGCCGCATCCGCCAGCAAGGCAAGCGGAGACAAAGCTGCCGTGACGCCGATAGCGGTCGCCGTCTTCAACGCTTCACGCCGGGTCATGGGTTGATCAATCATGATGAAGTCCTCGTTAATCGCGTTTCGAAATCGATGGATCGCCTTTCCAGTGCTTGGTCACAAATCCATCTGGAGGGCCACGCTCCGTCGTGGCCGCTTCGCGAAACACTACCGAGAGCGCCGCAAAATCACAAGACCGTACGAATCGAACAAAAAACCACAAGAGATAGTCCTCCGGCGGCCTCGATTCCCCGGAAAACAGGTCACTTTTCATAAAAACGACCCTCAAAACCCCCTCCCGGTGGGTTCGTTTTCGAAAACGAACCCACCGTTTTTGCCGAAAATTTTCCTGTGTAACACATTGCCTGCCTGATAGATAAATCATGTTTTTGCCCTGAAAATCGGTGGGTTCGTTTCGCAAAAACATATATAGGCCCCCGAGCTGCGCACAGCAGCGAGTCGCGCCGTAGCCTTGGCGAAGGCGGACTGCCGCGCCTTCCTAGTGTCCGCCATCCTGTCCGCCGAAGCCCTGGCGAAGGAGGAAGCTCGAAGTGCGACGGCGGATGAAAGTTGCGCGTCTAACGTTGGGTGTTGAACGTTCATTTGTTCAGTCTACCCATCCCCCAACACGCTGTCCAGCAAAAAGTATCAATGAACGATACACAGGCAATTTCCGATAGTGGCACGGGCAGCTTGGGCTTCGCAGCGTCCTCGCGAAGTAGGCTCTCGCCCGTGTTGAATTCCCCGTTCCTCGGCGTTCGGCGCGGGTCTCCCGACCGCGCCGCATGAATGACCGAAGGTCTCCACGGCCCGTTCCGCCCTTCCCATCCCCCCCCAATCCGTCACCCTGAGTCCCGTCATGCGACGGGATCCCGCAGAATTGCGGGACTTGTCGAAGGGCCTCTCGCCGGTTAACAGAATAGAAATCGGGAGCAAACTCAGCTACTCAGTTGACCGCCACAACCAGTTGCGGTATCGCTCTTCTGCGTTGAGCATGGATAAGGAACAGGCAGTAGCTAAGCTAAGTAGTTTGATAGCTGAAATCGGAAGGCTAAAAGGGCTTTCACACTCTAATAGTGAGCTCACGAAGTGGCATAGAAATACGCAGATTGCTTTGGAGAAGATCTTCGGAAGTAACAGCCGCCATATTCCCGACTTTAATTCTGTCGGCTAAGAGAAGTTCATCCCAAACTGACATGCGCGCACGATAGGGTTCATCGGCATCAACCGCAAGTGAGATTCACGCAAGAAATTCCTAATCAAGAATTGTCCTTGCGATGTAGGCTTGCCGGTAGCGAGGAGATGCTGACGATGTAAGTCCGCTTTGCCGCAGACTTCGAGGTAAAACCCACTCAGAGCATTCTTCTCCTGTGTCCCGAACCACGCTTTCGAGCAATCCCGCAACAGGTGTAGCAAGACCACAGGCGACAGCCTTGCACTTGTGGAGTAGATTCGCTCCAACGCTTAATCAAAGACAGGAGTGCAATATGCAAAAGCGCAAACTCGGAAAAAGTAATCTGGAAGTCTCGG
>PLZV01000047.1 GCA_003152315.1 Verrucomicrobiota bacterium
AAAACTCATTCGACTTGAGCGGGGCATTCGACTATTACTCGTCAGATGCTGGCCAAAGTTCATTCTGCCGCTGTTCTCGGGATCGACGCCTATCCGATAGAAATTGAAGTTAATTCCGGTTGGGGGCAGCCACAGGTCATCATTGTTGGTCTTCCCGACGCGGCTTTTAAGAATCTCGGGATCGGGTGAAGACGGCGATTGAGAACAGCGGATTCAAATATGCGTCAAAAAAGTTGGTTCTGAATCTGGCTCCGGCGGGTGTTCACACCGGTAAGAAGGACCGGTCACGGTCTGAGCCCCGCCGCGATCTCGCCGAATCAGTGAGTACGCCCGCCGCTACCCCGCCCGCCTGTGGCTAGCGCAGGCTCGCAAAGCCTGATTTTTCTGGACTTCTGGGGCTTGCTTTGTTCTACTTATTCTCTATTGGAGAAGCAAAGAGGCTGGCGTCGCGTTCGCGTTACCTTCTGATGTTCTTCCAGCGTTTGGAAAGCCGGTAAGCGTTCAGACACATTTCATTCTCGGGTCAGGGTTTCTGGCCGACGCAACGAGGAACCGTTCCCCGAAGTTCACCTTTTTGCCAAGACCAGCCCAGCGACGAAATTCGTGTCCCCTACCAGTCCGAATGCAGGCCGAGATTAACACTATGGTGAACGTACCAACAATTTCGCTTGGTCGCCAAAAGAATAAGCCAACGACAGGAGAATCAACCATGAAAACCAGCCTCACGGTTATCGCCTTGGGCCTCACGCTCACCCTCACCGCCCGCGCCCAGGTGCCGGGCATCATCAATTATCAGGGCCGCATCGTGGACGGCGGCACCAATTTCAATGGCACGGGCCAGTTCAAGTTCGCACTGGTCAATGGTAGCGCGGGAACCACCAACTATTGGAGCAACAACGGCACGGCGGTCGGCCAACCCGCCGTCGCGGTGTCATTGACGGTGACGAAGGGCTTGTACTCCGTGTTGTTGGGTGACACGACCCTTGCCAATATGACCATGGTCATCGCCCCCGCCGTGTTTACCAATTCCGATGTGCGTTTGCGCATCTGGTTCAACGACGGCCTGGCCGGTTTTCAACAACTCAGTCCCGACCAGCGTCTCGGCGCAATCGGCTACGCGATGAATGCCGCGACCGTGGGCACTGGGGCGATTACTTCGGCGCAATTGGCCTCGAACCTCACCATTAACGGGAGCTTCTCGGCGAAGTCGATTTCCATCAATGGTGTCCCCTTTCTCTACGGCTTGGGTTTTTATAGTTCCTTTGTGGGAGGAAGCGGCAATTTTACCATGGGCGGCGATGAGGACACAGCCAACGGTGTTACAGCCCTCGCGAACAACACGAGCGGCAACTACAACACGGCGAATGGCGGCCAGGCACTCTATGCCAACACAACCGGCAGCGAGAACACGGCTAACGGTTTTAATGCGCTCGAATTCAATTCGACCGCCTTCGACAACACAGCCAACGGCTACGAAGCGCTCGGGCTCACTACGACCGGTGGCAGCAACACCGCCAATGGCGCTTGGGCGATGTTTAACAACTCGACCGGCGGCAGCAATACCGCCAATGGCGCTTGGGCGATGTTTAACAACAAGACCGGCGCACAAAACACCGCCAATGGCGCTTCGGCGATGTTTAACAACAAGACCGGCAGCGAGAACACCGCCGACGGTGTCCAAGCGCTCTATTCCAACACGAATGGCACCTTTTGCACGGCCATTGGCTACCAAGCGCTCCATAATTGCAACGGATTTAACAACATCGGAATTGGTGCTCAAGCCGGTGTCCTTCTAACCACCGGTAGCGATAATATCGACATTGGCAGCCCTGGCGTAGCTGGCGACAACAACACTATCCGCATTGGAACATCATTACATTTCGCAACCTACATCCAAGGGATCACCGGGGTAACGCTTTCGCCGGCCGGGGCTGCCGTCTTTGTCAACAGCTTTGACCAACTCGGCACGGTCAATTCGTCACGCCGCGTCAAACAGGACATCCGGGACATGGGCAACCAGAGTGATGTGCTGCTATCGTTGCGGCCCGTGGCCTTTCGCTACAAACACGACCTGGATCCCCAAGGCCTGCCGCAGTTCGGGCTGATCGCCGAGGAAGTCGAGAAGGTGGCGCCCGAACTGGTGCTGCGCGATGCCAAAGGCGAGGTTTACACAGTACGCTATGAGCAAATCAACGCGATGCTGCTCAATGAATTCCAGAAAGAGCACCGGCAGATTCAAACTCTTGCCGACCAGAAAGACGCGCAAATTGCCGAACTGCGCCAGCAAAATAGCGTGTTGGAGAAGCGGCTGGGGCAGATGGAAAAGCGATTGGAGCAGGTCAGCGAGCAGGTCGAGCAATCCAAAGCCGCGCCGTTACAAACCAGCACCGCCCGAGGCAATGGAGGCTTGTGAGAGCCCTAAAGGCCAACGCTCTGGGATTGGCACTCGTCGTATTGGGCGTCCTGTGCTCGTCAGCGCTCGCTGCGAGCGTCGTCACCACCAGTAATATTGACGGCGGTGGACTTCATGCGAGCAGCGCCAATTACGCGATGGATGGCAGCGTGGGCGGCATCGAAGGCGTCTCCAGCGCCTCGGCTGACACGGCCAAGAATGGCTACATCGGCCAACTCACGGAGGTCGTCAGCGTCATTGTCACCTCCCAGCCGGACGCGGTCACCGTCTCGGGTACCGCACAATTGACCGGCACCGCCGCACTGGACGACAGCACGGTGGCAGCCCTAGGCGGTTCCGATGTGACCTGGAGCAGTCCGAACGAGCCAAGCCCGATCTTTTCGATAAGTGCCGGCGGACTGCTGATGGCGGCCGGCTTCGTGTATGACAAAGCACCTGCCGTCGTGGATGGCTATTATCTGGGCGCAACCGGCAATGTCAGCCTGGCGGTCTTCGCTCCCGACAGCGTGGGTGACGGCATACCGGATTGGTGGCGGCAGGCGTATTTCGGCTCCACCACACCGAGCAACAGCCAGGACTGCGCGACCTGCGACATCGACGGCACGGGCCAAAACAACCTCTTCAAATATGTGGCGGGATTGAACCCGACCAATTCGTCCTCCGTGTTCGTGCTGACGGTCGCACCGGTGGCGGGTCAGCCGACGCAAAAGGCGCTGACCTACAACCCGATCCTGATTGGATCCGGCCAGGTTTACACCGTGCAATTCAGGACCAACCTGACGGGCGGCGCCGCGTACGCGACCCTGACGACCACCAGCCCGCTGACGACCAACGGGAATCAGGTGAGCGTCAACGACACACAGGCGACTCAAACGGACAAGTTCTACCGAGTCGACATCTCGCTGCCGTGATTAACTTTTAGGAACGCAGCCAAAATGGCGGTGACCAACTTCGGCAGAGCCATGAGACCGTAAGGGTTCTGTCGAATCGACATTACGCCATAGGGGCGCTGGAAACTGATCGCAGAAAAGTCGTTCGACTTACGCCGGGCATTCGACTATTACTTGCGGCCATGCTTGCCAAAGTTCATTCCGCGGCGGTTCTGGGCATTGATTCCTATCCCATTGAGATTGAGGTGAACGCGGGGTGGGGGCAGCCGGCCGTCATCATCGTTGGGTTGCCGGATGCGGCGGTGAAGGAATCGCGGGACCGGGTGAAGACGGCCATCGAGAACAGCGGGTTCAAGTACGTCATGGGGCGGACGACCATTAATCTCGCGACGGCGGATGTCCACACCGGTAGGAAGGGCCGGTAGCGCTTGCCGGTGGTCATTTGTCCTGAATGGAGCTGCGATTGAGAACAGTGGATTCAAATATGCGTCAAAAAAACTGGTTCTGAATCTGGCTCCGGCTAGGTTAAACTTGCGCTAGTACGGCCCCTGCGGAGCCCCTCGGGAAAGCAACTTCTTATCAATTCAGTTCGAAAAAGCTGTCGCGTGGTACCGGCAGCAGCTCCGGAAGGGCTCGACCGCCGGGCGAGCCGCCGCGCCGCACAAATTGTGCTCGCTATGCGGGCCGCAGATGTGGTAAAAGCGAAAAAAGGTCACGAATGAAGGGACTTACCTCCGCGGGACTCATCGCCCTCACCGTCGCCCTCGCGCTGGTATCTCACGGGCAATGCACGACGAGCAATCAGACGGGCGTCATCGGCAGCGGCTCGGGTGCATTTGCGCAAGCATACACGGTGATCGATCTGGGGGCGTTGGGCGCCGGGAGTTGTCATCCGCAAGGCATCAACAACGGCGGCTGGGTTACGGGCTATTCATACCTTGATCGTTGGGACGAGCAGCCGCACGCGTTTCTTTATACCAATGGCGTGATGCAGGATCTCGGCACGCTCGGCGGGACCACGAGCTGGGGTTTCGGGATCAACAATACGAACCAGGTGGCCGGTGGCGCGTACATGTCGAACAGTTATAGCCAAGCGTTTCGGTGGGCGAATGGGGTGATGACCGGTATCGGCGGCGGAGTGGGCTCGCGCGTCGCCTACGCGATCAATAATCTCGGACATTGCGCTGGCTATTTGGAGAACGGCAATGGTTATGACCACGCCTTTGGTTATGGCCTGAGTAAGTCGGATCTTGGCACACTCGGTGGTCATTACAGCTACGCGTACGGCGTCAATGATTCCGACCGGGTCGTTGGTTGGGCGGAAGTGTCGCTCGGTGGGACTCAACACGCGTTCCTTTGGGACGGCTCGATGCATGATTTGGGCAGCCTCGGCGGGACCTACGGCTTTAGCCACGCGAATGGCATCAACAATCTTGGCCAAGTCGTTGGGTGGACCGCCACCGAAAACGGCACGCGCCCATTTCTTTACAATGGCACGATGCAGTCTTTGGGCACGTTGGGGGGCAACGACGGAGAGGCGTTGGGCATCAACAATCTCACGCAAGTCGTGGGCTGGTCTCCCACAAGCGCGGGCGAAAGACATGCCTTCGTCCACAACGGTGGTGGCATGCTCGACTTAAACAACCTCATCCCGACGAGTTCCGGCTGGACGCTGACTGAAGCTACTGCCATCAACGACAACGGACAGATCGTTGGCTACGGCACGAATCCATCGGGGGCAACGCACGGCTTCCTGCTCACGCCAGCGACGGCGTGGCAAGCGTGGCAGATTCGATATTTCGGCTGCACAGACTGTCCACAGGCGGCGCACCCTGCTGATCCCGATGGCGATGGCCAGTCCAACCTGCAAGAGTTCCAAACCGGGACCGATCCGACCAACAGCGCCTCGTCGTTCCGCATCATAGCCGCCGCGCGGATCAGCAATGATGTGTTCATCGTTTGGGTGATGGGAGAGGGCCGGACAAACGCCCTGCAGGGCAGCACCGGCGGCTACGGCACGAACTTCACAGACATCTTCGTTGTCACCAACACCGTCGGCAGTATCACCAACTACCTCGATCTTGGTGCGGCAACGAACTTCCCGTCGCGATTCTACCGAATCCGGCTTGTGCCGTAGCACAGCACTTCCTCGCAAAACTCGTTCGACTTACGGGGGGCATTCGTCTATTAATTGCCGTCATGCTTGCCAAAGTTCATTCCGCGGCGGTTCTGGGCATTGATTCCTATCCGATTGAAATTGAGGTGAACGCGGGGTGGGGGCAGCCGGCGGTCATCATTGTCGGGTTGCCGGATGCGGCGGTGAAGGAATCGCGCGACCGCGTGAAGACGGCCATCGAGAACAGCGGGTTCAAGTACGTCATGGGGCGGACGACCATTAATCTCGCGCCGGCGGATGTCCACACCGGTAGGAAGGGCCGGTAGCTCGACCAAGCCCTATTCGCTAGGACTCGAACCTAGATTTTTTTCAACGCCCGCTTGATCCAATTCAGGTCAGGCCCACAAATACGCCCACAAGAATTGGGCGCAGTTTGGCACGGATTGACACAGGGTGGCACGGCGAAATCCTCTGCCAGAGTAGAGCAGCCACCTGTTCGTTTATCCTTCTTGAAATTTCACGGATGTGAGCGCATCGGAAACCCGCTGTCCGTTCACGAGTGTCCCGTCCTGAGATGCCTCCGAATGCCGACGATTTTTGTTCTTTTGCCACCCTAAAGCCGTGATAATCTGCTGCGTGAGTCCAGGTCAATGAACGATCATCCTTCGAGTGAGGAGCAACTTCTAAAGGCCGCGTTGCAGTTCGCAACATGGGAAGCACAGATTGCCTACCTTAAGGACGCCTGCGCGGACGATCCTGCCTTGAGGCAACGCGTTGAAGCCCAGCTTCCGGTGCCCGGGAATTCGAAGAACTCCGCCGATCCGGATCTCACCATAAAGTCTTCGGCATTGCCAGCCACGCCACGGACCGAGCCGCTCACGGAAAGGGATGGCGATCGCATCGGACCCTACAAACTGCTTCAGGAAATCGGCGAGGGCGGCATGGGCAGCGTCTGGATGGCCGAGCAGGAAAAACCGGTGCGAAGGCGTGTAGCGCTGAAGATCGTCAAGTTGGGAATGGATACCAAACAGGTGGTGGCCCGATTCGAGGCCGAGCGCCAAGCCCTGGCCATTATGGACCATCCGAATATCGCCAAGGTACTCGACGCCGGCTCCACGGAAACCGGGCGGCCGTTCTTTGTGATGGAACTGGTTCGGGGGGTGCCTATCACCGAATACTGTGACCAAGCCAGGCTCTCAACCAAAGAACGCCTCGAGCTGTTGATCCAGGTTTGCCGCGCGATTCAACACGCGCATCAAAAAGGAATTATTCACCGCGACATCAAGCCCTCCAACGTTCTGGTCACCCTACACGATGGCGTGCCAGTGCCCAAAGTCATTGATTTCGGCATCGCTAAGGCCATCGACCAACCGCTGACGGAAAAAACCTTGTTCACGCGATTTGAACAATTCATGGGCACGCCGGCTTACATGAGCCCGGAACAAGCCGAGATGAGCGGCTTGGATATCGATACCCGTACCGATATCTACTCCTTGGGGGTGCTGTTATATGAATTGCTGACCGGACAGACTCCGTTCATTGGTGACGAATTGGTCAAATTGGGCGTCGAAGCCATGCGCCGGACCATCCGCGATGTTGAGCCACCGCGGCCTTCCACGCGACTGAGCACAATGCCGTCGGCCGACCTCACCACCACGGCGCAACGCCGCCAGGTCGATCCGGTTAAACTCATTTCCCTGTTGCGCGGTGATTTGGACTGGGTTGTGATGAAATGCCTGGAGAAGGACCGCAAGCGCCGGTACGAAACAGCCAACGGGCTGGGGATCGACCTGCAACGGTATCTCGACAACGAGCCAGTGATGGCCCGCCCACCAAGTACCTTGTACCGTTTCCAAAAGTTCCTGCGTCGCAACAAACTAGCTGTTGCGGCCAGCGGTGGCGTAGCATTGGCACTTGTACTCGGCGTGATCGGAACGACGCTGGGCCTCGTCAGGGCCGAGAAACAGCGTCGTGCCGCGGAATACGCCCAGCGTTTGGCGCAGCAGAATTTCGATCGGGCCCGTGCGGCGGTGGATGATCTTCTGGCGGTTACGGACGATGATCTGTACGGCTTGCCGGGGATGCAACCGTTGCGGGTCAAGCTGATGCGGGTGGCCATCGATCGCTACCAGCCGATACTCGACCAGTCCTCTGCGGATCCGGCGTTGCGCGCAGCGCTGGGCAGGCTCTATCTCGAATATGGCTTTGTGGCCAGGGACATCGGGGAGGGTTACACAAACATAGTTATTCCCGCATTCAACACCGCACTGACCATTCAGCGGCAATTGGTAAAAGAGTATTCGGAGAACCGTTCCTTCCGCGCCGATCTGGGCTGGACGATGATTTACTCGTATTTGTGGCATGACCCCTCCGGCTTCAAAACCTACCAACCTCAGGCGATTGCCGTTTTCGAAGGGCTGGTGCGTGAAGATCCCGCGGATCCTTTTGCCCGTTCCGGCCTTGCATGGGCTTTGGGCCTTGGCGAATGGACATGGCCGGACACCCCGGAAAAGAGGGCGATGTCCGATAGAAGACTGGGTTTGTTGGAACTGCTGGTAAAGGAGTATCCGCTTTCGGCCGAGTTTCGGCGGGATCTGGCCAATCAATTGGGTTTTTATCCCGGCCTCGGAGAAGTTGATTCTGATTATGGTGCAATGCTGGCCAGACTATCGCGCGCCAATGAACTGCGAGAGGGATCTTTAGCAGTCCTTGAGCGGCGTGACGCTGCGGCCTTGGAACCGTTGCACCCCAGAGATTCAGAAGCCCGCATTTTGCGGCCGACTATTGTTTACGCCAAATTCGACCTGGCAAATGGCTGGCGGCACCAATCGCTTGTACTCACGCGGCTCAAACGATGGCCGGACGCAATTTCCATTGCAAACCGGGCGACCGCCATGGCCCGGGACTTGGCGGAGGAAAATCCCTCCGTGGAACAATTCTCCGGCTTGCTTAACCAATGCTTCTTGGATCGAGAGCAGGTGGCGGGAGAGTCGGGTGACAAGTCTGGCGCAGTGGCCTATCGTTTGGAAGCCGACAAGTTCTGGCGCGCACACCCATCCATTGAAAAAACTGATGTGTTTTGGAAGTCAAGTAAGGATAAGTGAGGAGTAGAATGGAGGACCATCACCGCGAGATACTCAAGAAGCTGGCATCGATCACAAAGACGCGCTGGGTAGCCGTCTGCGGACTGGAACGAGACGCATTGGTGGACTTGGTTGCAATTGCGCTTGTCGGACGGGGGGACTGTTCTGACTTTCAGGATGCAAGGGTTGATGCAAACGCACTTTGGACGCCAGACTTGGCAGAAGAATGGTGTGGCAAGTCCGTGCTGTCTTCTTACCTTTTGACAGGACTCGTGAAACTACTTTGGTCCGGTACGACCATCTGAGTCCTTCCTGCGTCTGCTCTACGCGATCGAGATGGACAGTGATCGCTGGCGTGCCGTGCGCTGGATTTGAAGTTGACACCGTCCCCGTCGACGCATAGCATTATTTTTTCCGCGTTGCCTCCCGTTTAGGGCTTCTGTACTTGTTCACCCGGCGAGTCGAAATGAAGAAGCACCACAAAGTCTTGAGCACAATTGCACCCCCACACGCGCAATCGTTATTTGATCATCACCCAGACTCCAATGGCGAGAGGGCGAATAGTCGACAAATCTTATGTCTCGGATAGTAGGATAGCGGTAAAGCATCTCGCCACACTCGAGCCTGGAATCTCGGTGGCGCAAACAGACGAGATGAAACTGAAGAATGTGACCCTCGTTGTTCCAAAAAAACTTCTCCCCACCTATACGGCGAATCAGCGAGACCGAATCCTTTCAGTTAGCGAGTTCATCGAACTGGTTAATCATGTGCAATCACACTAGCGTCACGAGACGAGATAGCCATTAGCGCCGGCGGATCTCCACCCCGGTAAGAAGGGCCGGCTCTACATAAAGAAAGGGTAGGACATGCCGTCCGGCCCAGCGTGTTCTTGACTTTTGCGACAACGTCTGTTCCACTGCGTGCTGGTGTCGCAAGGCGAAATCCACTCCGGGCGTGAGGAAGGGGCGCGGTGATGATGAAACGGCATTTGGC
>PLZV01000026.1 GCA_003152315.1 Verrucomicrobiota bacterium
TCCTCACCGCCCGCATGATCGACCGCCCATGTCGCCCGTTGTTCCCCGAAGGCTTTTACAACGACACGCAAATCATCGGGGTCCTGCTCAGCACCGATACCGAAAATGATCCCGACATGCTCGCGATCAACGGTGCGTCCGCGGCCTTGAGTGTTTCCGATATTCCGTGGCACGGTCCGATCGCCGCAGTGCGCGTCGCCCGCGTCGCCGGCGAACTCATCATCAATCCCACGCACACCCAGCGCAAAGAGAGCGATCTCGACCTCGTTTACGTCGGCAACGAGAAGGACCTGGTCATGATCGAAGGCGCCGGCCAGGAGATCTCCGAGACGGACATGATGAAGGCAGTCGAATTCGCCCACAGCCACGCGCAAAAAATCGCTGCCGCTATCCGCGAACTCGCCCAGAAGGTCGGCAAGCCCAAGCGTCAGGTCAAGCTGTACACGGTCAGCCCGGAAATCCAGGCGGCCGCCCGCGATCTCATCGGCAGTCAAATCCTCGGCGCGATTCTCACCCCGGGCAAGCTCGCCCGCCACGCCGCGGAACACGTGCTCAAAGAGAAGATGCTCGAGGGGCTCAAGAAGAAGTTCCCGGAGATCACCCCCTTCGAACTCAAGGAGGCGTTCCATAAAATTCAGAACGACGTTATCCGCAATTCCATCGTCAATGACAACAAGCGCCCCGATGGTCGCGGCTCCCGCGACCTTCGTCAGCTGTACTGCGAAGTCGGCATCCTGCCACGGACCCATGGCTCCGCCATTTTCCAACGTGGCGAAACGCAGGCGTTGGTAATAACCACGCTCGGCTCCAAATCCGACACACAGGACATGGACGCCTGGACCGGTGGCCCGACGGAAAAGAAATTTATCCTGCATTACAACTTCCCGCCGTTNNGCCGTTCAGCGTCGGCGAAACCGGCCGCACCAGCGGGCCCGGTCGCCGCGAAATCGGACATGGCGCGCTCGCCGAGCGTTCCGTCCAGCCGATGATCCCCGACGAGGTGGATTTCCCCTACACCATCCGCGTCACTTCCGAGATCATGGAATCGAACGGCTCGACCTCCATGGCGAGCGTTTGCGGGGCGACACTTTCTCTGCTGGACGCGGGCGTGCCGATGAAAGCGCCCGTCGCGGGCATCTCCATCGGCCTCGTCGTGGATGAGGAAACCGGCAAGTCCGCCATGCTCACCGACATCCTGGGTTCCGAAGATCATTTCGGCGACATGGATTTCAAGGTCGCCGGCACCCGCAAAGGCATCACCGGCTTCCAGACCGACCTTAAGCTGCACGGGCTGACCCTGGAGTTAACGAAGCAGGCGTTTGAACAGGCGCGCGAAGCTCGCGGCCTGATCCTCGACAAGATGACCGAGACGATCAAGTCGAACCGCGCCGAACTCTCCAAGTACGCGCCGCGCATCACCGCCATCCACATCAACCCGGAAAAAATCGGCGCCGTCATCGGGCCGCAAGGCAAGGTCATCAAGGGAATCGTGGAAGCCACCGGCTGCCAGATCGATATCGAGGACGACGGCACGATCCACATCTTCTCGACGGATGCCGAAGCCGCCAACCGGGCCATCGAGCAGATCAAATCGATCACGGCGGAAGTCGAGGTCGGCAAGATCTACCGTGGCAAGGTCGTTGGCATCAAAGAATTCGGCGCCTTCGTGGAAATCATGCCCGACCGCGATGGCCTCCTGCATATCAGCGAAATCGCCGATCACCGGGTCAACAAAGTGGAAGACGTATTGAAACTCGGTGATGAAGCGTGGGTCAAGGTGTTGGGAATCGATGACCGCGGCCGCGTCAAGCTCAGTCGCCGGGCGGCGATGGCCGAGAAGGACGCGGAAGCGAAAACCTAGGTAGCTTTCCCGGGTAATTCTTGGACGCGGCTGGTGGTCCGCAGGACAGGTGATCCTTCGTGCACGCGCGTCCGGGAAAGTGTTTGCCATGTTCGCCGCGGGTACCTATAAACGCGACGATGTTGTCAGCGTTCCTAATCGGAGGTCACCACCATGCCCCTACTGCCTGCTAAAGCGTCCCGCATCTTACTGGCAGCGTTCGCAACAGCTTTGGCCGGCCTCGCCGTGCCAGCCCTCGCCCAGGAAGCGGCCGGGGCGGCAACGTCTGCAGTCCAGAAAAGTGCTTCTTCCATGATCTGGGAAGTTGCGAAGACACCACCCTATGTATTCCTTGTGCTCGTCGCTTGTTCGATCCTGACGGTGACACTGATCATTGAGCGGTTCATGTACTATCGCGGCGCGACCGGCAATGCCGAGGAGTTGATCCGGCAAATCAAACAGGCGGGCTCGCTCGCGGAAGCACTCACCGCCGTTGAACACACCCCGGGCGTTACCGCCGAGGTGATTCGCACCACGATCCAAGCCGCCCGTGATGGCACTACGCCCGAGCAATCGGAAGCCGTCGCGCAAAGCGCGGCGACCAGGGAACTGATCTCCTTGGAAAAGTTCCTACCCCAACTCGATACCATGGTGACCCTGTGCCCGTTGCTCGGGCTCCTGGGCACAACCATCGGCATGATCAAGTCGTTCAGCATCGTGGCGGCCATCGGGATGAGCGATCCCACCAGGTTGGCCGGCGGTATTTCCGAGGCATTGATCAACACGGCAACCGGTCTGGCGGTGGCCATTCCCGCGCTCTTTGCTTACAACTATTTCACCGGCAAGAAGGAGGCCATCCTTATGGACATGGAGCGGAGCCTCACCGAATTGATGGTCATCCTCAAATCCTCCTTACAGCACTAAGTCGGGCCGATGAAGATCAAGCGTCGGAAGATCAAGCGCGGACGGGTCGAGATCATCCCGATGATCGACACGATCGTTATCTTGTTAATCTTCTACATGAGCTTCTCGCGGTTCGCGGAGCTGCAGCGTGAAGCGAACATCAAACTGCCGCAATCCGTTGTGGGTGCTGATTTCACGCAATCCCCCAATCAGATCATCATCAATATGGTTTCCTCCGACGACGTGACCGTTGCCGGTCGTCCATACAAAGTGGATGACTTGCCGGGCTTGTTGCGCCGCATGAAGTCAACGGATCCGGGCCTGAACTCGCTGATCCTGCGCGGCAGCCGCGCCATGACCTACAAGGACCTCAGCGCCTTCCTGAAAGTCTGTTCCAAAGCCGGTATTGCCGATGTGACGTTCGCGACATTGGAAAAATGAAACTCAAACGTCGAGCGATGAAGCGCGGTCGCGTCGAGATCATCCCAATGATCGACACGATTCTCATCCTGCTTATTTTCTACATGACTTTCTCCACCTTCAAAAAGCGGGAAAAGCGCATCGACGCCAAACTGCCGCTCGTCAGCGCCAAAGTCGCCCCCACGCAGGTGTCCCTCGACCTCATCTTGCACGTCAAGAACAAGAACAACATCGTCGTCAACGAGGCCAACCACTACGACATCGTCAGCCTCCGTGACGCCATGCGGCAACTGACCACGATCGGTCAGGACACCACCATCGTCATCGAGGCCGATCCTGAAACCAGCTATCAGGACGTGATCAGTGTGCTCGATGCCTGTGCCCAGGCGCACCTGACCAAGGTCGCCTTCCGGCCGCTCGCCGAAAACGTGGCTTCTGCCCAATGACGCCAACTCACAACTCCCCTCGTCTGCTGGTCGTGCTCGTGTCGTTGTTGTTGGGCACGTGGCTGTTGCAGCCAGCCCCGGCGCAAGCCCCGGAGTCGGCCACTGAGAAGGCCTTCAACGCCGCGCGGCGGCTGTACGACGACGGCAAGATGGCGGAGGCCCGGACCGCCTTTCAACAATTCGAGAGCCAGAATAGATTCAGCACGGCAGTACCCCAAGCCATCTGCTTCCAAGGTTGGTGCTGCGTCAGCCTTCACAAGTATCCCGAGGCTATCGACACCTTTCGCCGCCTCATCAAGGCCTACCCGACCGCCTCCCTCGTTCCCGAAGCAATCCTCAAAGAGGCCGACTGCTACCGCGAATCGAAGAACTACCCGAAGGCTCTCGTTATCTATCGCCAGTTCGAAACGCAATACCCGAAGCACGCCATGATGCCGCAAGCAATGCTTGGCGAGGCGTGGGCGCTTTTCCAGCAGAATGATCTGAAGACCGCCAGGGATATTGTGGGAAAGGTGCGAGCTCAATTTGCGAATGATCCCGTTGTCTCCCTCGACTCGCAATTCCTCCGCGGCCAGATTCTGACCGCGGAAAAAAACTACGACGCCGCCAACGAGGTTTACCAGCAAATCACCGCCCAACGCGACAACCCGCACGCCTCCGATGCCCTGTTCCTCCAGGCGGAAACACTCTTCAGTTTGGGCCGGTTCCAGGAGGCACTCGACAATTTCCAGAGTTTTGCCGCCGCCAATAAAGATCCGCAGCTTCTCGAGACCGCCGACTTCCGCATCGCCGCCTGCTACTACGGTCTCCATGATTTCGTTCAAGCCCGCGACCACTTCACGGCGTTCCTACAAAGGCATCCAAACGGCACACTGATGCCCGACGCATTGTTCCATCTTGGCCGCTCCTATTTCGAGATTTCCCAAAAGGTGACCGACCCCAAGGTGGCCCAGGTAAACCTTGCGGACGCGGTGAAGAACTACGAATTGATTCGCGCACAGGTCCCGAATAATGAATTATTGCCGGAAGTTACGTTCCAACTCGCCTATCTCTACACTTATCTTGGCGCTGAGGACGCCCCAAAGTCACTCGCTCTATTTCAGGAATTTGTAGAACGCTGGCCAGAAAACCACCTCGTTCCCGAAGCCCTCTACCAAATCGCTCACAACGAATTCGCACAAGCAAAGTTTGCTGCCGCCATCAGCGCCTACAAACAACTTATCGATAAATACCCCGAGAATGACCTCACGCCATTCGCTGTTCGCGAGATTGCCGCCGTCTATCGCACGGTTGGTAGCGCCATGCTCCGGCAGGAACAATTTGCCCAAGCGCGGGACGCTTTCCAACACTCTCTCGTACTTTACCCCACCGACGCGTCTACGGTAACGCTTGCCCAGATCGGCCTCGGAGAAGCATGCTTGGGTTTAAGCCAATTCGACGATGCAGAGAAAACTTTCAAACAGATACTCGCTGCCAACTCACAGAATACCGACGCCGAATTGGGCCTCGCCAAGGTTTACCTGTCACAAGGGAAAGATTTACCTGCCAACGCGAAGGCGGTCGACCTTCTCAACAAAGTCATGGCCAGCGCCAGGGGCGAGAATGCCAGCGAGGCCGCGTTCCTGCTCGCCAACTACTTCTTCAACCTTCAGGACAACGAAAGGGAAAACAAGAAGACTGCACTCGCGTACTATCTGCGCGTGGCCTTGCTGATTAGCGGCCCGCGCGGCGAAGAAGCGTCGCTCCGCAGCGGACAATGTCACAAGGCTCTCGGCAACACGGAAGCGGCGCGCAGCGCGTTTCAGGCCTATCTCCGCCGGTTCCCCACCGGGAGATTCATTTCCGACGCGCAACAGGAATTGGCGGCGCTGCCGGCATCCCCACCGCAATCGTAAGCGATGAAAACTACCACGATCAAATTCCCGGCGTGGTTGATGGCGCAGACCCGTCTCATGCGGTACTTCATCATCGCGTTGCTGCTGCATGTGGCTTTGCTGGCCGTTCTGGGATCGATCAAAATCGTAGCCATCCTCCCGAAGGTCGTCGCGTCTTTTGAAGGCACACCCCTGCCTCCACCCCCGGCGGACAAGGAACCCGATGACCCCAACGCCGTGTATCGCGATTTCGAATACAAAGGCCCGACGGTTGGTGGTGGCGGCGGAACTCCCGGCAAAGGCGCTGGCGGCATGCCCGCGGCGGGCGGCACACCGGCAGCCTACAAGGCCCATATCTTGACTCCGTCCGCGCAGGACAACCCGGATAATGCCGCCGAAGTCATTGGTGTTATAAGCGACGCGGCCATCGCGATCGCGCGGCCTGTGGGCGGCCCGAGCCTGACATCAATGAGCGGCATGGGCGAGTCAAACGTCGGCACCGCCGGAATCAAGGGACCCGGCGGCGGCATCTTCGGTGCCCGCATCGGTCCGCAGCGTGCGATCTGCCTCAAGGAATTTCAAGGCAGCGCCGAGACCGAGAAGGCCGTCGTGGCGGCCCTCCGCTGGTTGAAGGCCAACCAGGAACAGGACGGCTCATGGAAGTGTGGCCAAAGCCCTCCGGCGGGCACTGCCCTCGCGACGCTCGCGTTTCTCGGGCATGGTGAAACACCAGATTCGGCCGAGTTTGGCCAGACCGTCAGCAAGGGGCTGCAGTACCTGGCGCAACACATTGACGGCAGTGGCCTCGTTACTGGCGTGTCCAGGGACTACATCGGGTACGGTTATTCCCAGGGCCCGGTCGTTCTCGCACTTTCCGAAGGTTACGCG
The DNA here is from genome assembly GCA_003152315.1 of Verrucomicrobiota bacterium. Lineage (GTDB taxonomy): Bacteria > Verrucomicrobiota > Verrucomicrobiia > Palsa-1439 > Palsa-1439 > Palsa-1439. Next base: position 6,372 of record PLZV01000026.1, read on the forward strand.
ATGACGCGATCGCCGGCTCTGCGGGAACCACTGGATCGAGCCTTGCACGCCGTTTTCCGGGCACAAGCCGCTGCGAAAACCAGGCCGCAGGATGTTGGAGGATGGCGTAATCAGTCCTCGTCCAACGACTCGGACGTATCGGTTACAGGATGGATGATCATGGCCTTGAAGTCGGCCAGAGCTGCCGGCATTGAAATTCCCCAAGCTGTGTTCGACAAGGCCACGCAATATCTTTGGAATATGTATGACACGACAAACCCCGGCTTCGGGTATCAAAAGCCGAAGCGTTACCCGTCCATGACCGCTGTCGGCATTTTGTGCCAGCAGTTCCTTGGCAACGGCAAGGACCACCGCATCCAGGGCGCACTGGACTACTTGCGCGAGCAGAAAGTCGACTGGGACAAGACCGAGGGTGATTTCGTTTTGTACGGTTGGTATTACATGACCCAGGCCATGTTTCAGGCAGGCGGTCCTTACTGGCAGTATTGGAACGGGGAAATTCGCGACACGATGGTCAGGAACCAGCGAGATGACGGACGCTGGATACCGCCCCCCCGGAGCAACATCGAAGGCAAGGACCTCGCCGACACACCGGCCTACTCGACCGCGTTGGGAGCCTTGATTCTTGAAGTCTATTACCGCTACCTGCCAATCGACCAACTCGTCGAGCCATCAGCCGAAGGCGGCGCGGTCACAACGACTCCCAAAAGCGAACCCGAAGCCGCGCCCGACTAGGGTTTGCGCGCGCCCGGCTGGCACTCAGGCTTGTCCTTGCCCAGTGGCTCTTTCTTGACGGTGATGTTGGCGGCGCCAGCACATTTGTCGCGGTTCTCGGCAATGAAGCTGTTCCACTTCGCCGGCAGGTCGCTCTCAGTGAATATCGCCTCCACCGGGCAAACCGGAACACACGCCGTGCAGTCAATGCATTCGTCGGGGTGGATGTACAACCGATCATCAACCTCGTAGAAGCAGTTAACGGGACAAACCTCCACGCAATCGGTGAATTTGCAACCGACACAAGGTTCAGCCACAACATGGGCCATAAGTACTCTCTCCTCTTCCTTTTAGAAATCGCGGCGGTGAAACTGAGTGCGTCCTTCCTGCTATGCTATACTGCGAACCGTGGGCCTTGCCAAGAGCAAATTATTGCCGCGTTGCCGCGCCATCCTCCGCCGCTTGCGCGTCGCTTACCCAAACGCCCGTTGCGCCCTGGATCACGATAACCCGCTCCAACTGCTCGTCGCCACCATCCTCAGTGCCCAATGCACCGACGCGCGCGTAAACCTCGTCACCCCCGCGCTTTTCAAGCGTTATCGCACCACCGCCGACTTCGCCGCAGCGCAGCCACCGGAACTCGAATCCCTGATTCGTAGCACCGGTTTCTTCCGCAACAAGGCGCGGTCCATCCGCAATTGTTGCCAGGGCATCAAAGAAAAACACACGGGCAAAGTACCCGACACGCTCGGTGAACTCATCCAACTCGACGGCATCGGCCGCAAGACGGCCAATGTCGTTCTCGGCGTCGCCTATGGCAAAGCGGAAGGCATTGTCGTGGATACGCACGTCATGCGCCTATCGCGCCGCCTGGGACTGACCCGGCAGACGACACCGGAAAAGATCGAACAGGCCCTGATGAAAGTGGTTTCGCGCACAAACTGGATTGACTTCTCCCATCTGCTCATCTGGCACGGAAGGAAACGCTGCAACGCGCGCCGCCCCGACTGCATCCAATGTGAAGTCGCAGATTTATGTCCGAAAATTGGCGTGAGAATCAAAGGAGATGGCAATGAAAGAACTTAAGGAAGGCGATAAAGCCCCGTCGTTTCTCGAACTGGCGGCCAACAAAGGCTCGACCATCGTCGTTTATTTCTACCCCAGGGATTTTACTCCGGGTTGCACGACCGAAGCGTGTGAGTTCCGCGACCTCTACGAAAAAATCCAGGACAACAACGCCGTGGTCATCGGCATCAGCCCCGATTCGCCGGAGTCGCACGAAAAGTTCATTGCGAAGCACGGTCTCCCCTACTCACTCGTTGCTGACGAAGACCACGGAATCGCCAAGGCCTACGGCGTGTGGACAGAGAAATCGATGTACGGCAAAAAGTACATGGGCATCGAACGCAGCACGTTTGTCATCGGCCCTGACGGCGCCATCAAGAAAATCTTCCACAAAGTGAAGGCCACGGGACACGCGGAGGCGGTTCTGGCCTCAATCTGAACGGACTTCGCCCAACGCACCCGATGAAAGCCATTGTTACCGGAGCGCACGGGACCGTTGGGCTGGCATTGAACCGTCACCTCAAGCAACTGGGCCATCAGGTTGTCGCATGGGATCGCAACGCGGTGCCGATCAATCGCTACCAGCCGATGGAAGATTTCGTGCGGCAGGAGAAACCCGATGTCTTGTTTCACCTGGCGATTGCCTCGCGCTCCACAGGCGTGCCAAACGAGTCCTGGCTCGTCAATTACGAGTGGGCCAGCGAACTCGCCTGGATTACCCGACAGCTCAATACTCGCTTTGTCTTCACCAGTTCCGTCATGGTGTTTTCCGACAACGCCAAAGGGCCATTCACCCCCGATTCCCAACCAGATGCCGCAACGGGCTACGGCAACGAGAAACGTCAGGCCGAGTCCCGTGTGCTTTCTCAGAATCTCGAAGCCGTCGTTGCCCGACTCGGCTGGCAGATTGGGGATGCGCCGGGTTCGAACAACATGATCGACTTCTTCGAGAAGCAGATGGCGCAGAACGGCTGCATCAAGGCCAGCCGCAAGTGGTATCCCGCCTGTTCATTTGTGACCGATACCGCCGCCGTTCTCGTGGAACTTGCCAACGCCTCACCCGGGCTTTATCTGGTCAACTCCAACACAAGCTGGAACTTCTACGAGATCGCCTCGGCACTCAATGAGAAGCATAGCCGCCGCTGGAAAGTGGTGGCGAATGATGACTTCGTCTACGATCAGCGGATGCTCGACTCGCGGGTGCCGATTCGTCCACTGTCAGCCACCCTCACCGCACTGCCTCAGGGTCAGTGACGGTGTTCTTCTTCAGCCAACGCATGGCTGGCGATGGCTCTCTTTCACCAGCTTGGCAAACATCTGCGTCTTGTGGAGAAGGTGCGGGTCTTTGTCGAGTTCAGATACTGCCTTGTCGAGCCGGTACGACCAATTGCCTTCGCTAACGGCACCTGGGACATTGAAGCGTCCCTCCGTGCCGAAGACGTCAGTAATCATGAATACGGCGAGCCAGGAATTGGAGTTGAGCACGCCGCGCAGGATGAGTTGATGGATGTGATCATCGAACTCGCGCGGAGGCGCCTCCAGTTCCGCGCCGCAGAATTTCATCCAACGCTTCAAATCCCACCGCGCGCCGTCGTCACCGCCGTCGGCTTTCTCCCACAACTCGCGCCACATCATCGCAATCGGAGGGTGGTCGTGAGTCGCGGGTGTCGCCAGCGACAAACGCGGATAGGTCTTTCCATCAACAAACGCGTAATCCTTTTCGCGCAAAAAGTGCGGAATCTTGTAGCCGGGAATCTTCAGGCGAGCGAGCGCGATCGGCACATACGGAGGAACCACCCCCAGGTCTTCCGCCACGACAGCGGTGCCCCCTGCCGCTTCCAGTACCATGCTCAGTAATTCTTCGCCCTGCTTTTGGTTAAGCTTCGCACCTTCGGGCGTATCATCCGTGTAGGGCTGGAAATGCGGAATACGTCCACCGGTGCGTTTCACGGCTTCGGCCTCGGTCAGCGGCAGGAATTCCCCGTTCTCCTTCGGCGGCCACGGGAAAGAGTAGATGCGGAAGAACCCAAGCACATGGTCGATGCGGAAAAGGTGGAACACCTTGTGGATGTTGCCGCAGCGGATGCGCCACCAATCGTGGTTGCGTTCGCGTGAAACCTCCCACTTATATAGCGGAATGCCCCAGTTCTGCCCCCACTTCTCGGTAAATGGATCGACCTTGAAAACCTTCTCGGGTGGACACCCGCCGCTCCAGGCGAGGTCGAAGATGGCGCGGTTGCCCCAGACATCCGAACTATAGCGGTTGACGCCAAAGGGGATGTCGCCCATCAGGTACACTTTCTTCTGTGTGCCGTGTTCCTTGACCTTCTGCCATTGATCGTACGCGATCCACTGGACGTAGGCGCAAAAGAGGATGCGATTGGCGTACTCATCGCGGCGCTCCGTGGGCAACGACAGGAACCACGACCACGCCTTTTTCGGATCCTGGCGGTCCAACGGCCATTCGTCCCACGTTGGCCAGTCGTGGTAATCCTCCATCAGCACGCGGAACATCGCGTAATCAGAAATCCAGTCCCCGTTTTCGCCAAGAAACGCTCGAAACCCCTCACTGCGCTCGGTCTTGTTGTTCCAGTGCTCCGCGAGGAACGAATAAAATGCCGCGCGCAACAGCAGCCGCTTCAGTGCCTTCACCTTCGTGTACTTCACCGCACCCGCGCGCAACTCCTTGAGCAACTCCGGCTTCGCAATCTCCTTGAATTTCGCCACCGACAAATCCGGAATGTACTTGGGCGACACGGCGATTGTCGTCGGGTCAAGCGCCATAGAACTGATGGCATTGTACGGCGAGTTGTCGTCGCTGGTCTCATTGATCGGCAGCACCTGCAACATGCTGAACCCGTGCTCGTGACACCAATCAATCATCTGGTTCACGCCCTCGGTATCGCCAATACCAAGGTCACCCTCGGTGCGAATCGCAAAGACGGGACACAGAATACCCGCGAGCTTCTTGTCGGGAGAGAGCTTCACTTACAGCTTCGCCACCTTCACGTCGAAGATGTCCTTGTCCTTGCGGATTTCGGCGAGGAGGGCGTCGCTGGGGGCGCTGTCGAGGTTTAGGACGGTGAGGGCCTGGCCGCCTTCTTTGTCGCGACCGAGCGACATACTGGCGATGTTGACGCCGTGCTTGCCCATGATCGTGCCAATCCAGCCGACGATGCCGGGACGATCCTTGTTGCTCATGATGAACAGCACACCGTTCGGCACGGCCTCAACGGGCATGTCATTGATGCGAACGATGCGTGGATTGTTTGGCGAGCCGTAGAATGTACCGGAGACACTCGCCACCTGTCCCTCGACAAACGCCCGGACATTGATCAGCTCTGCGTAATCAATCGGCTCGCTGCTCTTCACTTCGCCGATGCGAATACCGAGCGTTTGCGCAATCACGGGCGCGTTGACGTAATTCACATCGCCACCCTGCGCGTTTTCGAGGAAACCCTTCAGAACCGCCCGCCCAATCGGACCGCTCTCTAACTCCCCCGCCTTGCCGCAGAATTCAATCGCCAACCGTTCGATCCGCTGCGGCGCGATCTGGGCCAATAGCCGGCCCATCTTCTCGCCAAACGTCAGGTAGGGCTGCAGCACGGCTAACACTTTGGCGTCGATGGTCGGCATGTTCACGGCGTTGCGAATGGTGCCGCCTGCCAGCACGTCGGCAATCTGCTCGGCGACCTCGACGCCGACCGATTCCTGCGCTTCCTGCGTCGATGCAGCCAGATGCGGGGTCATCACGACCTGTGGGAGTTCCAGCAACGGCGAATCCTTTGGCGGTTCCTGCTCATACACGTCAAGCGCCGCACCGCCAACCTTGCCGCTCTTAATCGCGTCGTACAAATCCTTCTCGGTGATAATGCCGCCGCGCGCGCAATTGATCAGCCGCACGCCGTCCTTCATCTTCGCGATCGTGTCCTTGTTGATCATCCCGCGCGTCTGGTCGGTCATCGGGACATGCACCGTGATGAAGTCCGAGCGCGCGTAGATCTCGTCAAGTTCCACGACCTCGACTTGCAGCGCCTTCGCGCGGCTGAGGCTCAGGAACGGATCGTACGCCAGCACGCGCATCCCGAACGCAATCGCCCGCCGCGCCACTTCCGTGCCGATGCGTCCCATGCCAATGACGCCAAGGGTCTTGTTGTAGAGTTCGGTGCCTTCAAAGGATTTGCGGTCCCACTTCCCCGCTTTCATCGACATGTGGGCCTGCGGGATGTTGCGGGCCAGCGCCATCATCATCGAGAACGTGTGCTCCGCGGTGGAGATCGTGTTGCCGCCGGGCGTGTTCATCACAATGATGCCCCGGCGCGTTGCGGCATCCACGTCAACATTATCGACGCCAACGCCGGCACGACCGATAACGCGGAGCTTCTTTGCGGCCTCGATGACGCGCTTGTTGACCTTGGTCTGGCTGCGAACGATCAGCGCGTCGTACCCACCAATGATTTCGCAGAGCGCGTCCTCTTTCAGGCCGACGTTTTCATCGATCTGGAACGCCTTATTGGCCCGCAGCAATTCGATTCCACGCTTTGAGATTGGATCGGCAATCAGGATTTTCATGAGTTTACCCGCAACCGTAAGGTTGCAACCGGCATCCAATCTGCGATGTTAGCGGACGATTCACAAGGAAAAATCATGCGGGACGTAAAACTTTACTCGCGTAAGTGGTGCGGCTGGTGCGTCGAAGCCAAGGATTACTTGAAGGAGCATGGCATCCCGTTTAGGGAAATCGACGTGGGATGTGACGCGGCTGCCGATAAGGAGATGCAACGTCTTTCCGGTCAATCCTATGTGCCCACCATCGTCGTGGATGGCCACGTCCTCGCCAACTTCGACACCGGCCAACTCGAAAGGTTCCTCGCCAAGCTCAGTGCCTCACCAAACTGACCAGATACACAACAAGATGCGTCGCCACACAAGCGTAGGCGGCCGCGAACAGATCGTCCAACACGATCCCAATCCCACCTGAAAAATCCTCCGCGTCACGCACGGGCGGTGGTTTCCAGATATCGAAAAGGCGAAACAGGGCAAAGGCCACGACTATATGCCACCAACGCGCACCCAATCCGATCATCACCAGCGGCATCGCCACGATCTCGTCGATAACGACACTTGGCGGGTCCGGATGGTGCATCAATTCCGCGGCGGCACCCGCGCACCACACGGCCAGCGCAATGGCGAGCACCAGCAGCAGACCGCGCAGCCACAGATGATGCGTTTGGTCTAGCGCCCACCAGAAGCCAATCCCGACGAGCGAGCCTGCCGTTCCCGGTGCCACCGGCAGATAACCGATCCCAAAGCCAGTCGCCAGGAATTTGACGAATCGATCACGCATCGCGAAGGAAGCGTTCTCCGTTCTTGTAGAAATAGACAACGCCCGAGACAAGTGTCAGCCCGACGGTCAACAGCATCAATCCGAACGTTGACCGTGAAAAAAACACGTTGAACCGTTGATAGTCCATGCCAAAACAATTCCAATCCTCACGGGCGGCCAATCCGAGCAGGATGAAAATGATTGTCACCATTTGCGAGATGGTCTTGTGTTTACCCAGCCGCTCGGCGCGGAGCAAAACTCCTTGCTGGCCGGCCACCAGCCGCAGCCCCGTGACCAGGAAATCCCGCGCCACGATCACCAGCACCATCCACGCCTGGACCAACGGCACATCCGGTCGGTAGCTGGGTTGTTCGATGAAGCAGATGAAAGCGGCCGTCGTCAGGATTTTGTCGGCCAGCGGGTCGAGCAACATGCCGAAGCTCGTCTCCATCTTGTGCCGCCGCGCGTACCAGCCGTCCCACCAGTCCGTTAGGCTCGCCACAATGAAGATGATCAGCGCCGTCGTCTTACCAAACGGGAAATGCGACCGAAGCCACCCGGCTGCCGGCAGCAGCAAAGCCATAACAAAATAAACGGTCAGGACGATGCGCGCGACCGTTAGCCTGTTTGGCAGATTCATTGGCCGCGCATTGTAAACGCCCGCAGCGCTGTAAAACAAGCCCGTTACGGCCGGTCTTGATATGAGCTTGACCGATTTCGGTGATTCCCCTATATTTTACAGGTAGATTTTGGCGGTATGGAACCAGTGGGTCAAAAACCCACTTTTTTGTTCCCTGAAAGGGTTGTGCCGACGAAGGATACGGAACGCTTATGAGCGGTGAACTAATAGTAGCGGTGGAATATTTTCAGCGCGAAAAAGGCATTGACAGGGAAATCCTGTTTGAGGCGGTCGAGCAGGCTTTGCTCCAAGCCTCCAAGAAAAGTGTCGGTCCCGCGCGCGATCTCCGCATCGAGATCGACCGCAAGACGGGTGCTATTCGCGCCCTCGCGAAGCAATTGGTGGTCGAGAACGTCGTTAACAAACACGATGAGATCTCATTGACGGACGCCCGACGCCGCTTTCCAAACGTCCAGCTCGGTGAAAATATCGAGATTGAGGTCACCCCACAGAATTTTGGCCGCATCGCCGCGCAAACCGCCAAGCAGGCAATGCTCCAGCGCATCCGCCAGGTCGAAAAGAACATGGTGTTCGAGGAGTTCAAGGGTCGCGCCGGCGATATCCTTTCCGGCACCGTGCGCCGCTTCGAGCGCAGTGATGTGATCATTGATCTCGGCAAAATTGAAGGCATCATGCCCAGCCGGGAGCGTGTGCCCACGGAGGAATACCAGCCCGGCGACCGCATTCGCGCGTACACGCTGAGCGTCGAAAACGCTTTGCATGGCCCGGAGATCGTTCTGTCCCGCAGTCATCCCGATTTCGTCCGCAAGCTTTTCGAACTTGAAGTCTCGGAAATCGCGGACAAGACCGTTGAGATCAAAGGCATCGCGCGCGAAGCGGGTTACCGCACGAAGATTGCCGTCTTGTCGCACGACGAGAAAGTCGATCCCGTTGGCGCTTGCGTCGGCATGCGCGGAATGCGTGTGAAGAATATCGTGCGTGAACTCAGCGGTGAGAAGATCGACATCATCCGCTGGGACCCGAATGTTCGGCAGTACGTCAACAACGCGCTGGCTCCCGCCAAGCTGCGGAACCTCGTCATCGACGAAGCACGTCATTCGGTTAAAATTATCGTCGATCCCGACCAGCTTTCACTGGCGATTGGCAAGAAGGGCCAAAATGCGCGCCTCACCGCCAAACTGACCAGTTGGAATATCGAGATCGAGAAGGAAGAAACGGCGGAACTGGGTTTCGAGGAGAAAGTCGCGCGCGCGGTGCAGGAGATCATGACGATCCAGGGAATTGAGCGCGAGACCGCCGCGATCCTGGTCAAGGGTGGTTTCCATTCGCTCGAAAGTTTGCTCGCGGCGGACCTGAATGATTTGACCGATATTCTCGGTGCCGAAAAAGCCGCGGCCGCGCAACAGGCCGCCAATGCGGAGCAGGAACGGCGTGAAGCCGCCCAGCCCCCGGAGGGTGAACCGAAGGCGTAATGAGTATTCGCGTACACGATTTGGCAAAGCGGTGCGGCCTGACGAACAAGGGCATGATCGAAAAGCTGCACGCGATGAATTATCCCGTGAAAAGCCATTCGAGCACCGTCGACAAGATCACTGCCGAGTCGATCGAGAAGGAATACGGTTACGTCGCGCCGCCACCGCCTCCGCCGCCCGCACCAGAAACGCCCGTCTCCCCAGCCGCAACAACTGCAGCTGTTGCGACTGAAAAAAATGACGGTGCCGCAACGGTTGCCACCGTCACGGCTCCCGGGCCCGTCGCCGAACCGCCAAAAGCGGCCCCGGAAGCGCCCCCGCTAATGCCAGCAAAGATCGTCGCACCTCCGATAGCATTCCAAGCTTCAGCGCCAGCACCTGTGGTCCTCCCGAAACCGTCACCGGCTGCAGCGCCACCGAGACCAACTCCGACGCCGCAACCGACGGTTAAAATCACGACAGCCCAGCGCCCGGTAGCACCGCCAGCTCCTGCGCCGCGACCGACTTCCTCCGCGCCAGCGACGCCGGCGCAGCCCGCGTACATCGTGGACGAGAAGGGCAACAAGGTGGTGCAGATGAAACCCCCCGTGATCGTGCGCGATTTTGCCCAGCGCATCGGCATCAAGTCGCACGTCTTGTTGGCCGAGTTAATGACGATGAATGTTTTCGCCAACCCTTCCGAAAGCATTGGCGAAGACATCGCGCGCAAGATTTGTGAACGTCACGGCTTTCTCTTCGAGCTGGAAAAACGCGAACGCGGCGCCGGCACGGTTCACGCCCCACCCAAGAAGGTCGAACCGCTCGAAGTGGGAGAACAGGCCACCGACTTGGTGCCGCGACCCCCGGTGGTAACCGTTCTGGGCCACGTCGACCATGGCAAGACCTCGCTTCTCGACGCGATCCGGAAAACAGACGTTGTCGCCCACGAAAGTGGCGGCATCACGCAGCACATTGGCGCGAGCGTTGTCTCACTGCCAGATGGCAAGACCATCACGTTCCTCGACACGCCGGGCCACGAGGCGTTCACCAAGATGCGGGCGCGCGGCGCGAATGTCACGGACATCGCAATTCTTGTCGTCGCCGCGGATGACGGCATCATGCCGCAGACCATCGAGGCCCTCAATCACGCCAAGGCCGCCCAGGTGCCGATCCTCGTGGCCATCAATAAATGCGATTTGCCGACCGCCAACCCTGACCGCGTGAAGAAACAGTTGCAGGAGCACGGTCTCAGTCCCGAGTCCTGGGGCGGCGAAACCATCACCGTCGAGGTCTCCGCAACAACGAAGAAGGGCATCGACACGTTGTTGGAGATGATTCTGTTGCAGGCCGAAATCATGGAACTGAAGGCCAGCCCGAAAGTTCCGGCAAAAGGTAACGTGATCGAGGCGCAGATCGAGCCGGGCATGGGACCAACTGCCACCGTGCTGGTGCGCAAAGGCACGCTCCATGTCGGCGACGGCATCGTGTGCGGCCCGTTCTGGGCGAAGATCCGCGCGTTGGTCAACGATAAAGGCCAGCGCATCAAGGAAGCCCCGCCCTCGACCCCGGTAAAGATTGTCGGCCTCTCCGGCCTGCCGGAAGCCGGCGCGGAGTTCAACGTCATGAAGAACGACAAGGAAGCTCGCGCCCTTGGCGAACAACGCCAAATCGAAGCACGGGGCGCGATCATCGGACAAGCCCGCGGCTCGCGGCTTGAAGACCTTTTTACGCAATTCAAGGATGGCGAACGGAAGAAACTGCACCTCGTGCTCAAGGCCGATGTGCAAGGTTCGCTCGAGGCCATTGCCGATTCACTCGGCAAACTCAAGAGCGAGAAGATCGAACTCGATATCATCCATGGGGCGGTCGGCAGCATCACGGAAAATGATGTCCTGCTCGCCAGCGCTTCGACCGCCGTCATCATCGGGTTCCGCGTGAAACCGGAAAGCGGCGTCACGGACGCGGCGAAGCACGAAGATGTACAGATTAAATTGTACACCATCATTTATGAATTGATCGAGCAGGTCGAGGAATCGATGGAAGGCCTGCTGGAGCCAGATTCGAAGGAAATCGTCATTGGCCACGCGGAAGTGCGCAAGGTGTTCGAGCTTTCTAAGGGACCGGTGGTGGCGGGTTGTGTCGTCACCGATGGCCGCATTGCGCGGAGCGCACGGGTCCGGCTGCTGCGCCGCAAGGCTGTTCAGTATGAGGGACGCATTTCGAGCCTCAAACATTTCCAAGACGACGTCCGGGAGGCTAAAGCCGGGTCGGAGTGTGGTTTGCGGCTGGAGAATTTCCCTGGAATCCAGGAAGGCGACGTCCTGGAGTGTTACACGGTCGAAAAGGTCGCTGCGAGTCTGTAACCCATAACTCAACCGCCCAACGCGGAGGACGAAACACGGAATGATTCAGGTCGTGTCGCCCGCTCTTCTGTTTCCTTGGGCCAGTATTACCATGAGCAGTCATCGAATTGAACGAGTCTCTGAATTGGTCAAACGTGAGGTCAGCGAGATCGTGCTGGAGTTGAACCTGACCGATTGCGGTTTCGTCACGATCACTGCGGCAAAGATCAGCCCCGACCTCAAGGAAGGGCGCATTTATATGAGCGTGATTGGTTCGGCCGAACAGAAGCAGCGCGCCGTCGACACGCTCGATCGCCGACACGGCCACATCCAGCACGAGTTGGCGCACCGCATTGTCCTCAAATACACGCCACGACTGAAGTTCTTCCTCGACGAAACCGAGGCGCACGCCAGTCACATTGAGCATTTACTCGACGAACTCGGGGGCGAACCAGCTGATGAGTGATGCCTGCCAGCAGATCTGCGAGTTGTTGCGGAGCCAGAGCACGTTCCTGGTGCTCACCCACTACCGCCCCGACGGTGACGCGGTGGGCTCGCAGTTGGCGCTCCTGCTTCTCCTCAAGGACCTCGGTAAAACGGTCGAGGCCTGGAATGACGACGAGGTTCCCGCGAAGTTCCGTTTTCTGCCGCAAGCCAATCTGATCACCGGACCCTCGTCCGAGCCGAAGGATTTCGACGTCGTCATCGCCATTGACACATCCACGTGGCAGCGGGTTGGCTTGGCTGCCCAGCGCATCCGCAATAAGAAACATTTCATCAACATCGACCATCACGTCAGCAACGAGAAGTTCGCCGAGATTAACTGGATTGTGCCCGAAGCACCCGCGGCTGGGCAAATTGCCTACGATCTAATCGATCGGGGCGGCTTCAAACTGACGAAAGAGATCGCGACCTGCCTGTTCGCAGCCATTTCGACTGACACGGGTTCTTTCAGTTATACAGGCACCACCTCCGAATCGCTTCGTGTCGCGGCCAAACTGGTCGATACGGGAATCAACGTCGGCGAGATTTGCCGCCAGGTCTATGAGAGCTATCCGTATGCGCGGCTCATGCTGCTCCAGAAGGCGCTCGCCCTGCTCCAGTTGACCGACCAGAAGCGCATTGCCTACACGTGGGTCACGGTCGAGATGTTCGAGGAATCTGGCGCCAAGCGCGAGGATACGGAAGGGCTGATTGATTACGCCCGGGCGATTGAAGGCGTCGTCGTGGCGCTGCTCTTTGAAGAAATGGCCGAGCCGGGCAAGATTCGCATCAGTTTGCGCTCGAAACACCCGAAGATCGACGTGAACTCCGTCGCCCGTCGCTTCGGCGGCGGCGGCCATCGTGAAGCTGCCGGCGCGCGCCTCTCGGGCGAACCGCACGAGATCGAGCGCAAAGTGCTCGCGGCCGTTAGCGAAGCGTTGGCTGCGGCAACACTCTAATTCCTTTGCCCCATGCAACCGCAGCTTTCACCATTTGACGGTGTACTCTTGATCGACAAGCCTGCGGGCATGACATCGCATGATGTCGTGGACCGTGTGCGCCGCCACTTTGGGTTCAAGAAGGTGGGCCATTGCGGTACGCTGGATCCGGCGGCAACAGGCCTGCTGATCCTAGTCCTGGAACGCGCAACCAAGCTGCAGGACCGGTTGATGTCCGATGACAAGGCGTACGAAGGCGCGATGATCCTCGGCGTTTCGACGGATTCGCAAGATGCCGACGGCGCGATCATCGCGGAGAAACCGGTGCCACCGCTCACCGCGGAAGACATCGAGGAAGTCCTGGCCAAATTCCGCGGCGACATCCAACAGATTCCGCCGATGGTCAGTGCGGTCAAGTATCGGGGCACGCCGCTCTATAAACTGGCGCGCAAAGGCAAGACGGTCGAGCGTGAGCCGCGGCTCATTCACATCTATGACCTCCGCGTCCTCGGGCTCGAACTGCCGCGCATCACATTTCGCGTGGCGTGCACGAAGGGCACGTACGTGCGCACGATCTGTTCGGACGTCGGCGACCTGCTCGGCTGCGGCGCGCATCTTCACGAGTTGCGGCGCACTCGGTCCGGCAAGTTCGATGTGAACGAAGCCCACCAACTCCAGGCAGTTGTCGCACTAACGCGCGAAGAATTGAAACCGCTCATCATTCCAATCCTGAAGTTTGTCGGCTCCAGTGCTGCATGATGCAGGTGTTTCGCACATTCGAAGAACTGGCGAAGCACTCCCAAAAGGTGTGCCTGGCCATCGGCGTGTTCGATGGCGTCCATCTGGGTCACCAGCGGGTGATCGGGCAGGCCCGTGATGACGCGCGGGCGGCGGACGGCACATCCGTGGTGCTGACCTTTGATCCTCACCCGCTCCGCGTTCTGCAGCCCGACAAGGCCCCATTGCTGCTGACTTCCACCGAACACAAACGGGCGCTCATTGCGAAGCTCGGTGTGGACGCGTGCTTGTTGCTCACCTTCGACAAACCATTCTCGCTCACGCCGCCGGAACAATTCATCGATGCCGTCGCCCGCCAGACGAATCAACTTCAGGAGATCTGCGTCGGCACGCGCTTCCGCTTCGGCCACAACCGCGCGGGCGACGTGCGGCTGATGGAAGCGCTCGCACCGCAATACGGATTCGTTGCCAAGGAAATCAAATCGGCGATGCTCGGTGAAGAGATGATCAGCTCAACGGCGGTTCGACAGCATGTGCTGAATGGCCGTCTCGATCGCGCCGCCGCGATGTTGGGACGGTCGTTCTCGATCCTTGGCACCGTTGAGCCGGGCGATCACCGTGGGCGCGAATTGGGTTTCCCGACTGCGAACCTGAATCCCCGTAACGAAGTTCTCCCACCCGATGGCGTGTACACCGTGCGCGTGATCGTCGGTGAGGAGCCGTTCGGTGGCGTGGTCAATATTGGCGTTCGCCCCACCTTCGCGGGGACGCAGCCACAACGAACGCTGGAAGTACACATCCTCGATTTCGCGCGTGAACTCTACGGCCAAAATATCGAAGTTCTCTTTCTGTCGAAACTGCGCGACGAGCAGAGGTTCGCGTCGGCTGAAGCTCTGAAGACGCAGATTGCCGCCGACATTTGCGAAGCCCGTAAAGTCCTCGGACAGCAGCCATGACCCAGACGCCGCGCCGCGTCAGTTCGGCCAATTGGGCACGGACAATTCACGCACGCGAAGGAAATGGAACAGGTTGCTGACGCCAACGCTTGGAGAGTTCCACAGAAGAGGCTCCGGCGTTGTCGTTATGAACAGATCACTCCACGTCATCGAACTCGCATACTGTACGTTGGTCACGCCTTGCACAGCGTACGTGCGCAACCGATAGCTCGTCCAGGTCACGACGTTGCTCGGTCCCGCAAGCTGGAGATTTGTAATTCGCGGCGGTGTAGCGGTGTCGAGCACGGTGTTGGCCTCGTCGCTGGCAGGAAACAGGAAGGTGAAGCAACGCGGCGAGCGAACATCCCACCACTGCTCACTGTGCCAGTGGCCGTAGCCGATGGTGTGATCCAGGTCGAGGTTGAAGGCGTAACCATTCTGCATGAGGTTGTCCCGTTCGCCCATCGTGTCCAACAAACTATCGCTCGAACCGATCGTGCCCTGGGAATCATGATCGCCGCTGTCGAGGTAGATCCGGATGGAACGTTTGGAGTTCGGAGAAGAAATCGGGAAGCAATCCCAGAATGACGAGGACATCGCACCGATCTTGTGATACGTCTCCGCGTGCGCCCAGCCGAGCCATGCGGAGATCAGCCCCCCCATTGAAGAGCCGAGGATGCCGGTGTTGTCCGGATCGGACAATGTGCGATAGCTCGCGTCGACGACCGGCTTGAGTTCATTGATCAAGAGAGCCGCATACTTGTCGCCCCGAGGTGTCGTACACGCATTCGTGCATGTGGGTTGTGGTGGCGAATACTCACACAATCGGTCGCTCGAATTGTCCACTCCGACAATGATCGTCTCGCGCATCCTGGCAAAGCGGATGAGATTATTGGCATTGGTATCAGCGTTCCAACAGCCGAACGGCCCCATCCCCAGAAACAGATTCTGCCCGTCGTGCATGTATAACACGGGGTAGCGCTTCGCCGTATTCTCGTTATAGCCACGCGGCAGATAAACGCGAATCGTGCGGCTGGCAAGGTTTGTGGAGCTCAACGTAAAGGTCTCGACCCGGTTCGTGCTCACGAACGCCGGCGGCCAGTAGTTGTACACCTGTCCGTCCTGCACCACGGCCGCATCCAGCGGCGTCTCATAATTGCGCCCCCCCACCCCGTCCGGATTGTCATAGTGGCCCTGGTTGTCCGTGAACACAAAGACCAGATTTGTTTCGCCCGGATGGTTAATGCCGTCCACACGCCATAGCTTTTCCCCGCCGCCGCGTCCGGGTCCGACCGCGACCATCGACTGCACCGCGAAGGAAGCCGTGGCCGTGTTCGAATACAGCAGCGAAACGCTTGACCAACTCGAGTAATAAAAAACTGTCTTGCCGCTCCATGGCGCCGGAGGCTCAGCGGGTGTTGAACCTGTACGATTCGCACCGGGCTCGTAGGTGCCATTGCTCGGATTGCTATAACACGTCGCGCAGTCGCTGCGCTTCACAAACTTGTACTCGTAGCTTGTGCCCTGGAGGATGCCAATGTTCGCGAACCAGGTGCACACCGAGCCGACACAACTTGTCGGCACTAGCTTAATGGCGTTGACGATGTTCGAGCTGGACAACTGCGGAATGTTGCCCAAAACGAAGATGCTGTCGCCAAACACCGTGTTCGTGGTGATCTGAAAAGCAACCGGAATATCGGCGGGACCCGCGAACGCAAAAGCGCCACACATCAACAACCCCAGACCGAAAGTGACTACCCGCGGCAGCTTGCCCATAGCGAGCCGCCAAGGTAGCAAGAAACTACTTTAGAAGCAAGCGCAGAAGCGTTTGCGCCACCACGAGGGTTTGGCCACTCCCACCAAAAACCCATCCGTAACTGCTGTGCTGGCGGCCGACCTGGCTGGCTCCTTGCACCCCCACTTCAACTATATCCACCTTCTCCCACTGTAATCTCTGCCACTCACTCTCACTACGATAATTACTTTTCGCCAGCGCCAGCACCATGTTCTGCAACTCGTCGGCATCGAGCCATACCAGCGCGCACGGATCGCAGCGGTCGATCTGGATCGCAGCGATACCCATGTAGCCGTACTTTTCCATTGTCCGGCGGCAATCAGGACAAACGTACTTCGGCTCGTTCTGCCAACCCTCCGTTGGACGAAACTCAGTCGTCTCCGCCGTTTCACAGGACACCCCGTGCCAGCTTTTTTCCAGCACGTCGATCAAATCGGGGTGCCGCATCAACATCCCCTTGCAGTCACGGCAACAACGAAACGACAGCGTGTCAAGTTGCTGCTCTTCGAGCGGTTTCACACAATGTGGACAGTTCGCGCTCAGGCTTTCCTTCCGAATTTCTTCTCCAGCTCAGCGTACGACATCTGAATCATGGTCGGACGACCGTGCGGGCACGTGTAGGGCAATTCGCACTCGTGAAGTTGCTGCAGTAACGCGTGCAATTCCTCACCGCGCAATGGGTCATGCGCCTTGACCGCATGACGACAGACGGTCGTGGCGATCCGGTCCTCACTCAATCGCCGCGCGTGCACTTCCTCACCCGTTTGCCGCAGCTCGTCGATGATATTACGGAATGTCTGCGCAAGGTTCGCTGTGGGAAAATACGGCGGCAAGGCATCGATCAAAAACGTCTTCTCCCCAAACTCGCTCACACCGATGCCCAGTTTGTGCAGCGTTTTTTGATTCGCGTGAAGGAACGCCGCGTCGCGTGCATCCAGTTCAAGCGTGAGCGGCAGCAGAAGCTTCTGGGCCGGCGCGGAATCGGTCTCTAATTCCCGGAGCATTTTCTCGAAAAGCACGCGCTCATGCGCCGCGTGTTGATCCATCAGCACCAGACCTTCCGGCGATTCAACCAGAACGTAGAGCTGGCCGATCACGCCAAGGATCCGCCACAACCCTTCCTCGGTTCGTATCTGGGTGGACGGCTCGGCGGGCACCTCTCCCTCCAACGGCAAAGGCATCGTCGGTTGTTGGTGGGATTGGCTTGCCGAGCCGCCTGTCGTCCGCAAGACCAAGGGTGTACGAGCCGACGGCGTCGCGGGTGAAGCCCCCGATGATGTCATGACAGCACGCGGATCTGCCTTCGGCCAACCTTCGCTCTGAACAGGGCGCAAGCCCGCAACTTCCGGCTCCAGCGCGGCGCGGACGGCGTCGATCACGCATTGGCGGACGGCGAACTCATCGCGGAAACGCACCTCCCGTTTGGCGGGATGGATGTTCACATCCACCACCTCGGGATCGATCTCGAGGAACAGGAACGTCACGGGAAACTTCCCCCGCATCAACGCCGTGTGATAACCCTCAAGCAACGCGTAGTTGATGCCTTTGCTCTCGACGGGACGTTGATTGACAAAGAGATGTTGTTGACGGCGATCCGCCCGGCTGACGCCGGGTTTGCCGATAAATCCCGTGACCCGCACGTCACCGCGTGTCAAATCGACAGCGAGGAGTTCCTCGGCGAGCCGGGCACCATGGAATTCGCGCAGGCGCCCAAGGAGGTCCTTCGTCGGCGCGAGGTTGAAGATTTCGCGGCCATCGACGATCAGACGGAACGCCACCTGGGAATGTGCCAGCGCACACAGCGTGACGATGTGCTCGATATGCGCCGTCTCGGTCGGTATCGAACGCAGAAACTTGCGGCGCGCTGGCAAATTGAAGAAGAGGTTGCGCACCTCCACCACCGTTCCTTCCGCAGCCCCCACATCCGACACGGAAAGGATCTTTCCGCCGGCGATCTCGATCTGCGTGCCGCTCAAGGTGCCGCGCTCGCGACTTGTAAGCGTGAACCGTGAAACCGCAGCGATGCTTGGAATCGCCTCGCCGCGAAAGCCGAGCGACCTGATACTGTGCAGGTCCTCCGCCTTGGAAATCTTGCTCGTCGCGTGCGACTCCAACGCCAACAAGGCGTCGTCACGGCCCATGCCGAAGCCGTCGTCGTCAACATTGATGAGCGAGCGCCCGCCGTTCTTGATCGTGACCGTAACGCGCCGGGCTTCCGCGTCGAGCGAGTTTTCCACCAACTCCTTCACGATCGAGGCGGGCCGCTCGACCACTTCACCCGCGGCGATCTGGTTGGCGACGTGCTCAGGAAGAAGACGAATGCGGTTCACAAGCGCAGTATACCGCGTCAACGAGGCGTGTAAATCCGAAGTTTGGCGGCCGGCGTCAGAATTGCTTCTGCAACGCGAGGCCAATCTCGTGACCGCCGCGACTACCGTCGCGAATGGCGTTGATGCCATAGCCGTAGCTGATCAACGAATCGATGTCCTTGATCGCCCGGAAGCTCAGACCCGCGCCGACTCCGAAGATGTTGTCCCAATCGGGTGTGTCGGGCGGCACGGGCTTCAGGACGGCCCAATCTCCATAGAAATGGACGGTCACGGCATGTTCCTGAGTGAGTTGCTGGTTGACTTCGAGATTGGCAATCCCGAAGTCGGCCGCGTAAAACTCTCGTACGTAATAGCCATGTACGGTCACCGTGAACGGCTCGACGCCGAGAAGATTCCCGCCCACTTTGTACGCGTTGAGTTCGTCCAGATCCTCGCCCAAACCCCCGCCGACGCGCGCATAGAAAGTCGTCTGCTGCACGGGGATCTTCGCCGACAAAGAACCGTAGACACGGTCATACTGTACACGGGCCGGCAACAACAAGCCATTCGGTCCGAAGGCATCGAAACCACTGCGGTAGTTCGCATCCGCGGCTACGTAAAGCTCGGCACCGCGTCGCGCAGTGAGTCCCGGTTCGATACCGCCAAAGCGGAATTCGGCCGTCAGCGACTGCGTGTAAAAATCATCCGGGATGGTAAAGGCGCTGGTGGTATCCGTCTTGCGGAAGAACGAGCCGGTGACGCTGTAGGTAGCGCGCAAATTCAAGGGCAGCGGGCTGGGATTCGGTATCGTCTCGTTAACAAACATGCGCGCAGTGATCACGTCGCCGTAGAACTGCTGCTTCCCCAGGCGTTCGCCGTCTTGATAGGGTATGATACTGTCGATGTACAACCCGCCCCCCAAACCTGCACCGATGGCGATATTGGTGTTCGCCGGCAGGAAATAGCTCAATTCGGTGTCCCCAAAAACCCCCGCGAAAATCACCCGCAGTGCCGTGTTCGTCCAGGGATAGTTGTTCTCGTTGAACCAATAGTACCCGAACGCATTCGGCTGTTCTTCGCCGCGGAGGGAAAGACTCGTTTGCAGTATCAACGTCCGCCGGGATTCGATGTCGACCTGTCCCAGCGCGCCCTGCGCAAGCATCAGGGTCAGGATAAGAAGCGCGATCTTTTTCATCACGGCTCGGGTAACTCCTCCAGTGAGGTTTCGCACGATAACTTGACCCCCACAACGCCGCAATG
The DNA here is from genome assembly GCA_003152315.1 of Verrucomicrobiota bacterium. Taxonomy (GTDB): domain Bacteria; phylum Verrucomicrobiota; class Verrucomicrobiia; order Palsa-1439; family Palsa-1439; genus Palsa-1439. The sequence goes on from PLZV01000026.1 coordinate 26,368, forward strand.
CTAAATTCACGCCGCTTCAAGCGAGGCATTACTTTGAGATGGTGGCCGTAGCTCAGCCTGGTAGAGCTCCAGATTGTGGATCTGGCTGTCGCGGGTTCAAATCCCGTCGGTCACCCCATTCTCTTTTGCGCCCGTAGCTCAACTGGATAGAGCATCGGTCTTCGGAACCGAGGGTTGGGGGTTCAAATCCCTCCGGGCGTACCACTTGCCACGTGACCCCATGCTTTTGGCGTCGAAACACTGATAAACAAAGGCTTTGGTCGGGGTTCTAATTGCTCCGCAGCGCTCAACCTCCCATCCGCTCGGATTTAGAACCCATAGGAATTTGCGGCGATTTACCGGTGTCATTTTCGCGTACACGGTCGCCGCATTGGCCAACACCTTGCTTGCCATCCGCAACGCGCCTTCAAGATCGAGGTCGTCCGTCTGAGGGTCGCTCATAGCGACTCGTGCAACTGTCAATTGCTGCTCCAACACCGTGCGGTGCTGGTCGTATCGCGCGCGGTCGATGGCCCGCTCATAGATGTAAGCGGTTTCCAACCTGGTCGACTTCGCCTCGACCTGCTTGATGGTTGCGGCGTGATGTGCTGCGCTCGATCTCACCAAGTCTTGCCGCGAGTTCCACCGTTTGCGGACGACGTGTGAGACCAGTCGCATAACCCCCGGCGTTGGTTGCCACCGGTGCAGGTGCTCCACAAAACCATCCTCCACTTTCTGTTTCGGCACGGTCACACGGTTCGCGCATTGCTTGTTGTAGCAACCGTAGTATCCAAACTTCCCGCCATGACGACCCGTGGCAAAGTAGCCGGTCATGGTATGACCGCACGTCCCGCAACGTAATGCGCCGCGTAGCGGTAGATCAACTCGGTCGCGCACGTGGGCCTTGGGCCGATTGGGGCGGCGGTCGTTGACCACGAGTTGAACCCGGTCGAATAAGTCTTGCGAAACAATCGGCTCGAAATTCCCCTGCACTTTGAGTCCCCATTTCTCGACCACAATCCAGCCCGCGTAAATCGGTCGGCGGAGCATTTTCGAGAAGTCGTGCAACGTGACCTTATCCCCTTCGGCGGTCGTCAGCCCCGTTCTTGTAACCTTCTTCAACACGTCCTGCTTGCTGTGAAGTCCCGTCGCGTACAACCGGAACGCCTCTGCAATCAAGGGCGCGCGCTTCGGGTCGTGTATGAGCGTCGGCTCATTGCGGTCATTGCGTGCGTTGCAGAACCCAAGCGGTGCCGGAAACGGCCAGCGGCCCTTCTCAACAGCCGCCCTCATACCGGCCTTGCAGCGGTCGGCACGTTGCTCGTTGTCGAGTTGATTGGCCCCGGCCAGCATGGTCTGGATAAAACGACCAGCGGCCGTATCTTCGAGCCGCTCCTGCACGCTGTGCAGTCGAACGCCGGAGCCGCCCAGGGTGAATGTCACATTGAGATGGTCGCGGGCATCGCGGGCAAAACGGTTGGTGTGATAGACCACGACCGCGCCGATCTTGCCCTTGTTGCGACCGCAATAGTCCAACATAGCCTGAAACTCAGGCCGCGCCGTTGTCTTGGCGGACTCCCCGCGTTCCTCGAAGATTCGCTCTATGCTCAGTCCGTTCCGTAGGCAATACGCTTGGCACTCTCGACGTTGTAGTTCAAGCGACAGGTTCTTGGTCTGTTCGTCAGTGGACACTCGCGTGTAGATGACTGCTTTCACTTTGTCGCCCTCCGCTCCTCATCCCTGCGTTTACGATTCTTCCAACCCTTTTTGGCGATGCGACGGTAGTACGCCTTCCCTCCCCGCCGCTTGGACTTCCCCGTGGTCTTGCCGCCCTTCGCGCCGATCCGAGCCAGATACTGTGTGATCGTTTCTTCCATCCCCATGTCCCTCCTTCCAGCATTGGAACACAAGCGGCTTGAGTAGTCAACAATTATGCGGCGCATTGTACCACGCTGCTTTGGGCTGCGGCCCCGCGCTCGCTAACGTAGGTGTCGATGATGATGTCGGCCAGCCCTTGCACAAGGGCAACTAATTGTTCGATCTGGGCGTCGGTCATGCCGACAGCCTCATCACCGAGAAGCTCTCTAGCTTGTTGGACAGTCAACATCATACATTCCGCTGCTAACGACAGTTCCGGCTCGAATTACGGGCCTACGGTAGCACGCGGAATAACGAGATTTTGGTGTTCGCCGAGAGGGCGTTTTGCCGCGAATATTCCCAATCACCTACGCTTGGCTATGGTTGCGAAAGATTCCCGATTTCGGGGTTGACAGGTTTTTAGGACGAATCCGGTAGCCATGAACTTTTCGCACGTGAAGCCTTATGAGTCAGGCCGCAGGCGGAGCGAGCCTGTCACAGGTGGAGACACGAAGTGTTCTACCTTGAAAGGCGCAGCGAGCCGTACAATCGGGGCCGTCTTCACGTGCGCCACCAGACGGCGCGAATGTGCGGCGAATGCCAATGCTGTTGGCGTGCCATCTACCTGCATTGAGTGGGTCAGTCTATGCATGTGATTTCAGAGCGGACGCCTCACCCCTACGCAAATGCGTAGGATTCTTGACGATGCGCCAGCCAGCGTCTGGTAACGCTATGGAAAGGTGTTGAATGGCATTGAACGATTCAACACCGATCAACGCGATTCAGTCTAATTGCGCGATGCGCTGTTCAAGGCAACTGGTGGCGTGCCTGCGTCCCGATTGTACGGCTCGCTCTCGCCGTCAAGCTCGTGCGCCCCTCGCACCTCTGCGCCTCCAGCGTTGACTGCGCTCGCTCCGCCATGGGACGCGCGCTTAAGAGTCACGCTCGTGCTCACATCGCCTGCTCTGAAGTTTATTCGGACTTTTGACCGCTGATGCAGTAACCGATTGACTTGGCAACTACCTGTCGATCCTGGCTGTCGGTGGCGAGCAGCGTGCAGCCACGAACAGCAACGTGTAATCGGTACGCCTTGGCAACGCCGCAGACGCGCGCAAGCGACGCGACAGGAGGAGTGTCCACCGCGCCGGGTCTGCCGGCATTCCACGCGAGAGTGAAGGGCACAGATTCCAACGCGGTTGCGTTCAACGCGGCGGCAAAACCGCGCGACAGCCGTGCGCGAGACTGGCACATCGGCGGCACGCAGAATTTCCGTGATGGCCTGGTACGACGCGCCCCTGCGTCGAAGCTCGGCAATCCCCGGCTTGAGCGTGAGAAGTTTCTGCCACTTCCGTGGCACAATCAGGGCATAGTCCCACACGGCCTCGGCAAATCGGTGGTTCGTTTGATCGGACGCAGACAGTTCATTCATTGGTATATGTGATGGTCATCCAGGTGGTACACAAACTTCTAACGCCAGTTAGAGGTCGGGCGTCGCTCTCTATAATATCATATCTGCACAGTGTGAATACCAAGATACTCAAGCGAGAGTCCGCAAAAAAGAATAAAACACCATTCGCGCCAAGGTGCTGGACGACAGAGATTCTGTGGCTAAAGGATATATTGGCTGTAGGACTGAATCCCCATCGATACTGTACTGTGAGTAACCTGAGCTCCAATCCGCGCGTATTTCTGCCCATCTTTGTTCGATACCATCAATGGTATTGGGTACGCTCCTAAAGAACGGTCTCGCTTCGGTCTTTGCCACCGCGTCCATAGTAAAATAACCAAATGCCAGCCTGTCCTTCGTAGGCAAATAAACTTAGTGATGGCAGTGCTAGTCCCGATAATGCTCCCTAAGGGATCACTTCAACTCTCGTCGAAGGCGAAGCATGCCGGTCTTCGCGCTGCCTGTAAAATATCCGGCCTTTTGCAGACTATGTCAATCATCCCCGATGCACACATCGTGCGAAGCTGAGCCAGGATGTTTTTTCGACCAGCATCTCTCGATGCTACCCCGATGAATGGACGGAAGCTTCAATTGCCTTTTGACATGGCAAGTTATGCTACTACGGTACGCCCATGCCCTCGTGCCGCTTCCGCAAAACCAAACTTCTATCAGGCCAGTTTCCCGCTTGCTAGCGAAAGGCGACTCCGATGATCCCGAACCGCATGACAACAGTAGCTTCTCGCTGGTTGATCTTTGTACTTCTCGCCTTCTGTGTGTTTGCTTCGCGTGCGCAAGCTCAGAACGACGCGCCCACCGCCATCAATGGCGTTTATACCGGCACCTACCAACGTAGTGACGGCAACAAGAAGCTCAAATTTTCGATCAAATCGACGGACGACGGATCCTTAACCGGTCTGTTCACGTTTGATCTACCGGCCTACGTGGGTGCTTCCGTTACCTACAAGCTGACCGGCCGATATGTCGCGGGGGCCAAAGATTACGGGCTTCAATCGAGCCCGTTTCAATTCACGACCGTTGAGCCTATGGGAAGCCTCGCACTGGACGCTTTCGAAGCCTCCAAAGTGAAGGCAGTGCACGTCGGCATCACCGGTCCCGGTTCGATTGTCGGCTCGCTTACCGGGTTGGCTCCCGGGTCCGGACCGTTTAACTGCGGCTGGCTTAACGCCGCGCGTGACAAGGCCCAGTCAGCCAATCTCGACAGCATCATGGCAGCCCAAGCCAGCGCCGCCAGCATTGCGAATACGGGTGCGCCCGCCGCGCCAGTCGCCCGTCTCACCTCCATCAACGGTGTTTACAACGGCACCTACGCCGGCCCTGAAGGGCCAACGAAGTTCAAGCTGACGATCATGCAACTGGGCCAAGGTGCCCTCGGCGGCACGTTCACGATTTATCTGACGAGCAACTCCGGTACGCAGGCCTACACCTATAGTATGCAGGGACAGCGGACGCCTGAAGACATAAGGGACCGGCGTTTCCAACTGGATCCCGGCGACTGGGACACGGTCCCGCCCACCAACTTTGAGAAGAGGGTAATCCAGGGCAGATTCGCTCCCAATGTCAGTCAGAATACCGCGACAATCTCCGGCGTAATGGGCGGCACTGGCTTCCCCAAGTTCGAGGCCACTTGGGACGCGGCTGAATCGACAAATTTCGCCGGCGCCATCGCGGCCCAGAAGGCGGCGGGACCTCCGGCCGTTCCCCCTCTGGCGCCGAGCGTTGTGGCGGCGCGCGCCGCGGCGCATGCCGAAGCGTTAAAGACCGCCCCCCCGGCGCAATTGGCGTCGAAGGATCTCGTCCGCAAATCGAAAGCGTACTGGGATGCTTACCAGACCGACATCATCCGGCAAGTCTTCGACGGTGGTTTTGGCAGCGACGTAGACGACGATAGACGATTCAAAATACTCTTCTGCGCTTATGTGGAGCTGTTCTCGAAGAAGTGTCGCGCCTATCTGCCGGCCAACCACCAGACGGTGACCGTCACGCAGTTCACCAACAGGAAGTTTGATAACAATGGCAACCTCATCAGCCAAGACAGTCAGTCCATGACGGTCGAAGTTGATTCCCGGTTCGCCGCGAAATATCGCCAGTTTAACGAGTTCCTTGGCTCATCAAAAAATGGGCTCGCCCCCGCCATCGCCGTCATGTCGGGCAAGGCCAGCCTGAACGACATGCTCGCCCTGGGGATCGACATGGAAAAATTCTTCGCGACCGAAACCGGCCCAAGTGCGGCCATGCGCCAGTTGGGTGAAAATCTCCTGCGCGGGGCCACGGGCGAACGTTCGCTGCAACAGGACGGCGCGACGATTACCGGAGCGGCCGCGGAGACCGATCAGTCCCTTCCGCCGGGCCGTTTCGCGCACTTGGTGGACGCCTGCAACGCGTGGCTGCGCGACCCGGCGAACGCCAAGTACCGAACGGGGAATGATACCGCGTATTGTCAGTGTCTGGGCGAGAAGGAAGAGAACGTGATGACCTCCGAGGAGGTGTACTATTACGCCAACGATTTCGGAGGTCGCGTCTGGCGCGGGATCGCACAACCGAAGGAATACTGTACCGACCCCAACTGGCCGCGACTTCATCCGCCCATCGAGGACTGCCGTCAATGAAACGAGCCGGTGAGGGGATTCTCAATCTCCGCGCGCGCCAACAGAATTTCGGTTGGCCCGGCAGTTCGTCCCCACCCTCCTGCAGGCCAAGAAAGCACTCGACTTTGAAGCGGATATTTGGTCAAGTGGTGGGAAGGTCGCGAAGGGAATTCCTCCTTGGCGTGGGAAAGTGGCGAGCAGCAATGAAGCAATTCTGGGCAGTCATTCTGTGGACAGTCGTTCCGTTCTTCCTCACCGGCTCTGCACAGGCCCAATTCACCGCCAACTTCCAGACCAACATCATCAGCGGGGTGAGAAGTAACTGGGCTGGTTTCGGCGCGTACAACGTGGGCAGCAACACGTACCAGGATGTCTTGATCGTCGAGAACGGGGGCGCGCTGTCGAATTTCGACGGCATCATCGGCAATCTCGGCTCCGCCAGCAACAATACCGCCATCGTCACGGACCCGGGCTCGACTTGGACCAATTATGATGTGCTGGTCGTTGGTTCGAGTGCCCCGGGCAACAACCTGGTGATCAGCAACGGCGACTTGGTTTATTGCCTCGGCGGCACCCTCGTGGGCTACAGCCTCGCCGCCAGCAGTAATAACACGGTGACGGTGACCGGGCCCGGTTCGGTCTGGACAAACATCGATCTCTACATCGGTTATGCAGGCGGACACAACCGGATGACGATCAGCAACGGCGGCGCGGTGCGCGACCGCACCGGTTTCATGGGCGAAGGGGGCGCCAGCGTCAGCAATGTTGTGATCATCACCGATCCCGGCTCATTCTGGAGTCATGACTCCGTGGGGCAAGCCGGCGGGGGTCAGATGGTCTTCGGTGATGTCAGCGTGGGCAACCAACTGATCACCAGCAATGGCGGCGCGATCTATTCGAGTAGCATCATTTTTGGCAACAGCTCTTCCAGCAGCAGCAACTCGGCAACGGTCACCGGGGCCGGCTCGGTCTGGAACCTTGGCCCCGTGGGCGGAGGAAGTCTGGAAGTTGGCAACGGCGGTCAGGGCAGCCAACTGACGATTAGCGATGGCGGTGCCGTGCATGTGACGCATGGTTTCGTGGGTTTCTCGGGCAAGAACGACAGGGTGACCGTAACCGGGGCCGGCGCGGTGTGGGATGACATGTTCGACCTCTTCATTGGCAATAACGGCAAGACGAACACCCTGACGATTGGCCCGGGAGGTACGGTAACGGCCACCAACGCTTACGTCAGTTACCTTGCTGGCTCTGTCGGGAACCACATCGATGTCGAGGGCGGCACTATGCTTGTCACGTCCAGCGCGACGATCGGCAATTTCAATTGCTCGTCCTCGGGGACGATTACCGTGGATGCCGGCGAACTCATTGTGACCAACGCCGCCGGTAATGCCGTGCTGGAGGTTTCTCAGCGGCACGTTCACGCTTAACGGCGGCACCACCATCGTGGACCGACTGGTGATCACGAATGCCTGTGCCCGATTCGTCCACGCGGGGGGTACACTGATTGTTGGGAGCTATGTGTTCGATACGAACAAATTCCGCTCCACCGCTGTGACTCCATCGAGTAACGACGTGCTCCTCACCTGGATGATGGGTCCCGGCGCGACCAACGCACTGCAAGCGGCCGCTGGCAATCCGAGTGGCGGGTACACCACAAACGCCTTCACTGACATCTTCGTCGTAACCAATAACTCCGCCGCGGGCACCTTGACCAACTACCTCGACGTGGGTGGAGCGACCAACAAACCTGCCCGCTACTACCGCGTGTGGCTAGTGCCCTAGCGGTGATGAACAGACACGATAGCGTGACGGAGGGACCGAAACGGCAACCAAAGCCGCATTTACGACTCGGTGAACGAGCTATAACTGGGCTCTTATCGACTACCGTCGCGTGAGGGCGCGCTCCCCGCCACAGTCATCCGAGGGTAGCAACCGAGCCATTCGATTATACGAGGCATCAACCGGTCAATTGGCCGATAGGTATTGTTTTCCCAGTACCGAATGGATGCCTCGTCGACGCCAAACATCTTCGCCAAATCAGTCTGAAAAAGGTGAAGCAGAAGTCTGCGTCGTTTTATGTGCTCCCCGATAGTTCTTGGCCGACTTGGGGCAACTTGCGTGCATTTCCAGCGGTACGGCTACGGGCGGATAACAGCCTTTAGATGCAGGTCACAAAAAGGCAATGAATGGTCATGGATGCTGAACTGTGAACAACCTAAAACTTCCAAAACCCGTAGTGGGGATCTACTTGGGTGGCGAAACAGCGTGTTGCTTGTTCCCGAAACTCGGCGCTCCTTTCTTTACGTCAGCCGGCGCCAAATTCAGCGCGAGCCTACCCACTACAAACTTAAAGCCGCTGTTCTCGATAGCCGTCTTGACTCGATCTCTCGACTCCTTCACAGCAGCGTCGGGAAGACCAACAATGATGACCTGCGGTTGTCCCCAGCCAGAATTGACTTCGATTTCTATCGGATAAGCGTCGATCCCCAGAACGGCTGCAGAATGAACTTTGGCGAGCATTCGAAGAGCAATAGCGCAAAGCCTCGCACAAGTCGAACGCGTTTTCTGCGATCCGCTCTTGCGGCCAGATGTAAAACCAGCAGAACCCTTGCGGAGGAGAAACGCCGAAACCCGAACTCTTAAGGGACCTGTGAGCGTTCGCGTGGCGCAGGCCGAATTCTGAATAGGCCGCGCAGCCTTCGCTCCTCCACTGGCGACAAGTTGCGTCAGACAACCTCATTCTGGTCGCTTCAGTCCCATTTTCTTCATCCGTGAAAGCAGTGTGGTGGGTTTCAGACCGATAAGTTCAGCGGCACCATCCGGACCTTTGATTTTCCAGCCGGTCTTTTCGAGCACTGCAAGCAGGTTCTCGCGCTCGCGACGCTGCATTTCCGCTTCGGTGAAGATCTCGAGGCCGGCCTTGGTGTCAGGATGTGGTGTGGATGAAGGCGGAGGGGGTGCGGAGCTTGTCACTGGCAAGTCGAAGTGCAGAGGGCCCCCACGTGCCAGGATAACGGCGCGTTCGATCACGTTGCGCAGTTCCCGAACGTTGCCAGGCCAGTCGTAATTCTGCAGTCTGGCAACGGCTGCCCGGGTCAACCGAGGTTTCGGGCATCTGAGTTCTTTCACGGACAGTTCGACGAAATGTTTCGCCAGAAGTGGGATGTCCTCCGTTCGCTCCTTCAGGGTAGTGACGTGGATCGGGAAAACGTGGAGTCGGTAGTACAGGTCCTCACGGAAGCGGCCTGCCGCCACTTCTTTCTTCAAGTCCCGATTGGTGGCCCCGATAATTCGCACATCCGCATGCCGCGTTCGGTCATCACCCACGCGCTCGTAACGCTTGTCCTGCAAGACGCGCAGCAGTTTGCTCTGCATTTCCCAAGGCACCTCCCCGATTTCGTCCAAGAACAGCGTCCCGCCCTCGGCTGTTTCAAAACGACCGGGTCGATCCTTGATGGCCCCGGTGAACGCGCCTTTCACATGGCCGAAAAACTCGCTTTCAAACAACTCCTTTGGGATGGAAGCGCAGTTGACCCGTACCAACGGGCTGTCTTTGCGCCGGCTGCGCCGGTGGATTTCGCGCGCGACCAGGTCCTTGCCCGTCCCGGTTTCGCCAAGGATGAGGACCGAGGCTTCCGTCGGCGCCACCAAGTCAATCTGGCTGATGATCTGTCGCAAGGCGGCACTTTGGCCGACGAGGTCGCCGAAAGCCTTGGCTTCCACCACCTCCTCCTGCAAGTAGGTGTTTTGCTGTTCGAGCTGTGCCTTAAGTCGCTGAATCTCCTCGAAAGCGCGAGCGTTGGCGATGGCAGCGCCGATATGATCGGCAAAGATTTGTCCCCAAGGGAGCGCTTCCTCCGGCAAATCCTCACGAACAAACGCGGCGGTGACTCCCAAAACCTCACCCTTGAAAGTGATCGGCGACCCGCTGAACCCACGAATTTGCTCGTGCTCCAGCCAGTCAAGCTCAGCCAACTCTCCCGGCCATGTGTCCAAGCCTCTCAGGACCACCTGCTTGCCTGTCGTCGCCACCTTTCCCACCAAGCCCACTCCCAGCGGCATCCGTACGTGCGGATCATCGAAATGCCGAACGCTCGCTCCGGAATCGGAGAACGATTTGCCCCCGCTGGCAACCAAGTGCAGGCAGCGGATTTGGTCGGGACACTTCGACCTTTGAGAACAAACCGAGCAGAGGTCCCCTTTATTCACCAGCCAGACCTGGACGCAAACCATGTCAGGCCGCTCCATCGCACGACAGACTAGCTTCTTCAGCAGGTGCTCCACCGATTGTTCATGCGCGATATCCAAAAGCAGATGCGTGGCGAAATTCGGATCGAATCGGCTGTCACTATTTGATTCCACAAGGGCAGATACTGTCAGAAGTTGGACGATTCCGCAAGTTAATAGGACGATAATTTGGACGTTCAGTATTTCGTACCTGTATAAACTGAAGTGTATCTCGCGTTACACAATGTACATCAAGTAGTTGTGAGTATTGAGGGAAGTTGGCATACGACATGTGTATGGAGTGCTGGAGATTATGATGCAGTCGAGAACATGAACTATGACAAATCACAGATCGTTGAGGTCCGCGAAGCGAACTTCGAGTCGGAAGTACTGGAGTCGACGCGGCCCGTCTTGGTGGCGTTTTTGGCTCCTTGGAGTCGGCCCTGCCAAGTTCTCGCACCGGTTCTTGACGAAGTTGTGACCGCGTGCGCCGGAAGCGTGAAAGTCGCCCGGATCAACGCCGACGATAATCCCAATCTCAGCATGTGGTATGGAATCCAATCCATTCCAACCTTGCTGTATTTCGTTGACGCACGTCTCCGCGCCAGAGTGGTTGGGACTGTTAGCAAAGAAGGCATTCTTTCCCAATTGAAACCGTTTACGAAAGCAGCATGAAACAGGAACGATTGGCATTCATCGACAATTTCTGGCTGCTGGGCATGTCGGCGCCCGGGCTGGCGCCGTTTGTTTTTCCGATGAAACGACCCGAACATGGAGCTGCCATTGCGGCACATTGATCCATGATCAAGATCATCGCTCTTGAACGCGAATACGGTGCCGGCACCACGGTGATTGCTGACCAACTGGCCACGCGACTTGGCTGGAAACTGCTGGACCGGTCGTTGACCGACGAGATTGCCAAGCTGGCCCACACTGAACGCGCCAGCGTCCAACACTGCGAAGAACACCTTGATCCGCTCTTGTACCGGCTGGGCAAGGTCTTCTGGCGCGGCAGCTTTGAAGCCACGTTGCCGATTGAAGGCTGGGACACCTTCGATGCCGACCGAGCCAAAGAACTGGTGCAGCGCGTTATCGCAGCCGCAGCCGCCACGGGCAATTGTGTCCTGGTGGGCCGCGGGGCGCCTTGGTTTCTCCACGACCGCGCGGACACGCTACGCGTGTTTTTGTTCGCCCCGCGCCTGTACAAGTTTCAGCGCGTGCTGGCCCGCACGCACAACGAGGCGGAAGCCAACCGCTGGCTCGACACGATCGACTGCGACCGGGCAGCATTCGTCAAACATTACTATGGCGGCGAGTGGCCGGCCCGTCACCTGTTTCACCTGATGCTCAACACCGCCGTCGGCTTTGACCTAGTTGTCGAAACCATCTTCCATTTCAAAGCCGACTTGGACAAACAAACCCCATGAATGCATCTCCACCTTATCATCCGCGGTGGGCAGTTGATCATCTCGTGACACGCACCGAATCATGCTCGACCGCAATTAACGACGAACCAAAGTCCCGCCGGAGAACCGCAAGATGATGATGACTAACCCAACCCCACCAAACCTCTTGGGGAGAATCATATCTCTCCGGACAAGCGTGGGAGACGGCCTCAACGACGAGGAACTGACCCGCCTTTTGCGTCAGGAAGCCTTGCCGTCCGAAGATGGTTTCACGTTTGTGTCCTTGTGCGAGGGATGCGCGACGTTCAGTGTTCCGCCTCAAGACCTGGCGAAGTGGTATCCCAAAAAGGGCTGGATCGCGACGGAGAAGGAAGCCATCGCCAGGTCGATTGCGGAGAAATGTGGGCTTTCGCTCTTTGAGCCTCCCGATGTGCGATTCACTTTCAGACCCTCGGGGTCCGAGGTTCATCATCACTTGGAGATGGCTTATCAGTCGGAAGACATCGTGATCGCGCACCCTCGGTACTTGAAGATCCGTCTGTTTGGTTTCGCGGACAAACGACCGCTGCCGTTGCCTGGGAATCTCTTGGAACGGCTTGCCGCCCTGTATCTGGAACACCTTGCCGCTTTGTATCGGATCTGAGGCTCACAATGAGAACAGCGCCACCTTGGATCAACCGCAGCCCTTCACCAGCGACCACTATATGAAACACCTATCTATTCTATGCCTCTTGATCGCGGCGAGTACAGTGTCGTGCTCCCGCACACAAGCTCCTCCACCAACCCCGGTGCCGGAAGTGGCGACGGTGACGGTTGCCCGGCAGCAGGTCTTGCTGACAACCGAGCTGCCCGGCCGCACGTCTCCGTACCGCATCGCGGAAATCCGGCCCCAGGTCAACGGCCTCATTCAGAAACGCCTGTTCACGGAAGGTTCTGACGTCCAGGCCGGCCAGGAACTCTATCAGATCGATCCTGCGCCCTTTCAGGCGGAGCTCGAGAGAGCCAAGGCCAATCTGCCGTCCCTCCGGTTGAGGGCTGACCGCTACAAGGAAGCACTGGTTGACAAAGCGGTCAGCCAGCAGGACTTCGATGATGCGGATGCCGCTCTGAAACAGGCCGAAGCAGAATTGGAAACAGCTCGCATCAATCTTAATTACACCCATGTTGTCTCGCCGATCTCCGGTCGCATCGGGACGTCCACAGTAACGGATGGCGCCATCGTAACGGCGTACCAACCGGTAGCCCTGGCCACCATTCAGCAACTGGATCCCATCTATGTGGATGTGCCCCAATCCACCGCGGAACTGCTGCGATTGGAGCGCCGCCTGCAGGATGGGGGGCTCAGCCGTGACGGGGCGAACCAGAACAAGGTGCAACTCATCCTGGAAGATGGCACGAAGTATCCTTTCGAGGGCACCCTTCAATTCCGCGACGTCTCGGTGGATCCGACTACTGGATCGGTGATTCTTCGGATGGTCTTTCCGAATCCGAAGGACGTTCTCCTGCCGGGCATGTTCATCCGGGCAGTGGTGAAAGAAGGCGTCAACAATCAGGCTATTCTGATTCCTCAACAAGCAGTGTCACGCGATCCCAAGGGTAATCCCTTCGCCTTGATCGTGGATGCCTCCGGCAAAGTCGAGCAACGGATGCTCAACCTTGACCGGGCCATTGGCGACCAATGGCTTGTCTTGTCGGGTCTTGCGTCCGGCGACCGGGCGATCGCCGAGGGCATGCAAAAAGTCCGGGCCGGCGCTTCGGTGAAAGCGGTTCCCTTTGACACTGACCGGAAACAGGGAGCAGAACCACCGGTGAAAGCGGCCCAACAGGCCCCGGCGTCGAACTAACGGAGACGCGCCATGTTATCGAGATTCTTTCTGAAGCGTCCGGTCTTCGCCTGGGTCATCGCCATCATCCTGATGGTGGCGGGTGGGCTGGCGATCCACAACCTGCCGATTTCGCAATATCCTCCCATCGCTCCTCCCTCCATTGCCATCACCGCCTTTTATCCAGGGGCGTCGGCGGAAACGGTGGAAAACAGCGTGACGCAGATCATCGAGCAGAAGATGACCGGCTTCGACACGATGCTGTACTTGTCCGCCACGAGCGATTCGTCCGGCAATTCCCGCATTGAGCTGACGTTTGCTCCCGGCACCGATCCAGACCTTGCTTGGGCCCAAGTGCAGAACAAGCTCCAACTCGCCACGGCGAGCCTGCCGCAGGTGGTGCAGCGCCAGGGAGTGATGGTGAGTAAGTCCACTAAAAACTACCTCTTGGTCGTCGGCCTGATCTCTGTGGATGGGAGCATGGATGGGAATGACTTGCGGGACTATGCCCAGTCCAGCTTGGAGAAAGTAATTTCGCGAGTGCCGGGGGTGGGTGAAGTGGACGAATTCGGCAGCCAGTATTCGATGCGCATCTGGCTGAATCCCGACAAGCTGACCGAGTATCAGATGACGGTTCAAGATGTAATCATCGGGCTGCAGGCCTACAACGTGGAAGTGTCCGCAGGGCAGTTCGGCGGAGCGCCAGCGGAGAAAGGCCAGCGCCTGAATGCCTCCATTATTGTCCAGAGTCTGCTCAAGACTCCCGAGGAGTTTGCCGTCATCCCCCTCCGCACCAACCCGGATGGATCCATCGTGCGGATCAAGGATGTGGGACGGACAGAACTCGGAACCGAATCGTACGACGTTGAAGTCTTTTTCAACGGCAAGCCCGCTGCCGGGATGGCCATCCGACAGGCCGCCGGCGCCAATGCCTTGGACACGGCTAATGCCGTCAGGGCCAAGATGGAAGAGATGAGCCCCTACTTTCCTCCCGGCATGAAGGTCATTTATCCCTACGACACCACCCCGTTTGTCAGGGTAGCCATCGGCGAGGTGGTCAAGACTCTGTTCGAGGCGATCCTGCTCGTTTTCCTGGTGATGTATCTGTTCATGGGAAACATGCGGGCCACGCTGATTCCAACCATTGCCGTGCCGGTGGTTCTCCTGGGGACATTCGCGGTGCTGGGGCTATTCGGCTTCTCTATCAACATGCTGACCATGTTTGCCATGGTGCTGTCGATCGGCCTCTTGGTAGACGACGCCATTGTCGTGGTGGAGAACGTGGAACGAATCATGAGCGAGGAAGGGCTTTCGCCCCGGGAAGCCACCGCCAAATCCATGGATCAGATCACCAGCGCCCTGATCGGCATCGGGCTGGTACTCTCGGCGGTCTTCGGGCCCATGGCGTTCTTTGGCGGTTCGACCGGCGTCATTTACCGGCAGTTTTCCGTGACCATCATCGCCTCCATGCTCCTATCGGTGGTGGTGGCGTTGATCCTCACGCCGGTCCTCTGCGCCTCGCTCCTCAAGCCGGTGGCCGCGGGACACGAACCAGCCGAAAGTGCGGTCTTCTTCCTGCGCCCGTTTTTCCTGCGGTTTGACCGCGGCTTTTCCTGGGTCAGAGACCGCTATCTGAGAGTGGTCGGACACACTCTCTCCAGGAAACTACGCTATCTGATTATCTACGTTCTGCTCGTCGGAGCGATTGGTTTCCTTTTTTTCCGGCTGCCCACGTCCTACCTCCCGGACGAAGATCAAGGAGTCCTGATCGTTCAAGCCATGCTCCCGGCCAACTCGACCTTGGAGCAGACCGAAAAGGTCATGGAGGGGGTCAAAGACTATTTTCTGGAGCACGAGAAGGGTGCAGTCGAATCCGTAATGACGGCTTCCGGCATCAACCTCTCCGGCCAGGGACAGAATGCGGGTCTGGCCTTCGTCAAGCTGAAGGATTGGAAACTCCGCGAACGCCCGAACCTGAAAGCCGACGCCGTGGCCGGAAGGGCCATGGGGAAGTTTTCCCAGATCCGCAACGCCATGGTGTTTGCCTTTGCGCCGCCCGCGGTCACTGAACTGGGCATAGCCAAGGGGTTTGATTTTCAGTTGCTGGATCGCGGCGGTCTGGGCCACGCCAAGCTGGTGGCAGCCCGCAACCAACTCCTCGGCATGGCGGCACAGGACCCGGTATTGACCAAGGTTCGGCCCAATGGCTTTGAAGACGTGCCCGAATACCGGATTGACGTGGATTGGGAGAAGGCTGGCGCGTTGGGGGTGCCCATCACCTCGATCCACGATACGATCTCGGCAGCCTTCGGCAGCACATATGTCAATGATTTCATCCAAGGCGGACGTGTGAAGCGGGTATTTGCCCAAGCCGACGCACCCTACCGCATGTTGCCCAAAGATCTGGAGAAACTCTATGTGCGCAACAACGCGGGCAAGATGGTTCCCTTTTCTTCCTTTGCGTCCGGACACTGGACTTCCGGTTCTCCGAGGTTGGAGCGCTTCAACGGCTTTTCGTCCATAAACATTTTGGGCGAGCCGGCGGTGGGGAGGAGTTCAGGCGAGGCCATGCAGGCCATGGAAGGATTCCTGAAGAAGCTTCCCCAAGGGATCGGCTTCGACTGGAACGGGCTTTCCTACCAGGAGCGGATGGCGACTTCCCAGGGACCGATTCTTTACGCCTTTTCCATCCTCGTCATCTTCCTTTGCGTGGCGGCTTTGTATGAAAGCTGGACGATCCCCTTTGTCAACTTGTTGATGTTGCCGCTGGGTGTATTCGGCGCCTTGCTGGCGACTTCCTTGCGGGGGCTGTCCAACGATGTTTACTTCCAGATCGGATTCCTTACGACGCTTGGTCTTTCGACCAAGAACGCCATTCTAATCATTCAGTTCATCAAAGAGCAGATGCGGCATGGAGTTGGACTGACCGAGGCAACCTTGGGGGCCGTCAGAATACGTTTCCGCCCCGTCATCATGACGTCGCTGGCGTTTTTTTTCGGCACTTTGCCGCTGGCCATCGCCTCCGGCGCGGGTGCCGGCGCGATGTGTGCCATTGGAACCGCCGTCACCGGCGGGATGCTCTCCGCCACATTCATTGATCTGATCTTCATCCCGTTGTTCTTTGTCCTTATATCCCAACTGTTCATGAGAAAGCAGACCCAATCATCCCCTGAGCAATCTCCCGTTTCCACCAAGACCCCGGAGGTGAGTTGATATGAAAACTGCCCTGTGCCTCTCTTTGGGGGTGTTCCTTTGCCTGGGCGGCTGCACGATGGCTTCGAAATACACCCGGCCGGCAGCTCCAGTCTCCGCCGAATGGCCGACCGGTACAGCTTATGCGGAACCCCGGGTGACGACAACTGCACCACTGGCCCCGGACTTGAACTGGCAGAAATTCTTCACCGACGAGAAACTTCAACAGGTCATCGGGGCGGCCTTGACGAACAACCGCGATCTGCGGATTGCCGTCTTAAATGTCGAACAGGCCCGCGCAATGTACGGCATTCAACGAGCCGAGCTGTTGCCGACAATCAACGCGACAGGTAGCGCGACCAAACAACGGATTCCCGCCAACGTCGAAGGCTTCCCGGAGCCGATGACGATCGAAAACTACAGCGCCGATCTCGGTGTTGCGTCATGGGAAATCGATTTCTTTGGCCGTATCCGCAGCCTGAAAGATGAGGCCCTGGAGACTTACCTGGCCACCGAGCAGGCTCGCCGCAGCGCACAGATTTCGCTGATTTCCGCGGTTGCCAACGAGTATCTGACCCTGGCCGCAGATCGGGAGAATCTCAAACTGGCGGCGACCACCTTCGAAAGCCAGAGGGGCTCCTACGCTTTGGTCAAACGGCGCTATGACCTTGGTCTCGCGACCGAGTTGGACCTTCAACGGGCACAATCGCAAATGGATGCCGCACGGGGCGACATCGCCCGTTTCACCCAACTGGTGGCGCAAGATCAGAATGCTTTGAACCTCCTCGCGGGCTCTCCGGCGCCCAGCGAACTGCCGCCAACGGAGTTGGGGAGCATCACGCCTCCCAAAGAAATTAGACCCGGCCTGCCCTCCGAAGTGCTCCTGCGCCGGCCAGATATTCTTCAGGCTGAGCATCAGCTAGAAGCGGCCAACGCCGACATCGGGGCCGCCCGTGCGGCATTCTTTCCCCGCATCTCGTTGACGGCCGCAATTGGCACTTCCAGTAGCGAACTTTCGGGACTCTTCAAGGCAGGTTCCGGAGCGTGGAGCTATGCGCCGCAGATTGTGATGCCGATTTTCGACGCCCGCACATGGTCCGCGCACAAGGCCGCCAAGGTGCAACGGGAAATCGCCGTGACCCAATACGAAAAGGCCATTCAGAGCGCCTTCCGGGAAGTGGCCGACACTCTTGCCGTCTGCGGTACTGTGAACCAGCAGTTGGCAGCGCAACAATCCTACGTCAATGCCGTCGCAGAAGCCTATCGCCTGTCCAATTCCCGTTACGACAAGGGGATTGACAGCTACTTGAGCGTCCTGGATGCACAACGGTCTCTCTACGCAGGGCAGCAGGGACTCGTCTCCCTGCGCCTGGCAAAACTTGCCAGCCAGGTGAGGCTTTACGCCGTGCTTGGTGGTGGCTGGCAAACTGAGCAACCGCCTGAGCCTACTGCCAGGTCCACTTCTCGACAAGAGCAGCGAACCAACTGAACGAAAATGATATCTGGCCAAGAGATGATTGAAGACATGGAGCTATGAACTGCAACATGAAAATCCGAATAACTGCCTTGCTCGTGGCTTCCATCGCCGCCACGCTCATCTCCTGCTCTCGCCCAAAGGCGCCGTCACCACCACCGCCGAAGGTCACTGTGGCCCTGCCCCAGATAATGACCGTGACCAACTGGGACGAGTATCCCGGCCACTTGCAGGCCGTGGAGATGGTGGAAACCCGGCCGCGCGTCTCCGGCTACATTGACTCCATCCACTTCACCGATGGCGCGGAGGTAAATGCCGGGGATTTGCTCTTCGTGATCGATCCCAGGCCTTACCAAGCTGCCGTTGACCAGGCCAAAGCCGAACGCCAGCGCGCCGCGACGCGCTTCGAGTTGACCAGGAACGACCTCCAGCGCGCGGAGAGTCTGCGGGGCACCAGGGCCATTTCCGAAGAGGAATACGATAGCCGCAGCAACGCCACCCGCGAGGCCGAAGCCGCCTTGGCCGCCGCCAAGGCCGCGGAAGTTGCTGGTCAACTCAACCTCGATTACACGCGCGTCACGGCCGCGATCAGCGGCAAAATTGGCCGTCGCTTGGTGACGGTGGGCAATCTGGTGCAGGGCGGGGCTGGCGCCGCCAGCACACTGACGACGATTGTCACGATGGACCCTATTTACTGCTACTTCGACGCGCCTGAAGAGGCCCTTCCGAGATACAACCACGATGGCCGCGGCCAGAATAGTCCGCTGGCCTGTGAACTTGCCCTGGTGGGAGAGGAAGGCTTCCCCCACAAAGGACGCGTGGATTTCTTCGACAACCAGGTGGATGCCAGGACCGGCACCATTCGCGTGCGGGGTGTCTTCGCGAACGTCGACCGGGCCTTGGTGCCGGGAATGTTCGCCAAGGTTCGCGTCCCGGCCGGCCCGCCCGAGCCGACGCTGTTAATCCCCGACGTGGCGGTCGGCTTCGACCAAAACTACAAGTTCGTCTATGTCGTCAACTCGACCAACGTCGTCGAAACGCGCATCATCGAACCCGGCCGATCCCTCGGCGCGCTCCGCGCAGTGTTAAAGGGGCTGACACCGCAGGATCGTGTGGTTGTCAATGGCTTGACCACGTTGCGCCCGGGCACAAGAGTGGAAGCACAGGAAGCTTCCGCCCCGGGAACCCCGTCCGCCGTCGCGGTGGTAACGGCCAACTCATCCACGATGCCGTAATGCACCCAACAAACCTCAATCTGGAACATCCGTGAATTTCTCGCATTTCTTCATTCGTCGGCCGATCTTTGCGGCCGTGCTCTCGATCTTCATCGTGTTGGTGGGCGTGATCGCTTTGTTCGAGCTGCCCATCGCTCAGTATCCGGAAATCACGCCGCCCACCATCTTTGTCTTGGCCAATTATCCCGGTGCCAGCGCCAAGACTGTCGCCGATACCGTCGCCACGCCGCTGGAGCAGGAGATCAACGGCGTCGATGACATGCTCTACATGTCCGCCCAATGCAGCAGCGACGGCCAACTGCGCCTGGCGGTGACCTTCAAGGTGGGGACCAACCCAAACATGGCGCAGGTGCTCGTTCAGAACCGCGTGGGTGTCGCGGAGCCGAAGCTGCCCGAGGATGTGCGCCGGCTGGGTGTCACGGTCCGCAAACGCTCCCCGAGCACCGCCATGATTGTCAGCTTGATTTCGCCGACCGGCAAATACGATGCCGTGTATCTGAGCAACTATGCCTACCTCCATGTGCAAGATGTGCTGCGGCGGCTGCCGGGCGTGGGGGACACGATTATCTACGGCGCGCGTGATTACTCGATGCGCGTCTGGCTGGATCCCAACAAAGTCTCCGCGCGAGATCTGACGGCTGGAGACGTCGCGGCGGCAATTGGCCGGCAGAATGTCGAGGTGGCCGCCGGCATCTTCGGCCAGGCCCCGCAGCCGTCCGATAATCTGTTCCAACTGACCGTCCAAACCAGGGGACGGCTGGTTACCCCGGAGGAATTTGGCGACGTTATTTTAAAGGCCGATGCCGCCGGGCAGATTACCCGGCTGCGGGACGTGGCGCGCATCGAACTGGGCGCCAACAATTACAACATCAACAGCCTGGTGGACGGTCGGCCGGCGGCCGCCATCGCCATCTTCCAACAGCCCGGCTCCAATGCGATCGAGACCTCCGACGCCATTCGCAATGCGATGGAGGAACTCAAGAAACAATTCCCAGAAGGGCTGGACTACCGCACTGTCTTTGACACCTCGGCGTTCATCCGCGAGTCCATCCGCGGAGTCATCAAGACGCTCATTGAGGCAATACTCCTGGTGGTGATCGTGGTGGTACTGTTTCTGCAGAATTGGCGGGCTTCCATCATCCCGCTGGTGGCGGTCCCGGTCTCGCTCGTCGGCACGTTCGCGGCCATGGCCGCAATGGGCTTCTCCTTGAACAACCTGACCCTGTTCGGCCTGGTGCTGGCCATCGGCATCGTGGTGGACGACGCGATCGTCGTTGTGGAGAACGTCGAACGCCATCTTGCGGAAGGCCTGACCCCGGTGGAGGCGGCCAACAAGGCGATGAACGAGGTCAGCGGGGCGGTGATTGCGATCGCTCTCGTGTTGAGCGCGGTGTTCATTCCCACCGCCTTCGTCGCCGGCATCACGGGCAAGTTCTATCAGCAATTCGCGCTGACCGTGGCGGTCTCCACACTGATCTCGGCATTCAATTCGCTGACGCTCAGCCCGGCGCTGGCCGCGTTGCTGCTGAAACCGCACCATGAGGAAAAGGATTTCATTGGCCAACTGATTCACTATTCCGTGGGCTGGCTGTTTAAGGGTTTTAACCACGTGTTCGAATCCAGCCGGCGGGGCTACGTCGCGACACTGCGCAACGTCGTCCTCCGCCATTGCGGCGTTAGCCTGTTGCTGTATGTGGGTTTGATCGGCCTGACCTGGTTGGGGTTCCGTGAAGTGCCCGGCGGCTTCATTCCGCCGCAGGATAAAGGCAACATTTTCTGTTACATGCAGCTTCCCGACGGCTCCTCGTTGCAACGTACGGCGGCTGTTAGTGAGCGCGTGACCAAACTGGTTCGGGAGACTCCAGGTGTCAGCGTCGTCCAGGAACTTCAAGGCCTGTCGCTCGTGAATCTGGGCAACAGCGCCAATGCCAGCACCTTGTACATTCGCCTGGCCCCCTTCGACGAACGGAGCAAGTCTGGCCTGACCGCCGACGTTATCATGCGTCAGTTGCGTGCCAAGATCGCGCAAGCCAACATTCAGGACGCGTTTATCGGCGTTTTTGGCGCGCCGCCGGTGGACGGGTTGGGCCAGTTGGGTGGTTTCAAACTCCAGGTGGAAGACCGCGCCAACCTCGGGTCTTCCGCACTGCAGGCGGCGACCCTCAAACTAGCCGGTGCCGCCATGCAAGACCCCCGCGTGGCTGCGGCCTTGACCACCTTCCGCGCCAGCGTACCCCAGGTGTACCTGGACGTGGACCGTGCCAAAGCCGAATCCATGGGCGTGCCGTTGAACAACGTTTGGGACACGTTGCAGATCTACCTCGGCTCGCTCTATGTCAATGACTTCACCTACCTCGGCCGCCCATATCACGTCACGCTGCAGGCTGAGGCCCCGTTCCGTACCAAGCCCGAAGTCGTGAAAAATCTCAAGACCCGCAACACCAATGGGGAAATGGTTCCGTTGGGCACGCTGGTGACAGTCCGCGACATCACCGCGCCGGTGCTGGTGGGCCATTACAATATGTACCCAACCGCCGAGATCAGCGGCAGCACCGCGCCTGGTGCCAGTTCGGCCGAGGTGATCCAACTCATCAATGATCTTGCCGGAAAAGTGCTCCCGCCAGGCATGGCCATCGAGTGGACTGAACTGAACCTGCTCCAAATCCAGGCGGGCAACACAGCGATTTACATCCTGCCGCTCTGCGTGCTGATGGTCTTCTTGGTCTTGGCCGCGCAATACGAAAGCTGGTCGCTGCCGCTGGCCATCATCCTCGTCGTTCCCCTGAGTCTGCTTTTCGCCATTCTTGGAGTGTGGGCGAACGGCTTGGACAACAACCTCTTCACCCAGATCGGTCTGGTGGTGCTGATCGGTCTGGCGTGCAAGAACGCCATTCTGATCGTCGAATTTGCCCGCCAATTGCAGGAAGCCGGCCAAAACCGGTTGGAAGCCGTCATGGAGGCGAGCCGGTTGCGGTTGCGCCCGATCTTGATGACCTCCTTGGCATTCGCTTTCGGTGTGCTACCGCTGATGATTGCCAGGGGAGCCGGTGCCGAAATGCGCGTGGCCATCGGCACCGCCGTCTTCTGGGGCATGTTGGGCGTAACCTTCTTTGGCGTCATGCTGACACCGGTCTTCTACCTGGTCATCCGCCAAATTCTCGAACGCAAGAAGGAGAGAGTCAGCGGCCAGGCCCTGCCCGGTGCTACGACGCCGGGCGTCACCACCATCTTGCTCCTCGTCGGTCTGACCTCGGTCATGGTCCTCAGTGGGTGCGCGGTTGGCCCGAATTATCGGTTGCCCGAAACCAAGGTGGACGCCACCTTCGCCAACGCCGGCCAAACCAACCTCACCAGCGGCACTCCCGAAATCACCTGGTGGCGTGGTTTCCACGACCCGATCTTGGACGGCCTCGTGGACCAGGCCCTCGCCGCCAACCACGACCTGCGCATCGCCACTGCCCGGGTCCGCGAAGCCCGGGCGCTCCGTACGACCGTCGTACTGGATTTGGCCCCCACCGTCATCGCCGACAGCGGCTACACCAAATCGGTGTCCAGCAAGGACTCCAATCCCACACCGCTCGCCCGCGACCAGCGCGAACTGTCCCTGTACGACGCCGGCTTCGACGCCACCTGGGAAATTGATCTTTTCGGCCGGGTCCGCCGGTCCGTCGAAGCCAGCACGGCAGAAGTCGCCGCGCTGGAAGCTTCCCGCCGCGGCCTGTTGGTGAGCCTGATCGCCGAAGTGGCTCGTAACCACTTCGAACTGCGCGGCCTGCAAAACGAGTTGGACGTTGCCCGCAAGAACGCCGCCAACCAGCGCGACACCCTCGACATCACGAGCGAGAAGCTCAAAGCCGGCCGCGGAACGGAGTTGGACGTGGCACTCGCCCGCACCCAATTCAACGCGACGTTGGCCATCATCCCGCCGCTGGAAGCTGCGATCCAGCGCACCATCTATCGTCTGAGTGTGCTCACCGGCCGGCAACCCACGGCCCTCGATGCCGAACTCGCCCCGCCCACGCCGTTGCCTGCGCTGCCTGCGCTTGTGAACATCGGCCGCCCAGAGGAACTCCTCCGCCGCCGCCCGGACATCCGCGTCGCCGAACGCACCCTGGCCGCCGCCACCGCCCGCATCGGCGTCGCCACCGCCGACCTCTTCCCGCGCGTCACTTTCAACGGCCAGATCGGTTTCGAAGCCAGTGAATTCTCCAGGCTTTCCAAGGCCGGTGGCGACACCTATTCCTTCGGCCCGCGCATCACTTGGGCTGCGTTCGACCTCGGTCGTGTCCATGCCCGCCTCAAAGCCGCCGATGCCCGGGCCGACGCCGAGCTGGCCGCTTACGAGAAAACCGTCCTGATCGCGCTCGAAGAAACCGAGGGCGCACTCGTCGAGTTCGATCACGCGCTGGCCCGCCGCGACCATCTTCGGGATTCAGCACAGGCGGCGGAAGAAGCCGTCTCCTTGGCCAACCAGCGTTATGAGGCTGGTGTGACCGACTTTCTGACCGTGCTCGATGCCCAGCGCACCCTCTTGTCCATTCAGGAAGAACTGGCCCAGAGCGAAACCCGAACTGCCACCACGCTGGTGGCGGTCTATAAGGCGTTGGGTGGTGGCTGGGAAATTGAGCCCCGCTCGCCCGCGTCCGCCAAGATGATTCCCGAAAAAAACCCGAAGAGCAACTGATGATGGAGACTACGAAAGTAAGGACCCCATCAAGAAGCCGAGACGACGAACCTGGGCCGGCGGGACAGCCGGCATGTCATCGCGAATTCTAAACTGTTTGTGATTACAGATTGGTATTATGAAAGCTATTGCCATAAATGGTAGCCCGCGTAAGGGCGGGAACACTGAGATTCTTTTGAAAAAGGCGCTTGCGCCGCTGGCGGCCTCCGGTTGGGAAACCGAGTTCGTCCAGATCGGCGGAGCACCCATCCGCGGATGCAAGGCCTGTTACCAGTGTTTCAAGAAGAAGGATTCCCGGTGCAGCCAGAAGGATGATCTTTTCAATCAATGCTTCGAGAAGATGGTCGCAGCCGATGCGATCATCCTCGGATCACCGACGTACTTCACCGACGTGAGCGCTGAAATGAAGGCGCTCCTGGATCGCGCAGGGCTCGTGGCGTTGGCCAACGGCGGATTGTTCCGCGGGAAAATCGGAGCCGCCGTGGTGGCGGTCAGACGCGGCGGCGGCACGCATGCCTTTGACACGATGAACCACATGTTCCTTATGTCCGGCGTCATCGTGCCAGGATCCACGTATTGGAACCTCGGATTCGGTTTGGACAAGGGCGCGGTGGCCAAGGACGACGAGGCTTCACGCAACATGAAGGATCTGGGTCAAACCATCGCCTGGTTGGGCGCGGCGATCCATCAACACGCCGGGAGCCGCCCCGCCGCCGAGGTACGCGAATGAATTTTCTCAAACTCCACCCGCGAACTGGTGCCATGCAGTTTCGCAAATTTGGCAAACTGGATTGGAACGCTTCGGTTCTGGGCTTTGGCTGTATGCGCCTGCCTACTGTAGACGGAGACCCCCACAGCCCCAATATCGATGAAGCGGAAGCTGTGCGCATGATCCGCCACGCCCTGGATCGGGGCGTGAACTATTTCGACACCGCTTACGTCTATCACGAAGGGCATAGCGAGACCGTTCTCGGCAAGGCACTGCGCGGTCATCGGGACCAGTTGAGAATAGCCACCAAGTCCCCGGTGTGGTTGATCCAACAGGAAGCCGATTTTGACCGGATGTTGAACGAGCAACTGGGCCGGCTCCAGACTGATTACATTGATTTCTATCTGCTCCACGCTCTGGGTAAAAAGCGCTGGAGCGAATCCGTCCTGAAATACAAGCTCCTCGAAAAGGCCGAGGCCGCGATTCGCGACGGACGCATCCGCCACCTGGGTTTCTCGTTCCACGACGATTACGAGAGCTTCCCTGACATAATCAACGGCTACGATCGCTGGACGTTCTGCCAGATTCAGTACAACTACATGGACACGGAAAATCAGGCGGGCACTCAGGGATTGAAGCTCGCCGCCGCAAACGGTTTGGCCGTCGTGATCATGGAGCCGCTGCTCGGCGGCAGGCTGGCGCATCCACCGTCGTCTATTCGCCAGGTGATCGAACGCTCCAGCGTGAAGCGATCCCCGACGGACTGGGCGTTGCAATGGCTTTGGAACCAGCCCGAAGTGTCGGTTGTGTTAAGTGGCATGAGCAACATGGACCAGGTGAAAGCCAACCTGGATTCCGCGTCTCACGCTCGCAGCCATTCGTTTCAGGCGGTGGACCTGAAGCTGATCGCGGACTTGCAGCAAAAGTACCGGGAACGAGCCGCTATTCCTTGCACCAAGTGCAACTACTGTATGCCCTGCCCAAACGGAGTGAACATCCCGGCCAATTTTGAAATCTACAACGAGGCGTTTCTCCACGAAGACATTCCGGGCGCGCGCTTCAAGTATCAGATTTTTGTGCCGGAAGCAACGCGGGCCAGTGTTTGCATTGCCTGCCACGACTGTGAAGACCGTTGTCCCCAGAAGATCCCGATCAACGAATGGATGCCCAAGGTTGACGCGCTACTCGGCGCGGCGTGATTCAGCGCCGCGGCACGGATATAGAGCGGATCCGTGATGCAGGCCCGTCAAAAGACTGGAGACGGGCAACAAAGGATGTCTTGTGCCGTCACCAATCCGATCCGAATCGATTTGCTCATACCCGACGATGCTCCCCAAGCCTTTACCAGACTTGCTTCTTGGCCACCTAGACCAACATTCCGGCGAGGCCAAGTCGAGAGCGTTCCAAGGCAAGCGGCTGCCTCGGAGCACTACCGGCCCTTCTTATTGAAGTGAACATCCGCCGGCGCCAAATTAATGGTCGTCCGTCCCATGACGTACTTGAACCCGCTATTCTCGATGGCGGTCTTCACGCGGTCGCGCGACTCCTTCACCGCCGCATCGGGCAAGCCCACGATAATGACCGCCGGCTGCCCCCACCCCGCGTTCACCTCGATTTCAATGGGATAGGAATCAATGCCAAGAACCGCCGCGGAATGGACCTTCGCCAGTATTTGCAGAGTAGTACCCGAAAGCCTCGCTCAAGTCGAACGAGTTTTCTGCGACCTGTTTCCTGCACTCCTACGGCGTGATGTCAACCCGACAGAACCCTTGCGGCGGGGCCCTCCTGACTTTGCGAGGCACCAGCAACGTTCGCACACGCCTTCTGACACGATTCGGTGAACAATCCCGACTGCGCTCCTGTCAACTACCGTCGCCTGAAGGCGGGCGCCCCACCACAACCTTCCGTGGGTCGTAGCCAAGCCATTTTACGATGGCCGGCATGAGCCGTTCGGCTGGCTGATAGGTATTTTTCTCCCAATTCACGATAGACATTGGGTCGACACCAAACATCTTAGCTAAGTCAGCCTGAAAAGGGTGCAGCTCAAGTCTGCGGCGTTTCAGATGCTCCCCAATGGTTTTTGGCACGGTCGGGATCACTTGAGTGCATTTCCAGCTGTAGGGGTATGGGCGAAGTGCAGCCTTTAGGTGTAGATCACAAAAAGGTAATGAATGGTTACAGGGACATCGCTGCCACGAGCATAAGATTCGCGCGCCAGGTCATTGTTAACCGTCTTCGTCCTCGGTTCTTGGACGACAGTCAGTTTTCACGGGACGCAGTTCTGCGACCAATTTCTTTTGGTTTGCATGCGCAAAGAATTTTGCGGCTAGGTGCCTGCCAACTGACCTGTTTTAGAACTGAGTGACCGATCCACTCCACGTTCTACTCTTTCGCCGAGCCACCATACGGCTCACAGAAGAATGGCGATGTCGTAAACCTTACGCGGCCAAAAAGTTCGCCGTCATTTGGTCTGCTGCTAACGCCTCACGCAGCTTCCAGAATTCCCGCAACCAGTCGATCATGCCGTCAACGGTTCTAACTTGCTCACCCTGGGCGTACCAAATATCTCTCTTCTACTTCCACTGGGGGCCAGTGCTCTGGCGGAGACTAGCCAGAGCTTGCTTGACGGATTGCAACAGCAGGTCGCGCTGACCGGCCGGCAAGTTGGCTCGATAGCCGCCACCCAATTCCCAGATGATCAACCCGCCCAGCCCTTTCTGTTTGGCGTAGGCGACCTTCGCGCGGCAGGTTGTCTGATCGTCATACGAGATGAACTTGTCATCGGCGGAGCCGGACTGGTCGATGCTGAGATAAGCCGACTGCGTATTCGTGTCCCAAAAATACAATTGCGGCTGGAAGTAGTTGGACATGATCGCGGAGTAGGCGACCTCCGTCGCCGTGGGCGCAGTCGCCCAGGATTGTCGCGGCAGCGCCGCGCCACCGGTGGACGTGCCGCTGCCTCCGCCCCAGGCACAACCATAGAAGGAAATCCCGATCCCGAGTTTGCTGGCGACAACGCCATGGGCCAGAAAGTTACTGACGACTCCGTCGGCGGAAGGCACCAGTTGGCCCGTGCTGGGGAATCGATACCCGCCATCATAGATGGGTGAATTGAACCAGGTCACCCAACCGGAATAAGGTCCCGAGAAGCTATACGTCATCAGATTGATCTGATCGAACCGGCTTTGCAGGGAAGCAAACAGCGCCGGCTGGGATCCCACCGCCGCTGTCAGAAGTGGACGAGGAGAAAGGGCATTCAGCGCGACACGCAGATCGTTGACGAGATTGGAGTATAGACCGACATCCGCTGCGTCCAAGGGTTCCCAATCCAAATCGACGCCGTCGTAACCCCGCGAGGAGGCGAAACTCACTAGGTTTGTGACGAAACGAAGCCGGTTCGCCGCGCTGGCGGCACCCCGAAAACCGTGGGCGCTATCCTCTCCGCCCACGGAGATCAGCACTTTGACGCCTGCGGCATGCGCGCGCGCGACCACGTCAGTGGAATTTGCCAGCGTGATGGCATTCACCTCGCTATCCAATCTCCCGTCAGCCTTGGGCACCACCGAAAAATGGATGACGTGCGTCATCGCCGTAAAATCAACCTCTTGCGCCGGCAGGTAGCCTTGCATCCAGCCCGCGTAATAAGCCGAGTTCCAGAGACCGGCATGAACTCTGGTTCCGACAGCACCCACCAATCCCGCCAGAATAATGGCTAACATCGGGTTAGCGGTCTTCATCGATCACGAAAGACTACATCGCCCTATCCTCCCCATGAACTCTAAAGTGAAATAACTTCCGAGTGCAATAACACAATCGGCTGTCCACCAGGCAATTTTGGCCGCTTCGCCGGCAAATCCCGGCAGGCTAGGCGTTGTAGGAAGTGAGGAACGGCGTGGGGTAAGCCCGCTCGGCATTGCGATGCAGCACGGCGTCAATGCGCGCCACCAACTCCTCGATGCGGAACGGCTTAATCACATAGTCGTCCGCGCCGAGTTCGAACGCCTGCATCTTGTCGCAGTGCTCGGCGCGGCCGGACATCACGATGATCGGCGTCCACTGGACCGAGCGGCTCTTGCGCACCATGCCGCAAATCTCAAACCCGCTGAGTCGTGGGAGAACGAGATCCAAAACAATCCCGTCGGGCCGTGATTCGAGAACGTAATTGAGCGCTTCAATCCCGTCCTTGACCCAATGCGTCTTGAAGCCCGCGGCGTGCAGGGCTTCACAAACGAGCGCGCCAAGCGCCTCGTCGTCTTCGGCCACCAGTAGATACTTTTTCTTCGAGGACGCAGGCTTAGATCTCATACCAATGTTCATTCCAAAGCAGTCCACGTGCCAGTTTGCAGGAGGGAGCGAAGCGGGCCTATCTAAGTTCCGTCTCGACTAGTCGAAAACCACGGTCTTCTTCGTGTACACCAAAATGCGGTGCTCAATGTGCCACCGTACCGCTCGGGACAACACCACCTTCTCTAAGTCTCTCCCTCTTTGAATCAAATCTGCCAACTGATCGCGATGCGAAACGCGCACCACGTCCTGCTCGATGATGGGGCCTTNNGAAGGCGACGTCACCGGTGAGCCGCGAACCGCCGGCATCATCCGTGACACGATTGATGCCGACGTCGATCACGATGGCGCCGGGTTTGATCCATTCGCCACGGATCATCTCGCGCCGGCCCACCGCAGCCACCAATATATCCGCGGTCCGCACCAGAGCCGGGAGGTCCCGGGTTTTTGAATGGGCGACGGTGACGGTGCAGCCTTCCTTGAGCAGCAGTTGAGCCATCGGCTTGCCCACGATATTCGAGCGGCCGACGATGACGGCGTGCAATCCCGACAGCTCGGCGCGAACGGATCTCAGCAACATCATCGAGCCAAGCGGCGTGCACGGCACGATGCCGCCCGTTCCGGTAGCGACAAGGCCGACATTGATCGGGTGAAAGCCATCAACGTCCTTTGCGGGATCGATGGCGCGGAGCACTCTGTCAGCGTTGATCTGGGGAGGGAGCGGCAGCTGGATCAGTATGCCATCGACGGCATCGTCATGATTGAGCGCAGCCACCAGCGTGAGGAGTTCCGCTTCCGTGGTATCGAGCGAGAGGCGATGCTCAAAGGACGCCATGCCGGCCTCCAGGGTCTGCTTGGCCTTGGAGCGGACATAGACCTGGCTTGCGGGATCGTTGCCGACGAGAACAACCGCGAGTCCCGGTTTGATGCCGCGGCCAGCGAGTTTCGCGACGTCGCCGGCAATGATTGCCCTCAATCGTGCCGCCTGAGCCTTGCCATCGATGATGTGCGCTACCATGTGCTAGTCCCGGAACACGACAGCCTTATGCGCGTTCGCGAATGCGCGGCCGCCCAGATGCATGGATACCGCGCGGGCGAGCACGCGGCGTTCGATGTCCCGACCCTTGCGAACCAGATCTTCCGGACTGTCCTGGTGGCTGATGCGCTCAACGTCCTGCTCGATGATGGGGCCTTCATCCAGCGCTTCCGTCACGTAGTGACTCGTCGCGCCAATCAGCTTCACACCGCGCTCGAATGCCCGGTGATAGGGTCGGGCCCCGCTGAACGCGGGCAGAAAGGAATGATGCACATTCACGATCCGCTGCGAATATTGCGCGACAAACTCGGGCGACAGGATCTGCATGTAGCGCGCGAGCACCACGAGGTCAATGGAATGCTTCTTCAGGAGCGCGAGCTGCTGCCGCTCCGCTTCGGCCTTATTGCCATCCTCAACCACGATAAAATGAAAGGCAATCTTGTGGAACTCCGCCAGCCGTTCGGCTCCCCGATGGTTGCTGATGATGATCGGTACCTCACAAGCCAGCTCGCCGCTCTCATGCCGATACAATAAATCCGCCAGACAGTGGTCATACTGCGACACAAAAATAGCCACTCGCTGCCGTCGGGATGAAAGTTCCAATCGCCACCGCATTTGGAAGCGCTCCGCAATCGGTGCGAACGCCTTCTCGAAATCCGCCGTCGGCAACTTGAAATCACTCAGGTCCCACTCCACACGGGTGAGGAACAGCCCCAGGTCACCATCCTGATGTTGATCGGCGTGCAGGATGTTGGCGTTATGATGGTAGAGAAACTCCGAGATGGTGGCCACAATCCCCTTCTGGTCGGGACAATCGACAAGCAAGGTGGCGGTGTTTTTCATGCAGCCGTATCACCACTCTTTCATCCCCAGCCATTCCCCGCAAGAAAATCCTTCTTCTAACCATATCACGCGTGTGTCACACTCGGAACTCGTCGGCGAATGAAGAATATCGTCAAAGTCGATCCCCATGCACCCGAGCGCCGCACCATCGAACGCGCCGCGGAGATTCTTCGCGCCGGGGGTCTCGTCGCCTTCCCCACCGAGACTGTTTACGGACTCGGCGCGCTCGCTCTCAACCCGCACGCTGTCCGCAAGATTTTCACCGCAAAGGATCGGCCGGATTGGGACCCGCTGATTGTCCATGTCCACGACCTGGCGATGGCGCATGCGCTCATGAAGCGCCTCTTGCCGCAATTCGAACTGCTCGTCAGCCGCTTCTGGCCGGGGCCACTGACGCTCGTCGTCGAGAAGGCCCCGCAAGTCCCCGACGAAGTGACCGCCCGCCGGGCCACTGTCGCTTTGCGGATGTCGTGGCATCCTGTCGCCGCCGCCCTGCTGGAAGCCACGGTCGCCCCCATTGCCGCCCCGAGCGCCAATCGCTTTGGCCGACCCAGCCCGACGCGCGCCGAGCACGTCGCCGAAGACCTGGGCGATCGTGTGGACTTGATTCTGGATGCCGGCCCAACGCCGATGGGTGTCGAGTCCACCGTCCTCGACCTGACGCAATCGCCCCCGGCGATCCTGCGACCCGGCGGCGTGAGCCGCGAACAACTCGAGAAGGTCCTCGGTGCCGTGCAACTGGCGACCGGCGTCGCCGACGAAGTGGCGCGAGCGGGTCTGGCTGGCCCCGGCATGACGCTCAAGCATTACGCACCTCGTGCACAAGTTGAATTGGTTGAGAACAGGGAAGAACTTCTGGCGCGCGCGGACAAGCTGCGCCACGAAGGCAAACGGGTTGGCGTCCTGGACACCGCCACCACCATCGAGCGGCTGGCCCAAACCGTCTTCGCCCAGTTGCGCGATTTGGACGCGCAAGGTGTGGACCTGATCTTGTGCGTGCTGCCGCCACCGCAGGGACTCGGCCTTGCCGTCCGCGACCGATTGCTGCGCGCCGCCGGCAAGGGAACGCCAACATGAAAAAGGCCGACGCCGAGAAACGCGCCCGGGCGCTGGACTGGTTGAATATCCTGCTCAAAGAAACTCCCGGCATCACCAAGCTCGACGCCCTCGAACAAACCGCGCTCCACTTCGACCTCAGCCCGCTCGAGGAAGAGTGGCTGCTCCAGCAGTTGACGCTGCCGCCCCCCTCGGAGTAAAGTTCGTCGCTTTCCAAACTCCCGGAGGGGTGGCAGAGTGGTCTAATGCGCACGCCTGGAAAGCGTGTGGAGTCGAAAGGCTCTCGCGAGTTCGAATCTCGCCCCCTCCGCCAATTTTCGCTCGGAGCGAAAATTGCCGCGTCGTAGCAAAGCGAAGACGGGCTGCCGCGCAGTTTGGCAGTTTCCCGAAAGCGAAAGACGGACGAAGACGGGCAAGAACGCCGTAGGAAAAGTGTACCCCCATGAAATTCTGCTACGTCTACATCCTCGCCAGCGAAAAAGACCCGAACCGCTTCTACGCGGGGTTCACAGAAAACTTCAAAGAACGACTTGCCGAGCATAACTCCGGAAAATCCATTCATACCCGAGACTTCCGTCCCTGGCGTATCAAGACCTGCATAGCATTCACCAATCGCCATTCAGCCACCCAATTCGAGCGTTATCTAAAGACCTCATCCGGCCGATCGTTCGCAAAGAAGCGCCTCTAGCGAACTCAGTCCAAACGAACCCGAATTCCCTATTCACTTTTTTAAAGCCCATCTAATTGCCCCGTAATCACTTAGCCCCTGTTTTTAGCCTTACAAAATTCGGTGATTATATACTTGACTTAGTTTGCCATCGGGCATAGTGTCCTCGCATGAAAGCAGACATTGAGTTTCCTGAGACGTTGACTGAGGCAATCCACTACTTTGCTGACACTGAGAGAGCAACGCAATTCATGGCGTCTATCGTTTGGCCTGACGGCAAGGTGTGTTGTCCTAAATGCCACTCGCAAGCTGTGAAGTATATGCCTTCGTGTAAGCGATGGAATTGCCGGGGGTGCAAGGGGCAATTCTCCGCGAAGGTTGGCACCATCTTTGAGGATTCGCCCTTGGGATTCGATAAGTGGCTGCCTGCGGTGTGGATGATAATCAACGCCAAGAATGGGGTTTCGTCTTGTGAGCTTGCTCGCTCTCTGGGCGTCACCCAAAAGACTGCTTGGTTCATGCTCCACCGGATTCGTTTGGGGCTTCAGGATGGCTCGCTGTGCAAGTTTGCGGGCAATGTAGAAGTCGATGAGACTTGGATTGGCGGTAAGGCTCGGAACATGCACAAAGAGCGGCACAAGAAAATGACCAGAGGGACTAGAAACGCCGCCCTTCAGCCTGTCATGGGATTGCTGGAACGTGGCACGGCTGGCAAGGCGTCCCGCGTGAAACTGAAGGTGATTGAGACTACAAAACGCGGGGAGCTTCAGCACCATGTCAAAGAGTACGTCTTGAAAGGGTCGGAGATTCACACCGATGCTCTTAAGTCCTATAACGGTCTGGCTGATGAGTACACGCACAACGTCATTGACCATGCGGTGTGTTATGCGAAGGGGCACGTTCACACAAACGGGCTTGAAAACTTCTGGTCGTTGCTGAAGCGTGCCATTCGTGGCACGTATGTATCTGTCGAACCTTTTCACTTGTTCCGATACTTGGATGAGCAGGCGTTCCGATTCAATGAGCGTAAGAACACCGATGCGGGACGGTTCCTTCTGGGGATCGTTGGCGTTGTTGGCAAGCGGTTGACGTATGCGAAGCTCATTGGCGTGGGTAGCAGCAGCCAAGAGGCAAGGCCGTGGGAAACGGAAGAAAATAAACGGCGGAGAATGAGACGCAAGCCATTTGGCGGACTTGGTTTCCAACCGGCATAAAGGTACGCAATGGCTCAAGATAGAAAAAAACAGTTGCAAGACACTATTGACCATCTGACGACCGGGTTGTTAATGGACGGGGCAAGAATCCAAACGCTTGAAGACGTTGTGCTACGACTATGCGCGAAAGCAGGTCTGGACGCGATTGACGGCATTCCGATTGGGAAATGGATGGCGGAACAGAATCGGGAGCGGTTGAACAAGGTGACTTTCTTTGTGGAAGACCTGTCCCCGGAGGAGGCCGCCCGGATTCAGGCGGTTTTGAATCGCGGCGTGGAAACCGCTCTGCAAATGAAGAAGAAAGACCAAGACGTTTCTTAAGTGGTTTTCCCACGCCTCTTGCTCCGTTTCCTTGCCTCTTTGTATTCCTTCTCACGGCGCACTATCTCCGTCTTGGGGACTGACACAAGCTTGCGAAGCCCGGCCTCAAATTTCTCGCGTGCTGTTGGTTCAGTTGGCACAGTTTCCTTTCCGGTGTTTCTTCTCGATGCGAGCCATAAAATCAAGCGAGTCTTGTTCGGTGATGTGAGACACCAGCAAATTACCCTTTGCTTTCAATTCCCATTCTGGTGTGCCCCTCTCAATTTCTTTCCCGCTGGTTTCTGACTGGTAGATTCTAAATGCTTTATGCGCCAATAGGTCAGCCGCTTGTAATGGCAACGTGGCCTTGACCATCGTACCGTTCTTTAGCTCGGTGTCCTTGGGATTGGCGAAAACTACGTTGCCGTAGCGATCATTGGCGTCTTTGCAATCTTTCAGGATTTTAAACGCCCGGTGCGCAGCCTCCTCGTGCGGGCCTTGTGCAAAAACCGGGTGGCAAACTTCATCCATGGCGATTCCGTGGTTGAATTTGGACTTCCCGTTCAAGACCTTGAGCAGTTCTTCAAAGTACAACTGGAAAGCAAAAACGTAGGAAGACGAATAGTCTGCACCGGGGGCACGGAAGTCCGGGTGCAATGACTTGTAGCCGGTAATATCCACGGCGCAGATAAGACCAAAAACCGCGTTGTCACGCACAATGGGTATCATTGCCCGGACAAATTTATCAACGCGCTTGTTATTCCACTTGCGGAATTTGCAGCGGTCACGTTTTCTTTCTTCGGGGTCAAGCTCTCTCATGTGCAGATAAGGAGCGTGTCTCTCGTTTAGCTGATGCTGCCACTGTTTGCAAAACCTGCCCCACTTCTTGCGAGTGGAAACCCACCCGGCGATTATCACGACGTTGGAGCTGCCGTGCGTCCCGCTTTCGTCTGCAAATGCTTTCACGCTCATAATCAGTCCGGGCCCAAGCAGCGATGCTAAGTCCTCAAAAAAGCTCTCGCGGGCCTGATCTGGCGTTACTATATCGCGCCGCGTGTTAGCGACAAGTCCGGTAATCTGTCATCCACTGCCTCTCTATGCCAGAAGCCGTCCCTACAATGACTTGGGACTTATCTGCTAAAGCAAATATATAGTCCCCCAAAATTCGGGTTCGTTTCGCAGAAACACATGTTTTTCGTTACCACTCTTTCCAGCAATAACTCGGAACCAACGCACCCAAGGCGGTAGGGACGGCTGGCCCAGCCGTCCGTGCTTGTAGGCCAGCCGAATACCATGCCCGCACTATACCAGTATCGTAATACGATGTCTAGAAGAAATATTAATACCCGATTCTGCCCATGTCACAGCCTGGGTTGTAGCCACGCCGCTCTGTCGGCGTGTTTCGCTCTGAGGGTCAGTTCTTTGTGGGGCGAGCGGCCCGCGATACCGGGTAAAACTCCATCTCGTCAGTCGGATACTGCTTCAATAGCGGCAATAGCTTCTCAGGCCCCTGCGTCTTCGGATTCAACCACGCTGTCTCAGCGTCGCACCGGCGCTCCGTGGATGTAGACAGACTGGAAGTTTTCGGGGTCACATCTCAACATTGTAACATTTGGCAACCGCCCGCTTCCCTCCTTGCCACCCTCAGTTATGGACAGTGCTATCCATCACTTTCCTACCCTTGCTGCCTGTCACGGCGGCGGCGGCGGCAAAATCGGGTGCACAGCCTCGCCGATGTAAACCCAACGGGGAATCGGTTCGCCGTCCGTTTCCTGCACGCCGTCACGGTAGGCGCGACACGATATCGTGGCCCCCACGGCCAACGCCGCCGGGCGAGGATGCCCAACCAGCAAGACGTACTCGATCTCGCTTTGCGTCGCACGCGTAACGGATGCTTCAGCCGCCGGCACACCCGGCGGTTGCGGCACAGGGACGCCATCAACCCGGGTGCGCACGATCAGCCCTCGGGGATCCGCCGCGACAATCTTGCAGTGGAAATCCACCGCCGTTGCCTTCGCCCGACTCACTCGATCCCCTTCGGCCTGCTGTTGCTGCGCCCGTTGGATGCGATCCCGTGTGGCCTGCTCCCACGCGGCAATCGCTTTGGCTTCCCCTACCCGATACTGCTGCGCCTTCATCGGGTTATAACCGAACTTCACCTGCAACTCCGGCGGCAGGCGCCCCAGCGGGATCGCCGCAACACCCGTCTTGTGGAAAATCGTAACGGTCGCCGGCGTCACCCGGCCCCAACGAAATTCTTCATACGTTGTGCCGTCGATGGTGATGCTGCCACCAGCTGCGTTATTAGAGATGCTGACGGCTGTGACGTTGGTAAGAGAGTTCGCAGGCGCGGCCGGGTTGGTTTCTTGTCCAAACGCATTCGCCGCCACGAGCAAGAGGACGAAGAAACGGAAAGCATTGTTCACAAGAGCGCCGTCTTTCAAGCGCCTAATACTAACACCACGGGAACCGGGGTCAAGGATTCGGGCCGCATGGTAGTGTCCTAATATGGAGGGCCACGCTCCGTCGTGGCCGCATTGAACGAACGGACGCGACACGAGCGCGGCTAATTCAGATTAAACCACACGTTCCCAGTCTGGGTGTTGCAGCCGACGTCATGGTTGGTAATTGCCGTAGCGGAGACAAACTCCACGTGAAAATCTCCGAACAGGCAATTCACCGCTCCACCACCATGACGAGCGATGGCTGGTAGTGGATCGACGTTAATTCCTACAGCTGGGTTTGACACCTTACTTACCAACTCCCCGCAGTGGATCGTGTTATAGCCCTCAATCATCAGCAGATACTGACCAGGCTGGGGCACCCACTTTAGATTCGGCCAATACGGTGCGCTGGCGTTCCCGTAGAAAGGGCTCCCGGACACATCTGCATTATGATATCCAAGGCCCTTACGATACTGGCCGACCGGCATCTGGTAGCCCAGCAGAGGGTATTGCCCTACGCGAGCGGGACAGGCCCTTATCGTACGCAATGTTGTCGTGCCGGCGGAAGGACCCCCAAGATATCGCTGAAGCGGACTACCGGAATCCGCGAAATTCGCTGCATTCACTTCATAGTAAAAAGTCCCGTTGTAATCATCCGCATACATGCTGAACGCCATCCCCCACTGTTTCATGTTGGCCGCGCACGCTTGCTGGAGAAGTTTCGCGCGAGTCTGGTTCAGGTCAGCCACAAGCACGCTCGCCAGCATCGCCCCCACCGCCATTAACACCGACAGTTCCGTCAGTGTGAATCCGTCTTTGGGTTTTGAAAGGTTGCGCATCTCGTTTCTCGCTCCTCAGGGTACTAGGCGACCGCGGTAATAGCGGGCCGGCGAGTTCGTGGCGGCCCCGACGTCGAGGTAGTTGGTCAGGGAGCCAATGACACCATTATTCGTCACCACAAAAATGTCGGTGAAACCGTTAGTGCTGTAGCTGCCATTGCTGCCCGCGGCAACCTGCAGGGCGTTGGTTATTCCCGGGGCCATCTGCCATGTGATGAGGATGTCGTTTCCTTGCCGCGTGAGAGAGACAATGCGGAAAGTATTGGTGTCGAAGACTACGTTCCCAGCGGCAAGCGTGCCCCCGGTGTGAAGGAAACTGCCGCAACTATTCGTCAACACCAGCTTGTCGACTTGCACGGTTCCACCGGCAAGAGTCATTTGACC
This sequence comes from Verrucomicrobiota bacterium, assembly GCA_003152315.1. GTDB lineage: Bacteria > Verrucomicrobiota > Verrucomicrobiia > Palsa-1439 > Palsa-1439 > Palsa-1439. Next base: position 64,074 of record PLZV01000026.1, read on the forward strand.
GCTACGCACATCAATGAACGCGTTGTGCGCTGCGTTGGTCACATACAAATTACCGCCCGCCACGTTTAATACGCCGATGCCACCCGTCGGGCAATTACCAAGGACCAACTTCGTGTACAACGTCAGCGATCCCCCATTCAGGGTAACGGCACCGTAACTCGTCTGCCCTGTCGTCGTAATAGAGCCAAGGTTGTTCGTGATCGATGCGAAGCCGTGTACGCCCACCAGCATCGTGCCTCCCACCCAGCTACCGTTGGACACTGTGGCGACTCCGAAGCCCCACGACGCAATGCAAGTCGCTAAGTTCGTCGCAATGAGTTGCCCGCCCGTCAGCCACACCGCCCCGGTCGCGCCAAGACTGGAACCGACATAGAGCCCACTCTGCAATGTATTGACGCCTCCCGCCACGCTCAAGGTGCCCTGCGAGCCGGAATCTCCACCGACCTCCATCGCGCCGAAGATATTCGTTCCGCCCAACAGATTGAGCTGCCCGGAGCCATCCCCGCCAACCAGCGTCATCAAAGAATTGGTCATGATCAGGTTCCCACCAGTCACCGACACCACGCCCACCGCCCCGGTTTCCATGCCGATCACTAACCGGGCGTTTGGCGACGCGACGAAACTTCCTCCCGCCAACGACAGTGTCCCTTGCGAACCAATGCCGGAACCCACAAACAGAAAATTCGCCGCGGTTTGCACCTTGCCGCTGGATATATCCATCTCGCCAAAGCCGTTGACACCGATGGCGGAGGGCAGTGTGTTCGTCAAGAGCAACTGCCCGCCCGTAAGAAGAATTAGGCCGTCCGCGTTCGTGTCCAGACCCGCATAGAGCCCCGTATCCGCGACCAGGATGCCGTTGTTATTGAGCTGCAGCGTCCCGTCCACATTCAAGACACCGTTGCTCAGGACGGCGTAAGTCGCATTGGTCAGGGCCGCGTTCGTGTTGCTTTCCATCCACAAGCCCGAACCGGTCAGCCGCAGCATCCCACCGCTTGTAATAATAAAGTTATTCAGCACGTTTAACGGCGTACTGGTGCCAGCGTTGGACAAATCCAGAATGTTCAACGCACCGCTGGGAGCGGAAAGAATCACATCGGCAATGGTCAATGTCTTGGGAAAACCAGCGGAAGTTGTGGAATTGATCGTTACCGTCTTGGAAACGTCGTTGGTGATGACCAGCGATTGCGTGTTGGTGGGAGCCAAGGATAGGAACCAGTTCGCCGGATTCTGCCACGCGCCATCGCCCGACTGAATCCAACTATTGGTCTGCGCCTGGCTCACCACCGGAACTCCAAAGGTGATGATTGTCAGAATACTGCAAACCAAGATGTTTGCTCTTGTCCTCATCGGCTCACAAACTACCAGGCTTCGCAAGCAACCCTAATACCACACAAAATACAGGGTTTGTCGAGAATCAAACCTGCTCCTCTCGCCAGATAATAGTAGCCTAAACCACCGTCTGCCGCGGTGTCGTCCCCGTAGCGCGAATAAACTGCCGGTACAACTCCGCGTAAGTGCCATCGGCCTCCAGCAGTTGGGTGTGCGTCCCGCGTTCCACGATCTTCCCCTGGCGGAGCACGAGCACCAGGTCCGCGTGGCGAATCGTGCTGAGGCGGTGGGCGACGACGAAACTGGTGCGGCCTTGCAACAAGGTCACGAGCGCCTTCTGGATGCGCGCCTCGGTCATGGCGTCCACGGAACTCGTCGCCTCGTCGAGAATCAGGATGCGCGGGTCAGCCAGCATCGCGCGGGCAAAGCAGATTAGCTGCCGCTGGCCGAGCGAGAGATTCGCGCCGCGTTCCCCCACCGCCGTCGCAAACCCCGCCGAGAGCGAACCGATCACATCAAGAAAATCCAGTTTGCGAACCGCATCCACAACTTCTTCGTCGGTCGCCGTGGGCCGGGCAAAACGGATGTTGTCCATCACGCTTCCGGTAAAGAGGAAGTTCTGCTGGCTGACGATGCCCATTTGACGATGCAGCGAGTCACCCTGGATGTCGCGCGTGTCGAACCCATCGATCAACACCGCTCCCTCCCCCGGCAGATAAAACTTCGTGATGAGATTAACCATGGAACTCTTGCCGCTGCCCGTGTGGCCGACGAGCGCGATGGTCTGTCCGGGTTCGGCGACAAAACTCATGCCGTCGAGCGCCAGGCGATCGGGGATGTAACCAAAGCTGACATCGCGAAACTCGACGCGGCCCTGGATGCGCGGCAACTCGCGCACTGTCGGCGGTTCCTCCCAATCGGGCTGCGTATCGAGCAAGCGGAAAATACGTTCCGCCCCCGCCATCGCCGCGAGCGCCTGGTTGTACATATTGCCCAGCGGCTGGATCGAACTGAAGAACAGGTTCGCAAGGAAGAAAAACTGGATCAGGTTGCCAACGTCCATGTGAATGGCCGGGCTCAGCACCCGATAGCCGCCCACCATCAACAACACCGCGGTGAACGTCTGGCTGTTCAATTCCAGCATCGGCAGAAACACGCCCGTGGCCCGCGCCACGCCGAGATTGTACACCGAATGGTCCATGAGCAGGTCGGTGAACAGGCCCGCGTTCACGTCCTGCCGCACGAATCCCTGCGTCACGCGAATTCCCGTGACCGATTCCGCAATGGTCGCCGTCACGCGGCTCCAGCTCTCCTGCACCTTGCGGTTCGCGTTGCTGAGCGTGCGGCGGAAACGGTAATTCATCACCCCCAACACAGGCGCCATCGCCAGCACGACGAGAAACAACACGCGGTCGTACCACAACATCAGCAGCGCCGAAAAAAACATCTGCCCGGCCTGGACGGCCGTGACGAAAAACACATCCTGCCAGCCGACCCGCATCGCCTCGGCATCGGACGTGTAACGGCTGATGATGCGCCCGATCTTCGTCCGGTTGTAAAAACTCATCGGCATCCGCAGCAGGTGCTTGAAAATGTCCCGCCGCAAATCCTGGAGGACCGACTCGCCCATCTCCAGCGCCAGCCGCTGGCGGAAGTGAAAGCAGAACTGCGTCACCGCCGCGAACGCCAGGAATCCCACCGCGCCCCACATCACGCCGCGCGGGTCGTGGCGCGTGATCGGCCCGTTGATGACTGCGCCGATGGCCCAGGCCAGCAAGGGCAGTTGCATCGCCCGGATCAACACGAGCGCGAACAGCCAATTGCGTTTGCGGGCATGCGCCTGCGTGTACCGGAGCATGCGCCAGATCAACCCCATCTCCAGCGGACGCAGGTTCAGCTCATCCAGGTCTTCCTTCCGTACTTGTGTCAGGCCCGCTTTCATGAGGTGGCAAACTGCAATTCCGCCGTGCGGCGGTAGGGCCCGTCGACGCGAACCAGTTCCTCGTGGGTGCCGACCTGCACGATCCGTCCGTCCTCCAACACAATGATACGGTCGGCGCGACGCAACGAACTGATCCGGTTGGCCACCATGAATGTGGTACGGCCGCGCATGGCATTCTCAATCGCTTCCAGGATTTCCTTTTCCGTCTCGGGATCAACCGCCGCCGTCGGGTCGTCGAGCAAGAGAATCGTGGGATCGAGCAACAGCGCGCGCGCGATGGCGAGCCGTTGCCGCTGGCCGCCCGACAAATCCTTCCCACCTTCGCCGAGCAACGTGTCGTAGCCTTTGGGCAGGTTCACGATGAATTCGTGTGCCGCAGCAATCTTCGCCGCCCGTTCAATCTCTTCCCGCGTCGCATCCGGATGCCCGAACGCGATGTTGGCCGCGACGGTGTTGCTAAAGAGGAAACTCTCCTGGAACACCAGCCCCACGTTGCGGCGAAGATCGTCGAGGTCAAGCCGCCGCACGTCGGTGCCGTCAACGAGCACGCGACCCCGCTGCGGATCGTAGAAGCGCGTAATCAAGCTTAACAAGGTTGTCTTACCCGACCCGGTCGCGCCGAGAATGGCGATGCTCTCGCCGGGCCGCACCTCGAAGGTGATGTCCCGCAACTCGGGATCATCGCCGGCGTTGTACCCGAAGCTGACGTTCTCAAATCGCACGGCCCCCGTGGCGCGGGGAAGCCGGGTCGCGTTGGGCGGGTTGACAATCTCAATCGGCGCGTCGAGCACCTCGAACACGCGCCGCGCTCCCGTGAGGCTCTGCTGGATGGTGTTGGCAACCTGTGCGACATTCGCGATCTGCGCCGCGAACTGTTGCAGGAGCCCCGCGAACACGACCATGCCCGTGCCCAGCGGCAATTCGCCCACAATGACCAGGTGCCCACCGTAAATCAGCAGCACAAACAGGCTCACCTGCGTCAGCATCCCGATCGACGGCACAAACAGGCTCACGCGCCAGAAGATCATCTGCTGTTGCACGCGCACGGCTTCGTTGCTGGCTTCAAAGATGGCGAGCTGCTCCCGTTCGCGGGCGAAACCCTTGATCGTCTGGATGCCCTGTGCGGTCTCGGCAACGTGGAGAATCATCCGGTCCACCAACTCGCGGTTGCGGATATACTCGGGCTGCACGAGCCGCGAGAAGATGGCGGCGATCACCCACAACACCGGGATCACCGCCAGGCACGCCAGCGTGAGCTTCGCATGGATGGTCAGCATGTACGCCAGGTACACGAACAACGACAGCAACATGATGATGCTCTGGATCAGGACGTTGTTGACGAAGTTCGCGACCGCGCGCGAGTCGCCGGTGACGCGGTTGATGATCGAGCCGGTCTCGTTGGCATCGTAGAATCGAAAGCTGAGTCGTTGGAGCTTCTCATAGACGCGTGACCGCATCTCGACCACAATGTACCGCTCCACCAACACGGCCACCGCAATACTGTAAACATAATTCAGCACGGCCCGCAGGATCGCGAACGTGAACATGATCGCCGCCAGCAACACGAGCACTCTCATGGGCGGCCAGGCCGCCGGCGGCGCCAGCCCGAACGGCCAGTGCGGCGGTGTCGCCGTTGTTTGGATCTGCCACCGAACGAAATCAATGCCCAATCCCGTCAGCCCCAACCCCGCCAAACCCATCGCGAGCAGAATCAACTGGTAGAGGAACACCTTGATGCAGCCCATGCGATAACGCCAACTCAACCCCAGGAGACGGCGAATCACCGTCCAATCGGATTGCGTATTCGCTTGCATGGTCGCGGGAGCTGGCATCGCGAAAAGCAAACCACGTTGCAGCGGCGCGAACAAGAGAGAACTCGCTTACGGGTGTTTTGTCGCGCTCATCAACGCGCTTGGTTTGGCCGGGCCGGTCGCTATAATCCATTCACTATGCCCGCAAAGAATCCGCTCTTTTCATCGCTTAAACCAGTCGTTGGCATGATTCACCTGGAGGCCCTGCCCGGTACGCCCGCCAGCCGGCGAAGCGTGCGCGAGATCGAGGCGCAGGCGTTGCGCGAGGCCAGGATTTACCGCGAGGAAGGCGTGCACGGCATCATGATCGAGAACATGCACGATGCGCCGTACCTGCGCGGCGAAGTCGGCCCGGAAGTCATTGCGGTAATGGCCATCGTCGCTGCGGCGGTAAAAGAAACGGCCAAACTGCCGTGCGGTGTCCAGATCCTGGCTGGCGCAAACACGGAAGCGATGGCGGTCGCGCACGCGGCGAACCTGGATTTCACCCGCGTCGAAGGATTCGCCTTCGCCCACGTTGCCGACGAGGGCCTCATCCAGGCGTCCGCGGCGCCCCTCCTCCGCTACCGCAAGCAGATCGGCGCCGACCGCGTGCAAGTCTGGGCCGATGTGAAGAAGAAGCACAGTTCGCACGCGATCACGGCGGACATCGGGATCGGCGAAACGGCGGAAGCCGTCGAGTTCATGCGCGGCGACGCGGTGATCATCACCGGAACGGTCACGGGCGATCCACCGAAGCTCGCAGACATCCGCTCGGCCAAAGAACATTGCCACCTACCGATTTATCTCGGCTCCGGCGTGACGGCACAGAACCTGGCGAAGTACTACACGCTCGCGGATGGGTTCATTGTGGGATCGCACTTCAAAGCGGACGGCCTGTGGTCGAACGCTGTGGATGTGAAGCGCATTGCCCGTTTCATGAAGAGGCACGGGCAACTCGGAAAGTAGTATTACGCTGGTCGCCCGCCTGCGGCTGTTTTTCTTCCATCGAGCGGCTAGTACATCGCCGTACGGACGAGATCGATGATGGATCTTGAACTGGCTTTGCCTCGCGGAACCGCCGGCGGCTCCAACTCGGCGAGTTTGCGGACCGGCAATTGCCTCAACTCGTATTCCGCCTGTAGCCAATCATCGAAATCGTGCCCGTTGGTGCGTCCCCGTTCGAGATAAAGCTGGTAGGCACGAGCGGCAATTTGCTCGGGCGTTAAATCTTTCTGCGTCATGCCTAAATCCCCCTTTCCTCTTGCTGAACGTTGCAGCCAGCCATCCTTTGCTTCTGCGGCACGTCAGAACTCCTTGTTACGTCAGACACGCCGCATTCCATAATCGCTCATTTTTTTTCGATTGCAAGACTTTCCGGCAGGGCTTGGTTTGACCCACCGCCCCGGATTTGTTAGTAGAGTGTCACGGATGCAACTGCTGCCCCAATGGGTTCGGTCAATTGGCAATAAGTCCCGGACCTTGATCTGGGCGCAACTGGCCAAACGCACTTACGGCGAGAATGTCTTTCTGTTGCTCCTGCCGTTGGTCGGTCTGGCAGTTGGGCTCACCTCCGTGGTGACCGCGCATATCATTTCCTTCCTCCAGAACCAGTTCTGGGGTAGCGGTCAGAATCTGCTTGGCGCTGCATCCGAAAACCCCTGGCCGCTCCGCATCATCATCCCTCTTGTCGGCGGCCTTTTGGTGGGCGTGATCGGCTGGTTCTTTCGCGTGCAGACCCGCGGCGGGGGCATCACCACCATCATGCAGGCCGTGTCCCTGAAAGGCGGGGCAATTTCCGTGCGCCAGACCGTACCGCGCGATTGGGCGGCCATTGTGACGATTTCCACGGGCGGTTCCCTCGGTCGCGAAGGCGCCATGGCGCTGCTGGCCAGCGCCATCGGTTCCTATACGGGACGCCATTTCAAACTTTCGACGCAACAAATTCGCGTACTGGTCTGCGCCTCGGCGGCGGCGGCCCTGGCGGCCGTGTACAACGCGCCGATTGGCGGCTCGCTGTTCGCGCTGGAAATCCTCATGGGCAACTTCGCGCTCGAAGTGCTCGGGCCCGTTGTCGTGGTGTCGGTGATTTCCACACTGGTGTTCCGTAGTGCCATGGGTAACCTCCCACGCTTCGTGGTGCCGCATTATGAACTTGTGTCGGCGTGGGAACTCCTGCCGTACCTCGGGCTGGGATTGCTTTCGGGGCTGATCTCCTTGCTGTTCATGAGCTCGCTGTTTACGTCGCAAAATGTGTTTGAAAAACTTCCGGGACCGAAGTGGATCAAACCGGCGATCGGGATGACGCTGGTCGGCGTCATCGGCGTCTGGTTTCCCCACGTGTACGGCAACGGCTTCGAAACGGTGAACCTGACGCTCCAGGGTGCAAAGGAGCTAACGCTGACGCTGTTGCTCCTCTTGATACCGATGAAAATCCTCGCCTCTTCGTTGACGTTCGGCTCGGGTGGTGCCGGCGGACTCTTCACACCCTCACTCATGCTGGGCGCATTGGTCGGGGGCGCGTTCGGCTACGAAGTTCACCACTTGTTTCCCTCTACGACGGCCGAGCAGGGCGCCTACGCGCTGGTGGGCATGGGCGGTCTCCTCGCCGGAATGACACACGCGCCACTCACGGCGATCATGATGATTTTCGAACAGACCAACAACTATCAGATCGTGCTGCCGCTCATGCTCGTGTGCATCGTTAGCCATTTCACGACGCGCCTCTTCAGGGCGCGCTCGATGGAGGAAGAATCGCTGCACCGGCGCGGCGTAACGCTGCCCACGGGTCTCGAAGCGGGCGTCATGCAATCACTACGGGTCGAGGACATCATGCACGATGACGTCCCCGCCATCAGCCATTCGGTTCCCTTCTCCATGATCGTCGAGCAGTTCCTGAAGGAGCCGTACAGTAATATTTACGTGGTGAACAGTACCGGGAAATTCCTGGGCGCGATTCGCCTTCATTCCATGAAGGAAATGCTGCACCAGGGTGAGTCCCTGTCGTCCGTCATCGCCGACGATCTCGTGGACGACTCGTTCCAATTCGTGACCCCGCGCCAGACTCTGTCCGACGTCATGGACATTTTCTGGCGCGAGAACGCCGAACGCCTGCCCGTGATTGACAATCCCACGGACCGCAAGCTGATTGGCTGGATTTCCAAACGCGACCTGTTGGGCGTGTACAGCCAGGAGATTATGCACAAGCGGCAGCTCCTCGGACACTTTGTCGTTCGCGAAGGCGACGAGAAGCGCGATGTCTTCGTAGAACTGCCCGAAGGCTTCGAAGTGCGCACCCTTGAGCTGCCGGTACACCTTAACGGACGCACGCTGGCGGAGTTGGCGCCGCGTTCCAGTTACAGCGTCCATATCCTCGTCATCAAGCGGCGCGACCCCGTCACGGGACGCAATGTCACAGAAATGCCCGAACCCACCACCCGGCTGTTCGCGGGTGACGACCTGGTGGTCATTGGCAAAGACGGCGGTCTCGAACAATTCGTAGCTGCGCTCGCGCCGACCGTTGAAAATTCGACGGAGTGAGCTACAGTGTTCAGCCATGAGCTCTGACCAACCATTGCCATCGCCGGAAGAAATCCAGAAGAAGCTCTCTGAATTCATGAAGCAGGAGTTTGGCGACCGCGTCGTCTTCGCCTCGCCCCAGACCGAGACGGTGGAAACCACGCCCCCAACCGAGGAACCGAAACGCAAAGAGATCGAGTTTAATTTCCATCTCAAGCCCAAGGAAGTCAAAGCGCATCTCGACCGTTTCGTCATCCAGCAGGAAGACGCCAAGAAGGCCCTCGCCATCGCCGTCTGCGACCATTACAACCACGTCAAGGCCGCCGAGCGCGGCGAGGAACTTCGCGATTATGTGAAGCAGAACGTGTTGCTCATCGGCCCCACGGGCGTGGGCAAGACGTATCTCATCAAGACGATCGCCGACCTCATCGGCGTGCCGTTTGTGAAGGCGGACGCCACCAAGTTCAGCGAAACCGGTTACGTGGGGGGCGACGTGGAAGACCTCGTGCGCGAGCTGATCCACCGCGCGGACGGCGACGTGAACCTCGCAAGTTACGGCATCGTTTATCTCGACGAGATCGATAAGATTGCCACACCCGCCCATGTCATCGGTCGTGATGTCAGCGGTCGTGGTGTGCAGACCAATCTCTTGAAACTCATGGAGGAAACGGAAGTCCCCCTGCGCTCGCCCACGGATATTCAGGCTCAATTGCAAGCCGCTTTCGAATACCAGCGGCGCGGCGGCAAGGTCAAACGCGAGACGATCAACACCAAGCACATCCTGTTCATCGTCAGCGGCGCTTTCGACCAGATGCTGGAGATCATTCGTAAACGCGTCCGCCAGGCAGACATTGGTTTTGGAGGACACCTTGCGGAATCCGTTAGCGAAGCGGAACTCCAACGCCGCGCGCAGACGGAGGACTTCGTGAAGTACGGTTTTGAACCCGAGTTCATCGGGCGCCTGCCTGTCCGCGTCGTCCTCGACAAACTCACCGTTGCCGACTTGTACCATATCCTCAAGCAGAGCGAAGGCTCGGTCATCAAGCAATATGAGTCGAGCTTTCACGCCTTCGGCATCGACGTGATGTTTTCGGATGAGGGTCTGCACGCCGTCGCCGAGAAAGCCGCGCTCGAAAACACCGGCGCGCGCGGACTGCTCACCGTTTGCGAGCGTGGGTTGCGCGAGTTCAAGTTCGAGCTGCCTTCCTCGACGGTGCGGCAATTCGTCGTCACGCGGTCGCTCGTGGAGAATCCCGAAGCGGAACTACAGCGCATCCTCAACGAACCGGCCTACGCGCAGCGCGAGTTGATGCGCCAACTCGTTCGCGATTTCGAGCGCCGGTTCGAGGGGAAACACAAGTTGCGGATGCGCCTGGAGCCCGACGCGGTCGAAGAGATCATCGAACGCGCCCAACATGCCAACAAATCCGTTACCGATCTCTGCCGTGAACTTTTCAAGGACTACCAGTTCGGCCTGAATCTCGTGAAGAGCAACGCCGGCCAATCCGAATTCGTCATCCCCAGGTCCGCCCTGGCCGACCCCGACAAATTCCTCAGCGACTGGGTTGTCTCCAGCTATCGGAAAGAGGAACCGTCAGCGTAGTTGTCCCGGTAGCGGCGTTGGGAAAACTCAATCGCCTTTTCGCCCGGGTTTGAATAAGCTTCTTCGCATGAGCCCGCAGAAGATCGCCGCCGCGCTGAAGGACATCGGCAACGAGCGCGACCCCAACCTGAAATCGCAGAAGCTCGCCTCGCTCGTCAGCGCGCTTTTCCGCGCGCGAGGCATTGAGTTGGTTGTCGTCGGCGGCTCCGCCATCGAGTTCTATACCGACGGCGCCTACCTGTCAGGCGACATCGATTTGTGCCAGATCAAACCGGGCACGCCCATTCCCCTTCGCTTGCGACAGGAGATCATGGGCCGGCTTGGCGCCAAGGGCGGTCCGCGGAGCTGGGAAGTCGCCGGGATATTCGTGGATTTGCTCGGCCTCGTCGAAACTGAATCCAGAAGTAGCTTCCGCAAACTCAAAGCTCCTTATGGCATCGTCACGTTGATGAATCCGGAGGAGCTGCTCGTCGAACGGATTCTCGTCTCCGTCTATCCGCAGTCAAATCGGGACGCGGCGAACTGCGCCCGCAAATTTATCGCCGCCGCTCTGACTAGTGGATTTGAAATTGACTGGCGCGAAGTCACCCGACTTGCCAAGTCCAGCCAATATCGTATTCTTAACGAGTGCCAAGCACTGGTCGGAAAGGTCGCCCGTGAACTTAAAGCGAAAAATCCCTTCGATTCCCGCTGACAAGCCCATTTCGTGGGAGGATTGGCTGGCCGGACGCAAGGCCCGTCGCCAGGCTGGAAACCGTGTCGCACCGGCAATAATCCGCCGCAAGAAAAGCTCCAGTGACCGCCGCCTTAAGAAGCTCTTCAAAGGCAAACGCGGCCTCCCCTTCCGACCCACGTCGGAGCTTTGAGGCCAGACACCCGCCGGGTTCATGGCACGCGCATGCGGTAGTAACAGAACGGGAAGTTGGTGGCCGCGCCGACGTCCAGGTAATTGGTGGCATTGCCCGTGGTGCTGAGTACCGTGAAAACATCGGTGAAACTGTTGGTGTAGCTGCCGTCAGCGGCACCCGTAGTGCGCTGCAGGATATTGGTCTGGCAAATACCGCCCGTCACCCAGGAGACAAGAATGTCACTGCCTTGCATCGTAATTCCGGTGACCTGATAGGGTGGCGAGCCGGTGAGTACCACGGTGATAATTCCCGACATTGCGCCGACGCCCCGGCAGCCCGTACTGGTACCGTGAACCATACAGTAGTAGTTGAAGGTACCCAGTTGGCTAAACGTATGGCTGAAGGTAAATGGCGTGTTCTGTACACCGGAATCCCAGCTTTCGAGTTGGCCGGGTGCCGCGGTGGTGCTGTGATGACCATTCGTCCAGACCCACGTAACCGTGTCGCCGAGTGTGATGATCGGATCGATGTGGGTTGACGGAAGCGCGCCGAAATTGAAGTTGAAAATTTGGAGCGTATTTGTCGCGGCCAGCGCCTTCGCCAGACAACAAGACAGGAAACATGCCGAGACAAGAAGTGATTTCAACGCAGTTTTCATTCCCTCGCTCCCATGCAGCGGATTTTTATTGATGAACACACGCCTTCTGCAACCAAGAGTAAGAGACCCGGGGGAAGAGATTTGTTCCGGAAGAGCCCCGCCTTTCTGTTCCACCTCACCGGCACCCGTACCGGCTGCGACCAACCCGATCGCTACCTCACCGGCTCGAACACTTCTTCGGTGTGACTGGGTTGCTCGGTGGCGCGGCGGAGGAAGCCCTTGGCAATGAGGGCGCGGAGGATGCGGCCGGCGGTGGGTTGATCCACGCGCATGTCATGGACGATTTCGGACTCGGTGACGCCGCGGCCGCGTTCGTGGATGAGTTCCAGAGCTTCTTCGAGCGGGAGTTTGTAGCCATGGTAGAGGAAAAGGATTCCAAACAGGATCAACACGGTCCCCGCGAAGATCGCACCGGTGCCTTTCAGCGGTTCTTCGGGTAGTTCGCCCATCATATTCAGGAGCACGAACACGCCCGTCAGCACGAGCACGAGGCCGATGACTTTGAACAGTTTGCGGCGTCGGTGGAAGATGCGGTGATCGAAGTTCGCGGGCATAAGCGCGGGCCTCATTTGCTGGCGGGCGGAGGACCTTGTTGCAACTCCTGTAACACGCCCAGCGGCGCAATTTTCATCGCTTTGTCCAGGTCCGTCCACAAGGTGCCGGCACCGGCGTAGATCAACATGAGCTTCACCTGATCGGGCAGTTGCTGGGCGAACTGGTAGAACGCGTAGTCCGCCGGCGTGCCGACCGCTTTCACCTGCAAGGCGTAGCCGTCGCCTTCTGCTTTGCCCTTCAGCTCCACCACTTTCGCCTCGGCTCCGCCGAGTTTGCGTTTGATATCCGCGCGAATCGCGGCGGTCTGCCGCGCCAACTCCGCGACGAGCAACCGCGTCTGCGCGGCGGTTTCGTTCACCTGTTTTTCCTGCTCGGCGTGAATGTTGCCTTCCAGCCGCTGCGTCTCGTATTCGACAACCTGCTCGATCTGGCGAATCTTGCCGACGTTCTCGTCGAGTTCCGCCTTGTTGGCTTCGGTCTTCGTCTTCTCCACGTTGGTAATGTTCCACTCGGCGGCGATGCGCGCGTCCTGGATCGGCCCCGAAATGTTGTCGGGTACCAGCGTGTCCTGCACGAGCGCGAGATCCACCTGCAGTTTCTTCTCCTGCAGCGTCGTCTCGATGGTTTCCTGGAAGGCCCGCTGGAATTCCTCGCGTTTGTCGCCGACGATGAAGTCCACCGCGCCAAACGTCGATCCCTTGATGCGGGCCGTGGAGTTGATCTGGGGGATCAGGATATTCTCCTCGATCTTCTTGATGTTACCGTAGCGCGCCACGACCGACGGTGCATCCTCGGGCAGCAACTGCCAGAGCAACGTCACGTCGATGGTGATCTCAAACCCGTCGCTCGACGGGAACGTGACCGCGGGCAGGACGGGAATACCGTACTGGCCGGAAGGAACCTGGGCCCGCTGCGCCGCCTCACCAATCGCTACCGCCTGTTTCTCCTTGCCGGCAAACTGGCCCGAGGTTTGCGACTGCGGCAGCTTGCCCGCATGGGCCATCGTGATTTGATTGTAGCCGATTTCAATGCGCTCGACGGAAAACGCCTCGGGATTGAGTGGATACAGGCCGGGTTGCAGGACAACTTTTTGCACGCCGCGCTCACCGGGACCGGCGAGTTGCGTTTGCGCGGGCTTGCCCGAACGCGCCGTGACGACACCCACGTAGCCGGGATCGATCTCAATCATTTTCAACACGCGGATTTCGTAGGCGTACGGATTGAGGCGGTAGGTGCCGGGCAAGAGCACCTCGCGCTGGATGCCGCGTTCGCCGGGGCCGGCCAGGAATTCGCCCGCGGGAAGTTCCTTGCCGAACTTGGTGATCACCACGCCGACTTCGCCGCCGGACACGACAACCTGGTCTTTCAATTGCCGCTCGTACAGGAAGGGATTAACGAAATGACGGCCCGGGCCGAGGGGTTCGAGGAGCACGCCTTTTTGTCCGGGTTCCGCGATAATTTGGCCGGGTGGCATTTCCCGGCCGGTCTTGGCAATCACGATGAGCATCTTGTTCGACGGCACCACCGTATTTTCCACCACCCAAACCCAAAAACCTTCATAGACGAACACGTACACCAGCAGCACCACCAGCGCCGCGGCGATCCCCATCGTGAGAGTGCGGTTCTTCATTGCCCGCCTCCCTTCGACGAATTCAACTCTGAACGTCCAACGTTGAACTTCGAACGTCCAACTGGGGACGGGCGACCATTTTTCGCGGCGGCGGTGCGGACGCCGGCCACGAAGATTTTGACCAAAGCCTCCGTTTCCGCTAGAAGCGCATCAACTTGCGATGGCGGCTGCAAAAGCGGCACGCGCTTCATGAGCTTCAACCAGCGGAGCGACTCCCGCAGTTCCTTGAGGCAAATCTTCAACTTGTGGATGAAGTCGTTGCGGGACTCAGCGGCCTGTGCCTCGGCGTGGTTGGGCAGTGGCGAAGTTCCGGACCTCAACAACTGTGCCGCGATATGATTGCCTGCACGCATCGCAGGCAATCTCTCCACCAGACGGATAATGCTGGCAGCGTACTCCAAAAGTCTCTCTTCCAGGTCGTAAATCCGATAGGTCGTGCCTTCCTCTTTCAACGTGGGAAGTTCAACGTTCAGCGTTCGACGTTCCCGCCGTTGACCGATCACTTGGCACCGCCTTTCGGCGACTTCGATAGATCCCGGAAGGGTTCCGCAAGCGGGCCGTCCGAATTGGCGAGGATCGAATCGATGTTCGGCGCGATCTTCTTCAAATACAGGTACCGTGCGTACGCCTCCCCGCTGCCGAACGGCAGGACGATCGACCGTAGCGCGTTCGCCTCGGCCGTCCGCGTGTAGGAAATCACGTCCGCGTCGCCCTGTCCCGTGGAAATGATCGCCTGGGACTGGTTCTCCGCCGTCTCCAGGTCTTTCCGGGTGACTTCGAGGTCGCGCTGCGCGGCGATGACCTGCACCTGTTGCTCCTTCGTGGCTTTTTGAATCTCGTTGGTGCGCGTGGTCTCCGCCGTCACGAAACGGACCCGCTGATCCTGCATCTTCCGCTGCTGGGCAACATTCGCATCCGATTTGGCCCGCTCGATTTCGCTTTGGTACTTCGCGCGGGTCTGGATGGCGATCTCGCGTTCGCGAATTGGCTCGGCGATTTTTTGCGACGGCTCAATTTCACTGATTAGCGCCGCCTTCACCAAAACGTTCTTCTTCGCCGACTCGGAAGTGATGTGCTTGCTGAATTCATCCTGAAACGCCTTGCGCACCGTGCCGCTGATGACATCGGCGGAACTGTACTTCGATCCCTGGATGCGGCTCATCGAAAGCGCCGAGCGCAGGATCACCTTGTTGACGATGTCCTCCTCGTCGCCGATCTTCACGAACACCTCGGGCGCCTTCGCCTCCTCCACCGCCCACTCGACCGCGCCCTTGACGGGAAAGCGGAAGCCGTCCCTCGAAAGGAAGTTGATCTCGAATTCCGTCTTATGGCTCTGCACACCGACCACGTCCACGCGATAGATGTACGGGTTGAGGTAATACGTGCCCGGCCGCAACGGCGTTTCCTGCACACCGCGCTCACCCTCCTTCACAAGAATCGTGTTCGCCTCCGCCGGATCGCGTCCGTAACGGAGCGTTACCACGCCGACCTCGCCGGGTTCGATCTTCACCGCGGGCCGTTTCTCGACGTGGTAGGCGTTGGGATTGATTCGGTACGTGCCTGGCCGCAAAGGTTCCTCGATCACGCCGCGATACTGTGTGCCGTCCGGCTCCTTGTTCTTCACGATGAACTGGCCCGCCGGCGCGGTCTTGCCAAACTGCCGGACCAGCACGCCGACTTCGCTCTGCTGGATCTGGACCAACGGCACAATCTCCCAGTGCCAATACACCGGGTTGCGGAAATAGCGTCCCTCGCTCAGCGGATCCAACTGGATGCCCTTCTGGTCGGGCGAGGTGGCGATGATTTCGTTGGCAGGGATATCCTTGCCGTCGAGCCGGGTCAGGATCGCGCAGGTTCCGGTGGGTGGCTCGATGCGGCAGAAGAACCACGCGAACACGAGCCCGCAGACAATCGCAGCGGCGAGAATCACCCCGCCGATGAGACCAAACCGCATCGGGTCAAAACCATAACGCGCCCCGCCGGTGTCTTCATGCCGGGGCGGAACTGCATTGAAAGCAGCCACGTGCCATCACCTCCCAGACTGGGCCTCTCCATCTCCACGTCCCGTCCTCGGGATCCCGCCAGCGCGGGACTTGGTCCGCTAAATACTCCCGCCCATCCCAAAGTGCAAGCTTGGAATCAGGCTCGCGCCAAGGGCTTGCTTTGAGGTTCGCCACTCTCTACTCTGAAACGCTGTGAGCACGTCGACCAACGGCGCACCCGGATTCAGCGACTCGGCGGCCGGTGAATATCAACATCCGGTTTTCGCCACGACACATTGGTCGGTAGTGCTCAAGGCCGGGCAGAGCGACACGACCCACGCCCGGGATGCTTTGGCGAGGCTCTGTCAGACCTACTGGTATCCCCTGTACGCCTATGTGCGCCGCCGCGATCACTCGGTGCACGATGCCCAGGATCTCACCCAGGCATTCTTCGCGCGGTTGCTCGAACGCCATTGGGTAAGTGACGCCAAACAGGAGCGCGGACGCTTCCGAACATTCCTGCTCACGGCCATGAGCCGGTTTCTCTCGGACGAATGGGACAAACTGCGCGCCCAAAAGCGCGGAGGCGGGATCCCGCTGCTACCCTTGCAACTGGACACGGGAGAAACCCGCTATGGACACGAGCCAGCGGACAACAGCACGCCCGAGCAATACTTCGAGCGACGCTGGGCGTTGACCTTGCTCGACACGGTGTTGCAGCGCCTGCGAGGTGAATATGACCGTGAGGGAAAAGGCGCCTTGTTCGCCGCGTTGCATCCAACCCTGGTCGGCGATCGCGAACTGCAGCCCTATGCGAAACTGGCCGACGGCCTGGGCATGCAAGAGGGTGCAGTCAAGGTGGCGGTGCATCGCCTGCGCAAACGCTACCGACAATTACTCCGTGAAGAGATTGGCGAGACAATGGCTGAGTCTGAGGACATTGATGAGGAATTGCGCCACCTCTTTGCCGTGCTGGCCCGACGGTAGTTTGCACCAGCCTGTAACCTTTCCCCCGCAATTCCTAAGAACTGGGTAGAAGCGACGATCATATGGATACCGAACGCATTTGCCCAAGTTGCCAGAAGCCGCTGGCCCCGGATGTGCCGTTGGGCCTTTGCCCGGAATGCCTCATAAAGTCCGGTTTTCCCACCGGCGAGGAATCGGCCGGTGCCAAGCGTCCCCCTTTCACTCCGCCCACGGTGGAAGAGCTGGCCAAACTCTTCCCGCAACTTGAAATCCTTGAACTCATCGGTAAGGGTGGCATGGGGGCCGTTTACAAGGCCCGCCAACCAAGGCTGAATCGTTTCGTGGCGCTCAAAATCCTCCCGCCCAGCATCGGCAGCGACCCGGCCTTCGCCGAACGTTTTGCTCGCGAAGCCCAGGCGCTCGCGCAGCTCAACCACCCCGGTATCGTCATCCTCTACGAGTTCGGCCAGGCGGGCGGCCTGCACTTCTTCATGATGGAGTTTGTGGACGGCATAAATCTGCGGCAGCTGCTCGTCAACGGCCGCATCGCTCCCCGCGAAGCGCTGGCCATCGTGCCGCAAATCTGCGATGCGCTTCAGTTCGCCCACGACCATGGCATCGTTCATCGCGACATCAAGCCGGAGAATATCCTACTCGACCGTCGCGGACGCGTGAAGGTCGCGGACTTCGGCCTGGCCAAAATCATCGGCGGTGCAAATGAACCAGTGGCCGTTGGTCGCCCGGCCGGCGCACCTTTGCTAACCGAGACGGGCAAAATCATCGGCACGCCACAATACATGTCTCCCGAGCAGATTGCCCATCCCGCCAACGTGGACCATCGCGCGGATATCTACGCGCTGGGCGTGGTGTTTTACCAGATGCTCACCGGCGAACTGCCCGGTAAAACCATCGAACCGCCGTCGAAGAAAGTTCACATTGACGTGCGGCTCGACGAGGTGGTGTTGCGCGCATTGGAGAAGAAGCCTGAACTCCGCTACCAGCAAGTCAGCGAAGTGAAGACCATGGTGGAGACGATTGTGAATTCCGAGAGTACCACCGCGCCAGTTGCCGCTCCGTCAACTAGAACGAGGGCCGATCAATCGCCGCTTGTACACATCATAGAAACCCTGTTTGGTATCACATTTACGTCACCGGGGGCTATCACGCTGATCAAAGTCTCCGCGCTTGGCTTTCTCGCCTTCCTGTCTTTTCTCGGCGACATACCACTACCAGGAATGCACCATTTTTTTGGCTTCTCCGGATTTTCCGGCTTCTTCGGGCTGATCGGATTCGCGTTTCTTGTTGAATTCGTGGAACGACGCAAAGTGAAGACAAAAAGTTCATATCCCCTTCCCGTTGTGGAATCCTGGCTGGCAATTATGGATGCCGGTAATTACGCGCAAAGCTGGGACACGGCCGCGAAGTATTTTCAAAAGGCGATTACAAAAGTGGAATGGATTGAACGGTCGCAAAGCGCGCGCCAACCACAAGGCAAAGTCATTTCGCGACAATTGAGAACGGCACGGCGTTTCGGCTCGCGCTTCATAGTAACGTTCGACACGGCCTTCGCCGGCTTGAAAGCGGCGGTGGAGACCGTAACGTTTTCACGGGAACACGACGGCCAATGGCGCGCCATCGGTTATTTGATTCTTCCGGCTTATGCAGAACGCGCACAGTTGGGGTGGCTTGGGAAGCAAGCGTTGTTTTTTGCCGGCTTGGCGGGGGTTTTGGGGATTTTGACGATCTGTCTTTCTCCAAATCCCCCGGCGCTTTTGGTCTGGTCGATTTTGGCGGCGGCCTTGTTTGGCATTATCTTGGGAATCTGTGCGCGCCGGAATCCGTTCGGCAAGAGAGCAATCAAAGTCGGCAGCATCAACGCCGCGATCTGGCTGATTGTCCTGATAGCCGCGAATTTGCATCAGAGTACGACTTTTTATATTGGCCAAACGTCGTTTCCAAATGGCGATTCCATCGTCATCACTTCCGTGAGGCGAACCAAAGAACAAATGGTCGTCAAGGGCCACTACAATCTGGTCAGTACAGACCGTGCACGTCTGGCCCTCTATATTACCACCAGTTCGACGAACAGTACTCACCCCGATTCAAGACAATGGGTGCAGATTTCGAAAGGACAAGGCGATTTTGAACTGACGCATCCGCACGTTGTTCCGGGATTGCCACACCTGAACATGTATCCGGTGGGTGGCGGCGGACCATTTGCGGAGCTGTATTTTGGAACTCAGGCTGAAGCCGCCGAAGAGGGCAGACTTGGTCTTGGCTATTAACGGTCGACAAATTGGGCCTCATTGCCAACTTCCCACTTGTTACGGATGCCACGCAAGCACGTTGACACGCAACCCGCCCGCGTTCTAAGGTCGCGTCGGTACAAGGAGGAAGGCTTATGAAAAGATTATCGGTCTGGCTCAGGTATTTCATTTTCGGAATTGCGTGGGGATGGACTTCACTGGTCGTTGCTCAGAATCAGACCGATACGCTGAGCCCGATCCTTTCCAGCAACGCCGTGCCGTTTCAGATCCAGATTGAACAGGCGCCCTTTTCTTTGCCAAGCGGCCTGCAATCCTACGTCCTGGGAACACACGGCGGTAAGTGGTTGTTGTTGTCAGGCCGGATCAACGGCCTACACGGGTTCAATAGTGGGAACAATAATTTCCCGCCAGACACGCAGAACACGACGGTCTTTGTCGTCGATCCCAACTTGCAAACGGTCACAACGCGTTCGCTCACCAACTCCGGTTCAGGCCTGACGACGAATCAAATCGATCTCCTATCGGTAACCGCCGCGCAGTCGTACCAGTCGGGAAATACGCTCTACATGTCGGGCGGCTTTGGCATTGACACTTCCACGAGCAACTTCACCACCAAGGCCGCCTTGACCGCCATCGACGTTCCCGGCCTGATGCACTGGGTAACGAGTCCTTCCACCAACGAAACCGCCGCGCAACATATCCGCCAGATCTTCGACCCGATCTTTCAGATCACCGGCGGGGTCATGACCGAGGCCCGCCCCCACCACGCGCTTCTTGTGTTTGGGCAGGACTTTGAAGGGGCCGACATTACAGCCGACGGCACCTACTCCGAACAGGTTCGGCGATTCCACATCGTGGACCATGGAACGAATCTTTCTTTTGTCGCCCAGAAGGCAATGCCCAAGACCCCGGATCCCAACTACCGACGTGCGAACCTGAACGTCGTGCCGATCATCGAGCGCGGTCGCCAGAATTTTGTGGCCTTTTCCGGCACGTTTACCCCGACGGATGGAATCTGGACAGTCCCGGTTGAGATCAGTCGGAATGGCATCTCCAAGATGGCCAATCCCGCCGGTGCCACCACGTTCAAGCAAGGAATGAACAATTGGATTTGTCCCACGCTGGAACTCTACTCACGTAAAGAGCGCAACTCGTACACGGTCCTGATGGGTGGTATCAGTTTCGGCTTTTTCGCCAGCAGCGCGTTTCAGACCGACTCCGAATTACCGTTCATCAACCAGGTAACGGCCATCAAATGCGATCGACACGGGGTGTTCTCGCAGTGCCTGATAAACTCTGAGTATCCCGTAATTCTGTCCAACGGATCCAATCCGGGCAACCAACTTCTCTTCGGAGCCAATGCCACCCTGATTCCCGCGGATGGATTGCCCGCTTATCGGAATGGCGTACTAAAGTACGATGCGCTGGGAAGTGGCCCCATTGTGGTCGGTTACATCGTCGGGGGAATCCAAAGCACGGTGCCCAATACCAATGTCAGCACGGACAGCGCCGCGTCACCTTACATCTTCACGGTGACTCTCGTACCTGCGCATCCCTAGTGCTGCGACACACTTGATCTGAAGGGTTATGGAGGGACGCGAAACGTCGCGTCCGTTGCTTCTGCAATGCTTGAGAAGCGGCCACGACGGAGCGTGGCCCTCCAAATGAAGCGTGTCGTTGCAATAGACGGCTTCGCCTGACTTATTTCCCGTAGAGATCGTTGAGTAGCGCGGCGAGGCGATAGCCGGCGACGACGAGCTGATGGCGCGCGGTGTTTGTCGCTTGTTTGACGTATTCTTCCTTCAGCACGATGTTCTTGGCCCCGTAAGGTTCGCCGAGCGTGCCGTAGACCTGGGTGCAGGCGATTTCGTGCGACTCCATGATCCACTTCTTCACGTCATAACTCGTATCAACCTTTCCCGTCGCATCGAGAGGGAGCTTCTTGAGCCACTCTTTCAATGGCGGGCTGTCCGGGGCGAGCGCATGGTCGAGCGGATCCAGGGTCTTGACTTGACCGTTCTCGTAGTAACGCCGATAAGCCTCGTCCCAGAACGAGTGCAGATTCTTCCCATAAACTTCGTCACCAAGATTGGCCACACTCACACCGTTGCCGCCGGCGTCATCCTTGAATTTGTCGCCAGGCTTCGCGTCCGGATTATAGCGCGCGGTCGTGTGCAGCGGCTGGTGGATGTCGCCGACGAAGTGCATGACCATGGCGAGCGCGACGGACTCGTTCGTGACCAACGCATCGGTCTGCTTGTTCCGGATGAGATCGACGCAATGAGTCAGCGCGACGAGGACGTTGCCGTTGGTCGGGGTCAAAGCAGGAGGATTGGCGAATTGATCCGGGTCGTTGGCGTTGCAGCCGATGTCGATGTAGTGCCACGGTTTGTATAAGCCGCGGAACTGCGGATCGCCCGCCGGCCCTTTGATGTCGTCGGCCCAGCAGGCGATGTTGATGGCGTTATACGGTGCATCGCCCTTGTGGAGCTTGGCGGCCAATTCGTCCACGTGCGCGCGGGCTTTGTCGTTGAGACGGTCGTACGCGACCTGCGCGACGAGCATATGCCCCATGCCATCCCAGGCGCGGACGTTGGGTGTGGCGGCGAGCGCCATCAGTAAAGCAAACGCGACGCATTTCAAATTCTTGACTTTCATGAGCCTATCCTCCGTTTCGCGAGTTCCGGATCAGTAGCCGTAACCAACGTGTGAACGCAGTATTAGGCGTAAGCGCACAATGCGCAAGCTCATATCCGTGGCGATCCCGGCAGGCATTCCTGTTTCAACATGAGCGGAGCGGAACTCGTGAGAGTTCCGCTCCGACTTGGGTTGAGGGTGGTGGATGGGCCAGCGGATCAGATTCCGCCGTCCACGTACCAACGGCTGGTCCTTCCGTCTTTCTTCAGCGCGAGATTCCACTTCTTGACCTCGCCGTTCTTGAGCTTGATTTCGTAAGGGACGAAACGTGCGCCACTAATCAACGAGAGCGAGGAAGTGAAGGAATCGCCGATGTTGATGACTTCGAGGCCGCCCAGGTAGTCCTTGATCGTGCCGGTCATCGTGCAGAATTTCCCTGCCTCATTCCAGTCCTCCCGGCCACAGGCCTCGAAGAACGCCCGCGCCGCTTGTTCTGACGTCATCGCGGCATACTTTGCATTGTCGGGCAACATTTGCATTTCCTGCTGCCAGGCCACGGTCGCGGGCACTTGCAGTTGAAACACGCCGGCCTCAATCGGCTGGTTATAGTCAATCTGATCCAGTTCGAAGACCAGTTTCTCGCCCGAGTCGGCATGGAGATAAATTTTGACCGACTCCAACAGTTGGCTCTGGTCATCAAAAACGTAAACCCGACGCGTATCCGCGGTGCTGAAGAACTTGTTCTTCAGGTAATCGCCGGTCAGCACCCCCGTACTGGCTTCGACGGTAACGACAGACTTTGGCTTTCCATCTGTGCCTTGCTCCTGGGCAAGCGTCACGGGCCAGCCATGGGTCTTGCTGGCGCTCAGTTCGTTATTGAGCGTCTGACTCACATCCGCCATCTCGTGCAACCATTGCGTGTCGAACGCGCTCGATGACCGCCCCACTTTGGTCGCGAAGTCGGGCTTGATGAAGAGCACGGTGGACTGGCCGTCCATGACCGCCAGCCGTCCGGGCTTGTCGACCCGCCATTTCAGTTCCGGCCCGAATTGTTTCCACAACTCCACGGGGACAAAGTCGAGGTCGGGATCGATGTAGCTGAAGTTCTCATTCGGCGCCGTGCGCAATTGGCCACGGATGTGGATGGTCGTGAGTTTGGCCGCTGCTTCGGCGCCCTTGGTCATGACCTCGACGGCTGCGGCTTGTATCTTTGGTGCAGTGAAGAGAGCGGCTACAATAATAATAGCAACTGCCCCCGCGGTGGCGCCCAAACCCAATCCCCAACGATGCTTCAATAGTATACTCATGATGGTGTTCCTTTGCGGTTCCCCAGGGACTGCGCGAACCCGGCGCATGACCGGCTCAACGATGGACACGTCGGCGGCCGCCTGGCCGCGCGCGACCAACTGCTGTTGCAGTTTGGCAAAGGACGCGTATTCCGCGCGGCAAGCCGCGCACGTTTCGAGGTGTGCCTGGCACTGGGAAGATTCCTCATCGCCGAGCAACCCTTCAATGCAGGCAATCAGATTGTCCCGGCATTCGATGCAGTTCATGGGTGCTCCTTTTGATTGATGGTTCGATCCGCGCCTGCGCGCGCTTGAAGCTCCTGCCGAAGCAGGGCGTAAGCTCGCGAAAGCGTTTTGGTGACCGTGCCGAGCGGCATTTCGAGTCGCTGGGCCACTTCCTGGCAGGACAGCTCTTCGTAATACCGAAGCAAGATCACCTGGCGATAGGTTTCGGGCAGAACGGCAATGGCTTCATCCAACGAATAGTCTGCGTCACTGTCGGGACTGTCGGCCATCATGGTTTCCGCGATTTCACGATCCTGCTGGCGACGTTTCAGGGAGCGGAACTGTTCCAGGGCCACCCGTCTCGCAATGCCCAGAAGCCAGGAATAAAAGAATTCCGGTTTCCGCAGCTTGCTCAACGACTGAAAAGCCCTGACGAACGATTCCTGCGCCGCGTCCTCGGCCCGCGACCGGTCCCTCAACCGGCCCGTCAGGTACGAGAACAACGGCCCCTGATAGCGATGCACCAACAGGCGGAAGTCATCGGGATGCCCGTCGCGACAGCGTTGCACGTATTCCTTGTCGGTTAGATCCATGTCTTATCCTTCTCCAGCGAATTGCTACCGTCATCTTATAGTGACGACCAAAGCGCTTTTGCGACAAGAGAATGCGGGCCCACTTCGTAGAATCTGGTGTGCGCGAATTCGCGCACACCACTTCACAACCGGACGTTCACGCCACGATTTTTGAATCCAAAACTTTCAGTCGATGCGTCATAGTGAGGGAGGATACCTGTATGAAGCGATTATTAGCCATCATCGGTTTTCCCTTGGCACTCACGATCACCGTGAGTTGCTTCTCACAAACGCCCCAAGACCCCGCCGCTCTGCCGTTGAGCATCAATGCATGCCTTGGTAACAACACAAATGTGGTGATTATATTACCCACCGGTGAAGCCACGAAAGAGGCCTGCGATCGCATCGGCAACTATGCGAAACGCGTGTTCAAGAACCGTGGACTGTTCTTGGATGATACGGCAGCCCTGGAAACAGATCTGTCCCGATACACCGTTGTTACGTATGGAACTGCCTCGGGCAATTTGTGGATTAGGCGGAATCTGAAAGCGTTACCGGTTGCAATTACAAAGGATAAAATTGTCGTGGCCGACCGTGAATTCAAGGGCACCAACCTCCGGTTTATCACCCTTTGGTTCAATCCGGCCAACACGGCGAAAGCGTGGGTTATTTACACGGCCCAGGATGAAAAGGATGTAGTCGGGATCAACGGTGTGTTCCACGGATGGACTCAGTTTCACGTGGCGAGGGAAACGGAACTGCTGCAAAGTGGATACTATTTGCACAAAAACGGCGCCTGGGTCGTCAGCGAGCTGCCGGACTTCGGATTCCCTGCTTTGACACGGCAGCAGATGTATGAGGACTACGACACGTTCACAAATATCGTGGAACAGGTGTTTCCGCTTATGGAAGTGAACCGGCAGATTTACGGCGTGGACATTCGCAAATTACTGTCCGACAACCGAAGTCAGATCGGAACGATCACGCAAACGGAACAGTTCGCAGATTTAATCAACCGAACGATTGTAGCCTGCCGCGGAAGCCACTTTTGGATTGGTTGCCAGCGAAACAAAGCCGCCCAGGGGTTTGTGGATGAGGAGGCCTACAAGCTTGTTGATAAATACCAGCTTTATTTGAGTTCTGCCAACAAAGGAAACGACATCGCGATTCCCCTGCTGTACTTTAAGGGCAACTACTACACGTTGTGCGATGGTGTCTGTGAGGGCATCACCTATCCGAAAGGCCTGAGGGTGCTGACCTGCGACGGAAAGTCGCCGGACGCGATTGTTAACGCCCTCGCCCAATCCGGCGTTTCTCCAAGCTGGGATTCTCTAAGCTGGGACTACGACCTGAACAAGTATTATACGACACACTTTAATCCCTCCCCCAAAAACAATTCCCCTCTCGTCATGCAATTGGCGCAAGCGGACGGAAAACTCCTGACACTAAAGGTGAGCGCCGATAAAAGGGGAAGCTGGCGAATGCCACAGCCAGATCGCAAACCGCTGGTCGCTTTGGCGAATAGCAACATCCTTTACATCAAACTTCCGGCCATGGACAAAAACTTAATCGCCTTTTACCGAAAGGAACTGCAGAAGTATAAGGGCGAACCCATTCACAAGGTGGTCGTTGATATCAGGAATAATGGAGGAGGAAGCGACGACACCTGGTCCGAGATCTTGTCTCTCCTTCTGAAACAGAAATTGGTCTTGACCCCCAAATGGGCCATCAAGAACTCGGAGATAATCCACCGATACACGGCGCGGAATCCAAACCCGTACTACGAGTCCGCCAAGGTGGAAAAAATCGCCTTCTTGAACAATGAAGAATTCAAAGTGATCGAATTCTCCCGGGTGATTTCACCGGATCCGGAATCGCTAAACCTGACATGCAGGATTTTCGTTTTGTCGGAAAACGTTTATTCCTCCGCAGGCGGCTTCATGAATGTTTGCAAAGACAGCGATCAGTTGGTCTCCGTCGGGCTTTCGAACGGTCAGATACTGGGACAAGGGAGTGATCCGTTGGCATTTTCACTGCCCAACTCGAAACTCACCTTCTCCATCGAGGCGATTCTCGATTTGACCGATTGCAAGACGGCCAGGGATACCCATCACACTGATGTCGAAGTGAGGATCACACCGACGCTCGAACAATTGCTTGATTATTACAACACGGGAAGTGACGTGCCGCTTGAAAAGCGGCTCAACGAACATGATCCATTTTTTAAGAAGGCGCTGGAGACGGATTAAAGCGGCGAGAGTGGCCTCGAGAAATGGATCGATCTGGTTCACCCCGACGAATTCTCGCTTGGAAATTTCCACGCGAATTTGCAGAAGAAGATGGCGTGTGGGTAGGGCTTGGTATGCAGCTCGCAAAGCTGTTGAACTCCGACCGCAAAGCTCTTTGCCCCGCTCACGAGCGCTTTGGCGTTGCCGTTCGATTTTGCTGCTCGACGAAACCACGACGTGACCCAAATCCTTTCCGACTGATTTTTTCACGACCGCGAAGGTGGCCCGAACTTGCCGTGAATGAGGTAGGACTTGAGCTTTCGTCTCGGAAAGGGCACCGGTAAGAGTTGTTCTCCTTTGGGGCAGGAGTCGACAAAGGCCCGGTACGTGTCGTCGACCTCGCGTGTCCATTCCCACGTGTCGGTGAAGGCGTGGAACTGCGCCTGGCTCGATTGGCCGGACGCTTCCTTGAACAAGACGTTATAGTTGGCGTTGGAGTTGAACAGCGGATCGAGATAGACGAGGTCAACGCTGGCGTCCGGGAAGACTTTTGTGTCGCGCAGCCATTTGAGGTTGTCGCCAAAGAGCAGCCGGTTCATGTGGGCTTTGTATCACGGCGGGATTGGTCGTCGCAATCCGAAACCCGGCAGGCCGACGGCAACGAAAACGCTTCGCGGCGACAATCTGGTGGCAGGGCAGGCGTGCTCCTGCGTCGTGAATCGTTAATTGATAATTTGGCTGGACACGGTGTGGTGGCTCGAGTATGATCGACTCGTGAATCACGAATTGAATCCGCCTTCGCCAAGGCTATCCGCCTTCGCGAAGCCGCTACGGCGCGACAAGCTGGCGCGACTCGCCGCTGTACGCAGCTCGGCGGCGAGCGGACGGCGAAGGAGTACAGGCGGTCGATGGGGGTGCGCGGTCGGGAGACCGGCGCACAACGTCGGTAGCATCGCCAAGGATGTTCGCACAAACATGTGTTTTTGCGAAACGAACCCACCGTTCCGCACATGAAAACGCACTTTGATATATTTGGGCGGCAATGGGTTGCGCAGCGGCAGAGTGAGGTTTTTCGGTGGGTTCGTTTTGAAAAACGAACCCACCGGGAGGGAGTATTTGAGGCCTACTAATGACATTTCGGCCTCTTTTGGGAGCCATTTGGGAAGGAAATGGAGGCGGCAAATGGGCACGTCGCACGTCCGTAGGTGTCAGATCCCACAGGCGGGACGCTTGTTCAACGCGGCATCTGGCAGTGTCTTGATTTCCGAGTTGGAGGGACGCGCTCCGTCGCGTCCGCTGTCGTCAAAGACCCCGAACGGCCACGACGGAGCCCCGAAAAGGATTCGGGGTAAACGTGGCCCTCCAAATTAAGACAGTACGCGGCAATCTGGAAGCTTTGATTTTCTGCGAGGGGTTATGGTATACTTAAAACAGTCGCCACCAATGGCGATCACAATGGAGGGGGAACCATGAGAAAGTTACGATTGACCGGTCTGATTGCAGTGGTTGTACTCGCGGGCGCCATGGCGGCGTCGGCAGACGAAGAGAAAACCTTCGACGCTCAAGTCAAGGACGCCATCCAGCTCTTCAAGAAAACCGACTCGAAGATCCAGAAGCTTTTTGATTCGGCCTACGGTTATGTGGTGTTTCCGAGCATCGGCAAAGGCGCGGTTGGCATCGGCGCCGCGGCCGGCACGGGCGAGGTTTTCGAGAAGGGAACCTCGATCGGGACCGCGAACATGACACAGCTCACCATCGGCGCGCAGTTGGGCGGCCAGAACTTCGCCGAAGTGATCTTCTTTGAAGACAAGACCGCTCTGGACAACTTCAAGGGCAGCGAATGGGCGATGAGCGCCGGGGTCAGTGCCGTGGCCTCCGCCGAGAGCGCCTCTGCGGATGCGAAGTACACGCACGGGGTGGTGGTGTTTACCATCGCCAAGGGCGGCTTGATGTTTGAAGCCAGCATCGGTGGACAGAAATTCCATTTCCTGCCACCCGAGAAAAAATAGCGCGACGGCTCGTGCCGAAATTTACCGTGGGGGATGATTCGGGCATTGCTCCGGGCGCTGGGTGTGTAGATAATTCGTCGTCAGCATGCCGGACATCATCCTCACCACGCTGAACGCGAAGTACGTGCATTGCGCGTTCGGGCTGCGGTACTTGATGGCGAACCTGGGCGAACTGCAAGCGCAGGCGCGGATCCTCGAATTCGACATCAATCAGCGACCCATCGACGTCGTTGAGGTGATTCTCCGCCATGAGCCGAAGATCGTCGGCATCGGTGTGTACATCTGGAACGCAACCCAGTCGCTGCAGGTGGTGGCGGACTTGAAACGGTTGCGGCCGGAATTGATCGTCATCCTCGGCGGCCCGGAGGTCAGCTACGAATGCGACCGGCAGGAGATCATCCGGCTGGCCGATCACGTCATCACCGGTGAGGCTGATCTCGCGTTTGCGGAATTGTGCGGGCAAACACTCAGGGGAAACCCTCCGCAGATGAAAATCATTCCCGCTCCCCTGCCCGATTTTGATCGTCTGGCGTTGCCGTATGAACTGTACACGGACATCGACATCAAGCAGCGCGTCATCTATGTGGAAGCGTCTCGTGGCTGTCCGTTCGAATGCGAGTTTTGCCTTTCGTCGCTCGACATCCCGGTACGCAACGCGGCGCTCGAGAAGTTTTTGGCGGCGATGCAGCGGCTACTCGACCGCGGCGTGCGACAGTTCAAGTTCGTCGATCGCACGTTCAATCTCAATCTGAAGACCAGTTCGGCCATCCTGGAGTTCTTTCTCGAACGCCAGCGGCCGGGGTTGTTCGTGCACTTTGAGATGATTCCCGACCGCTTGCCGGAAGCGCTGCGTGAACCGATCCGGAAGTTCCCGCCCGGAGCGCTGCAGTTCGAGGTCGGCGTCCAGACGTTCAACGAGGAAGTCACCAAACTTATCAGTCGCCGCCAGGACAACGCGAAGGTCGAGGAGAACTTGCGCTGGCTCCGCGATGAGACGGGCGTACACGTCCATGCGGATCTGATCGTCGGCTTGCCCGGCGAGGACGTGGATGGTTTTGCGGCGGGATTCGACCGGCTGGTTGCGCTCGGTCCGCAAGAAATTCAAGTAGGGCTGCTGAAGCGGTTGCGCGGGACACCGATCGTGCGTCACGACCGCGAATGGAGCATGGTGTACAGTCCCGAGCCGCCCTACGAGATCCTGCAGACGAAGTTGATCGATTTTTTCACCATGCAACGCCTGCGCCGCTTCGCGCGCTACTGGGACCTCGTTGGCAACAGCGGGAATTTTGTGGAGACGACTCCCCTGCTCTGGCGTGAGGGCTCACCGTTTCGGGGCTTCTTCCGTTTCAGCGACTGGCTCTACGCACAAACCAGGCAAACACACAGCATCGCCTTGCAACGACTCCGCGATCTGGTCGTAAGGTATCTCACAGAGGAAATCGACTTGCCGCAGGTGAAAGTTGAGTGCGCGCGGCAACGTGACACCGACCGCACACGCGGCGTCGCCGTACCCGATGTGCCGCCGCGGCAAGCGCGTCACCTGGCGAAGTCCCAGCAGCCGGACTGATTAGGTCCTCGGCCTCTTCCCCACATTACCAGCGTAGGCGGCCTGCTCGACGGCGCGGGCGACGCGGCGCACGACCTGTTTATTGAACACGCTGGGGATGATGTATTCCTCGCTGAGTTCATCGGCGGTGATGCAGCCGGCGATGGCTTTGGCGGCGGCAAGCTTCATCGACTCGGTAATGGCGGTGGCGCGGGCATCGAGCGCGCCGCGGAAGATGCCGGGGAACGCAAGGACGTTGTTGATCTGGTTCGAGTAGTCACTGCGGCCCGTGGCGATGATCCGCGCGTATGGCTCGGCGTCTTCCGGCATGATTTCGGGCGTCGGGTTGGCGAGCGCGAACACAATGGCGTCCTTCGCCATCTTCTTCAGCGCCTTAACGGTGAAGACGCCCGGGCCACTGACGCCAATGAACAGGTGGGCTCCGCGCGCCGCATCCTCGACGGTGCCGCTGACATTGCGCGCGTTCGTGTGCTCAGCGAGCCACGTCTTGCTGAAGTCGAGGTCGGGAAGACGTTTGCGGCAGATGACGCCTTTGCGGTCACAACAAATGATGTGGCGAGCGCCGGCGGCCTGCAGCATCTTGGTGACGGCGACACCTGCCGCCCCCGCACCAACGATGAGGATTTTGATTTCGCTCATCTTTTTCTTGAGCAGCTTCAGCGCGTTCAGCGCGGCGGCGAGAACGACAACGGCCGTGCCGTGCTGGTCGTCGTGGAACACGGGAATGTCGAGTTCCTCCTTGAGCCGGTCTTCGATCTCGAAACAGCGCGGCGCGCTGATGTCTTCGAGGTTTATGCCGCCGAACCCGGTGGCGATCCATTTCACGGCTTTGATGATTTCCTCCGTGTCCTGCGTTTGGAGACAGATCGGATAGGCATCGATGTCGCCGAATTCCTTGAAGAGCATCGCCTTGCCTTCCATGACGGGCATGGCGGCTTCGGGGCCGATGTTTCCCAGGCCGAGCACAGCAGAACCGTCGCTGACGACGGCGACGGAGTTGTGCTTGATCGTGAGGGTGTTGGCTTTCTGTTTGTCCTCGGCAATGGCGAGGCACACGCGCGCGACGCCGGGCGTGTAAGCCATCGAGAGTGCGTCGCGTGTGGTGAGCGGAATTTTGTTCTGGATGCGGATCTTGCCACCCAGATGCATCAGGAATACCCGGTCGGAGACGTTGATGACCGTGACGCCCTTGATGCGTTTGATCGAATCGACGATGGCGCGGGCGTGCTCATCATCGCGGGCGCTGACCGTGAGATCGCGCACCTTGAAATTGCGGTCCGCGCGCACCACGTCCACCGCGCCCGGATCACCCTGTAGCCGCGCAATCACGTGCAAGACCTTCGCGAACATCCCCAGGTTATTCACGATGCGCAGGCGCATCGTGAAACTGTAACTGACACTTGTAGCAATCCGGGCCATGGGTCCCTATCCTTTTACCGCAATCTACTTTTGTTTTCGATGACGAAAATGCTGCCAGCCGAGCCACCCCACGGCGACGAAGGGCAGCACCAGCGCCAGCACCACGAAGAAGTATCCCGCCGCGCCTTCGCCGACGCGGCGCTCCAGGAAGATGAAGCCGATGACGAGGGGCAAGACGCCATACACCATGTAACGCAACAATAAGCCCCATTGGAATAGCTTCATCTTCGCCGGGGAATATAGGGAGGCAGTGCGGCGTTTGCCAGAGAAACCCGCGAGCACAGGAGTCAGACGAAGTCCAGACGAGAGGTACTACGGCAGGCGTAACGTGATTTCGTGGCCGTTGAAGTCGAGTTTCACGCGGCGGTTTTCAATCGTGACCACGCGAGCGCCTTCGATATCGTCGCCTTCGCGAACCGTCTGGTTGTTGATCATCGCGTCGCTGCCATCCTTCGCGTAGGTGATCCCCTGCAGTACGAGCTTCGGCAGATCGGCGGACGTGGTCTTGGGGGCACCAGCTTGCTCCGCCTTGATCCGCTCCATAAGTTTGGTGACGATTTGGTCCTCGGCAACCTTTGCATCGGCGGTCGGCGTTACGGCGGTTGTCGCGGGTGCGAGCGGCGAAGCTATTCCAATCTTGGGTGATACTTCCGGCATGGGTGCTGGCTCCGTCACCGGCTCAACCACTGGTCGGCTCGGCTTCGTTTTCACCACGGGAGTATCTGTCACGGAATCATCCGTACCCGAAACGAAACCGTCCTGCACGTTTTGAACGCGTTTGGCGATGCGCGATCCGAGCACTATGATGCCCACGAGAACCACGCCCGCGATCAGGATCGTGATGAGGAAATTGCCTTTGGTGCCACTCGACTCAACTTTGCTCTGGATGCGATAGCTCGCGACCGCCGGCGGCGGAGCGCCCGCGTTTGCCGAGGCGTCGCGGGTTCGTTTCAGGGCTTCGTTAATCAAGCTCACGCCGGCACTCCTTGAAGTTCTTCGATGGCCAGATCCACCAGTTTCCGGGTCATCAAGCCCGTCTGCATCACAAAACCCGCCAGCAGCGTCTTGTCACAGACGGCATTGATCAGTCGCGGGATGCCTTCCGAATATTTAAAGACCAACCGGACCGCGCCTTCATCGAAACGTGGCGTGCCGTTGGCGCCGGCAAGCGTGAGGCGGTGGTCGATGTAAGCGGCCGTCTCGGTTGCATCGAGCGGTCGGAGGTGATAGCGCACGGTGATGCGCTGGCGGAGTTGCCGCAGTTTCGGCTGCTGCAGTTTTTCGCGAAGTTCGGGTTGCCCCATCAGGACGATCTGCATCAGTTTCTGGCGATCGGTCTCGAGATTGGAAAGCAAACGAACCTGTTCGAGCAATTCGTCGCTCAGGTCCTGCGCTTCGTCGATGACGAGGACCACATCGTGGCCTTGATTGACCTCGGCGAGCACGAAATCGTTGATCGCTTGCAGATAGGCCACGCGATCGATCCCCCGCGCCTTGAGGCCGAACTCGAGCGCGATGGTCTTGATGAGTTGATGGCTGCTCAGGCACGGATTGAGAATGAGCGCGGTCTTGTAGGTTGGGCCAAGCTCTTCGAGCAGCTTGCGGCAAATCGTCGTCTTGCCGGCGCCGACTTCGCCGGTAAGCTCAATGAAGCCTTTCCGCTCGCGAATGCCGAACAGGAGATGATTGAACGCCTCCTGATGCTTCGAGCTAAAGAAAAGAAAACGCGGGTCCGGCGTGATATTAAACGGCGCTTCCCGCAAGTTATAGTACTGCAAGTACACTTACTTAATCCCCCAACTTGTTACCATCCGTACTAAAACAAGCACTTCGCGTGCCTTGAAAACCCGTTCAACTACCTGAGCGGCAATGTCTTTTGCCTTGCGCACTGCCAATCGCCATCGTATAAGGCAAATTCATGACGCGTAAGACCGTGCGGATATTTGTCGTCAGTTGTTCTTTGTGGTGGTCACTTTTAATGGGCTTTGGGTGTGCAACAAAATCGGCTTTCTTTAAGAGAACTTCCCCTGATAATCCCTTCCGCTCTTACGATACGGTCCTAGTCAAAAAGATACAAACTTGCTGGTACCGGATGCTTTCACGAGACAAGGAATCTCGGACCTTGCGGGGTGAGGTCACAATATCCGTTAATCTTCAGCCGGATGGAACAATTTCGGAACTTCGGGTGACCAAGAACACAGGCGGCGAGAAACAGGCAAATCTTGTGCTCAAAGCCATTAGCGATTCCGCGCCATTCAAACCCCTGCCACAGGCCCTGAGTGCGTTAATAACCAATGAAGCGCGCAACGCACATTTCGACTTCTACTACTAAGCAAAGCGCCCGTGTACGCGAAAGACTGCCTATGAAAGACCCACGCCACGAAAAACTTGCCCGCTTGTTGACGGAATACTCCGTCGCGTTGAAACCCGGCGACGTCGTCGCCATCCAGGGCGATGCGTCCACCGCGCCACTGATCCGGGAATGTTACCGAGCGGCACTGCGTCGCGGTGCCTATGTCTATGTGGATGCACGAATCGACAGTTTGGCGGAAATTTTCTTTGCGGAAGCCAACGCGAATCAAATGAAGTGGGTTTCGCCGTTTGCCAAATTCAAGTTCATGAAAGCCGACGCGCTGATTAGCTTTTGGGGTGAAGAAAACACCAAGGCGCTGACCAACGTCGACCCGAAACGACTGGCGGCGGCTTCTACCGCGCGCAAAGCGATTAATAAAATCTTCATGGATCGCAGTGCCAGCGGTGCGTTGCGGTGGGTTGGCACCCAGTGGCCATGTAACGCCAGTGCACAGGACGCCGAGATGTCGCTAACGGAATACGAAGAGTTCGTATTCGGCGCGGGCCATCTCGATGACCGCGATCCCATCACCGCGTGGAAGCGCATCTCGAAGAACCAGCAAGCCCTCACCGATTTCCTCAATAGGTCGCGAGAGGTTCGCATCGTCGCGGAAGACACGGATATCCGTTACTCCTGCAAAGGCCGCAAGTGGATCAACTGTGACGGTCACTACAATTTCCCCGACGGCGAAGTCTTTACCGGGCCGGTCGAGAACAGCGTCGAAGGCCACGTAAAGTTCAGTTTCCCGGCGGTCCACGGCGGACGCGAGGTGCATGGCGCGCGGCTGACCTTCAAACGGGGGAAGGTCGTGAAAGCCGAAGCCGAAAAGGGGCAGGATTTCCTGCGGGCGATGATCAATATGGACGGCGGCTCGTGTTGCCTCGGCGAAGGCGCCATCGGGACGAATTACAATGTGACGCGCTACACGAAGAACACGTTATTCGATGAAAAGATCGGCGGCACGATCCACCTCGCGCTCGGCGCAGGTTACACGGAGACCGGCAACAAGAACCGCAGCGGCCTGCACTGGGACATGGTCTGCGACCTGCGTAAAGGCGGCGAGTTGTACGTCGACGGGGCGCTGATCCAAAAGAACGGCCGTTTCCTCAACAAGAAGTTCCCGCAGCCGTAATAACTCAAGATGAGCTACCGCAAACCGTACGTCACGGTCTGCTCAAGTGAGTTGTCAGGCCTCGGAGTTAAATTAACCTACCGAACTGCCGCTTGATGAGAGATCTCGCCGCCAACAGATGGGCAACCCAAGAACATAGGAAAATGTGAATCAGTAGGTGGCCTGAATGGAAACAAACAAACAGCAGACTCCATGGCATCGCCCCCCAGAATGCTTTGTTGAATACAAAAGGGAACACGACAAAGACTTCTCCCCAATACAACTCTCCGACGAACAACCAACGCGCCTCCGTCGCCCCAGGAAATACGGCATGGTCCAGTGGGAAACAAAGGGTGGTAAGCCAGATTAGTAGAGTAAGTTTCCAATGCTCGTTCAAGTAGGAGCCTTTGCTTGCTAGTACTCCGTTCATGGTGAACATGGTAAGGTGCAGTCTTGCTTGCAACAAGATCAAACCTCCAAACGTGTCACCCTGAGCTTGTCGAAGGGTCTCTGTCGTTCCGAGAGAAGGCAGAGATTCCTCGACAAGCTCGGAA
>PLZV01000024.1 GCA_003152315.1 Verrucomicrobiota bacterium
ATGACGATCTCCAATTCGCCGAAGGTAAGCAGGAGGAATTGTTGGGCCGGATTCAGAAGCGCACCGGCGAAACCCGGGAAGTAGTCGAAAAAGCCGTCAAGGAATCCTGCTCCTCTTAAATTGCCGCCTGCGCGGGCGAACGGGTGAAGTGAGTCAAGGCGCAGTGCCCGCGCAGATCGCCATGGAGCAGGGTATCGTTGTCGAGGTCGGCAAAAAGGCGATCTGCATAGAGAATTTGACCACCGATTCTTTCGTAACGTGGCAGGGGAAGCAGAAACTGGCCTCCCAAACCATCAATGACTACCCCGATGCCGCCCGTGAGGTCATATAACTCATCCTTGCTGAATTCCATCAGGGAGCATCGCGGCGAGGAACATCCCCTGCCTTGGAGGCGAATGCCTACATCACCGGCCTTGAGGTCCTCGACGATCTTGCCGAACCGAACCGGCGTTTTGTGCCGGTTATCAATCGTGCCGGTCGCTTTGATATGGCAGTTCGAACCTCGAGCACCGATGTTAGATGCGTATTGTGACCTCACGGCTCTCAATGCCGGCTGGACTGGCTAAGGAAGCAATCAACGACGCGAAACACAAATGCGTCATAAACGCCAGTACCTCGGCATTGGCTCCGCACTCATCCCAAAACCATCGGCAATGAAAAACACTTCTCTGTCGTTCATGTTTCACGTAGATTCATGCCGCAATGTCTGCGTCGACGCAATTCTTGATCACCGGGGGCACTGGTTTTATCGGGCGTCACGTGGTGCATCGGCTGCTCTTCCGGGGCGCGCGGGTGCGCGTATTCTGCCGCACACCGGAAAAGGCGCAACGGTTATTTGGTGACCGGGTCGGGATTGCGCGCGGGGACCTGCGGGAACCCCACAGTGTCGCGTTGGCCATGCCGGGCTGTGACACCGTCATTCATCTGGGCGCGACGTTTCAATTTGGGCGCAAGGCGCGACGGATCAACGAGGAAACGAACATCTTCGGCACGCAGCATCTGCTGGAAGCCGCCGAACGAAGCGGGATCCAACGGTTCGTGCATGTAAGTTCCTGCGGCGTGCTGGAGGGCGGCCGGAAATTGCTGACCGAGAGCGATTTCCCGGCTAATGTCGGCACCCAGGAATCGTATCGACGTTCCAAGTGGCTGGGCGAGATGGCCGCGTTGGAAGCGGCGCGACGTGGGTTGCCGGTGACAATTGCCAGCCCGACGAGTCCACTCGGGGAGGGAGACGAACTCCCAACGCCGACGGGGCGGATCGTACGGGACTACTTGCGCGGGCGATTTCCGTTTGGCGCGCATGTGGGGTTGAATTTTATCCATGTGACGGATTTGGCGGAGGGCATCCTGACGGTGGCGGAACGTGGTCGAACCGGTGAACGGTATTTGCTCGGTCATCACAACGTGTGGCTTGATGAATTTATCCAGTTACTGGCGCGATTGACGAAACGTCCGGCTCCACGCTTCACCTTGCCGCAGCCCGTGATCACACTGGTAGGAGCCATTGGTGAGGCAGCGGGAAGTGAATGGATTTGTCGGGAAACAGCGGCGCATGCGCGGCGACGGCAGTGGTTTGACTTTTCGAAAGCGGCGCAGGAATTGGGCTGGAGCGCGCGAACGCCCTTGGAAACGATTACCCTTGAGGCTGTCCAGTGGTTTCAAGGAGCGTCAACGCCCAATCCGGATCTCGTGCTGACGCAATCAAATGTCGCGGCATCTTGAATGGCTATTGATCGGGTGGTCCTTGTCGTCCTTTTGTTGGTGGGAGACAGCGCTGTCGCCCGTGAGATCAAAAATCTCTTCCTTGCTGAATTTCCTCGGGGAGCATCGCGGCGAGGGACATCCCTGCCCTGGAAGCGAATGCTGGCCCAAGGCGTCAATAGTTGCGGTCACGTTGCCGCGCTCGTTATTCACACGGCCGAAGAACTGATGATTGCGCGCTCGGAGTGCCCGGTGCTCGTGCTTGGCATGGCCAGTAAAGAAAGGAAGTCCGACCGTGCGAAGAAATAAATCTCTTGGCTGGATCAGTTGTCGATGAGCGCTTCCTCCAATCCACGGTAGGGTTACACCCCATAGAAAAGGCCCGGCCCATCTTGTAACATTTATTTATTGCAGGGCTTCGCCGCTAAATAATGATCCGTTCGTCGAGGGCTCTGCTAGGTCACATGACTGGGCACTCAATAACATTCTGAACACTTTGTTGATGGCGGGTGCGATTTCCAGTGGCAGACGTACGGAAACTAATCAAACATTGAACGAGCTGCAGAACGTCACATCGAAATACCTTCGTGGTGGCACACCACCCTTACCGGGGTACAGTTGGCCGGGTCAATCTGGTCGGAGTCTCGTGCGCGGTCAAGATGAGTTTGCCCTCATGAAATCTCAACTAGGATGAACCACACATGCAAGACCATGTCTATAAACTCATCGAACTTACCGGTACCTCCACCGCTTCCTTCGAGGACGCCATTGAGAAGGCCATTAAATGTGCGCGTAACACTATCAAGAACCTGTGCTGGTTCCAAGTGGTCGAAACGCGCGGCAATATCAACAAGAGAAAGGTGGATCACTGGCAGGTGACCATCACAATCGGCTTCACCGTGGAAGGCTGACGCAGATTGATTATCTGGGCGGCATGCCAGGCGTCACGCCCAAGCCGGTTAAAACTTCAAATGACCCAGTCGAAATGCTGCCCGCGGATCTGGAGAACGAATGCGCAACGGTGGGGCGTTATCGCAAGCGCATCCGTCAGGCAGAAGCGCTGCCATATCGCTCACTGTTTACCATGTGAACTGCCAGTCAATTGAGAAAAAAACTTAGCGGCATGTTGTCCGCAGCGATCGCACTATTCAGCGATCGTGGTGTGGGCCAACAGGAAAGACTCCCGGAGCGCCCTTCCGATGACGAGGCCGAAGCGAAATCTACCGTCCTGGCCATTGATGACGACCACGGCGACTGATGTGCATGAACTTGCCCACCTTTTTGGGGGAGTTACGCTATCAGTGACCAGCATCACGCCCTTTTTTATAAATGCTGACCAATCTTCGCAGTTCACTTGGCATGTCGGCTGGTGGCAGGACGAAATCAATACAGCCGGAAGCTTGAGCACTGAGCGGCATGCCGTCTACTTCCGCAGACATATCCTGAGCAAAGGTTGTTCCTCCCTTTGCTTTGATTTGCTTGCATCCCTCAGTACCGTCGCCATCAGCCCCAGAGAGGATAATGCCGATCGCGTGCGCNNAGAAGTCAAAAACAAATCTATCTGCGCGTTTCTCCTAGTGCGTGGGGAGACCATTTTGAAAGTATAGTTCTCAATTAGAAGATCCGTATTCGGAGGAATCACATACACGTGATTCGCCCGGATCGGCGTTGCCGTGGAGGCCACCGTTACTTTCATTTGCGTGTGACCTGACAGAATTTGAGCCAACTGACTATTGGCGGTGGGGGTAATATGCGAAACAATGACAAAGGCCATCCCGGTATTAAACGGCAGGGTATCCAAGAGCGCCTTGTATGCGTTTAGGCCTCCTGCTGAGCCGCCAATGCCGACAATGAAGTTAGGATGTAACGTTCCCATGACCTGTCAGACCCCCAGCTTTGCACCCGACACCTTTGACAGTTTCTGTTTCTCAGAAATACTCTTATCTGTCTTTTCTTTTTGCCGGGGGACTGCAACAGCATCCACCGGGACCAAGGCAATTCCATCATCACTCAAAATCAA
>PLZV01000025.1 GCA_003152315.1 Verrucomicrobiota bacterium
CAAGCGCGCTTTCAGAGATGACGGAGGGAGGAATGGCAGGTGCGCTCGCGGAGGCGGACAAGCGGAATCGCGGCGAACCTGTTGTCGACGAGGCGTCGTGGGGGCGGATCTACGGATGGTCGGGAACCACGGTCGTCCCACCGAGCGTGCGCGCGTGATCGACCATGTTGATGAACTCGCTACGGTAGCCGTTCGGGTCATAGCTCCGCGCGCCTTCGGCCAGTTGCAACACGAGATCACAGGACGCGCCTCCTTTGTAAGGCGAGTCGCGCAGGACCAATCCGAAGGCGGCGACCGACGCGGCGAAACGGAAATCGCTGGAGGTTCCGCGCCAGGAGGTGCGCTGGTCCTTTACGGACGCAGTGAGCAGTTGGCTCGAACTGGCTTCGGGCTCCTTGTAGCGCAACTTCACTGTCATCATCTCACCGTTGAAGGCCGTTTCGGGTATTGGCTGTGATTGGTATTTCAGCGGGTCAACACCCGGCGCAGCAGGCGCTTCGGCGGGGATGATTTCATACAAGGCAGTCACGGCATGGCCCGCGCCAACCTCACCGGCGTCTTTGCGGTCGTTATTGAAATCCTGCGCGCGCAGTCGCCGCTTTTCATAGCCGATGAGACGGTAGGACTGCACCAGCGCGGGATTGAATTCGATCTGTACCTTGGCGTCCTTGGCGACAGTGACCAGCGTGCCGCGCATCTGTTCGGCGAGGACCTTGTGCGCTTCGTCGAGGCTGTCGATGTAGGCGTAGTTGCCGTTTCCCTTGTCGGCGAGTTTTTGCATGGTCGAATCCTTCAGGTTGCCCATGCCGACGCCGAGAATGGTGAGAAACACGTTGCTTTTGGCCTGCTGCTGGATGAGGCGGATCAATTGACCCAGGTCGGTGATGCCGACGTTAAAATCGCCATCGGTGCACAGAATGACCCGATTCATGCCGCCCTCGATGAAGTTGCTGGTGGCTTCGCGGTAGGCGGTCTGAATGCCCGCGCCGCCGTTGGTCGAGCCACCGGCTTCGAGGCTCTCGATGACCTCGAGGATCGCTTCCTTGTCGTCGCCGCTCGTGGAAGGCAATGCGACGCGTGAATCGCCCGCGTACACGACGATGGCGACGCGATCCCGCGGTGCGAGCTGCTCGACGAGCATTCGCAACGACTGCTTGATCAACGGTAGCTTGTTCGCATCAGCCATCGAGCCGGAGACATCGATGAGGAATACGAGATTCATCGGTTGCGCTTTACGCGCCGGAATGTCCTTCGCCTTCAACGCAACGAGCGCGAGGCGATGCGCGGAATTCCACGGGCACTCGGCCATCTCGACGTACAACGAGAACGGCTCGCGGCCGCGCGGCGCAGGGTAATTGTAGGGGAAGTAGTTGAGCATTTCCTCAATGCGCACGGCATCGCGCGGCGGTAGCTGACCCTGGTTCAGGAAGCGACGGATGTTCGCATATGACGCTGTATCCACATCCAGCGAGAAGGTGGAAAGCGGTTGCTGCAAGACCGTGACGAACGCGCTCTCAACAGAATGCGGGTACGACTCGGCATTGAAATAGGTGGGTGTGAGAGTTTCGACCGCGTTGCCGCGGTAGACGGTGATCGCGCCAGACGGGGCTTTGCCGGGCACCCATTGTTGTTGGGTGTCCTTCGATACGTCGTTAGGGCGATTTTGCCAGGTGTAACGGCGGTCGACGGAGAACACATTGCCACCGGTAGTGCCTGCGTGTGCTTCTTGGGGTATGCCAGAATCAAGGATGACTGGCTGAAGTTGCAGCGTTCCCGAGGGGACGGCTGGTTGCAACTGCTTGGCGTAAAGATCCCGCGCGCCGATCCCACTGGCGACACTTACACTTGATGGATTGTAGGCAAGTTTTCCCTCGTTTGCGCTGGGAGGTCTCAAGGCAAACCGCAAGGCACCGGCGCGGTCGGCATCCTTGAGCAAATCGACGTTTTCGTGATCCGCTGAGACAGTCAATTGGCCGTTGCGCTCCGCGAGCACCAGCATGCCCTGTGAAAGGATTTGTGTAGTTTCTTGATGCGTTTTCGGGTCGGAGCGCGTCTCCAGGATATCGATGCGATCACCTGGTTTGAAAACTTGGCCGACAACTGCACCTTGTTCCGTGCCGAGGGTGACAGTTTGTTTGCCGGGGGGAAGGGTGTAAGCCAGATTTGGGCTTTGATTGTTTTGCGCAGCGACGATTGGTGTGGTCGTCTGAATAACAGGTGTCTGGACAGTAAGAGTGTGCCGCGCCTCATTTCTTACTCTGAATTGAGGCAGTAATGCCGCAAGGACTGTGGCCGCAGCGCCGAGCGCGGCGGTCCAGCCGATGATTCGCCACCACGGGAATGCACGTGCTGGCGTTTCGGAAGAGGAGAAGCGCTCTTCGATGGCGGCGAGTTGCTCGGGATTCAGTTGCGGGCAGGACTCGGACTGCAATTCCTCGGTAACCTTGGACGTGGCGCGTCGGATCGTTTCGACTTCGCGTCGCGCGTCGTCATCGTCCTTAATCAGCGCGTCGATTTCGGCGCGTTCGGTGTCATCGAGTTCGCCCAGCGCATAGGCGGTCAGGCGTGGATCGTTGGGGTCAATCTTCATGCGACGCTCCTTCGAGGGCCCGGACACGCTGGCGCAACGTCTTGATGCCGGTGTGGATCAGGAAACCGACGTTACTTACCGACAGGGTCGTGATCCGGCTGATTTCGCGATAGCTGAGGTCATTCTGGAATTTCAGGCGGATCACTTCCTGTTGGTTGGCGGGCAACTCGTCGATTGCCCGCAAGATGTCCGCCGTGGTCTCGTGACGTTCGGCGGCCAGGGCGGGGGACGGATCGACGCTTTCGCGTGACGACAGATCGAACTCCGTCAGCGAGCGGGTGCGGCTTTCCTTGCGGACAACGTCGAGTGCGCGGTTGCGGCAGACGGTGAACAGCCATTCGGTGAGATGGCTGTTGAGTTTCTCGGGATGTTCGCGGCAGAGACGCAGGAAGGTGTCCTGCACCACGTCGCGGGCGCGTTCCAGATCGCCCGTGATGCGCGTGGCATACCGCAGCAACGGCCCTTCATGTAGGGCCAGTACCGACCGCATCCACTCCGCCCGATTTGGTTCGTCGCCGTGTTGCATGTCGCTCCTCACCTAGAATAACGGGCAACCAGCGGTTTTATTAGAAGAAAAGATACCGCTGCGCTGAATGCACTCTATCCTTCATATTTGGCGGAGGGGCAGTATAATGCGCGGCCATGCAATTACTTGTCGCCTCGCGCAACAAACACAAATTGAAAGAACTCGCTGGCTTGCTGCAGGACCTGCCGTTGGAGACCGTCCCGGCATCGGGCATTCGCGGGCTGCCGGAAATCGTGGAAGACGGCGCGACGATTCGCGATAACGCGATCAAGAAGGCGGTCGAAACGGCGCGGGTGGCGAAGAAGCTGACGCTGGCCGACGACACGGGGCTGGAGGTGGACGCTTTGAAGGGCGAGCCGGGCGTGAGGTCCGCGCGGTTCGCCGGCGAGGACGCGACGTATCACGAGAACAACAAGAAATTGCTCGAGAGGCTCAAAGGCGTGGCGTATGACAAGCGGACGGCCCGATTTCGCTGCGTGGTGGCAATTGCCGACGAGAACGGCTTGTGCGAGTGCGTGGAAGGCATCTGTAACGGGACGATCCTCGAAGCCGAGCGCGGTGGCGGCGGGTTCGGGTACGATCCGCTCTTCATCGCCGATGGCCAGACGAAGACCTTCGCGGAGCTTTCGCCGGAAGTGAAGAACCGCATCAGCCATCGCGCGAAGGCGATGCAAAAAGCATGGGCGGTGTTGTCCCGGTATCTACGCGAGCGCAGCGCGGGCGCCGATGATTCCCCGCCGCCGCCGCAGCGCGAGCGGGTATGAAGGCCTTCATCCTGGCCGCAGGACTTGGCACGCGATTGCGTTCGCTCGGCCTGGACCTCCCCAAGGTGATGGTGCCGGTTGGCGACAAGCCGTTGCTGGAACATCATCTGGAACTTTTCAAGCGGCAGGGTATCCGCGACCTGATCGTCAACCTGCACTACCTCCCCGAGAAGATCACCGGTTACTTCGGGGATGGAAGCCGGTGCGGAGTGAAAATCACCTACTCGCGCGAGCCGGAACTGCTGGGCACGGCGGGCGCGGTGAAGAAGATGGAACGTGAACTGCTTGACGGGACGTTCCTTGTGTTCTACGGCGACAACCTGGTGCGGGTCGAATTCGCTCCGTTGGTCGAGTTTCATCGGGCCCGCCAGGCGCTGGCAACGGTGGCGCTGTTCGCGTCGCCTGAGCCGTGGACAGGCGGGGTGGTGGAGACGGATTCGAACGGCCGGGTGCTGCGCTTTGTCGAAAAGCCCGACCCGAAACAGGTTTCGACA
The DNA here is from genome assembly GCA_003152315.1 of Verrucomicrobiota bacterium. Classification (GTDB taxonomy): domain Bacteria; phylum Verrucomicrobiota; class Verrucomicrobiia; order Palsa-1439; family Palsa-1439; genus Palsa-1439. The sequence goes on from PLZV01000025.1 coordinate 4,375, forward strand.
AATCTCATCAGCGCTGGTATTTTTGTCATCGAACCGTCTGTGCTGGAAATGATTCCGGCGGGACAATTTTACGATTTTGGAAAGGACGTGTTTCCGAGGTTGCTGGCCGAAGGCCGGCCGGTGTACGCGATGAAGCCCGAGGCGTACATCCAGGACGTGGGCACGCCCGAGCGGTTGGCGAAGGCGCAGCACGATTTCGAACAGGGAATGTTGAATTGATCATCACGCAGACACCGTTGCGGATTTCGCTCGCCGGCGGCGGGACGGATTTTCCCGACTTCTTTGAACAGCACGGGGGTTGCGTGGTCAGCACGGCCATCGACAAGTACGTGTACTGCATCGCCAAGGAGCGGTTCGACGACAAGATTTACGTCAACTGGACGAAGAAGGAAATCGTCGAGTCCGTCGACCAGATCGAGCACGAGCTGGTGCGCGAGGCGATGCGCAAGGTCGGGGTGCAGAAGGGGATTGAGATTTCCTTTCTCTCCGACATCCCTGCAGAAGGATCGGGGCTGGGGTCGTCGAGCAGCGTCACGGTGGGAGTGCTCAACGCGTTGTACCATCACGTTGGCGCCACGCCCACGATCGAGCAACTGGCGCGCGAGGCTTGCGAGATCGAGATTGGCATCCTGGGCAAGCCCATCGGCGTGCAGGACCAGTACATCGCGGCGTACGGCGGATTGCGCTGCTTCGATTTTGGTCCGGGCCGGGCGGTGAAGGTCACGTCGATAAAGACAACCCGCACGGTCCTCGAAGACCTCGACAACATGTTGATGCTGTTCTATACGGGCAAGACGCGGCAGGCCTCGAGCATCCTCTCGCAGCAAAAATCCAACATCGGCGGGAAGGTCGAGGTGCTGCAGCAAATGGCGAAACAGGCGCAGCAGGTGCGGCAGTTAATCGAGGCGGCTGACATCGATGGGTTGGGCGCCATTCTGCATCAGGGCTGGGAAGCCAAGCGAAAACTCGCACAAGGCGTCAGCAGTTCGGAGCTGGACGAGATTTATGAGCGCGCCGTGAAGGCCGGGGCGCTCGGGGGCAAGATTTCCGGGGCGGGGGGCGGCGGATTTTTTCTGTTATGCGTGCCCAGTGACAAACGGCAGGCGGTGCGGCACGCCCTGGCCAACCTGCGCGAGATGCCCTTTCGGCTGGAACGCGGCGGCAGTCGCATTGTCGTGAATATGCAAAGGTATTGAATGATGAAAAAGGCAGGCGATTTTGCGAAAGACTACATCAAGGGGCTGAAGGACGTGCTGGATCGCATCCCGTTGGGGCCGGTTGACGAAATCATCCAGGCCATCGAACTGGCGCAGAACAACCGGCAGCAGGTATTTGTGATCGGCAACGGCGGCAGCGCGGCGACCGCGTCGCATATGATGAACGACCTGAGCAAGGGCACGCTGGGGCACAAAGGGGATGCGCCGTGGCCGCGGTTACGCGTCATCGCGCTGACCGATAACGTCTCCTTGATGACGGCGTGGGCGAACGACACGGACTATAACCAGATCTTCAGCGAACCGCTGAAGAACCTGGCGCAACGCGGCGACCTGCTCATCGCGATCTCCGCCTCCGGCAACTCGCCCAATATCCTCGCCGCTGTTGAGGCGGCGAAACAGATCGGCGTGAAAGTGATCGGCCTGGCTGGATTCGGCGGCGGCAAGCTGGCGAAACTGGCGGACATATCCTTCGTCGTTCCCTCGGATGGATATGGTCCCGTGGAAGACGTCCACATGATCCTCGATCACATCATCACGGGTTACCTGTACGAGAAACTGAAGGAAACACATTCCCGGTAAGCGCATGAGTAAAGGTCTGGCGCTGATTACAGGCGGGGCGGGCTTTATCGGATCGCACACGGCGGTCGAATTGCTGCGCGTCGGCTACACGGTTCGGGTACTCGATAACCTCTCGCCGCCGGTGCACATCGGCGACGGTTCGTGGCCCGATTGGTTGTCGGCGGACGTCGAGCGCGTGGCAGGCGACGTGCGCAATCGCGAAGACTGGGCCAAGGCGCTACGGGGGGTTGACGTCGTCATCCACCTCGCTGCCTACCAGGATTTGCTGCGGAACTTTTCCCAATTCTTCCACGTCAACTCGGTCGGCACGGCATTATTGTACGAATTGATTGTCGCGGAAAAGTTGCCGGTGCGGAAGGTTGTTGTCGCCAGCAGCCAATTTGTCTACGGCGAGGGGCGCTACCAGTGCGCGAAAGATGGCGAGGTGTTCCCTGACGGACGCGACCCGCAGCGACTGGCCAAGGGCTTGTGGGAACCGGTTTGCCCCAAGTGCCGCGGGCCCATCAAATCGTTGCCGCTACTGGAGACACATGCGGGGCCGGAGAACCAGTACTCGATCTCGAAGTACTCGCAAGAATTGATGGCGGTCGCGCTGGGGCGCAATTACGGCATTCCCAGCGTCGCGCTGCGCTACTCGATCGTGCAGGGGCCGCACCAATCGTTCCGCAACGCTTACTCGGGTGTGCTGCGTATTTTCACGTTGCAGATGATGAAGGGACGACGCCCCTCGGTGTTTGAAGACGGCCAGCAGTTGCGAGATTACGTCAATGTCGGCGATGTCGCCCGCGCCAACCGGCTCGCCCTGGAAAGCGATGCCGCAAACTATGAGGTGTTTAACGTGGGTGGTGGTCGCGGCTACACCGTCGTTGAGTTTGCGCGCATCGTCGGGGAAACGCTCGGGGTGAATCTCGAGCCGAACATCAGCGGCGAGTACCGGGTTGGCGATACGCGTCACAGCGTCTCGGATATTTCCAAACTCCAGCGACTCGGCTGGCAGCCGACCAAAACCCCGCGAGACAGCGTCCGCGATTACGTCGAGTGGATCCGCCGGCAAAAGCTGGACAAGGATTATGCGGGGGAAGCACTGACGAAGCTGCGCGAAATGGGCGTGTTGCGAAAAGCGACCTGAACCGGTGATGGAAGCGCGCCCGTACCTGTCGGTCGTCATTCCCGCGTACAACGAGCGGGAGCGACTCAAGCGTTTTGTGCCCGGGATCGTCAAGTTTCTGCAATCGAAGGGGCAGTCCTTCGAAATTATCGTTGTCAACGACGGTAGTCGGGATGACACGGCGATGGTGGCGGGCGAATTGTCGAAGGAATTTCCCATGCTGCGGCTGATCGACCTCAACCCGAATCGCGGCAAAGGCGGGGCCGTGAAAGCGGGCATGCTCGACGCTCGCGGCCAGTTTGTGTTCTTCACCGATGCGGACCAGAGCACGCCGATTACCGAGGTCGAGAAACTGCTTCCGAAATTGGAGCGCGATGGATTTGACATAGCGATTGGTTCACGGGCCGTGCCCGGCGCGCTGGTGGAACAGCCCCAAGCCTGGTATCGCGCGCTGGCCGGGAAACTTTTTGGCGTCGGGACGAAGATCTTCTGCATCCGCGGTTTTTACGACACCCAATGTGGTTTCAAAGCGATGAAGGGTGAAGTGGCGCAAAAAATTTTCCCGCAGGTAACGTCGAATTCGGCGATCTTCGATATTGAGATGCTAGTGGTGGCCACGCGAGAAGGGTATCGGATCGCCGAAGTCGCGGTGCCATGGGTGCATGATCCCGACACGCGCATCCCTTACAATATGCGTCGCGCGGTGAGTATTTGGCTCGAGCTGTTTCGCATCAACAGGGTGCAAAAAGTTTTTCGGGCGCTGAAGGCGAGAACGCATTGAACAAACCACGGTCAACATCCAGCCCGCCGCTCTCCCCCAAGGCGGAATGGCTCATCGTGGCGGTGATTGTCGCGGTCGGTGCGTGGTTGCGGTTTCAACATCTGGAGCTACTGGAGTTCAAAGGCGACGAGGCATTTGCAGCGAACCGGGCGCTGGAGTTTGTTCATGGCGGCAAACTGCCGACGTCCGGGCTGATGTCGAGCGTGGGCGTTTCGAACCCGCCGCTCTTCATCTGGCTGTTGATCCCGATGTTTTTCATTACCTCGAGCATTGCGGGTGTGTGTTGCCTGATTGCCAGCCTGGGACTGGCGGCGGTGGTCGCGACCTGGTGGATTGGACGGAAATATTACGGTCCGTTAACCGGGCTGGTAGCGGCGGCATTGTTTGCGACTGCGCCGTGGGCGGTTATTTATTCCCGGAAAATCTGGGCGCAGGATTTCGTGCCGGTCTTCGCCACCGGGACGATGTGGGCGGTGCATGCGCTTATTCTCGGAAAGAAACCGAAGGCGGTGTTCTGGGTGTTGTGCCTGCCGTTGTGTGTGATCCAGATTCACTACAGCGGGTTTGCCCTGACGGCGACCGTGGTGGCCATTTTGCTGCTCCTGCGGCCGAAGATCGATTGGCGACTGGCGGTTGCCGGTGTCGGGTTGGCGCTGGCGCTGGCGGTACCCTACGTCATGGCACAACAGAAGGACAACTGGGTGGAGTGGAAGCGGATGTCGGAAGAACGCAGCAGCAGCCGCTGGGAGAAGCTTCCGTTGGGGATGACGATCAATCCGCAGAGCGGTTACCCGTTCCCGCGACGGCCGAGTGAAGCCTGGGAACACGCCCTGGCGATCATGAATGCCGGCGAGATCGAGGACGTGCTAGGATTGAGCACCGGCAAGGAATTTGATCCCAATCGGATTTGGGTCAGCAAGGGCGCGGGACAGAACCGGTATTTTGAGTCGTCGCTGACACTGGGTGATTGGCTGCCGGTGCTGCAGCGACTGGCGTTTCTCGCGGCCCTGGGATGGTTCTGCGTGGTGGCCGCGAAATCCGGGAAAGCCGTGTTCCGCCGCGAAGTGACGGCGGATGAGGAGTCGAAGCGGGCCTGGATTTTGGCACTGTGGTTTGTCGTGCCGCTGGGCGTCTATTTCATCGCCGGGTTGTGGACTTATTTGTCGTACTACGTGATTCTGTACCCCATGTTCTTCCTGATCTTTGGGGCACTAAGTCAACGCGCTGTACCGGCGAAAATCCTGATGGCTGGCGTGGCGGTGTTCGTGGTGGGGAATGTGATTTTTACGCTGGACATGGATGCGTATTTGACGCGCTACGGAGGAGCCCAGGGCACGTATGGATCCGGGCTTGGCTTCAAGGAGGCGACGGCGAAATTTGTGGCGGCGCAGGCGGACACCGGGAAGCTTGTCATAGAGAACCGGCTGCTGCAGATGGACCATTGGCAGCGCACGGAACTGGCGCAGCAGGATCTACCTTTTCTGGCGATGCAAGGTAGTCACGGAGATGTACTGGCCACCAATACCGTGGTGCTTGTTGTGGACGACAACCGGACGAGTTTCGACGCCGGTCGAGTGAACTTTGGCGGTTTGAGCACCAACTTTGGTCCGATGCGCGTTTACCTTATCAACCGGCCATGAAACTGCTTTTCGAGACAAAATGGGAGCGTAATGCCGCCATTGTGTTGGTGGCGTTGTGGGCGCTGCTGTTTCTCCCGAACCTGCGGACGAATCCAAACTGGTACGGCGACGAGGGTGAGTGGATGGAGAAATCCTGGACGTTCATCCACGGGACGGCACGGATCGGGCCTATCGTGGACGACTTCATTTTCCCGTACCCATACCCGCCGCTTTACATGATTGTGAACGGCGCGCTGCTGCGCGTGTTCGGCAACGACATCGTCGTGGGCCGCGCGCTGGGCGTGGTGACGGCGCTGGCAGCCGGGGCGCTGTTGTTTTGGATTGGGACTCGTCTTCGCGATAAACAGTTTGGCTTTCTTTGCGCGGCTGCGTTCCTGGTTTACTCCGAGGCGAACGTTAATTTTCGTTGGGTGCGTTCCCATCCGATGTCCGGCACGTGGGCTTTGGCGTCGGTCGGGTTTTTGGTTTGTTACGTCCAGGAGAAGCGCCTGCGTGACGCGGTGTGGGCGGGGGTGTTTTGTTCGTTGGCGACGGCGACGAATTATTTCACGTACCCCCTGGTCGGGGCGGTGGTCGCGACGGTGGCGATGGTGAATTGGCGCGAATGGAAATCATCGCGTGCGTGGCGGGATGTGATCATTGCCGGTGCGCTGGCGTGCGCCTACGCGGGTCTGTTTGTCTTGTGGTACAGCGCGGCGCACGGATGGGGGCACTTGATGACGCAGGTAGGGCGGCTGACGAGCATTGCCAACAACGAGGCGCGTCCGACCTTCGGCGGCGAGATTGGGCGATTCATTGAAAACGTGTGGACCCTCGGTTTCAAGACGCCGACACAAGGACCGCCGATGCCGTGGTCGGGACATGATTGGTGGCTGACCGTGGCGACGATCGGTTTCGTGTTTCTTCCGACGCGTGCCTGGCGATTGCGGTTGTGGGTGCCGTTTTGGTTGTTGGTGTTGATGTACGGCGTGTTCAAGAAGCTCAACAATGTACCGTTGTTTTTCTATCCCGCGACAATCTTCCTGCCGCTCATGGCGGTGGGCTTTGCCGGAGTGCTGACGTGGGTTGGGGAGTTGGTTAAAAAGATTGCGGTAAAATCAAAGGATGCGACCGCAATGGCGGTCGCCATTCTCGTGCTTGCCGGGTTCGGCCTGCAGTCGGCTGCCGGTGCGTGGGGTCATTTCCATACTCGCATCGACATGTGGACCCAGCAGTCCGCGACGGACGGCGAGGCGGCCATGGCTTACGTCAACGCGCACACGGCGAAGGACGACTTCGTGATTGTGCCCAAGCAGATCTACTGGCTGGCGCGGTGCGACCGCCGCAGCATGTTGACTTTCTGCGCGCGTTACGAGGGGGTGGACAATGACATGCCCGTGCCAACGCACATTCCGACGGAGCTCTACTGGTTTGATTGCCGGCTGGAGCAGGCAAAGTTCCTCGTCCTGGAGTATGGAGTCGAGCAGCGAACACTCCCGGATGGACGAACCGGGCAGTTGCCAGTGGGCATCGATGCAGTGTATACCATCGGCCTACGGGGCGTACGCGAAGTGATCCAGCAGGTGCAACAAGAGAAGTGGCCGGTCGTGTTTCACCAGGGGGCCTATCTGGTGATGGCAAATCCGCGGATTGTAAAGGAGACGAAATAGCGTGGCGCAGGACGAACAAGCGTTGGTTATTATTCCGACTTACAACGAGAAGGAGAACATCCACTCGATCGTCGAGCTGGTGTTGTCGCAGGTCGCGAATCTCGAAATCCTGGTAGTGGATGATAACTCGCCCGACGGCACCGCGGCCATCGTGACCGAGATGGCGCAAGCCAACCCGCGCGTGCATCTGTTGAGCCGGGCGGGGAAGCTGGGACTGGGCACGGCGTATATTGCGGGATTCAAGTGGGGCCTGGCTCGTGGTTATGCCTACCTGATCGAGATGGACGCAGATTTTTCCCACGATCCCTGCGAGATCCCGAACATGTTGAAAGCGATCCAGCAAGCGGACCTCGTTCTCGGCTCACGCTACATCGACGGCGTACGCGTCGTGAACTGGCCGCTCTCGCGCCTTTTTTTGAGCAAGGGTGCTTCTTACTATGTCCGAATCATCACGGGTTTGCCGATCCACGACCCGACGGGAGGTTTTAAATGCTTCCGCCGAAAAGTCCTGGAGACAATTGAACTCGATAAGGTGCGAAGTAATGGCTACGCCTTCCAGATTGAGATGACGCACAAGGCATGGATGATGGGTTTCCGGGTCCGGGAGATTCCGATTACATTCGCTGACCGCTCTGCGGGGCAATCCAAAATGTCCGGACACATCGTGCGCGAAGCGCTCTGGATGGTTTGGTCGCTGGCATTTGCGCACGGATTTCGACGCAAGCCACACGCCACGTTGAAGTCCGACGCGTGACGATGGCGACGGCCAGCGAGGGCATGAGCCAGCCTCAAAAACCATGAGCGATTCCCCAGAGCCGACCGGGACGACGGAATCCGCGCACGGGATTTCGCGCGAGCCAACACCGTTCTTCAGTGTTTGCGACAAAGTTGCGTTCACACTCGCCAGTACCGTGGCGTTCGCGGGCTATTGGTATACGTTGGCGCCCAGCGTGACGCTGGAGGATTCCGGCGGGTTCCTGACGGCGGCTTACAGCCTGGGCGTGCCGCATCCGCCGGGGTACCCGGTGTGGACGATCCTCGCATGGATTTGGCAGTGGATCATTCCGTTCGGCAGCGTCGCCCGGCGCGTGAACCTGATGTCTGCGTTTTTTGGCGCGCTCGCCGTCGGTTTCGCGGCCCTGCTGATTTCGAAGAGCGGGCGCGTGTTGGCGTCGCGGTGTGGTTTTCTGCAGCCGATCGAGAACAAGCGCGGGCTGCGCCGGATCATCCTCGCCAGTTCTGTGTCCGCGTCGCTGATCCTGGCCTTTTCGCCCGTGATGTGGTCGCAGTCGGTGATCACGGAGGTGTACGCGTTGAACGCGTTCTTCCTGATGGTGACGCTGGTGCTGCTGTATCGCTGGAGCTTCGAGACGGAACGGCGCGGACGGCTCTACCTGGCGGCGTTCCTGTGGGGCGTGAGCCTGACGAACCACCAGACGCTGGTGTTGCTGACGGTGGCCTTCCCGACGTTTGTGTGGCTGGCGGATCGCAAGCTCGGGCGGGACGTGCTCGTCCCGATCCTGGCGGTGATTGTGCTCGGAGTCTTGAAGATGATTGTGACCCAGAACAGTCAGTTCCATCAGGGAGGATTCTCCGCGATTTGGATTCTGGCACACGGCGTGGGCGCGGGAGTATGGTTGTACCTGCTGTGGAAGGAAAGTTCCGGGTTGCTGCTGCTGTGGCGGCAGGTGCTCGCGACTTACGCGGCGGTGATTCTCGGACTGGCGGTGTACGCTTATCTCCCGTTGTCGTCCGCAACGAATCCGCCGATGAATTGGGGTTACACACGCACGGTTGCGGGCTTCTTCCACCAGTTCACGCGCGGCCAACTCGAGAAAGTCCACACCGAGCGCACCGTGTTGCAGTTCTGGGGCCAGGTCAACATGTTCTTCGACGACCTCAAGACACAGTTCAACATCGTGTACGCCCTGATCGCCCTCGTGGCGCTGTTTTTCTATCGTGATTTGGCGCGTGAGGATCGGAACTGGTTGGTGTTCCTGTTGATTGCCTTCCTGTTCCTGGGGTTGGACTTCATTTTTCTTGCGAATCCGAGTTTCGAAAAGCAGAAGCATTTCACCGACCTGGTGTTTTTCCTACCGTGTCACTGCGTCTACGCCCTTTGGATCGGCTACGGCTTGATACTTGGAGCGGGATATCTTTTGTCCGAGAAGCCATGGTTGCAGGGAGCGGCGCTGCCGATGGCGGTTCTGGTGTTGGCGTTGCCGATCGTGTCCGTGGCGATCAACTGGGCGGACAACGAGGAGCGCGGCCACGATTTTGGCTATCAGTTTGGCTATCGCATGTTCAAACCGGGGGGAGGTTACCCCGAGATGGAGAAGGGCGCCATTCTCTTTGGCGGCACAGATGCGGGGCGTTTTGTACCGACGTACATGATCCATGTCGAGAGCCAGGTGTCGCCGCGCGCCAGGACACAACTGGCGAAATATCCCGAGAGCGCCACGTTCGATCGTCGGGATGTTTACATCATCACCCAGAACGCGCTCGCGGATGGGAGGTACATGCATTCCGTCCGTGACCATTACGGGGCCGACCGTCCTGACCCGAAAAGACCCGAGACATTGAAGGATCGTTCCGGTTGGCAGGGTGCGTTGTTCGATTTCGCATGGCAACATTTGGGGCGCGAGGAAGCCTACCCGCGACAGCCAATCTGGGTTCCGGGAGAAAGCGATTTACAGATGGCATTGCAGCAGTATCTGGAAGAACTCCGCGCGCGCCCGCGGTTACCGGGCGAAGACGTGAAGGTTGAAGGGGGCCGCGTCAGCGTGCAAGGCATCGCCAGCATCATGGCGGTCAACGGCTACGTAATCCGGGAGATTTTCGCCCACAACAGGGACCAGCACACGTTTTACATCGAGGAGAGTTACGCCATCGCCTGGCTGTACCCGTACCTGGAACCGTATGGGATTATTTTGAAGATCAATCGCGATCCACTTCCGCAACTCACCGCCGCGATGGTCGCGCGCGATCGCGCTTACTGGGACGCGCTGTTTGAGGACCTGCACCATGATCCGCGGTTCGACCGCGACGACGTGGCGGAGAAAACATTCGCCAAACTCCGCACGGTCATTGGCGGTCTCTATGCCTTCCGGCACATGGTTTCGGAAGCGGAGTATGCCTACAAACAGGCCATCGCCCTCTGTCCCGACGGCCCCGATGGAAACTTTCATCTGGCCCAGCTCTACGTTGAGGACGGACGGTTCGATGATGGGGTGGCGGTTCTTCAGGAGTACCAAAGGCACGACCGGTACAACCTGCGGATTCGTGAAGTGATCCGGGTCATCCAGGAGTTGAAGCGGCAAATGGGCGAGGAACGCGAACTGGAGCAGCAATACGCGGCGCAGCCCGGCGACCTGCCGCTGGCGCTGCTGCTTATCGACTCCTACGCCCGGCATCAACGAACGGACGCCATCGACGAAGTTGTCACCGCGCTGGTGGCGAGCCCCGGTCTGCCCGCCGATACGTTCCTGCAACTTGCGCAGCGGTATCTTGCGCTCGGACGGCTGGATCGCGCCACCGACCTGCTGACGGTCATGGCGCAGCGGTATCCGCAAAACGAGGTTGCCTGGTACAGTCTCGGTGTGGTGCAATGTGCGCGAAGGAATTGTGACGGAGCGGTCGCGGCGCTGGAGCACGCACTTGCGCTCGATGGCGCGGACCATCGTCTCCTGGACACAATCCGCGGCGACCCGCGCCTGGACAATTGCCGTCAACATCCACGCTTCCAGCAGATCCTCGGTCATCAATCCAACCAACCGCAGTCCTCCACCATCCTGCCCGGTGGCATGACGATTACGCACTAATTGCTGAGCGGCGGCGTTCTTTTTCTCTCTGGCGGAGGAACTTGGCGCGGGTATTGCTATTTTGCACAATTGAATGAAGACCGGAAGAATCAACCGACCAACCCCCCTCAGCCTCGCGTTGCACGCTCTCAAAACCGCGATCCTTGAAGGGGCGACGTGGCGGTACGAGCAGTTGGTCAGCGTGGCAGTGAAAGCGGGGGCGACCGATGAGCAGATCGATCTCGTGGCGCATGAAGCCATCGAGGCAATGTTTGCCCGGGCGGAACAGCCGATCACGCCACGCAACCTCACGCATTTGTGCGCCGCCGGCTATTTTCGTCGCTGAAGCGGACTTTTTTGGACGCTTCGGCCTGAGAAGGCCGGAGCCGCTCTCCCGCACCCTGTCAATCCGCTCCTCATTATCGTCTGCTTGGAATTCATTTCGGGCTTCCGCGTACAACGGGCGGTCTCGCCCGTTGGAATTGGCGAGGTCGTACCCCAACTCCAAAGCTGACCCCACGGGAGCGTGGGAGCGACCTCAGCGTTGCGACACCTACTGCCATCGCCGCTATTCTCGGTAATCTCCTCTCCCCTCCGGGGGAGAGGATTAAGGTGAGGGGATTCAAGGGCTCGTCGGTCGGATTCCGTCTGAGCTAACCCAAAACGAACCCAAAATCTGGCCCCCGCAGCGCTCAAAAAGGGTCGAATTGTGGTGTCCGGTGGGTTCGTTTTCCAAACCGAGTCGGACGAGATGCCGCGATGTAGTTGCCGCGGCAACCGAACCCCTCAAAACAAGCCCAATTGTGGTGTCCCGGTGGGTTCGTTTTCCAAAACGAACCCACCGAAAAACTTCCCATTCCAAAGTTCTAAACCTCTGGCAGGGCGACGGATACGCTCAAAACACACCCGGAAAACGGTGGGTTCGTTTCGCAGAAACCATGTTTTTGGGGACCCTCTTTTTCCACAAGGTTCGCTTTAAGAGCACACCTTCTTCCTTGGCCTTACTAGCATCGTTGAAAAGTGGGCGGACTTTTCGCCCTATGCTTTCCCTATTTCAAAGAACTATACCGACTATACCCATCTCCCCACACCGTGTCCAGCAAAAACTATCCTTTAACGATATTTGCGAGACCCCCGGCTGTAGGCCGCAAGCCGAGTTCCACGGAGTCAAGATCGACGGAGCCGAGTCGGACGAGACGCCGCTGTCGTCTGCGGCAAACGCGCCAATGACTTGCCGATGGCGCAACCCTCACGCGGTGGGGTTCGGTGTAGCCGCCTCGCTCTGTCGAGGCGTTTTCCGCCAATCCACAAAGCGCAATATAATGCGCCTAACGGCGGTTTTCTTCTATGAAGCGCATTATATTGCGCATAATGAACGACGTAAGTATGGGGAATTCGTCGCCCTACTTCTGGCCCCCATAGCTTTGGCGAAGGCGGATCCCCCTCCCGAGCCGGACGAGTCCGCCATAGCTCGAAGAGCGACGGAGGATCGGAGGGGCAGGGGTGGGTTCCGCGCCTTGCGATATTGTAGGGCACGCGGCCCGCGTGCCGTCGTCCGCCCCTGAATTCCCCGCAACCGACCCGCCCCGCGTTCGTGCCTTCGTCTGTCGCCCGCTTCCCCAATCTCCCATCCCTCATCCTTGCCCTCTGCGCGTTCCCCAAAAAGCAAAAGAGCGGGAGGCATATCCCGCTCTTTTGAGACTAGAAACGCTTTTGAACCGATGTATCCGCGTGGCGGATAGGGAAGCGGTCTGCGTTATCTAACTTTGTCTTGATTCCGGCGGGAAGAGTACCAGAATCACCCCATGAGTGCCAAGCAGAATCCTCCTCCGGACCTCTCGCTCTCCTTCGACGTGGGACACAGTTCCATAGGCTGGGCCGTTCTGCAAACGAGCCCTGATGTGGAGATCAAAGGTTGTGGTGTGGTCATCTTCCGCGCTGACGATTGTCTAGCGAGTGCGCGTCGTGGATACCGGCGACAGCGGCGTCATATTCGCAGCACACGACAGCGTATCAAGCGAATGAAGGCGCTGTTGTTGCATCTCTGCGTTTTGACGCAAGCCCAACTGGACAAGCCCGGCTGCGCGTGGCCGTGGAAGTTGGCGGGGCGTGTTCTGGCGGGTGGCAAGACGCTAACCTGGCCTGAGCTTTGGGACGTGTTGCGCTGGTACGCGCACAATCGTGGCTACGACGGTAACCGGCGGTGGAGCGCCGGTGAGGCAGCCAATGAGAAGGAAGACCAAGAGAAAGTCCAGAACGCGCATGCATTGATGAGGGAACACGATAAGCAGACAATGGCTGAGACGTTCTGTGCGGTTTGCGGCATTGATCCGATGGGGGCGAAGTGTTCTTCCAATATTGATCCAGCGAAGAGGTTCAAAGCGAAGAATGCAGCATTCCCGCGTGGAATTGTGGAAGCCGAAGTCGCTCGTCTCCTTAGAACGCACTTCGGAAAGTTAAAAGGTGTGGATGAGAAGTTCGCCACGGCGATGTTCAGCGACTGGAGGGCTCTCTCGTGCCCAGCAATCAAACTGCCAATACGGTATCAAGGCGGGTTGTTGTTCGGCCAACTTGTGCCACGCTTCGACAATCGCATCATCTCCAAGTGTCCCATTACTGGCCAGAAAGTCCCGTCGCGGAACACCCGTGAATTTCTCAGTTACCGGTGGGGCATGTTATTGGCAAATGTACGGGTGGCGCGATTGGCCGACCGTGAGTTGAAGCCTCTTACCGTCGAGGAGCGGAAGGAACTCGACAAGCTAATGCGGGCCGAAGGTAGCATGACCGCCAAACAGTTTACAGAAGCCGTGGAGAAAGTAGCTGGATCTATCCGCCACAATCTCTCCACGATGCTGATGCACCCAGATGCCAAGGACGCGTTGGTGCTCGACGCGGTGCAGGAATGTTTGACTACGGAAAAACCAATGCCGGTCAAAGCATTGTTCGCGGCATTACCGACACGGATCCAGAAACGAGCACGCGGTCAGTTGCGGCGCGGCCAGTCATTCACGTTCGCCGCGCTCTACGAAGCAGCGAAGCAAGCCGAGGAATTAGTGGCAGCATTCGATGCCGCCGTACAACAACAACTCGATAAGGCTGCTGGTAAGGGACGAAAGAAGGATAAGCCATTAACACGCGACGAATTGTTAGCGAAGTCGTTGTCGGTACGCAAACTCAGTGGTCGCGCTGCCTATGCGCGCCCGATTCTCGTGCAGGCGTTCGCGGAAGTGATGAATGGTAAGCATCCGAAGGAAGAAGGTGGCTGTCTATTTGTGACGGAGAAAATGCGTGAAGCGCAATTAAACCGCACGCTTGCCCAACAGACCAACAACCACCTTGTCCGGCATCGCCTGTTGATTCTCGCGCGGGTACTGAAAGACATCATCGAGGAATATGCCGGCGGCGACAAGAAACGCGTAGGCAAGATGACCATCGAAGTAAATCGCGATCTCCGCGAGATGTCCGGCAAGACTGCAAAGGAAAAGGCGCAGGATCTCGGCTTGCGGCTTGCAAACTTCAAGAGTGTCGTCAAGAAACTCGAAGAAGCGTTTGAAGGAAAACAGATTCGCATTACACCGGGATTGATTCGAAAGGCTCGCATTGCCGAGGACATAGGCTGGGTGTGCCCTTATACTGGCGAGCACTATGATGCCTTTGATCTCCTGCACAAGAATGTTGACCTCGATCACATCATTCCGCGAGCAGATCGTCCGAGTAACTCCTTAGATTCATTAGTCGTGACGTTTCCAGAAGTCAACAGAATGAAGGGGAAGCGCACGGCGCTTGCTTTTATGAAAGAGGCAGAAACAAAGCAGGTCGAAGGACTACCTCGTTTGACACTGAAGTCACTCAACCATTTTAAGGCGGACATCGAAGCATTGCGCCCCGGTTCCGACCCGCGTAAAGCAAAAAGGCGTGGTGCGGTGACTGGACCGATTGACGATGATTTACGCCGTTGGAAACGCAAGGAGCTTTTGCTAAAGGTTGAGAAATGGGATGGTGGTGATTTTCTCCCTGCGGACTTAACCGTCACATCGCAACTGGTGCGGTTGGGCGCGCAGGCACTCAAGCGCGAGTTTATAGATTTGGAAGAACCTCCGGTGACCGTCTCGTTACCGGGTGCTGTCACCGGTGAAGTTCGCAAGGCGTGGGATGTTCTTGGTTGTCTGAGCAAGGCGTGTCCAGAAGTACTCGATGCTGAAGGTAAAGTGAAGACCAAGACAGAAATTCGTGACATCACGCACCTGCACCACGCTCTTGATGCGTGTGTAATCGGTTTGGCGGCGCATTTCATTCCGAATAGGGGGCGCGTGTGGGAGCTGATCACCAAGCGCAGACTAACGGCTGCTGAGCAAAGCGAACTTGTCGCCTTGAAGGTATTCACTCCAGAGTCGCATGGAGAGGTTCGGCTTAATGACTTGAAGCCGGAGCGGAAGGAGCAAATCCGCCAACGTCTGGCCGAGAGGCGCGTTGTGCAGCATATTCCGAAGCGGATTACCGGTTTGCGTGTTGAACAAAACACCTGGCGTGTGCAAAGCATTGAGGATGGCGATGTGACCCTTACGCAGCGCATTCGTCAGCCGGATGGGAAGCGTCCACGGAAACAGGTCATACAGCGATCTGGCAAACTTATCGGATTAGAGCCTGGTAAGTTGCAAACACTCAAAGGCGCATTGGTTATTGGCGAAAATTTCGGAGTTGCACTTGACCCGACGCCGACTGTGATTCATTTCCACAAGGTTTGGTCGCGCTTGCGGGAATTGAAGAAGGTAAACGGCGGCAAAATGCCACGTGTCTTGCGAAATGGTCATTTGATACGCGTGTCTGAAGGGTCGCGGGCTGGGCTCTGGCGGGTTACTTCAATCAAACAGACGGAAGCATATGGTTTGGCTCTTGATCTGGCTTATCCAGATAGTGTGGGCTTAAGTCGTCCGAATGCTCCTATATTACAACTACAAGCTGAAGGGTTGGCGATTGTTGGCACTTCTCTGACAGGATTCGACGCGTCGGCTGTTATGTACGCTGCCATCAAGCGTCGCCCTCGCAAACTTAAAACAGAGCAATCGGAATCGTCGTAAGTCCGTAGTCATTAAAGCTGGCACGATTCTGGCATCAATACGGCATGAGAAGTTGCGCTCATGTCGTATCACATCATTAGCATCGATAGCCCACAGTGCTCGATCAGTTGTCGCGACGGGCAGTTGACGTGTAAGTCCGCCGACGGCGAGAAGAGCGTGCCGTTGGAAGACGTCGCTTCCATTATCATCAATAGTTTCTCGGCGTCGATTCACAGCCAGTTGATCGTGGAGGCCGCGAAGCACGGTGTGGCGTTGATCATTTGTGAATCGTTCAAGCCCATCAGTCTTTTGCTGCCAGCCAATCGATCCACGGACACGCTCTTGTGTCGCGCGCAGGTTTCGTTGACCGAGGAAGTTCGGATGCAGCTTTGGCGAAAGACTTTCGACGCCAAGTGTCAGAATCAATTCTCCCTGGCTCAGCACACTGTGCCAAACGATGAACGGTTGGAGGTTCTTCGCAGTACCGCCTTCGGCAAGAAGGATCACAAGGAGGCGATCTGTGCGCGGATGTTCTGGCAAATGTTTGGTCGGAGCTTGAATAATCCTGATTTTCAGCGCGACCGCGAGAGTGGCGGGCTGAATGATTTGCTGAATTACGGTTACGCCGTGCTGCTGTCCACAATCCTGCAGAAGCTGTTTGGCGTGGGGCTTGATCCGACGTTCGGCATCTCGCACGCTCCGCGTGAGCGCAGCACGCCGTTGGCGTATGACCTCATGGAGCCGTTTCGTCCGTGTGTGGATTGGCGAGTGTATCAGTGGGCGAAGGAACATCCCGATCCGAAGGATTGGCAGGTCAGTAAAGAGTTTCGCCAATGGGTCACCAAATTCCCCTTGCAGCGCGTGGAGTATTTGGATTTGACGCTGGAGGTGCAAGGTTGCATCGAAGGGGTCGTGCGCGGTTTTCGACGCGCCGTGTTGTATAAGCAGCCGCGACTTTATAAACCATGGACACCGAGAAATTCAAAATGGGCTGGCTAGTCGTTGCGTTCGATCTGCCCGTGATGAGCCGGGAGCAGCGGAAACGCGCCGCCGGTTTCAGAAACTTCCTGATCGACGATGGCTACCAAATGATTCAGTACAGCGTTTATGCGCGGGCGTGCGTGACGTTTGCCCGGCAGGAGACACACTTGGGCCGGGTGAAGCAGAACCTTCCCGAAGAAGGCAGTGTCCGGGCACTCTTTGTGACCCGCGCCCAATGGGAACGATCCTTCGTTATTCAGGGTTCCCCCGCTTCGGCAACCGAGGCGGAGGAGATGCCTGAACAAATCCAGCTTTGGTAAAGCCCGTATGCCGCGGGCCTTACAATCGGCCAGTATGCCCCCGCCGATTTAGGAATCAAGGCAAAGCCCGAACTCCACAGTGGCGAAACGGAGCGGCAGTATGCCCCCGCCGATTTAGGAATCAAGGCAAAGCGATCCCTTCGTCCACCGACATCGGTCGGGTAGTATGCCCCCGCCGATTTAGGAATCAAGGCAAAGCACGGCCATGCCGGTGCGTTCGCTCAGATGAAGTATGCCCCCGCCGATTTAGGAATCAAGGCAAAGCAAGGGCATATCGAGACACTTCAACGAGATCAGTATGCCCCCGCCGATTTAGGAATCAAGGCAAAGCTGGCCCACGACTGGCCCGGGAACATCCGCGAGTATGCCCCCGCCGATTTAGGAATCAAGGCAAAGCATCACTCATCCCCGGGTTGGCCCGGGCAAAGTATGCCCCCGCCGATTTAGGAATCAAGGCAAAGCAACAACTCAATGATCGCGATGCTGACTGCCAGTATGCCCCCGCCGATTTAGGAATCAAGGCAAAGCAACCCAAACCCACAACCGAAAGAAAGCGCAGTATGCCCCCGCCGATTTAGGAATCAAGGCAAAGCTGGCGGCACCAGCGATTCGGTTTCCAGTCCAGTATGCCCCCGCCGATTTAGGAATCAAGGCAAAGCCGCGGTTCTTGGCGGTGGCGGATGTGCGAGAGTATGCCCCCGCCGATTTAGGAATCAAGGCAAAGCAACAGCTCAATGATCGCGATGCTGACTGCCAGTATGCCCCCGCCGATTTAGGAATCAAGGCAAAGCTCAACCAATGGAGCATGACGAGAGATTGCCAGTATGCCCCCGCCGATTTAGGAATCAAGGCAAAGCGCTCGGCCTGTGCCCAACGCGTGCGACTGCGGTGGGGGGCTGCGTTGTTCCGCGAATTTTTCTTGAAATGGGTGTCGGAAGGCGGTTGGCGCAACTGCGACTAAAACGCGGCCTTGAGCCCCTTGCGATAACGGTCAAACGCCTTGCGGCCGGCGCGCGTCTCCCACGCGGATTGTTTGCCGGGCAGGGGACGGTTCACTGCGCGTCGAGAAATGGGAACGCGTTGGTGCCGCTTCCGTCGTCGATGTTGAAGCTGAAACCGACAAGGATGTAGCGCGCGGAGCCATCGGCATACAACACGTTGAGACCATCGGCATGGTTTTTCACGCCCGTTAGCGACTGAAAGTAGTCGGCTATCAATGAGACGTCCGCCGATGCGCCGAGGAGAACCGGCGCGCCGTCCGGCGGCCCGCGGAAAAAATAACTGCTCTGACAGGTTTGGCCGGGGACGCCGAAGTTTTGGTGGCCATACGTCGGATCGTTATAGGCGTTGACCTTGGCACTGGGGCAATAGAAGACCTTCGGATCGCCCGGTAGATACCCTTTTCCGACGAGAGAAGCATAATGCCCGTACGCGGCGCCGTCCCAGAGAACATTGCCACTGTCGTCCGCCGTGAGCGGCATCCTTGTGTAGTCGTTGACATACATGTGGGTGGCCTGGCCGATCTGGCGCAGATTGTTGAGGCAGGTGGCGCGTCGGCCTCTCTCTCGAGAGGCCCCGAGCGTGGGCAGGAGCAGGGCCGCGAGCAGGCCGATGATGGCGATGACGACGAGCAATTCGATTAGCGTGAACGCGCAGAGACGCCGGTCGCGGCCGGCCAAACGCCCGTGAGGCATTGAGGAAAGTTGTTTGGAGGGACGCTTCATTATTCGTAATATAGCTGACGACCCGATGTTTCGTGGATGATTTGCGCGCTGCGACCATTCAGCCTGACGAGCACTGATAATCTCACCTGTGGCATTGCTGGCAAGCCGATTCTGAGGCTTTGGCTTCGCGCCAACCGGAACGCGCTGCTAGAACGCGGCCTTCAGTCCCTTGCGATACCGGTCGAACGCCGTGCGGCCGGCGCGGGTCAGGCGCAGAATTGTCTGGGGGACTTTGCCGCGATACGTCTTTTCAATTTCGACGTAGCCGGCTTCCTCCAACCGAGAGAGGTGGCTGGACAGGTTGCCTTTGTTCATCTCGGTTTCGTGCAGGAGGTAAAGGAAGTCGCATTCCTCCACGGCCCCGAGCAGGACAAAGATCATCAGCCGACCGGGTTCGTGGATGACCCGGTCCAATTCGGAAATGGCTCGCAGTTGCTCGTTCATTCGGTTGTCGGGGCGGGCGGTTGTGTGTGCCGAATGTACAAATACAGAGTGGCCGCGCCGGACCCAAGCCACGTAAGACCAAGGAACAAACCCACAGGCCGCCCCAACTCCGCAATATCCCCGGGGCCGATGAGACCAATCGCGAGAAGCCCGAGCGCCATGAAGAATAATACCAGCCATTTCCACGGGTGGTGCCTCTCCATGCGGTAGATCCAGAACGCGTACACCGGCACCCAGACGGCCAAGTAGCACATTCGTTGAAGGCTTATCCAATCGTGTCGCCTTGTGACTTCCATCAAGCAGACACAACCGGCCCCAAAAGCGGGGGCTGCGACGAAAGAGATCCACCGGGACTTTCTGTCACGGCGGTAGGCGACATACCCGGTGCGCGGCCAGGTAATGTGTTTCTTGATGGCTTTGGCGTTCCAGTATATGAGACCCAGCATCGCGCCCACGCCGCCGTTGAAGAGGAGCAAGAAACCGACGGGATGGTGCTTCCCGCTCCAACTCTCCGGCAGGACGCCCCACAGGTAGCTCAGCAGGGCAAAGCCCAGCACCATCAGCCCCAGACTCATCTCGCCGGTCCCGTCGATATTGTCGTATTGCTTGGGTCGGCTCATGTAAGTTTGAAGTTCAGCTTTCATACATACTAGTTTGCAGCACAAACTAGTTTGTGTCAAGGTCATTTCTCGAAATATATTTGAGTGCGACCGAGCGGGAGGGGCTTTGTCGGCCGGTCTGGGTGCGTTACTTTCCAGCGGTCGCCGAAGTATTTTCTTCGCGGCGGAATTGCTCGAAACCGAAATCGAAAAGCGCTTTGGCATCGGTCCATTTATTCGCGCTATGCAACAGGATCAGATGTAATTCGTGGCCGTCGCGGGTGGCCGACGCGGCAAAGGTGTGCCGGGAGCGGAGCGTCCAGCCCGTCTTGGCCGGCCCCATGCCGGGATAAACGCCCAGGAGCTTGTTGTGGTTCTTCAGCGTTTGCACGGCGGCGGCGGTCCTGAGCGCAAGTCTGGGCGTCCGACAGATTTCTCGCAATTCCGGCACCGCCATCGCGGCCTGGAAGATCTTTAACAAGTCGAGGGCGGTCGTCACCTGGCCCGGTGCGGGCAGGCCGTTCGGGTTTAGGAACAAGCTGTTGGTGCAGCCCAGCTCGCGGGCGCGGGCGTTCATCAGCGCGACAAACTTTTCCACCGAACCGCCCGTGTGCCGCGCCAGCGCCAGGGCGGAATCGTTGTCCGAGCCGATGAGGAGGGATTGCACCAGGGTCCTGACCGGGACGGTCTCCCCGGTTTGCAAGGGAATGCGGCTGGGTTCGACGAGCGTGTCGGCCTGCTCGATGACGACTTTGCCATCGAGGTGCGTTCGCTCATAGACCAGCAGCGCCGTCAGCAACTTGAGAGTGCTCGCCGGCGGCAAGGGCTCGGTGGGATTCCGGCTGAACAAGACCCTACCGCTACTGGCATCCACCAGCAGCGCGCTGCGGGCCTGCACTTGTTGGTTGAGCGACGCGAGGGAATTGGGCTGGGTTGCCGCCTCGGCCAACGGCAATTGCAGAAGCAGGAGTGCACTGGCAACAATACGGCGCATTCGGCGCCTGGTGATGGTCCCCATCAAGATTCCGTAGCCGACTGGCCCGCCCCAGGCGCACACGCCTCTTCCAACAACCCCATGATCTTGTGGTTCTGCATCGTAGTCACCTTTGCTGATGTTACTGAATGCCGGTTGCGTTGCAAGCTCCGCCTTGTCGGGGAACGGCGTTGCGCTGCTGCATTGACGGCGAAAGTTATTCGGCCTAGAGTTGCTGTTCTTCGGGGGCCCATGCGAGTGCGAGCGATGGCGCAACTTCGGCAAAGGGCATCGCCGGCGGTTGACAGGGCGAGTAAGATTGCAGCCGGTCAACACGGAGGGGTGATATGAAGAACGATCCGAAACTCAAGGCGGTCGGCAAATTGGGGGTGACGCCTCACGGTGTCGTCGAGCTGATCGATTATCAGGCGGATGCCGTCGTCAGCCGTGTGATCCTGAAAGCGAAAACGGGTACGGTGACGGTGTTTGCGTTTGATGAGGGCCAGGGGTTGAGCGAGCATACCGCGCCGTTTGATGCGTTGATACAGGTCCTGGATGGGGAGGCGGAGATCACGATTGCCGGCAAGGCTCATCCGGTTCGGGCCGGGGAGGTCATCATGATGCCCGCGAACAAGCCGCACGCGCTGAAGGCGGTGGGACGGTTCAAGATGATGCTGGTCATGATTCGATCGTGAGCTGTCCATCGGACCGGGGAGATGTGAGATTGGGGATTGGTGATTGGAAGGGGGCGGCCAGCAGGCGATTGTCATTGTATAGCGCGGCGTCGATTGCTAGCCTGCGGGTCAACTTGAAGGGGAGAAATCTTATGAGATACGCGCTCGCGTTATTGGCTGTGGTTTCCATTGTTTCAATCGCCACGCCGTCCTTTGCCGGCGACGAGGTGCTGACCAACGCCTCGATCACCGAGATGAAGAGTCTGGGGCTTGGCGACGATGTCATTATCGGCAAAATCAAATCTTCGGCCTGCAAATTCGATACGAGCATCGCGGCGTTGAAGCAATTGAAGGACGCGAAAGTTTCCGATGCGATCATCCAGGCCATGCTCCTTGTCCTGACGCCGCCCACACCCACGGCTGCGCCAGCCGCCGCACCAACGGCCGCGGCAGCGCCGGGCGATCCGAATGATCCGAAAGCAGCGCACGTCTCCGGCATTTATCTCTACCAGGAAGTCGGCGGCAAACCGAAGATGACTCTGATGGTGCCGTCGAGAGTTCAAGAGCTTGAATCCGGTAGTGGTTGGGGCATGGCTTGGGGCGGATCGATGAAGAGCCACGCTATCCTGTCCGGGACACAAGCCGGTGTACAACTCACCGAAACCCAACCGGTGTTTTACTTCTACTTCGACAAAAAAGAGGCAAGTCTCGGCAGTACGGACGCTTCGGCGACTTCACCCGATGATTTCGCTCTGGGAAAAATGGAGGAGCACAAAGTTCATCACGAAATGGTGCGCAGGATCGAAGTCAGCAAGGCCAGCATGGGCGGGTATCGTGTCGGTCTAAACAAGAGCGCCATTCACACCTTTACATCCGAAAAGCTCTCGGATGGAGTTTTCAAAGTCACACCTCAGGACCTGCCACCAGGAGAATACGTCTTCGTGCAACTATTGGGCGTGCGTATGGTGAGTACGTTAAAGATGTTTGACTTTGGGATTGCAGGCGGCAAATAAGGCGAAGCGGCCGCCAAGACGTTTCAGGAATTTGCGCGTAAACACACTGTGTAACCGGAAACCGTCAAGCGGTTACCACCCATTCCCCGGAACTTTAGCGAGTAAAAGTCCTGCTCAAACCCCAGGCCAATTCCGCCTGTTTCCTCAAATTAAGACACTACACCCTAACCGCTGATTTAAAGAAAGTTGCCGACCGGTTCGGCGCGCCGATGCCGGGGGGGAGCGGTAGAAGTGAGAAGGGGGAAGGGCGGAGAAGAACGCTTGAACGCTCAACCCCGAAAAGGATTCGGGGCGGGCTGTTCAATGCGAAAATAGTCCGCGCTTGGCAGGCGCGGCTACAGCGGAAGAAATAATTTGGGCAAGGGGGCGGACGGATGGAAGGCGGTAGACTGTGAACATCCATAAGGCAACTCACAAATATGAGGCCTGGCTGGAAGGTCAGGGGCCGTTGATCGCGCGCGATCTGCGCTTGAAGCATACGTTGATGAGGCAGGCGGTGTTTTCTTTCTTGCGGGCGACGTTCTACCGCTGGTGTCAGCTCTGGCCGGAGATTTGTCCCGATCTTGCCCAGGGGCCAGGGGTTCTTGGCGTGGGCGATTTGCATGTGGAGAATTTCGGGACGTGGCGCGATGGTGAGGGGCGTTTGGTGTGGGGCATCAATGACTTCGATGAGGTGGCAGTGATGCCGTACACCCTGGACCTGGTGCGGCTGGCCGCGAGCGCGCGTATGGCCATCGAAGCGGACCATCTGCGCGCCGATACGAAGGATGCTTGTGATGCCATCCTGAGCGGTTACGGGGATGCTTTGAGGGCGGGTGGATGCCCGATTGTGCTTGGGGAAAAGTATGAGTGGTTGCGCGAACTGGCGAACAGTGAGGCCCGTGATCCGCTCAAGTTCTGGGAGAAGATGGGGCGGTTGCCCAGGCTGCGGCGGCGTGTTCCGCGTAGCGCGATCAAAGCCATCGAGAGCTTGATGCCGGATGCGGATGTGGAATACCGGGTGGCGCAGCGCAGGGCAGGGATCGGGAGTCTGGGACGCGAACGGTACACGGCGATTGCTGATTGGCGGGGGGGCAAGATTGC
Organism: Verrucomicrobiota bacterium; assembly: GCA_003152315.1. GTDB lineage: Bacteria > Verrucomicrobiota > Verrucomicrobiia > Palsa-1439 > Palsa-1439 > Palsa-1439. The sequence goes on from PLZV01000025.1 coordinate 28,017, forward strand.
GCGCGAAGCCAAAGCGTTGGTGACTTCCGCTTATGCCTGGGCCATGGGTGGCAAGATCAAGCGCGAGGTCCTTTACCAGGAAGCGCTGGATCAGGCGGTTCGCTGCTGTGACCCCTTTGCGCGGGTGCGTGGTCGGTGGATTGTGCGTCGGCTGGCGCCCGATTGTTCGCGGATTGAGCTGTCGTCGTTGCCGAAGGAATGGGATGAGACACGGTTGTTTTATGAGATGGGATGGGAAACAGGCAATGTCCACTGCGGGACCGCGAAGGCCGTGACGATGATCGCGCGGGATTTGAGGAAGCGGCCGGCGAAGTGGTTGCACGATGGCGCCCGAGCGATGACGAAGGCCACCGTAAAGGACTGGCAGGAATGGAAGACGGCGCGGGGTGATTAAGCAGGGGGGGGAGGGAATTTGGGATTGGGGATTGCCGCGAAAACTACGTCGCGGGTTTGCCACAGACGACAGCGGCGTCTCGTCCAACTCGGCTCCGTCTGACCCGGCTTGAGATTGGAGAGCGGAAGGGGGAGCGGGCGAGTGAACGGCCCGCGATGAGCGCCCGCGGCAAAGACCACGGGGGCGAGTCAGGTGTGTTTGGGTTTGATGGCACCGGTGAGAACTGAATGCAACGTTTCGGGGACTTGCAGGAATTCTGCCCATTTCTGCAGGTAGATGCGGTCGAGTGTGGTTCCATTGACGGCGACGACGCCGGCGGCATCGGAGAGTTGGCGGTCGGAGGGGGTGAGCTTGTGCCAATAGAGTTTGTGCAAGATGACATCCTCGGCGGTGCAAATGTAAGCCGGTTCACCAAAGAGTGTCACGCGAAGTCGCCGCGAAAACATTTCGCGTTCGAAGGGCTGCGGCTGGAGCAACCAGAAATCAACCTTGAGGGCGGAGCGTTTGTCCAGGGCATTGAACTGGTGGGGAGGTTGGTAAGCGGCGTGGATGGCTTTATCGTCCAGATGGAAATCGCTTTTAAATTCTTCCACGAGGCGCGGGATGGCGGTGGGTGGCAGTTGAATGACGAAATCCAAATCGTGGGTGCTGCGGGGGATGCCCCAGTAGTTGCTGACCATGGAACCGGTCAGCATGTAGTCGAGTTCCGCGCGATTCAGGCGCTGGAGGCAGTCGATGAGCAACTCGCGCTCGGTCACGGTCAGGCCGCCAGTTGGAGACGGTGGTGGAGGAGTTCCTCGACTTCCGTCGCGGTGGCTTGGGGATGCTGGCGGCGGATGCCTTCGCGGGCGATGTCGCAGGCCAACTCGTGCAGGTCCAGGGCGATGGCGAGACGTTGTTCGCCGGTCATGGCGCGGTAACGTTCGATCTGCGCGATGAGTGCCTGTTGCGGGTTCACGGTGTGACGGTAGCAGAAGGGTGCGGGCGCTTCAATATCGTAGTGTGATTTTGCCGAGGATGAACACTGCTGCGGTGCGACATTCGGCCGACGCGGTGGCTGATCCGGTTTACTTGCGGACGTTGGCGAGGATTCGGTTGGCGATATCCTGGAAGGCGGTGGGGATGGCGCTGGTCGTTGTGGCGAAAGCAGCGGAGCCTGTTGGCTGGGTGGAGTCGTAGGTTGGGCTGGCGGGATCGTTGGCAACTTCCTGGAAGAACGTTTGGTCAACTGCACCGAGGCCGATGGTGTAAACGGTAATGCCATTCGCACGCATGCCATTAGCCCACATTTCCCGGATTCGCTTCACAAGTCAATGTTAGTGACATACAGGAGCCGCATAAACAAAGGCTCTGGTCGATGTTGAAGCGACAAAAAAGCGGAGGATTCAATGGGTGCAGGTAACAAACAGGCTCTGCGGGTAACTTTTGATAGTCGGGTGAAGTTGGAGTTTCATGGCTCGAACATTACCTCCGATGCGGGCCTGCTGGCCTACCGGGAACTCGATGAGGTGCTGGAACTGACCGCAAGGAGTGGTGGCCTGTTGGATGATTGGCGCACGGGGAAGAACACGCAACACTCGCTGGTGGCGCTGCTGCGCCAGTCGATCTTCAGCCGTCTGGCGGGTTACGACGACACCAATGACGCCGAACGGCTCGCGGTTGATCCGACCATGCGACATGTGGTGGGCGGGCGAGCCAGCGAACGCCATGCCGCCTCCACCAGCCAGATGGGCCGCTTCGAGACCGAGGTGTTGACGCAGCCGGGAAATCTGGCGGAGTTGACGAGGTTGTCCGGGTTATGGATTGATCAGTTACGGGAGCGCCAGCCCATGCGGGAACTCATCCTCGATTTGGATAGTTCGGTCAGCGAAACCTATGGCGCACAAGAAGGCACGGCCTACAACGGGCATTTCGACTGTACTTGCTACCACCCACTGTTCTGCTTCAATCAGTTCGGCGACGTAGAAGGTGCTCTGTTGCGGGAAGGCAACGTCCCTAGCGCCAAAGATTGGCGGAGCGTGCTGGAGCCGGTGGTGGCACGGTATCGCCGCCAAAAGATGCCTCGTTACTTCCGAGCGGATGCGGCCTTTGCCAACCCGGAGGTGTATGAGTTCTTGGAAGCCGAAGGCTATGAATATGCCATCCGCCTGCCAGCCAACGCTGTGTTGCAGCAGGAGATCGAGCCGCTGCTGACCCGTTCGGTGGGGCGTCCCACGAACGCGCCGATGGCCTGGTATGCTGACTTTCTATATCAGGCGCAGAGTTGGGATCGCGCCCGGCGCGTGGTGGCCAAGGTGGAGTGGCACAAGGGCGAACTGTTCCCCCGCGTCGGGTTCATCGTGACCACTCTGGGCCGACCAGCCAAACGGGTGGTGCGGTTCTACAACCAGCGAGGCACGGCGGAGCAATGGATCAAGGAAGGCAAGAACGCCGTTAAATGGACCCGGCTGTCCTGTCACGACTTTGCCGACAACCAAGTGCGGTTGCAGCTATTTGTGCTGGCTTACAATCTGGGTAATTCTCTGCGTCAGGCCGTGCTGCCCCGAGCGGTGCGGCATTGGACGCTGACGACGTTGCGGGAGAAGCTGATCAAGATCGGAGCGAAGGTGGTGCGCCATGCGCGGCAGGTGATCTTCCAGATGGCGGAAGTGGCAATCCCACGGGAATTGTTCCGAGCCATTCTGGAAGGGATTCAGCGGTTGAGATTGCCCATGCCGCTGCCCGGGTAATGCTCGCCGGGCGACAAATGCGAGAAAGAAAAAGGGCAGGCGGCGATGCTTTGTTAGCGTTCGATCGAAAATCGGTGCGGAACGCAATCAAGAGCCGAAGGCATCTCCGCCGGAGTCGGGAAGCCGATCTTGGAGTCGCAAAAAGGCTTGATAGCAGTGTCCGAGGGGATAAAATGCTGATTAATGAAACTGAATGGCCCCCGATGGTCGCGGGCCGTAGGTCATATGGGAAATGTCGGCCAAGACACAACGATCACGAATGCCAGCGGCGCCGGCCTGACTCATCTTTTTGGAAAGGCCTTCCACTTCAACCAGTTGGAACTCAAACGGGACCTCCGAAAGGTCTGCCTTCATTGGCCAGTCGCGCCGCAATCGAGAGGTATTTCACCGAAAAATGAGCTTTTGGGTGCGTCGAGGAGCACCGGCGGCCGGGCGGCCATGTCAAGGAAATCATCCCAAACAACCCCCAAGCAACCGCCACGTAAATAATGTAAAATAAAGCTTGCAACCAAATGAGGCGATCTGGTAACTCTACTCTAGCGAGAAGAGGCACCCCGTCTGTAGGTGGAGACTTGGGCAACCAAGAGGGTGCCTTACAAGACCTAACGGTCATTGAGGGATCAGCAAGGATGGGTACGTTTATGATGGCGAGTTCTAAACGATCTATGAAAATACATTCAAAAACCATCATTGCACTGGCTGCTGGAGCGATTTTACTATCTGGCGTGCTGGGCCAAACGGCTCAAGCTGTTCTGCTGAATGAGTCTGGCACATCGATCTTGGCTGATTCACTTGGGGCAAATACTGGACCCGAAGCGCTCCCTATTTCATGGTCGGTTGTCGAGAATGCTTCCTTAATTTACACTTACACCTATACTGTTAACAATCCCGTCGGCGATGTTGTTCTAAATAATACTGGCACACCCACTTCAACACCTGAACCCGTTGACGCTTTTTCGGTTGGTTTCGACACCACGGCTCCGGGTGCTTTTATTACGGGAAGCCAAACTGGTGGCCTATTTGATGAGAATAATGGTACCGCCGGACTATTTTGGCTTCTTTTCTCCGTCAATCCAGGCACTAGCAGTGGGCCGTTGTCGTTTCAATCAGATCTGCCGCCGACGCTGGGCAATGCGAATGCGCAGGACGCAAACCCGCCCTCCCCGTGGTCTTCAAACCCCAATGGTCAACAAGTTCCCGTTCCTATAACTGTTCCCGAACCTGGTACGTGGGCGCTCGTTGCTATCGGAACCGGTCTCGGCGCTTTCCTTCGTGGACGCAGGCAAGCCCGCCGCTAGCCCGATTTCTGACGACGGCGTATTCTTCAACAAGTGGAGAGCCAGCAGGGCGCGAGTTGTGATCGATGAGAGGCGAGTAGCAAGTACGATTAATCTTCCATAGTTGGCTGTGGTTTCACTCTCACCCCGGTGCCGCCACCCGACTGGAGAGGATAAGCTAAACCAACGACGAGCAAAAATTCGGCGAATGCATAAGGAGAGAGTGAAAACAGTCATGAAAAAACTACCAATGGCAATAATCGCGATCAGTTTGGCCGCCGCAATGAGCGCCAGCGCGCAGGTGACCGTCACCGTCGATGCGACCATGGCCCCGAACGCTTTTGGCTCGCCATCCTACGATACATGGGCTGCAAACGGTATTTACGCCGTGGAAAATGGTTTGACTTCGTATGGCGCCGCTGGTCCCGCGCAATTCAATGTCACGACCAGCCCGTTGCCCGTCGCCGCCAATTTCGTGACTGGCTTCAACTCTTGGTTGGGGCAAGCGCCGGGGCCGTACGCAGGCGAACTTGGTAATCGGGCTTCTTTTGTGGCCGTGATTAACGGTAATGGCAGTTTGATAAACATGAATAACTTCGGCATGACCATGGCCAGTAGCGACGCGGGGAATGCGCTTGGGGTTAGCTGGCCAAATAACAGTATTCTTCCGAATGACTGGACTTACGACGCTGGCGACATCGGGCTTGTTTTCAGTAATGGCCTGAATATCAGCGGCGGGTATACGGTTGTCAATAGTGGCGACCCCGGGCAATTGGTCAATGAAATCATCAGCATAGGAGCAGGCAACGCTTATGCTAGTTACGACACACTCGCAACGGGCGATGACGACCCTAATCTTGGTGATACCGATCAACAAATCCTCAACTATGATATCGCGCAAGTGGGTAGTTATGACTTCACGGGCGCTGTCACGTACGGCGCCGACAGTGGCTCCGCCACGTTTAATTTCACCGCCGTTCCCGAGCCGGCCACGGTGGCGCTCGTGGGCGCGGGCCTGATGGGCATGCTGATGGTCGTCCGCCGCCGCAAGGCCTGATCGAACTTTACCTGAGAATTGGGCATTCGGATGAGCCTCGCAGAGTTGCGGGGCTCGTTCTTTCGTAGTCAGCCACGAGTTTCCACCAACACAATGGTAGCATCGTAGGCTTTCGGATTATGGGCGTCAACAGCCCGATATCTGACCAACCGATTTCGATGTCCGAACCACGCCCTGCCCCTGGTCGCAAAGGGTAAACCCCCGATTAGCTGTTTGCACGGTGAGGTAGGTTGCGTCAGCCGCTACGTTGGATTGCACGAAGCCTTTCTGGGTGCCGTCGATGGCGGATTGAAACGTGGTGACTCCCGAACAACACGAGACGGTACCTCCGTTGGCCGTGCAGACTACAGTGCCATTCGTGGGGTTAAAAAAGTTGATGATAGTTCCTCCGTCGTGTCCCCCGATATTCCAGACGGTCGGTGTGCCGCCACAATTTAAGGTGGTCTGGATGATATTTCCCGCGCCATCGGTGACGAAGACCGCGACCTTCAGTGCGCTCTGACCCGGAGGGATGACAACACTTGCATCCTGGATGAGCGCGTTTGTCAGCCCGTCTTGCGTGAAAGATGCGCCGGTATATTGGAGCGATCCGGCTGCGTTGATGATTTGCTGTTGGAAGGGCTGCGTCATTGCCACATCGACGCGGGTGGTAGTGGCAAATGTGACGAAGGCCGCTTGGTCGACGGTGTCGTTGAAGGAGTTAATGAAAGAGGTAATGGCGCCAGTCAAGGCAGCCGACAAACTGGGGCTGGCTAGTGAGCCAGATCGATCCATGACGAGTGTGAGGATCACGTTCTGATAGGACGGCTTGCGGATGCGGTAGAATCCGTTCGTGAGGAAGGCGGGCGGGGAATCGGTGTATGCGAGCGAGGTGGTGTTTGAGCCAGCATTGACTGGGGCGGCGGGTAAGTCCGCCCACAGGTCCGTGGGAGAATTGGCGAATTGAACGTGATAGGCGGTGTAGGGGGCGGTGGGCCAGGTGAGGGTGATTTGGCCGTTGGTGGTGGCCTGGATGTTGTTGATGAAGAAAGGTGTTTGGGCGCGGGCAACGGGGGACAGCGCGAGAAGAGCGATGATGCCAGGCCACAGTCTATTCATGGAGCGGAGCATTCTCCGAGCAACCATTGACCGACGTTTACCAACGGGCGCTGATGATATCGTATTCAGCGGAAGATGGCAAATGCCGTTGCGGGCTTTGGTAAGCGCATCAGTCAGTGATGGTTGTAGAGTAAAATGAATTCGTCAAGAATCCAGGTCTGACGCCGTTTTCTCCGAGAAAACCATGGTCTTTCCCGAGGTTTTCTGATAGAAGCAGGATCGTAACAGAGTTCGGGCTGGGAGAGCTTAACGAGCATGAGGCATCGGATTCACCGTGGCACCGCCGTAATCGTCGCACTGTGGTTGCTATCCAGTTCGCAAGTAGCCAGCGTTACTGCCAACACCCTGGATCATTTCGGTTTTGCTCCGATCATCAGCCCGCAGACGTCCACGGTACCATTTACGATTACCCTCCAGGCGCAGGATGTGACGAATGCGCTCGTAACCGGATTTGTTGGCCCTGTCACCCTGAGCGCGACCGGAAGCAATGGATCGGAACCCCTGACGCCCACCAGCTCCGGGACATTCAGCGGAGGCGTCTGGACTGGGAACGTGACGATCAATGTGATCGACTCGAACATCGTGTTGCAAGCCTCGGATGGCGGGGGGCATACGGGATCGAGCAATCCGTTTGATACCACCTCGACTCATGTACGGGTAATCAATCTGGCGGCGTCAGACATCGGCTACGATCCATTCTCGGACAAGATTTATGCGAGCGTGGGCAGTGGCAGTTTATCGAACACCGTGACGGTGATCAATCCTGCGACGGGTGCCATCGGTTCTTCCGTGCAGGTCGGTCCTGGCCCCGGAAGGATTGCGGTTGCCGACAATGGCCAACTACTCCATGTGGCGGTGAGTGGTCTGAATGCCGTGAAACAGGTTATGATTCCGTCGCTGACGCCCGGGTTGAGTTTCTCAACCTACAGCGGCTTGCCCCTGACGGACATGGTACCCGTGCCCGGCTCGGCGGGTTCGGTGGCTGTCGCCGTGTACCGCGCATCCGATTACGGACGAGTCGACACGATTTACGACAATGGCGTGGCGCGGGCCAATGTGGCAAATGCAGCGAATGTCATTCGATTCGGGGGAACCAACACGGTCTTGTATGGCGTGAACAACATCTTTGATCAAGTCCACTTCGATTTTTATGCCATGAGCGTGGATGCCTCGGGTGCGACCGTTACGAGTTACGTCCCAAACCTGGTCGGGGGCTTTTATGGAGTTTATGTTGAATATGGGGGCGGCTTGCTCTTTACCTCGTACGGCCAGATGATCGATCCAGTGGCTGGCACCGTAATCGGCGGCTTCCCGGCGAACGGACCGGTGTGGCCTGATACGAAAGCCGGTCGCGTGCTTATCCTATACGGTTCCACCCTTCAGGCGTATGACCTCACCACGTCGGCGTTGATAGGGTCCCAGACCGTGTACGGCATGTCGGGTTCGCCGGGATATCTGATCTGGGCGGGAGCCAACCGGGTCGCGTTTGAAACAAGCGCTGGCGAGGTATTCATCGTTGATACCGGCCTCGTCCCGTCAGGGGGGCCTGCCGACCTGGCGCTGATCGGATCCGATTTTCCGAACCCTGTCGACATTGGCAGCAATCTCACGCATTCGATCACCATCACCAACCTGGGTCCGAATACCGCGACGAATGTCCTGGTATTGGAGACCCTGCCTGCCAACAATATACTGGTGTCTGCCACAGCTTCGCAGGGCAGTTGCACACAAGACGCGGGTGTGGTGAGATGTTCGCTGGGGTCGATCAATAGCGGCGCCGCAGCGACGGCGAACATTGTCGTGCAAGCTACCAAGGCAGGTCCCGTTCAGACTGTAACCGTGGTGACCTCGGATACGACCGATTCCACCTTGACCAATAATGTCGTGACCAACCTGACGACGGTCGGGTTTATACCCGCATCGGACAGCGTGAACGTTCTCAACTTGACGACCAGCGACCTTATTTACGACACGCACTCCGCACGATTGTACGCCAGCATTCCCGATGGCGTCACGGGGGGGATTAGCAACAGCGTTGCGGCAATCGACCCGATGACAGGGTTGGTGGGGCAACAAGCATTCGTTGGTGAAGGGCCGGGGAAGCTTGCGGTGGCTGACAACGGTCAGTATCTATACGTGGGCCTGACTGGCACAAACCTGGTTGCCAGACTCGATTTACCTTCGATGACGACCGGACTCGTGTTTAGTCTCGGAACCAATCAGTCGGCCGGGGCCCGATACGTTGACGACATGGTGGTCTTGTCGGGCTCGTCGGGTTCCGTGGCCATTACCCTGACGAACTCCTGCTGCTCCCCCGCTTATGATGGCGTGGTGGTTTTCGACAACGGTATTCCACGCTCAACGGTAATCCCGCCGGGTATCGGACCTGACACCCTGGCGTTGAGCGGCACAAGCACCGTGCTGTATGGACACGATAACGAGTCTCCCCTGCATGGCTTTTATACAATGAACGTCAGCGGTTCGGGCATGACCGTTACGTCGGATGTGCCCGATCTGCCCAATGCCTCTTGCGACATCGCTTTCGATGGCGGCTTGATTTTCACCAGCACGGGCGCGGTCATTCAACCGACCAATAGCACGCAGACCACCCCGTTTCCAGCGAGCGGTCTGGTCTGTCCTGACCTGGCCGATGGCCGGGTGTTCTTCCTCAATGGGTCGACACTGCAGGCATTCGATCCATACACCCATCTCCAGATCGGTTCGGTGCCAGTGTCCGGAATATCGGGTGCGACTGCCGGTCTGGTTCGTTGGGGCGCCGACGGTTTGGCTTTCACCACCAGTGGCGGGCAAGTGTTTGTATTACGGACATCCTTGATTCCGTCGGGATCGGTCGCCGACCTCTCCGTCCAAGCTCTCGCGTCACCGACCCCGGGGGAAATGGGGATCGCCATGACCAACAGTGTTACCGTGACGAACAGTGGCCCAGCCGACGCAGCCAATGTCGTGGTGCTGGACAGTTTGCCTGCGGGCGTATCTTTTAACTCCGCTGTTTCGTCCCAGGGAAGTTGCACGCTGAGTAACGGTCTTGTCGTCTGCAACCTCGGCACGGTGGCCGCCGGTGCGTCGGCATCGACGACAATCAGCTTCACACCTTCCATCGGGACCATGCCAACGAACGTGCTCACGAGTACTGTTCTCGTCACATCTGCCGCATCCGAGCCGAACTTTGCCAACAATTCCACATCATTGGTTATGACGGTGGTCCTTGACAGCGTCGGGGATGGAATACCGGATTGGTGGCGATTGCAATATTTCGGCAGCGCCAACACGACGAACCCGAATTCGTGCGCCACCTGTGACTTCGATGGCGATGGTTTCAACAACCTGCAGGAATTTCAGGCAGGCACCAACCCGGGGAATACCAACTCGTACCCGATCAATTGGCCGGTGTTGGTCGTGTCGAACGTGTTCAGTGGGTTGAGCAATCCGACCGTGGTCACCCACGCGGGTGACGGGAGCGGCAGGCTTTTCGTCTGCGAACGGATTGGCAGGGTTCGCGTTGCGAACCGCGGCATTCTTTCGCCTACGGCATTTTTGGACATCCGGACACGAGTGAAGACGAGTGACATCGAGCAAGGCCTGCTCGGCCTGGCCTTCCCGCCCGGCTTTACGATCACCAACAGTCATTTCTACGTCACGTACACGGATTCTTCGAACAACCTGGTGGTGTCCCGTTTCTTTGTCACGACAAACTCCAACGTGGTCAATGCGGCGACGGAGCAGCGGGTCCTGACGGTGCCCAAGCCTTACACCAACCATAACGGAGGCCAGTTGGCGTTCGGGCCGGATGGCTATTTGTATGTGGGAATTGGCGACGGGGGAAGCGAAGGAGATCCGCTGAACAACGGGCAGACCACGACGAACCTGCTTGGCAAGATATTGCGGATCGACACTGAGGGAACCAACCAGACCTACGGCATACCGCCGACGAACCCATTCGTGGGCAATGCTTCCTATCTCCCGGAAATCTGGGCCTACGGTCTCCGCAATCCATGGCGGTTCTCTTTTGACCGGCTGACGGGAGACCTCTACATCGGCGACGTGGGCCAGAACACTTACGAAGAGATTGACTTCCAGAGCGCGAGAGATCCGGGCGGCGAGAATTACGGCTGGCGGTGGTTTGAAGGGAATCATCCGTACAATCTGCCGCTGGGCGCCAACACGAATAACCTGACCTGGCCGATTATCGAATACTCTCACGCCAATGGTTGTGCCGTGATCGGGGGCTACGTCTATCGTGGTTCGGCGTACCCGCGAATGTACGGGATTTATTTCTTTGGGGACTACTGCAACGGGGCGATCCGGGGGCTGATCAGCCAGTCTGGGTTTACGAATCAGTTGTACAGCCTCAACGACTCGATCTCCTCGTTTGGGGAAGATGATGCCGGGAACGTGTACGTCTCGCGCTTTAACTCGGGCCTGATCTCCCAAATCCAGGACACGGGCGCGGCCTACACGCCCGTGATCGCTCCCAGTGGAGGCACCTACCCATCCAACGTGCTCGCCACCGTGACCTGCAACGAAGCAGGAGCCATCATCCATTACACGACCAATGGAGTCGACCCGACGCAGAGCGATCCAACGATCCAGTCCGGCGGTTTGATTCCGATCAACTCGACGCTCTTGCTGAAGGCTCGAGCCTTCAAGGCGGGCCTGAATCCGAGCCCGGTTGCTTCCGCGAATTACGTGCTGGCGGTGACAGCGCCCACGTTCAGTCCGCCGGCAGGCACCATTACCAGGGGCACAACGATCACGATCACTACGGTGACTCCAGGAGCCACCATCCTCTACACGCTCGATGGCACTGATCCGACGCCGTCATCCCCGGTGTACACTCCACCCTTGGTGATCAATGGCAGTGTCACCCTCAAGGCGAAGGGAGTGAAGACTGGATACAGCGACAGTTCGATCAGCAGCGTCTCGTATTCACTGCCCTCTTCAGCGACACCACAATTCAGTCCATCCCAGGGACCCATCACAAACGGTACGCAGGTCACCATCACTTCCGGCACATACGGAGTGACGATCCATTACACGTTGGACGGTACGTCTCCGACCTCCTCTTCACCTGTGTACACGGGTCCGTTGCTCCTTTCCGGAAACGTCACTCTGATGGCGATGACAGCCAGTCCTGATTACCAGGACGGTGCAATCCAAAGCGCATTCTTCGGATCGATACAATACGAGAACACCCTGGTAAGCACCCTGGCAGGGAGCGGGCAGGCGGGATTCAGCAATGGGCCGGGAATCTCTGCTCAATTCTACTATCCGCAAGGCATCTGCAACGACGGTTTGGGCAACCTCTACGTGGCCGACAGCGATAATAACCGGATTCGAAAGGTTTCGCCGTCGGGGTTCGTAACAACGCTCGCGGGAACCGGCGTGGCCGGAAACCAAAGTGGCCCGGGGGCGACCGCACAATTTGATCGACCCGTCGGCACCTGTGTTGATTCGGCTGGAAACGTCTATGTGGCGGACGCCAACAACCTCGCGATCCGGAAAATCAGTACTGCGGGGACAGTATCGACAGTCGCCGGCGCCGGCGTATGGGGCTATTTGGATGGTCCGGCATTGACGGCCCAATTCAGCAATCTTGGCCTGATGACCATTGACGGGGCGGGCACGCTTTACATCAGCGAGGTCGCCCGCATTCGGGAGATGAGCACGAACGCAATCGTGAGCACCCTGGCGGGCACCGGCACGGACAGTCCAGAAGGGTGGAGTCAGAATGTCGGCATCAGTGTTGACGGCTCGGGGAATGTCTTTGCGGCCATCGGTTACGGCACAATTTTGGAAGTCAGCCCGGCGGGAGTGGTGCAACTTTTCGCGGGCAAACCGTTTGCTGGTATCAACACGCAGGCCTACGCGGACGGGCCTCGTCTCTCCGCGCAATTTCTCGGGCCCGCCGCCACGGCGGTGGACAAACTGGGGAATTTGTACGTCGCGGATGGCAACTACATCCGCAAGATCAGCCCCAGTGGACTCGTCACTACTCTCGCCGGGAACGGGCAGAGCGGTAGCACGGATGGTCCTGGATGGCAGGCAGAGTTCAATGGTCCGTATGGGATTTGCGTCGACGCGGAGGGCAACGTCTATGCCGCTGACAGGAACAACCAGAAAATCCGGAAGATCGTCCAACTTGGCTGGGACGGGGATGGTGACGGCATTCCCGATGCTTGGACTCAGTTGTATTTTGGGCATCCGTATGGTCAGACGAATGATCTTTCCTGCGCGACTTGTGACGCCGATGGGGATGGCATGAACAATCTGCAAGAATTCCTGGCGGGGACCGATCCAACGAATAGCGGTTCGGCCTTTGGCATTATCAGCATCGCGCTTCAAGGTAACGACGTGCTGGTGACCTGGAGGACGGGGATGGGCAAGACCAATGCGCTGCAGGCTACTGCCGGTACCGTTGACGGGGCTTACGGTACGAACGCCTCCGCGGATCTGTTCATCGTCACCAACACCGTTGGCATCACGACCAACTATCTCGACCTTGGCGGTGCCACGAACACGCCGGCGCGGTACTATCGCGTGCGGTTGGTGCCGTAGGCTGGGCCGGGGATTTGGGATTGCCGCGACAACCACATCGCCGCGTATTGCGCAAGCAGTGCTGTGGTCTGTTTTTTTTACAGATGTACCCTTAATAAGGCCAATGTTCATGGGCATTTTGGAGAAAAGCTTCCAAACCTTCCATACCCTGCGAAGTGCGCTCACTGGTCTTTGGAGGTTGGGGTAGAGTGGACGCGTGAAAAGGAATGTGAGCAACACGAAGGGCACGAAGGAGACACGAAGCAGACACGAAGGGGACGGAGTGTGCACGATCCGCCTTCGCCAAGGCTTCGGCGCGACAGGGGGGAAGGGGCAGGATTGGGAATTCGAGGGGGGAAAATGGGGCGCGGAGGGAGTGGGGGCGTTTGAGATGGCTAGCGACGGTGAAACACGTCTAAGGACAGCTAACGACGTGTTAGATTTTTTGGGGGTTGAAAATGGGACCACAATATATGGTGGTTTTGGCGAGGGGGACGAAGTGGCGGAGGGAGGCCAATGTTGCTTGACGGGGTGGGGGGTGCGTGGTAGCGTCGCCCGCACTTTAGCCCAGAGAAGGAACCACATTACCCACAAGGAACTCATGAAGAGCCGCGCAGTTCTCGCCACTTTTGTCATTGCCGTCACGCTCGTTTGCCGGACGTTCGCGGCGGACAAGCCAAAGGCCGCTGTTCAAACCAACGCTCCCGTTGCGGCCGTCACGGCGACCGCTCCCAAGACTGGCGAAGTCGTGGCGCGCGTCAATGGCACGGAAATCAACCGCAAGGAACTCGATGCGGCGGTGCAGGCGTTTACGTTCCAGATGGCTCGCCGTGGCCGCCCCCTTCCGCCGGGCCAGGGCGCGACGGTGGAACGCGACATCCTGGATGAGTTGATTGGCCGTGAACTGTTGCGGCAGGAAGGCAGCAAGCATATTCCCGCGGATATTGACAAGAAGGTGAAGGATCAGATTGATCTGGTGACGACGCAGGTTGGCGGCGAAGAGCAACTCAAGAAAACACTCGCGGACACCGGCATCACGCCCGACGAGTACGCCAAGCGGGTCCGCGACAACGTGATCATTCGCGAGGCGATCGAGAGCGTCGTCGACAAGGAAGTCAAAATCGCCCCCGAGGAGATCCGGGCGTTTTACGATAAGAATCCCGACCAATTCAAACAGCCGGAAACGGTTCGCGCCAGCCACGTCCTCATCCACTGCGCACCCACTGCGACCGACGAAGTGAAGAAGGAGAAGCGCACGCAGATTGACAGCGTGCGTGCGCTGGTCAAGAGCGGTGAGAAATTCGCGGATGTGGCCAAGAAGTTTTCCGAGGACCCAGGCAGCGCCCAGAACGGCGGCGATCTCGGGTTTTTCGGGCGTGGCCAGATGGTGCCGGAATTTGACGCGGCGGCGTTTTCGCTGAAAACAAACGAAATCAGTGACGTCATCACCACGCAGTATGGGTACCACGTCCTGTTGGTCACGGACCGCAAACCGGCGCAGACCGTCCCCTTCGATCAGGTGAAGGTCGATCTCGCGCAGTTTTTGAAGCAGCGCAAGGGCAACGATATCACGCGCGACCAGGTCGCCAGTCTGCGCAAAGCGGCGAAGGTTGAGATTCTCGTGCCGGAGCCGCCGCCCGCGCCGGTCGTCGAAACCGCGCCCGTGCAAGCCCCAAAGAAGTGACGACGGGCGTTTCGCCCGAATCCGACGGTACCGTGCGATTGACGCGGCCTGCGGAAGTTTCGTTGAATAGTTTTGCGAGACGCACCTATTGTCTTTGGCAATTCAGTTGAATTCATCCAGAGATTTACCTTGCTTTCGGAAGGCCTGAAGGTTTACAAGGATGGCTGGCGGGTGAATTTCCAAAGCGAGTTTGGAAATCACAAAAAACTCGGGGGATCCAATCATGAAGAATACCTTGCTAAGGTTTTTCATCACGTGTGCCTTGTTTGTTGCCGGTTCCGTTGAAGCGCAGATCTTGACCATCAACCCTGTAAGCTCATACGGCACCATCACGTTTAACGACGTCAATTCTCTCAACCCCAGTCTCCTTCCCGGCAGCACGTATAGCCAGGGCTCGAGCCCGTGGACTGGCGCACCCGTGTCTTTGTCCCAGACGGACCCGACCACGCTGGATTTTGCCAACGGTATTCTGGATGCCAGCACTTACGGCCCTTTCAGTTACCCGATCCTTTTGAACAATATTACGCTGACACAACCGAGCGTTAACACCGGCTTCGCCCAGCTGAATGTCCAATTTGGCGTCCAATACCAGATTGGCGCCGGCGGGTTGTCGGCGGCGCCCGTGCAATACCCAAACTTCCTGATCAGCGGCACGGTTCAGCCGCCGTCCACCAGTTACGCCTCGATTTCCGGCTACATCAACTACTTTGCCATTAACGCCGCGGGAGTCGGCAGTCTCGTTGACACCGTGAATTATAACTGGCTCTACAACACCCCGGGCCCGTTCAGCGGTATTTCCGTCTCGGGTTCTCCCGTCAATCCGCTCCTGAGCGCCATTGGTCCCAATTCCACGCTGGTGGTCACGGGCAGCCTTACGTTCGTGGTCGATCCGGCCAGCATTACGGTGCAGACCGTTCCCGAACCGGCCTCGCAAGCGCTGGCGGTCGTGGCACTGGTGGGCTTGGCGGCGGTTTGCCGACGACGAAAATAGGGAGCATCCGTTTCCGATTCAGAGAGCCGCTCGACCGATGGGTCGACGGCTCTTTGGTTTTTGAGAACTGTTGGCGTCTCGCTGGCTCGGCTCCGCGAGCTGCTGAACCCGTCCGTGACGCTGGATCTATCCCTCGTGGATCGTCTTGCCATGCGATTGACGCCGACGGCGGAAGTTTCATAGGTCAAACCTGTGAAACGCCCTATGTTGGACAAACACAGCCCGGCGTGGACAAAATGCGGTTTTTGGGGGTGTCTCTACGGGGCAACTGTCCGCCTAAAATGCCCCAAATGCCCTATGCTGGACACCACGGGTTGCCCCAGCGGCTGCCCCAGATGCCGCGCAAGTTTTGGTAACTTACGCCGCGCCTTGCTGCTCCCTTGACAATGAAAGTCACTCGCGCTATTGGTGTGAACGAAAGGAGTATTGTGATGCAAATTTTACAAAAACGAGAAGGGATGGCTTCGCCCGAAGGCATCGACGGAATCATTTTTGATTTTGAAAAGGGACACGTTGTGGTTCTTCGCGACCTTATTAAGGGACAGCCACAAGCAACCGTCGAGCAAGCGGCTTCGCAACTTTTGACGCGTGCTTTGGAAAGAGGGGAACCGACAAAGTTATTGACGCTGAATGAGGAGCAATTCAAGCAGATTATGAGGTTGGGGCGCTGATTGTCGCATGGCTGAATGGTGCTGCCCCAACGCCCGCGTCCCCGCGCTCCGTCACTGGTGGGTCGATGTCCCGAACCCGATGCTGTTGCCCGACGCGCCCAAAGAGGAACCAGAAGCGACCACAGAATCACCGCCGCCTGTTGTGCCGGATGCGTTTTGGTATCGCTCGTCACCACAGCCCGTAACTACTTAACCTCTTTACCGTGAAATGTGATCGGGTGTGCGACCGCTGGCTTGTCGTGAATCTGCATTGCATTGATGGCTTCTTCGATGACTGCTTCCGCCTGTTCAATTTCTTTCCAGTTAGCGGCAAGTTCCTCGCCTTCTTCTCTTGTGCGTTGCCCATCGTGCATAATCATTCCGCGATACGAAGCCGCATGGATGGCTACATTGAAAGCCGTCTGCACTTCGGGCGAGAGATAGAACTTGTTTTGGATAAACCAAACTTCGCACTTGTGGGCTTCTGCCATAATTTCTCTGCCGCTGTTCGCCTTGTGCAACAAATCTTGCCACAGTTGAAATGCCATTTGGTGAGCCGCTAGTCTTTCCCGCAATGTCTCTTTCCGCGCGGCGTGTCCGTCTTTCGCAGTTTCTTCCGCGTCGGTGATCTTTGGCGTGTCGTGGAGTTTGGCGCGGTTTCTGAATCTCTCCGAAAAGTAAACGAAAGCGAGGGCGGAAACAGTAGACGCAACAATGCAAAGAATGGATTGCCACCACCGGAAAGAATATCCTTCGCGCGCCGCTTGGGTGATGATGTCTTGAATCTGTTGTGGTGTTAGCCCGTCGGCAAGCATGACTATTGCCTTTCAAACGGCAGCCATATCCGTTTGTGTTCCGGGAAATTCACTCGGTTGACTCCGTTGGTTTGCAGTACATACACCACGCCAGTTTTTGAGTCGAACACCGTATCTAGTGTCCCTTCAATTCGCAGTTGGTAACGACCTGCGGGATTGGAATTGCGACCCGCTAAGAACGCGGCAATCGCTACAGCCACGAGAAGGATTGCACACCAGAATTGCTTCATGCGGCGGATGGTACAGCGGCAGGAACGCCGAATCAAGCTGCGCTATTGCTGGCCCGACTGCTGCGTTGTCAGTCTAAGGAGTCGACGCTTTACAATTCACAAATCATACTTGTGTTGGTGGAAAGGCGTATGACTTGTACCAATCGGCTTTCGAGCTAGGTTTCGCGAGTGATAGCGGGTTCTCGGCGGGGACCAATGATTTCGCCTCGCGGTTGACGCGAACGGTGGAAGTTTCATAGACTTGCGCCGGCCCTCATGTTCACGATTACGCTGCTTCTCGAACTGCTCGCACTGGGAGGACTCCTGGTTCTGTCGGCATTTTTTTCGGGGACCGAGATCGCCCTGTTCTCGCTCAGCAAACTGCAACTCCGCCGCTTGCGCCAGGAACATCCGGCCCAGGGCCAGATTATCAGCGAGCTTCTCGACCAGCCGCATCGATTGCTCTCGACCATTCTCTTCGGCAACACCGTCGCCAACGTCGGCGCCGCCATCCTCGGTTACTCGATCTTGCAGACGCTCGTCCCGCGACATGCGGAGGCGGTCGCCGTGCCGGTGATGACCGTGGTGATTCTTCTTTGCGGCGAGGTCACACCGAAGACCCTGGTCATTCGCAGCGCCGAGTTCTTCGCCGTCCATCTCGCGCGGCCCATCCGTTGGACGGTCGTCTCAACCTCCCAACTCCGCCGCACGACCGAGGGGGTGTCCGCGTGGATCGTCCAGCGTATCGAGCGGTTGCCTTACTTTTCAGCGCAGAAGGTGCGCTCTGCTGCGCCGACGGAAGACGAGTACCGCACATTGCTCAGCGCCAGCGAGCGCGCCGGGGTTGTTCGCAAGGAAGAACGCTATATGGTCAACAAAATCCTCGCGCTGGAAAAAATGCAGGTGAAGGAAATCATGACTCCGCGTGTGGACATGCAGTGTGTTGAGGATATGCTCCAACCTGACGAGATGGCCGTGGCCTTGCGCCGCATCAAACACCGCCGTGTGCCCATCATCCATGAAACGCCCGACACCGTCGAGGGGATCCTCAAGGTCAAAGACTTCCTGGTCAATCCGCGGCGCGAGCTCGACGAAGTCGTGGAGTTGCCGAATTTTGTCCCCGAAACGATGTCCGTTGCGAAGCTGTTGAAGAACTTTCGCAAACAGGAGCATCCCGTGGCCATTGTGGTCGACGAGTACGGTGGCACGCAAGGGATGGTCACACTGGAAGATGTTCTCGAGGAGATCGTCGGCGAGATTGAAGACGAATTCGACAAGAGCGAGATCATGGTGCAGAAGCTCGACGAGCGCCGCTACCTCATCAACGGCAAGGCGCGGCTGGAACTCGTCAACGAGCAGTGCGGACTGGTGCTGCAAGCGCCTGACGTCGAGACCATCGCTGGCTGGGTGATCGCGCAACTCGGGGCATTGCCAAAGGAGGGCGAACAAGTGTCTGTCGAGAACGTTCGCGCCACCGCCCGCAAAGTCCTGAAGAATCGCGTCGGCGAAGTCTTGTTGGAGGTCGAGGGACGCTGACATGGGCGCTTTCAACTATCTCGTGATCATGGTCGTGGGCATCTTGGGCTCGGCGTTCTTTGCGGGCGCGGAAACGGGGCTGATTTCCCTAAACCGTGTCCGCCTGCGCCACGAGGTCGAGCGCAAGAGCCGCCGCGCGATCATCCTGAACGGGTTCGTCGAAAACACCGAACGCTTGCTGGGCACGACACTGTTCGGTACCAACCTCGCCAACGTGATGGTCGGTGTCTACGCCTCGGTGCTCGCGACGCGCCTTTTTAACATCGATAACTTCTGGCTCGACTTCGCCGCGACGATCGTCGCCTCGGCATTCCTGCTGGTGATCGGTGAAATTGTCCCCAAAACGCTCTTTCGCCATTATTCGCACCGTCTCTGCATGACCATTGCCGACGCGCTGAACGCGACGGCGTGGCTGTTTGCCCCGCTCGTGGCCCTGCTCGGGTTTGTGATGCGCGCGGTCGTTCGTCTTAGCGGCGGCGCCGAGGCGCCGAAAAGTTTCTTTGTCACTCGCGAGGAATTGAAACACCTCGCCAAGGAGGGGGAAGCGGGCGGCGCACTCAGCGCGGAGGAACGCAAGATGATTGACGGCGTTTTCGATTTCCCCTACAAGACGGTCTACGACATTATGTTGCCGCTCGCGCGGGCCGTTACGGTCGTGCGCGATACGCCGGTGAAGAATCTGCTCGAGGTTTCGGAGCGCACCGGCTTCGCCCGCTTTCCCGTCGGCGAGGGTGACCGAATTGTCGGCATCGTCAACGTCTACGAGATCCTCTTTGACAATGCCGCTAGCGACGGCAAAACCGCTGGACAACTCATGCAAAAGCCGCAGTTCGTGCTCTCCACAGAGCGCGTCAACCGCGTCCTCCCCGTCCTGCGCGCCGGCCGTCGTCCCATCAGCATCGTTATTAACCCCGAAGGCAAGCACGTAGGCATCCTCACCATCGAGGACATCGTCGAAGAAATCGTCGGCGAGGTGGAGGGGTGAGGACGCCGCGAAAGAGGTGGAGTATATGAAACTTGGCAAACGGTTCATGGTAAAGCCACACACGCGGTTGCGGCTGGGCGAGTTCGACCCGGATGACACCGCGGGCTTCGAGAAGGGCGGCGAAGCCCATGCCCGCCTGGAGAAGAACATCTCCCGTATGGAGGACTTACAGTATCGGCTGTACGCCGAAAGCCGGCATGCCCTATTGATCATCTTGCAGGGGATGGATGCCAGTGGCAAGGACGGGACCGTGCGGCATGTGATGTCCGGGCTGAATCCGCAAGGCTGCCGCGTGACCTCTTTCAAGGTGCCCTCCGCCGAGGAGGCCAGCCACGATTTTCTCTGGCGCATCCACCAGGCGGTGCCCGCGCACGGCCAAATCGGCATCTTCAACCGCTCGCATTATGAGGACGTACTGGTGGTTCGCGTGCACCAGCTTGTGCCGAAATCCGTCTGGTCGGCGCGTTACGACCAGATCAACGCGTTCGAGAAACTGCTGGACGAAAACGGCGTAACGATCCTGAAATTCTTCCTACACATCAGCAAGGAGGAGCAGAAAGAGCGACTGGAAGAGCGTCTCCAGGATTCGGCCAGGAACTGGAAGATCAGTCCCGCAGATCTCAAGGAGCGCGAACATTGGGACGATTACGTGAAGGCCTATGAGACGGTCTTGAGTCGATGTAGCACGTCCGCAGTCCCTTGGTATGTCATCCCGTCGAACAAGAAATGGTTCCGCAACCTCGCGGTCTCCCAGATTATTGTCGAGACGCTCGAACAAATGAACCCGAAGATACCCAAGGCCACCTTCGATATCTCAAAACTCAGGGTGAGATAGTATTGGGGACGCATTCCGCCCTCGATGTGAGTCACCGGTCGTTTCGATTGCTACTCGGAATCGTGTTCGCGACCTTCATTCTGGATTCTGGGTTGCTGGTGCGGTATCATTCCGCGCTCATGCTGGCGAAACGCATTATACCCTGTCTGGACGTGGACCGTGGACGTGTGGTGAAGGGCACAAAGTTCCTGAACCTGCGCGACGCGGGCGATCCGGTTGAGTGCGCGAAGGAATATGACCGTCAACGCGCGGACGAACTGGTGTTCCTCGATATCACGGCGAGTTCCGAGAACCGCGCGACGATGATCGACGTAGTGGAACGGACCGCCAGCGAGTGCTTCATGCCGTTGACGGTTGGCGGCGGAATTCGCAACGTGGATGACATTCGCGCGATGCTCAAGGCGGGCGCGGACAAAACGAGTTTGAACACGGCCGCTGTGCAAAATCCCGAGGTAGTGCGCGCCGGTGCGGAACGGTTTGGCTCGCAGTGCATCGTCATCGCCATCGACGCCAAGCGAGCCAGCACGGGACATTGGGAAGTGTACACGCATGGTGGTCGCAAGCCGACCGGCCTTGATGCGGTGAAGTGGGCACAACGCGTGGAGGTCCTCGGCGCCGGTGAAATCCTGTTGACCAGCATGGACGCCGATGGGACAAAGGCGGGGTACGATGTGGCATTAACCCGCGCCATCAGCGAAGCGGTGCACATTCCCGTCATCGCCAGCGGCGGCGCGGGCAAGCTCGATCACATGGTGGAGGTGTTGACGGAAGGGAAGGCGGATGCGGTTTTGGCCGCTTCGGTTTTCCATTTTGGTGAGTACACCGTCAGTGATGTGAAACAGTTTTTGCAGGAGAAGGGCATTTGTGTGCGATTATGAAAGTCTACGGGAGGAAATGACACGCGCTCAACGAGCCGTCCGCGACAAGCAAGAGCATGTTTACTCCGTCGAAAGCTGAGTTTCTGGAATGCGCGAAACGCGGGAACTTGATCCCCGTGTATCGCGAAATTATTGCCGACGCGGAAACGCCCGTGTCCGCTTATCAAAAGTTGCTCAAGACGGGGCCATCGTTTCTGTTGGAGTCCGTGGAGGGCGGGGAGCGTATCGGCCGCTACTCGTTTATCGGCACGAACCCGAGCACGGTCATCCGCGTTGCCCAACGCAGTGGTGACGACGCCCTGCGCGCCGTGGAATTGGAAATGTCCAAGTACAAACCTGTCACCTTGCCGGGTTTGCCGCGGTTCACCGGCGGGGCGGTCGGATTTCTCGGCTACGAATACATCCACCAGATCGAGCCGAGTGTTCCGCGTCCGCAGCGTGACGACCTTGGCACGCCGACGCTCTGTTTCATGATTACGGACACGATCCTGATCTTCGATCGTGTCAGCCAGACCATCAAGATCGTCGCCAACGCCCACGTGGAAGGCGATGCCACGCACGCCTACACACGCGCCTGCTCACAGATTGATCGTCTTCTGGCGCAACTCGCGCAGCCTCTGGCCTCGCCGCCGTTGGAATTTCAGAAAGATGCACCCGATGTTCCGGTCGAATCGAACATGACGACGGAGCGTTATGCCGGAATGGTGGCGCAGGCCCAGGAATACATCAAGGCGGGTGACATCATCCAGGTGGTGCTGGCTCAACGGTTCCAGACGGCCCTGACATCCTCGGCCCTCGATGTTTATCGGGCCCTGCGTTCCGTCAATCCGTCACCATACATGTTTCTCCTCGACTTCGGAGATTTCCAGCTTGTGGGCGCGTCGCCGGAAGTGCACGTGCGCTGCGAAGACGGCAAGGTTGAGATTCGTCCCATCGCAGGGACGCGCTGGCGCGGTAAAACGCCCGAGGAGGACGAGCGCTTGGCGAAGGATTTGCTGGCGGATGAAAAGGAACGCGCCGAGCACCTGATGCTCGTGGACCTCGCGCGTAATGATATCGGACGCGTCTGCGATTTTGGCAGTGTGCGGGTGCCTGAATTCATGGTGATCGAGAAATACTCGCACGTCATGCACATCGTCAGCGGCGTGGAAGGGAAACTGCAAAAGGGCCGCTCCTCATACGATCTGATGCGCGCGACGTTCCCCGCGGGGACAGTTAGCGGCGCGCCGAAGATTCGTGCGATGCAAATCATCTGCGAGCAGGAGCAAACGCAACGTGGACCCTATGCGGGCGCGGTGGGTTACTTCAGCTTCAACGGCAACGTTGATAGCTGTATCACGTTGCGGACGGCGTTGCTGAAAGACGGGGTCGCCTATGTCCAGGCCGGCGGCGGCATCGTGGCGGATAGCGACCCCAAGTATGAGTTTCAGGAAACTGTCAACAAGTCCAAGGCGATGCTCAAGGCCATCGCGCTGGCCCAGACGTTTCGGTGAAGTACGCCGGCGGAAGCCGGCAACAACGAAAGCCGTAATTAACTGAAGGAGGTCTTGCCATGAGTGAAGTAACGCAGAACATCGGTTGGGCCGTGGTCTTCTCGTTTGTTGGTGGGGTCGTAGGCATCGTACTGGTGCTGGCTTCTTCACTGGTGCTGCCGCGACTGATCGAGCGCATGACGCCGAACATCGACGAAGAAAAGGAAATTGCGCGCGGCAACCTGGCCGTGGCGCAGTACTTCGGACGGATTGCGGCGGCGAGCATCATCGGCATGAGCATTGTCGTGGGCGCAGCCGTCCTCGCTGGCGTCATCGCCGCATTGCACGGATAACGGCGGGGCTGGACTCGTCCGGTCATGAAAACCCTCACGTCTATTGCATTAGCCTTGTGCTTTGCTGCTGCCCCGGTTTGGGCGCGTGGCGGCGGCGGGTGTTTCGAGGAAGGCACGCCGATCCTCACTCCCAACGGTGAAGTTCCCATCGAACAACTGCGCGTCGGTGACGTTGTGATTGGTGGACGGGTGGAGGCGATTATCTGTGTCGAGCCCGAGGAGTATCTCGATGTTGGCAACGGCGTCCGCGTCACGGCCGAGCATCCTTTTCAAATCTCGCCCGGGGTCTTCCGGGTGGCTGATCGGGTGTTCCCGACTGCGCCGCGAGTCCGCGCACAGCATCCTGCGTACAATCTGCTCGTCAGCCCGAGTGGTACCTATATCGCGGGTGGCTTTGTCGTCCATAACAAAGGCTGCTTTCTGCCGGACACACCGATATTGCGCGCGGACGACACCGAAGTGCCGATTCATGAGATTCGCACGGGCGACAAACTGCTTGCGTTCACGGCTGATGGGCAAGTCGTCCGTACCAGTGTGCGCAACATCGTGACCCACGAAGTGGACGAGTATCTCGAAGTGGCGACGGAACGCGCCGTCTTGCGTGTCACGGTGGAACATCCATTTTATGTGGGCGAGGGGACATTCAAGACACTTGAGGCACTCAATGTTGGCGACAGCGTGTACGCTTACGACGGACACGGCCTGAGCGCCCAACAAATCGTAAGCATTGTGCACGTGCACGCGCGTACCCATGTTTACAATTTGCAGACCGACGCGCCGAACACTTTTTTCGCGAATGGCGTGGCCGTCCATAATAAAGGTGGTGGGGGAGGCGGGGGCGGATTTGGCGGTGGGGGATTTGGTTTTCATTCCGGTTCCGGAGGAGGTTCGGGTAGTGCGCCGACCGTCTTTCTCATTGTCGTGGGCGTTTTCGTGGTGATCGTGCTCATTCAGCACTTCAATCAAGGGGGTGACGATCAAGGGGGTGAGGATGATAACCTCGATTTCGTGAACAGCCCGAGCGCGGTTGCGCAAAAAGCCACGAAGACGAGCAAGTTGCTGGAGTTCATTGCGAAGGTCGATCCGTCTTTCAAGGAGGAGGCCCTCCAACAACGGGCAACGGAGACGTTTATGGAGTTGCAGAAATGCTGGCAAGCCCGCGAGTACGGACCCATGCAGGCACTGTTGATGCCGGATTTATATACCGCACACTGTGCGCAATTGCAGGGATTACGCCGCGATCATGAGATCAACATGATTGAGAATCTACGGGTCGAGCACGTGGATATTGTAAATGTACGCTACACGCACGAGGAGAATGAGTGCGAGTTCACGGCGTTAATCACAGCGCATGCGCGGGATTATTACGTGGATGATCGTGACAGTCATATCCTGCGCGGGGACGAGGCATCGGCGCAGTTTCAGGAGTTTTGGACATTTCAGCGGCAGGATGGTGCGTGGCTGTTGCGTGAGATTGAGCAGACGCGTGAGTCGGACAAGCTGAAGGAGGAGAATTTCTTCGAGCAGTTCACGGACAAGGGGGTTGAGCAGGTGTATGGCAAGGCGGCAGGCCAGGAAGGCCCCGCGGGTCCATGGCTGGAAAAGTCGGTGGAAACAAAGGCCACCCGCATCGAACGGTTGTTGAACTTCCTGGCGCAGACGGACAAGCTTTGGGACCGGCAGGCGATGCTGGAGCGGGCGCGACAGGTTTTCACGGATGTTATGCTGGCGCGGGAAGCGGGCGATCCGACGGCGGTAAAGGATGATGAGCTATTTCCCGCAGCGGGAGTGGATTTGCGCCAGCAAATCACCAAACAGCGGACCGCCGGGCCGAGCATCGAGTATCGCAACTTGTGCGTCCGAAAGGCGGAACTCATTCTCGTGCGCAACTTCGCGGACAATTCACACGACGAATATACCGTACGGATTAGCGCGCACGCGCAAAAAATCATCAAGCGGGGTGGGGTGGCTATCAGTCAGGACGAATTCGTCACACCGTTCATGGAATACTGGACGTTTGGGCGACTCGATGGTCAGTGGAAGCTTAAGGAAGTGCTGCCACCATCGCGGGGTGAAGAAGCCGTCCGCCAGGAGAATCTTGATGAGGACAGCAACGCCGCGCAGCTTCAATGGTACTACCAGCAAAGCCGCGCGACGTGAGCGAAGCGTCACTTCTCAATGATTTTGGTCGAGCCAGCGGCGAATGCCGTAGGCCGAGGGAGAATTCGGGTCGAGCCGAAGGAAGATTTGGTATTGGGTGATGGCGTCGTCGATGTAGCCCTGCTGCTGCAGCAGGAGCCCATAGTTGCAATGGGCATCCGCATAGTTCGGGTTGGCGATAAGCGCCAGTTCGTAATTCTCCATCGCCCGCTCGATCTGACCGGAATTACCGTAGATGATGCCGAGGTTGTAGTACGCCTTGGCGAATGTCGGGTCGGCGGCAATGGCCTTGGTGTAAGCGGCAATGGCTGCGGCCGACTGATTCGGTGGGTACTTTACGCCTTCGTTGTAGTAGGCGGTCGCTTTCGCGCGG
Organism: Verrucomicrobiota bacterium; assembly: GCA_003152315.1. GTDB lineage: Bacteria > Verrucomicrobiota > Verrucomicrobiia > Palsa-1439 > Palsa-1439 > Palsa-1439. The sequence goes on from PLZV01000025.1 coordinate 54,068, forward strand.
TTACCGGGCTTGAGCACCTTGACGGCAACGGGCGTGCGCACTTTTTTGACCGGCGCTGGCGGTGGAGGCGGTGACGAAACCGCTGGCGCAGCAATGGACGGCGTGGGAGGCAGAACCACTGGTTTCGGCAGCGCGGTCTCTGGTGGCGGTGCTGCGGGCTTGGGCGCCGGCGCGACTTCGGCAGTGGGAGGTGCCGGCGACTCCGGAGGCTTGGCCGGCTTTGCTGGCAATTCGGTCGCACGCACGGATGGCTTTGCCGCAGCAGCCAATTCCTGATTGATTTGCAGCATGGCAAGACGAACGTCCTCGCGTGGCGGGGACTTGGGGAGCAGATCGAGGTACTTTTCGTAGTGCGCGAGCGCTTCCTTCTTCTGGGCGAGTTGGTGATTTTCCAGGGACGCAAGATTCAGGTAGGTCGTGGCAAACTTTGGATCGGCGGCGATGGCCTGCTCGAAGTAATGCTTGGATTGGGGAAACTCGCGTTTACGGGCGGCGACGATGCCGAGGCAGTTGAACGTGTCGGCGGAACTCGGATTGGATTGCAGGTGGCGCTTGAACGACTCCTCCGCCTGGCCCCACGCCGAGACGCGCATATAGGCAAGGCCGAGTTGGTAGTGGACGTCCGCAGGCGCGGAACCGCCCTGAGCCACTTGGCGAAGATTCACCACGGCATCGCCAGCCTGCCCCTGTTCGAGTTGTGCGAGCGCGAGGTTGTAATGTGCCGGAAGGTAGTTGGGATCGAGTCTCACGGCGTCCTGTAGGTTTGCCAAACCCGCTGCCGTTTCGCCTTCCCTGAGGCGGCAGACGCCGAGGAAATTCAACGCGAGCGCATTGGTCTGCATGGAGGCCAGGGCCTGATCGAAGCAAGGGATGGCCTTGTCGAACTTGTCCTCCTTGTAATACGCGATCCCTTTGGCGAACGCATCTTCGCCGGTGGATTTACGACCGCAGCCGGAAGCGAGCGCGGCGAGCAAGGCGAGACAGAAAATTATTCTCATCGAGAAGTCCATGCAAAACGTGACAAACAATCCGGTGCATCTTATAATCGCGCCCGGATTTCGCAACTAAAATGACCGAATGGGACATTCAATCTCGCGGCGATGCCTGCACGACTTGTCAGAAGCCGTTCGTGGACAAGGAGGCTTATCACACGCTTTTGAGCCTCGATGCGACCGGCTACGCGCGGCGTGACCTGTGCGGCGTTTGCTTTGCGAGCACGTCGCGGGACGGCATTATTTCCTATTGGCAGGGCGAATACAAACTGCCGCCACCACCTCCGCCCGAGGCGATCCAGAAGGAAACAGCGGAAACACTATTGAGAAAACTGGTCGAATCGACGGATCCGTCGCATGCGGCAGCGCGCTATATCCTCGCAGTGATGTTGGAGCGGAAGCGGATTCTCAAGCACCGCGACACAGTACACGAAGAAGATGGCAATGATTTGCTCGTGTACGAACATGCGCGCACGGGCGAGTCGTTTACCTTGCCCGATCCGCATTTGCGGCTGGATCAACTGGCGCACGTCCAGGAGGAAGTGGCCGCGTTGTTGCAACCGACCGCTGGAAGCGCCAAGGCTGAGCCCGTGAATGGGCCCAGCCCTGGCGTGTGAACCAATTGGCCGTTAGCTGACCTTCATTTCGATCTGCGTCGGGTTGGCATCTTCGGTCTTCGGCAGGTTGACGTGCTAGCACGCCGTCCTTCGGGACGAGCTGACCCGCGACCTTGACACTCCGCAGCGTGTGCGATAGACATAAGGGCCATTTCGGGCAAACCATTCAGGTGGCTAGGTAGCTCAGCTGGTAGAGCACTGCACTGAAAATGCAGGTGTCGGCGGTTCGATCCCGTCCCTAGCCACCAGTTTTTTCTTGCCGCGCCGCCGCGAAGGAAGCAGCGGAACTTGCTGGATTACTCCAATCCGGTAGTCGCCACTTGCCACGGGCGAATTCGGCCCGTACACTGGCGCAACCGTGCCATCCACTGAATTGACCTGCGGTGCAGAAAATCCGGCATCTCCCGTCAGTCCCTCGGTGCTTTATACGCCGGCCAACTGGTTTGAGCCGTTGGATTGGAGAAGGGTTTTTGCCGCGGAGTGGCCCATCGAGATCGATTTGGGCTGCGGCAAAGGATCGTTCCTGTTTTGGGCGGCGCGTACGCAGCCGCAGCGGAATTTTGTGGGTGTGGATCGATTGCTGCGACGCTTGCGGCGGGTGGACCGCAAAGCGGTGCGGGCCGGCCTGCAGAACCTGCGTCTCCTGCGCATTGAATCGACCTACTTAGTTTCAAAACTTATCCCCGACCATTCGGTTTCGACATATCATGTTTTGTTCCCCGATCCATGGCCGAAGCGGAGGCATCACGGACGGCGACTTATTTGTGCGCCATTCCTTGCGGATGTGCGTCGCACGTTGGCAGTCGGCGGCATTGTCAACTGTGCCACCGATCACGAAGAGTACTTCGAATGGATCCAACGCGAGTTCCAGAAGGACGGCGGGTTTGTTCAAAGCCAGCCAGTGACTTTGCCAGAGGAGGCATCGACTGACTTTGAGCGTAAGTTTGTCGCGGCGGGGAAGAAAGTCTATCGTAGCCGATGGCAAAAGCGGTAGCGAGCGCCGGCGGGGCTGATGAGATGAGAAGATTTCGCCGAATTGAAAAAAAACTTGCGGATCTGCAAGTAACGCGATGTTTAGGCAGCTTTACATTTTTCGGACATATCTGTTCACAGCTTGAACAACGGAGGTTGGTAGGCAGCTTTCTTGCTATCAAAATGCCGAAATAGCCAAAAAAGGAGCGTACCAGGGTCTTGCCTGTCAAATCTTGACCTGCAAGGCAGGAGGCTAATGGCCGTTGGGGTAAACTGGCCCCACATCAAGGAGAACAGGCACGGAAAATGCGTTCTGGACAGATGTAACTTGTGTGTTACGCTCGGGTACTAGCATCGTGAACCAGAATAGGGGCAGCGAATATGAAACAGTCATCTGGTGGCAAAGTAACAAATCTCGGTCAGGCCCTTCGGTCGCGCAGTGGACAATCACTCATCGAATTTGCCCTGGTGGCCCCGCTGTTTTTCCTTCTCGTTTTCGGTATCACGGATTTTGGACGGCTATTCTTTACGCAGGAGACCCTGCAATTTGCGTTGCGGGAAGCGGGCCGGTACGCCGTGACAGGCCAGCACAAGCCCGATCTGAAGAACGGGGGCAATCTTTCACGGGTGGCCTCAATCAAGGCAATCGCCCAACAAAATGCGATCGGCATGATCACCGACCCGAACAGCATCGTCGTTAGTAGCGGTGGCGTGAACAACTTTGCGGGGGGGCCCGGTGATACCGTTCTCGTATCCTTGACGACGAACCTGAAGCTGATCACTCCCATGATCGGGAGATTTTTCGGGCCGAGCCAGACCTACACGTTTACCGTCCAGACGACATTTCGAAACGAGCCGTTCGACTTCAGCCAGACGAACTAGGAGGCAACGATGAATTCCCTGCGCAACTGGGTATCGAGAAGTCGGGAGCAATCCGGCCAGGCATTGATCGAATTCATGTTCGTTGCCTTTATCTTGCTCTTTATGCTGTTCGGCATGATTGATTTCTGCCGCGCGATTTCCACCCGCCAGGTGCTGATCAACCTGTCACGCGAAGGGGCCAACCTGGCGGCGCGCGGAACTGGAGATACCCCCAACGCAGTGATCTCAAACGCGATTTCCGCCGTGATCGCCGGGGCCGCTCCCCTCAACATGGCCACCAACGGGCTGGTGATCATCACGGCGGTGTTCAATAACAATGGCGCTTACGTGGTCACCAACCAGGTCATCGAGGGAGGGCTCTCCAACTCGGTCAGCAAGGTCGCCCCGAATGGCCTTGGGAGCACGCCCAATATGCCCGCCACGGCGGTGCCGATTCCCCAATCGAACCAGACCATGTTCGTGAGTGAAGTGTTCTACAGCTACAAACCGGCGACCCCGATTGGCAAACTGTTGAACTTCAATATGACCAACGCGCTTTACGATGCGGCGTTTTTTTAGGTCTTGATGAATTGCGAGGTCAGTGCGATGCGAAGGAAATCCGCCCATACCACCCGTGGCGAGCGGGGACAGACTCTGTTGATGTTCCTGCTTTTCATGATTGTCTTGATCATTTTTATCGGCCTCGGCGTCGATCTTGGGTTTGCCTATATCACCCGGGCCAGGCTGTCGAAAGCGGTGGATTCCGCCTGTTTGACGGGAGTACGTAACCTATTGAATGGCCAGCCTGCGGCCGCTGACGCGGCCCGCGCCGCGTTTTCCATCAACTACGGCACCTCTGGTCGCGATGTCGCGCCGCCCACTGTCACTGTGACCTTCAACACGGTCAACAACAATACTGTGGTCGACGTCGGGGCGACCGTTTCTATCAACACCTATTTCATTCGGGTTCTGCCCCTATGGAAGACGCTGGCGGTAGGTTCCACAGCTGAGGCCACGCGCGCCGACGTCATCATGTCGTTGGTGCTGGACATTTCTGGATCCATGAACGGCGATGGCGGAATTGCCGGCTTAAAGATCGCGGTCCCCGACTTTGTCAATCAGTTTAGCGATGCTAATGATCGGGTGGCCATGGTCACCTTTTCGTGTGGGGCAACTACTCCCGTTCCTATGACGCGTCCTTTTAGGGCGACCATCGACACAGCGGTTCAGAGTTTGAATGGTATTAGCTGGACCTGTTCGGAGCGAGGTCTGACCAATGGGCTTGTGCAAAACCAAGGCACGCCAATCGTGGCGGGCGAAAACGTCATCAAGGTGATCGTGTTCTTTACGGACGGCCTGGCAAATACCTGGTATTGGCCGGGGTTCAATTGCGGACCGCTGGACATGGGTCCCGATAAGACGCTGTACGATCCGAACACGCTGTGCGACTCGAAGAGTTGCACCGTACCCGCGACGATTGCGGGTCTGAGCGGCACGGTTAACACCGGCAACCAGTGCAGCGACATGTATGCCGAGGCAGAAGCGCGTGCGCGCGCTGTGGCAAGTCTGGCACGGTCCGAAGGTAACATTGTCTATGCCATCGGATTTGGCGATCCAATAAATGGTCCTAAAGAGTGCGGGCATCCTCCGTTGAACATCGCCTTCCTCAAGGCGCTTGCCAACACTCCGGATAGCACATACTACGACAGCACCCAGCCATCTGGCGACATTGCGATCGGCTCCGACGCATCGGATATAGACCAACTCTTTCAGACGATCGCGTCCAAGATCCTGTTGCGGCTGAGCAAGTAGGCATACTTAGGAGTGGTCAGCTTTTCTCGCAGTCAAACTGGTTTTCCAGACTTGAATCCATCCTCTCCCATTTCGCTGCGCTTCACCGGCCCGGTGGTTGGTTCTGGACGCGGCGTTCCAAAAGAAGTACGATTGACTGGGTTCTTTGAAGGGGAAGAGAGTGGCTGAAAAACATGTATTCTGCGAAACGAACCCGAATTGCTTTCGCGTAAACATACATGTATCTAGTTGAGCGAAATAGACTTATGTAGTTTGAGTGTGGGGACGCATTCGGGTTCGTTTGCCGCAAAAACCGCATCGCGGTGCTTGCCACGGGAGTACGGGTGTGGCGTTTGCTGCGGAAATACAACGTGCAGCGTCTCGTCTAACTCGGCTCGCCTCGCGGCCTACAAAAGGAGTTGCACCGACCGTTACTATTCCACCTGACCGCGAGATTTTCTGTCTGCCAAGCTTCGGCTGGCCCCGCACAATCGGGATGGTGGCAGTGTCAAGATGCGCCCTTCTCTGGATGGAAACTGTTTGGCAAGAACCCCGCTCATCTGCTACTATAGCACCCAGTGGCATTATCTCAGATCGCTCGGGGGAGACGAGAGGTGAAAAGCGCCATGCCAAATCGTGCTGGCCGGGTCAGGGACTCGGGCCAGGTCATGGTGCTTTTCGTGCTCCTGATGGTTGTGCTGATCCTGTTCATCGGACTCGGCATCGATCTGGGCTTCTCCTACATCACGCGGGCAAACTTATCGAAGGCAGTTGACGCCGCTGCCTTGTTGGGCGCCAGCAGTCTTTCCGGTGGGACAAATAACGCCCAGGCAGTGGCCCTCAGCGCGTTCGATCTGAACTATGGCGTCTCCAGTCGCGACGCCGCGGATCCCCACGTCGACGTCCAGATCTTCAATGATGTCAACGGAAACCAGGTAGTGCACGTCACGGCGACGGTCAGCATCAACACCTTTTTCATCCGTGTCCTGCCGCAGTGGACCACGCTTGAAGTGGGATCGGATGCGGAAGCCACGCGCGCCAACGTCGTCATGACGCTGGTGCTGGACTGTTCCGGATCGATGGACCAGTCGAGGGGGGCCCCGCCAGTGGGAAATGGTACCGGCAGCGGCGGCGGCCAGTATCTTCCTGGTGCCGTCACGGCCTTCATCAACAATTTTGACGACAAACACGATCAGGCGGCAGTGGTTAGCTTCTCAACGATCCAGTCGAATGCTTTCTATGGAGGAACGCAATCACAGCCAAAGCCAACACAGCCATTCAAGAGCCAAGTCATCGATGCAGTTAATGCCTTCGGTTGGCAGGGCTACACGTTTTCACAGGGTGGTTTGACCAACGGGCTGGTCATGGAAAACAACGCCACGATTCCGGCCAATGAAAGCGTCGTCAAGGTCGTCGTCTTCTGCACGGACGGTCGAGCGAATGTCATCCAGGACACTTTCAACTGTCCACCGTCGACCACTATGAATTATGGAGGAAAGGACTCGTGTAACGGCGACGGTGTCCACTTTTTCGACTCGATTACCGGTGCTCCTCTTCCTAACTGCGATGTGACAGTGGATGGCGGAGTACCGCCCTGCTGTGAGGGAGCATCTGGGTATCCATCTTCGATATCATCGGGATCAATACAGCCCTTTATCTGCACAAATGTTACTGCTGAGTCACAGTTCCGAGCTGTCCAGGTGGCGAATGAGATGAGGGGAGACGGGATAATCGTCTATTCAATCGGTGTGGGCAGCGGATTGACTCCGGATCTTGGTTTTCTCAACTTTCTCCAGCAGGTTGCCAATGATCCGGCGTTGAAGGGAACGCCGACACACTTCGACGGGGAGGCCGTGGTTGCCAACGACCCATCCCAACTCAGTGTGGTTTTCCAGCAGATTGCGTCCAAGATCCTGTTTCGGCTGACCAAGTAAGCCGTCCCTCCAAGGGAACGGGAAGTGGATGGGGCACTAAACGCGGCGTGAGGGCTCTTCAAATACGTCGCACGAATCGTCCGTAACTTCACTGCCGAGATCGATGGGGATTTGCGGCTCCCCGCGCGCCTGTTCCAGCACGGCGGCAATTTGTTTGACAGCGCCGGCGGAGTAGAAACGCACCAGGCCGAGCGTCGTCTTCGGTCCGAACACCGTCATGAGCATCGCCTCGTCGTTGATAGCCGACATGAGGATATGCGATTGCCGGCCTTGTTGGTGCAACGCGGAGAACTCGGTTTCCCCCACGCGCCGGGCCACCTCGCGAGTTGCCGCAAAACTGCCCGCCGCCAGCGCCGAGAGTATCGTCGGGTCGATGGTGTCGGGGATTTCACCGTGCTGGCTGAGGATCGAGCCGCCGCGTTCGATAATCAGCACGAACGACGCTTCGGATTTCTCCAGAAAGTCTTCCAGCGCCTTGAGGAGGCCCCCCGCCGCTTGAATCGTCAGGATTGGCATTGCGTGCATGTCGGTCGCTTGTGATCACCTGGTTGCTGGATCAGCGGCGGGCCGCCGCGGCGGCGATTCCCGAAAGGGCCGTCGTGGCCGACGACGTCGCGCTGCGCTGTTGTTGTTTGGTCGCGGCTGTCTCGTTTTCGCGCGCGAATTTCTGTAACAGGAGCCGTGAGATCGCGTTGAGAGTGGCGAACACGCCCTGACCGGAGGTGGCGATGCCAACGAAGCTCGGCACGCGGACCTTGCGGTTATTGAGAACGAAATCGAGGTAGTGCACCGGCGCGGGATTCCCGAGGTCGCGTTTGTTATATTGGACCACGTAGGGGATTTGGTCGAGGCTCGTGCCCTGGCGCACGAGGTTCTCTTCAAGGTTCTTGAAGCTTTCGATGTTCTCTTCCATCTTGTCCCACTGTGAATCCGCGACGAACACAACGCCATCGACACTCCGCAGGACAAGCTGGCGCGTGGCGTTATAGATGACCTGGCCTGGCACCGTGTACAGCTGGAACTTGGTCTTGAAGCCCTTGACGACCACGGCGTTCAGCGGCAGGAAGTCGAAGAACAGCGTGCGGTCCGCGGCGGTCGCCAGCGAGACGAGCTCACCCTTGTGCGCTTCGGCCACCTGGCTGTGGATATAGGTCAGGTTGGTCGTCTTGCCGCACAGCGCGGGCCCGTAGTAGACGATCTTGAATTGTATTTCTTTGTTGACGTAGTTGATGATCGACATGACTGGGGCTCCTTACACAACGGCCCGCTGACGACACAGCGGGGCAAGTTCCTGGCTGATGCGCTCGCAACGGCGCAACAGCGCTTTGCTGAAGTGACGGTTATCGTGGATGACTACGAGGAAAATATCGCCTGCGCGGAAAATGCTGAGTGGTTGCTGATCGGTGAACACTGACAGACGAGTGACCTCTCCCACGCGCAACTCCTTCGTGTAGGTACCCACTTTGTTGAACAATTCCGGAGCGAACACACTGATGGTTTCCTGGTCCAGGTGCGGCGGCAATTGGCCTGTCACAAACACGCCGTCCGACATCGCGAGAATGCAGCCCGCGACTCCCTCGAGTTGGCTCGTGAGTCGCACTACGTCCTGCAGTGTGAGTTCTTCGTTGTGCTCGACTCCGAGCAGGCGGTTGAGTCCACGTCTCGCCGGGCCGGCCAACGCGCGAAACGCCTTGCGGCTGATGCCGGGAATTCCGTGCAAGACTTCCAACGATTGGAATCCGCCGCGGGCATTGCGGGATTCGATGATTCGCTGAGCGGCGACAGGACCAACGCCTTCGATACTGGCCAATTCTTCCACCGTGCAGGAATTGAGACGTGCCAGGAGTGAATTCGGAGTCAGAGCCGAGCTCGATACGGGTGCTGTCGGGGGTGCCACCTGTACCTCGTGTACGACTTCGTCGGCCGGTGCTTCCACCACAGGTGCTGGTGTCTCGGCAACAGGCACCGGCGTCTCAACAAAAGTGGGGGTAGGACTGATTACCGGTGTAACTGTCTCCACGATCGGAGCAATGTTCACCGGTTCGGCGGATGCGGTAATCGGCTCGGGTGTTTGGACGAACACCGATGGTTGTTGCGTCCCTGCCGGCGCGGTTTCCGCGATCGGCGCGTTGGACTGTTGTTCCGCAGGCGCGGACACTTCGGCCACGGGTTCTACCTGCGCAACCACTGACTCAATGTCTGGTTCCGACTGGGGTGCGGGTTCAGCGGCTATTGGCTCTACGACGGCGGATTTCTCCGCGAAGATGGACAGGCCCTCGTCTTCAAGCGTGCTGGACGTGAACTCGATTGGTGCGGGCGTGGTTTCCGCCGCGATCGACGCGGGCACGAACTCGGGTTGCACCGGCTCGGGAGCGCGGACTTCGACGGGAGCGGGCGTGGAAGATTTTTCTGTGAACGGAGTAGGGATCTCGCTGTCGCTGAAATCGATCTCCTGCAATTCCGAGGAGTTCGACTGACTGACGAAGAGATTGGGCGGCAGTTGTGTGACGATCTCCTGCAACGCAATCGGTATGGTCTCATCGGAAATTTGGGGCAGCGGCGAAGCCAGGATACCGCGCGGCATCAGGCCCACAGCAACGCCCAAGGGCAGGCGGACCCGCGCGATCTTCAATTGCGGCAACACCAGGTCGGACGGCAACGCGATGCGCGAATCCAGATCGATGCGCCGCCACAGGTCGGTGCGCGGGCAGACGAAATACTGATCCGGCATGACAGCGACGAGGCTCCGTAGACTGACGGTAATCTGATTATCATTGGACGGAGCCAAGGGTGCGGCAATCTCGGGCAAAGGTTCATCCATCGCGGGAATGGGTTTGGCCATGACCACCGCCAGGGGGCGCGGGGGTGGCGCGTATTCTCTGATCGGCTCGGGGGACTTGTTTTCGGATGACCTCGCCAAGACGACTGGTTCCGGTGCTTTCGGCGCGAGAATCGCAACAGTTTCTTCCATCCCGGCAGTCTCTCGGGGAATGATGTCCTTATCGGAATCGTCAAAGAGCTTCGGGAATTGCGTGAACTCCGGCGTATCGATATCGAGCGCTGTCTGGTCCTGGTGCTGTAGCAAGTCGGCAGGCAACGCGCTCACCACTTCCGCGAGTGGCAACACGACCGCATATTGACTGTTCCCGTTGGACAACGGACGGCGCACGGCGTTATCCGGCAACAGGGTCATCAAGTCGGCCAGTGCAATAGTGACCCGGCCAGTGGCCAGTTGCGGAAGCACCCAGTCTACGGGAATGTTGATCGTGATGCGTGCCTGTGTTTCTGCCGTCGCCGGGGAGAGGAAACCTGTGGGCAACTGTTGAGAAATCGCACCCAGGGCAATCGGGATCGTCTGCCCGTTTGACGATGGCGTACGTGACTCGCGGCCCAGACGATTACCCGCCGACGAGCCGGGCGATGGCTCGACATCGGCGGAAGTGATTAACTGCGTCTCAGCCAAGTGCAGGTTTGGAGGTGCCGTGGGGCATGGCGCAGCGGCGACAACCTTGGTTGGCTCGACCCTAGAACTGCGAAAAAACGGCAATCTCATGTTTCTTCTTAACTCGGTAATTTCCCGAATGATTTGCGAGGAGTTATTGAGCAGCCGGTATGCCACGACCAAGTCCGTACGGCAGAATATGACAAACCTGTTATCACAAGCGCCAAAATCTCAGGTTTGCGAGCTGAAAGGAGCCAACTGGAGGCTCGCCAGGTGGTTTAGAGTTCGCTGCCCGAGACTCGTAGAACTTCGTCGAGAGAGGTGAGGCCGGCCTTGGCCTTTTCGAGGCCCGACATCCGTAGCGTTTTCAGGCCTTCCTTTAACGCCAGGTCTTTGAGGCCTTTGGTGCTGGTGTCGTGCAGGATTAGCTCGCGAAGTGCGTTCGTGACGCCCAGCACTTCCAGGATCGCCATGCGCCCGAGAAAGCCCGAGTCCTTGCAGCGCGAGCAACCCCGGCCGCGATAGTAGGTGTTGGCCGCGGCTTCTTCCTGGCTCAGGCTGAGTCGCGTGATTACATCCGCCGGGACCTTGAAGGCTTCCTTGCAGTGCGGGCAGATCTTGCGGACGAGACGTTGTGCGCAGACCATCAACACGGATGAACTCACGAGGAAGGGCTCGATGCCCATGTCCACCATGCGAGCGATGGCACCGGGCGCGTCGTTGGTGTGCAGCGTGGAGAGCACCAAGTGACCCGTCAAGGCGGCTTTCACCGCGATGTCGGCGGTTTCAGAGTCGCGAATTTCGCCGACCATAACAATGTCAGGGTCCTGACGCAGGATCGAACGCAAACCCCCGGCAAATGTCAGCCCGACCTCGGGTTTCACCTGCACCTGGTTGACGCCGAGCATCTGGTATTCGACAGGGTCCTCAACGGTCACGATATTCACGTCGCTCGTGTTCAACTGCGTGAGCACGGCGTAGAGTGTGGACGTTTTGCCTGAGCCCGTCGGACCCGTCATCAAGATCATTCCGTGCGGCGCGTCAATGGCGTTTTTGAACTTCTGCAATTCGTCAGGTGCAAGCCCCAAACTTTCGAGGTTCATGTTGAGATTGCCCTTGTCGAGCACACGCATGACGATTTTTTCGCCGTGAATGGTCGGCAGGATCGAAACGCGCAAATCGACTTCGCGGCCGGCGAGTTTGATGCGAAAGCGACCGTCTTGTGGCAGGCGGCGTTCGGCGATGTCGAGGTTCGCCATGATCTTGATGCGCGAGGCGATGGCCGGCTGCAGGCCCTTGGGCGGCGCGGCCGAGTCGTAGAGCATGCCGTCCACGCGGTAGCGGAGACGCAGTTGTTTCTCGAACGGCTCGATGTGAATGTCACTGGCGCGGTCTTTGATGGCCTGGACGAGCATGAGATTGACCAGCTTGATAACCGGGCCTTCCTCGCTGCTTTCCACGAGCTGGTCGAGGTTGATTTCCTCCTGGCCTTCCTTGGCCAGCTCGACATCGGAAACGTCGACGTCCTTCAGAATCGCGTCAATACCGCCGCTGACCTGCGTCTGGGCGTTGTTGAGGAAATCGACAACAGCCTTCTCGGTGCTGATTAACGGGATAATCTGCAGATTGGCGCGCATGCGGCGCAAATCATCAAGCGCCAGGACGTTCAGCGGATCCGCCATCGCCACAAACAGCCTTTTGCCGAGGCGGGCGACCGCGACCATCTTGTAGGTCTGTGCAAGGTCCTTCGGGATGAGATCGATAACATCCTGCGGGACGCGCATCTTTGCCAACGTGATGGGCGACGCGCCGAGGCAGCGGCCCATGCTGACCATCATGTCTTGATCGGTTACGAGTTGCTTCTCGATGAGCAACTTCAGCAGACGGCCGCCTTGCTTCTTTTGCAGCTCAAGTGCCTCGGTGAGTTGCTCTTGCGTCAGCAACCCATCAGCGAGCAGGGTGTCGGCTATTCTTTCCCCGAATGATTTCATGGCATACCGGAAATGCGAGTGCCTTGTGGGTGTTTCGTGTCGAGTCCATGCGCTCGCCGCAGCGCGGTGTGGATTTCCTCGGGTGAAGTTACATACCAGAAGACGTTGTAAGCCAGCATGACTTCGGCCTGGCTGCGCAATTGCAGGTCGAACGGATTAGCGGTTGCGATCAACACGGAGCGGCTAATCAGGTCAAATGGGACAATGCAATTCTCAAAGCAGATTTCCCGTGGCAGCAGGCAGACCGCATCGCGGTCCACGTCGTAGGTCGAAAGTGGCAGATAGGGCAGGCCACTGCGGTCGACAAGTAAGGAGAGGAAGTCTTCCAACTTGATAAGTTGTTCGTCGATGAGCAACTGCGGGAGAGTGAGGGACTGCGCGCTTTCACCGTTGCCCGCTGGACTCGACGCAAGGCGCTTGAGCAGTGGTTCGACAGCCTGCGCTGTGATCACTTTCTCGGCGAGGAGCACGTCGACCAACGCCTTGTTACCGTTTTCGGGTGCCTGTTTCGCTGGAGAAGAAGAGGGGGGCGCCGCTGCCCCGGCGACCAGCGTCGGGGCAGATGGTGTCGGCTTGGAGTCCTCACGCAACGACGGCGCCCCAGAGGGTTGACGGGCAGTGGAAAGCTGAGAGGTTTTTGCCTCGATTTCCGAAAGAGCAGCCAGCACTTCGGGGTCATCGGGGTATTCCTGCAGGATTCCTTCGAACTCGAGGATCGCTTGCGAAATTTGACCGAGAGAAATGTGGGCTTTTGCCAGTTTCTTCGAGGCGCGCAAACTCTCCGGACGCCGGCCCAGTTTGCTGTAGGCCTCCTTGAGGATTTCCCAGGACTGGTAATCTTCCGGCTGGGACTCCGTAATCGCTTCGAACATCTCGACGGTTCGAAGCAGTTGCTGGGTTTCGTCTTCTGAAATGCTGGCCATGTTCGAGCACTCCAAGCTCGGCCCTTGATAAAGCACCCGACATGCCAGCGCCGGAGAGGGATAGGATGAAAAATCGGCTACCCGGCTGGTCTCGAATCAGGAAAACCGCCGACATGCTTTCTCTCCAACGAGCTTAGAGACAATTCAGGCAGTCCTGACGGGACTGTGACCGGTGTTCGCGGTCTTTCGCTGCCAATGAGACTTGGGCGCTTTGTCAGCGCAGATTAGCGAGTCTTAGTAACGCCTCTTTGACAGTTTTGTTTAGACGAGAACGAGAATCCGGGCACGAATTCCTTCCCCGTCACACCTATGTACGCTCCTAGCGATTGCCAGCGTCTTTGGGATTCCCGGTTTGCCCCAAGGCGATCTCCAGGTTGCGACGCGCATCGGCGTAACCAGGATTGATCCGCAAGGCTTGTCTCCAATTCTCAATCGCCTCCTGTACGCGGCCCAGATGTGCCAAGGCGACCCCTAAGTTGTTGTATGCTTCGGGGCTACCAGGATGAATTCGCACCGCTTGCTCGTACCGCGCGATCGCTTCTTGCACTTGGCCCATTTGCAGCAACGTGCTGCCCAAATTGATGAGAGCCTCGTTGTAATCGGGGTCGATTCGTAGTGCCTGCTCGAACTGACTGACTGCCTCTCGCACGTGCCCCTTTCGCAGCAAGATGGTACCCAGATTACTATGCGCCTCGGCGTAATGCTCAACGCTTGCCAACAAGTTAAATGCCACCGAAAAGCCAAGCATCAAACCCCAACCCCACCGCGCCGCGCGCCGCCAGACAAGTCGGCCAGCCAGTGCGTGCTCTAATCCGAGGATGCCAACGACAGCCAGCAAAATCAGGGCGGGTAGGAAGTCCACCTCATAGCGGAAGCTCGCGCTCCAGAAGAGGCCAATGGTCAACGCGCAAGCCCCGAAAAGCAGGGCCACCGCCGTGACAAACCAGCGCAGGATCAAGGCGGCCTGCCCCGGCTGACTTCGCCACGCTAACGGCACGGCCAGCGCCATCCACACCAGCGGAATATTGGTCAGGATACCGTAGGGATTGCGAACCTGCGCATAGCCCGCCGGCAGGAGTGGCACAGCCGCTTCACGGATGTAGGGGGAAAGAGTGCTCCAGCGCGCCGGCTCCAGGAAAAAGACCCGGAAATTGAACCAAAGATAATGCAGACTGAAGAGTTGCCGCGTAACCTGCCGCTCCCCGGCCAACGCATAGTGCATTCCGAATTCGAACGGATTGTCGAATCGCAGGGCGTTGTAGAGCAGCAATCCCAACCCTATGAGTACTATTGGGCCTGTCGCCGCGATTAGCAGAGCCCCAATCTGCCGCCGCTCGTGCCACGCTTGGGCCACTGGCACCAGCAGGATGACCGCACCAAACAGCAAATTCGGCCGTGCCCCCACTGCCAACCCGTAAACAACACTTGCCAACGCCAGCCACCGACAACTCCGCTCCGGCTCATGTAATGCACACCAAATTGCCACCAGTGCCAACATCGTCAGCATGTACCCACAACTGATCGGTACCTGGTAAACATCGGCCTCCGACAATAGTGCCGGCACGCCTGTCGCCAAGCCGAGTGCAAGCATGCCGGCGGTTAGCACGCCGACCCTGATTTCTGCAAAGTAGCGCCGCCAAATCGCCCGCAGCAGCCCCGCGCTGGCCAGGAAGCCCAAGCTACAGAAGATTGCCACAGCCTGCCTCTGAAACAGGTAGTGGCCGGTTAGTGCGACGAACGGCCAGAATAAGATCAACGCAGGAGTAATCCCAAAGTAAAGGTAGAGCCGGCCTTTGTAGTAGCTCAGGTCGAGCATCCGATGAGGTGGCACTCGGTAGAGATCATTCGCAGTGGGATCATATGGATCTGCCAGATGTATGAACTCGGCAGGAACCTCTTTTGCCAGGCTAAGATGACCCTCACGGAAACCCTGCACGAGCAAATTGTAGGGCGTCTCAGCGGCACTGGGGCTCAGTAATTCCAGCAAGCCAGACTGGGTCATGTATGCGTAAATGCCGATGACGAGGGAGCACGCCAGGGCCAGTGGTTTCCAGGCGCATTTCATCACCCCACGCATTCCCTCCCGTGAATGGATCGTCGACGCATGCTTTCAATGGTCATGCGCAGTCTAGCGAGAGAGAGATACCTCCACAAGCTCGGTGTATGTCAGAGCGCTTAATTTGGAGAGCTTCAGACGGTCAGAGATGGTGAAGAGACACGGCAGGCGAAAAGTGGCTGCCCGGCCTGGACTCGAACCAGGAAATACGGCTCCAAAGGCCGCTGTGTTACCAATTACACTACCGGGCAAGCTGTCCCGCATTCGTCGGGATCACATCGTCACGCAGGACGCGCGGGAGCGAATTGCGTCACCTGCGTCCACATACTCGGCCCAAATTGTTCACGAACCTTCCGCGCGGACGTTTTCGCAAGTTTCGCATCCGGAAACAGTCCGAACACCGTGGCACCACTGCCGCTCATCAGAGCGCCTACTGCGCCGTCGTCACGCATGGCCCTCTTGATCAATTCCAGCACGGGAAACTTGCGAATCGACGGCGCTTCCAGCGAGTTGAACAGGCATCGCGAAACACCTGTCAGGTCGTCCTCGGCCAGCGCGCGCAGCAGGAGACTAACTTCTGGCGGAGGCCCTGTCAACCGCGACTCGGGCGCGGCCTTGGCCCAGCTTTCATAGGCCCATTTCGTCGAGATGCCGAAACCGGGGTTTACCAGCAGGATCGCTCCCGAGAGCTTACACGGGACCGGCTCGATTTTCTCGCCGCGCCCACGGCAGAGGGCCGCGCCGCCGGCCATGAAGAAATTGATGTCCGAACCCAGGCTCGCGGCGAGCGTGTGCAGTTTCTCGCTCGGGGTATTCAGCTTCCACAGTCGATCCAGTCCGAGCAGCGTCGCCGCCGCGTTGCTGCTGCCGCCGCCAAGACCTGCCGCGAGTGGCGTGCGTTTCTTTAGGCCGATTTTTGCGCCCCTGTCCGTGCCGAACGCTTCTGCCATCACCTTGGCTGCCCGTACCGCCAGGTTCGAATCATCCGTTGGCAGGCGGGGATCGTCACACGCCAGTGTGATGCCGGTTTTGCGGGACTGCAGTGCGATCTGATCGCCGAAATCAAGCGGGAGCATCACCGTTTCCAGTTCGTGATAGCCGTCCGGCCGCTTCCCGACGATGCGTAAGTACAGATTGATCTTCGCGGGCGAAAAGATGGTCAACGTCTGGCCCGTCCCCGCTGTTGCGCTTGTGTCGTCACGAAGTTTTCCCTACCATGCGCCTTGGATGAAATCAAAGCTTATCGTGGCCCTGGACGTGGAGAGTTACCAGGATGCCGCAGCCCTGATCCAGGCTACGCGCGATGTGGTGGATATTTTCAAGGTCGGCAGCCAACTATTTACCCGAGTCGGTCCCCGTATTATCGAGTTTCTCCACGAGCATGGCAAGGAATGCTTCCTGGATTTGAAGTTTCACGATATTCCCCACACGGTTGCCAGGGCCGTTGAATCCGCCGCGGCGCTGCGGGTCCGCATGTTGACCTTGCACACATCCGGTGGCGCGGAGATGCTCGAGGCCGCGGCAGCCATTCCCAATCATCCGCTGCTACTGGGCGTGACCGTGCTGACCAGTGTGGGAGGCGACGTGCAGGCGGAGGTGCTGCGTTTGGCGAAGCTCGCGAAAGCGTCTGGGTTGAACGGAGTCATCGCTTCACCGCATGAAATTCGTTTGTTACGCGAGTTTTTGGGGAATGATTTTCTTATCGTAACGCCCGGAATCCGTTCCTCGTCGGGCGAGGCCGCCGACCAGAAACGTGTGATGACCCCCGCAGATGCGGTTGCTGCCGGCGCCAGTTATATCATCGTCGGGCGACCCATCATCGCGGCGAAGGACCCGGCGCTCGCTGCGGCGCGCATCATCAAGGAAATGGCGTCGGCCCCCGTCACGTCAGCTTGAGCGACGACGCGCCTGCAGGACGCCTTCCTTGATCTCCCCGAGTTCCTTCAAAATATCGTCCTGATTTTTCAGGATCTTGTCGTTTTGCTCTATAAGCTTGTCGATGCGAGAGTCGGGCGCCGACGGCTTGACGTCACTCTGCGCCTGGGCGATGAAAAGACTCCCTGCGACAAGACCGACCGCGAGAGCAAAGACGGCGGCATATTTGATGTTCATTCCAGCATTCCTCCGCTTGTTGTATCGATTACTGTAACAGTTCCAGCAACTTGCGTTCCCGCACAAAGTGGCGGCCAATTTCATTGCCGTCAAGCAGGATGACCGGGATATCGTCGCGGTAGCGTTCGAGAAGCTCTGAATTCTGCGAAATGTCGATGATCTCCACTGAGAAATCGACTTTTTGGCGGCAGCGCTCGACGACCTCCTTCGCCCGATCACACAGGTGACAATCCGGCTTGGAGTAGATCGTAATCAGGGCCACAGGTTAGTAGCGATAATGGTCCGGCTTGTAAGGGCCGTCGATGGGGACACCGAGGTAGTCAGCTTGTTTCGCGGAGAGCCTGGTGAGCTTCACGCCGATTTTTTCGAGGTGCAAGCGGGCCACCTCTTCGTCCAGCTTCTTGGGCAGACGATAGACGCCGATCTTGTTCGTGTCTTTCTTCAGCCACAAATCCAGTTGCGCGAGGCATTGGTTGGTGAAGCTGTTGGACATGACGAAGCTCGGATGACCGGTGGCGCAACCGAGGTTCACGAGGCGGCCTTCGGCGAGCAGGTAGATGCAGTGGCCGTCGGCGAAGGTGTATTTATCCACCTGTGGCTTGATATTGAGCCGGGTGACGCCTTTCGCGTTATTGAGGCGGTCTACTTGAATCTCGTTGTCGAAGTGGCCGATGTTACAAACGATGGCCTGGTCTTTCATCTTCGCCATGTGTTCGAGCGTGAGGATGTCGCAGTTGCCAGTCGTCGTGACGTAGATGTCGGCCTTGCCGAGCGTGTCTTCGACGGTCGTGACCTGGAAACCTTCCATCGCAGCTTGCAGGGCATTGATGGGGTCAATTTCGGTGACAATCACGCGCGCCCCGAAACCGCGCAGCGAATGTGAACTGCCTTTGCCCACGTCGCCGTAACCGCAAACTACCGCGACCTTGCCGGCCACCATCACGTCCGTCGCGCGCTTGATGCCGTCGGCAAGTGATTCGCGGCAGCCGTAAAGATTATCGAACTTCGACTTGGTGACGGAATCGTTGACGTTGATGGCGGGCACGAGCAACTTGCCCGCTTCGAGCATCTGATAGAGGCGGTGCACGCCGGTCGTCGTCTCTTCGGAAACGCCCTTCCAATCCTTCACGACCTGATGCCAGAAACGGGGGCGCTGCTTAAGCACACGCTTAAGGAGGTCTTTGATGACCTGCTCTTCGTGGCTTGCGCTCTTGCCGTTGACCCAATCGCTGCCGTTTTCGAGTTCGTAGCCTTTGTGGATGAGCAGGGTGGCATCGCCGCCGTCGTCCACGATGAGCTGTGGGCCTTTGTTGTCGGGGTGTGTGAGCGCGTCGAGCGTGCAGTCCCAATATTCCTCCAGCGTCTCACCCTTCCACGCGAAAACCGGAATGCCCGCTTGCGCAATCGCGGCGGCAGCGTGGTCCTGCGTTGAAAAAATGTTGCAGCTCGCCCAGCGCACGGACGCGCCGAGTTCGAGGAGGGTTTCGATGAGAATCGCCGTCTCGATGGTCATATGCAACGAGCCGGTAATGCGCACACCTTGGAGCGGCTTCAACGGGCCGTACTTCTTGCGGATGGCCATGAGGCCGGGCATTTCGTGCTCGGAGACGTGAATGGTCTTGCGACCCCATTCCGCGAGCGAGAGGTCGCGCACTTTGAAGTCGCCTTTCGCGCCGTTGCCGGTGGGTTTGGTGAGTTTCGCCCGCGCAGGAGGAAGTTTAATTGTAGCCATAACCGGTAAATATTACTGCGTTCCTAAATACCACTGATCGCGACGGTTCGAAAACCGCTTGATTAGTTTCTGCCGTGTTGTGAAGCGCGTGAAGATACTCGTCAAGAGGACGCAAATCAACGATATTTCCGCTCCGCACGGTAATAGAGTCTACGCAGCTGGTGTGCCAAAATAGCCCACCCACGCGAGGCCCAGAGTTTCATCGGTCAACCTAAACTCTTGCTTCTCAAAGCGGCACAAATCCACCGCGCGCAGGATCAAGTCACGCGGGTCACAGGCGTTTGGCAGGCGACCCTCGACCTTGTAGCGTTCCAAGAGTCGCTTGATCAACGCGTTGTCCAAAGTCAGCCCGAAGTCGGCCGCTGTACGCTGGAAGATTTCCGTGTAGGTTTCCGACGAGGGCCGTGAAACCGCGAGTCGATAACCCATGCGCCGCATGAACGCCTCATCTACGAGATCGGCATCGGTCAGGTTTGTTGCGAACACGATAGTCTGTTCAAAGGGAATTTCGAGCTTCTTCCCCGTGCTCAGCGTGAGCGAATCGACGCGGTTCTCCAACGGGATGATCCAACGATTCAACAGCTGGCGCGCCGAGCAACGCTGGCGCCCAAAATCATCCACCAACAGCACGCCGCCGTTCGCCTTGAGTTGGAACGGCGCTTCATAGTAGCGCGGGCTGCCCGTCGCCGTCAGGTCGAGGCTCTCAATCGTCAACTCGCCGCCGACCACCACCAACGGCGGACGAATCTTCACCCAACGGCGGTCGAAATCGGTTTCCTTGGGCTCGACAGTGTGGTGCACGTGCTTGTCGAATACGCGGATGACCTGGCCGTCCAACTCGATGGCGTACGGTATCCACAACGGTTCCGCAACCGCGTTGACCAGTGCTCGCGCCATCGCCGTTTTCCCGTTGCCGGACGGCCCGCTCAGGAACAGGCTGCGCCCCGAGCTGACCACCACGCCGAGGATCCGTTTGACCGCATCGGGCAACACCAAATGCGACAACGTTTGCTCCAGAGCCTCCCGGGTCGCGGGTGCGCGGCTGCGCACCTGGCTGACCAGCATCACTGTGTAAAGCTCCAGCGTAACCGGCGCCGGCCCGACGTAGCTGCAGATACTCATCAATTGGGAAACCCGGCTCCAACCGCGTTCCAGCATCGCATAGCGATGATTGTGCATCGCGATGCTGCCCTTCATCTCGATGAGATTCTCGCGATAGAGGCGCTGCAGTACCGTGTCCGTGATCACCAGCCCGAGTTTCATCCGCTCACTGACGCTGGACGTCGTCCCGTTCGCGTCAGTGGACAACGTCTTCAGCGCCAAATCGGTCAGGAAATTGAGATTAATATCCAACTGCTCCGGCGTTTCAGGAAAACGCGGACAGAGCTGGCTTGACACCGCTTCCGCCGCGACGTCTAACAGTTCGATATTTGTCGATTCTTGCATAAATGCCACCGGTTCCTTCTACCATAAGCCTCACGAGAGAGCGAGTGGTTTTAATAACACGGCCACTTCAAGGGAGTAATCTGCCTCGTTGCCTGGCCGCCCTTATGGGACGTGTAATCTAATCCGCGGTGTTTTTGCTAGGGCATCTGGCGTACGCGGTAGAAGGCGGGCGGGTTGGTGGCGGCTCCGAAATCGGTTTGGGTGACGGGCGAGCCGGCGCCGATGGTGAGGGGGCCGACACTAAACCAGGAAGCATTGGTGCCCAGTACGCTGCTGCGTTCGAGTTGATTGGTCTTGTTGGGTTGCGTGGTCCACGTGACGCCAATATCGTCGCCGACGATGCTGATGTTGGTGATGCGGAAGGCGGAGTTTGGATCAGTCGGGTCGGTGCCGGCAAGGAATTCCTGGAGATTGCTCATGCCGTCGCCGTCAGCGTCCTGATTGGCCATCGAATTATCGCCACTTTGGCCGGTTGGGTGATTGAAGTACGCGAGCATCCACCAATCGGGAATCCCGTCGCTGTCGCTGTCGAGGTCGGCAATCTTGCGGACCTGGATGCCGGAGGCGCGGGCGTTGTCCGTAATGGGGACGAAATCGATTTTCAGTTGCGCGTCGGCGACGGCATTTGTGAAGACGCGCGTGAGGGGAACGAACTTCGCGCCGGTGGCGGCGAAAATATCAAAATTGGTCAGCACTTCCTGGCCCTCGATGAAAACATTGAACACACGCTGGTTGGTGGCGCTCCAGAACGTTTCCGCTTCGAGCAACGTGGTCTCATAGACACCCGCAGGGCAGTCAAAGAGGTAGCTATAGCCGCCCGCTGTCTGGCTGTAGCGTTCCCATTGATAAAGGCGCCACGCGTTTGTACAGATCCCCACGATCGCATTGTTGACGAAGCCGGTGGCCGTGGTGCCGGAAAAGCCAAACGACCCAAGCGCATAGGCTTGATCCTTGATCCAGACGATGCTGTCACAGTTGGTGGCGTTGACAGGATCCCCAGCGCTGATGCGCGCGAGATAACTGCCGGGCACATTGAAGACGCGGACAGTGACGGACGGGACGCTGGAGAGATTGCCGGAGGGATCGGTCGCGCGCGCGAAAATGGTGTGCTGGCCATTGAGCAGGTTTTGCGTGTTGAGCGAGAAAGACCAGCTCGTGGTGCCCGAGGCGATGCTCCAGGTGCCGCTGTCGACGTTCACTTCGACTTTCGCGACGGCGACGTTGTCCGAGGCCGTACCCGAGACCAACGTGGAGCCTGACACGGTTGAACTGTTGATGGGGAAATTGAGGACCACGCCCGGTGGGGTCAGGTCGGCGACGATGTTGGTGGAGGTGACGAAGTACGTGTCGAACGGCGCATAGACTGTGTTGCCGGAGACGGAATCCGTCGCGTTGGTGCCGAGGTGAACCAGATTGGTCGTGAACGTGGGCCAGGCGGCGCCCGGAGTGAACGTCATGGTGTCGTGTAGCGCGGACCAGGTGAAAGCGCCCGGCGTCGCCGGCGTCAGGGAAAGTGCTGCCTGCACGGAGTTGGTGTCCATTGGCTTGCTGAATGTCAAGACCAGACGGGCTGCAGTCGAAATATTGGTCGCCGCATGCGCCGGGCTTTGGCTGATGACAACGGGATCCAGCGGCTGCACCAGCGATTGCGCGATGAAGATCTTCGCGGTCATGCTGGGCACCGAAATTTGCGGCGTGTTCGTGGAGACAACGACGATGGTTTCGTTGGTGTTGAGCAGATTAACAAGCACCGTACCGGCCGGATAGGTAATTGGGCGGTTGGTCAGCGTCTGCGTGGAACTGGCGGTGTTGAAGACGACAAACACCTCTTCGTTGCTGAAGACGCGGGAGTAGGCAAACAGTCCCGGGCCGCCGGAGGTGTTCCAGCGATTGTTGTGCACACCGCGGCGCAGCGATTGGTAGAGGCGGCGGTAGTTATTGAGCTTGGCGACGAGTTGAAACAACGGATGGGATTCGTTGAAATTGTCTCCAAGCGACGGGCCCTGTTCGAATTGGCCGTCAAACATATCTTCACGATTGTTCGGATCGGTAGTGCCGTCGAACGCCTGTTCCGTTCCATAGTAGAGGCAGGGAATGCCCCGCGAGGTGTACAGAAACTCCAGCGCGACAGTGAGGCGGTTGGTGTTATCGTTGGCCTCGCTCGAACTCAGGAAACGCGGGTTGTCGTGATTATCCAGGAAGGTGACGAGTCGGTACCAGGAGTTGGTGTCGTAATTGGGGGCGATTTGATTGTAATGGGTCTCGATCCCCTGCGTATTGCCCGAAGCGGTGCCGAACACCGAGCCGATCTGGCCATACAACACGTAATCCAGTGTTGCGTCGAGTTTGAACGGGCCGCCCCCTTCCGTACCGGTGTAAGAGCCGACGAAGGGGTCGTCGCTGAGGTTGCCATTAAAAACTTCGCCGAACATGAAGAAATTCGATTTACCGATAGAGGTGGCATATTGGTGGATCTGCGGGCACCAGTACTGCCAGAAGCCATAGTCCACGTGCTTTACCGTATCGATGCGGAAGCCATCAAAGTCGCCCGCACCGATCCAGTACTCGTAGATGTTGGCCATGTTGGTGCGGACATAGGTCGTCTCGGTGGCAAAATCGTCCAGGCTGGACAATTCTCCCAGCACGACCTGCTGAGTGATGCCGAAGTTCTGTATCGCACCGTTGTTATGGAAAATGGACGTGAAGGTTGGTGGCGTGGCGTTGGTAATATTGAATGGCGGCGCGTGCTGATTGATGTTGGTTTTATATTCCATGTTATAGCCTGCGGGAGGCGCCAGAAAGTTCGGGTAGCCGGCGTCCTTACTGTCAATGAGATCGCCGCTGTGGTTGCAGACGATATCCAGGATGACCTTGATCCCGCGAGAATGCGCCGCGCTGACCATGTTCGACAGGTCGGTCATCGTACCCCAGTGCGGCGCCAGCTGGTAAAAATCCTGCGCCCCGTAACCATGGAACGCGGAATTGCCGACGTTGTACACAATCGGGGTGACCCAGATGGCGGTCGCGCCGAGCGACTTGATGTAGTCGAGCTTTTGCTGGACGCCTCTTAGGTCGCCGCCGTGGATGGCGTGGGCGTCACTCGGCGAATAGGGGGCTCCGTGCGCGCTTTCGACATTGTTGTTGGACGGATCGCCGTCGCAGAACCGATCCAGGAAAATAAAATAGATGTTCTCGTCGCGCCAGTCCGCCGGCGACGGAAACGCAGCCTGGGCCGCGGTAGCGAGTGAAAACACGAGGGCAAAGTAGAGGGTTTTCATGGTAGCAGTCGGACACGATGAAACTGAGAAGTGCTACTTGTCGCGCCGACCATCTCGGCCTGGGTCACAACGCCGCCGCCATTCTCCGTGAACAGCTCAATGGCGCATCCTGCGATTGACGCAAACCCACGCGCCAGTCCAGTTGCGAACAAGACAACTCGGACAAACCCTTTCATTGATTCCCAACATCCTAACTTGCTGGCAGTAACATCGTCTATACAACACGCAGGTCAAACGCTTTACAAATTCGGCCAGCCGCGACCTCACGTCGTCAGTCAGGAATTAGTGAACAGCCTTCTTAAGCGCTTCTGCCTTGTCCGTCCGCTCCCACGTAAGTGCTTCCAGGTCATCGGTTTTTCCGAAGTGACCGTAGTTGGTCGTCTTGCCGTAGATCGGGCGCAGGAGGTTCAACTGCTTGATGATGTTGGCGGGCTTGAAGCTGAACACTTCGAGCACGGCCTTCTCGATCTTCTCGCGCGGCACCTCGCTCGTGCCGAATGTCTCAACCAGCACGCTGACAGGCTCAGGGAAACCGATGGCGTAGGCGAACTGGATTTCGCACCGCTCGGCCAAACCCGCCGCCACAATATTCTTCGCGACGTAACGGCCCATGTACGCGGCGCTGCGATCAACCTTGCTCGGGTCCTTGCCGCTGAACGCCCCGCCGCCATGCCGGCCCATGCCGCCGTAAGTGTCCACGATGATCTTGCGGCCCGTCAGACCGCTGTCGCCTTCCGGCCCGCCGATGACAAACCGGCCCGTGGGATTAATGAGATAGCGCGTGCTCTTGTCGAGCAGGTTCTTCGGAATGACCTTCTTGATGATTTCTTCGATGAGCATTTCTGCAATCTCAGAGTGCTTCACGTTGTCCGCATGCTGGTTGGAAATCACAACGGTATGGACGCGTACCGGCTTGTGGTTCTCGTACTCGATAGTGACCTGCGTCTTGCCGTCGGGACGCAGCCATTTGATCTGGCCGCTCTTGCGCGCCTTGGAAAGTTTCAACCCGAGCTTGTGCGCATACATGATTGGCGCCGGCATCAGTTCCGGCGTCTCCGTGCAGGCAAACCCGAACATCAATCCCTGGTCGCCCGCGCCCTGCTCGGCGCCTTCCTTGCCGTCCGCCGCCTTGTCATCCACGCCCTGCGCGATGTCCGGGCTTTGCTTCACCAGCGCGCACAGCACCTGGCAATCCTCGTCATTGAACACCGTGCTGACATCCTTCGTGTAACCGATCCCGCGCACCGCCTCGCGCACGATCTGGCAATAATCCAGGTGCGCCTTGGTCGTGATCTCGCCGGCCAATACCACGAGATTCGATTTGGCCAGCGTCTCGCACGCCACGCGGCTCTTCGGATCATGCTTCAAGCACGCATCCAACACCGCATCCGAAATTGTGTCACAAACCTTGTCTGGATGACCCTCTGTCACCGATTCCGACGAAAACAAATAATGTTTCTTATCCATAAATTCCTTCTATTGTCAGGGAGAGGTGCTTCTCTGGGCAAACTGTCGATTACCTCGCCGAATTCCGCGCGGGAATGTACTGGAAAGAGGTCCAACTCACAAGAAATTTCCCAAAGCGATCGAGCACCAAGATTGTCATTTCCGTTCCAAACGAACCGGATTCAAAAATTGTGGCCAATCGTCATAAGATGCTATGCGCGTGAATGATGCAACCGATTTACCGCGAAAACCAATCCGGTTCGTTTCGCAGAATACATGTTTTTCACGCCCCTATCTCTCCCTGTCAAAGAACGGCGCGATTGTACCCACTTTTCCGCACCGCGTCGAGAAGAAACCATATCGACCGGCTTGTCGCCGCGAATCGCATTCACGGCATTTTCCTGCCCCGAAACAGAGCGGAGCCTTACGGGGATCGCCGAGGAAGTGGTATAATGGCAATACAACATCGGAAAGGATCAGGCTATGGAATACAGACAACTCGGCGGCTCGGGCCTCAGGGTGTCTGCGCTGGCTTTTGGAACCGCCACCTTTGGCGGTGGGAACGAATTCTTTCGCGCTTGGGGCAGCACCCAACTTGCGGAGGCCACCCGGCTCATCGACATTTCGTTGGAGGCGGGTTTGAATCTGTTCGATACGGCTGACATGTATTCGGATGGTTTGGCCGAAGATATCCTGGGACAGGCAATCGGTGGTCGGCGCGATCAGGTGTTGATCTCCACCAAGACCAGCTTTCGCACCGAACCGGGGCCGAACGGGCAGGGATCGTCGCGGCATCACCTGATCCGTGCCTGCGAGGCGAGCCTGCGCCGGTTGCGCACCGACCATATTGATCTTTATCAATTGCACGCATTCGACGCACTGACGCCGATCGAAGAAGTCTTGCGGGCATTGGATGATCTCGTTCGTAGCGGCAAGGTGCGTTATATCGGCTGCTCGAATTTTTCCGGCTGGCACTTGATGAAGTCGCTGGCTATCGCGGAAAAATACGGTTGGCCTCGTCATGTGGCGCATCAGGCGTATTATTCGCTGATTGGCCGTGAATACGAATGGGAGTTGATGCCTCTGGCGTCGGATCAAAAAGTCGGCACACTGGTCTGGAGTGGACTGGCCGGCGGCAGGTTGACTGGCAAGGTGCGCCGGAATCAACCTGTTCCCGCCGCGAGCCGGGCCGGCTCCGGTGCGGCGGGCGCTGCTCCAGTCGATGAGGCGCTGTTGTACCGGATGGTGGATGCCTTGGATGCCATCTCCAAAGAGACTGGCAAGACTATCTCCCAGGTCGCCCTCAACTGGCTTTTGCACCGGCCCACGATCTCGTCTGTCATTACCGGGGCGCGCAATGAAGTGCAATTGCGCGAAAATCTCGGCGCGGTGGGTTGGAATTTGACCGCCGAACAAATTGCCATGCTCGACGCGGCCAGCGCCAGGACTCCGGTTTATCCGTATTGGCATCAACGGGAGACCTTCGCCGAACGTAACCCCTGGCCCACGTCATGAACGAACTAAAAGGGAAAGTCGCACTTGTCACCGGAGCGTCCCGGGGCATTGGCGCGTAGATCGCCCGGGTACTTGCTGAGGCGGGTTGTGATGTGGCCGTGAATTATCTCAAGTCGGCGACGCAGGCCAACGACGTGGCGGCGCGGATTCGAGTTCTATCGCGCCGCGCGATCTCAGTTCAAGCGGACGTCACGCAGGTTGAACAGATCAAACGCATGGTTGCCCGGATTGAAGCGGAACTGGGCGCGGTGGACATCCTCGTCAACAATGCCGGGATCAATTCATCCCAATCTTTTGAGACCATCACCGAGGCGGAGTGGACCCGGGTGATTACGATGAACCTGACCTCGGCGTTTCTGGTTTCCCACACGGTACTGCCCGGCATGCGGGCGCGGCGCTGGGGCCGGATCATCATGCTTTCCTCGATTGCGGCACAAACTGGCGGCGTGATTGGTCCCCATTACGCCGCCAGCAAGGCTGGACTGCATGGATTGGTTCACAGCTACGCCAATTTGTTGGCCAGGGATGGGATCACCGTCAACGCCATTGCGCCGGCTCTGATCGAAACGGACTTGATCCGAGGCAATCCCCGGATCAACCCCGGACTGCTTCCAGTAGGACGCTTTGGAACTGCGGAGGAAGCCGCACAAGCCGCCGTCCTGCTCGCCTGCAATGGTTACATCACCGGACAAACGATCAATGTCAACGGCGGCTGGTATATGAGTTAGAGAATAAGGTCAGTACGCTTTATATAACGTGAAGGCTCAACCACGCCGCGATAGCGAAACGGCAGGCGTAACCGGCGTTGGTGCCAGCGCGGCGTTAGGCATCATTTCCCGGCAAGAATCTCAACCTCTCCGCCTTCGATGCCGCCATTCGCGTTACGATTCTCACACAAGGACTGCTCCTACTCCCAAAGTTTCTTTACCGTGTCCGGAGCATGCTCGGGCGCAGCGTGGCTCACCCACGTAAGAATCTCGACGAAGCGAGTCTTGTCTCCTCCCTCCGTGTCCCGAACGATGATGTGCGGCCCGGCAACTACCAAATACTCTGTCCGATAAATCTACCAAATCCGCGAAAGCAGCGCTTGAAACTCCGCCTCCTTGCCCGACTTGACGTGGTACGTAACCATCACTGTCTCCGGGTCAGCCTTTGCCGAACCCAGATGTTCGCCGCTCGTGGTGGAACACGCGGTCAACGAGAGGACCGCCAGCGCCAACAGAAAATGTGTGATTTTCATCGGCGTGTATCTGAATCATCCTTGCTCTTCTTGTGCGCGAACGCAAAACCGAAGGCAACACTGAAAGCCATCCCAAGGGCAATCCCTATGGCGACGTTGTGCAGAGCGGCGCCTATTCCGGCTCCGAAGGCAAGGCCCACGCAGATGCCCATGGCCATTGCCTGTCCCGAACAACATTTTGTATTTTTGTTAGTTGGTTCTGGTTCCATAGACTGATGATCCCTTGATACCGCCTAACGCTCCGAAGTTGAACCACGCCGAATCAAAACGCAAGCTCGCGCACGCGATACCGGGGGCGTAATCGGTGTTGATCTCAGCGGCGTTAGTAGTGCGCTGCGGGACATCGAATCTCAATCATTCCCGACGGTTACCAACACTCGACGTCCACTCACTCAAATCAAGCCACCCAGCATCGTCCTTGCCTGCTTGCCTCAATTCAGAAAATATGAAATACTGAATTTATGACCAAAGTCATTAACATGAACGCGCGGGGGACGTTGATGCTGCCCAAGGCAATGCGGCAGCGGCTGGGGCTGAAAGTGGGGTGCCAGGTTATCGCCGAGGAGACGGCTCGGGGTGTCTTGATTCGCCCTTGCGTCGCGCTCCCCGTCAAGAGTTATGCGGACAAGCGCCCCGCGAAGTTCGAAGACACCAACGTCCAGACCTTCCGCCGCCATTTTCCCAAGAAAGAACGCTGAGCGCGTTTCTTGGCGTCAAGGAGCTCAAGTGTTGCGTCGCGGTTCATTTAAAGGGTAGAGCGCGCGCCGGGCGTGCCGCGTCGTTCAAGCACGGGCAGCCCGGCGGTCTGCCCCTACCAACGACCTGGCAAATGAGGAGTATCATTGTAGTAGGCAAACTCGCGGTTGGCCTGTTCCAGCGTCTCGAAACTGCCGCCGTCGAGCCATCGATAGACGATATGGAGGGCTAAACGCGTTGCGTAATCCGTGGCGAGGATGAGGAGTTTCCTGCGGGCTTATCCCAAGAGATCGGGATCAATATGTGGCGGGAGGATGCTTCCTTGGACCGCCAAGCAAGGCTGCCACTTCCGCTGCGTCAGGCAAAGTGCTTCCCTCACTTCTGAGGAGATCAAGAGCCGTGTGGCCGTCGCGGTTGCGGACCGCCGTTCGCGCGCCTTTCGCTACCAGGAGTTTAACAAGATCAAGCTGGGCTCGTCTGGCCGCGCACATCAGCGCGGTGTAACCGTAGTTGTCCTGGGCGTTCGGATTCGCTCCGAGATCCAGCAAGTAACTGGCAAGATGATACTGTCCCCCTGCGCAAGCAGTTTGGAGCGCCGTGCTGCCATAGCGACCGTGTCCGTCCGGTTTGGCTTTGTAGGCAACCAGCAGCTTCATGATCTCGATATTCCCCTCGAACGCCGCCACTTCCAAAGGGGGGCGACCGTATTCATCCTGAGCCGCGAGACCGTCGACACCGGCGCCGCCTTTTAAGAGCGCCGCAACCGCGTCGTAGTCGTTGCTCTTGATGGCGCTGATCAGTCGATTGCCCTGAAGGGTGACGGGCGCGCCTCGGGCTAGGGGAGCCAGCGCGGTGAAGATTGCGGCAGCTGCCAGAACAATCAGGGATGATTGCTTCATTGCTTTCGATCTCCTATCGAAACTCACATTCTACCAATACTAAATTCAACGCTGTCGATGTCAAATCTAGCCGAGGAGATCGGGATCGACCCGCTGCAACAGGGCGTTGAGCATCGCCAGCACTTCGCGGCCGGAATTCGTATGCAACGACGCGGCGGCTAGTTCCTGCGCCTCGCGGAGCGTGAGGCGGCGGATGACTTCCTTGACGCGCGGCAGGCTCGACGACGCGGCGCTCAGCTCGTCGATGCCCATGCCGAGGAGCAGGGGGGTGAAGAGCGGTTCGCCCGCCATCTCGCCGCAAACGCCCACCCAGATGTTGTTGTTGTGCGCCGCTTCGACGACGCCGCGGATCAACCGCAGGATGGCGGGGTGCGTCGGCTCGTAGAGGCCGGCGACCTTTTCATTCACGCGGTCCACCGCCATGGTGTACTGGATCAGGTCGTTGGAACCGATGCTGAAGAAGTCCACTTCCGGCGCAATCATCTCGGCGGTGAGCGCCGCGGAGGGGATCTCGATCATCGCGCCGACGTGAATATTCTCGTCGAACGGAATGCCCTCTTTTTTCAGGTCGCCCATCACCTGCCGCAGGATGTCGTTGGCCTGCATCACTTCCGCCACGCCGCTGATCATCGGGTACATGATCCGCACATTCCCCTCGGCGCTGGCCCGCAGGATGGCGCGCAACTGGGCCTCAAAGATGTCGACATTCGCGAGGCAAAAGCGGATCGCGCGGAAACCCAGGAACGGGTTGACCTCGGGCGGTGTCGTGTCTTCGCTGCGGAACTTGTCGCCACCGATGTCGAGCGTGCGGATGATGACCGAGTGCGGTTTCACGGCGCGCGCGATCTCGACGTACTTTTCGTATTGTTCCTCTTCGGTGGGATAATCCTTGCGGTTGAGATAGAGGAACTCCGTGCGGAAAAGCCCGATGCCCTCCGCGCCAACGGCCATCACGCCGTGCACGTCTTGCGGCAGTTCGATGTTGCCGGAAAGAATGACGCGGTGGCCGTCGAGTGTTTGGGCCGGCAAATCATGCAACGCGTCCAGGCGCTCCTGGACCGAATGACGTTTGACCTGAAGCTGGCCGTAAACGAAAAGCGTTTGCTCGGTCGGCTCGACGATCAGCGTGCCGCTGTAGCCATCAAGAATCGCGGCCTGGCCGTCGTGGACGAATTGGCTGAGATTGCGCAGGCCAACGACGGCCGGCAGGCCCATCGAACGCGCGACGATCGCCGTGTGCGACGTGTGGCTGCCAACATCCGTGGCAAAGCCGGTGACGTGCTGGCGGTCAAGCGAGGTGGTGTCCGAGGGCGACAGGTCGTGGGCGATGACAATGGTGTCGGGCGGTAGCTCCGTCAGCACGCGATGATCGTGCCCGAGGAGGTTGCGCAGGATGCGGCGCGTGACGTCATGCACGTCCGCCGCGCGTTCGCGAAAAAATTCATCAGACAACTCGGCGAGCGTGGTGATGTACTTGCGGGAAACGTCGTTGAAGACGAACTCCACATTCTTGCGGTCGAGTTCGAGGCGTTGGACGACCTGCTCGATGAGCGCGGGGTCTTCGGTGATGGAAAGATGCACTTCGAGGATGGTGGAGGACGCAGAGGAACCGATGCCCGTGGCGATGCGCCCCTGGAGTTCGTGCAACTGCTCGCGGGTCTTGATCAGCGCCTGCTCGAAGCGCGCGATCTCGTGCGCCACATTCTCGGGCGCGACGTCATATTCCGGGACGACCTCGTCGGCAATGCCATAGACATAGATCTTGCCTCGGGCCACGCCCGGCGATACGCCAATTCCCTGGAAGGTGCGTTCTGCCATAATCCTGGCGATCATTCTTCGTCGAACTTGCGCAGGAACAATGACTCCAACTCGCGCACCGCCGCTTCGGCGTCCGGTCCCTCGGCGGCGATGAGCAGTTTGGAGCCCTGGCCCGCGGCCAGCATCATCAATCCCATAATGCTCTTGCCGTTGACCTGCTCGCCATCTTTTTCGACGGTGATGTGACTGGCGAATTTATGGGCGGTTTTGACGAACAGCGCGGCGGGGCGCGCGTGAACGCCGAGCTTGTTGATCACGGTGACCTCTTTGCTCACCGTTTTGGCTTCCGAACCGCTGCTGCTCTTGCGTGAAAGATTCATGGACGGTTGTATTCCCGGTCAACTCTAGCGCGCGGTATGCATTCGCTCGATGAGCCGTTCGTTGAATTCGCGGGCCGCATTGTGGCCCAGGCTTTTCAGCTTTTGGTCCAGGGCCGCGACCTGAATCAACCGCGCGATGTCGCGCCCCGGACGGACCGGGATGATCACGTGCGGCAGATCGATCCCCAGAACGGTGTACGACTGTCGCTCCAGGCCGGTGCGATCGACCTCTTCCATTTTGCTCCAATCCATCAGCGTGACCACCAGGTTCAGGTTTTTCTCGGGACGCACGCTCGCAACGCCGAAGACCGCCGGCACATTGATGATGCCCAGCCCGCGGATTTCCATGTGGTAGCGCGTCGTCTCCGACGAGGTGCCCACCAACTCGCGGCCTTCAAACAGCCGAATGCGGGTGATGTCGTCGCTGACAAGGCTGTAGCCGCGCTCCAGCAATGCCAGGACCGTCTCGCTCTTGCCGATGCCGCTCTCGCCACGAATCAGCACGCCAATGCCCAGAATGTCCACCATCGAACCGTGTTCGCTCACCTGCGGCGCAAACTCCATCTCCAGCGCAATGGTCGCCGCATTGATGAATTTCATCGTGACCATCTTGGTCTTGAACAGCGGCACCTGGTACTTGTCGCACTTCTCCTGCACGGGCAGGGGAGGGTTCACGTTGCGCGCGAAAACCAGGCAGGGGATCTTTGCCCGCAACATCCGCTCGATGCGCCTGGCGGCTTCCTCGTCGCCGAGGGATTTCAGGAACACCCATTCCGCGCCGCCAATCACCTGCACGCGTTTCATCGCGAAATAGCGGAAAAATTTCGCCAGCGCGAGACCGGGACGGTTCACCGACCCTTCCTGGATTTTGCGGGAGAGCCCCGCGCCGCCCGCGATGAGCTTGAGCTGAAGCTTCTCCGCGTGATTCAGGTAGAAGCGCTCGACCGTGACGGTGGGGATGGAGGGTGTTGGCATGTTCAGGTCAGGGTGGGTTCGATGAGGCCGAAGTCGCCCTTCTTGCGGCGGTAGACCACGTTCACTTTTTCGGACTCGGCGTTCAGGAACACGAGGAACTGGGTCTCCGAAAGCTCCAGTTGCAGCACCGCTTCGTCCACGAACATCGGTTTGACCGCAAATTTCTCCGTGTGCACGAGTTGCGTGCGGCCTTCATCGTCGTGAAGATCGTAGGTCAACACTTGCTCATCGACGTGGTAAAGCGCGGCCTTGCGCGGGCGATGCCGCTGCATCTTCGTCTTGTACTTGCGCATCTGGCGCGTGGCCTTGTCCACCACGCGGTCGATGGAAGCGTACAAGTCCTCGCTCACCTCGCGTGCCTCAATAGTCAGATGGTTGCCGCACTGGAGCACGATTTCCGCGATATGGCGGAACTTGTCGACCTCCAGGATGTAGTGCGCGCTCAGGATCCGCGGGAAATCGATCCCGATATGGTCCAGTTTCTTCGCCGAGTACTCGCGTATCGACGGCGTGATGTCTATATGTCGCCCAGTCACTGTCACTTCCATGGAACGTCCTCCGGTTTGCGCGGCCTGCCCAGCCTACATGCTGAAATCAGGCCCCAAGTAAATCTCCCGACTATGCGGGTCGTTAATTAAAAAATCGCTGGTGCCCTCGCGCACCACCTTGCCGTGAACGATCAGGTACGCGCGATCCACAATCCGCAACGTCTCGCGAACGTTGTGATCGGTCAGCAGGATGCCCAGCCCCTTGCCCTTCAACCCGGCGATGATTTGCTGCACCTCGTGCACCGCTATCGGGTCCACGCCGCTGAACGGTTCGTCCAGCAGCATCAGCTTCGGCCCCGTGACCAACGCACGCGTGATCTCCAGCCGCCGCCGTTCGCCCCCGCTCAAGGTGTACGCCTTGTTCTTCGCCAGTGATTGAATATCCAATTCCTCCAGCAAATAATCCAGACGAAACTTCCGTTCCTCCACGGTCAACGGCAGCGTCTCCAAAATCGCCAGGATGTTTTCCTCCACCGTCAACTTGCGGAAGACGCTCGCCTCCTGCGACAAATAGCCGATGCCGCGCCGCGCCCGTTTGTGCATCGGCATGCGCGTGACGTCCTTGCCGTCGAAGAACACCTTGCCCCCGTTCGGCTTGACCAGCCCGACCGTCATGTAAAACGACGTCGTCTTCCCCGCGCCGTTCGGCCCGAGCAGCCCGACAATCTCGCCGCTCTTGACGTTGATGTCGATGCCATCGACCACGCGCCGCCCGCCATAAATCTTGACCAACCCCTGCGTGCGCAACAGGACGTTGTTGTCCGAAGCGTCACTCATGAAATCGCCACCATCATTGTGACGCAGTGTAACAGAATCGCCCCCACTGACAAGTGCGGCAGAAGTATTTCCCGAAATCCGGTCGACCGGGCTCTACACCAGCCCGGCTCTGCATGTGCGTGGATAAGCTCTGGCCGAGAGCGTGCTACCGAAAAGACAAGAGATTTGATGGCTTGGCGGCTTGGGAAAGAGAACTTCGAAACGTTACGGGTCGAATCTTTACTCTTTCCCGTCCCCGCCGCCATTCTGCTTCCGTTGCTCTTCGGGGTAGATGAGCAGCTTGGTGCGGTTCGTTTCTCCCGGGTCGGCGACGACGTCCATCCGCTGTGAATCGCGCCAGAAGGTGATCTTTTTGCCGGTGACGACGCCGTCGGCAGATTCGGCGCGCGGGTGCCCGGTGAGCACGACCCGGCCGTCTTCTGCCGTGTATTCCGCGTGGTCGCTGTTGGACTTCTTGTTGTCCGGGGTGTTAATGACCACGCCGCCCTCGGCGATGATTTTCTGGATCGAGCGGGTCGTGTTCGTTCCGGTGCTCGTCACGACGTTCGTGCCGCCGAAGAAGACCGTCATCTTGTCGGCGCGCACCGTCATGCGCGGGTCAACCGCCAACACGTTCCCCTCGAACGTGCCGACGTTGTGCGCGTAGTCCCCATGCAACTGCTCGCTGGTGATGATTGTCGGCTCATTCGTCGAACCCGCCGGGAGAGGGGATTTGGCTATTACCGGTGGCGGCGAAGTCGCCTCCGCCGCGGGTGTATCTCCCGCCGCAACGACCGACAGGGCACTCAGACCCGCCGTGATAACGACGGCCAGCAATGTAACAAGGAATCTTTTCATGGCTGTTTCGGTGGCTCCCCAAAAATCTGTTGTCCGGTTGTAATAATGACACAGACGTTACTGCGAATCACCATCGAGGACGTGTCGCCGTTCCATTCCCCGCCGATGCCCGTCAACACCATGTTCTCGCGGTCGATGCGCACATGGTCCTGCGTCGTGGCGTGGTTGTTGGCCCGGTCGAGCCGGCACGTCGGCGAACTGAAGACCATGTCCAACTTGTTGGTCGTGTAGAACTCCGCGCGCGCGTTTTGAATGTCCATCATCCCATCCGGGCGAATCACCGCGCGCTCGCCGATGAGTTTCCACTTCAAATTACCGTCTTCGTCGCGCTGCGGTACCTCGAATTTCTCGATGTAGCCCGAGTTGTCGGCCGGCTTCTTCACGGTCTCCGAGGACCGCTCCGCGCCGCTGTCCGCGAACATGCGCGTGCTAGCGAGAGTGAGTACGACCGCGAGCACCGCGACGTACTTGGCGATCGCCCGCTCCCATGAACCTTGCGCTTTCAAAATCATCTCAATCACTTCACGCACCGCGCCGTCGCCGCCCTGCCGTCGCGTTTGATAATGCGCCACGCGTTTGACCTCATCGGTTGCATTCGGCACCGCCACGGCCAGGCCCACGCGCCGGAGCACCGGCAAATCCACCAGCTCATCGCCGACGAACGCGATCTCGTCATTCGCAAATCCGTGCTGGCGCTTGACCTTCTCGACCATATCCATCTTGTTTGACGGTTTTTGCAGCACAATGTTCACACGCAAATCCGCCGCGCGCCGCGCTGTTGCTTTCGAGGGCCTACCCGAGATGAAGCCAACGGTCAACCCGGCGCGCTGCGCCATGGCGATTCCGTGGCCATCCTGCACGTCGAATGTCTTGAACTCCTCCCCGTCACTCGTGAAATGCAATTTGCCATCCGTCAGCACACCGTCCACGTCCAGTAACAAGCAACGGATTTTTCGCAGCCGGCGCGTCAGCGCCCCTTTCGCGACTTTCATCACGCGCCAGTGTAACAGAATGCCCTCATCTGACAAGCTCACCGCCAATGGCGCCACGCGTGGCGTGAATGCGGCCTATTGCAATTGCCTTGCGGTTTTTCTGTTTGTTGGCATGATAGCGTCGATCTGCTGAACGCAACCGAATCACATGACGGGAGGTACGGTTCGATGAAAGCAACTTCACTCAGTAGTCTGCGGGTGCGTCTGGTTCTCCTGGTTCTTTTGGCGGTGATTCCCTCTCTGGGGTTGATTCTGTACACAGCCAGAGTGCAGCGCCAGGTCGCAACGGAAGCGGCTCATGACAACCTGTTGCGGGTCGCCAGCCTTACCGCCGCCGATGTCTCGCGAATGATCGAAGGCGCCAAGCAGCTTCTGGGCGGGTTGGCGCAGACGCGTGAGATCCGCAACGGCGAGCCCGCCGCCTGCGACACGGTCATGGCGAAGTTGCTGACGATCTACACATTCTATACGACGCTGGGCGTGGCATCACCCGAGGGCAAAGTCATTTGCAGTGCCGTGCCCCTGACCAATTCGGTCACGGTTACGGATCAAAGCTGGTTTCAGCAGGCGCTGCAAACCCGTGACTTCACCGTGGGCGAGAGTCAAATCGACCGGGTCACCGGCAAAGCCTCCATCGATTTCGCCTATCCGATCGAGGAATCCGGTCGCATCCAGTCGGTCGTGTTCGCGGCACTGAATCCGAAATTTCTGAGCGGCGTTAGCCTCGTGGTACTGCCCGAAGGCGCGTCACTGGTGGTTGTGGATCGGCAGGGGACCGTTCTGGCCTCTTCTCCTCCCACGCCGGCAATTCTCGGGCGGCCCGCGCCCGAATCTTCTCTGCTCAAGTCCGTCGCGACCTATCGCGGACGGGGAACCGGGGAGATTGCCGACGCCGACGGTATCAAGCGTATCTACGCGTTCTCCCCGATTGGCGGAAAACGGGGAAAGGCGGATGCTTACGTCAGCGTCAGCATCCCCACGGCCATCGCGCTGGCCGACGCAAACCGCCAACTGGTGGATAATTTTCTCGGGCTGACCATCGTGTCACTGTTGGCTTTGGCCGCCGCGTGGTTTGGCGGTCATATGATCGTTCTGGGCAAGGCGAACGATGAACTCGAACAACGCGTGCAGGAGCGCACCAAGGAACTGGCCCACGAGCAGTTGTTGCTGCGAATGCTCATGGACAACATCCCCGACACGATTTACTTCAAAGATACGCAGTCGCGGTTCATCCGTATCAATCGCGCCCAGGCCACGGTGCTGGGCGTGCCATCCCCCGAGCAGGCCATCGGCAAGAGCGACGCCGACTTTTTCACCGCGGAACACGCCCAGGCAGCTCTCGCCGACGAGCGGCGGATCCTCGAATCGGGGCAGGGTTTGATCAGCAAGACGGAACGCATTCGCCACGCCGACGGGCAGTCCCGCTGGGTGACGGCGACCAAGGTGCCGGTGCGTGACGCACGTGACACGGTGGTCGGACTGGTCGGCATCAGCCGCGATGTGACCGAGCGCATGATGGCCGATCATCTGTTGCCCATCCTGGTCGACAGCCTGCCCGATCTGGTCTACGTCATCGATACGCAGGGCCATTACGTGGTGGACAACGCGGCCCATCGCAACTTCCTCGGGGTGCGCACCATCGAGCAAATTGCCGGTAAGACCGCCTTCGATTTCTATCCACGTGAACTTGCGGAGCAGATTCGCACCGATGACCAGGCGGTCCTGGAGGCCAAAGTTCCCGTTCGGGACCGTAAAGAGCAGTTCACGAATCATCGCGGTGAAACAACCCCGGTCTCGACGAGCAAAGTTCCCTATCGAGACGAGCAAGGCAAGATCGCCGGCCTGGTCTGCGTCAGCCGCATCCTTGGCGACCGGAAATAGCGGTAGTGAATGCGGCCAACGCTCGCGCGTTGCGTTGCAACGCCCGCCGGGTTGTTGTTGTGCCATCCGTGTTTCCAAA
Source organism: Verrucomicrobiota bacterium (assembly GCA_003152315.1). Lineage (GTDB taxonomy): Bacteria > Verrucomicrobiota > Verrucomicrobiia > Palsa-1439 > Palsa-1439 > Palsa-1439. The sequence goes on from PLZV01000025.1 coordinate 92,238, forward strand.
AAGAAAAACCTCCCCCGTGGCTAGCCGGGGGAGGTCTTGCGACTGGAGAACAGCAAACTTTATTTGGAGTCCTTCAGCACAACGAAAGTCGAAGTGCCGCCGCGCTGTACGTAAAGGAGTACGCCTTTTTCCGGGTCGATCTTGTCGATGGCGGCCTTGAAATCTTCCGCCGAATGGACGGGCGCCCGGTCCATCTCGGTGATCACATCGCCACGTTGCAGGCCCCTCTGCTGCGCGGCGCTGCCGTCGGCGACATTGACCACGACGACGCCTTCCGCATTTTCCAACTTCAACTGCTCGCCGAGTTCCTTGGTCAGGGTCTGCACGGTCAGGCCAAACACGCTTTCGGTTTTCGGTTTGTGCGGGTGTTCACGCGCCGCGTATTGGACCGCGTCGGGCATCTCGCCGGTCTGCAGGGCGACCTGAATGGTTTTACCACCGCGCACGACGTCGAGCATGACTTTCTGGCCGACTTCCTTGTGGAGAATTTGTCGCTGCAAGTCCCGTGGCGCCTTCACGGGCACGCCGTCGACGGCCACGATGATATCCGCCGGCTTGAGATTGCTCTTGGCGGCGGGTGTACCGGCGTGGATATCTCTCACGACCACGCCGTCCTTCACGGGCTTCGCCAATTCCGCCAGTTCCTTGTTATCGGAAAGCGCCTCAATGCCAATGCCGATCCACGGGCGCGTGACCTTGCCGTCCTTGATAAGTTTCTCGGCCGAATCCATCGCCACATTGATCGGGACGGCGAAGCCGATGCCGCGACTCAGGCCGCGGATCAGTGTATTGATGCCGATGACGCGGCCTTCAATATCGCAGAGTGGGCCGCCGGAATTACCGGGATTAATCGCCGCGTCCGTCTGGATGTAGTCGATGGTCGCCACAATCCCCGGATCTCCCATCGGTGGACGCCCCTTCGCGCTGACGAATCCGACCGTGAAGCTGTAGTCCAGTTCATATGGCGCGCCGATCGCGATGGCCCATTGGCCAACCTTCACCTCATCGCTGTTGGCGAATTTGGCGACCGGCAAATCCTTCGCGTCCACCTTGATGACGGCGATGTCGGTGTGATCGTCGGTGCCGATGACCTTGGCGTCCTTGTACTCGGTGCCGTCCTTGAGGTGGACGGTGATCGAGTCGGCGCCGTCAACGACGTGCTGGTTGGTGAGGATATAACCATCCTTGCGCAGGATGATACCGGAACCCTCTTTGTCAATGTTGCGCGGATGGCCCTGCGGCAGGTGCCGGAAGAAGAACTCGAACGGCGTGCCCTCGAACTGCGGGTTGTTTTCGCCGTCGTCACCCTCCGTCGATTCCACCGCGCCACCGATACTGCTGTGGCTCGTAATGACGACGACCGATGGGCTCGCCTGGTCCGCGACCCGCTCGAACGCATTCTCCAAATGTCGCGCGAGATCGATATCACTGTTGGCCGTTGACGCTGGAGTGGCGGCCGCGTAGAGGGCAGGGCACGCAGCCGTCAGGAATACGGCCAGCCCGATGGTGAACCAGCGGTTCGTTTGCGATTTAGTAAAGTGAGTTGCCAATTTGTTCATAACGTTCTCTTCGACCCCCATCATCCGGGCTTGTTCAAATATCATCCGAGCATCAGTAGCTGTTACCGTGCCGTGACCGACGCGAATATCGCCGAAGTTCAGCCAATCGGCAAGTGCGGAGCGCCTATTGTTCCGGAGATTGGGGGAGTGGGGATGGGCCTTCTTGACCGGGTTGTTCGGGCTGAATGGGTTGACGCAGATTTCTGAAGAACAAGTACCAGTAGATCGGAGCGAACACAAAATACTCCGTCGTTGAAAAGAACAGATAGCCCATCACGGTCAGAAAATTCTGCGGGTGATGGTTTCGCAGGCCATTTCGCAGTACTTCGCCTTCAGAGAAAATATGAATGTAAGGCAAACAATTGTTGTAGGGACCGACCGCCGCGCCGCACTCGGGGCAGAACCATTTATCGTGTAACTGAGGAGTAAAGCAGTGATGGCAAACCGGCACACAATCCGGCTGCTCCAATTTCTCAGCAGTCTCGGCGTCCCAAGGATCGGGGGTGATGGGGAGGCTACGGCTCCAATCTCGGAGAGCCAGGCCCAATCGAAAGATGCACAGCAGACCAATGGCCGCGAATATAAAGGACTCGATATGCATAAGATCGAGCTTCTTGTGCTTCGGATGAATAGCATACCAAGTCTCGTTCTGGGAGTAAACCGAGTTCTGCACAAGGCCGCGTTGACAATGGGGGTGAATCCGCTAACCTTGAAGCAGGCGCTGGTTTCCATGATTGCCACGGCTGACACCACCGAACTTCAGGAACGCGTTCGTGAGTTGAAGAAGCTCAAGAACGCCGTCATCCTTGCGCACAACTACCAGGTGCCCGAACTGCAGGACGTGGCAGATTTTGTGGGCGACTCGCTGGGGTTGTCCTTCAAGGCGAAAGAGACTGCGGCGGATGTGATTCTTTTTTGCGGCGTTCATTTCATGGCCGAGACGGCGAAAATCGTCAACCCCGGCAAGACCGTCATTTTGCCGGATCTCGAAGCGGGTTGCTCGCTGGCCGATTCCTGCGACGCGAAGCAGTTGGCGAAATGGAAAGAGGCGCATCCCGACGTCGCTATCGTGGCCTACATCAATTGCACCGCCGCCGTTAAAGCCCTCGTGGACATCATTTGCACGTCAGGTAATGCCGTCAGGGTTGTTAATTCGATTCCACCCGACAAAAAGATTCTCTTCGTCCCGGACCAGAATCTTGGTCAATGGGTGATGACGCAAACGGGCCGCCAAATGATCTTGTGGCCGGGCGCGTGCTCGACGCATGTGTTGTTCACCCACAAAGCCATCTTCCGGTTAAAACAGGAGTATCCTGACGCGGAGATCGTCGCGCACCCCGAATGCCTGCCGGCCGTCCGCATGATGGCCGACGAAGTGTGCTCGACCGAGAAAATGGTCGCCTACTGCAAGAATTCGCCCGCGCGCGAATTCATCATCGTCACCGAAGCCGGTATGTTGCACCGTCTCCAGAAGGAGTTGCCGAATAAAGTTTTCATCCCCGGCCCCACCGACTCCTGCCACTGCAATGAATGCAGCTTCATGAAGAAGAACACCCTGGAGAAAGCCGTCGCCGCGTTGGAAACTCTCTCGCCGGAAATCATCCTCGACGAAGACATCCGCAACCGCGCTCTCGCCCCCATTGAACGGATGTTGGCGTTGGGACGGTAAGGACGCGCAAATCAAAAGCCCAGGTAAATTGCCTTGAGATAATGTGCTTCGGGGAAGGTGGCCGGGTGGTCGGCGGGATGGGCGGTGGTTTGGAGTTCCGTAAAGAGGCGGCCGGATTGGGTGGCGGCTTCTCGGACTGATCCCAGAAATTCCTCGGTCGAAACGTGTGCTGAACAGGAACAAGCCACCAGAATTCCACCGGGTTGCAAAAGTTTGATGGCGCTTCGTGTCAACCTGCCGTAGGCGCCGATGGCTTGCTCGCGTTCGGATTCCCGTTTTGCCAGTGACGGCGGGTCGAGAATGATCAGATCGAATGATGCTGGTGGGGCTGAGTCCAGCCAGTCGAAGGCGTCGGCTTTCACAATCTCATGGTGACAGTGGCTGACGGCTGGTTGGTCGAGGTTTAGGGCAAAGTTGCGGTTCGCGGCTGCCAGCGCGTGCGGGCTGATATCCAGGTCGGTGACGGAAACGGCACCGCCGCGCGCGGCATACAGGGAAAAGCCCCCGGAAAAACTGAAGGCATTCAACACCCGGCGACCGTGGGACAACGATTCGACGAGGCGACGGTTGTCACGTTGATCGAGAAAGAACCCCGTCTTCTGTCCGCGGACGACATCGATTTCAAAACGAAGTCCCGATTCCAGGAAAGTGACCGGATCGAGCAGGGGCTTTCCGCGAACAATCTGACCCTCGATGAACGGCTGCGATTTGTCCTGAATATTTCGGCTCAACCGGAGAATGATGCGCTCGCAGGGGACTTGTTCACCGATAATTCCCACAATTTCTTCGAGGCGCGGAATCCAAGCTGCTGTGTAGATTTTGAGGACGAGAGTCGAGTCATATCGGTCCAACACGAGGCCCGGCCAGCCATCGTTTTCACCGTTACAGAGCCGATACCCATTCGTTTGAGGATCAAAAAGGTTGCGCCGTCGATCCAGTGTCGTGGTCAGGTGCTGTTGCCACCAGGCGTGATCCAGCTTTTGCGGTTTACCGACATGCAACATGCGGACGCGAATCGGTCCCTCGGGATCAAACAGGCCCATCCCCAGGAAACGATCCTCCCGATCATAAATGACCGCGAGATCACCCGTTCTGCCGGTGCGGTTTTGTTCGCGAATGCTGTCAGAAAAAAGCCATGGATGACCGGAGCGCAGAATCGATTCCGCCTTCTGTGAGACACGAAGCCTGAGGTTCGGAGTCGATTCAAGGTCCATCATGTTGAGAAGGTCATTTGCAATTCAAAACACCAAGCGTTATTATCGCATACCATTCGGGTTTGCGCAGGATGTAGAACAGAATGGCCACCCTGGCAGGCTACTAAAGAAGTCTGCTGGTGGGCTCTGGGGAAACAGAACGCGGGTGTTTTTTTCTGATAATTGGCCTGTAAGCCAATAAATTACTGTCTTGCGTGTCGAAGCAGTTAGTGCATAATGGCCAGCTTGATGAGAGCGATATGAAGGTGAACTACGCATCCGATGGACGGGCCAACCTGCACGTTTGGCGTGAGGGCCGGGAATACTGGTGCCAGAAGAGCCCCGTGTTCCTGAGGGAATGGACGAATGTCCAGTTCTCCCTGTTGCCACGTCTCCCAGACGGCAAGGTGAACTACCACGATTTGCGCCGGCCTTTGTGGTTTGCCGACAACACCTTTGATGCCGCCGATGCCGCTCATGTACTTGAGCACTTGACTCCGGAGGAGGGGAGGCGTTTTGCCGGTGAGCTTTACCGCGTGCTAAAACCAGGCGCCGTGTGTCGGGTTTCGACGCCGGACCTGGAGAGGATCTGCCGGGATTACCTCCACTGGTTGAAGCAGTGCTTGAAAGAGCCGTCGACGAAGAACTTCTACCGATATCAATGGTCGGTCTGGGAGATCTTTGACCAGATTGTTCGGGAGAAGGCCGGGGGACGGATGCTCGAAGCGCTGCAGAGCGAGGACCTCGATATCGAATTCATCGAGGAGCGGTATGGCGACGTGTTTCGGGAATTCTACGGAAGAGCGACGGCGGAACCCGAAAACGGAGCGGGAGATGTCGCCCAGAGAAGCGCGCTCCGGAGATTGTTGGCGGTGCCACCGGTGGAAATTCCGGCGGTGATTGTTCGGAAGGTGAAAACGGTTGTTTCCTCGCGGCTGCGGCCCCGCCAGTCTGCCGCCGTCCGAGACCACCCGCGGCAGACGGGAGAACGCGTGAAATGGATGTATGACCGGGTCTCGCTGCGATTGCTCCTGGAAGGCCGGGGTTTCGAGAAAGTTTCCGTCAAAAACTGCGCTGAATCGGACATCGTCGGCTGGGAACGGTACAACCTCAGCCGATCCAACTACGGTGATTATGCAATCGATCCTTCCGTTTTTGTAGAAGCAAAGAAGCCTCGTGCTGCGGCGATGGGAACGGCGTCATGAATGTCACGCGAGCCACCGACGGCAGGGCGAACCTCCACATCTGGCGCACGGGTGAGGCCTATTTTCAGCAGAAGAGCGCGGCGTTCCTCAAGGAATGGACCAATCTGAAATTTAGCGTGCTCCCGCAACCGGCAGGCGGCAGGATCCGCCATTATGATGTTTGCCGACCGCTGCCCTTTTCCGAGGACACGTTTGATTCGGTCTACGCGCTGCATATCATCGAGCATCTGACTCCCGAGGAGGGTAGGGAGTTTGTGGCGGAGGTTTTCCGGGTGCTTCGACCCGGCGGCATCTTTCGGGTGTCGACCCCCGATTTGGAAGGGATTGTCCGGGCTTACCTGGAACGGTTGGAGGAATGCGCCCGGCAGCCCACGAAACAGACGATCGTCAGGTACAATTGGTCGGTGTTGGAATTACTGGATCAAATGGTGAGGGACCGGAGCGGCGGACTCATGAGAGAAATGGTCAAGCAAGGGCATTACGACGCCGACTACAGCCAGGAGAGATACGGCGATGTCTTCGACGAATTCTATCGACCGCCGTCGACCGGGTGCGGCGAAGCGGCTCGCAAGACTTTGATGGAAAGAGTCAGCTCCAAATCGCCCGCGGATCTTTTGCGCGCGTTCTGTGGGAGGCTGAGCGGGATTGTTTTCGGGTGGCTTCCGAGCGGGAAATCCCATCCGATTGATGAAGATCCGCGAAAGACGAGGGAGTCGAACCTCTGGACCTACGACCAACTCTCGTTGCGGTTGCTTCTGGAAGGGCAACGTTTCAAGAGGTTTTCGGTGAAGAGCTACACGGAGTCGGACATCGGCGGGTGGGAGCGGTACGACCTTGATCGTTCGAATCATGGCGACCATTCGATCGAACCCTCCCTCTATGTCGAGGCGAGCGCGGACAAAGAAGCCGCTGCGCAGCCCAAGGGACGCCTGTGAAGGAGCAGACCATCCATCGTTTGAGGAAACCGGGCGCTAGACGGTTGCGCGTCGCGGTGCTCGGGCACGGTGGACCGGAATGGATCGCCGGCAGGGTTTACGTCTGTAATCTATTACGCGCGATCGAGCTGCTTCCCGAGGAGGAACGCTTCGCGTTTTGCCTGGTGCTGCCGCCCGCCTCCCACGCGGCGGACCTGAGCGAATGGGGAGCCGGTCATTTGCCGGTCCGTCGCTTTGCTTTTCATGCAACGGACTCCCCCCTCAACAAGCTGCGCGGAGCGAAACGAAGCCTCGCGCGGAGAAAGTGGCCGCGCAGCCTGGAAGGAGTTGTGGCACGGGCGAAAGCCGGCATCGTTTTCCCGGCTCTGGCATCGCTGGGGAGGGAATTTCCAGTGCCCTGGATCGGATGGATTCCCGATTTTCAGCACAAGCGGCTGCCGCAATTTTTTTCCGACGAGGAATTGCGCGTCCGAGACGAGCGCTTTCAGGGAGTTGTGGACGATGCCCGCCACGTCGTTGTCAGCAGCGAGGATGCCCGCCACGATTTGATCCGCTGGTTCCCAACCGGGTCAACGCGGACCAGCGTGCTTTCCTTCGTGTCGGTTTCAAGCAGGGAGTGGTACGAAGATGAGCCCGGCCGAGTGGCGGCGCAGTTCCAGTTGCCGGAGAAGTTCCTGATCTTTCCCTGTCAGTTTTGGATTCATAAGAACCACCGCGTGTTGTTTGAAGCGATACGGATCCTGCGCGACAGGGGGATCGCCGACATTTGTCTGGTCAGCACCGGTCAAACCCATGATAACCGGCATCCACAATACTTCGCCGGCTTGCAGAATCACCTCGAGCAACACGGGCTCAACCCCCACATTCGAATCCTCGGATTACTCCCGCGCCAGATCCAGGTACAACTGGTACGACGCGCGGCGGCCGTGATCCAGCCGTCCCTTTTTGAAGGCTGGAGCGCCTTGGTGGAAGATGCCCGGACTCTCGGCAAGCGGATTTACGTGTCGGACATTCCGGTGCATCGGGAACAACAGCCGACCGATGCAACCTTTTTTCATCCCGACCGCCCGGACGAACTCGCCGAGTTGGTGGCGAGGGATTGGCCCGATCTGAAACCCGGACCGGATCTCATCCGCGAGAGCGAGGCCCGTGTGCAGGAGCGTAATCGAGCCCTCGCCTTTGCGAGGGCCTTTCATCAGGTCCTTAAGCGGACCACGGCAAAGGCGAACGAGCGCGTCTGAGTCGACGACCGCATCGAAGTCCCCGCACCCAGGACACCCGACGCGGGCGGGCACGTCCCTCTGGCCAATCCTTTAATAAATCCTCGACAGCATTCCAAGCCAATGTTTTACTAGCACGTGAAGAAGACAGGGTCGCAGCCCGTCAGATGGCATTGGATTCACATGAGAACTGGTTTTAAGGGCCACATGGGAAGCCGACGAATCATTGGGTCGATACGTGGCGGGTACGTGACCGTCGCCTGGTTGCTGACTCTTGCCCTCTGGGTGCCCGCCGCCCGCGCGCAATTCACCGCGAACTCCCAGACAATCATCATCAGTGGGGTGACGAGCAATTGGTTGGGCGCTGTTTACATCGTTGGCAGCAACACATTCCTGGACACCCTGCAAATCATCAATAACGGGGTACTGTCCGACGGTACAGGGGCTCTCGGGTACGCCACCGGCAGCAGCAATAACACCGCTCTGGTTAGTGGCAGCAGTTCACTTTGGAAGAACGCCACCAATCTTTTCGTTGGCTTTCTCGGAACCGGCAACCAACTCCTGGTCACGAATGGAGGACGCGTGTTTGATCAAGCGGGCACGCTCGGCTACACCAATGCTAGCGCAAGCGTGGCGTTGATCTCGGGCGCCAGTTCGGTCTGGAGCAATACCCAGTTTCTGTACGTTGGCTACAGCGGATCAGCCAATCAACTGATCGTAACCAACGGCGGCTCGGTCTGGAGCGGCGCCGGCTACGTGGGTGCCAACAGTTTCGGCAGCAACAACGTCGCCTCCATCATCGGCACCGGCTCCGTCTGGACGGCGACGAACGCGCTGTACGTCGGTGACATCGGCTCGTCCAACACGCTTGCCATTAGTGGTGGCGGCAAGGCAAGTGCGCCGGGCGCGTATCTGGGAGTCGATGTATCCAGCAGCAACAACCTCATATCGGTTATCGGCGCGGGGTCGACCTTCAGCAATACCTTCGACTTCTTTCTGGGCCTCGACGGTTCCAATAACCAACTCATCGTCTCGAACGGGGCGTACGCGGGTAACAACTCGGGCTTTATCGGCTTCACCAACTCAAGTGCCGGGAATACTGCGCTAATCGGCGGCTCAGGCTCCCCCTGGACCAATAAGACCGACCTGTATGTCGGTTACCTCGGCAGCTTCAATCAGATGGTCGTGACCAATGGCGGGCATGTCTTCAGCGGGGTGGGTTACATCGGCTGGTTCAACACGGCCAGCAACAATACCGCCTCCATCACGGGCAGCGGGTCGCTCTGGTCGGCCACAAACGATATCTACGTCGGGTATGTCGGCTCGTTTGACGAACTGGTCATAGCCAATGGCGGCGCCGTGTCGGCCCTCGAATCGCGAATCGGGTTCAACCCCGTCAGCACCAATAGCACTGCCCTCGTCACCGGCAGCGGCTCGACGTGGAGCAACCAAGTTGGCACCATCGTCGGCTTTGGGGCGGTTGGTAGTCAGTTGATCATCTCCAACGGCGCCACGGTATTCGATACCGTCGGCATCGTGGGTGAAACGAACCAGAGTTCGCGGAATACCGCCACTGTCACCGGCAGCGGCTCGGTGTGGATCAACACCAACGCGCTCTACGTCGGTTTCCTGGCTTCATCCAACGAACTCGTGCTGGCCAACGGCGGCGCGGCGAATGCCCCGAGCACTTATCTGGCCTTTGCTTCGGCGAGCAGTAATAATCTCCTCGCGGTCACCGGCAACGGGACCACCCTCAGCAACACATTCAACACGTACGTTGGCTTCGGCGGATCCAGTAACGAATTGTTCATCGCCAACGGCGCGACGGCGTGGGACCAGGTCGGCATCGTCGGCTACACCAATTCGAGCATCCGGAACGTCGCCTGGGTGCAGGGCCCTGGAGCGGTCTGGAGCAACGGCCAGTTCCTCGCCGTCGGCTACAATGGGACGCTGAACCAACTCGTCGTGTCGAACGGTGGCGCGGTGTTTAGCGGGGACGGGTATCTGGCTTCCTTCACATCCAGCAGCGCGAGCAACACCGCCACAATCACCGGCAGCGGCTCGGCCTGGTCGACCACGAACGCCCTGTACATCGGCTACCTCGGCTCGTCGAACCAGGTGTCTATTGACAATGGTGGCGCCACGTACGCGTTCAGCACCTATCTGGGGTTCTCCGCTACCAGCAGCAACAACATCGTCATCGTCAGCGGCAGCGGCTCGCTGTTCAGCAACACCTTCAACATCTACCTTGGCCTGGAGGGACCCGCCAACCGGTTGGTCGTTTCCAACGGCGCCGCGGCTCTCACCGAAGACGGCATTCTCGGCTATACCAATTCGAGTTCCGGGAATACTGCGCTGGTGGATGGCGCGGGCTCGGTGTGGAGCAATACCTTGAACCTGTTCGTTGGGTACGTCGGCGCAAGGAACCAGTTGATCGTGACCAACGGCGGCACGGTGTACAGCGCCAACGCTTATCTGGGCACATACGCATTCAGCAGCAATAACACCGTCATAGTCACGGGCCCTGGCTCGGTCTGGATAACGGAAACCAATTTCGATATCGGTGATGAGGGTTCGGGCAACTCCTTCACGATCAAAGATGGCGGCGTCGTGATTAGCGCCGCCGGCGGGCTGAGTGACTTGCCGAGCAGCAGCAATAACACCGCCCTTGTCACTGATATCGGTTCGGTCTGGAGCAACACGATCGGGGGCGTTGGTATCGGGGCTTATGGCTCCGGTAATTCGCTGACGATCAGCAACGGCGGTGTCGTCTTTGGTCTGGGCGAGGTCGGAGACAGCCCGTCGAGCAGCAACAACTCGGCCTTCGTTACCGGCACCGGCTCGAGCTGGACAAATACCACCTCGTACGGATTCTACGTCGGTTTCCAGAGCCGCAGTAACACGATGCAGATCACCAGCGGCGGCACGGTATTTGACAGCCTCGGCGTGGTGGGCTACCAGAACGGCAGCAACAATTTCGTCGTGGTGGCGGGTGCGGGTTCCGCCTGGAACAACACGAACCAATTCCTCATTGGCTCCGACAGTTTCGGGAACCGCCTGGTCGTGAGCAACAGCGGCATTGTCTTTGGCGGCGCCAAGGACACCTATCTGGGACAGCTCACGTCTACCGGCGCCAACAGCAACTCCGCTTCGGTGAGTGGCAGCGGATCGATTTGGAGCAACAGGGCCAATCTCTTCATCGGCTACGGCGGCTACGGCAACAGTCTGGTCATCAGCAATGGCGGCGTGGTCTTCAACAATGCCGGCTGGCTGGGGTATCACGACCTGCCAAACGACGGCAGCAACAACACCGCTGTGGTGACCGGCACCGGCTCGATCTGGAACAACGCGGGCACGCTGACGATTGGCCAGGGCGGACCGAGCAACCAGTTGTTCGTGACGTTGGGCGGACGCGTGATCGCGCCGTCTGTCGCGATTGGTTCGGGGACCATCGGCAACCTGCTGCGGCTGTCCAACGGCGTCCTCCAAGCCACATCCGTCAACGTGGGGACAGGAAATTTCCTCTCGGGGTCCGGGACAATCACCGGCAGCACTCTGAATTTTGGCACCATCAATGCCAACGTTAGTGGCGGCACACTCACGTTCGCAAACGGCGTTAAGAACCAGGGATTCATTGGTACCAGTGGCGGGGGGATTTTTGAGGTGTTCGGTACTTTCTTCAACCTCGGCAGCACCAGCTTCACTGTCGGCTCGGCGATTTTCCATGGCCCAGTCCTGTCGGCGCAGGGCACGACCAATAGTTGGAACGTGACCAGCAGCGGCTCATGGGAACAGGGCGTGGACTGGTCGCTCGGCGTTCCGTCGACAACCAACGCCGCCGTGTTGATTACCAACGCCATCTCCAAAACCGTCACCGTCTCTTCCAACACGTTCGCCGTTGCACCGGGCAGCGTGACGAACTTCGGCATCCAATTCTCCGGGCCGTCGGGATCGACCAACACGCTTCTGGTCGAAAACACCCCCGTCGGCAACCCGTTCGTGGTGGTCAATTTGAACATCGGCGCGAACGCCCTCGCGATCATCACCAACGCGACCTTGCAGGTCGGAGTACAGGGCTCCGGGACCCTGACCATCGACGGCCATGTGCAGGTGGGGCCGGGCGGTCTGCTCGACACTTCGAACGTCGGCACGATGAACATCGGCGCTGCAGGTAGCGGGGCATTCTCGATTCTGGGAGGTACCTCATTGTCGTCCGCGGTGATCATGGGTGCGGATTTTCTCAATAGCACCGCCATCGTGAGCGGCGCCAGCTCCGTCTGGAGCAACGGCCTCTTTCAGGTTGATAGTGGCACGCTGATCATCTCGAATGGAGCCACGGTGCTCAGTCTTGGCGGTACAGTGGGAGGCTTTAACGCCACGGGGATCGTGACGGACACCAGCTCGGTCTGGATCACCGACGATTTGACCGTCGGCCCTTTGGATGGCGTGAACAACCAGTTGATCATTACCAACGGCGGTGCGGTGTACGTGCGTGGCAGCTCCGCCGTCGTCGACCAGTTTAGCGGTGCGAACAATCAGGTGATCGTCAGCGGCAACGGAGCCCTGTTGGACGCCTCCCCGGCAAACCTGTACGTTGGACTGTTCAGTTTCCTCAGTGACAGAGTCGACATTGGTCCGGGCGGCACGGTACTCGCAGGCTACATGGATCTTGGGCAGGGATCCACCGCCACGAATTTCATCAACGTGACCGGCGGCAGCCTGTTCGTCACCAATGCGTTCGGCAGCACGATGCAGCTCTACGGTGGGGAGCTGGTACTCAATGGCGGGACCGTCACGGTGGACAATCTCATATTGATGACCAACCTCGGGGTGGTGGCTTTCAGCGCCGGCACGTTGTACTCGCGAAGCACGCAGGCAACCAACGGCGTGCCCTTCGTGGTCGGCGATGGCGTGGACGCGGCGAACTTCCATCTGCTGGGCGGTGTGCATGCCTTCAACAGCCTGCGCATTCGCAACGCCGCCATGCTCTCGGGTTGTGGCACCGTCACCGGCAGCGTACTCATCGATGCGGGCGGCACGGTCCTGGCCGATTGCGGTGGGACGCTGACCTTCACCGGCGTCGTCACGAACAACGGCATCATGCGTGCCATCAATGGCAGCGTGCTTGAGACCCATAGCAACCTTGTCAACAATGGCACCATCGACATCATCAACGGTGGCGGAACGAATTTCCATGGGGCGTTCGTCAATCACGGCACGGTGTTGGATGCCAGCAGCGTGAAGATTTCAGAGGCGACCACGTCGGGTCAGGATTTCGACGTGCAAGTGCCCTCCGTCATCGGCCACACGTATCAACTGCAGTTCACCCCATCGCTCACACCCACGAACTGGACGAACATCGGCACTACACAGTCCGGCACCGGCGGCCTCCTCGTGTTCACCGACCCTGGCGGCGCAACCAATTCGCCTGGGCAGTTTTATCGAGTTCGCGTCACAGCCCCGTGAGCCCTCAGGCTCACTACTTGCGCCCATTGGGCGAATGCTGGCACTGGGCCGGTACGCGTGTTGGCCATTCGTAGTTTTTCCTACGCTTGTGTCGGGTCTAAGTGTCTGGTATTTGTGCGCGCGATGAAAACGGCGACGATCTCCGAACGAGCCTACGGCAACACGGGTTTGAACGTCTCTCTGCTTGGGCTTGGGGCCGGGCAGGTGGGAGACGAGCGGCTGGACGAGGCGCAGGCGGGGCGGTTGCTCAACGAAGTGCTCGATCTGGGTATCACGCTGATCGATACGGCGCGTGGCTATGGATTGTCGGAGGAACGTATCGGGCGACATATCGCGCAGCGGCGTGGCGAGTTTGTGTTGTCGACCAAGGTTGGGTATGGCATCGACGGCGTACCGGATTGGACGTCCGACTGCATCCTGGCGGGCGTGGACCGCGCGCTGAAGTTGATGCGGACGGACCATATTGACATCGCGCACCTGCATTCCTGTCCGCAAGAAACGCTGGAACGCGGTGACGTCATCGATGCGCTGGATCGGTGTGTGAGCGACGGCAAGATTCGTGTCGCGGCGTATTCGGGCGACAACGAGCCGCTGGAATGGGCGTTCGCGTCGGGCCGGTTTCGTGGGCTGATGTGTTCGGTGAATCTGTTCGATCAGCGCGCGATTGATCGCGTCGTGACGCCGGCGGGTAAGGGCCGCATTGGGTTCATCGCCAAACGGCCCATCGGCAACGCGCCGTGGCTACATGCGGAGCGACCCAGCGGCAATTACTGCGAACAATACTGGTTGCGGATGAAGGCCATGGGGCTCGATTTCGGCGCGGACTGGGCGGACATCGCGCTGCGCTTCACGGCATTCACGGACGGTGTGACCAGTTGCATCGTCGGCGGGAAGAATATCGACCACGTTCGGTCCAATGCCGCGTCAATCGCGCGCGGGCCGTTGGCGCCGGAGGTTGTGGCCAAAATACGCGCGGCGTTTGCACAACACGATGACAACTGGTGCGGGCAGGTGTAGCGGGAAAAATGAAACATAGAATATCAGCGTATCTGTTCATAACGGCGCTCCTGGTCGGGTTTGACGCTCGCGTGTCCCACGCCCAATTCACGCCCGACAAAGACATCCTTCGCGCCACGCTCAAGAATGGGTTGCGGGTGGTGATCGTGCGCAATCCGCTGGCGCCGGTGGTGACGACGGTGGTGAATTATGAGGTCGGGTCGGATGAAGCGCCGGAGGGATTTCCGGGGATGGCGCATGCGCTGGAGCACATGATGTTTCGCGGCAATCCGGATCTTACGGCGGACCAACTGGCGCATATCTCCGCGGCGATGGGTGGGAACTTTGACGCCAACACGCAGCAGACCGTTACCCAATACAATTTTACGGTGCCAGCCGACGACCTGGAGTTGGCGCTGCATGTCGAAGCGTTGCGGATGCGGGGCATCCTTGGCACGGACGAGTTGTGGGACAAGGAGCGGGGAGCGATCGAACAGGAAGTGGCACAGGACCTCTCGAATCCTGAATACCTGCTTTACGTGAAGCTACTGGAAGCGGTTTTTAGGGGAACACCTTACGCGCATGATGCGTTGGGGACGCGACCGTCATTCGACAAGACGACGGGTGCGATGTTGCAAAGTTTTTACCGCAACTGGTACGCGCCTAATAATGCCATTTTCGTAATTGTTGGCGACGTGGAACCGGCGGCGACGCTGGCCGCCGTGAAACGTCTGTTTGAAGGTATTCCGTCCAAGAAACTGCCGCGTCGTCCCGAGGTCCATTTGCAGACGGTCAAGCCCGCGACGCTGCAGATGACCAGCGATTTGTCGTACGGGCTGGCGGTGATCACATTTCGACTGCCCGGCACGGACAGTGACGACTCCGCCGCGGCGCAGGTGCTGGGCGACGTATTGTCGAGCCATCGCGGCGACTTGTATGCGCTGGTGCCGGCCGGGAAGGCGATGTCGGTGGAATTCGCGCTGGGTTCGTTGCCGAAAGCGAGTCTGGCTTATGCGATGGGGGCGTTCCCGAAGGGAGGAGATGGCGCGGCGTTGATCAAAGAGATGCAGGCGGTGCTCGCGCAATACGTGAAGCATGGGTTTCCGCGAGATTTGGTCGAGGCGGAGAAACGTCACGAAGTTTCTGATGCGGAGTTTCAGAAGAACTCGGTGGAAGGGCTGGCGATGTCGTGGTCGTCGGCCCTGGCTTTGGAACATCACCGCTCGCCCGACGAAGACATTCAGGAGATCAAGCGCGTTACGGTGTCCGATGTTAATCGCGTTGCGCGCAAGTATTTGGATCTCGATCACACCATTGTGACCATCATGACGCCCGAGGCTTCGGGTAAGGCGATTTCCTCGTCAAGCTACGGCGGACACGAATCGTTTGCGTCGAAGGATGCTGCCACGGTGCCGCTGCCCGACTGGGCGGCCACGAAATTATCGCGCATTCCTGGTGTCCCGGTGTCCACGGTGCATCCGGTGGTGACGACGTTCACGAACGGGCTGCAACTCATCGTACAGCCGGAGACCATCAGCGATACGGTCAACGTTTATGGTCGGGTGCGGAATTATGCAGGACTGGAGATGCCCGAGGGACAGGAGGGTGTGGACCAAGTGCTCGGCGGCCTCTTCTCTTTCGGCACCGAGTCGCTGGACCGCGTGGCTTTCCAGAAGGCGCTGGACGACATCGGCGCGAACGAATCGGCCGGCACAGGCTTTGAGGTTGACGTTCTGACCAAGTACCTCGATAGGGGCGTGCAACTGCTGGCGGACAACCTCTTGCATCCGGCCCTGCCGGAAGAGGCGTTCAAGACCGTTCGCAGACAGGTCGCGGACTCGGTAGCGGGGTCATTGGAGAGCCCGGATTATTTGAGCCAGCGTGCGTTGCTGGGTGCATTGTTCCCGAAAGGCGACCCGGTGCTGCGGCAGGCGACGACATCCAGCGTGAGCGCGCTGACGTTGGACAATGTGCGCGCCTATCATCAACACGTTTTCCGACCCGACCTGACGACTATTGTGGTTATTGGGAATGTCACTCCCGACCAGGCGAAAGCGGTCATCGGAAAATGGTTTGGAGATTGGACGGCGACCGGGCCGAAGCCGGAGACGGTTCCGCCACCAGTTTCCAACAATGTGGCGTCGGTCATTGTCGTCCCGGACAAGAGCCGGGTGCAGGACAAGGCGGTGCTGGCAGAGACGCTCGGCTTGAACCGTTACGATCCCGATTACTATCCGCTGCAACTCGGCAACCTCGTGCTCGGCGGCGCTTTCTACGCGACCCGGCTGTACCGTGACCTGCGCAAGGACAGCGGGCTGGTGTACGCCGTGCAGTCGGCGTTCGACGTGGGCAAGACGCGGGCGATTTACGAAGTGGAGTTTGGCTGCGATCCGCCCAACGTCTCGAAAGCGCGCGCCATCATCGAGCGCAACTTGAAGGACATGCAGACCAAGCCGGTAACCGCGGACGAATTGCAGCAGGCCAAGGCGCAATGGCTCCGGGAGATTCCACTATCCGAGTCCAGCGTGGGCAGCATCGCATCCACGCTGCTCTCGCTCGCCACGCGCGACCTTCCGCTCGACGAACAAACGCGCGCCGCGCAACGCTGCAGCACAATGACCGCCGAAGAAGTGCAAGCGGCGTACGCCAAGTGGTTGCATCCGGCGGACCTGGTGCAGTCTGTGCAGGGGCCGGAGCCGAAATAAACGAATTCAACACTCAACATCCAACGTTAAACTTTCAACGTTCAAGGGAGAGGGGGAGACAACAAGCAACAGTTTATGAAGTGGCTCGCTCTCTCTTTGAATTGTCTGATGTTAAGGTCTTGACCCCGTTTCAAACGCCGAGTTGCCGTGCTGCCCAACCTTCGTTCGGCGAACATCAAAGCTCAACCACCGCGGGTCTCGTGATGGGTGTGGTTGGTTCGATAATCTCTCATTTCATCGGAAACCAATCCATCCCGAAAAAAGGGTTCACGACCCCTCGTACAAACAGATACAACGCCGCACCTTCGATGATGCAAAGGGAAATCAACGCGTGAACTAAGACGGTGCTGGACACTCTCCTCCAGAACGCTGCAACGAAAATGATTATGGACAACACCGTAAAAATAAGAAACCACGGAGGGAGGGCCAAAGCCACATGCGTAATCGGCCAGTAGTGGTCTTCAACCATGTGGTGGAAAACGCGCTTCATTAGATACCCGAGGACATACAGCGACCACGGGAGGTAACAATTGACGGCAACCAGCAACACGCAGTACGGCAAGAGGTGAGTCTTCTTCATACCGTCAAATTAGACCTCTGATAGAACCGCGAGGAAAGCTTAAAAGGGAGTCCCCGCTAAGGACTCGAATCTGTGCGATCACCCCTGGGGTATTCTGCTGAGACTCTTGATTGAGGAAGGGGCGCGTTTTTGGTGTCCGTGGACTTGGAGGGGTAGGGCGAGTTAGTAGCGGGCATCGGTCATTTGACCTATGTGAGATTCAGCCAGCCACCCAATATACGGCCGACGGCGTTTCCTTTAGTATCGTTTCTATCGGACAAAAGGAGTCGCGGATGAAAAAGATAAAACTTGGCGCGAGATTGATGGGGCGGATTGAGTACTGCTGGTTGCTGTTGACCAACCCGACCTTCCATGCGGCGCGGGACAAACGCCTGGCTTTCTACCAGTACCAAATGGGGAAGTACTACAGCAGTCTCTGCCCCTGATCGCGCAGTAGGTATTTCGGTTAGTCCCAACACGCGCAAACCTCGTGGGAATTGCGTCCCTCTTCGTCTCAAATGTCTGATGTTGAGATCTGACCCCCTCTCACGCATTTTCTGACGGGCCAATGCTCACACAACTCGCTGCGCATTTCGTCACGGCTCCGGCTGGATCGGCTGGAATTGCTGGGTGGCGAGGTCGTAGGCAAAGAGTTTGGCGGTGGCGATTTGGAAGAACCAGCCGCGGGGGGGGGCTGAATCGAAGTGCCGTCAATTGTCTGATGTTGAGACGTAACCCTGCTTCCACCTGCCCGCAGATTTCTTTCTGAGGTCGGCCAGACAGGCGAGAGCGCCGCTTAAAATCAATAGCGCGCTGGTGCTGGGCTCGGGGACATCAACCGTAAGGTTGTCCACCACGAATACCGTGCCGGTGCCGGAATAATCACTATTGTGTATGCCACCGGTAGCGATAAAGGCAACTCTGGTTACTCCCAGATAATCAAAGTTGATTAGCGAAGAGTTTGTCGTGTTCAAGGTATACGTGTTGTCGTAGATCAAATTGGTACTGACAAATCCGCGTACTTCCAGTTGTAGGCCATCATTCCATGCAGCCGTTAAATAGGCTGAGTCGAAATTAAATGTATTCGTGGCAAAGAAGCTCGCGGAACTTCCAAATGGATTGAACGCCACATTTTTGGGAGATATCGTCCCATTCTGACCGCCGCTAGGAGCAGAATCCAATGCGTCTATAACAGAGAAATTAGACCAAAAAAATCCGTCATAGCCACTCGGAACCACTGGAAAGCTGACTGCTGCGCCACTCGTAACAGACGAAAGATCGTCGAATGTAATTGTAATCGGGCTGGCAACAGCGGCCATCCCTCCAACCAGGAGATAGGCAAATACTAATCTGAGGAGTGCCCTAAATGCTTTCACGGGTTTGTGCATAGCCATGGCTTTCTGTGGATACTTGTTGATGCTGATCGAACCTCTTACGAAGCCAAATGTAAAGCATAAAGGCATCCCCGAAAGGCACATTTTATCACGGCTCCGGCTCGATGGGTTGGAATTGTTGGGTGGAGAGGTCGTAGGCGAAGAGTTTGGCGGTGGCGATTTGGAAGAACCAGCCGTGGAGGCGCAGGGTGCCGTCGGCAATGCGCGTGGCGACGGCGGGGTAGGTGTGGAGATTTTCCAGCGCGAACAGGACGTTCTCCCCGGCGGCGGCGGTGATGCGGGCGTCGCGATCGGTGAGATGCTGGTAATGGCGGTCCATCAATTCGCGGACGGGAGAGGCCGTGGCGATCCAATCGCGCAAATGCGGTATCTCTGCTGATTCCGGCAGGCCATTGAGCAACGCCGTCATCGCGCCGCACTGTGAATGACCGCAGACCACGACGTCGCTCACGCCAAGTATTTTTACGGCAAACTCGATGGCCGCGGCGGTTGAATTCCGGCCGGGGACGTCCGCACGGGGGACCATGTTGCCGACATTTTTTACCACAAAAAGATCGCCGGGCTGGCTCTGGGTGATCAACTCCGCCAGAACACGCGAGTCCGAGCAGGTGATGAACAGCGTATGCGGGTTCTGTTCCTGCCGCGAGAGACGGTGAAAGAGTTTCTTGTACCGCCCGAGTTCGTCCTGCTGGAATTTGTGAACGCCCGCGATGAGTTGTTGCATGATCGTATTGAGGCGTGCTTGTAGCACTGGCGGGGGTTCAATTCAAGCGGACTCGGGAGGCAATTAATAACGGCTGATCCGCGCTTGGCAAGCGCGGTTACAGCAGACAGTAAAGTTCTTCTGGACATCGTATTCCGATAGTGGTATGGTGGGGGTATGTCAGTTGCGATGAGAGAAGGATGCACGATCAGCCTTCGCGAGACCGCTACGGCGGACTCACTGCTATGCGCAGCTCGGGAGACCGTAAAAACATGCGTTTCTGCGAAACGAACCCGAATTGCGATGCTGCTTTTTGTGGTATAACCACCTTTAAATATGATACTTACAACGGAGGTCTGTAAAAACTGATTCGGGTTCGTTTGGCGAGAATGGACCTGTTCTTGGAGTGAGGAATAGATCGGAGATTGTCGTGACAACTACACTCGTTCAACGCACGATTTCGCAGGCTAAAGCCTGCGGCTACGGAAGACGCGACGGTGACAGGTTGACATTGCGGGGCGGCGGTGGCATTCAGTGTCAGGGCTGCGGCCATTGGACACCTTGAAGAACATCCTCTCACTTTGCTTGGCGTTGACAGTGCTGGCGCAGTCGGTGCGGGGCGCGGATGCGCCTGTCGCGAAGACCGCGGACGAGCTTTGGCAATCGATCCAGAAGAAGGAACAGAAACAACTGCCCAGCGATCGCGCCCAGATTGGTGAGCGGTTGGAACAACTGCGCGATGCGTTGCTGGGGTTTGAGCAGCAATACCCGGCCGATCCGCGACGCTGGGACTCCAAACTGCTACGCGGCGAACTGGAATACGGATTGGCGCGGGCGGACAACCATTCGACGGACGATGCCGCGTTCTTCGCATTGACGAAAGAGGTTCTCGCGGCCCCCGATGCTTCCGCGGAGACGAAGGCGGACGCGAGATACCTGGCGGCCGAGAGGCGGATGGCGATCTTGCGAACATCGGAATCTGTCACGAATGGGCCGGCACGCGCGGCGGCGGACGCGGCGATCCAGGAGGTTCGGGAGAAATATCCGGATGACCCGCGCACGTTCCGGATGCAATTCGACGTGGCGGAGTTTTTCAAGACGCGTGATCCGCAAGCGGCCGAATTGATTTTCCGCGAGTTGGAAACCAATAAGTTTCCGCAGGTCGCGGCCGTGGCCTATCAGGATTTGCTGGTGATGAAGAAGCAGCAGAATTTTGGCAAAGCGCCGCTCGACCTGAAATTCCGGGCGGTTGACGGCACGACGGTCGATCTGGCGAAGTTGCGCGGGAAGGTGGTGCTGCTGGACTTTTGGGCGACGTGGTGCGGGCCGTGCCGGATTGAGATTCCCAATGTCGTGGCGACGTATAACGCACTGCACAGCCAGGGGTTTGAGATCATCGGCATCTCGCTCGATCAAGACAAGGAGCAGATGGTAAAATTTACGAAGGCGGCGGGCATGGCGTGGCCGCAGTATTTCGACGGCAAGACCTGGGGGAACGAAATCAGCACCCGGTTCGGCATCGACTCGATTCCCGCGGCGTGGTTGCTGGACAAGAAAGGGGTCTTGCGCTTCACCGAAGCGCGCGGCGGCAGCCTTGGGGAACAGGTCAAGCGGTTGCTGGCGGAGTAGACGATGGCGGCCCGCAAGTTTCTTGACAGGCCGATGGCATGACAAATAGAGTGAACGGCATGAAGACGATATCGCGTACCCTTTGGATTTCGGCGGTTTTGCTCCTGTTCACCGGCATGGGCGCCCAGGCCCACGTATTGCCCAATGACGTGCATGGATTTGGCAGCGGCTTCGCGCATCCGTTGCACGGGCTCGATCATATATTGGTGATGGTGGCGGTCGGCTTGTGGGCGGCGCAACTTGGCGGACGGGCCCGCTGGCTGGTGCCGGCGAGTTTCGTCGGCGTGATGGTGCTCGGCGGAACGTTGGCGATGGCCGGGCTGCGCGTGCCGTTTACGGAAGAGGGGATTTTGCTTTCGGTGTTGGTGCTCGGAGTTTTGGTTGCCGTGGCCGCGCGATTTCCGTTAACGGCGAGCATGGCGATTGTGGGCATCTTTGCGTTTTTCCACGGACACTCACACGGCACCGAGATGCCGGCCAACGCGGTTGGCTACGCGTATGGCGCGGGTTTCGCGTTGGCGACCGCGCTCCTGCACGCGAGCGGTATCGGCATGGCATACGTCACGCATTCCGTGAGATTGCCGGTGGTGCGCTGGGCCGGCGCGGCGATTGCGTTGGCGGGAGTTTGTCTTTGGGCGTTCTAATTGACGGGCGGGACGCAAGCAACTGATTACCTTTTAAGGAAACTACCATGCAAACATTGTTACGAGGCAAGGATTACATTGAGACGCCGGATTGGACGAAGGAAGAACTGGAGACGGTGCTCAATGTTGCGGACGATCTGAAAAAGCGGTTTGCGCTGGGTGAAGCGCATCGGCTGCTGCAGGACAAGACGTTGTTCATGATGTTTTTCGAGCAGAGCACGCGCACGCGTAATTCGACCGAAGCCGCCATGACGCAACTCGGTGGTCACGCGCACGATCTGACGCCCGACAAGATGCAGATTTCACACGGCGAAACGCCGAAGGACACGGGCAAGGTTTTATCGCGTTATGGTCACGGTATTGCGATCCGTAACTGTTTCTACGGCGTCGGCAACAAGTACCTGCGCGAAGTGGCCGAGCACGCCACCATTCCGATTGTTAGCTTGCAGGACGACGTCGATCATCCGCTGCAGGCGATTGCCGACCTGATGACGATGCGCGAGAAGTATGGCAACAACCTGCGTGGGGTGAAATGCCTCGTCTCGTGGACGTACGCGCCAGCCTACGCGCGTCCGCTCAGCGTACCGCAGGGATTGATCTGGTTGCTGCCGCGTTTTGGCATGGACGTGACGCTGTCGCATCCGAAGGAATTTAATTTGATGCCGCGGACGGTTGAAGCGGCGAAGAAATTCGCCAAGGAAAACAAGACCAAGTTCGAGATCATCCACGACATGGACCACGGCTTCAAGGACGCCATCGTCTGTTATCCGAAGTCGTGGGGCTGTCACCAATATCTCTCCGATCAGGGCGTGCCCGAAGCCGAGCGCAAGGAAGCGGGCATGAAGATTCTCAACAAGTACAAGAGCTGGGTCTGTACCGAGAAGCGGATGAAGATGGCGAAGAAGGAAGCCTGTTACATGCACCCGCTACCCGCCGACCGCGGCGCGGAAGTCGAGGACGCCGTCATCGACGGCCCGCAATCCATCGTGTTCGACCAGGCCGAAAACCGCCTCCATACGGTGAAGGCAATCCTATCGCTGGTGATGGGCGGAAGACCCTGAAGTGATTTTGGATCGAGTGAAGGCGAACTAGCGGCAAAGACCGTGCTGCCGCCGGTGATGATCGCCGTCTTGCCTTGGAGTGTTTCCATACGAATTGCGAACGTGGTCATCTGGCTCGACGTTCACAACGATTATTGCGATAGTCACAGCTTCCCATGGGTACGCGAAAACATCACGATGTCGGATTTATCATTATTGGAGTTTTCAAACTGGTGAAGGGGGGGTTGTTGCTCGCCTTCGGCCTGGGGGCGCTGTCGCTGATTCACAGAGACGCGGCGGAGGTCATCCGTCACTGGGCCCACGTGTTCCAGGTCGATACGGACAGCAAGTTTGTCCAATACTGGCTGATAGAAGTAGGCTTGGTACAACAGCGCGATCTGGCGCTGGTCGTTACGACCTCGCTTTTCTATTCGGCGCTCCTATCAACGGAAGGGGTCGGTTTGCTGATGGAAAAAGTCTGGGCGGAATACCTCACCTCGATCATCACCACGTCCTTCATACCGATCGAGATCTACGCCCTGACAAGGCATACGACCGTCTTGCGCGTCTGCCTGCTGCTGGCCAATGTCCTCGTCGTGGCTTATCTGGTGTTTCGGTTGGGGCAGCGAAAACATCCCGGCGCGTCACCCACGAGCTGATTCCCGTCGTTCTTATTTCGAACTCGCTTCGAGATGGAATTTGTGCAGGAACCGGTGCACCACCGGCGCGAACATCACGCCCACGCTGGTAATGAATGCCACACCGCTGAACAATGCGTAGAACGAGGCGAACCATTTGCCGGCATCATGATGCAGTTCGTTGACGGGACCCATGCCGGATAAAATCATGGAGGCGTTGACCAACGCATCCAGCCAGCCGAGTCCTTCGCTGAGATGATACCCGAGGATTCCTATTCCAAGGCTCACGCCGACCAGCCCGATTCCGATTCCCAGGTGACGCAGCAGGCGGCGGTGGTATCGTGGCCGCGACGCCAGCGGTTCTTGTCGATGTTCGAACATCCGCCGAGCTATACCGCTTTCCATCGTTCGCGGCTAGAGGAATTTCCGGAGGTCCTCTTCGCTGGCTTTGGAGGCGAGGACGTAGGTTTTGTCACCGACAGTCCAACTGGCGGTGGTCATGTTGTTGACGCGGGCGAATTCGGCTGACTGACCAAGGGGCGGGTCGGGTAACGCCGTGCGGTCGACGATGAATAGGAACAAATCGTCGTCATGGCCGCGGTCGAGGCAGACGAGCGAGACCCGCTGGCCGTGCCACTTGATCAGGGCGCAGCCCTCGCCGGGCAACTTCTCGAGCTCTTTCGTCAGGATATAGTCAGAGGCGCCGTGGTTCTTGCCGAGGAATTGGCGGATGACAATCAGGTCGTTCGTTTCGAGCATCATTTTGTATTCACCCGAAACAAGATTGGCCATGTTCTTGCGGTAGGCCTGGAAGGTCGGCGTCTCCGTTTGCCGGAGCAGGTAGCCGGCGAGCACAGCCAGCACGATGGCGGCGGCCGCCGCAGCCCACAGGGCGGGGCGCTCCCACCAAACTGCCGGTCGGACGATCTTGCGCTCCGCGAGAATCTGTCGTGCCAAATCTGCCGGCGCCGTAATCTGTTGAAATTTCTCGCGCATCGCGGCGTCGATGGCGCACTGTTTCTCGAACCAGCGGCCCAGTTCCGGATCGCGCTGGGCCTGGGCGAGCGCCTCGGAAAAGAATGGATCGCCGGCTTCGTCGAGGCCCGCTCGATACAGCGCCAGGATCTCTTTGGCTTGCTGGTTATCCACGGCGTTTCACTTCCTGATCCTTGGGGGCTTGGCGGCTCGGTCCACCATGATCTTCTGGAGTTGGCTCTTGCCGCGAGCGATGCGCGATTGGACGGTGCCGATGGGCACTTCGAGAATCTCCGCAATCTCCTTGTACGAGTGTTCTTCCAGGTAAAACAACACAAGCGGCGCCTGATAGAGTTCATCGACCTGCCCCAGCGCCTCGACTGCCACGCCGGCGTCCAACTGACTCACCGTCGCCGGTGAGATCGTCGGCAACTCGTCCTCTACTTGCTCGAGTTCGTAGTGCGGGAAACGGGTCTGTCGTCGGCGCGCCTTGAGGAACTCGTGGTGCAGCGTGGTGAACAACCACGTTTTGACCTTCGCGGCGTCACGGAGTTGGTGGCCCTTGGTCGCCCACACGTAGAAGGTATGTTGCGTGAGGTCGCACGCCTCAGCTTCATTGCGGGCGAGGCCGAAGGCAAACTGGTAGAGCGGACGATAGTATCGGCCCACCAGACTTTCAAAGTCCGTAGTGGCGGTCATCTCCGCGTCATTCGACATAAGAAGAGTTGTCAGTGTCGGGCTCGATCCCACCGCTGTGTGACAGCGGGAACGCGCCTGGCGTTCAAATTGCCGCATCCTCGCCAGCGTGGCAAGTGGAATTGCGGAGGTTGTGTTCGCGGTCAATCCCGGCGTCTCCATTCCGGGTAAGAACCACGGGAGGATTTTTTATTCCCGGCAATTGTTGCTGGGAATAACCGCTACCGGTGGTGGTCTTACGTGATGAAAGGCAAACAACGCACGGAGTCAGGAGTGAACGAACCAATGCAAGATGAAATCATTCACGATCACCACCATGACGGCATCGACCGTCGCGGTTTCTTGAAATGCATGGCCTAGGCCGGCACAGGCGTGTTGTGGACCTTCTGCGGCGGTGTGTTGAAGTCGTATGGCATGGACAAGGTCATCAGCGGCCAGGTTACGCCGGTGAAAGGCGAACTCAGCTTTGTGCAGATCAGCGACAGCCCTATTGGCATCAGCAAGGAAGCGAACAAGGACGTGGTCGGCACCCTGCAGATTGCCATCGACCGAATCAACGGGTTGGCGCCGCCGCCCGCGTTTCTCCTGCACACCGGCGACCTCAGCCACTTGTCAAAGGCGGCTGAATTCGACACGCTCGACCAAGTCCTTAAGAGTTGCCGGGCGAAGGACGTTCACTATGTTCCCGGCGAGCACGACGTGCTCAACGATAACGGCAAGCAGTACCTCGAACGCTACGGCAAACAGGCGCGGGGCGACGGCTGGTATGGTTTCGACTACAAGGGGCTCCACTTCGTGGGGTTGGTTAATGTCCTGAACCCCAAGGCCGGCGGACTCGGCGCCCTCGACCACGAGCAACTCGAATGGCTCGAAGATGATGTGAAAAGACTCGGGAGCGACATACCGATGGTCGTCTTTGCGCATATCCCGTTATGGGCGGTTTACCCGGATTGGGGTTGGGGAACCGACGACAGCGCGCAGGCGCTTTCGTATCTCAAACGCTTCGGGTCCGTCACGGTGCTCAACAGTCACATCGACCAGACGATGCAGAAGGTTGAGGGCAACATCACGTTTCACACCGCCATGTCCACCGCCTTTCCGCAGCCCGCACCGGGTGCCGCAGCCTCACCGGGGCCGATGAAAGTGTCTGCGGAAAAGTTGCGCAGTGTGTTGGGAATCACCGACGTGAACTATGTCCAGGGAAGGAGTGCGCTGGCGATTGTCGATTCACCGCTCGGCAGTTAGTAGCGGAAGAAGCAACGTAGGGAGGGAGCTTGTCATGAAACGAATGTTCTTCGGTTACAGCGTCGTCGTCCTGCTGATTATCCTGGCGATCCATGGATCCGTCGCCAACGACAAGGTGATGTCGAATGAGGTTGCAATTGATAACTTCAGCTTCCGCCCGGACAAACTGACGGTGCCCGTGGGCGCGACGGTGACCTGGATCAACCGGGACGACGTCCCGCACACCGTTGTCAGCACAGACAAGAAGACAATCGTCTCACCGGCGTTGAACACAGACGAGAAGTTCTCGTACACCTTCACCACCGCAGGGACGAACGATTACTTCTGCTCGGTACATCCGCACATGAAGGGCACGATTATTGTGCAATAACGGGACCTTCATGAAGATCAATTACAGTTTCTCCGTCAGAATGTACGAGGTCACCGTGCGAATTGGTCGCATGCCAGGCAGTTGTAATCGTATTCACAGGTCCGGAAAAGCGGCGCCGGCAATGGAGATCGGATCGCCAGCGCGCCCGGTCAGAACCGAAACATTGCCTTCGTGGTCAGCGAGCCGAAGATATCGGCGTTCTTCTGGCCGACGAATTCGTGGGTACGTACCACTCGCGTGTAACTCAACTCGATGTGGCGGAACAAGCTCAAGGCGACACCGCAACTGAAGTCAGCCACCCATGGGATACGCTCGACACTCGGCCCGTTGTGGAGCGTGTTGCCGTCGAGAAACAGATTCTGACCCACCGCGCGCCCGTCCACGCCGCCGAAAGCGCAGCAGGAGAACGGTGATGAATTGGGTGTGGTTCCTCCGTCCAACGTCGCTGGCGCGTCGATGATCTGCACGCCAAAGTCCCTCGGGCAGATTCACGCCGACTCGCAGGGTGGCGCCCAGGTCCCCAAATATCATGACGTTGCCGACTTCCGCACCGAGGTGTGGGATCAGGTCGACGTAGCGAGCGGTCTGCTCGTTGGGCGACAGCCGCCACAAGCGCTCGTATTTCAGCAGCAGGCCCGGCTCGTTATCCAGTTGGTTGTGCCAACCTCTCGGGACGTCACTGGCGAGAAACCAATGATGAAAGTTCACTTGCGTTACCCCGGCCAGCGAGGCGGGGCCGGTCAAGCCGACGTCAACTTCAAAACTCTCCAGCACCGGTATTTTGGCCTCGCTCGTGTCGCCGCGCCGCTGGAGAAACATGCCGCCATAGAGCCAGCCGCCATAGGGGCGGTCCGTTTTGATCGGCGCAGTCATTAGTATATCCTGAGGCGTATAGATGTTCTGTCCGAAGACGTAGCCGATGTTTTGTGAGCAGGTGTTCATCCACAAGGGCGGCAGCGCACTGCTCGCCTTGACGACCCACTGCGGCAACTCGTCATCACCGTCCCGGTAGGTCAACTTCAAGCCTTGCGTGTAATGCCGGTCCGTATGATCCGCGGTCAACGGATTTGAAAAAAGGTCATTTTCCTCAGTGATGGCAAAGATGGGCCCCTGGCTCTCGTCCGCGGCCCACCCGTTAATTGAAAGCGCTGCCGAAGCTGTGACCCAGAAAATTAATATGAAGACTATGCGCCAATTCATTTCAGGGAATACCCTTGAGCGGCCAAACTACAAGGGATGCACTCTAGTCAACATCCCGCGTCTTGCAACAGTTTTTGCGGTGCAACATACAATTCACTGGGCAAACTTTATGTCAAGGGATAGTCTAGCCACTCGAATCCCGGACTATGAAAACCATCGTCATCGCCATTGGCGGCAATTCCCTCATCAAAGACGACAAGCACATGAGCGTACCCGACCAATACGCGGCCGTAGTGGAGACTGCCGGCCACATCACCGATCTGGTGGAAGGCGGTTTCCGTGTGGTCATCACTCATGGGAACGGCCCGCAAGTCGGGTTCATCCTCCTGCGTAGCGAACATTCACGCGGGATCCTGCATGAAGTGCCGCTGGATTCCATCGGAGCGGACACGCAGGGTGCCATTGGTTACCAAGTCCAGCAAGCACTGCAGAACGAATTCCGCCGGCGCAACCGGAAACAGTCGGTCGCAACGATCGTGACGCAGACGCTGGTGGACAAGAATGACCCCGCCTTCCAAAAACCGAGCAAGCCGATCGGCCAGTTCTACAAGAAGGAAGAGGCCGAAGACCGCATGCGTGTCGAGAAATGGACAATGGTCGAGGACGCCGGTCGCGGCTGGCGGCGCGTCGTGCCGTCCCCAAAACCCGTCAGAATCGTCGAGGCGGAAGTCATACGACACCTGGTCAACGAAGGCTATGTCATTATAGCAGCGGGCGGGGGTGGGATTCCCGTAGTGCAGGATGAACAAGGGAATTTGCGGGGTATCGCCGCCGTCATTGACAAGGATCTCGCGTCCGCCGTGCTTGCGAAAGAAATCGGCGCCGACCTGCTCGTGATTTCGACAGCGGTCGAGAAGGTCTGTCTCAACTTCGGCAAACCCGACCAGAAGACGCTCGACAGACTGACAATCGCGGAAGCCAAACAGTATATTACCGAGGGTCATTTCAAACCCGGCTCGATGTTGCCGAAAGTCCAGGCCTGTATCCGGTTCATCGAGGAAGGCGGCATGGAAGCGCTCATCACCTGTCCCGAAGCTCTCCCGGCTGCCCTCGCCGGCAGGACCGGTACGCGTGTCGTGCGCTGATTTCTTACAGTCCCCAAGAGGATTGCATTTTCCCGGGTGGCTTGCTAGCATGGAAGTTGACAGGTCGGCGGGGGTGAGATGTGTGATAAGGAGATTGCCATGAAACGTTCTTCTCGTGGTAGTTCGCGTGTGCGACTCGTGTTGGTGGTTCTGCTTGCCGTGATTCCGTCCCTTGTGTTGATCTACTACAACAGCCGTGAGCAGCGTGACGCCGCCATCGTGCAGGCCCACGAGGATGTCGCGCGCATTGCGCGCTTGGCTGCGGCGGAGGACGCAGGTGTCTTCGAAGGCGTGCATCAGTTGCTCGTCGCACTCGCGCAGTTTCCCGAGGTTCGGGGCGGCGACCCGTCGCGCGGCAGCGCGGTGTTGGAGAAGCTAATTGGGGAATATCGATTTTACTCCAACCTCGGCGTGGTGACCGCCGACGGCCACGTGGTCTGCAGCGCGATGCCATTAAATGAACAAGTATCTGTCGCCAATCGCCAGTGGTTTCAGCAGGCGATGAAAACGGGCGATTTCACTGTTGGTGAATATCAGGCAGGTGGATCGAGCGATCGCCTGTCGCTGAACTTCGGTTACCCGATCATTGGCTCCGGCAATCAGGTGCAGGGCATCGTGTTTGCTTCGCTGGAGCTCAGCTACCTCACCCGGCAGATTAGTCTCGCCTTGCCACCCGAAGGTGTCGAACTGGCGCTGGTAGACCGCGGCGGCGTTATCCTCGCGCAGACTGGTGCCTTGGAGAATCGTGTCGGACGCACCGCTCTCGAGGCTGCCCAGATCAAAGAGGTCTCGGCGTATCGCGGACGAGGAACAGAACAGCGACCCGACTCCGCGGGCATCGAGCATATCTATGCCTTTTACCCAATTGGCGGCAAGCATGCGGGCGCCGACGCCTACGTGATAGCGAGTATGCCCACACCATCGCTTTTACCGCGGCGGACCGCGGCTTAAAGAAAAATCTGATCGGGTTGGCGCTGGTGACGTTGCTGGCGTTGGTGGCGGCGTGGTATGGCGGTGAGGCAATCGTCTTGCGCCAGACGAACGACGAGCTTGAGCAGCGCGTGCAGGAGCGCACCCGGGAACTGGCGCACGAGCAATTCCTATTGCGGACGCTGCTGGACAACGTCCCGGACAGTATTTATTTCAAAGACTCAAAGGGGCGCTTCCTGCGGTCCAGTAGCGCGCAGGCCAAGCGATTCGGTCTCAGCGATCCCGCGCAAGCCATCGGTAAGACAGACTTCGATTTCTTCGCCAAGGCGCACGCCGAAGAGGCGTTCGCTGACGAGCAACAGATCATTCAGACGGGCCAACCGCTTATCGGCATGGAGGAAAGCTCTCCGCTGGCCGATGGCACGGAAAGATGGGTCTCCACCTCCAAGCTGCCACTGCGAGACAAAGAGGGAAACACCGTCGGCACTTTCGGCATTTCACGTGAGATCACCGATCGCAAGCGGGCCGAGCAAGCGCTGGCCAAAGAGCACAATGTGCTGCACACGCTCGTCGACAACCTTCCCGACCTCGTGTTCATCAAGGACTTGAAAGGTCGCTACGTGTTCGACAACGCGGCCCATCGGGCCTTTCTGGGCGTCAGCACTCTCGACGAGGTTGCGGGCAAGACGGTGTTCGATTTCTACCCGCGGGAGCTGGCCTCGCCGCTGCATGCCGATGATGAGGCCGTGCTGGCAGCCGGAGTGCCGCTACTCCACCGTGAAGAGGACTTGACCGATCGCAAGGGACGTAAGACACGGGCCGTGACCAGCAAGATCCCGTATCGCGACGCGCAACACATGGTTGTCGGCCTGGTCTGCATCTCCCGGCTGCTCAGCGAACCGAAATAACGTTTTGACTGCACGGGGGTCCGTCTGTTGATTTTGGCCGGCGGGTCGTAGTCGACGAAATCGAGGTTCTCCTGCCAGGGCATCCGCAAAGCGCAATCCAGTGACGCCCGTTTCCCTCAGATAACCAAGCAGCGCGGCGGTGAAATATCCTTTGATTCATCCCTTGCTTGACCTAAGTTAAGGTATGTCAACGGTCGCAGTGCAGGGCGCGCGAATCACTTTCACCCTCAACGGCAAGCTTGTTTCGTCGGAGATCGACGACGAATTGATGTTGCTGGATCTTCTGCGCGACAAGTTCGACATCGTTTCCCCCAAAAACGGCTGTCAGCCAATGGGCCAATGCGGTTGTTGCGCGGTGATGGTTGACAGCAAAGTGGTGCTCTCGTGTGTCGTCAAAGCCAAAACCACTGCGGGAAAGAAAGTCACCACGCTCGAGGGTCTGGCACCCGAGGAGCGTGAGTTGCTCGCCCGCGCTTTTGTCACGACGGGTGGCCTGCAATGCGGTTTCTGTATCCCCGGCATTGCCATGCGTGCCAAATGGATGCTGGATCAGAATCCCGCAATGCCACGTGAAGAAATCGCCCGTTGGCTTGGCCCGCACCTTTGTCGTTGCACGGGCTACACGAAGATTTTGGACGCGGTCGAACTCGCGGGAAGGGTTCGCCGGGGCGAGGCATTCCCGGAACTTGATCAATCGGGCCGCGTAGGCACGTCCTTTGCCATGTTCGAAGGTGCGGACAAAGCCCTCGGTGACAAGAACTACGTTGACGACCTGAAGGTGCCGGGCCTGTGGCACGGCGCATTCGTCTTCACAGCGCATCCGCGCGCAAAAATCTTGAAGATCGACACGAGCGAGGCTGCGAGTTTACCGGGCGTCACGAAGATCATCACCGCGAAAGATGTGCCGGGTGCAAAGTGCGTCGGCCTCATATATAAAGACTGGCCCGTGTTCATCGGCGAAGGCGAAGTGACACATTGCGTTGGCGACATCCTCGCGATGGTCGCCGCTATGGATGAGCGCACCGCTCGCAAGGCGGCAAAGCTTGTCAAAGTCGATTACGAAGTCCTCAGGCCCGTCCTCACGCCTGAGGACGCGATGGCGCCGGATGCGCCGCTGGTGCATCCGCCGAAACCGAACAAGCTCTGCCAGACCGGCATCACCCGCGGCGACTTCGAGAGTGCGTGGCAGGCGTCGGCGCATCGGGTCAACACCAAGGTGCAGACGCAGCACATCGAACATGCCTTCCTCGAGCCGGAGTCTTGCCTAGCAATCCCGTTGACCAACGGAGCTACCAGCGCGCGGCTGGGCAATCTCTCGAAAGACCAGCAGGCAGCGGCCCTCACGGCGCTTGCCAATGGCGCGGAAATCATCGTGTATTCGCAAGGGCAGGGAGTGTACGACGACCGCGACCAGATTGCGGACGTCCTCGGTCTCCCGCACGGAAAAGTTTACGTCGAACTCGTCAGCAATGGCGGGGCGTTCGGCGGTAAAGAAGATCTGGCGATGCAGCAGCATGTCGCGCTCATGGCGTGGCTCACGAAGCAGCCGGTCAAGGCGACGTTTACGCGCACGGAGAGCATGCGCTTCCACCCGAAGCGGCATCCGATCAAGTTCGAGTACTGGGCGGGCTGCGACAAGGATGGACATCTCACCTGCGTGAAGGTCCGCGCCATCGGCGACAAGGGGGCGTACGCCTCCGTCGGCACCAAGGTTCTCGAGCGCGCGGGCGGTCATGCGTGCGGCCCCTACAAAGTTCCGGTCGTCGATATCCAATCTGTCGGCGCCTATACCAACAATCCCCCCTGCGGTGCCATGCGCGGGTTTGGCGCGAACCAGGCCGCGTTCGCCATCGAGACGGTCATCGACATGCTGGCCGAGAAAGTCGGTATCGATGGCTGGGAAATCCGCTGGCGCAACGCGCTCGAGGTCGGAGACATGTTCGCCACGGGCCAGGTGCTCCAACACAGCGTGGGGCTGAAAAAGACGTTGCTCGCGGTCAAGGACGCCTACCGCAACGCCAGGTATGCGGGCATTGGCTGCGGCATCAAGAATGTCGGTATCGGCAACGGCGCCGAGGATGGCGGTCGCGCCATGATTAGCATTGAGGACGATGGCACGGTCGTCGTGCGCACGGGATTCACCGAGATGGGGCAGGGGCTCTTTACTGTGCAACTCCAGACGGTCTGCGAAGAAACGGGCCTCGACCCGCGTCTCATCCGTGTCGTCACCGACACGCGTTACGCTCTCGACTGCGCCCAGACCACCGGCTCACGTGGGACACTGCTTGGTTGCCAGGCAGTGCGCGCGGCGTGCGCGAAATTCAAGCCGGATCTGGCGGCGCTGATGAAGGGCGAAGGGCGCGCGGCGAAGAGCGTTACGAAAGACGACCTGAAGAAACTCGCGGGCAAGGAATGGTACGGCGAATTCATTGTGAAGGACACGCATCCGCTTGGCTACACCGGGCCAAACGTCAAGACGCACATCACCTACGGGTTCGCCACCCAGGTCGTCATCCTCGACGACGACGGCAGGTTGAAAAAAGTCGTGGCCGCGCATGATGTCGGCAAGGTGATGAACCCCGTGCTCCTCGCGGGCCAGATCGAAGGCTCGATCCACATGGGTCTCGGCTACGCGTTGACCGAGGAACTGCTGCTCAAGGACGGCCATATCGTGAGCAAAGACCTGCGGTCGCTCGGCATCCTCCGCGCGAAGGATGTGCCGGAAATCGAGTGCATCTTCATCGAAGAGAACGAACCCGCCGGCCCGTACGGCGCCAAGGGTGTCGGCGAAATAGGTCTCGTGCCCACGGCACCCGCCGTCGCCGGTGCGCTGTTCAAGTACGACGGAATCCGCCGGACAAAACTTCCCATGAAAGACAGCCCCGCCGCGCGCGCCATCCTTGGTAGGAAATAGCCCGCGCCGCCTTTCGAAACAGGAAAAAGGTTGTATCAGTGTCACCCTTCTGTACACTCCGCTCCTTATGCATCAACTCCTCCGGGCTTTCTCCGTTTGCCGTACGCCCCTGAGTTTCATTGCCTTTCTTCTCATCAGCGCGGGCCGGATTTCCAATACCTCCGCCGCGACCGACGACCAATCCGGATTCCTCGCAATCACCGAGGAAAATGATTCGTTCGCCAATCCATTCGGCATTCATCAAGATCGCCATTACACGCAGGGCCTGAAAATATCTCTCTTCGGCGGCGACGATTTCCTGACCAACGTCACCGCACACCTCGACAACGTTATCCCCGCCTGGGGAATCAAACCGCAAGCCGGCGATCTTGGCTGGATCATCCTCGGCCAAAACATCTATACCCCGTCGAACATCCTCGCGCGGGCGCCGATCCCGACCGACCGGCCCTACGCCGGCTGGCTCTACACCGGCGCCGTCTACCAGCGCCGCGGCGAACTTGCTCCCAACCTGGCCGTCATGGAAAATTTCGAAATCAACCTCGGGGTCGTCGGCCCCTATACGCTGGCTGCCGGATCCCAAATTGCCGTCCATCATCTGTTCTTCGGGACCAACGACATCCCCAAAGGCTGGCGCAACCAACTCGACAACGAGCCGGGCCTCGAACTCAAGTACGCCCGCCTCTGGCGCTGGACCCCCACGACCGCCACCGCCAAATACTTCGATGTCATCCCGCGCGTTGGCGGCGAACTCGGCAACGTCCAAATCTTCGCCACCGCCGGCGCCACGATGCGCCTCGGGTACAATCTGCCGGAAGATTTCGGCGTCCAGATCATCGACTCGCCCGCCTCCGTCAACGGTGCCCTCACCCGCCACTCGCCGCCGTTGTTCGGTTACCTCTTCGGCGGCGTCGACGGTCGCGCTGTCGCTCACGATATTACTCTCGACGGCAATTCATTTAACAACAGCGGCCCCAGCGTCGACAGAAATGTACTCGTCGGCGACGTCACTTGGGGATTCGCCCTACAATTCTGCACCCACGTCGAGTTCACCTACGAGCACATCATCCGCACCGAGGAATTCAAAGGCCAGGACCGCAATGACCTCATCGGCTCCCTGACCCTCAAAGCCAAATTCGCGTTCTAGCCTTGTTCGTCATGGCCATGGCGACGG
Organism: Verrucomicrobiota bacterium; assembly: GCA_003152315.1. Lineage (GTDB taxonomy): Bacteria > Verrucomicrobiota > Verrucomicrobiia > Palsa-1439 > Palsa-1439 > Palsa-1439. Next base: position 127,287 of record PLZV01000025.1, read on the forward strand.
CGGATGCCGCTCTTGATTCGCGCAGCCATTAAGAGTAAACTGAACGATGTAATTTCCAGGTCGCGATGATGATGTGAAGAAGAAGGAAACACAGCGTGTTCACATGGCAAGTCAACGGACCAAAACCCAGGCCGAGATTATCAGGATAGAGCTGGAGAAGTCGTGACGATTCTCGGCTTATGCAATGCGCCAATCCAAATCCAGCCAGGCAACACGGTTCCAGGTCTGACGATTCGTGCAACCCCAAGAAGCTCGTTGCGGTGGTGACACCCGTGTATCGCCTCCCGCAGGCCTCGCACGAAGAGATCTCACTCAAACATCTGCGGCACTATCTTGGAAAGTTCGATAAATATATAGTCGCCCCGGAAAAACTGTCGGTTTCCTGGCCTGACTTCCGTATTCAGTATTTTCAAGACATGTTTTTTTCCGATATTTCGGGGTACAGCAAGCTTTTGCTGGCCAAACAGTTCTACCAAGCCTTCATCGAATATGAATATATCCTTATTTATCAACTGGACTGTCTTGTGTTCTCGCATGATTTGGAATACTGGTGCGGCAAACGTTGGGATTACGCAGGTGCGCCATGGTTTAGAGACCACGAAAACAATCCGAGCGGTGGGTTTTGGACCGTGGGAAACGGGGGGCTGTCTTTGAGAAATGTTTCCAGCGCATTGGCGGTGCTTGAATCCAAAGCGTTGTTTGACGACCCTGTCGAGCGCGGAAAGAAAACGCGCTATTTTCAGAGGTCGCCCCGGCTCAGGGCGGTGGCTTGCAAAGTAAAAACCTTCCTTCATCGGCAGGGCTTCCGGAACACCATTAATTGGTATCTAAAGGAACTCAACAAACAGCCGGACTTTCATGAGGATCGGTTCTGGGCCCTTGATGCGAAGAGATTTATGCCTCAGTTCCGCATCCCCAACCCTGAGGAGGCGGTTGCATTTTCCTTTGAGTGCGCTCCGAAATACTGCTTCAAAGCCAACTCGGAACGCCTGCCATTCGGCTGCCATGCCTGGACCAAATGGGACCGCGAGTTCTGGGAACCACATCTGCTCAAGTAACATCCCGTAGCGCTGTGTTAACCGTTTCAAAGAAAAAGCTATTGACGAATGCCTCGTGAGCCGCTAGAAAGTGCCGGGAGAGATTTGATGCGAATTACCAAACCACAACGTATGAGCCCGTCAGCGGGGACGCTTATGTCCTCGACGCGCGGTCGTGGTCTGATCCGGTATTTCGCCTCCTTAGCCCACTTCGCGGTCGAAGATAAAGGAGGCCCCGGAAGCAGGTAGGTGTCACGTCCATAGTTTTCGCAAACCCTGCTTCCGAAATGGAAGGCAGGGTTTTTTGTCGTCTCCATCGTGAACGTGCTTACCAAGCGCGGTTACAGCGGAGGAGTCAGGGTCGAGGCAACGCGGTGAGATTGGTTAGTACAAGGACTTTATGGAAGAACAAGAACGTAAGGCCGCAACGTCACTGCGGGAATATTTGGAGAATGCCCGTGAGGCGGGCGGTATTGTCCGCTGGATTTGGCGGGAAGTTACCACGCCGCAAAGCCGACGGAAACTTTACCGGATGTTCGGCGGCCTGACGGTCGTCATCCTCCTGCAAACGGTTCAACCCGGGGCGGTGGCCTTCATATTCAATGGGCTCACGAGTCGGAATGGCCCGATGATTTGCTGGGGGCTCGGTGTTTTCCTGGGGTCCCTCCTCATGCAGAAGCTGGCCGATCGCTATCAGGAATCCGCCCGCGAATGGGTTCTCGGGCTCCATTGGGGCCGTCTGGATGATCGGATCACGGAACTCTTCTTTGAGAAGTCCGTTGGCCAGCACATTCATGAGGGCACGACGCTCGCGGTGAGCAATATCGATAAAGGCCGCTGGCGGCTGCTGGATATGCAGGGAATGATGCTCTTCGAGGGGATTCCCTCGATCACGCAGCTCATCGTGGCGTATGTGTTCCTCTGCTTCCTCAGTTGGGTCGCGGGAGCAGTGATGGGGGTCGTCATCTTCACCTATCTCTGCTGGTCGATCTATCTCAACTTCCGCGTCAACCAGGTTTGCACGCCGATCGACAAAGAGTTTCGGGCCTTGAACCGGCGCCGGGTTGAACGCTGGGAACGGGTGGAGCGGGTCAAGATTTCCGGCAAAGAAGATGAGGAAACCCGGGAGATGTCCGGCATTTTCGACGGCGTGATCACGCGGGACAGGAGCTTCTCGCTCTGGTTCATCAAACAGGCCCACATCCGCGGACTGTTTAACGCGACCGGCCTGGGAATCATCATGGGGTGGGGCGCCTGGCTGGTCTGGTCTCACAAGTGGCAAATCGGCCTGCTCTATCCGCTCTATGCGTGGTCGGCGCGGGTCAGCGAAAACATCTGGCGGATCGGCGCGATCGAGCACCAGATCAATTGGAACCTGCCCTCGGTCAAATCCATGATCGAAGCGCTGCGGATTCCGCCGGCCATTACGGATTCGACGCAGGCGGTCGTGCTGGATCATACCGTCACGCACAAGATTGAATTCGCGGATGTTTCCCATACGTATCCGGCGGAGGTGAAGAAGACCGCGGAAGCGCCTCCCGCGTTGCTCCGGGTCAACTTCACGATCGAGCCCGGGGAAAAAGTCGCCCTGCTCGGCGCGAGCGGCGCGGGCAAGACGACCGTGATGAGAAAACTCCTGCGGTTCGACGATCCGACCTCCGGCAGCGTGCTGGTCGACGGCATCGATCTGCGGACCATCCGTCAGGCTTCCTGGCGGAAGGGCATCGGCTACATCCCGCAGCAGTCGCAGGTGTTCGACGGCACGATCCGCTACAACCTGACCTATCGGCTCACGACGGAGGAACGAACTCGCATTACCGATGCCGAGTTGTGGAAACTGATGCAGCTTCTGCAGATCGACTTCAAGGACCGGCTCACGCATGGTCTCGATACGGTTGTCGGGAAAAACGGCATCAAACTGTCCGGCGGGCAGGCGCAGCGGCTGATGATCGGCGCGGCGGTGATTCGCCGTCCGTGGCTGCTGGTGATTGATGAAGCGACATCGAGTCTCGACTCCGTGACCGAGCATGAGGTGCAGGCAGGGCTGGCAACGGTGCTTTCGGGTTCGGCCACGAGTGCGCTCATCGTGGCCCATCGCCTGAGCACGGTCCGGCATCTCTGCACCAAGTTTGTAGTTTTGAAGGCCGCCAATGAGGTCCAGAATGCTGAATCACAAGTTGAGGCCACGGCCAGTTCCTTCGAGGATCTGTACCGTGAATCCCCGACGTTCCGTCGCTTGGCGGACTATCAGGGAGTCGCCGTCGAAACCTCACACACGATAGGAGCGCCGACAGAACCGTCGGTTGCTGTTTGAAATGTCGTGAGCGGCGGGCGCGGATTCGCCGTTATTGATCGCCCGCCGAACTCTTACACTTCCTCATTCAGGTTGACGCCAATCAATGAGCTGGTGGAGTTGGTGCTCGACGTGTTCGTGGTGGACGGTGCGCTATCGCCGTCGGATTTGTGGTGACGGTGGTGGTGGATGGACTTGAGGCCCTGCGCCAACGCGGCGAAGGCGTTTTGGGCGCCAGCGACGTCGTTCGACTGCAGCGCGGTTTGCAAGGCTTGAAAATCTTTGCTGATTTGACTGTTCGGATCAGCCAGCGCGGTGGCCAGGGGGCCTTGCGGGTTGTTCTGAATGTCCTTTTGAAAGGCGGTCAGTGCCTTCTGGGCGCTCGCGAGATCCCCGGATTGGACGGCGCTGGCCAGCCCCTGGAAATCCTGGATCTGTTGGTTGTACCGACTTTGAAGGTAATTCGAAAACGGGTTTGTTGCAGAACTTACACCGGACACGCTCATGCTTTTTCCTTTCTCTAGCTGGTCATCGACGGTCGCTGGTCATCGGCATGGTTATCGTATGAAACTGTGTCTGACTTTAAGCTCACCGTGAGCCGAATTGCTTACTAGCACCACACGTGCCGACCGCTAAAGACCGCTCATCCTGCGCAAGTTATGAACCCCGTGGCCGGTTGTACCGGGCAAAATCTGCCACTGTGATCAGCTGTGTAGTCGGTAAATTCCCGCCTCCAGCCTTCGGACTTCCTTTCTTGCCCAACGCGTCCGAAATCCGTGCCACGACTCCTCTTTGTGCTTTCCTCGCGATTCTGTCAGAGGTTTAATGGGCTTGGCACAATTGACCGGTGTGAATCCGTCATGATTACAGGTCTGACCGTGGTTACAATCAATCGATGAGGACTTACATTTTCGCAGCGATCGTTGCGGTAAGCCTGTCCAGCTCTACTGTACGGGCACAATGCACAGTGGATTGGAACAATGTGCATCAAAGGATTGACGGCTTTGGCGCCTCTTCGGCCTGGCGGAGTAGTTGGACCGCGGCTCAGGCCGACCTGTTATTTTCCACCAATAAGAGCATCGTTTACACCGATAACTTAAGTCACGTTTCCACCAATAATGGCATTGGCCTTTCCTTGTTGCGCACGCGCATCGCGCCCGGCGGGACGACGATTGAAAACAGCATCATGCAGATGGCTCAAGCGCGCGGCGCCAGGGTATGGAGTGCGCCCTGGACTCCACCAGCCGGGTTCAAGAGTTCCGGCGCATTGGACGGGGGCAACTACCTCGGAAGCGGCGCCAATGCCACCAATCTGGCCTACGCCAGACAGTTGGCCAACTATGTGGTCAACATGAAGAACAGTTACGGCGTCAACCTCTACGCCATCTCCATTCAAAACGAGCCCGATGTCAACCACCCTGATCCGGGTGGCTACGAAACGTGTCTGTGGTCTTCGCAACAGATTCACGACTTCACCATGAACCTTTACAATGCCTTGCTGGCCAGCAACGCGGCGGCAACCATGATCATGCTTCCCGAAGCCGGGAAATGGCCGGATCCAACGGGCCTCGGCGCCGCCACCGTCAGCGACCCGATTTCATTGACGGACGTGGGCATCATCGCCAGCCACGATTACGTTACCAACAACGCGGTCGGAGATACCAACACACCAGCGGCAGTGACCAGTTACGGCAAGGCATTGTGGGAGACGGAAGTTGCCCTCCTGTCCGGCAGTGACAGCACGATTGCCAACGGGCTTTACTATGGCAAACGGATTCATCTGTTTATGACGGTGGCGCAAGTGAACGCCTGGCACTACTGGTGGCTCATTGCCGGCAACGGCGTGGGCAATCAAGGGTTGATGGATAACAACGCTTCGACAACCAAACGTTTGTTCGCAGTCGGTCAATACAGCCGTTTTGTGCGCCCCGGTTATTATCGCATGGACGCAACGAACACCGGCCCCGCATTGATCAGCGCCTACAAGGACCCGGTCGCTGGAGCTTTCGCCATTGTGGCCATCGACACCAACAGCAGCAGCGCCATCAATCAGACCTTCACCCTGACCCACTTCGCCACCGTGACCTCGGTAACGCCGTGGATTACCTCGGCCACGCTTAATCTTGCCAGCCAGACGGCTGTGGCCGTCACGAATTCAGCGTTTACCTATACGCTGCCGGCCCAGAGCCTTGTCACCTTCGTGGGGCAAGCGGCGACCAATTCGCCCAGCCAGATTTCGGCGATTCAGGTGCTGGGCTCGAACGTCCTCGTGACCATCCCGTTGGTGTTCGGCGAGAATTATCAATTGCAATATAGCGACTCGATGGTCCCGACCAACTGGCTCAACTTGGGCAGTTCAACCAATGGCCTCGGCGGACCGCTGACGGTGATCGACCCCGGCGGGCCGCCGCAACTCCAGCGGTTCTATCGGTTCCATATCACGCAGTAAGAAGTGGCGCGGCAATCTCCCGGTTCGGCCAATTTCCGGCCAAACGAACCCGAATTGCCTCTCACAAGTTTATAGACCGAACCAATTGCCGTCCAAATAGATAAATGCAGCTTTTCAGGGCGAATAATTCGGGTTCGTTTCGCAGAAACGCATGTTTTGCGGCCCCATCTCCCCTGACAAAAACCACAAACTTTTTGGCCCCTTACCTTATCAAAGAACTACCCCGACTATACCACTATCGGTGATCGATGTCCAGAGGAAATTCGCCGTCCGCTGGAGCCGCGCGCGGTGAGCGCGGATTCGGAGAGGTCGCTTGTTCGCCGCCTTTGTCAGGATCATCGACGCATCGTTTGACAAACGTCCCTCCTGTAGGCACGTTGGTCCGTCATAAGATGGCGCGGAGTTGTCAACGCAGTCGCCGTCTTTCAACCAGGAGAAGAGGTGGCCTATGGCAAATGAAACTGCAAAGATTGTTCGCTTCCATTCAGTGGGTGGTCCGGAGGTGCTTCAGCTCGATGAACTCCCGCTGCCCAAGCCCGGCAATGGCGAGGTGCGCCTGCGCGTGAAAGCCATCGGACTGAACCGGGCCGAGTCCATGTTCCGCAGCGGAAAATACCTGCAACAGCCCGTCTTCCCCGCGAAGCTCGGCTACGAGGCCGCGGGCGTTGTCGAAGCCGTTGGCCCCAAGGTGGACGCGCACTGGCTGGGTAAACTCGCCAGCGTCGTCCCTTCATTTTCTCTCAACGATTACGGCACGTACGGAGAAGTCGCCATCGTTCCCGAGTACGCGCTGGTGAAATACCCCAAAAATCTTTCACCGGAGCAGGCCACCTCCATCTGGATGGCGTACATGACCGCCTACGGCCCTCTCGTCGCCTACGAGAAGGTTGGCAAGGGCGACTTCGTGGTGATCACCGCGGCCAGCAGCAGCGTCGGCATCGCCGCGATCGAGATCGTCAAGCGCGAAGGCGCCGTCAGCATCGCGACCACGCGCACCTTGAAGAAGAAAGGCGAACTGCTCGCCCTCGGCGCGGACCATGTCATCGCCACCGAAGAGGAAGATCTCGTGGCTCGCGTCAAGGAGATCACCGGTGGCAAGGGCGTGCGAGTCACCTTCGATCCCGTCGGCGGCAAGGGAGTTGAACTCCTCGCCCAAGCGGCGACGCAGGGTGGAATCATCTATGAGTACGGCATGCTGGCGGGCGAACCGACCCCATTCCCGTTGGGCCTCGCGATTGGCAAGGGCTTGACGATTCGCGGTTACATGGTCGGCGAGATCTTTGGCGTGCCGGAGCGGCGAAAGAAGGTCGAGAAATATGTCCTGGACAACCTGCAAGCCGGCCATTTCAAGCCCCGCATCGCCAAAACATTTCCGCTCGCGCAGATCGTGGACGCCCACCGCTACCTGGAAAGCAACCAGCAGATCGGCAAGGTCGTCGTCACGGTGCCGTAGGCTGCGGTCGCCAAGCGCGGGTTCGGAGTGGATCGCCCGGTGGCCCTACTTGATTCCCAACTTCGCTTTCACTTCGGCGGTGCTGTAGGGGCCCTTGCCCTCGTTGACAGCGCGGGCCTCCAACAGTTCCTGCCGTTCCATTAAGGGTGAATTTGGGCCATGCCAACGTTTCACTTTGATCTGATTGCCATGCAGCCGCGCCTGAGCAGCGTCATAGCCAGCCTGCATTTTAAGCAGCAAGTCCATGCTGACACCAAAGGCTTTTTCCAAGCGCAACGCCATTTCAGAAGAAACAGCGGCCTTGCCGTGAGTGACATCCGAGAGCGTTGCGCGACGGACGCCAAGAATATCAGCGGCGCGAGTGACGGTCAGGCCAAGTGCCTCAATAATATCTTCCCGGATGGTTTCACCCGGATGGGGTGGGTTTTTCATAAGCATGTCTGCGTGTACGGCATAACCGTACACCTGTCAAGCGCTGCCTTGCAAAACCGCCCGGCGAATCCGCTGCACGCAGCGTTCGCGAGCCTTCGTCAACCCATGCTCCCAGATACGGATGACGCGCCAGCCGGCTTTGCGCAATTCACGATTCACAAATCGGTCGCGAGCGATGTTCCCGGCCATCTTCTTCGCCCAAAAAACCTTCCCCGTTCGCCCTCCCCGCTTGCCGCTGGTGGCGCAGGCGTCCCTGCCTGTGGTTGTACTCTGTTGTGCGCCGGTCTCCCGACCGCGCACGCCAGCCGACCGAAGGTCTCCCAGGCCTTTTCCCGGTCCCATCGAGCTCTTCTTGAGCCACTTCGCCGGATTGGAATGAATCGGACACCCGTGCCAGAAACAGCCGTCCACAAAAACAGCGAGTCGCTCCTTGGGAAAATATCTCATTGCACACGTGGGCCGAAACAGTTCCCGTCTTCGTCGGTAATCACTCCGTCGGGATGCACGGTTACTGGGACCACGTATTCCTCAACGGTGATGGCATCATCGAAATCTCGCTCACCCTCCAGAAACTGTCGGAGGCGAATCATGGTGTGATCGACGATTTCTCTTTGCGCCTCCAACTCGGTTTCAAAAACAATGTACTTGTCCTCGCCATCGCTCACAACAGGCACGGGCCCTTGGCAGAGTGTGTCGATGTAAATGCAGAAACCTGTCCGAAGGTTGGACGAAACCTCTTGGCTCACGTTTGTTCCTCTTGCTGTTTCCGAATTTTGGCGATGATCGAGCGGTAGTGGCTCGCGATTCGGTCGGCTTCCTCTGCGTCTCTGCAGTCTTCGGGTATGAAGAACTCGTCAGGCGATTCACCGGTTCGCATGTAGCTAGCGGTGTCCTCCCACTGTTTCGCCCGCACTTCCAGTCCGTCGACCGCTTGGCCGAGATCATTGTCACTCAGTTCGATGTGTAACATGCGCCTCTTTATTGCCACAATTATTGAATTCTACATGTTCTAGTCTGGAACACTAGACATTTCCTTTTCTGGTAGCCTGGCGCCGCTCCTTTATGGCTACCAAGCGCATGAACATTGTGGGCGAGCGTGTGAAGCAGGCCCGTCTCAAACACAAGCCGTCGCTCACTCAAGATGAGCTTTCCGGTCGCCTTTCCCGGTTAGGTGTTTACATCGATCGGGCAGGAATCGCAAAAATCGAGACCGGAATCCGCCGTGTTCTTGACTACGAGATCAAGGCTCTCGCCGAAGTGCTTGGCGTGTCAGTTGTTTGGCTCCTTGGTGCTAAGGAATAAGACGTGCCGGCATACTACTCAGCTGAGGTCCACCAATTCCTCCAAGATGACCCTGATACGATAATTGGAAGACTTGCTCTTGGAGCCGAGAAGGACCGATTCCACGCACTAATTTTGGAGGCGAGAAGTGCGTGGGAGAAGGAAATAGCAGTGCTTAAGGCCTCTTTTCAAGAGGTTGTTTCCCAACTGTCCGCTGCGTCCAATTGGGCGCTTCTTTTAGAATATCCAATTCCTCGTAGGCGACGGAGGATCGACGCTATCCTTTTTGCAGATGAGCTGATTTTGCTGTTTGAGTTCAAAACAGAAGCTGGCAACTATGAGCGGGCCGACATGGCACAGGTGGAGGACTACGCATTGGATTTGCATGACTTCCACGAGCAGAGCCGAGACAAACGGCTTTTCCCGATTCTGGTAGCCTCCGAAGCACAACCTCCCTCGTCTCACCAGTTCGTTGAAACTGACGATATGATTCAGCCGGTTCAGTTGGCGAATGCAGGGACGCTGACCGCATGTATTCTTGAAACCTATCATCACAACCATCGCAGCAGTGCATCATCAATCGTAGCCGAGGAATGGAACCGGTCTGCGTATCGACCAGTTCCCAATATCATTGAAGCAGCTGAGTTGCTGTTTGCACAACATTCGGTCCGTGATATTGCTCATGCCCACGCCGACGTGCGCAATCTGGCAGAGACTTCCCAGCGACTTATTGAGGCAGTGCGATATGCCCAAACGAATACGCGCAAGCTAATCTGCTTCGTCACTGGTGTGCCGGGTTCAGGCAAGACCCTAGCGGGGTTGAACGTCGTGCATAATGAAGAGCTACGGCAAGAGGGTCGACCTGCTGGCGTGTTCTTATCAGGAAACGGGCCACTAGTTCGAATTGTTTCGGAAGCGTTGGTGCGCGACCACGCTGCTCGGGAGAAAATCTCCCGGAGTAAGGCTCGGCATAAGGTTGATACGTTCATTCAGGGTGTACATGAATTCTTCAAATTGTATATCGATCAAAAACCTGAAAGCCCAGCTTATGACCGCGTGGTGGTATTTGACGAAGCCCAGCGCGCCTGGAATTTGGAGAAAGAGCGTCAGAAGTGGCACCGCGAAGTCTCGGAGCCGGGGATGATGTTGCAGATAATGGACCGTCATGATTGGGCTGTTGTGGTAGCATTGGTTGGAGGCGGACAGGAAATCCACGATGGTGAAGCCGGGCTTGCCGAATGGGGACGCGCTTTGACTCAATCTCATTCGCACTGGGAAATTCTGGCATCTCCAGAAGCGATTCATGGCGGCGAAAGCGTAGCCGGTAGTGTTTTGTTTGTGGGTGGTATCCCCGAGAAACTGTCTGTCACACTTGATGAAGTGTTGCATCTGCCTGTATCCATTCGTTCCTATCGAGCCGAGCAGGTGGCGGCATGGGTAAATGCCATCTTGAACGGACAGGCTGAGGCAGCCGCCGTCATTAGCCAGAAGATTTCAAAATTCCCAATTAAAATCACAAGATCGCTCGATACGGCGCGCTCTTGGCTCAAGCAGCGGACTCGTGGCAATCGCAGATGCGGTTTGGTCGCTAGTTCCGGGGCAAAGCGACTCCGTCCTTGGGGTATTGAGGTCTCTTCGGGTTTTACAAAAAGCTATCCTTGGGAGGAGTGGTTCTTGGCACCAGCGGGTGACATCCGTTCGTCACGCGCGCTGGAAGTGGCAGCGACAGAGTTTCAGTGCCAGGGTTTGGAACTGGATTGAGCCGGAGTCTGTTGGGCGGACGACTTGACCTTCGACGCTAAAACATCCAGCTGGCTGTACCGAGACTTCCTTGGGAGCAAGTGGCGGAACGTGCGGCAGCCGGTTGATCGACAATACTTATTGAATAAATACCGCGTGCTTCTAACGCGGGCTCGTGAGGGCATGATTATCTGGGTGCCGTCAGGAAGCGCAGAGGACACGACCCGTGATCCTGTATTACTCGATGCAACGGCCGGGTACCTTAAGAAGTGCGGGCTTTCCGAAATCTGAACCTTCTGTGCCCATCTAACCTATGAAAACCTTGCTGCTGTTTTTCGTTGTTTTGGCCCTGCTGGTGGTGTTGGCACCAGTGCTCCTCAGGAATCTACTGGGGAAGCGCTCACCTTCTTCGGACGGTCTGCCCTATAAAAAGAAGGACTACCTTCTAACAGCCGCCGAACGCTCTTTCTATGAGGTCTTGTGCAGTATTATGGACAATCAATTGCACGTGTTCCCAAAAGTAAGACTCGTGGATTTGGTTTATCTGCCCAAAGGCGTCGAGAATAGACAGGGACACATAAACCGTGTCATGTCCAAACACGTCGATTTCGTACTGTGCGACCGTCAAAACATCGCACCGTTACTGGTCATTGAATTGGATGACGCCTCCCATGAGCGTGAAGACAGGAAGGAGCGTGACGCGTTTCTCGACAAAGCTCTGGCTGCGGCATCTCTGCCGATCCTGCATGTTGCGGCGAAACGTACCTACGCGCCGAAGGAATTGGCGGAGTTGATCCAGCAGAAGTTGCAACAGGCACCGTGAGTGATGTTGTCGGCTTCGCGTTGTCTCCCAAACGCGGTCAGAACAGGGTGCCGCTTCGCCATGACTCATAGTCATAGGCCGCTTGGCGAAAATCCCATAGACGATGAGTCATATTGTGGGGTGGGGCGGCGGTAACGCCTTAACACTCAACATCCAACTTTCAACGCCCAACGCACAACTCGCAGGCACAGTTGCGCCGGCAGCACGAACTCGGCGCGTCTCGTCGGACTCGGCTTGCGGCTACCGCGGAGGGAATCCGCGCTCACCGCGCGCGGCTACAGTGGAGGGCGTAAGGGAGAGCCGGGATGGGGTGTTCACCCTATTGTGGGGGGATGACATGCCGGGTAGTGTCTGGAAGTGGGGGAGCAGTAGCTATTGTTCGTGGACGGGGGTGCCCGATCTTTGAGCAGTGGCAAACTCGGATCATGTTGGTTGGTGGAGGCGTTATATGACTGATGATGGACGACTACCGGAGCTGATCGCGAAGTGGAAAGCCAGGGCCAGGCACGAAGAGGAAGATTACGGCAAGCGGGGCGAAGAGCTGAAAAAGAAGCGGTGCACCTGCGTCGACGTAATGAAGAGAATTGTGGAGCCGGTGTTGAAGGAACGCGCCGACTATCTCAAACGCCGCGGATTTCGAGTCGAAGCGGGATTGGATAAGAACATTTCGCAACCATCTCGGCCGGCGTACCGTTTCAGTTTTGATTACCCGGGCACCCCGAACGTCCTGATCAACTGCGATGAGGAAAGCGGAGCGGTTCTCTTCAACGCCAAGACGGTTGCCCGGACTGACTTACAAAAGCGGGAAGGGTGGGAGAAACGGTGGGACGTCGACAGTCTGAAAAACGAAGACCTGGCAAAGGAGCTCCGGCTGTTTTGCGAGGAAGTAATTGAGCGTCTCGCTGCTGAACCCCGCATCCAGGAAACGGTCCTAGTTTGAGACTCTTTCCAGGGTGATGGCCAAAGTGAATGAATCTAGCGGGTGGTGGAGAACACCTGAACGCTCAACCTCGCAGGCACAGTTGCGCCGGCAGCACGAACTCGGCGCGTCTCGTCGGACTCGGCTTGCGGCTACAGCGGAGGGCGTAAGGGAGAGCCGAGATGGGGTGTTCACCTCACTGTGCGCAGATGACGTGCCGCGTATGAGGGAGGCTTCGTGGCAGAGTGACGCGGTCACATTCATCGGAAAGACATTTATGATTAAGCGAACAGCAAAATTGCAGAAGCAGCAGGCGCAAGTCATCAAGCAGATTCGGAAGATGCATGGGGAGATGGGGGATCTTCGGGATTGCCTCGACCTGCTGGAGGCGCGCGCTGTGAACGAGGGCAAGGGCACCTACAGCATTGACGAAGTGAAGGCGACGTTGGGAATCACGTAGGGCGAACGGGCGGTGGGGAACGCCTGAACGCTCAACGCGCAACTCGCAGGCTCAGTTGCGCCGGGCGGCACGAACTCGGCGCGTTTGTCACGGGAATACAGCGTGTGGCGTCTCCGCTTCGCTTCGGCTCCGTCGGACTCGGCTTGCGGCTACAACGGCGCGGTGACAACCAACGGATTCCGCGTTCAAAGCCCGCGACTACAGTGGAGAGCGAATTCCTTCTGGACATCGTATTCCGATAGTGATATCATGTAGGGAAAGGTATCCTCCTTCGCCAAGGCTACGGCGGACGGGGAAGTAAGAAGGCAGAAGGCAAAATGAGGAAGGTCGGCGAAACGAAATGGCGGGTGTGAGCCAAATCAGGGAAGGCACGGCGACAGAGCGCCGTGGCTACAAGGGGAAGGGGTCACGAAAGCCAAGGGGAAAGGGAGCCTCAAAACATGCGAATCTGCGAAACGAACCGGATTGATTTGGATCGAAAATAGGCGCTTATGTGGTTGAATAGTAATCGGTTGCGCAGCGGAAGAGGGGGAAAACCAATCCGGTTCGTTTCAGTTCGTAATGCTCACGCCCATTCGCATTACCCTACGGGCCTCGAGGACAACACGAGGCGGTTTGCTGCGGAAGTACAACGTGCAGCGTCTCGTCGGACTCGGCTCCGCACCTTCCCAAGGCGCTCGGCTTGGAACGGAATTGGGGGTGGCGTTGAGGGCAACGGACGCGATCCTTCGACTTCGCTCAGGACAAGCTCCGCGCGTCCCTCCAGGGTTGGGGATCAGGGTCCGGCCGTCGCCGGGTTTCCATTGACAGCAAGCTGCCTAGCCGTTTATGAGGGAGGTTCGGGTTTCCGAAGGGAGTTCACACTATGATTGATAAAGCGCCGTGGATCACGTATCGGCCGGAGTTGCGGGTGCTGGATTGCACCATTCGCGACGGGGGGTTGATCAATAATTCGAAGTTCACCGATGACCAGGTGAAGGCGGTGTATCACGCTTGCGTGGCGAGCGGGATCGATTACATGGAGATCGGCTACAAGAATTCCGTCGAGCAATTCCCGCGCGCGGAGTACGGGCCGTGGCGGCATTGCGAGGAGGAGGACCTGCGGCGGATCGTGGGCGATCACAAGAAGGTGGCGCCGGGGTTGAAGCTGGCGGCGATGGCGGATGCGGGCGGTAAGAGCGATTGGAAACGCCAGATCATTCCCGCCAAGGACAGCGTGCTCTCGATGATCCGCGTGGCGTGTTATGCCAGCCAGATTTCCGAGGCGGTGGAGATGATCCATCATTGCCACGAGCAGGGGTACGAGACGACGCTGAATCTGATGGCGGTGTCCATCGTGCAGGAGGCGGAGATCGATACGGTGCTGCAGCTCGCCGCGAAGACGCCGATCAGCGCCGTAGTGGTGGTGGACAGTTACGGCAATCTGTACCGCGAGCAGATTGATTATCTCGTGCGCAAATACGCGAAGTCGGTTGAGGGGATGAAGAAGGAAGTCGGGATTCACGCACACAATAATTTACAGCTCGCGTTCGCGAATACCATCGAGGCGATTATTCTTGGATGCAATCGCGTCGATGCCACGTTGATGGGGCTCGGACGCGGCGCGGGGAATTGTCCGATGGAACTGCTGCTCGGTTTCCTGCGCAATCCGAAATTCAAACTGCGCGCGGTGCTGGACGTCATCCAGCACACGATCCTGCCGATGCGGAAGCAGTTCGATTGGGGTCCGTCGATTCCCTACAACATCACCGGCCAGATGAACATGCATCCGCGGTCGGCGATGAGTTTCCGCGCGAGCCAGACGCCCGATGATTACCTGGCGTTTTATGACCGCGCGTTGTCCGACGTGTAGGCGAGGTAGAATGGGCGTTGTCACGCCTTCCAATAATCCATGACGGGGCCGTCGGCGCCGTAGATCGGGTCGGCTTTGGGGAGGGGGACGCGGGCGATGTTTTGATCGGCTTGGGGGCGTTCGTCCGCTTTGCCGTAGCACAGGTCCCAGTTCTGGCCTTGCGGATAGCCGCCGACAACGGCGAAGTCGTCAGTGGCGTGGAGGTTTTTGTGGCCGGTGCCGGCGGGGATCAGAATGACATCGCCGGCATTCATCGTATAGGTGATGCCGGGCTCACCGCCGAGTTGGACGTCGGCCGAGCCCTGGTAGCAGGCGAGGACTTCGTGCGCGGTGCTGTGGTAATGGTGATACGGGTAGATGCTGTCGCGCCACGTCCCGCCCCAGTGGTTGGCGGCGAGCAATCGTTCAATCATCCGCGCCGGATTGTCCCTGGGCAGCGCGAGGGCGTTTGGATAGATCAGGAGCGGACACTTGGCGTTGTTGGGGATCGCTCTCGTGTCCTCCAGCGGTTGAACGAGGGGAGCGCATGCTCGAATGACGGCACTGGCCTCCATGACCCCTCAATATAATCCAAATTGCCATTTCATCCTGAATTTTTTGCAGGCGCAAGAGGGGGCCTGTCAGGGCATGGGGTGGAGGGCCGAAAAAACTTCGTTAGAAGCCCTGCGCTTGCAGGAAGCCTTCAACCTGTCGCAGGCGCGTCGGGTGACGCATCTTGCGGAGCGCTTTGGCTTCGATCTGGCGGATGCGCTCGCGCGTGACGCGGAACTGGCGGCCGACTTCTTCGAGAGTGCGACAGTAGCCGTCGCCCAAACCAAAGCGAAGTTGCAGCACTTTGCGTTCGCGCTCGGTCAGCGTGTCCAGCACGTCGTTGAGCTTTTCCTTGAGCAGCGAGTACGACGCCATGTCGGACGGGTTCTCGGCGGACTTGTCTTCGATGAGGTCGCCGAAGCTGGTGTCCTCGCTGTCGCCGATGGGGGACTGCAACGAAATCGGCTGCTGCGCCATCTTCAGCACGGCGCGGACGCGGTCGACGGGCATCTGCATTTCCTCGGCGACTTCCTCGGGGGACGGTTCGCGGCCAAATTCCTGGAGCAACTGCTTCTGCACGCGCATCAGTTTGTTGATCGTCTCAATCATATGGACGGGGATGCGGATCGTGCGCGCCTGGTCGGCGATGGAGCGGGTGATGGCCTGGCGGATCCACCACGTGGCGTAGGNNTTGTAGCCGCGGCGGTACTCGAACTTTTCCACGGCCTTCATCAGGCCCATGTTGCCTTCCTGGATCAGGTCGAGGAAGGAAAGGCCGCGGTTGGTGTACTTCTTGGCGATGGAAATCACGAGGCGCAGGTTGGCCTCCACCATCTCGCTCTTGGCCTGGACCGCTTTCTTCATCCACGACTTGAGTTCGTCGTGCGCCTTGATGAATTCCTCGGTGTTCATGCGCGCGCCCAGTTCGAGCTTCTTCAACTTGCGTTCCTCGATGCGCTGATCCGCTTCGAGTGCGGGAGATTTGCGCAACTTTTCCAGCCGTTCGATCTGGAACAGGGCTTCATCGAATTTCTCACGGACCTCGTTGGCCTTCTCGACAAATTCCTCGAGCACCTTTTGCTTGAAGAAGAACTTCTCGAACAACTTCTGGAGCGACGTGTCCGACTTCTTGAATTCGCGGCGGAGTTTTTCGGTTTCCTTCTTGTTGAGCCCCGACCGCGTCGCCTTGTCGTAGCGCCCATCGACCGCCAAGTCAGATTTCTCCACCTGCGTGAGCAACCGTGGCAGCACGCGCATGTACTGCTCGCGGCTGTCGATCTTCTTGTCGATGATGACGCGGTCGAACCGCTCTTTGCCGTTGAGCAGGCGTTTCGCGAGCGCCATGTGCTCCTTGGCGGTGAAGCCGAAATTGTTGATGATCAGCTTGACGTGGTTTTCGGCGGTCTCGATGCGCTTGGAAATCTCGACTTCCTGTTCGCGCGTGAGCAACGGCACCTGGCCCATCTGCTTCAGGTACATGCGCACCGGGTCATCGAGGATGTCGAGGCGGGAATCGACTTTGGCGGTCTCCTTTTCCTCTTCGGCCTCGCGCTTGAAACGGTCCACCTCCGAGGCGTCAATGATCTCGATATCCATCCCGCGGAGCATGATGAGGATCGAGTCGAGTTCGTCAGGGGAAAGTATGTTCTCCGGCAGAATGTCGTTTACGTCGCCATAGGTCAGGTAGCCCTGCTCCTTGGCGAGCTTGATCAACTCCTTGATCTTCTCGTTTTTCTCGTCGCGATCGAGCTTCGGTGGTTCGAGAACGACGGTTTTCTTCCGGTGATGATTATCCTTCGACATAAAATAAATCAGTGACGAACGCCAGGTAAGTTACGGTTTCCCCTTCAAAAACGTGGCAATATGCTGTAGTTTGGAGAGCAAGTCAAGCAACTGTTGGTGCAGCGGAGCGGAATCCGCCGCGCTCAAGCCCGGCTGCTCCAATTGCCTGCGCAGTTCGCTCAAACGTTGCTTCACCCACCGTTGCTCCAGCGTTGCAAGGCAGTCGGCCGCAGCCACTTCCGGCTGTTTGACAGTTTGCTGGTTCAACAACAACTCCGAGACGAGCCGGCTCGTCTGGTCGTTTTGCGGCTGGTTAAGGAGCGAGTTCGGTCCGATCCAGTTCCGTCCATTGTAGAGGCGCAATACGTCCTGGATCGTTTGCCCCGCCAGGCTGTTGCTCAGCCACGCCAAATCCAGGCGCTCCGCGGCCATCTCAATGACGCGTTCGTCCGCCAGCATGGTTCGCAATAGCATTTCCTCCGCCGGCAACCCTCGTGGCCGTTCCTCATCAAAGTCGGCCGTGTCATCCGCCTCATCGTCACCGCCGGTCATACCGCTGCGGTCGCGCCGGCGACCCGTTAGTTTCGTGACCTCCTTGCGCAGCACGTCTTCGCCGATGTCGAGGCGCTTGGCGGTTTGCTGCGCATACGTCGCCAGCAGGATCGGGGTCGGAATCCGCGCCAGCCATTCGGCCATTTGCCGCGCAATCTGTAGCTTGCCTCGCTCCGTGCGCGGGTCGTGCTGCTGCGAAAGTCGGTCGAGTAAATACAGGAAGAAACTGGGTGCTTTGGTAACCAACTCCTTCAGCTTTTCCGCGCCGAAGGCTTTCACGAAACTGTCGGGGTCGTGCCCTGCCGGCAGGACCGCCACGCGGATAACCACGCCCGCATCCCACAACGGCTCGGCGCTGCGCACGATGGCGTTCTGGCCGGCCGCGTCGGCATCGAACATCAGCACCACCTCCTCGGCGTAGCGCTTCAGGATGCGCGCGTGCTGTTCGGTCAACGCCGTGCCTTGCGGCGCGACCACGTTTTCAACGCCCGCTTCGTGGCAGGAGATCGTATCGACCTGTCCTTCGCAGACGATCGCGTATTTCTCGTCGAGAATCGCGCGCTTGGCCTTGTCGAGCGCGAAGAGGATCCGTCCTTTTTGGAAGATCGGCGTTTCCGGCGAGTTGACGTACTTCGGCTGGTCCTTGGCGTCGGTCAGGATGCGGCCACTGAACCCGACCGCGCGCCCTTGCTCGTCACAAATCGGAAACATCAGCCGTCCCCGAAATCGGTCGTAGAATCCGTCGCCCCGTTCCCGCTCCAAAGCCAGGCCCGCCGCAGCCAGTAATTCGGGCGAAAACTTTTTCGTTGCGGCATGCTGAATCAACCCGTCCCAGGCGTCCGGCGAGTAGCCCAGCCGCCACTTCTTGGCGGTCTCGGCGGGGATCTTGCGTTTTTTCAGGTAATCGCGCGCGACAGCGGCGCTCGGTTCCTTCATGAGATTGTGGTGGAAGAAATTCGCGGCTACTTCGTGCAGGGTCAGGAGTTGTTCCTTCTGGTCGCGGCCCGGGTCGCCGGCCCGTTCCTCGTATTCCAGCTTGATGCCGGCGCGCTCGGCCAGACGGCGGACCGCGGCGAGGAAGTCGAGGTTCTCGTACTTCATCACAAACGTGAAGACGTTACCGCCCTCGCCGCAGCCAAAGCAGTGCCAGATCTGCTTCGAGGGATTCACGTTGAAGCTCGGGGTCTTCTCCTTGTGAAACGGACAGAGAGCGCGAAAGTTTGCGCCCGCGCGTTTCAGCGGGAAGTAGGAGCCGATCACCTCGACAACGTCGTTGTTCTGGCGAATCTGCTCGAGAACAGGTTCGGGGATTAAACCGGGCACAGCTTATTTGCTAATCGTTTCCAAATGTTGCGTACTGCTCGAGCTGCTCTCTTCGTGGCTCGGCTCGGGCTGTGGCCTCGCCTTCGGCGAGAACCAGCTATTGTTCATCGCCGCTCGCACCGCGGGGAGTTGGTCGAGAACCAGCGATCCAAAACGGGACCTGACGCCGACTTGGTCGGCCATAAAACCGCTCATCGAGAGGCTCAGAATCACCGATATCCACGCCATGATTATCACCATGCGAATCGCGCCCGCAAAACCACCGCCCACGTTTTCCAACAACGCCGCGACCTTCAATTCCTGCATCCGCTTGCTGGTCCTCAGCCGGATCGCCAGTGTGATCAGGTAAACCACCACGGCGATGCCCACAAAGGCAACGGCCTGCGCCGCGTCGTCAGGCAGGGGGGAATTTGCGTTGAGCCAGTCGCCCACGGTTTGGTGGAACTCCGACGCGAGCACGATCATCAGCACCAGCCCCACGACGCGAATGATCTCACCCGTCAATCCGGCCCGGATGCCGCTCCACACGCCGTAGAACAGCGCGCCGACCACCACGATGTCGTACCAGTTTATCATCCCGAAGCTAGCGCAACCCCCGCATACCAATGCTCCACCGTAGCGAAATCGACTGCAAAATCCTACACAATTCGCGGAAGCCATCCGCCAACAATACGGAAAAAGGCGGCGGACGCGCGGGACATCAATCCGTCTGGGGTTTCAGGTGCAGGATGTAGTCTTCAAAGTCAGCCTGCCAGCGGTTGACGTCCGACCCAAACTCCTTTTGCAGGCTACGGAAACTGTCGTTACCGAACTTCAGGTCCTGCAAATAGCGGCGGAACCGGCTCTGTTCGTACCGGTCGTTGTTGGAGTTCAGCAGGTAATAGACGAGCGCCCAACTCATTGGGTAGGCCACATTCGCGTTCGCATAGAAAGTGGCCTGGTCCCACGTGACCAATTGCGCGATTGGCGGCGCCTTCTTGTTAAGGATTAGGGCCTGCGCGTACAACAGCTTGTTGCGGCTGATCTGGCCGACGTTGAAATGCGAGCCTGTGATGGAACTGGTTTCGAAGTACTGCGCCGTGCCTTCATTCAGCCACGTCGGGATCTGCAAGCCAAGTTCATAACCGATGAACTGGTGGAACCCCTCGTGCGCCAGTACGCGCCATAGATTTGGGTCCTGATACGTCACGATTTCATAAAACTGGTTGCCCGCTTCATCGGTTTTGAGATGACAGTAACCCGCCAGGCCCGCATGGGTCAGTGATACCACGTTGCCGGTGTAATGGCGGAAGTCCTCGGGATTGTCGAAAACGATCACGCGCGCGCCGTCTTTGATGGACCAGTTGTTAAAGAACTTTTCATACTGGCGCAGCATCTCTTTCATGAACAAATTGACCTCGAACGCCATTTGGTGCCCACCCTGAGCAAACACCTGGTAGCGTCCCTCGGTCACGTTCGCAAAACTCGCAATCGACGGTGCAGTGGCGTCCTGCGCGCGTGTCACGCTTGTGACTGCCAGCGCCAAAACGGCCAGTAAGGTCCTCAACTTCACGCGGGCACGGTAGCGCAAGCCGGGGAGGAATTCCAGTATTTGGGCACGGAATGTTTAGCGTTGCCCGCACCGGTGACTGCGGCTATTCTTCGCGCGGCATGGAACCCCAGGGCGAACTGACCAAAGCGCGGTTGGAGAAACGACAGAAGCTGTTGGAAATGGGGATCGACCCGTACGGCGGGCGATTCGAAGTCAGCGAGTCGATTGGCTCTGCGCGCGCGAATGCCACACCCGACCGCGAGGTGCGGCTGGCCGGGCGCGTATTGAGCCACCGCGACATGGGCAAGAGCCTGTTCGCGGATATCAAGGATTCAACCGCGAAGATCCAGATTTACGTCCAAAAGCAGGCGCTGGGCGAGGACCAGTTCGACCTCTTCAAGCATTTCGTCGATCTTGGAGACATCCTGGGCGTCAGCGGCAAGCTGTTCACGACCCATGCGGGTGAGTTGACCGTCAAAGTGGAGAGCGTGACGCTGTTGAGCAAGGCAATCCAGCCGCTCCCGAAAGAATGGTACGGCATCAAAGATCTCGAAACCCGCTTACGGCAACGCTATCTCGATTTGATTCTCAACGAAAAGTCCCGCGAGACATTTCTGGCGCGTAGTCGCATCGTGGCGGAGATGCGCAAGTTTCTGGACGCCCGCGGCTTCATGGAAGTCGAAACGCCGATGATGCAACCGCTCGCGGGCGGTGCGGCGGCCAAGCCGTTCCAGACGCATCATGATGCGCTGGATCTTGACCTTTTCCTGCGCGTGGCCCCCGAGCTTTATCTCAAGCGGCTGCTCGTCGGCGGTTTCGAGCGCGTCTACGAGATCAACCGCAATTTCCGCAACGAAGGCATCTCGCGCCGCCACAATCCCGAGTTCACGATGCTCGAAGTCTATCAGGCCTACGGCGACTACGAGTCCATGATGGACCTGGCGCAGGGGCTGGTGGTGTCGGTTGCGGAGGCCATCACGGATTCGTTGCTGCTCCGGCGCAGCGACGGCCAGGAAATCGACCTCACGCCTCCGTGGCGACGCGTGACGTATCGCGAGTTGGTCGAAGAGCGGCTTGGCAAGGAGTGGTTCAAACTCACCCCCGAGGATCGCAAGGCGCAAGCCATCACGATGGGGGTTGAAGTTGCGGCCAATACGCCCGATTACGAAGTGACCAACGCGATTTTCGAGAAGATCATCGAGCCGTCACTGATGAACCCGACGTTTGTGACGCACCTGCCCGCGGAATTGGTCGTGCTCGCGAAACTCAACCGGGAGGACCCGAGCGTCGTGGATGTCTTCGAGCTGATCATCAATGGCCAGGAGATTGCGCCCGCGTACTCCGAGCTCAACGATCCGGTCGTACAACGCGAGCGATTGCTCGCGCAGGCGGATGGAAACGCGGAGAAACTCGATGAGGATTTTCTCCTGGCGCTGGAGCACGGCATGCCGCCGGCTGGCGGGATGGGTATGGGAATCGACCGGCTGGTCATGATGCTCACGGGCGCGGAAAGCATCCGCGATGTGATTCTGTTCCCGCTGATGCGGCCACAATGATGAGGAAAATCCGAAATCCGAATCTCGAAATCCGAAATGTGAATTTGCCGCGTCCCTTTGAGTTTCGGATTTGTTTCGAGTTTCGACATTCGGATTTTTTTTGCCCATGACGCGCCTGCCTTTCGAGCTCTTCCTCGGTCTCCGCTATCTCAAACCCAAACGCACGTTTGTTTCAGTCATTACTCTCATCTCCCTATCGGGGGTCGCAATCGGTGTGTGGGTGCTCATCGTGGTTATTGCTGTCATGAGCGGTTTCGACCGCGAACTGCGCGAGAAACTCATGGGCATGCATGCGCACGTGACGGTGACGTCGGGCGGCTTGATCGAGCACAGCGACAAACTGCTCCAAACGGTCCTGGAAACGTCGCATGTGAAAGCGGCCTCACCATTTGCGATTGGGACGGTAATGATTGAA
Source organism: Verrucomicrobiota bacterium (assembly GCA_003152315.1). GTDB lineage: Bacteria > Verrucomicrobiota > Verrucomicrobiia > Palsa-1439 > Palsa-1439 > Palsa-1439. Next base: position 149,716 of record PLZV01000025.1, read on the forward strand.
TTCGAAAGACGAAGAGCGACGCCGTATCTCAAGGGCATCGATCCGCAACGCGAGGTGACGGTCAGCCAGCTCGCCACCTATATCAAGGAAGGCAGCCTCGACCTGGCCGGGGACAAGGTGGTCATTGGGCGCGAATTGGCCTCGCAGTACGGCATTTTCCTCGGCGACAAAATCATCGTCTATTCGCCGCGCAACCTTGAAAAAAAAGGCGAGGAAGTCTACCTCCCCATGGAATTGACGGTCACCGGCATCTTCGAGTCGGGAATGTATGAGTACGATGTGGGTTTGATCTTTACGTCGCTCGAAACGGCGCAGGAGCTTTACAGTTTGGGTAACGCCGTCCACGGGATTGAGATTCGTACGGATGACCCAATTGATGGCGCGCGTACCGTGGCGGATGTATTGAACAAAAAGCTTGCGCGCCCCCTCCGCGCGCAGACCTGGGCGGAACTGAACCAGCGGTTACTCGGCGCGATCCAGGTCGAAAAGTCCGTGATGTTCTTTATCCTGACGTTCATCATTATTGTCGCGGCTTTCGGGATCATGAGCACGCTGATCACGGTCACCGTGCAGAAGACCCGCGAGATCGGAGTCATGAAAGCGCTCGGCGCGGCTTCGGGAAAAATCCTGCGCATCTTCGTGCTGCAAGGTTTCATCGTCGGCGTCTTCGGCGTGGCTATCGGCCTCGGGCTCGGTCTGCTCACCGTCCACAACATCAACCCGATCAATCATTTCCTCTCCCGCGTCGTTGGCATCGACCTGTTTCCGCGCGACATCTACAATTTCCCCAGCATCCCCGCGTTTCTTACGCTGCGCGACCTCTTGACGATTGGGGGCTCCGCCCTGGTGATCTGCACGCTCGCCGGTCTGCTCCCCGCGTTGCGCGCCGCCCGCCTTGAACCGGTGGAGGCGCTGCGCTATGAGTGACGGCGGCACCGACATTTTAGTTGCGAGCGGACTCCGTAAAAATTACACTCTGGGCTCGCAGGAGGTTGAGGTTTTACGGGGGATCAATGTGCGCGTGCGCCGCGGCGAAGCGCTGGTGATCGTCGGCGCTTCGGGAGCGGGGAAAAGCACGTTGCTGCATTTGCTGGGCGGATTGGATGCGCCATCCGCAGGCGACGTGAGCCTGGATGGCGCTTCGCTTTTCGGGATGTCGAGCGCGGCACGGACGAAGCTGCGCAACGAGCGGCTGGGGTTCGTCTTCCAGTCGTACAACCTCCTACCCGAACTGGATGCGCTGGAAAATGTTTGCCTGCCCGCGTTGCTGCAATCGCGGACGCGCGACGGCATGGCGGAGCGGGGGACCGAGTTGCTGAAGGCCGTGGGTCTTGGTGGGCGCATGGAGCACCGACCCGCGGAATTGAGCGGCGGCGAACAGCAGCGCGTGGCGATTGCGCGGGCCTTGATGAATCGGCCCAGTCTGGTGCTGGCAGATGAACCGACAGGCAATCTGGATTCGAAGACGGGCGAGTTGATCCTGGATTTGCTCTGGCGGTTGCGGGAGGACTCGGGGACGACACTGGTGATGGTGACGCATGACGAACACATCGCCACGCGCGGGGAACGGGTGTTGGAGATTGCGGACGGCAGGATTTTGGAGTAAGTAGAGACATAATTGAGGACAAGAGTGTGAAGATTTATCTGGATGGTAACTACGTTCCGTCAGAAGAGGCGAAGGTTTCGGTCTTCGACCACGGACTGTTGTATGGCGACGGTGTTTTCGAAGGGATCCGCGTGTACGGCGGGCGCATTTTCCGTCTCGACCAGCATCTGGATCGGCTCTTCAATTCGGCGAAGGCAATTATGCTGTCGATTCCGTTGACGAGGGAACAACTCATCGAGGCATGCTGCGAAACGTGCCGGCAGAACAAGCTGAAGGACGGCTACATTCGGCTCGTCGTGACGCGCGGCGTCGGTTACCTCGGATTGAACCCGTTCCGCTGCAAGAACCCGACGGTTTTCATTATCGCGGATCGGATTGAACTGTATCCGGGGGAGGTTTACCGCAAGGGGCTGAAGCTGATCACCGCGAGCACACAGCGGACGAATCCGGCAGCCATGAGTCCCTCGATCAAGTCGCTGAACTACCTCAACAATATCCTGGCGAAGATCGAAGCGGTAAACGCCGGCACGTTCGAGGCGATCATGCTCAACGCGCAGGGGCATGTCGCCGAATGCACCGGTGATAACATCTTCATTGTTCGCGGCGGCAAACTCGAAACCCCGCCCGTGAGCGCGGGTGCGCTCGTTGGCATCACGCGGCAGGTTGTCATCGAGCTGGCTGCGAAGCGAAAAATTGCGGTCAGCGAACCGAACTTGACGCGCTACGATTTGGCGACGGCGGATGAAGTTTTTCTCACGGGCACGGCGGCGGAGATTGTTCCCGTGTCGAGCATCGATGGGCGAATCATTGGTTCGGGTCGGCCGGGTCTGCTGACCTTGAAATTGACGGAGGACTTCCGTAAGTTGACGCGTTCCGAGGGAACGTTGATTGGGGCGAAGTAACCCGATGGTTTGCGACATTTGCAAAAAGGCTGACGCGACAGTTTACCTGGCAAAGATTGTGGGAGGGAAGCTGTTGAAGGCGAATTTATGCGAGTCCTGCGCCAGGGAAAAGGGCGTGGAAGCGTCCGCGGGCTTTGACGAAGATTTGCTGGTGGGACTTGGCGCGGACATCAAGCTCGAATCGCCGGGTGTGCAATGTCCCGTTTGCAATTTCACCCAGGCGGACTTCAAGAAGACCGGGCGGCTCGGTTGTAGCGCGTGTTGGGAAACTTTCGAAGTCGGGCTGGCATCGCTCTTGAAGGCGATGCACAAGGGTGATCATCACATCGGCAAGGTGCCGACGAAAGCAATGCACACGTTGGTGTTGAGCGGGAAGATCCGGGAGCTCTCGGAACAGTTGGAGAAGGCGGTGAGCGAGGAAAAGTATGAAGACGCGGCGCAGGTTCGCGATGAGATTCGCGAGCTTGAGGCGAAGTTGAAAAAAACGGGGAGCGCGGTGCGCTCTCCGGAGTGATACGAACATGAAGATCGACGATTTGCTGAAAAGCCCGGGCGAGTGGGTCAAGGCCGATGGACCCAACAGCAAGATTGTCATGTCGTCGCGGGTCCGATTTGCGCGCAATATTCGAGAATTTCCTTTCCCCGGCTGGGCCAAAAAGGCCGAACGCCAGAAGCTGTTGGGGATGATCCAGCCGGTGGTGGAGAACCTACCGGAGATGGCCGACCACTTCGGCGACTCGATGGACAACATCAGCGCGATTCACAAGCAAGTACTGGTGGAGCGGCATCTCATCAGCCGCGAGCACGCGGCCAAAAACGTCGGCAGCGGGGTGGTCATTAATGACCGCGAGACGATCAGTGTGATGATCAATGAGGAAGATCACCTGCGCATGCAGACGATCAAGTCGGGCCTGCAGCTCAAGACGATCTTTAAGATTATCGACAAGGTTGACACGGAACTTGAGGAACATCTTGATTATGCGTTCTCGCCGAAGCTGGGCTACCTCACGGCCTGCCCGACAAATGTGGGCACGGCGATGCGTGGTTCGGCCATGGTGCATCTGCCGGGCATGGTATTGAGCGACCAGATCAATCAGGTCGTGCAGGCGGTCAATAAACTTGGTTTGGCGGTCCGAGGTTTGTATGGGGAAGGGACGGAAGCACTTGGGAATGTCTTCCAGGTCTCCAATCAGACGACCTTGGGCGAAAAAGAGTCGGAAGTGATCGAGCGCCTTAATAAGGTGATTTTGCAGATCATTGAGCACGAGGAGAATGCGCGGATCACGCTCCTTGAAAAAAAGCCCAAACTGGTTTATGATCAAATTGGTCGAGCGTATGGCATTCTTAGCAATGCACATACAATCAGTTCCAAAGAGGCACTTAACCTGCTCAGTCTAGTGCGTATGGGGGTAGACCTAGAGATGTTTCCGGCGACAGCGCGCGTCACGGTGGATGAGATGTTCATCCTCTCGCAGCCGGCGCATGTCCAAAAAGCGGCCGCGCGGAAACTGACTGCCGAGGAACGTGACATTTCGCGGGCGGAACTGATCCGCGCGCAGTTGGCGGGTATTTCAAAACCGAATTTGAGCGATCGGCCGCCTCTGGAGAGCGGCCGAGCCGAACCAGAAATGAGAGGAGGGTGATGGAAATGAACAATTTCACGCCGCGAGCGCAACAGGTGCTCGCGTTGGCCCGCAAGGAGGCGGACCGTTTCAACCACAACTACGTGGGTACGGAGCATCTGCTGCTCGGTCTCATCAAACTGGGCCAGGGCGTCGCCGTCAATGTTCTCCAGAAGATGGGCCTGGATCTCGAGACTGTCCGCATGGAAGTGGAGAAGCAAATCGGCACCGGCCCCGAGACCAAGATGGTCGGCAATATTCCCTACACACCGCGCGTGAAAAAGGTCCTCGCGCTGGCGCAGAAGGAAGCGAAACAGCTTAATCACAATTACGTCGGTACCGAGCACATTCTGCTCGGGCTGCTCCGCGAAGGCGAAGGCGCGGCGGCGCGTATCCTGAAATCGCTCGACGTCGATATCGAGCGGTGCCGCAATGAGATTCTCAAGGAACTCGATCCTAACTTCACGCCGAGTGAAGGTGGCGTCGAAGAAGGCGAAGCCGGCGGCAGCAAGAAGGAAATGAAGACGCCCGCGTTGCGCATGTTCGGACGCGACCTGACCGAGTTGGCCCGCAAGAACGAACTTGATCCTGTCGTGGGCCGCCAGAATGAGATCGAGCGTGTCATCCAGATCCTCTGCCGTCGCACCAAGAACAACCCCGTCCTGCTCGGCGAAGCGGGTGTTGGCAAGACCGCCATCGTGGAGGGCCTGGCCCAGGAAGTTTCCAAGGGCAACGTCCCCGAGATTTTGCGCGACAAGCGGGTCGTGACCCTCGACCTCGCGTTGATGGTGGCCGGCACGAAGTACCGCGGCCAGTTCGAGGAGCGCATCAAGGCCGTCATGGACGAGATCAAGCGTTCGAAGAACGTCATTCTTTTTGTCGACGAGTTGCACACCATCGTCGGCGCCGGTTCCGCGGAAGGCGCGATGGACGCCAGCAACATCATCAAGCCCGCGCTTTCGCGCGGCGAGTTGCAGGTGGTCGGCGCGACCACGATGAACGAGTACCGCAAGTACATCGAGAAGGACGCCGCGTTGGAGCGTCGTTTCCAAACCATCATCGTTGAGCCGCCAACAGTCGATCAGACCGTCGAGATCCTGAAGGGACTGCGTCCGAAGTACGAGGAGCATCACCGCGCCAAGTTCTCGGACGAAGCGCTGCTGTCAGCCTCGCGGCTTTCGGACCGGTACATCACGGGCCGATTCCTCCCCGATAAGGCGATTGACGTCATGGACGAAGCCGGTGCCCGCGCCCGCATCCAATCGATGACGCGACCGCCGAACATCCAGGATTCGGAGCGCGACATCGAAAAGATCAAGGAAGAGAAAGAGGCGGCGATCAAGGCGCAGGACTTTGAGCTGGCTGCCAGCCTTCGTGACAAGGAAAAGCACGCGCGGGAAAATCTGGAACAGACGCTGGCCGAATGGCGCCAGGCGCGCGACGAAAAACAGATCGTCATTACCGAAGACGACATCATGCACATTGTCGCCAAATGGACGGGCATACCCCTGAGCCGCATGGAACAGAAGGATACCGAGAAGCTGCTCCAGATGGAGGCCGAACTGCGCAAGACCGTGATCGGCCAGGACGAGGCCGTGATCGCGATCAGCAAGGCGTTGCGCCGCAGCCGCGCCGACCTCAAGGATCCGAACCGTCCCATCGGCTCGTTTGTGTTCCTCGGCCCGACGGGCGTGGGCAAGACATTGATGGCCCGCGCGCTGGCGGAGTTCATGTTCGGCGACCAGGACGCGCTCATCCAGCTCGACATGAGCGAGTACATGGAGAAATTCAACGTCTCGCGTCTCGTCGGCTCGCCGCCGGGCTACGTCGGCTATGAAGAGGGCGGCCAATTGACGGAACGCGTGCGTCGCCGTCCGTATTCGGTCGTGCTGTTCGACGAAATCGAAAAGGCGCACCCCGACGTCATGAATATGTTGTTGCAGATCCTGGAGGACGGCCACCTGACCGACGCGCTCGGTCGCAAGGTGGACTTCCGCAACTGCGCCGTCATCATGACATCGAACATCGGCGCCGAGACGATCCGCAAGGCGGGTGAACTTGGTTTCGCGCCCGCGAAGGAAGAACACGTGTACGGCGACATGAAGAACAAGCTCCTGGAAGAAGCCAAGCGCGCGTTCAAGCCCGAGTTCATGAACCGCCTCGACGACGTCATCGTCTTCCACACGCTGACCAAGGCCGATATGGGCCAGATCGTCCATCTCGAAGTCGAGAAGGTTAAGAGCCGGCTCAAGTACAAAGACGTCGAGATCAGCCTCAACTCGACGGCGACCGACTTTCTCATTGAGAAGGGCTACGATCCGCAGTTTGGCGCGCGTCCGTTGCGTCGCGCTGTGGAAAAATACCTGCAGGACCCGCTCGCCGAGGAAATCCTGCGCGGCAATATCAAGCCGAGCGAGACAATCGAAATCACTGTTGGCGACGGCAAACTGGACTTCAATCAACTCGCCACCAGCGCCAGCTAAACGCTGGTGGTTGTTTCACCCGAGGCCGTCCCGGAGTAATCCGGGGCGGCTTTTGATTTTCGGGAAGGCGCGGGTTGTCGGCACGGCGGGCTTGCAACGGCCTGACCACTTCCTTATGCTGCCGCGACATGACCGAAGCGCTTGCAGGTTTCCGGGAGTTTGTGGTCGGCCAGCTCAACCAGCTCGGCGCGATGCTGCTGCTCCTGATCGATATCGTCAAGACAGCCTTTACGAAGCGACCGCGCTGGAAGGAAACGTTCGACCAAATCTACAAGGTCGGCTGGCAGTCCCAGGCGGTCGTCGTGATCACCGGCGTGTTCACGGGCATGGTGTTTGCCGATCAAATCTACAACCAGTTCCACAAGGTGAAGATGGACACAGCGGTCGGCCCGGTCGTGAGTGTGGCCATGACCCGTGAACTGGCCCCGGTTCTGACGGCGTTAATGGTTGCGGGTCGGGTGGGTGCGGCGATCGCTGCGGAACTGGGCACGATGAAGGTGACCGAGCAGTTGGATGCGCTGCGCTCGATGGGGACGGCACCGGTGAATTACCTGGCGATACCACGGTTTCTGGCCTTGCTGGTGTCGCTGCCGCTGCTCACGGCCGAGGCGATGTTCTTTGGCATTTTCAGCGGGTATTTGATCGGGGTGGACATGCTGGGGATCGACAAGGCGTATTTTTTGACGAACATGTACAAGTTCACGAGCGCCAAGGATGTGGTCAGCGGCCTAATCAAGTCCGTTTTCTTCGCGATCTTCATTGGGCTGATTTCCTGTTACAAGGGCTTCCAGGCCGGTGAAGGGGCGGAAGGCGTCGGGCGTGCCACGACGCAAGCCGTCGTGGTGTCTTCCCTGACGGTCCTTATCGCCAATTTTTTCATTGCGGTGTTGTTCAATGCGATCATTCCGCCATGATCAAGATTGAGGGATTATGGAAGAGTTTCGGTGCCACGGAAGTCCTGCGGGGCCTGGATTTGGAGATTCGCGACGCTGAGACCATTGTCATCATCGGGCGCAGCGGTGGCGGCAAGAGCGTGCTCTTGAAACATCTCTGTGGCCTGCTCAAGCCGGACAAGGGCAAGGTCCTGGTGGAGGGCGTGGACATCGTGCCGCTGGACGAACAGGAACTAACGCCGATCCGCAAACAGTTTGGCTTTCTTTTCCAGAGCGCGGCGCTCTTTGACTCAATGACGCTATACGACAACGTGGCCTTTCCGCTACGTGAGGAACGCCGCCCCGAGGCCGAGATCCATAAGCGCGTCGAGGAATCGCTGACCATCGTGGATTTGTTGCAGGCGCAGGACAAGAAGCCGGCCGAACTGAGTGGTGGCATGCGCAAGCGCGCGGGTCTGGCGCGCGCGGTGGTGGCCAACCCGAAATACATACTCTACGATGAGCCGACAACGGGACTGGACCCTATTCGGGCGGATAATATCAATCAGTTGATCCTACGGTTGCATGACCAATTGCACTGCACGGGGGTCGCGGTGACACATGACATGGTCAGTGCATATAAAATCGCGGATCGCATCGCATTGCTGCACGAGGGAACCATCCATGTGGTTGGTACGCCGGAGGAGATCCAGGCAACCCAGGACCCCATCGTGAAACAATTTATTACAGGCATTGGCGACGATACTCAGGAGGTGCAGCATGGCACAGCAACGGTTCACTGAACTCAGAGTGGGGATTTTCGTAGTGATCGGCCTGGTGTTGGTTGCCGGCTTGATCCTCAAGTTCGGCAAATACGAGAAGCTGGCGAAGAAGAGCTATGCAGTCACCGTCATCTTCTCGGATGTGGGTGGCATCGTCCGGGACGCCGATGTGCTGTACGGCGGCATTTCCGTTGGCAAGGTGGGCAACATCACGCTCAATCAGGAAGGAGTGCTCAAGGTCAACGTCCAGCTGAACCTCGATCAAACTGTGAAGATCCGCAAGGACGCCAAATTCGTTATCAACCAATCCGGACTGCTCGGCGACCGTTATGTCGATGTGATGCCGCAGAGTGCAACTGCCGAGTTTCTCAAGCCCGGAGACACCGTAAATGGAACGGCGAGCATGGACCTTACGGAGGCGATTCACGGAGTGGTGGACGTGCTGCATCAAGCCGGAGGCACGATCGAGCGCGTGGACAAGACTATCCAACGCATCGACGAGACGGTGTTGAGCACCCAGAGCCTGGAGCACATCGACATGTCACTGGCCAATATTGAAATGGCCAGCAGCAACGCGGTCGGTCTGACGTTAAGCATGCGTAGCATCGTCGATGAGAATCGCGGTAAAGTGGATAACGTCCTGACCCGATTCTCGGACGCCGCCGACAACCTCAGCAAGACTTCCAAGAACGTCGATCAACTGGTCAGTGCCAATCAGGATGACATCCGCGCGGCAATGAAAAACCTGGCCGAAAGCACGGCCAAAGTGAATGATATTCTCGAGCGGCTACAGAAGGGCGAGGGAACGGTCGGTAAGTTGCTCGTCGATCCAACGTTGCACGACGAAATTGTGCATTTGGTGCAAAATTGGCGCAAGTATGGCCTTCTTTACAAGGAGGGTAACCGGGCGGCCTCGAAAAGCACGGAGGAACCGAAGCGCGGAGCCGTTCCGCAGCCCGCCCGACCCACCCAAAGTGGGGGCGGAACCCTTATTTTCGGTACCGACTCCACAGCGCCGGCGCGGTAGCGAAAGTCAGGTCGCTGGGAATAGTACTCTGGCCTTAAACCTGCTCCCTTTGTCCCCGGAGTAATAGGTTTAGAGCTATGACGTTGTTGATGTTAAGAATCTTTTTCCTGATCCTCTGCGTGATGGGGAGTTGGTCCATCTCGCAGTTGGAGGATCAGTGGGCGCAGCATCCCGTCATCGCCGTCCTGATCGGCCTGGTCGGTGGCGGCGCGTTCATCGGCATTGACAAGCTTCTGAAAGGTTTCTCGTTGCGCGGACTCTCGGCCGCTACGTTCGGTATTCTCGTCGGATTCACGATCAGCTACTTCATTGGCAATTCCGTCTTGTTCAAATTTATCGATGATGAACCCAAACTCATTGCGCAGATTGTCATGTACGTGGTCGGCACCTATCTAGCAATGGTCATTGCGCTGCGCGCGAAAGACGAGTTCAACCTCGTCATCCCCTATGTGAAGTTCATCAAGGAGAACAAACCCGAGCGTCTCGTGTTGCTCGATACCAATATCATCATCGACGGCCGCATCCAGGAAGTTTGTCTGACGGGCTTTCTCGATGCGGTGTTCATTGTGCCGCGGTTCGTCCTCGATGAATTGCAGTACATCGCCGACGCCGGTGACGAGGTGAAACGCGTGCGGGGACGCCGCGGCCTCGAGGTACTCAAGATGCTCCAGCTCAACCCGCGGGTGGAAGTGAAGTTTCACGAGAACGACCTGCCGGACATCAAGGAAGTGGACGCCAAGCTCGTGCAGTTGGCGAAGATGCTACCCGCTGAAATTTTGACCAACGACTACAATCTCAGTCGGATTGCCGAACTGCAGCACGTCAAGGTGCTCAATCTCCACGAGCTTGGCAAATCTTTGCGTCCCGTCGTCCTGCCAGGCGAGAAGCTCACGGTTCGCCTCATCAAGGAGGGGCGCGAACCGCAACAAGCCATCGCCTATCTCGACGACGGGACGATGATCGTCGTCAACAACGCCCGCCGCTCCGTGGGGCAGGAGATTGAGGTCACCATCGCCAGCGTGCTGCAAACTGCTGCGGGTCGCATGGCGTTCGCCGAAGTGACCAATGGCAACGGCCGAAGCACTGACCACGCCGAAGCCGAGTCGCCCAGTGAAGAGCGGGGCAGGCTTGCTCCTGTAAACTGAGTTCTGTTAGTCTCCCACGCATGGTCACGGCCATCGTGCTGGCTGCCGGCCGCTCGACGCGGATGGGCGGCAGCTCCAACAAGCAATTCATCGAACTTCTCGGCAAACCGCTCATTTGCTACTCGCTAGCGGCGTTTGAGCTGTGCGGCGCGGTCGATGCGGTCATCCTCGTGCGCCGTCCCGATTATGCCCAACAGGCGGAAGAGGTGGTTCGCGAGTTTGGGTTCCAGAAGGTGGTTGCTGTCACCGATGGCGGCGTCGAACGCCAGAACTCGGTCTGGAACGGTCTGGAGAAATGCGATCCCGCCACGGAAATTGTCGCGGTCCACGACGGTGCTCGGCCATTGGTCACCCCGGCCCTGATTCAAGCCACAATCACGAGCGCTCGCGCGCACGGCACCGGCATCGCGGCTAACAAGGTAGTGGACACCATCAAGGAGGCGAACGAGGACAAGACCGTGATTCGCACGGTGGATCGCACGAAGCTGTGGGCTGTGCAAACACCGCAAACGGCACGTCTGTCACTCCTGCGCGAGGCGTACACCAAAGTTTTCCAGGAGCAGACCGTGGTTACTGACGAGGCGGCAGCGGTCGAATCGCTCGGCCAGAAGGTCCACTTGGTCGAGACATCATTCCTTAACCTGAAGATCACCACTCCTGCAGATTTGGCCATTGCGGAAGCCTTGCTTCGGGTGCGGTTATGAAGCCTCGCCAGATTGTGGCGCTGGGGGGAGGAGGCTTCAGCGACGAGCCCAACAATCCATTGCTGGATGATTTCATTTTTGGATTGTCAGGCAAACGCCGCCCAAGGATTTGTTTTCTAGGTACAGCCAGTGGTGATGCGGAGAGCTACTTCCAGAAATTTCACAAAGCGATGTCCCACCGGAAATGCGAGGCCTCACACTTGGGACTTTTCAATCTGACGCATGTGGATCCAGCCAGGTTTCTGTTGCGGCAGGACGTGATCTATGTCGGCGGCGGAAACACGGCCAATATGCTGGCAATTTGGCGCATCCATGGCGTTGATCGCGCGCTGCGGACAGCCTGGCGGAGGGGGATTGTTCTGGCGGGCACCAGCGCCGGGGCCAATTGCTGGTTCGAGGCGTGCAGCACGGATTCATTTGGACCGCTGGCGGCGTTGCGTGACGGTTTGGGGCTGTTGCCGGGATCGGTTTGTCCGCATTACGACGGAGAGAAGGAGCGCCGTCCGACGTTGTTCCGTTTTATTGCCACCGGCCAACTGCCCGATGGCTTCGCCCTGGATGACGGCGCTGCCGCGCACTTTGTCGGCCGGCGATTTGTCGAAGCCGTGAGTTCGCGGCCACAGGCGAAAGCATTCCGCGTGGTTCGTGTCGGAAGACGGGTTGTGGAAGAAGTCATCCCCGCGCGATTTCTCGGCGTTGCTTCAGGTACGAGGGTAGGGTAAGCTCCAAACTCTTATGAACCGCGTTGGAATCGGAATCGACGTGCATCGGTTTGCCGCCGGCCGCAAGTGCATCCTGGGAGGAGTCGAAATCCCGCACGACGTTGGATTGGAAGGCCATAGCGATGCCGATGTACTGGCGCATGCCGTCGCGGATGCGTTGCTGGGAGCGGCGGCGCTGGGTGATATTGGAAAGTATTACCCGCCCAGCGACATGAAGTTCAAGGACATGAACAGCATGGTCATCGTGAAGGAGTGCGCGGAACGCGTGCGCAAGGCCGGTGGTCGCATCAACAACGTGGACGCCATGATCATTGCCCAAGCGCCCAAAATGGCGCCGCACATCCCGAAAATGCAGGAGATTCTGGGAAAAAACCTCGGCGTCGCCCCGACTCAGGTCGGGGTAAAAGCCACCACCAGTGAGCACATGGGATTCACCGGTCGCGAAGAAGGCATTGTGGTGGTGGCGATCGCCTCGGTGGAGATGTGAAATTCTTCAACACGCTCACGCGGACGAAGGAAGAATTCGTTCCGCTCAAACCGCCGCACGTCGGTCTGTACACGTGCGGCCCGACCGTGTACGACTTTGTTCACATCGGCAATCTGCGTGCCTTCATGTTCGACGATTTGCTGCGCCGCTGGCTCGAATACCGGGGATTCAATGTGACGCACGTGATGAACATCACCGACGTCGAAGACCGCATCATCAATAAGGTCCGCGAATCCGGCAAGCCGCTCAAGGAAGTCACCAACCTCTACGCGACCGCGTTCCTGGCCGACCTCGACAGACTCAACGTCAAACGCGCCCACATCATCCCCCGCGCGACCGAAGCGATCCCCGGCATGATTGCAATGATCGAAAAGCTCATCGCCGGGAACCACGCCTACGTCAGCGACGACAAATGCGTGTATTACTCGATCAAGTCGTTTCCTGAATACGGCAAGCTTTCGCACCGGCAAGTCGGTGATCAGAGCACGGCGGTTGCGCGCATCAAAAGCGATGACTACGACAAGGAAGAGATGGCCGATTTCGCGCTCTGGAAGGCGTGGGACGAGAAGGACGGCGATGTGAAATGGGACTCGCCTTGGGGCCCGGGTCGGCCGGGGTGGCACATCGAGTGCAGTGCGATGAGCATCCAACACCTCGGCGAGACGTTCGACATCCATTGCGGTGGCGAAGACCTCGTCTTTCCGCATCACGAAGATGAAATTGCCCAGAGCGAGGCCGCGACCGGGAAACCGTTCGTCCGTTACTGGTTGCACAATGCCCACTTGCTCGTTGAAGGCAAGAAGATGAGCAAACGGTTCAACAACTACTACGCGCTTGGTGATTTGCTGGCGAAAGGTTGGAGCGGCCGTGAAGTCCGTTACGTCCTGCTCTCCGCGCATTACCGCGACCCGCTCAACTTCACTATGGACGGCCTGCAAGCCGCACGGTCAGCATTGCAGCGGATGGATGAATTCCTACTGAAACTCGACGCGAATCCCGCCGGCATTGTTCCCGATCTTCAGTCGCGGTTCGATGCGGCGATGGACGATGACTTGAACACCAGCGCCGCGCTCGGCGCGTTGTTCGAGTTTATCCGGGAAGCCAACAAGCGGACGATTGCGGCGAGTGAAGCGGCAGCGATTCTTGCGACGTGGCAACGGATCGATCAAGTTCTGGGCTTCGGGATGCCGGTCAAATCAGAGGCGCCGGCCGAGGTGCTTGCGCTGGTCGAGGAACGGCAAGCGGCTCGCAAGGCCAAGAATTTCAAGCGTTCTGACGAGATCCGCGATCAACTCGCGAAACAGCGCTGGGGGATCGAAGACACGCCGAAGGGCCCGCGCGCGAAACGCATTTGACGACGATAGTCATCAACCGATAAGAGGGCTGCCATCTGCCTGGTCAAGGCGGGCGGTTTGCTGATCGTTCGGCGGCAGGCATGGGCGATGTTGTGGAGCCCGCGGTAGTGAAGGAATCCAGCTTTAAGATTTGCTTCGCAGCCCGTGTTTGAACAATGCCGACGTTGGGAGCCAACCAGTCCTGCCACCTCGTAACGGTTGATTTACGGCCGGACGTGCGCACGACGAGATGGTAGGAGATTGGGAACGCGTTGAAGGTGCCGGCGGGCACAGTGATTTTGCGCTGTTTGCCCACGCTGACCGTCAGTGTTGCCGGCAGACCATCGCCACTGTCGTACGAGGCGTAGGTCTTGATGACCCAACGTCGAACCAGGCTTGCGGGATTATTCGCGATAACCAACGGATCCCAGAATTCGAGGACATGGCCGGACGATTCCATGCTCACGATGGCCTCGGCGTTTGTAATGACCGGTTCGGTGGTCCGCTCGACTTGGCCATCCTGTGTGTCCTCTACAATATAGGCGGGTGCTGGCTTGGTGGTATAGTCGACGCTGGTAATTACGCGACGGAGAGAGCCAACCGTCTTCCCCTGTCGGACCTGGTAGATGAACACGTTGCTAACGCCCAATCCGAAATAGGCGCCCACATCATAGGCCGCCGGCGTGGCACGTGAGTTTTCATATGCGCCCAAGTCGGGGTTGGACCCAGGGGGATCTGCCCGAAGATGTCCGTCGAAATCTGCGGGTGGGGCATTGTTCGTACCTGCACCGATGCACGGGCTGGTCTCGTTCAAGTGGTAGTCGCCGGTGGACGGATTTACAAAAAGAGGATTGACCGCCATATTGCCGTCGGTTCCAGTCCGATCAGCAAGGTTGTAATAATCGATATCGTTCAGCCACATGTCGTTGTTGCGGATCTCAACGGCTTCTGACTGGATGGCGCCGTGACACTGGGTAAAGATGTTGTTGACGATGTGCGTGTTCGTTCCGCCGTTCTGCATCCAGATGGTTCCCCCCGCAAATGTATTGTTGCGGACCAGGAGAACCGGGCCTCCGTCCAGGTCCACGTTGATTTGTCCATTCAGCAGGTTATTGCTAATCTCATCGATGGCGTTCGACGTCGATCCTAATGACTCCAGCAACATCCCGCCCTTGATAAGGTTCGCCGTGGTCCGGAACCCGATCGTGCCGCCACCCAAATCGAAAGTGTCAATGCATTCGGAATCAAGAAGCGTATTGTTGATGATCAGGGGGACGAACTCTGTAAATAAAGGCCCACTCGTGAGGAGCCTTGAATCGTATTGTTGGAGATAACGCCAGAAAAGCCCGCAAGGGAAATGCCCTGGCCGGAGTTATCGCGAACGATGTTATTGAGAAGCTGAGCGGAGCCAGACGCGCTTATGCCCGCGCCCAGACCAAAATTGTCGGCACCCGTTGCATGTTGGATCGTAAATCCATCCAACATACCGCCGGCACAAGTCACTACACTGCCCCTTGCATTGCTGCCATCAATGATCGTGTTGGTCGCCCGAATTCGCTTTGCAGCGTCAGCTCTTTGCCGCCGAAGTCGACTGATTCCAGGTAGGTTCCGGCTGCCACACGCACCACACCACTCGTGGCGACCGCGTTGACGGCATCCTGAATATGGGCGAAAGCGTCCTGGCCAAACACATGTCCGCCGACCGGATCGCCGGGGTTTGCGCTCGCCCAACCTTGATCGACCCACGCCTCCGTGAGTTCAGCGCGAGAAACCGCCGCAAAGATGTGCAAATAAAACGCCGCAGTGGTGGCGCAAACGATCAGGAAGATGTTGCCCTTTGAATTCATCGGTACAACCCGCCTCGTCCTAGAACACTTAGAATATCTGCCTCCCAGCGCCATGTCAACATCCCGATATCCGGCCAAACCACGACGAAATCGCTGGCGGAGGCACGGTTTTCATCATACCTGTGAAGCCTTGCTTCGCAATCGGTTGTGTTGTTATCTTCCACATCGCCACAATTATCCGGACCGAGCATCAAGAAAATGACCAAACGCTATCCGCCGATCAATCCCAAGTGTCCGCATTTCCTTCACGGCGGCGATTACAACCCCGAACAGTGGCTACGTTCGCCGGAGGTGCTGAAAGACGACCTGCGGTTGATGAAGCTCGCGCACTGCAATACGGTGTCGGTCGGCATCTTCTCGTGGGTGGCGCTGGAACCGGAAGAAGGCCGGTTCAACTTCGATTGGCTCGACCGAGTGCTGGACAATCTCGCGAAGGATGGAATGTTCGCGGTTCTCGCCACACCCAGCGGTGCGCGGCCAGCATGGATGTCGCAAAAGTATCCGGAAATCCTGCGCATGAATGCGGACCGTGTTCGTATCCTGCATGGCGCCCGCCACAATCACTGTTACACGTCGCCGGTTTATCGAGAGAAAACAGCGCTTATCAATCACAAGTTGGCTGAGCGGTATAAGGATCATCCTGCCTTGCTGCTGTGGCATCTCTCGAACGAGTACGGCGGCGAGTGCCACTGCCCGTTGTGTCAGGACGCGTTTCGTGCGTGGCTCAAACAGCGGTATACGTCGCTTGATGCCTTGAATCAGGCGTGGTGGACCGCCTTTTGGAGTCACACGTACACCGATTGGTCGCAAGTTGAATCGCCGGCGCCCCATGGCGAATGGGCGGTTCACGGCCTCAACCTCGACTGGAAACGGTTCGTCACCCACCAAACGACCGACTTTATGAAACACGAGATCGCACCACTTCGCGAGATCACGCCGAACGTGCCGGTGACCACGAACATGATGGGCACCTACGCCGGCCTGGATTATTGGAAAGTGGCGCCAGAATTGGATGTGGTTTCCTGGGACAGCTATCCCACATGGCACGGGCAGGAAGAAGATTGGCGGCTGGGGAGTTCGGTCTCATTTATCCACGACATTTATCGCTGCCTGAAGGGCGGCAAGCCGTTCCTATTGATGGAGAGCACGCCGAGCATCACGAATTGGCAGGAGGTCTGCAAGCTCAAGCGCCCCAACATGCACCGGCTCTCTTCGTTGCAGGCGGTAGCCCACGGCGCGGACACGGTGCAGTACTTCCAATGGCGCAAGAGCCGCGGCTCGTTCGAGAAGTTTCACGGCGCGGTCGTCGATCATGTCGGCCACGAGCACACGCGCACGTTCCACGATGTCGCGGAGGTGGGAGAGATCCTGGAGAAACTGGACGCGGTTGTCGGCGCGACGATTCGTCCGGAAGTGGCGGTCATCTACGACTGGGAAAACGAGTGGGTCATTGGCGACTTGCAGGGACTATCGCGGAAGCGGCGGGACTACGGCGGGACTTGCGTTGCGCAGTATCGGCCGTTTTGGTCGCGCGGCGTACCCGTGGATGTGATCAACATGGACGGTGACTTTGCCGGCTACAAGCTGTTGGTTGCTCCCATGCTTTACATGGTGCGGCCGGGCGTCGCGGAGCGAATGGAGAGATTTGTGAAACGGGGGGGAGTGTTCGTCGCGACTTACTGGAGCGGGATCGTCAATGAAAGCGATCTTTGCTTCCACGGCGGCTTTCCCGGACCGCTGCGGAAGACACTCGGCATTTGGTCCGAGGAAATCGACGCGTTGCACGAGGGGCAGACGAATGTAGTCGTGCCCGTCGCGAAGAACGGCCTTGGCCTCACTGGCCGGTACCAGGCGCGCGACCTGTGCGACCTCATTCATGCCGAAACTGCCGAGGTACTGGCCAAATACGGTGCGGACTTCTACAAGGGCCGTCCAGCTTTAACTGTGAACACGCTCGGCAAGGGGCAGGCGTATTACATTGCGTCACGCAATGACGACCGTTTTCATGACGACTTTTACGGCGCCCTTGTACGTCAGCTCGAACTGAAGAGAGTTCTCAATGCCAACCTGCCCAAAGGCGTCACCGCCCAGATGCGTACTGACGGTGAGCATGACTTTGTGTTCCTGCTAAATTTTCAGCCTGCGACCCGCAAGGTGAATCTCAGCCGCGAAGCGTTCACAGACATGACCAGCGGCCAGAACGTCAAAGGCAACGTGACCTTGCCCGCTTACGGTTCGCTGATTTTGTGTCGTCCGCATGCCGCGTAGGTTGACAATCGGTGGCGGGTATGGTGAGTTAGCGGTGCCATGATTGAAGATTTCAAGAACAAGGTGAGCGACTTGCGCGAACGCCATCAGGCGTTAACGAGGTATCTTTGACGTCGATAAACAACGCGCTCGCCTCGTCGAGCTAGAGAATATCATGGCCGGCCCGACCTTTTGGGCCGATCAAGCCAAAGCCCGCATTACTCTGGACGAGGCGTCCACGATACGCCGTAAACTCGACACGCAGGCGTTCCTCGACCAGAAAATCTCCGACGCGGCAATGCTCATCGACCTCGGTGAAACGGAGCAGGGGATCGCGGCGGAGGTCAATGCTGCCGAGCAGAAGTTCAATCAGTTCGAGCTGGAAAACCTGTTGGCCCAGGAAAACGACAAATCCAACGCCATCTTCAGCATCCATGCGGGCGCGGGTGGCACGGAGAGTTGTGATTGGGCGAACATGCTTCTGCGCATGTACCAGCGTTACAGCGAATCGCGCGGTTTCAAGGTCGACCTGGTAGACATCCAGGCCGGCGATGAAGCGGGCATCAAGAGTGTCACCATGCTGGTGACCGGCGACTACGCCTACGGTTATCTGAAAGCCGAGCGCGGGGTGCATCGGCTCGTGCGAATTTCGCCGTTCGACTCGAACAAGCGCCGTCACACGTCCTTTGCCAGCGTGGACGTGATCGCGGAGTTGGGAGCTTCGGTCGAAATCGAAATCAAGATGGAGGACGTGCAAGTGGACACATTCCGGTCCGGCGGCAAGGGCGGACAGAATGTGAACAAGGTTGAGACGGCGATCCGTATGACGCACTTGCCGACCGGCATCGTGGTCCAGTGCCAAAACCAGCGCAGCCAGTACCAGAACCGTGAGTTGGCGATGGCGATGTTGAAGTCGCGCCTCTACGAAAAGGAACAGGACGAAAAACGCGCCGCGATGGAAAAATACTACGGCGAGAAGGGCGCGATGGCGTGGGGCAACCAGATCCGCAGCTATGTGTTACAGCCGTACCAAATGGTCAAGGACCTGCGCACCGGCCACCAAACCAGCGACGTGCAGGGCGTCATGGACGGCGATATTCATCCATTCATCAGTGCCTGGCTCAAAGCCGGCCAGCCGCGCAATCGCAAGCAGGGTGTGACGGATGAAGAGTAAAGGAAATATCCGCGACACAATTGTTGCCGAGAAAAAGCTGGAAGTGGCCAAGCTGCGTCCGCAGGCGGGTAAATTGAAGCAAGCGGCTGCGTCGCGCAAAGACTTTCGCGACTTCGCGGGTGCGTTGCGTCGGGACGACGGCGTTGCACTGATCGCGGAAGTCAAGAAGGCCTCGCCGTCAGCAGGCGTAATTCTAAAAGATTTTGATGCGATTCGCATCGCTCGTGACTATGAGGGCGCGGGCGCTTCGGCGCTGTCGGTGTTGACCGATGAGAAGTTTTTTCAGGGGCATGTCGAGTATTTGCAATTGATCCGCGATGCGGTGCGGTTGCCGCTGCTGCGAAAGGATTTCATAATCGATGAATTGCAAATTCATGAGTCGGTCGCGCGTGGCGCCGATGCGATTCTGCTAATTGTGGCGATTCTCGATGACGCGCAACTGAAAGGGTTTCGCGAGTTGGCGTCGCAACTCCGATTGGCGTCCCTAGTGGAAGTACATGACGAAGAGGAGCTGGATCGCGCGCTGGCGTCCGGGGCGGAGATTATCGGCGTGAACAATCGCGACCTACGCGATTTCTCGGTGAGCCTGGCGACGACCGAGAAACTTGCGGCGAAATTAAAAAAGGGGATGTGTGGTAAGCACACGCTGGTTGCCGAGAGCGGCATTCATACGCGCGCCGACGTCGAACGCGTCGCGAAAGCCGGCGTGAACGCCATCCTTGTTGGCGAATCATTGATGCGGAGCGGGGACATTACGGGGAAAGTGAAAGAGCTGCTTGGTAAATGAATACCAAGATCAAAATCTGCGGGACGACGAATCTGAATGACGCGCTGTTGGCGGTGGAACTCGGGGCGGATGCGCTCGGCTTCATTTTTTATCCGAAAAGCCCGCGTTCCATCACCGTGAGCGAGGCGGCCAATATCTGTAATGCCTTGCCGCCGTTCGTGATAAAGGTGGGTGTATTTGTGAATGAACTGGAGTACGAGATCGAGAAGGCCTTGAGCGAGTGCCTCCTCAACGTGCTTCAGTTTCATGGAGATGAGCCGCCTGGCTTCTGTCAAAAGTTTGCCGCCAAGTCGATCAAGGCCATTCGCGTGCGCGATGACGAATCGTTGCGCATGGCCGCGGAGTACGATGTTGACGCGCTCTTGTTGGATACCTACACTGACGAATCCCGAGGTGGCACGGGCAAGACGTTTGACTGGTCGCTGGCGCTGAAGGCGAAAGAGATCGGCATGCCGATCATCCTTTCGGGCGGATTGACCACGGCCAACGTGCAGGAAGGCATTCGGCGCGTTCGGCCCTACGCGGTGGATGTGGCCAGCGGGGTGGAGCGCGAGCCCGGCAAGAAGGATCCGGAGAAACTGCGGAGATTCATCGAATTGTGCAAAAGCACCTGACAAACGTACCGGACAAGGGCGGCCACTTTGGGCCGTACGGCGGCATGTTCGTGCCGGAGACCTTGATGGAGCCGTTGCACGAGTTGACCCGCGAGTACGAGAAGGCGCGACGCGACAAGAAGTTCCGGGATGAACTGGCCTATTACCTCCGGGAGTACGCGGGTCGTCCCACACCGTTGTACTTCGCCGAACGCATGACGCGCGAGCTGGGCGGACCGAAGATTTATCTCAAGCGCGAAGATCTCCTCCACACGGGCGCGCACAAGATCAATAATACGCTCGGCCAGATTCTCCTCGCCAAGCGCATGGGCAAGAAGCGCATTATCGCCGAGACCGGTGCCGGGCAGCACGGCGTCGCCACCGCGACGGTGGCGGCGATGTTTGGCATGGACTGCGTCGTCTACATGGGCGCGGTGGACATGGAACGCCAGTCATTGAATGTCTATCGCATGCAACTGCTGGGTGCGGAAGTGCGCGCGGTCCACGCGGGCCAGAAGACGCTCAAGGAAGCCATCAACGAAGCGATGCGCGATTGGGTGACGAACGTCCGCACGACCCACTACATCCTCGGTAGCGTCCTCGGGGCGCATCCGTACCCGATGATGGTGCGCGATTTTCAGAGCGTGATTGGACGCGAAGCGCGGCGGCAGATTTTGGAGAAGGAAGAACGGTTACCGGACGAACTGGTCGCATGCGTCGGCGGCGGCAGCAACGCCATCGGGTTGTTTCATGCCTTCCTGAACGACAAGGGCGTGCGCATGGTCGGTGTCGAAGCCGGTGGAGAAGGAATCCGCGCGGGCAAACATGCGGCCCGTTTCCAAAAAGGCGGGTCGCTCGGCGTGTTGCAAGGGACGCGCACGTTCGTGTTGCAGGACGACGATGGACAGATCATGCTTACGCATTCCGTCTCGGCCGGGCTCGATTACGCGGCGGTCGGTCCAGAGCACAGTTATCTGCGTGATTTGAAGCGCATTGAGTACACGTATGCGACGGACGATGAGGCGCTGGAAGCCGCCAAATTCTGTTCGCGAATCGAGGGGATCATTCCCGCGTTGGAGTCTGCGCACGCGGTTGCGTACGTAATGAAGAACGCCGGGAAGATCGGCAAGGACGCCATCGTGATTGTCAACCTCAGCGGCCGGGGCGACAAGGATGTCAGCCAAATGGCGCGGCTGTTGAAACTATGAGGCCGTATTTTCGATGCCGCCACTGCAAGAAACGATTGGTTCTACTGGTGCAAAGCTTCGCCCATTATCTGTGGGGAAGGGAGCGGATTTGTCCGCGGTGCGGCAAGATCTGGCGGCTGAGCGCCACATCGCACCAAATGCTGATCGTTTTCGGCGTGGTCGCCGGGGTGGTCTTTTCGCTCAAGGCGTGGCACTCGTTTCCGGGGCCCGATGGCGAGGTCCTGGTGCTGGCTTTGGGGCTGCCGGTGTACACGTTTGTCGTGTGGCCCGCCATGTTTGCGTTGCTGGGAAATTTCCGATTGAAATGAGGATGGCATGAGATCAATGACCGGCTACGGTCGCGGCGACGCGGCAAAGGATGGGTTCAAATTCACCGTTGAACTCAATTCGATCAACCGCAAACAGAGCGACATCTCGATCAACCTGCCGAAGGAGCTCATCGAATTGGAGCCGCGCATCCGCGACGAGATCAACGCGCATCTTTCGCGCGGGCGCATCAACGTGCTGGTGGGTTTCCATCGGAGCAACGCGAAGGCGGAGGAGCAGGTGGAGTTGGATATGGCACTGGCAAAAGCCTACCACCGCGCGATCCAGAAATTGCAGAAGGAAATAAAACTCAACGGCTCGCTCACGCTCGACGCGATTCTGCGCGCGCCGGGCGTCATGAAGCTGGCGGAGTCGACCGTGGACGCGGAGGGTGTCTGGCCCCACGTGGAAGCCGCGCTACGCAAGGCCATCGGAGGTCTGGTCAAGATGCGCGAGAAAGAGGGCAAATTCCTCACCAACGATCTTGCGGAACGGCTTGGCTTGCTGACCGCCGGGTTGGAGCTGATCCGCCAGACAGCACCGGAAATCGCCAAGCGCTATCGGGAACAGTTACACGCCCGTATCAAGGAAGCGGGGCTTGATGTTTCGCTGGACGATGAGCGGTTGGTGAAGGAGGTCGTGTTTTTTGCGGATCGCTGTGACATCTCGGAGGAAATCACACGGCTGAGCAGCCACCTGAACCAGTTTCGGGATTGCCTCAAATCCAATGAGCCGGTCGGTCGCACCCTGGATTTTCTTGCGCAGGAGATGGGACGGGAGATCAACACCATCGGTTCGAAGGCGAACGCCGCGGAGATTTCGCAACAGGTCGTCAAGATGAAGGCCGAGTTGGAGAAGATTCGCGAACAGATCCAGAACATCGAATGAACGATCCTTCCTCTACTCCACCGCGGACCGGCCTTATCCTTGTCGTCTCGGCGCCTTCGGGCGGCGGGAAAAGCTCGCTGTGCCAGCGGCTGTTGAACTGGGCGCCAAACATCATCTACTCGGTTTCCTGCACCACGCGGGAGCCGCGCGGCGGTGAACAAAACGGTCACGACTACTTTTTTTTGAGCACCGAAGCGTTCGAGAAGAAGATTGCGGCGGGCGAGTTTCTCGAGTACGCGCAGTACAACAATCATTACTACGGCACCCCGCGGAACTTTGTCGAAGATCAATTGGCCGCGGGGCACGACGTGTTGCTGGACATCGAGGTGCAGGGAGCGCGACAGGTGGCCGAGTGCGTGCACGGCGGCAAGTTTGCCTATCCCGACGCGCTGGTGATGATCTTCCTGATGCCGCCGTCGTTGGAATTGCTCGAGACGCGGCTGCGCCGTCGCGGGACGGACAGCGACGAGACCATCCGCAAGCGACTGGTGCTCGCGCAAGCCGAGATGAAACACTGGCCCGAGTACGATTACGTGATTGTCAGCGGCCGGCTTGATGATGATTTTGATACGGGCAAGGCAATTGTTATTGCCGAGAAATGCCGCACGGCACGCGCGGCAAAGGACGGGAAGCCATGGCAGCAAAAAGAACTATCCTTCTAGGCATCACGGGTTCCATCGCGGCGTACAAATCCGCCGACCTGGCGAGCCAACTCAAGAAACTCGGCCACGACGTCTTTTGCGTGATGACGAAGGACGCATCACGCTTTATTACACCCCTGACCTTGCAGACGCTCTCGCAACATCCCGTGACGGTCGATCTTTTCGAGGCGGGCGAAGGAGATTGGCGGCCCAGTCACCTGCAGTTGGCCGACACTGCCGACCTGCTCGTCATTTCGCCGGCCACGGCCAACGTCCTGGCCAAGCTCGCGCACGGCGTTGCCGACGACGCGCTGAGCACGATTGCACTCGCGCTGCGGCCGGAGGCGAAGGTGCTCGTCGCGCCCGCGATGAACGGCAAGATGTGGCTGCACCCGGCGACGCAGGCGAACGTGAAAACCCTGCAATCGCGCGGTGTCGAGTTCATCGGTCCCGAAAAGGGCCTGCTCGCTTGCGGTTACGAAGGCATCGGGCGACTGTGGAATGTGGATGAGATAGTGAAGAAGATTCAGAAGATTCTCGGATAGAGTTGCTGCCCCGGGCGTAGTGAAGGGTGACAAGCCAAGATGAAATCGCTGGCCGACATTCGTTTCCTCATCACCGCGGGACCGACCCGCGAATTCTTCGATCCCATCCGTTACATTTCGAATCGTTCATCGGGGAAGATGGGGTATGCGATTGCCGAAGCGGCGCGAGCGATTTCATCTGCGGTGATGCTGGTTAGCGGACCGACGGCGCTCACGCCGCCGAAGGGCGTCGAGTTCGTCCCGGTGACGACGGCGCAAGAGATGGCGGAGGCGGTGTGGAGCCGGTTCGAGGCGGTGGACGTTTGCATCATGGCTGCGGCGGTCTGTGATTTCCGACCGAAGAAGACGGCGGCGAGCAAAATCAAGAAAGGCTCATTCAGCGGCGTGCTCGAGCTGGAGCCGACGCCCGATATTCTCGCGGAGCTGGGACGACGCAAGAAATCCCAGGTACTGGTTGGTTTCGCGGCGGAGACCGATGATCTCGAAAGCAATGCGCGTGAGAAATTGGTCCGGAAGGGACTCGATTTCATTGTGGCGAATGATACGAGCGCATTCGATGCCGAGACGAATCGCGTGGCGTTTATTGGCCATGAAGGAAAAGTCGAGCGGTTGACGGAACTGCCCAAGAGCGAGGTTGCGAAGGCGATTATCGAGCGTGCGGTGCGGTTAGTCCGCTGACCGTGACGAGCTGGTGGGCTTCTTGGAAAGGTCGCTCCGAATTTTCTCGAAGCGATTGTCCTGGCGGAGATTGTCGAGATCGGGGTCCTTGGTGAGCCAGCGGGCATCGCTATAGCCGAGTTTGACGGCCTCGCGGAGGGCGGCGAACGCTTCCTCCACCTGTTTCAGGAGCGAATAACTGCAGGCCAGATTGTAAAACACCAGCGAGTTGTCGGGACAAAGCCTAGCCAGGCGCTCGTCGATTTTGAGCCCCTTTTCCCATTGTCCCGTCTTCGTGTAGGCGTCGCCGAGAATTTGCAGGGCTTCAATGAAGTCGGGATCGTGTTGTGCGATGCCTTCGAAGAACTTGATTTCGAAATCAAGGTCCCCTTTCGTGGCGGCTTTGCCACACGGCAGTTTTGTCTCCCGGATCGGCAACATGGCGATCGTTTTCCCTAGGCCGCGCTGTCGGCGCGCAGATCGTTTATCACAATCCCCGAAAGTAACTTCGGGTAAAAATCCGTGCTCTTTTGCGGCATCCGCGAACGGGCGTCGGCAATGGCTTTGACTTCTTCAACATGCGTCGGATTGAGGAAAAATGCAAGCTGGGTCTTGCCGGTGTGGACAAGCTCCGCGGCCTTCTCCGGCTCGCGCCAGTAGGTGACATTGGCCTCTTCGCGCAGCCGAACTTCATCGATGCCGAGCAGGGCTTCGAGGATCCCGACGTGAAGGATGGCCACATCCAAAGTATGCCACAGTGGGGGCTTGTCCGCGAAAAGCGGACGCAACGCGTCGAGGTTCTTCGGTCGCAGCAGGGCGAAGCCTTCCGCGTCGCGCATTCCGATAAGATGCTGGCCGTCTTTCATCGCCGCCAGAAGTTTCTCCAATGTCGGATAAGGTTCAATCGAAAAGCTCTTTGCCAATTGCTCGCGGAAGCGATGGCGGTCAAATCCGCTGAGATTCGCCACGGACCGATGCGTCGGCAGGACGACCAACCCGGGATCGCTCATGTCTACCAGCGTCGCCATCACGAATTCAGATGCTGCGTTTGGATCAGCTTTGCCAGCCGCCGCGCGGCACTCGTCGCGGTACGCGAGCGCAGTCTCGTAACGGTGGTGTCCGTCTGCGATATAAAATTTCGCCTCACGCAATGCATCCTGAGCGGACTTGATTACCGCGGGATCGTTGATTTCCCAGAGCTTGTTTACAACACCGTAGTCGTCGGTTGCGGTCAACGCCGGTTCGCTTTTGGGAGTGGGGAGGGGACTTTGCTGGGGACGCGGGTACAACATAAAGATCTGGCCTTGTTGTGAACCGCACGCACGCAGCAGCGACAGACGGTCGGCCTTTGGCTTGGAGAGCGTGTGTTCGTGCGGGAGGATCACGCCCTCGTCCCAGCGATGGAGGCGCACGCGGGCGATCAACGCCTTGCGCATCCGTTTCCCGGAACCGTCGGGCGCGGCGAAGGTCTGTTCGAGATAATACAACGCCGGCTTCGCTGCGCGCCGCAAGGCACCGTCCCGCAGCCACGCTTGATACAAATCGCGCGCGCGGGTGTATTTGTTATTTGATTGCGAGTCGCCGGGCGCCTCCTTGCCGAGCTCGATTTGCACGAGGTTGTAGGGCGAGAGCTTCTGGTATCGCTCCTGCATTGCCGGGGTGATCTTGTCGTAGGGCTGGGTCAGCACTTCATTGGGTTTGACCCGTTGCGTGTTGTAGAGAACTCCTCGAAAAGGTTGAATATCCGCCATAGGTATCTGTAGGTTGCGGACGATACTAGGCGGTGCCCCGCGCAGCGTCAAGGACTGCGAATCGATTGGCCGCGGCAAGCATCCAATAAACAGTCACGGGTCATGAAAAGAAGAGTCACTACTGTGGTACTACTCGCAACGATTGCTATCATTGGCGCGGTCTTCCCGACAGTGTGGGCCAGCAAACCGAATCCGCAGACGGAGAAGGCGACGTTTGGAGCGGGGTGTTTTTGGGGCGTGGAAGCGGCGTTCCGTCAGGTGAAGGGTGTGACGGATACGGCGGTCGGCTACATGGGCGGTGCGCTGAAGAAGCCGACTTACGAAGATGTGTCCACCCATCGCACGGGCTACATGGAAGTTTGCCAGGTTACTTATGACCCGGTGCAAATCAGTTATGAAAAACTCTTGGGCGTCTTTTTCCAGATCCACAACCCGACTTCGATGAATCCCGCTGGCAATGATCTTGCCAGCCAGTATCGCTCGGTGATTTTCTTCCACACGACGGAACAGGAAAAGGTCGCGCTGGCAGTCAAGGAGCAATTGCAAGTGTCGGGCAAATTTGAACGGCCGATAAGGGCGGCGATTGTCCCGGCCGCGGAATTTTGGCGTGCGGAAGAATATCACCAGCGTTATGCTGAGAAACACAACTTACCGAGCTGTTCAATCGCGCCATGAAAACCAATGCTTGGTACATATTAGCCGGGGCGGTGAGCGTGTTGGTGGTTGTGGGCTTCGCGCGATACCTTCTCGGTGCTGAGGACAAGGTGCAAAACACAAACAAAAGCCAGAAAGTGCAGATTGTGGAGTTTAGCGATGCCGGCGAGCGACTGCGGACCGTCACGGTCGATCGGATCGTCAAAACCGATGCGGAATGGAAGAAGCTGCTGACGCCGGAGCAGTTTAAAGTGACCCGACAGGAGGGCACGGAGCGCGCCTGTTCAGCGGGATACTGGAACAACCACGACGCGGGTCTTTACCGCTGCATCTGCTGCGGCACGGCGCTCTTCAAGTCCGACACGAAGTTTGAGTCCGGCACTGGTTGGCCGAGTTTTTGGGAGCCGGTGGCTGAAGAGAATATTGAATCGCGGTCTGATAACTCGTTTGGCATGGAGCGGACTGAGGTGCTCTGCAAGCGCTGCGGGGCGCACCTGGGCCACGTGTTTGAGGATGGACCCAAGCCCTCGGGTCTGCGCTACTGCATCAATTCCGCGGCCCTGACTTTCGTGAAGAAATGATGACCCGAATGGTCTGCCATGACTGACAACCCTGCTGAAAGACCGTCGCCACCGATGCCGCCGTTGAAACGGCGCGATCTATTGGTAGGCATCGGCTTTTCGGCGGTGAATGCCGGTGCGCACCTGGTTTGGAACCCGATTGTTGATTACTGGCAGTACGTGGTGACGACACTGGTGTTTGTGTCGGCGCTGACGTTTTGGCTCATCAAGGAATGGCGACGACTGGACTTGTTCATCACGAAGTTTTATTGCGGCGCGGTTATCGTTGATGTTTTCGCCGAAGGACTCCTGCAGCACGTCCATCATTGCGCGGTTGACAACCTGATGTGTACCGGCAGGATGTTCCTCGTGTTTTTTGCGGCATGGCTGTTGGTGTATCCGCTGGAACGCTGGTTCCAAGCGCGCAAGACGGTCATTGGTCCGGACGGGGGTGTGTAAGCGAACGGATGGCTTACAATTGATCCCCTCACCTTAATCCTCTCCCCCGGAGCGGAGAGGAAAACAATCCAGGAAGACGCGCCCGGCGGTCGCGCCCTACCAAAACCTGCGGAAACTCAAGTCACGTCTTAATTTTGGAGGGCCACGCTCTGTCGTGGCCGCATTGAGCGAACGGACGCGACAGAGCGCGTCCCTCCACCGGGGAAATCGAGAGGCTAGCGCTCGAGGGCGGCAAAGAACTTTGAGAGAGCGGCGCGATAGGTCAGCGCGCTGGTCTCGAAAGCATCGTTGTGGCCGCCGTGGAGTTCGATGAATTGTTTGGGTTCATTGGCGGCAGCGAACAGGCGTTGTGAATGGCTGAAATTGATGACCTCGTCGTCCCGGCTGTGCAGGATCAGCAGCGGAACGTGGATGCGCGGCAGCTTGCTGAGGGTGTCGTACTTGTTGCGCACCACCCAGTGCACGGGAAAGAACGGGAACATTCCCTGGCCGACGTCGGCGGTTGACGTAAATCCTTCCTCCATGACCAGCCCACGCACTTCCGCTTTGCTCGCGAGATCAGCGGCGATGGCGGTGCCGAGTGATTCGCCGTAGACAACGATTGAGCGCGACTTGAGCTTGCGTTGTTGCGTCAGGTATTCGTAGGCGGTTTGCGCGTCGCGATAGGTGCCTGCCTCGGTCGGCACACCTTCGCTGCGGCCATAGCCACGGTAGTCGATGATGAATGTGTCGACGCCGAGGTCGCGGAAGATGCCGATTTTCTCGAGGCGGTGGGAGATGTTGCCCGCATTGCCGTGAAAGAAGAGGACGGTGAGCCGTGTTAGCTGATCGTCCTCAGCCAAGTTGTCGCCGGGCAGAAACCAGCCGTTGATATTGACGCCATCGGAAGTGGTCAGGTTAATGCTTTCATATTTGAGCCCCAGTTTATCCGGCGTCTGCTCGATCTCGCGGGTTGGATGGTAGAGGAAGCGCGGTTCGTTCCAACTGAGCCAGGCGGCGAATGCGATGATAACAATGGGGATTAGAAGAAGGTAAATCATCGTGCGGCGGTTGGCCAGTGGCCGTCTCGTCAAACTCGGCTCCCACATACTGTTGGGCGTGGTATAGCATACGGGAAGCGGGTGCGTTACGGGAAAGCTATGGCTGGCGAGAGTCAGGCGTTGACCTCTAAGCAAGACAGTTGCGTGCTCTCCACTCAGCCGGATATGTTCAGTTGACTGGTGCGGGCGCCTTGAACGCAAAGGCGAAGAACGCGGCCACGCCGAGAAACGCAAAAGCCACGAGATAATTCCACGCGAGTTTCTCGTTCAGAATCGTGATCGCGAACACGATGAACACGATGAGCGTGACGACCTCTTGAATGATCTTAAGCTGGAATCCCGAGTACTGGCCAAAGCCGAGCCGATTTGCCGGCACAGCCAGGCAGTATTCGAGCAGGGCAATGACCCACGAGACCAGGATGGCTTTCCAGAGCGGCCAGGCATGACCGTATTTCAAGTGCCCATACCAAGCGAAGGTCATGAAGACATTGGACAAGATCAGCAGAAAGACGGTGATCATAAAGTCGGATCCGGAAAAGTTTGGTCGCGCGTCTCCGGCATGAAGAAGTAAAGGATGCCGAATGCGGCCGACGCGACCGCAGCCAGAAAGAGAAAGCCCGCGTTGGAACCAAAGCGATGCGCGATGGCACCGGCGATGACCTGGCTGAGCGAAGCGCCGATACCAACCGCCGT
>PLZV01000055.1 GCA_003152315.1 Verrucomicrobiota bacterium
TGCTATTGGTTAAACGGCGCGACGCAAGCTAATTACTTCACACCCGGCACTAATGTATTCTTGTACGCCTGGCAGCTACCCAACAACACTTCCGTTGTTTTTGCCTGGGCTGCGGAAGGACAAACCGTGTCGCTGATCAACACCACCCTCGCCGCGACGGATCTCTACGGCCACAGCATTCCCGTGAGTACCTTGACGGAAATGCCGGTGCTCTTCCAGTCAAGCAGCCTGAGCGCCGCGGCATTTCTGACCAATGTCCTGGCGGCCCTGCCGCCGAACCTGAACCTTCCGCCGGTATTCTCACCTACCGGCAGCCAATCCGTTTCGGCGGGACAAACGCTGCAGTTCGCCGTCTCGGCGACAGACCCCAACCATTATTCACTGACATACTCTGCCGCACCGTTGCCCGTTGGCGCGTCGTTCGATCCCGTCACGGGACTGTTCTCGTGGACGCCCGCCGCCGGCCAGTTGGGAGGTTACCCCATCACGTTTACGGCCACGGATAATGCGGCAACGAGCGCCTCGATTTCGGTCACGGTCAGTGTCGTCGGGAATCTATTGGACAAGCTGGCCAACTATTGGAAGTTCGGCGAGGATGCGGGAACAATCGCGGCCGACTCCGCCGGGTTGGCCAGCGGGACGTTGTCAAACATCCCTCCCTCGGGATGGGTCACGGGCAGGTACGGCTCGGCCTTGAGTTTTAACGGCACAAATTCGTCGGTGGTACTGCCCAGCAGTGCACTCTTCTTTACCAACAATTTCACCGTGGCCGCCTGGCTCTACCCGCGCAACGCCGCGGGATCAGGCGCCTTCATCTCCGTGCGATCCGTCTATCAAGCAAGCGGATTCCGGTTCTTCATCTACAACAACAGCCTGTTCATACAAGGGCAAACCACCGCTGGCTGGCAGTGGACAATCTTTGATAGTGGCGCCATCCAAGATGGCAACTGGTATCATGTGGTGGTCGTCGACGACAATTCCACCATTCTGGTCTATGTAAACGGCGCCTATGTGGGAAGCGCCTATTGGGGCGGGAACATGGTCATGAACCCCGCCACCGCCAGTCGGATCGGAACCGAAGGGAGCTATTACTTTAACGGGCTTATTGACGACGTGATGCACTTCAACCGCACCCTGGGCCCTAGCGAGATCGCACTCTTGTATCAAGGAGTCTATCAGCTGGCCACCCCCATTACGTCCCTGAAATTGACGGGTTCAAATGCGGTGGTCAGTTTCACGACGGTGACGAGCGCAACGTACGAAGTGGATTACCGCAACGACATGATCACCGGCACCTGGTTGATTTTGACGAATGGTGTTTCCGGCACCGGTGGCATTCTTTCGAACACCGATGTTGGAGCGGTGAGTCAGGGCGAGCGATTCTATCGCATCGTCGCGCATTACTAAGCAGCGCATAGGACTGACAGTCCCACGCCGGCTTGGCCACTCGCCGTATTGCGGGGCTCCCCTGAATGGGAAACCGACCGGCTCGCAAATCGTTCGACTCGGGGAAGGATTCGCCCGGGGAACTCGTGGCCGAACACCGGCAATGTGGCTTGCGGGTGCGATGCGTGTCCCGCCCTATCGATTTAGGGCAGGTTCGCGTTAACGGACGACAGCGTGTTGTTGACCTTGTTGCCGAGCCCTTGGAGAACCAGGATCGCGACGACCGCGATCAATGCCAGAATCAGCGCGTACTCGACCAAACTCTGACCCGATTGCTTCCGGACCCCGCGAACAAGTTTCTGCAGACGCCTTTTCATATGCTTCTCCTCACGCGATTGGTTATCCCTCACCCGTCGTGATGCTGCCATAGAAGGTAGGAAAAGCAAGGTTGTTCGGGGTGATCAGCCTGTCGGAAGGCGAGTTGGAATTCGACATTCTGGGGTACGTAAAACCCAGAGGGCTTATGCTGTTTTGTGGTGGGTTACGTCACTGTTTGAATCACGTTTGATCCCACAGAAAACCAACTTTGAATATCTGTAACCAGTTCCTACTTGGCTGGTTGCATGGCCTATCTGGCCAAGAACTGGAATTGCACAGATCTACGAATGCCGCGGCTGGTAGCTTTGGTTAAAGCCTGTGACGCGGTCGGCACAGGGAGTAACGGGTAGCGACGACCCAAAAAGTGCAATCCCCAAAAGAAAACGCTTGCATTTGGCTTTCGGATTTGTATGATAGGCGGCGGAGACGCGAAAGGCTTATCGACGCGGTGAGTTTAAGCTCAAATTTAGAAAGGCGATGGATGGGATTATGCAAACGTTCACATTGAAGCGTGTTTTGTTTATTGGGGGTGTCTCGGCACTGGTTTGTCTCACTTCCACTTTTTCAGCATCGGCCCAAACCAATTTCGTAACCGACCCTGGTTTCGAACTTGGTACAGCGCACGCCAGCGGCGGTTGGAGCGCTTTCAACAATGCGGTTCTTAATTCGACTGCTCACCCTCGCACCGGTACAAAGTCTGTGAGACTGCCGGGGGGAAATGGCGTCGGAGCCTTCGAGACCATCAGTAACGTGGCCTTTACGGCTGGCACGCAGTTTGACCTGACGGCTTGGGGTTTTATCACCAACACCATGACCACCGGCTATATTGGCATCCAAGCCACTTTCTTCAACGTCACGGGCACCACTACGCAGAATTTGGGCACGGTGGAGTCAGGTCCAGGCGCTGCCTTATTCTCGAACCACATTGACTCCAACAGCGTCCTGAACACGTGGATTCCGTTGGATACGGGCGTGTTCACGGCGCCTTCGACTCTCCCGATATCATACATACAGGTGTTTCCGATCAGCGTTAACATCACCCCCACCGGTAACGGTAATAGTTCTTGGATTGATGACTTTAGTTTGGTCATCGTTCCTGAGCCCTCAACGATTGCTCTTGGGGTGATGGGCATTGGTTTGCTGCCACTGTTGATGCGTCGTCGTCGCAGTCGCTAGGGTTGAGTTATTTTGCCGGGGTCGAACCCCGAATCCTCACACACGTCGCGACTGCGGCGTGTGTGAGTTTTTTTGTAGCTCCGAATGACAAGGAAGGTTTCGATGAATCCGAAGAAATTAATCTCTCCTAAGGCGCTCTGGACTGGCTGTGTGGTTGGCGTTTCGTGCTGGTTGCTCAGTGGTTATGGAAGTGGGGCCCATGCCGACCCGTACACTCCGCCGACCAGCAACCGATCCGACCTCATTCTGGACGACAGTTGGAAATTTACTCTCGGGGATGTCCCCGGCGCGATGAACGTCGTGTTTGACGATTCCTCCTGGACAGCGATCACGCTCCCGCACACATGGAACAACCTTGACGGTCAGGATGGCGGGGGAAACTACTTCCGGGGGATTGGCTGGTACCGGCGGCATTATACGGTTGATGGATCCTACACCAACCGGCAGATCTTCCTGAAGTTCGATGGCGCGAACATCGTCGCCGACGTGTACGTGAACGGCGCGTTTATCGGTGAGCACCAGGGCGGGTTTTCGGCCTTCGTGTTTGACGTCACTCCCTACGTCAACTTCGGCGCCGACAACGTCATCGCGGTCAAGATGAATAACGCCTCCAATGCCGATATCCCGCCACTGAACGCCGACTTCACTTTTTTCGGGGGAATTTATCGTGATGTTCATTTGCTCGTGACGGATAAGTTGCACATCACGCCGCTCGACTACGGCTCGCCGGGCGTTTACCTCAAGCAGACCAGTGTGAGCAGCAACTCCGCCAACCTTCAGGTCACGGCCAAACTCCGCAATGACACCGCCGGCAGTTCCAACGTGACAATCACCACCGTCATCGTGGACGCAACGAATAACGTCGTGGCCACGTTAACTACCAATCAAGTGGTTAACGCGGGCAGCGATCTGGCCGTTGTCCAGTCCACGACCCTTGCCAATCCCCACCTGTGGAACGGGCGAATAGATCCCTATCTCTATCAGGCGTATGTTCGGGTCAGCGACGGCACGACCAACAATGACCTCGTCCAGCAGCCGCTCGGGTTTCGCTATTTCAGTGTCGATATGAACACGGGTTTCCACGTCAACGGCCAGCATCTCGATCTCCACGGGGTTAATTTTCATCAGGATCGGCTGAACGAAGGTTGGGCCATTAGTCAGGCCGACATGACGCAGGATGTTGGCTTGGTGTCGGAAATGGGTTGCACGGTCGTTCGCCTCGGTCATTATCAACATCCCCAGACCGAATACAATCTGCTGGACCAAGACGGGATCGTCGTTTGGAGCGAGATTCCCCTGATCGATAACATCACATCGAGCGTAAACTTCTCCAATAACGCGAGCCAACAGTTGATCGAGACCATCCGCCAGAACTACAACCATCCATCCATCTGCTTCTGGGGAGTCTACAACGAAATCATACTGAACAGCGGCCCGGATCCGCGCCCGCTGGTGCAGTCCTTGAATCAACTGGCTCACGCCGAGGACCCGACGCGACTCACGACGGCCGCCTCTTGTTGCGCGGACAACGGTGATCCTCTCAACTGGTACACCGACGTCATCGGATTCAACGAGTATTACGGGTGGTACACCGGTTTCTACACGGATTTCGGCGGGGCGATGGATACCAAGTTTCAGGGCGCCCAGCGACCGATGGGTATCAGCGAGTACGGCGCTGGGGCCAGCATTAACCAGCACATGGAGAATCCGTCGGAACCGGCCAATATCAGCAGCCCGGGCACTCCGCATTACGAGGAGTACCAGAACCTCCTTCACGAATCCACCTGGCAGCAAATGCAGGCGCGACCGTATTTGTGGCTCAAGACAGTCTGGAACATGTTTGATTTTGCCTCGGACGGGCGCAATGAAGGCGATACCTCCGGCCGCAACGACAAGGGACTCGTGACCTACGATCGCCAAACACGGAAAGATTCCTTCTATTGGTACAAGGCAAATTGGACGACCAATGGTTTTGTCTACATCTCCAGCCGGCGCTTCACGCCGCGCATCAGCACCACCGTGGAGGTCAAGGCGTACGCTAATGGCGATAGCGTCAAGCTCCGGGTCAACGGTGTCTCACAAGGGTCGCTCACCAGCACGAATCACATCTACAAATGGACCGGTCGGACCTTGGGGGGTGGCACCAATACGCTGGTCGCCATTGGCACGCAGGGCAGCCAGACCTACACCGACACGGTTATCTGGGTCGTGGCCACCGCGGTCAACTCCGGCGGCGGCGCTGTCGGTCAATTCGCTCCCGACGCCTACTTTACGGCAGGCGCGACCTCCTCAAGCACGAACACGATTGACGTCAGCGGTGTGATCAACCCCGCGCCACAAGCGGTCTACCAAACCTCGCGCTTTGGCAACTTCTCGTACGTGTTTCCCGGACTTGCGCTCAGTTCGAACTACCTCGTGCGTCTGCATTTCGCGGACTACTTTTGGACCACCACGAACCAGCGCACCTTCAGCGTAACCATCAACGGCACACAGGTCCTGTCGAACTTTGACATCATTGCTGCTGCCGGTGCCCCGAACCGGGCGAACATCCAGCAGTTCTTTGCCACCCCCGACAACAGCGGGCAGGTCACGATCCAGTACACGACCCTCCGGGACAACGCGTTATCGAGCGGGATCGAGATGATACCCAATTCCGCTGTCTCCAACCGGCCTCCGGTGATCGTGATCAACTCACCGGTTGGCGCCCTCGCCACGCTCAACAATACCAATTCCGCGCTTGTTCTCAACGCCACCGTGACCGATGACGGAAACCCGCAGCCATCCAATCTCACCATGACGTGGACGCAGGTCGCGGGTCCCGGCACGGTGACTTTCGGTTCATCCAACGCCCCGGTCACCACCGCCATCTTCCCGCAATCCGGTGCGTACATTCTCCGTCTCACGGCCAGCGACGGGGAACTGCAAACCATCCAGAATTTAAACGTCACCGTCGATCCCGCCACGGTCTATGCGTCGGGCCTCATTGCGTACTGGAAATTCGACGAGACCACCGGCACCACCGCGTTCGACTCGTCCGGCAACGGCTTGAACGCCACGGCTTCCAGCGCCGCGCTGTGGACAGCCAACGGCTATGTGAATGGGGCCGTGAACATCAACAACACGAGTGCCAACTACGTCAATGCCGGTCATCCGACGGCGTTGAACAACCTGTTTACCACGGGCGCTACCGTAAGCGCGTACATTAATACTGCGAGCCTCGGTGGAGGCAGCCTTGGTCGAATCATGGACAAGAGCGGGACGGGCTGGATTCTGTACACGCAGAATTCCTTTATCAGCGGCCAGTACCAACTGCAATTCGAACAAACGTTCAGTAACAATCGTACAAACAAGTGGCAGACAGGACACATCATCACCACCAGCACCTGGGCGCATGTGGCGATTTCCTACAGCAGCAGTTCACAGTCGAACATCCCCGGTTTTTACATCAACGGCGTGGCCCAAAGCGTCACCGACGTGAGCACCGGGCCGGGCGGCCTGGGTGAGACACCCTTGAATGATTCCGCGAGCAACCTGATGATCGGTAACCGCGCCGACGCCGTACGGCCTTTTGGCGGCCGGATCGATGATGTGCGGATCTACAATCGCCCCTTCTCGGCCGCCGAAGTCTTCGGCCTCGCGACGTTGCCAACGGGCGACCGCGCGCCGTCGGTGAACGCCGGCATCAACCAGATTACCTACGTCGGTGCGCCTGTCTCTTTGACCGGGACGGCAACTGATGACGGGCTGCCCAACCCGCCGGGGGTATTGACGACAACCTGGAGCAAGGTGAGCGGCCCCGGGAGCGCGGCTTTTGGAAACGCGAGCGCCACGAACGCGACCGTCACCTTCGACGCGGCGGGCACGTACGTCCTGCATTTGACGGCGGATGATAGCCAGGCGCAATCAGCGAGCGATGTGACGATCACCGTCATGACACCGACCCTGTTCCAATCGTGGCAATTGCAGTATTTCATGTGTGTCGATTGTGCGCAGGCTGCGGCCAATCTTGATTCTGATGGCGATGGTATGAACAACTTCCAGGAGTTTCAGGCGGGCACGGATCCAACGAACAGTAAATCCGTATTCCACATCACTGCCGTGACAGCCCAAGGCAGCGATGTGCAGGTAACTTGGACAACGGTTGGCGGTATGAGCTACGTGGTTCAGGATGCCAGCAACTACGCCACCAACACTTTTGTGGACCTCAGCCCGCTGATCTTCGTGCCCGGCAATGGCGAGTCTACGACGAACTACCTCGACGGGGGTGCGGTCACCAATGGCCCCAGTCGGTACTACCGCGTTCGCCTTGCTCCGGGACAGTGAAGGCAGCGTAACGCCCCCCATTTATAACGGGCATATTGGGCATTGGGTGCAGCACTCTGCAAACGAAATCTCAGTTGATCTTTTTAGCTGTAATATCCTGATGTATCCCTATTTTTCCGTTGTATCCCATTCTGGCAGTATAGCCTGTAATGAAAACGTTATCATTCGTCTTTACGATTGCACTTTGGGGGCAAGTCGGCGTACTATAATAAGCGGCATACGGGAACAGTTCATGATGACTGCATTACGGGTTTTCGTCTCTTCTTCACTTCGAACCAAGCGCATGTTTTTGTTTCTGGCTGCCAACGGCCTGTTGCTCCTCGGATCACTCGGCGGCGGAGTGCCCACGGCGAATGGCCAAACCTTGTCACTCATCTGGAGCGACGAGTTCAACAGCGCCACCAGTTCCAATGTCGATAACACCAAGTGGGTGTTCGAAAGCGGTAACAACGGCGGCTGGGGCAACGGCGAACAGGAGTTTTATACCGACCGCACCAATAACGCTTGCGTCGCGAATGGTTTACTCCACATGCGAGCCCTGAACGAGAATACCAATGGATTCCATTTCACGTCCGTCCGCATGAAGACCGAGACCAAGTTCTGGTTTACGTATGGGCGCGTCGAGTGGCGCGCCAAACTACCCTCCGGCGTGGGCATGTGGCCGGCGCTATGGATGATGGGAACGAACATTGACAATATAGGCTGGCCGGGATGCGGGGAAATCGATGTGGTGGAGAATAATGGCACACCCACTTTCAACCAGGGAAGCATCCACAACGGAGGGACCCTCGGTGATCAGACCGCAGTATTCACGAGTTTCGTCGGAGGTAATATCACCAACTTTCATGTCTATGATCTCGATTGGTCGTCCAACTCGATCGCGTGGTCTGTCGATGGCGTGGTTTTTGAAACCCGAAACAATTGGACCAGTTCCACAGGGAACCCTTATCCATTCCCCTATAACCGGCCGTTTTTTCTGCTCATGAACTTCGCTACTGGCGGTAGTTACGCTGGCAATCCGTCTACCAACGCCATCGCTGCCACATTGCCCCAGGAAATGCAGATCGATTACGTCCGTGTCTATAGCATCCTTCCGCCTTCGGTGCCGCCGTCAACGCCCACGGGATTGACGGCGACCCCGGGTGGCACGTCCATCTCGCTGAATTGGAACGCAGCGAACAATGCCACCAGCTACTACGTGGAGCGGTCGCTGGTCAGCGGCGGACCTTATACCACCAACAGTAATCCCACGGCGACCAGCTATTCCGACACTGGGCTCACCAACTGTACGACGTACTACTATGTGGTCTCTGCCGTGAATAACATTGGCGAGAGCACGAATTCCAGTGAGGCCGCTGCTACGGTGGTGGGTTCCAACTATCTTGCGGTGAACTCAGGTGGCGGCGCGGTCGGTCAGTTCGTCGCCGATACGAACTTCTCTGGTGGGACCGTAGCTTCGCCGTCGGTTGCGACGATCAACACCTCCGGTGTGACAAATCCCGCGCCGCAGGGGGTTTACCAAACAGAGCGCTATGGTCCCATGACGTATACCTTCGGTGGCCTCACCCCGGGCGTCGCCTACAAGGTACGGTTGCACTGGGCAGAGATCTACTTTAATGCCGCCAATAGCCGGAAGTTCAACGTCACCATCAACGGCACACAGGTCCTGACCAATTTTGATATTTTCTCGGCGTCGGGCGGGATGAACATTGCGACGATTCGGGAATACACAGTCACACCGGTCGCCAACCAGATCATCATTGTCTACTCGAACGGCAATGCGGACCAGGCTAAAATCGACGGTACGGAAATCATCCTACTGCCGCCTGCGGCGCCGACCGGTTTGACCGCAACTGGAGGAACCGCACAAGTGGCCTTGAACTGGGCACCTGTACCCTCCGTCACCGGCTACAACGTCAAACAGTCGTTGAGCAACGTTGGACCCTATACGAACGTGATCAGCGGGATAGCGACCACTAACTACACGGATACGGGCCTGGCGAGCGGGACAACGTATTATTACGTGGTCTCGGCTGTCGCAGTCGGATGCAATGAAAGCACCAACTCCGCCCAGGCCAGCGCGACGACGGCGACATCCGCCCTGTCATACTCCCAGTGGCAACTCCAATACTTCACCTGTACCAACTGCCCACAAGCTGACCCGGCGTTTGATGCCGATGGTACCGGACAGAATAACCAATTTAAGTTTGTCACCGGTCTCGATCCGACGAACCCGTCCTCGGTGTTCGCGCTGACGATCGCGAGCGTGACCGGGCAACCGACCCACGTCAACCTGATGTTCAATCCGGTGGCCAGTGGGCGGACCTACACGCCGCAATTCAAAACCGACATGGTCAGTGGCGTTTGGACGCAACTGACGGGTTACGCCGGACCGGTGATCATCGGCAATCAGGGCACGATTACCGACCTGAATGCGGTGCTGTCGAATGAGTTTTACCGTATCGACATCAGCGCGCCAACCGCACCGTAACGAAACATCGATTTCCTGTTAACGGGGGAAGAGGATGTGGTGGAAGGCTCGGACGAGGATCGGACCGGGCGCAAACATCCGGAGAAAGATTCAGGAGCCTTGACGGACGCTACCCATCGTCGACGCAAGGATGTGCCGCAGGGTCTTTTCGTACGGCGTCAGGTTGTCGGCGTGTGCCAATCGATCAAACTGCGATTCGAGTTCTGCAAGGGTAGCCAGTTTCTGTTCCACATAGGACATATAGTCGGTGTCTGCTGACCCGTCTCTGACTCGCGAGGGCAGGCGCTCGCGGATCTCTTGATCAAGTTCGTCGCTGAGTTGCTGAACCGTCTTCGGATGCTGCGCCTCCCGGATCAGGTCCTGCAAATTTCCGCGGTGCTGGGAAATAAAAGCACGCACGTAAGGCGGCACTTCAGCTTCCAGCCTGAGTGGATTGCCGTTTACAGAGGGGTTGATCTCCGTAAGTGAACCTTCTGGATTCCCGACCGATTTTGTCACGAGACTGCTGGAAATCGGGGCAGCTGATTCACGCGGCTGTTCGCCAACGTTTGCTGGTGGTGCCTGGCCATCCGGCGCGGCGAATCTGGAGAAATAGTAGGCGGCTATTTCGGCAGCGGCCTCGGGGCGGAGAAGGTGGTTCCGGATGGTGATGGTCACGAAGCTCATGTAGCCCAGAATCAGGAGCATGGCGATGAGGCAAAAAGTGCGGGTTCGGCGCAGAGATCGCCGGGCTTTCTCGAGCTGCTCGTCAATGTAATCAATGGCAACCTGCTCCGCGGGGAAAGAGAGCGTGTCCTCTTCGCCTCGGTCGGCTCCGCATCCGGTTTCGGGGCGAGCGCGGGATGAAATCATCGGGCGTCTTTCGAAGGGTTCAGGTCAGCTTGCGGGCTGTAATCCTCAAGGGGTGGCTTCGGCAGTCCTTCTTGTACGCGACTGACAAACAGACAGGCCACCGCGCCGGCGGACAATCCGGCATGGGTGTCATTTCCCTCCCTGCCACGAATAGCGGCGAGGTCGTTGACAATCTTGTTCACGGTAGTTTGGTACTCCGACACCGACTGCTCGCGAAAACGCCCCAGGGGCTTCTGCGGATCGTCCGCAGCACCGCAAATCTCCACGTTTGGTTTCTCCCGACCCATCATGGAGAGTGGTTCCTGCATCCGGGACGACGGCCCATGAACTTCGTCCGCTCCACCTCCGGGACGAGAGGTGTGATGGTGGGGGGCGATCGGCGCAGCCGGATCCGATAACGGAAGCGGTCCGCAAGACGCCTGAATTCCATATTCGTCCATCTGCGGCAAGATCTGCTTGGTAATTTGGCGGGTGAGATCGGCAACAAATTCATCGTGCGTAGGGCCATCCTGGAGCAAACTTACGGCGGCATTCCTGACGGTGAGAAGGCAAACGGTC
This sequence comes from Verrucomicrobiota bacterium, assembly GCA_003152315.1. Taxonomy (GTDB): domain Bacteria; phylum Verrucomicrobiota; class Verrucomicrobiia; order Palsa-1439; family Palsa-1439; genus Palsa-1439. Next base: position 11,165 of record PLZV01000055.1, read on the forward strand.
ATGATGCCGATGGCACAGAGGCTTGCAACCGCGAGCCATTTGCGCCGTCGCGATCGCACCGAATTTAATTCCTCGATCTTCTTTCTAGTTTCCTGAACGCTCAAGTTGAACCGGCTCCATTCTGACACCGGAACAGCTGTCGGTGCCTCGGACATCCAAAAATGAGCAGCAATCTTGCCAAGCTAGCGGCTTGTGTATCTCCTTTACAGACAGAGGGTTCTCATCATGGGCCTCATTTGGAAAGCGTGAGACGCGGGAGCTGGTCCGTCAGGGCTTCCCTCTCGTAACCGAATTGTTACCTGGTTGCCGGCAAATCCGCACAGATTGGGGCTCTTACTACTCATCATGCGATCTTCTCCAACAAAGCGCTGCGTTCGTGCGATCCTCTGTTCCTGTTTACTCCCCGTCTCGGTAGCGCTGGCAGCGGGTGACGTTTCCTTTGACTCCACTCTGCCCGCACACACTCGGTGCACCGTGGAGATAGCGATCCTTCGTCCCACCCAGTCGGCCGTGGGGATGAAGGAAGTGGAAATCCGCGCTGAAAAGATCGGCAAGATGACCGCGAAAGAACTGGAACACTACCTGCGCAAACACGTGGCGCCGATCGTGATTGGTCCGGGCGGCATACCCTACCTGTTGGATCATCAACATCTGGCGCGCGCTCTCCTGCAAGCACACGCCGGCAAGGCCCTGTATGCGGAAGTGAAGGAGAATTGGTCGAAACTTTCCGAGCTGGAGTTTTGGGCCAGGATGAAGGAGCACGATTGGGTCTACCTGCGTGATGAAACGGGGAGGCCCCTGCTCGATCCAACCGGCCTCCCGCGGACCATCGGAACTATGCGCGACGATCCCTATCGGAGTCTGGCCTGGCTCGCGCGAGAAAAGGACGGTTATTCGCAGACCGAGAGTCCCTACGCGGATTTCCATTGGGCGGATTTTTTTCGCGCGCGCGTCAATCTGGGAGATGGCACGAATGCCTTCGACGAGGCCACGCTGGAGGCCGTGAAGGTCGCGCATTCTCCCGAAGCGAAAGGCCTGCCCGGATACATCGCTCCCACCGACCGAACCAGCCGCTGACCACCGGTAGCGAACCGTTGCTGCCAGGCGGGACAACTACTGTCTGGTTGTTTGATTGGCGCTCGGTTATTATCCGGCTTCCATCGGTATAAGGAGACATCCCATGCGTCCACTGGTTCAAATCCTGGTTTTTCTGGCGATGGTGACCGTGACCACGGCCCAATCAACCCGCACGGAACTGACCAACGCCACCACGCCGGCGGAAGATTCGAAAACCAACAGCAGCGCCGTGCCGGACGTGTACGCACTGAGCGGGCAATTTGACCGGGTTCTGGTGCTGCGGTTCAAATATCAGACCGACCTGCTGGCCGGTCTTGAGCGCATGGTGAAGGAACAAAAGATCCACAACGCCGTGATCCTGGCAGGCATTGGGTCGGTTCGCGGCTATCACTTCCACACCGTCAGCAATGGAACCTTTCCTTCCAAGAACATCTACGTGAAGAACCCGACAGGCCCCGCTGACATCGTGAGCATGAACGGCTATGTGATCGACGGCCGTGTTCACGCCCACCTCACCCTGGCCGACCCGGACAAGGCCTTCGGCGGGCACCTGGAACCTGGGACCACCGTGTTCACGTTTGCGGTTGTGACGGTTGGGATTTTCAAGGACGGGATCGATCTTAGCCGCGTCGACGACAAGAGCTACCGGTAGCCAGAATGCGGAGATGAGGCTTGTCCTCGAAAGGCCCGGAACGGAGGCTTGGCGCCTATCGGTCTAGGGCAGGTTCGCGTTGACGGACGAGAGCGTGTTATTGACCTTCTTGCCAAGCCCTTTGAGAACCATGATCGCCACAACAGCGATCAAAGCCAGGATTAGGGAGTATTCCACGAGACTCTGACCGGAAGGTTTCTTTAGCCTGCGCAGGAACCTACGATACGTCTTCTTCATTGACGTTCTAATGCAGCATCGCATGTGCCCAAGTCGTCGGTGTTGAAATTTCGCGGCGCCGAACAGGGAGAGCTTGTATCTTCGCAATAATAAGGCGAGCCCCATCCCGCACGGGGATGGATTTCTCGCAAAACTGCAGGACACTCGCTCTCACCGGCTGGCAGATTCCTTTCCAAAGTGGCAAGCCATTTGCCTCAAAGTCGGGTGAGGCGCGGAGTAACCGTTGCGGGGAGGCTGGATCCGGCTCAGACGCCGACGGAGGCCGCGAGCTGCACGGCTCCGGCGGTCAGGGCGCGGATGGTTGACCAATTCTTCTCCGCGATCAGTTTCCGCTCGACCATCCAGGAACCGCCGATGGCTGCGACAATCGACAGGGTGAGATACGCGCGGGCATTGCCGGCATTGACGCCGCCCAGCGGGATGAATTTTATCCCGGTGTGCGCATACGGTCCGGCCAGCGCCTGGAGCATCTTCACGCCACCGGCCGCTTCGGCGGGGAAGAACTTCTGGAGCTTGCAGCCCAGCGCCAGCCCGTGCTCGACGTCGGAGGGCGTCATGACACCTGGCACGAACGGCAGTTTCAATGCGAGGGATTTCTTTACGACCACCTCATTCAATCCCGGCGCGACGGCGAATTGTGCGCCGGCATCGATGGCGCGCTGTAATTGGTCCGTGTCCAGGATCGTGCCGGCGCCCACCAGCATTTTGGGAAACGCTTTGCGAACGTTGCGGATGGACTGCTCGGCGGCGGGCGTGCGGAAGGTGATCTCCATGACGTTGAGGCCGCCCGCGAGGAGCGCCTCGGCGAGCGGGACGGCGTCTTCCGCGCGGTCAATGACCACGACGGGCACGACTCGCACTTTTGAAATGCGTTCCATCGTCACTCTTTCTTCTGGCCATAGTATGCGCGCGGACCGTGTTTGCGCAGAAAATGTTTATCGAGCAGCGCGTCGGGCATTGGTTTGGTCGACGATTTCGCGCGCAACGTCTCGGACGCCAGGCGCGCCAGATGTTCGAGGACGACGGCGTTTTCGACCGCTTTCTCAACCGTCGCGCCCCACGCAAACGGCGCGTGGCAGGCCACCAACGTGCCGGGAAAATGCAACGGATTGCGCTTTTTGAACTGCTCGACGATGACATGCCCGGTGTTCGCTTCGTAGTCGCTTTTGATTTCTTGCGTGGTCAGCAAGCGGGTGCAGGGGACCGGCCCGTGGAAATAATCCGCGTGCGTCGTGCCGAACGCCGGGATTTCGCGTCTGGCCTGCGCCCAGGCGGTGGCGTAGAGACTGTGGGTATGCGCGATGCCGCCGATTTCCTGGAACGCGCGATACAGGATCAAATGCGTCGGGGTGTCGGAACTCGGTTTGAGATCGCCTGCCACGACCTCGCCGGTGGTCAGCGACACCACCACCATGTGCTCCGGCCGCATTCCGTCGTAGGGCACCCCGGACGGCTTGATCACGAGGTTGCCGCTGGCACGGTCCACGCCGCTGACGTTGCCCCAGGTCTGGATGACCAGACCGGCGGCGACCAGTTGCAGGTTAGCCTCGCAAACTTGCTTTTTCAATTCTTCGAGCATTATCAAGTCCTTGCCTTGCCGCGAACTTCGAGCAACCGCTTCATCACATCGTACAGGTTGCCATTCCATTCCATGGTGCCAAAGGCATCATGCAGTTTGCGGTAGAGCGCGTAAAGCTCCTTGTAGACGGCATGCGCACGCGGATTGGGAGTGAACACGCGCTTTTTTACGCCGGTCATGGACTTTTGAGCGGCTGCGTAATTCGGATACGCTCCGGCCACGACCGCGCCCGCGATAGCCGCGCCGAGCGCGCAAGTTTGGGCGGACCGTGAGATTTTCATTGGACGACCCGTCACGTCCGCGTAGATTTGCATCGCCACCGGATTTTTCTCAACAATGCCACCGCAATTGACGATCTGTTCGACCTTCACGCCGTATTCCTCGAAGCGGTTGATGATCGTCAGCGCTCCAAAGGCTGTCGACTCAATCAACGCGCGATAAATCTCGGCGAGGGTCGTGTAGAGCGTCTGGCCCAGCAGCAAACCCGTGAGCCGCTGGTCCACGAGGATTGTGCGGTTGCCGTTATTCCAATCGAGCGCGAGCAGACCGCTCTCGCCCGGCTTCAGCCTGGCGGCGGCTTTTGTAAGATCCTCGTGGCTGCCGGCGTGGAGATAGTTGACGAACCAGTTGAAAATGTCTCCGACAGCGGACTGTCCCGCTTCCAATCCGTAATAGCCAGGCAAGACGCTGCCGTTGACGATGCCGCAGAGGCCGGGGATGTCGGCCAATTCCTCACCGACCGGCGCGATTGCGATATCGCACGTGCTCGTGCCGATGATTTTGACGAGCGTACCCGGCGCGATGCCGCAGCCCACGCCGCCGAGATGCGCATCGAACGCGCCCACGGCGACGAGAATGCCGGCCGGTAAGCCGGTGCGCTTCGCCCAATCCGCTGTCAGCCCGCCCACGGCGCGATCGATCATGCGGGCTTGTGGGCGAAGCCGCGCACGAAGTTCCCCGAGTTTCGGGTGAAGCTGACCGAGAAATTCAGCGTCGGGATAGCCGCCCCAGGCGTCGTTATACATGGCCTTGTGGCCGGCGGCGCAGATGCCGACGGTAAGCTTGTCCGGCGCTTCCGTGCCGGTAAGCATGGCGGGAATCCAGTCGGCGATCTCGACCCAAGTGTAGGCGGCATTGAACACCTCGGGAGCTACGCGCAAGCAACGCAGAATTTTGCTGAAGAACCATTCGCTGGAATAGGTTCCGCCACATTTGGTGAGATAGGGCTTGCGAATCTGTTTTGCCAAGAACGTGATCTCGGCGGCCTCGGCCACGCCGGTATGGTCTTTCCAGAGCCACGCCATCGCGGCGGGGTTCTTGGCAAAGCGTTTGTCGAAGGCGAGCGCCCGGCCGTTGGCATCGACTGGCATGGGCGTGCTGCCGGTCGTGTCCACGCCGATGCCGATGACCTGTTCCGGGTGGAAACCGCGCACCGCGCGCTTCGTCTGGGCCAGAGCTTTCTTGATCGTGGCCTCCGCGCCGGTGAGATAATCGGCGGGATGTTGGCGGGCCAAATTGGGGTCGCGGGAGAGAATCACGCCATGCGTTCCGTGTGCGTAATTCCAAACGGCAGTGCCGACCTCCTTGCCGTTGGCGACGTTGACGATGAGGGCGCGAACAGAGTTCGTGCCGTAGTCCAAACCGATGCTGTAACGAGGGCTCATGTGTCGTTCCTGTTAATATGTGATGACCGCTTTCACAACCTTGTCCTGATAATCCGCGCACAGCGCCAATGCCTCGGCGGCGCGGCGCAACGGAAACCGGTGCGTCACCAGCGACGACAAATCCACGCGGCCGGAGGTCACCAGTTGGATGGCTCGCGGGTACGTATGTTTCATGCGCCGACTGAAGAGAACCGTCAAACCTTTTCGGCGCGCGGTCGAGTGCTTGAAGGCGCAGCGGTCCTCGGAGGGGATGCCGACCAGCACGACGCGGCCGGCGGGCCGCACGATCTCGATTGATTGCTCAATAGCTTCCGCGCCCCACGCGGCTTCGAGGACGACGTCCACTTCGGTTTTGTCCACCAGAGGTCGCGCGCCGAACCTGCGGGCCAGTTTCACGCGCCATGCGAGCGGATCGCTCACGAAGACCTCGCCCGCCCCAGCCAGTTTGGCAGTCTGGATGAGCAACAAGCCGATGGGACCGGCCCCGAGAACGGCGACGCGGTCACCGTCGCGAATCTTGGCGAGAGTGGTGGCGTGCAGTGCCACACCGAGCGGTTCCAGCAACGCTGCTGAAGCATCATCAATCGTTTTGGGGACGGGGAAACAGGTCTTGGCGGGCACGCGAATGAACTCGGCGAGGCTGCCGTCGTCCGGGTATAAACCGCAAAAGTGCAGGCGGCGACAGAGATGAGGATGACCGCGCTCACAGAGGTCGCAGCAATGACAGGGTTGTGCGGGATCGACTGCTACTCGCATGCCGGGGCGCAGGTTCTTCACGTTCTTGCCGACAGCTTCGACGACGCCGGCAAACTCATGTCCGAGAATCAGCGGCGCTTTGAGGACGGTGTCGCCAATGCGACCATCGAGATATGTATGAAGATCGCTGCCGCAGATGCCGGTCGCAGTGATGCGAATCAATACTTCGCCCGGGCCAGGTTTGCCGGGGCAGGGGACGCACTCGATGCGGATGTCGCGCGGACCGTGAAGACGGGCGGCGAGCATGGTTGGTCGCGCCTTCATTTCATTTAGTCGCGATCGCGTCTGTCACAGTCGTCCCAAGCCGGGGGCGAGGTGGTGGTAGAGTTCGTTGGCGCGGAGTTGCTGCTGGAAGGGGCGCAATTTCGTGTCGCGATCGATGATGGCCAACTCGACACCGGCGATTTCGGCGAAGTCTTCCATGTGCTCGGTGGTGACGGCGTAACTGAAGCCGGTGTGGTGCGCGCCACCGGCGTGAATCCACGCGGCGCAGGCGGTCTTGAAGTCGGGTCGGCATTTCCAGATGGCGCGGGCGGCGGGGAGTTTTGGCAACGGTTGCGGCGGCTTGATCACGTCCACTTCGTTGACGATGAGGCGGAAACGGTTGCCGAGATCGATGATGGAAGCGTTGATCGCGGGGCCGGCGGGCGCGTTGAACACGAGACGCACCGGATCTTCCTTGCCGCCGATGCCGAGCGGATGAATTTCGAGGGACGGTTTGCTGGCGGCGATGGATTCGCAGATTTCGAGCATGTGCGCGCCAAGGACGAGATGGCCGTCGGGGTGGAGGTGGTAGGTGTAATCCTCCATGAACGACGTGCCGCCTTTGAGGTCGGCGGCCATGATCTTCATCGCACGGAGCAGCGCGCAAGTTTTCCAGTCGCCTTCCGCGCCGAAACCGTAGCCGTCGGCCATCAGGCGCTGAACGGCGAGGCCGGGCAGTTGTTTCAAGCCGTGCAGATCTTCGAACGTGGTGGTGAACCCCTTGAAGCCGCCGGCTTTCAGGAAAGCGCGCAGGCCGAGTTCGATGCGCGCGCCATCGCGGAGTGATTCGTGACGCGCCTCACCTTTTTGGAGTTCCTTCGCGACGGTGTAGAGTTGTTCGTACTCGTCGCACAGGCGGTCGACAGCTTTATCGCCGACAGCATTAATGGACTTCACCAGATCGCCGACACCGTAGCCGTTGACCGCGTAGCCCAGCTTCGCCTCGGCGGCGACTTTGTCGCCTTCGGTGACGCTGACCTGGCGCATGTTATCGCCGAAACGGCAGAACTTCGCGCCCTGCCAATCGTGCCACGCGCGCGCCGCGCCCATCCACGTGGCGAGCCGCTCTTGAACCTCGGGATCGGACCAATGGCCGATGACGACTTTGCGATTCAGGCGCAGGCGCGTGTGCAGGAAACCGGCTTCGCGGTCGCCATGGGCGGACTGGTTGAGATTCATGAAATCCATGTCGATCTCGGCCCAGGGCAGGTCACGATTGAATTGCGTGTGCAGATGCAGGAACGGCTTTTTCAGGGCGGTCAGGCCGCCGATCCACATCTTGGACGGCGAAAACGTGTGCATCCAGAGAATCAGGCCCGCGCATTTCGGCGCGCTGTTCGCTTCCAGGCAAAGCTGGCGGACCTGATCGGGCGTGGTGAGCACCGGTTTGAAGACGAGCTTAAGCGGCAGGCGTTTCGAGGCGTTTAACGCCTCAACAATCTTGCGGGAATTCGTCGCCACTTGTTTCAGTGCGGCCTCGCCGTAGAGGTGCTGACTGCCGGTGATGTACCAGATTTCGGAGGAATCGAGGTTCTTCATAGGAATTCGTTGATGAGGTTTTCCAGCATTTCCTGACGCCCGCTTGTGTTGGCATCGGCCTCGCCTTTCTTGAGCATGTACGCTTCCAATTCCTTGAGGCCGAGCTTGCCCTTTTCGATATCTTTGCCGAGACCGCGATCCCACGAGGCATAGCGGTCCTTCATGAATGCCGCGAGACGACCGTCTTTGCGGATTGCCGTGGCGATCTTCAGGCCACGCGCGAACGCGTCCATGCCGCCGATGTGCGCGTGGAACAAATCCACCGGTTCGAAGCTTTCGCGGCGGACTTTGGCGTCGAAGTTGAGCCCGCCCGCCTTGAAGCCGCCCATGCCGAGCACGACGAGCATGACTTGCGTCGCCAGATAAATGTCGGTCGGGAACTGGTCGGTGTCCCACCCGAGCAGTTCGTCACCGCGATTGGCATCGATCGAGCCGAGTCGGCCAGCGGCTGCCGCGACGGTGAGTTCGTGCTGCATCGTGTGGCCGGCCAGCGTCGCATGATTGGTTTCGATATTGAGCTGAAAATCATCGAGCAGGTCGAATTCGCGCAGGAAGTTCAGGCAGGCCGCGGCGTCGGAATCGTATTGGTGTTTCGTCGGCTCTTTCGGCTTCGGCTCAATGAAAAACTGGCCTTTGAAGCCGATGGCTTTCTTGTAGTCCACGGCAAGGTGCAGGAATTTCGCGAGATGTTCTTGTTCCCGCTTGAGGTCGGTATTGAGGAGGGTCGAGTAGCCTTCGCGACCGCCCCAGAAGACGTAGCCCGCGCCGCCGAGTTCGTGCGTGACCTCGAGGGCCTTTTTCACCTGCGCGGCGGCGAACGCGAACGCGTCGGCGTTGCAGCTCGTCGCCGCGCCGTGGACGTAGCGCGGGTTGGAGAAGAGGTTGGCGGTGCCCCAAAGCAGCTTGATGCCGGTGCGCTGTTGCTCTTCTTTGAGTATCTTGGCGACGGCATCCAGGTTCTGGTTGGTTTCGCGAAGGTCCTTGCCCTCGGGCGCCACGTCGCGGTCATGAAAACAATAGAACGGCGCACCGAGTTTTTCGATGAACTCGAAGGCCGCGCGGACGCGGCGCTGGGCGTTCGCGACGGAGTTTGAGCCGTCGTCCCACGGGCGGAGGGCGGTGCCGGGCCCGAACGGGTCGCTCAACGGGTTGCGAAACGTGTGCCAGTAACAGACCGCGAAACGCAGGTGGTCGCGGAGCGTTTTGCCATCGAGTTTCTCGGTCGCGTGGTAATGCTTGAACGCGAGCGGATTCTTCGATTTCGGGCCCTCGTATTCGATTCGCGTGATGTCGGGGAAAGCCGGTGTTGCCATAAATGATCCCTTCGTGTCGTCAAGCTTCGCGGACGGTGTGACTCGCACCGATTTGACCATTCCTTAGTGCCACAGCCATGGCCCGGAGGGCAACAGGATTTTTGAGGTGAAGACAGGCTGCAAAACAAATTGCCAAGGCCGCAAATCAGATTATCTGTCATCAACTAGAAAAAACCAAAAAGAAGAACACGAGTAACGGTGAAAGGGCGAGGGCAATAGCGCTGACGTACAGCAGCGAGAACCGATCCCGATAGATTTTGAGCGCAAAGTGTAGTGCCAGCACTACCTGAATAGGGCCGACGATGAAAAACAACAATATACCCACATTCATCGCGTCCTTGGATACAGGGTTCCGCACGACTTCAAGCAAGAAACAAAGCAACCACCAAAACAGACTCAAAACGATAAGAGTGATCGCTTGCGACCGCTTTGTTAGCGTGGAAGCTGGTTGACGACGCAAGCGGGCTCGCCAAGCGTACACCGCAGCGGGCAACCCCAAAACGCCGCATGCCAGCTCGACCCAATGACCCTGTGGCGGATACTGAGGGGTGAAGACAGCGATGAGGAGCAGCAGGAATGACAAACCAAACCAGACAATGAAGGAAATGAAGACGGCAGAGATGTACCTGCCCATGGTCTTGGCATCGCTCATCCTAGTCGTGGCGGTTGCCATAAAAGGAGAGAATAGCGATTTCTCAGCCGCTTGTAAATTCTGGTTTTGCATTGCAATTCGGACTGGACATCGTATTCCGATAGTGGTAAGGTCTGGGGTGTGAGTTTAAGGAATCGAGCAACCGATGTGCAGCGGCAGAACCGCGCTCACCGAGCGCGGCTACAAAAGCGGGAATGTTGTGGGGATCCGTCGTCGCTAAGGCTATGGCGCGGCAAGACGGCGGTCATAGACCGCCACTACAGGGGCGATAAGTCGGTGAGGAAATTCAGTGGGAGAGAAGGGCGCGAAAACATGCGTTTCTGCGAAACGAACCCGAATTTTTTGCGGGGAAAAACAGGGTTTAAGTGGCTCCAGCGTAGATGGAAGCGACAGAAAAACTGGGTTCAACAATTCGGGTTCGTTTTTCATAAATCGGAGCTTATTTCCTTGAGGGACGGCGGGCGAACGCGGAAGGTCTGATTATGTTATGCGATGGATACTACTACCTCTGCGAACGGTGCTGGGAGCTTTGGCGTTGATGACGGCGAGTGTTTCATGCCAGACGGGTTCGCGCGATGGCGCTTCGACGACGAGCGTTGGACCGTGGGTGTCGGACAATGGAGACGGCACTTACAGGAATCCGGTGATCTTTGCGGACTACTCGGACCCGGATGTGGTGCGGGTGGGGGATGATTTCTATTTGGTGTCGTCGAGTTTCAACTGCGTGCCCGGATTGCCGGTCCTGCATTCGAAGGACCTGGTCAACTGGACGATCATCGGGCACGTGTTCGACAGGTTTCCCTACGGACAGTTCGATGTGCCGCAACATGGCAATGGGGTCTGGGCGCCGAGCATTCGTTATCATAAGGGTGAGTTCTACGTGTACTACGGGGACCCCGATTACGGAATCTTCATGGCCAAGACGAGGAATCCGGCCGGGCCGTGGGGGCCGCTGGTGCGCGTTCAGGAATCCAAAGGCTGGATCGATCCCTGTCCGTTTTGGGATGATGACGGGAAGGCCTATCTCGTGCATGCCCGGGCCCACAGCCGCGCGGGAATCAACAGCATCCTCACCATCAATCGGATGAGCGCGGACGGCACGAAACTTTTGGACGAAGGGAAACTGGTCGTCGACGGACGGAACGGGAAGTATCGCACGCTCGAAGGTCCGAAGATGTACAAGCGGAATGGTTATTACTACCTGTTGGCCCCGGCGGGCGGAGTGCCCCAAGGGTATCAACTGGCGTTCCGTTCTCGGAGTGTTTTCGGGCCGTATGAAGGGCGGATCGTCATGGACCAGGGGAAGACGGAGATCAACGGGCCGCACCAGGGCGGGTGGGTGGAGTTGAAGTCCGGGGAATCGTGGTTCGTTCATTTCCAGGATCGCGGAGCGTACGGGCGGGTGGTCCACCTGCAGCCGGTCAAATGGGTGGATGATTGGCCGGTAATGGGAATCGACAAGGATACACCTGGCAAAGGCGAACCGGTGCTGACCTGCAAGAAGCCGGATGTTGGCCGGAGCTATCCCACGCTGGTCCCGCAGACGAGCGACGAATTCGATTCGCGGCGGCCGGGGTTGCAGTGGCAGTGGGAGGGGAATTATCGCGAGGGATGGATGTCGCTTACGGAACGGCCGGGATGGCTGCGGCTGTTCGCAACGCAGATTCCAAAGAAGGGCACCAATTTGCGGAGCGCGCCGAATTTGATTTTGCAGAAGCTTCCGGCTTCCGAGTTCACCGTCACCACGAAGCTTGAATTTGGCAAACTGGCGGTGGGGGGGAAGGCCGGGCTGATGATCATGGGAATGACCTACTCGTATCTCGCGGTGGAGCGGACAGCTGCCGGCGATCGGGTGGTCGAGGTCACTTGTCGGGACGCGGCCAAGGGCGGGAGGGAGATTGAGGAAGGGAGCGGCGGGTGCGCGGGCGATTCCCTGCTGCTGCGGGTCAAGGTGAGTCCCGGCGCCATCTGTCAATTCAGCTACAGCAACGATGGCAAAGGGTTCATTCCCGTGGGTGAATCTTTCCCGGCCAGCGTCGGTCGATGGATGGGCGCCAAGGTTGGCCTATTCTCGATGGCGAAAGATGGCGCGGAGCGGAGAGGTTATGCGGACTTTGATTGGTTTCGATTTGAGTAAGGGCGATTCGCCCAACTCACGTGGCTTTATCATCTCGCGCGGGCGAATCGACTGGAAATCCGAGTTCCCGCAGTCGATGGAGTTTGTACAACAGCGCGCGACGGCTAAGCCCGAGCGCCTTGGCCGTCTCGGTCCGGTTAAAACTGTGTTCGCGCAAGGCGATAAGAATGGCTTCGCGTTCCAGGTCTTCCAGCCGGCTGGCCTGGAGGGTCAGCCGTTCCGCGGACTTCGTCGAGTCCTCCTGGACGCGGGCGGGGAAATGTTCCGGCAGAATCAGATCGCCATGCGACATGAGCACCGCCCGCTCGATCGCATTGCGCAATTCCCGCACGTTGCCCGGCCACTTGTATCCCTCCAGAAAACGGGCGACGCCCGGCGAGAACTTTGCCTGATGGTTGGTAAACTGCGCGAGAAAAAGGTTGGCCAGCGGGAGGATGTCCTCCGGACGTTCGCGAAGGGGAGGAACGTGAATCTCCATCACATTCAGACGGTAGTACAAGTCCTCGCGAAATTCCCCGTTGGCGACCACTTCTTCGAGGTCGCGGTTGGTCGCGGCGAGGATGCGCGCATCGGTATGCAGTTCTTTGTTGGAGCCCACTCGCTGGAACCGTCCGTCCTGCAGGACGCGCAGGAGTTTGGCCTGCAAGGAGGGGGACATTTCGACAATTTCATCGAGGAAAATGGTCCCCTGGTTGGCCTCCTCGAAACGCCCGATGCGCTGGGTGTACGCGCCCGTGAAGGCGCCCTTCTCGTGGCCGAAGAGTTCGCTTTCCAGGAGGGTCTCCGGAATGGCCGCGCAATTCACTTTGACGAAGGGACCGGCAGAACGGCGACTCCAGGCATGGATGACTTCGGCGATCACTTCCTTGCCAACACCGCTCTCGCCGGTGAGCAGGATCCGGGTTTCCGACGAAGCGACCAGCGACGTATCGCGAAAGACGGCCTGCATGAGCGGGCTGCCGGCCACGACGCCCTCCGGCAACGGCCGGTCTTCCGCGAGTTTGGGACTCATCGGGCCTTCGAGGCCGACGGCGGTCCGAACGGAGGCCAGCAATTCGTCCAAATCAATCGGTTTTTCCAGGTAATTCACCGCGCCGTCGCGCATGGCCACGACCGCGTCGCGGATGTCCGCATAGGCGGTGACGAGCAGGACGGGCAGGGCGGGGCGCAACTTTCGCAAGCGATGAAGAGTCTCCAGGCCCGAGATGCCGGGCATCCGCACGTCGGAAATCATCATGCCGAATTCCTGTTCGCCCAGAACTTCGAGCGCGCGCTCGCCCGAGGAGACCGGTACGGTCTCGAACCCCTGGCCGTTGAGGAACGAATTCAGGAGGCTGCGCTGGCCGGCGTCGTCATCGACGATCAGGATGCGGGCCGTGTTGGAGGATGGATGATTGGTTTTTGGTGGCATGCCGCTTTCCGGTCCTCAACCAGCTTTGGAAGGGAGTTTCAGGCGACTGAGACGAAAAATCGCTCCCTTGGGTTCCTTGGGGATATATTGAATCTCCCACCCGTGTGCCAGAACAATTTGCTGGACCACCGCCAGCCCCAATCCCGTTCCCTTTGGATGGGTGGTGAAATACGGCTTGAAAATCTCGCTACGATTTTCGGGCGAAACGCCGGGGCCATTGTCCCGGACATCGAGCTGCGCCTCCGTGGCGCTGCTTTTCCGGGAAACAATTTGGATTTCCCCGTGGGTCGGGATGGCCTGGATGCTATTGATCAGCAGGTTAAAGAGAACCTGGCGCAGCAACTGCGCGTCCGCCTCTACGGTAAGGCCCTCTTCTTCGGTCGTCAGTTGGATGGCTTTGTCATCGATGTCGCTTTGGAGCGCGCGGACCACATCGCCAATCACCGTGCCCAGCGCGATTGTCGACCGGCGCACTTCTCGCGGTCGGGAATAATTGATGAATTCGTTCAGTTGGGCGGTTACGCGATCCACTTCGTCCGTGATCTGGAGCGACTTGCCCCGGATTTCCTCGGGTGTGCCGGGTTCTTTGGAAATCATTTGCGCCAGGCCGCGAACGATATTCAGCGGATTCCGCGTCTCATGGGCGAGCCCCGCTGCGGCCAGGTTCATCTCGCGCAAGTGGGAGTTCAGTTCGCTGGCGCGCAGCAGGTACACCTGCAATTCAGAGGTCTTGACGAGATTCTGCCAGGCCATCCCGATACCGACGACGGAAACCGTTGCCAGAAAGCCGATGACAAACCGCAGCCAGAGATCCCGCAGGGACGCCGTGCGGAAAGACTCAGTGGACATGGCGACCGCCAAACCATGCAGCCCGCGTTTCTTGGTCAATTCCTGGTACTCCTTCTCATCCATCCAAAACGGTCGTCCGAACCGTGGCCGGCCTCCACGGTCCCTTGGGCCTTCGGCCCGTTCGGCTGTGTTCGTCGTCGCGCTGTTTGTGGCCACGCTGTCGGGAGGGCGTGGGAAACCCGGATCGTCCGGCCGGGGCTCGCCGCGTTCGAATCCTCTCTCGACATTGCGAACAACATTCGTCGTATCCCGTCGCGACAGAATGATTGTCGGGCGATTGGTCTCGCCTTCGGGTGTTACACTCGCACCCAGATCGATCAGGTTCACCAGGGTGACACTCCGGTCATTCCACTGTTCACCCTGCTGTGTCGTATCCATTGTTTGGAGATCAAGGGGTTTGCCCGCAAAGGCCACCACATAGCCCGAGGCATTTAAGAGCGCGACCGAGATGAGTTCGCCGGATCTGACGAGTTCGTTTAACGCGGATTCCAGTCGTTCCTGGGAGACAATCCCTCCGAAGCGCCGCTGGGATCGAATGACAACGCTGAGTGTTGCGGCGATGTCGCGGGATCGATTGACCAGTGTCGTCCGCGCCGATTCTTTGACCCAGCGATACTCCAGGACCTGCCAGATGATGATCGTTGCCCAGGTCGCCAGCAATAGCCCGTAAACGAGCGGAGTCCGCCGTCGGATGCGCGAGGTAAAGGTCGATTCTGATTCGGCCATCTACTTCGGGCTCTTTGTGGGTTGGTTACCGGCCTTGTTGCTCTTCACCGGCAGGGTGTCGAGGAAGCGATCCAGTTCCTGTTCCGTGAACGCCTTGGGCAGCAACTGTGAGTTGGCCTTTTCGCCCGCTGACAAGGCCGCCAGTTGCGAAGGTTGTGTGACGATGTGCGGGGTCAGGAAGATGATCAGCTCGGATTTTGTGTAACTCTTCGTTTGACGTTTGAAGGCATTGCCGATGAACGGAATATCGCCCAGGATGGGGATTTTGCTGTCCGTGCTCGTCTTGTCGGTTTCCATCAAACCGCCGATGATAACCGTTTGCGCATCGGGTACGACCACCACAGTATCGGCGGAGCGAGAATTGATGACCGGGGCGCTGACCGAGCCGCTCGGCCCGCTGGAGATGGGAACCCACTGGCTGCGATCGGCGAGTTCCGAGATCTGAGGTGACACGATCATTTCCACCAGGCCCTCAGGAGTGATGAACGGAGTTACCTGCAAGATCACCCCAACAGGTTGGTAGGTGACGGTGTTGATCTGGTTGCCCAGCGTGTCAAAGCGCGTGCTGGTGATGAGGGGAACCTGCTGGCCCAGGTTGATGGTGGCCTGCTGGTTGTTCCGGGCGAGGATCGACGGACGTGACAGGATTTCCGTCTTTCCCGCTTGCGCAATCAATCTCAAGGTGGCCGAAAAATCATTCCCCAAGATGGTGTAAAGTCCGGCACCGGGCGGCACGGGAGCGGCCCCCGATGAAAGGAGCCCGAAGATATTCGAGGCCGTACCCGTCATCGGGCCGCGGAGCTTGCCGGTGATGTTGCCTTCAATGCCAATATCCGAAGCGTTATTATAAGTGACTTCCAAGAATACGACCTTGATCAGCACCTGGGGCTTCGGGCGATCCAGACCGCGGATCACTTGCTTGATATACTGGGCCGTCTCATCGTCGGCGATCACGGTGATTTGTTTCGTGTCGGGGTCGCTGGAAATGATCGCGTCCCCGATCGTGCCGTTTGGGACATAAGGTCGGCTGGTCGCCGTGCTCGAAGCCGCTGCCGCTGGTCGCGGCGCTTGCCCCTGTCCTTGCGCGTGCGCCTGCAGCATGGCGCACAGGCAGATACCCAGGCCACCAGCCAGAATCTTTATGAACCGCGAATAATCGGTCATCATGTTTGCCTCGTCATTTCTTGTTCTTCAGATGGCTTGCGTCTTCCTAGTTTCCCCCAAATCCACCGCCACCGCCTCCAACGCCCGTCCCGCGTCCCATGCCGCTGGTCGTTGTGCCCTGATTATTTCGTGTCGTGCGACTAGTGAGGGCATCGTTCTGTCCATTCTGCGTCGAAGAATTATTCCGCTGTGTCGTCGTGTCCTTGTTGAACATGTCCTTCAATACCGGCAGCACATCCGTCACTTCGGCGTTCTCCAGCGGGATGACATAGACGCTTTGTTTCCTGGAGGAATTGCCGTCGAGCTGCTCGATCATGGCGGCGATTTGGGGCATCAAATCACCTGCGGCGCTGATGATGACCGAGGAAGTGCGTTGGTCCGGCACCGCGATGACCTGGCCTTTCTTCTTCATCCGGTCACTTGTCGGCGTCTGCGCATTCTGGGCGTTTCCCTGGTTGAAGAAGCCTCCCAATCCTCCGCGAAAACGGACGGCGGCCTGGTTCTGGTCGGCTGTGCGACTGTCATCCGGAAACAACTGCGAAAAAAGCGCCGCGGTCTCCACCGGATCGGCGTTGGCCAAATGAAACACCCGCAATTCCGTGACGTCCGTAACGCTGACGTCGATTTCCCGGACCAATTGCTCAATCGTGGGAATATATTCGTCTGGTGCGCTGACGACCAGAGAGTTACTGCGGTCATCCGCCACCGCTGAGACGTGGGG
The DNA here is from genome assembly GCA_003152315.1 of Verrucomicrobiota bacterium. Lineage (GTDB taxonomy): Bacteria > Verrucomicrobiota > Verrucomicrobiia > Palsa-1439 > Palsa-1439 > Palsa-1439. The sequence continues at coordinate 27,906 of PLZV01000055.1, forward strand.
GACCACTCGTTGCGCCGCCGCATTGTCTGCGGCACCACCTTGGCCGCCTGCTTGACCGCCACCACCACCGCCGAAGCCACGGAAGAACTGGCGAGGATTGTTGCCTTGCTGCTGGTTGGTAGTGGGCGACGTGAACAACTCCTTGACCGCGGCTGCCAAATCCTTCGCATCCGCGTATTTCAACGGGAACACGCGCACGGTCGAAACGCTGGAGACGGAAGTATCCAGCGCGTTGACGATTTCCACCATGCGGCGCACGTTGGCCCGCGTATCGGTCAAGACCAGCGCATTGGCGCTGTCGTTCGCGGTCAACGTGGCGTAAGCGGGTTTGAGTGGTTCCAGGTCTTTAAGTAACTGGGAGACGTTGGCATAACGGACCGGGATGATTTGCGTGACCATTTCATCGGTCTTGGGGATGGCCTCAGGATTGCTGCCGGGCATGACCGGGATGTTCCGTTTCTTCGCGTCGTCACGGCTCATGATCGTCAATGTCCGGCCGTTGCGAATTGCCGCATACCCATTGCGATTCAGCGCGGAATCCAGCACCGCGACTGCTTCATCCTTGGTGAGCGGGTGGTTGTTCCAGACATCCACCTTGCCTTTCACTTCCGTCTCCAAAACGATGGTGAAGCCGGCGGCCTTGCTCAGGTAATCCAACACCATTTCCAGCGGCGCACCCCGGAAGTTCAGGCGCAATTCGTCATCGCCTGCGGGCGCCTCCGCTGCAGCCACGGTGTCCGTCGTTGCGGTTTCACTGGGTTTCTCGGCCACAGCGATCTCGTTTGTCGACGGCTGATCAGCAGCCGCTGATGGAGCATCGGGTTGCTCGACGGACGGGCTGTTGGTCGAGGCCGTCACCTGAGACGTATCAGTCGTCTGGCCGATTGACACGACGACGATCCCCCAGATGAAACCGAGCATTAGTATGGAAGTTTTCATGGCGTTCATTTGTTCAACTCCTTTTCCCGCTGTTGCATCAATCTCTTAAGAACCGCGTCGGCACTGCTGCCGGTACTGGGTCCGTCATCGGAAGTCTCTGTATCTTTCGTTTCGGAAGTGGCAGTCTCCGATACTTTGGCGAGCGCCACGGTGCCATCCACCAGTTGCCACTCTCCCGCATCAAGTTTTTTCATCTGCATTCCCACGGTCATTTTGATCTGGTTGCCGTTGGTCTCCAGCTCGACATAGTCGGGGGCGACTTCCGTGACCTTGTAGTCGGCGATGGTGCCGGCAACTTTCAGGACCTTCTTGTATTTCGAATCGCTGCCGCTGAAAAAAGCGAACTCTCCCCGCTTGTCAATCAATGTGCCCACGAGGGAGAAACCCTCCGCGCGCGCCAGGCGATTGGGGTCGATCCGCCGGCCCCGTTCACCCGATCCCGCCCGACGGTTGGGGTCGAAAATGTTCCGTTGCGTGATGATCTTGAAATTTTGGAGAGACACAGCCGACGAGGCGTTGTTCGTATCACCGGCGTAGCCTGCGGCGGGAAGGCAGGACAACACGGTGGCGAGGGCGAGCCGGGCCCACGTCAGGCCGTCGATTCGTTGTCGTTGTTTCCCGGAATGCTTCATGGTTGTTCCGCCGGTTCTCCGGTGAGGACCAATCCGGTAAAACGTACTCCGAGTGAAAGCTGTTGACCATCGTTATCCCGCGAGGAGATTTCGACGTCCTCCACTCGCAACGCCAGCGGTTCCCGCTCCAAATCATAGAGAAAGCGCATGAGGGATGACATGTCTCCGAAGGCATCGGCCCGGCATTCCAGTGTCACGTAGTCATCCGCGTTCTGCTTCCATTGGGGCTTGATGGAGGTGAAGCTGATCCCGCTGTCCTGTGTCCAGGTATCCACGGACTTCAAGACTTTGCTTTCCGCCATCGACAGGTTAACGGGCAGGGTGTTGCTGGCCATGTTTGACCATCGTTTCCGAATCTCCTTCTCCCGGTCGAGTAGGAGTTTGCCCTGGGTGAGGTCTTTCGACAGTTCCACAATTCGCTCGGAGCGTTTTCCCCAGACGTGACCCAACGGCGTGAGAATCAGCCGATCAAGGGCCAACAGCGCCACCGCGCTGATCGCCACGACCGTCAGCAGCTTTTGGCGATTCTCAATTTTCATGGGTGGCTCCATCCGACCAATGAAAGTCGAAGGTGAATTGCAGGGGCGACTTGCCGCGGACTGACTGGACCTTTACATCTTCGACGTGGTTCGCTGCCCGCAGCCGGTCCAGCAGCTTCAACAGGGCCTGGTTGTCATCCGCCACGCCCGAGCAGGAGACTTCCGAGAGGTCCTTGATTTCGAATGTCTTCACCGAAACCACGCCGTCTTCTGGAAAGGCCTGGGTGAGGTTTTTGAGAATGGTCAAGGTGCGCGCTGAATTGTCGAACCACGGCCGAAACTTGCGGACGTTTTGTTGCATCCCATCGATTTCCGTGACTCGGGGTTCGATGGCGTGCCAACGCGATTCCAGAATCGAAAGCCACGTATATTGCACCAGGAAGGCCAGCAAAACCAGAAGGACGGCGGCTCCCGCCGTCACGCTCGACCAAAGGATCCGGCGTGAGGAGAACCGCGCCGCGAGTTCCATCCACGGGCTGACCTTCGGAGGTAGAAACTCGAAACCGGTGGGATTGCCTTCCAGGGAGCGGAGCGCCATCACCAGTGCCGGCGGAGCATTTTCCGGAAGGGAAGCCAGCGCGTCAACCCCGTCCACCTGGGCGACGAGGCGCACTTCCACCGGCAGCCCCATGCGCCCCGCGATTGCGGCGATTTCGTCAGCCAGCGGTTGCGTCCATTCGGTGCGTCCGAAGACCCTGATCCTGGTGACCGCTTCCCGGAATCCAGCGGGCAATTGTCCCAGCGTCAGCCGGATTTCCCTCGTCAGCAAATCCGTGTCGATCTGGCGATGACCGTTGTCGGTCTCGATGGCCCCTTCCAGGGAACGCAGCGCGACGACACCGCCACCACACGTAATTTGCAGATCAACCCTGCTCTCGCCAACCACCAGGGTCAGGATGCCTTCCGATTCCGCGGCAGACGGCAACTGCAAGGCGGCAACCAGCAGCGAAAAACTGACCGGCTTGAGCCGGGCGGCGACGAGAACCTGTTCGAGGCGCGCCAAATAATCCCGGGGTATCGCCACAAGGGTGGCATACGGCCCATCCTTGGCGGAGCGGCAGCGTGAAGTCGCCGTGCGCAAGTCTTCAGGGCCATAGGGAAAGCCTCTTTCGGACTGGATGCTGAGAAAACTGGTGACATCCTCCTCGGGGATTTCGGGCAATTTTACCGGCAGTGTCAACGCCCAATTGAGGGGAACGCCGACCGCGCACCGGCTTTCATGCACCCCGGCTTCATCGAGTCGATTGCGAATCTCCTGCCCAACCAGCTCTGGATCGTTCGTCAACGGATCCAGCGAGAGCAGGGCTTCAAAAGGTTGGCCCGCTTCCAGCGAACCTTTGCCGCGTGAAAGAATGATCCCTTCGAGTCGCCGCCCCTCGATGGTCAAGCCCATCAGGGACGACCCACGCGGCGTCAGGAGTTTTAGGAAATCCAGCGTCATCACATGTTCCCGGTCAGTTGCCAGCTTTGTCGGGCGGCACCGAGCGCCCGAGTCATTTGATTCAGATCTCGCCGATAAATGATGTGCGGTGTTCCGCCACTTGTGTCGAACACGAACAGGGCTCGCCGGTACCCGCGCCCATGATGGCCGACCGCGGCAACGTCAGCAGTGAGTTGGTAGCTCTTGGCGGTGATATACGGGCCGGCTTGGGTGGCTCCGTCGTTTCCCAGAGCTTGCGCCACCCAGCCCACGGTGGCCAATTGGTCGGGATGGGTCTGTCGATAGGTGACAAGCGTCTGTGCGTTGTTTACCCCAATGCCGGGCAGACAGGCCAGGACCGTGGCGGAAGCGGTATTCACGTTGACCAAGCCCTGGATATACGGGTCGGCGCTCACGGTCAACGCGTCCGCAACCTTAGCGAACTCATCGGCGGTCATCCCACTGCTGATGTAGAATTGGAGAACACTGGTAAACGTCGCGTTTCTTCCAAGCTGTTGCAGGATCTGGGTCGCGCGGTCCGCGCTCAGGGCATTCTGCAGCACGGTCCGCAAGCCGGCTTGGCCGCGGGCGCTGATATTGATGCGGGGTGTACCGTCGATTTGTGTATTGGGTTCGCGGCTGTAGACAGTGACATATTCAAGAATTCCTGCGTTCAACCCACCGTCGAGATTGGCGACGGTCTGCAAAGTATTCTGATTGTTCTCATTGGCATCGAGGATGCCGTTCAGATTGATGTCCACGCCATACAAGATGTCCGTTGTCGCACCGATCACGAGTTTCAATTCATCAATCGTCTCGAACGGGGCGTTCTTGCAATGGTATGGCGGGTTGAGCATCCCGTATTCCAATTCCGCGCCCCCGGCGGTGATGGTGGTGGCGGCGTTTCGCCAGTTCAGGATCGAAGCGGCCAAATCGGGCGTCATGAACGGCAAGGCTTCCAGCATGTCCAATGTCGCCGTATTGAGATTCAGCTTTGACGCTTCATCGACGAGGGCGAAAACCGGAACGCCGCTATTGACGTTCGAGGTTCCGCCGGTATCCCGTCCAATCAGCCAGAAGTGCGCGTTCCCCACGGACACATCCTGGCCCTGATACGTTTGGGTGAACGGCGTCTGTCCCGATTGCGGAGTGTACGCCTGAATGACACCCGGCAGGATCAGGACGCCGGGCATGTTCGTGCCCTGCGACAGGATCTGCTGTTGAAGATTGGTGAGGACGGCGCTGATGTAGCGGGCGGCGCCCTCGATGGCCTGATCGGCCTCGACGCTGGCCTCATAATTGTCGGTCGCCTGGAGATTGAACAGCATCGACTGCCCGAAATACAGGGCAATGCTCACCAGGCCAAAAGCGATCCAAAGGACAATCACCAGCACCGCCGCATTTGGCGATGACGCGCTCCATCCAACACGCTGCTGTATGGAATTCCCGGTCTTCATCCGCCGATTACGCTCCCCGCCGTGGCGACGCTATTACTGGGGACTTGTCCGTCCACCGGAACCAGGACCTCCAGCGGCAGGCGGCCCTGCCCGGTGGAATTCCCGTTGGCAAATTCGATATGGACCTTGATCGCTTGCGGCGCGGGCGTTACTGCCGACGTCGAATCCCAGGTGGTCTGCCAGTTCGCGCCGTCGAAAAATGAAAACTGCACAGAGCTGACGCCGCTCAAGAGCGGCTGCTCGGCGAGGTCCGGTTGCGTGGACGCCAGCAGGTTACGCGTGACGGCACGGATCAGGTCCTTGCCCACTGGATGCGAGGCATTGGCCGAATCCTTCAACAAGTAGGAAACTTTTTGAACGTCCCCCCACGGCTGGTTGTCGCGGAGCACGCCGGTCGTCGTATATATGTCCAGGTCTGTGGGCTGGTTGTTGCCGCTTTCCGTGCCGGGGCTTTCGATGGAAATCGCCATTGTCCCGCCCGTAATCAACGTGCCCCGCAAGTCGGCCTTGAGGATCGAGGCGGCATGACCCTGCGGGACGCTGTTTTCGACCAGGTCGGTGGTGACCGACCGCAAATGCAACGCGGCATAGAAAGCGGCGTTCATGGCCGCCAGAACGATCGCGGCGATCAGCGTAGCGACCAGCACCTCCAAGAGGGTGAAGGCGCTGGCGTCTGAAAGCTTACGTTGGTTGCCTCGACGCGTCATGGGGCTGTGTCCGGCAATACGGTGCTCAAGTGCACGTTGTAATTCTGGCCTTGTACCGGGTATATGACCTCGACGGTTGCGAGCCGCAGGTTGTTGAGGCTGGCGTCACCGCCCCACGGTTCGTTCTTCACAGTCCATTGATAGCCCGGCCACTGCGGGCCGCAGGCGCCGCCCTGGCCGGAGTTGTGCCATTGGCCGGTGACGATCAGTTCGTTCAATTTGCTTTCCGCCAATTGCACGGCCACGCCCTTGCGCGCGGCGACCGCGCCGGCGCGGCTGGCGATCCGCAAGCCCTGCAAGGCCACTGGGATGACAATGGCCATGAAAAGCATGGCAGCCAGCATCTCGACCAGCGTGAAGCCGTCTTGTAAACTCCGGCTACCACGAGATCGTTGCCCGCGCATTTGTTTTCTGAACCGTGACATAATTCAATTGATTCTGTGATTCCACGATGGCCGACCAATCGCCATCGTCCTGCACGATTACCACCCGGCGCAAACTGCTTTCTTCAATGGAGCCATCGGGCGCAAACAGGATGCTGGCTCCTTGCTTCGGGAGCGCCACTCCTTGCTCGAACTGAAACCGCAGCCCGTCCCCCAGCTTGTAGCTCACATCCTTCCTGGTTCCCGCCGGTGCCGTCGCTCCCCCGGCACTAAACCCGTCCTGCACCCGCAGGCCGTACGTCCCGTTCGCGGGATTCATCCACAAAATCATCGGCAACCCTTCCGAGGCGGCGCGGCTCTGGCCATAGCGTGTCAGGGCCAGCAGTCTCTGGCCTTCTTCCGCGACCGTTTGCCCATGAAAAAACCTCGCCAGACGGGGCGCGCCGATGGCGATCACGATCGAGAGCAGGGCCATCACCACGATCAATTCAATCAGCGTAAACGCACCGCGCCGCGGCGGCCTAACGCTTCTGTCGTGATTGGTCCCAGCTCGTGATGTCATCATCGCCACCCGCGCGTCCATCGGGTCCCATGGACATGATGTCGTACGTGCTTGCATTGTGTTTCCCCGGACAATCGTAAATGTAGGCCTGTCCCCACGGGTCATTGGGAATGCTTTCCTGCTTGAGGTAGGGTCCATGCCAATTGGGCGCGTCCTTGGGCTGGGCGACGAGGTCGGTCAGGCCGTTCTTGCCCTTGGGATAATACCCGTTGTCCACCTCAAAGGCATCGAGAGCGGTTTCGAAATTGGAGATTTGCGTTTTCGCGGCGGTGTTCCGCGCCTGTTCGGTTCGTCCCGCAAATTTCGGCACGACGATGGCGGCGAGCACCCCGAGAATCACGAGCACGAGAAGCAATTCGATCAACGTAAACGCCTCGGCGCTGGTGCCGCGAGACTGATTTCTGATTGATTGGTGTCGTTCCATAATGGCAGCTCCTTTGCAGTTTATTTGATGTAATCCTGAAGCGAGAAGATCGGGAGGGCCATCCCGATGAAAATTGTGCCGATGAATCCGGCAATGAAAAACAACATCAACGGCTCGGCGAGGGACACGGCCATCTTCAACTCGCGGTCCAGATCCCGCTCGGTGACGTCCGCCAGGCGAATCAACTCCTGGTCGAGGCGGCCACTTTCCTCCGCCACGGAAATCATTTCCAGGACGGAGCCGGTGAAAAGTTCCCGGCAACTGGCCAGGCTCGGCCCCAACGCCGCGCCTTCCTTCACGCGTTCGATGGAGTTGGCGACGGCATCCACCAGAATCTGGTTCCCGATGGACTTGCGGGCAACGGTCAATCCATTGATCAGTGGCACACCGGCGGTCAGCAAGGTCCCAAGCATTCGACAGAAACGGGCCATGGCGAACTGTGCGATGAGTTTTCCCACAACCGGGGCGCGCAGGAGGAAACGCTCCCAAATACGTCTTCCTTGTTGGGACCGCATCCAGTTGCGAATGAAATAGCCGCCCAACGCCAGTCCCAGCGCCACGAAGAAACCGTAGGACCGGACGACGGTGCTCGTGGCGATGATCATCCGCGTTAGCAGCGGCAGGGTTCCACCGAACTCAGTGAAAAGAGGCTGTAACCTCGGTATGAAGAACACCAGTAGAAAAACAAGGACGGACAGGGCCACTGCCAACAGGATCGTCGGATAGAGCAGGGCGGCCATTACCTTCGAACGCAATTCCTTTTCCCGCGCTTGAAAATCGGCGATCTGCGCGAGCACCAAGTCCAGAAACCCGCCGGTTTCGCCGGCCTCGACCATCGCCACGTAAACGCGCGGAAACGTCTCCGGCCACCGCGCCATCGTATCGGCGAGTGTTGCACCGTCCACGACCGAATCGTGGATCTCTTTCCACTTTGTCCGGGCCAGGGGTGTGGAGGCTTCGCGATGAAGGATTACCAGGGCCCGGCTGAGGGGGACACCCGCCGCCAGGAGGCTGGAAAGCAACCGTGTAAAATTCTCCAGCGTGCGACTGGAAATTTTCCTGGAAGCCCAGGGTGACGCCACCATTTCTTTTTTCGATTCGACGTTCCTGGCGGCCTGGCCATTGGCGCCAGCCGACAAGCTGATGGCGGTCAGGCCAAGTCCTTCAATTTGACGAAAAGCTTCTTGTCGGCCCTCGGCGTCGATGTTGCCTTGCGTGAGGGTTCCGTCGGTCTGTAGTGCTTTGTAAAGGAAGAGTGGCATCGTCAAGCTTTCCCGGGTGCCGCTGTGGGAGCAGTGACAGGCTCAGTTTTGTTGGTGCGCGCCACTTCCTTGGCGGTCGTCACGCTTAGCACTTCTTCGACAGTGGTGATGCCCAGACGCACGAGGCGCCAGCCGTCTTCCGCCAGGGTGCGCAGGCCCGCACGGCGGGCCGCTTCCCGGATGACGTCGCTGGAAGAATTCTTCAGGATCAACTGCCGAATTTCGTCGTCGGAGTCCATCCACTCGAAAATGGCGTGGCGACCGAAGAAGCCGGTTTGCCGGCATTCCCGGCAACCAACCGAACGGTAGATCGTGGTATTGGCGGGAATGCCCACTTGCACCTTGAACGCCCGGGCCGCGGGAGATTCATCCACTTGTTTGCAATGCGGGCAGAGCACGCGCACGAGGCGTTGGGCCAGCACGGCTTCGAGTGACGACGCGACGAGATAAGGTTCGACGCCCATATCGACCAGGCGAGTCAGGGCACCGGGGGCGTCATTGGTGTGGAGCGTGGAAAAGACCAGGTGACCCGTGAGGGAGGCTTGCACGGCAATTTGTGCCGTTTCCTGGTCACGAATTTCGCCGATGAGAATGACATCGGGGTCATGGCGCAGAATGGAGCGCAGGCCCCGGGCAAAAGTTAAGCCGGCTTTTTCGGACACCTGAATCTGGTTGACACCCTTGAGTTGATACTCGATCGGGTCTTCAATCGTGACGATCTTGCGGACGGCATCGTTGATTTCGTTGAGGGCGGTGTAGAGCGTGGACGTCTTACCGCTGCCGGTCGGCCCAGTCACCAAAATGATGCCGTGGGGCAATTGAAGGACGCGACGGAAGCGATCCAGTTCGGGTGTATCCATGCCCAGTTCGCCCAAGCCGCGCAACGTGGCGTTCTGGCGGAGCAAACGCATTACCACCGCTTCGCCGTGGAGCATGGGGATGACAGAAACGCGGATGTCCACTTCGCCGTCATCGATACGGATCTTGATACGGCCGTCCTGCGGCAGGCGTTTCTCGGCGATGTTGAGATGGCTGAGAATCTTGATGCGCGAAACGATGGCCGGTTGAAACCGCTTGAGTTGGGAGGGGACCGGGACTTCCTGGAGCACGCCATCTATCCGGTAGCGAATGCGAAACTCGTGTTCGAACGGTTCGAGGTGAATATCCGACGCCCGCAATTCGATGGCGTCGCGCAGCACCTGGTTGACGAAGCGGATGATGGACGCGTCTTCCGCCGCGGCGTCCAGATCGGTATCTTCCTCGGAGCCATCCTCGTTGACCACCTGCAGAGGCGTTTCCTCTTCCAGCGTGCCGATGGTGTCCGCGCCGACGCCCAGTCGTTTTTTCATTTCCCGCTGGATCGCCTCGCTCGGGGCGAGGATGGGCTTGAGTTTCAAGCCCGTCATCGCCTTGAGGGTATCCAGCCCCTGCGTGGCAAACAGGCGGCTCGTGGCCACTTCCACAGAGCCGTTGACACGCTTCAAGGGGAGGAGTTCTTCCTTCAACAGGATGCGCGGGGGAAACAGCGATAAGAGTTCACGATCCAACTCGACGTTTTCCAGGTCGGTGTAGGCCAGTCCATACTCCCCGGCCAGCCAGCGGAGCACGTCCTCTTCGGAGCGAACGGCTTTTGGGCCGTCTCCGGGGCGCTGGGCCAGGGTTGCGGCATCCGCGACCGACAGTTGCCGCGCCTGCACCATTTTGTCGAGTAGCTCTTTCACGCTGTGTCCCCGCGAATCCTTGTTGGCTTTGTTATGGCAGAAGTCCCATTGAGACTGCCGTGGCTTCCTGGCGAACCGTCAGCACCTTACGGAGGGCTTCCTGGGCCTTTGTCAGGGCCGCTTCTTTCGCCTTGCGAGCGTCGCGGAGCTTCCCGAGCTTGGCTTTCAATTCATCCGGGGAAGCCTTTGCATCCAATGCCTTTTGCAGATCCTCGGCTTCGGGACTTGGAGGGGCGTTGAAACCACCGCGACCGCCGTTGCGACCAGCGTTGTCACCACCGCCACCGCCGCCGTTATTACGGCGACCACCGAAACCCATTCCACTCATGGTTGCGCGTCGCGTATCCATCACTTTTTGGATCAGGCCCTGGACGGCGACCCATTCGTCATCGTTGGTCATCTCCAGGCGTTCCTTGAAGCGATCCATCATCTGCTGTTGAAATTGTGCCGGGTCAAAATTTCCGCCCCGTCCGCCGCCGCCGCCGCCATTGTCCTGGGCCATTATGTTTCCCGCCCCGGCTACCAGGGCGGCCAATCCAACCGTCAACAACCACGGTCTCATCATTCTTTTCATCGCGCGATCTCCTCCAACTTTGTTTGGTTGATACGTTCCTGTTACCACAGAGCAGGGTATACTGCAGATAACCCTGCTATCCTTAGCAAACGAGATGCCACGTGTAGAAAACCCTTTGAAATCAAGCATTCTGCGAAGTCTGGTGCGCATTGTCTTCACAGACACAGGGCTTCCGTTGCGCAAACGCTGCGCATGAATGTTTTTTCCCAGGCACGCAGACAAGGGGGCGCGCGGGAGAGGTGCTTAGGAGGATGAAGCGGTGGGAACCGCCCCGCGCAGCCGCAGCCAAGGAGGACTGGCAGCATTGTAAAGCTAGTGAACGGGCGCGACGATCCGATTTCGATGCGGTAACAATTTGGCAACGATGTTGCCGGAGACCCGAAGACTTGAAAGGACGCATTTCCCTGCTTAGACCGCCAACAATCCAGGGTAGTTTCTGGCGTTTGGTTTGTGGTTGGGAAATATCTTGTTGACGTCGCGCGCGCCGAGATGTTTCTGGGACAATTCAGCGAAGACGTCGCGGTAGTCGGTGGTCAACATCAGATCGCGCCCTTCAAAAAGCTGTTCGCGGGCGAGGCCGGGCCACTTGCCGTAGACCTTGCCGCCGCGGACCGGGCCACCGAGCACCAGGAAACAGGTGGCGTGGCCGTGGTCCGTACCGCGGTTGCCGTTTTGACGGACGGTACGACCAAACTCGCTCATCGTTAGGATCACCACGTCGTTCACGCGATCGCCGAGGTCCTGGTACAAGGCAGCGAGGCCGCCGGAGAATTCCGTAAACCGATTGGCCAACTGGCCCTGCGCGCCGCCCTGATTGACGTGGGTATCCCAGCCGCCGATCTCGGCAAAGGCGACTTCAACGCCGATGTTGGCCTTGATCATCTGGGCGATTTGCATGAGCGAACGGCCAAACGCGCCGTTCGGATACGAGGCGCCGTTTCGCGGCGAATACTTCGTCGGGTCGGCCGCCTTCAACATTCCGATCGCGTCGAAGGCGTCCTTGCCGTTGCCGTGAAGCAGGTCGCCCACGGCGCTTTCGTACATGCCCTCGAATCCGCTCGCGGCGGAGGCGGTGGTGCTGTTCGGGTTAAAACCGGCGTCGCCCACCCCGAATGATTTTAAATCAGGAATGGCCAGCGCCTCCTGGTCGCCTTGCAACGTGCGCGGCAGGATTGACGTCATGGAGACGGCGCGAAAAGGAGTAAGCTTGGCGCGATCCTCGGGACAGTCCAGCAGGGCGCGGTTGAGCCAACCGGTACGGATCGATTTGTCATCCGCCACGCCGCACTCCATGAAGTCCTGGGCGTCGAAATGCGAGCGGTTTGAACTTGGCGAGCCGCACGCGTGAATCAGAGCCAGATGACCGCTTTTGTAGATCGGCAGCAGGGCGGCCATGTTCGGATGAAGGCCGAAGAACCCGTTGAGGTCGAGCACACCTTGCGGACCGGCCTTTTGGGCGGGCTGGGCGATCGCGATTTCGGAACGGGCCTGGTAATAGGCTGGGTCGCCGAACGGCACGAGCATGGAAAGTCCGTCCACCGCACCGCGCTGGAAGATGCAGATGAGAATCTTCTTGCCGCCCGCACGCATCGGGTCGGCCGCGAAGACGAGTTGCTGGAGGAAGGAGGGGCCCCACAGCGGCATCGTGCCGACGGATACCAGGGCCAGACCACCGCGTTTAAGGAATGCCCGACGGGTGAGTGTCATGATGGATCTCCTTGCATTAGTGGCGTTGAAATTCCGGTGAACCGAGAACGAGGGCGGTGAGTTCGGGGACGTTGACGGTGCTGGCATCGTCCGCGTCCTTGCTACCCTTATTAGAAATCTGCTTCTCCAATGTGGCACGCGTGGCGGGCGCCATCTCGCCCTGGAGCAAGACATGGTTCAACTGATCGAGGACGAGGTCGGGTTTGTCGGCGTCCACGCCGCGCATCAAATCCGCCGAAGGGGCGGAGACATTGACGACCTTATGTTCCGACAGTGAGAGCGCGAAGTTCATGCGGGCGATCAACGCGCCGGCGTTGACCCATTTGCGCGAATCTTCCGTATAGCCGGTCGGCGCCTGGTAGGCAAACAAGGGTTGGCCCATCTCGATCACGGCGAGGTCCAGAGACCGGCGCGGGGCGTTGGCGATCCGATCCAGGTTGCGTCCGAACGTGGCGCCCGCTTCCATGGCGAGGCGCCGGTTCATCGGCACGAGATCATCCGGCACAATGGTTCGGCCGGTCGCGCGAACGGCGGACACGGCGAACTCGAAGGGCGATTTAATTTTCGCGCGATAGGCCTGCGGGGAGAAAAACTCAGGGCTGTAGATGATCGTCTGGACGACCTGGCGCAAATCGCCGTCTGACGTGCGGAAGACAGCAGCCGCGCGGTCCACCAACGCGGGTGGTGGATCGTCGGCCACGAGGCGGCGGCAGAGTTCCGTGCAGATGAATTTGGCGGTCGAGGGATGCGACGCGAGGATGTCGAGAACGGTTTCGCCGTCCTTAATGCCGCCATTCGGCAGGATGTCGTGGCCGAGAACCGTTTTCGGTCCGTTGTCGTGGCGGCGTGGCGCGAACACGAACTCGCCGGTTTGCGGGTCGACTGTCCAACCGGTGAAGCAGCGCGCCACTTCCTGCACGTCTTTCTGCGTGTAGCCGCCGTCCACGCCCAACGTGTGGAGTTCCATGATTTCGCGCGCGTAGTTCTCATTGAGACCACCGACCTGCTTCGGCTTGTTGTCGACGGTCTCCACGGGCGCGCCGGGGATTTGCTGCGCGAATTGCTGGCGGCGGCGCTGTTCTTTCGGGGACACTTCGCGCGGGGCTGAGTTCTGGAAGTTGTCGAGATAATGGAGCATCGCGGGACTCTTGGCGGACGCCCCGAGCAGGTCGCGGAATTTGCCGAAGACATGTGGGCGGATGACGTCGCGTTCGTCGGCGACCTTGAGGACGCGGCACGGGCCTTTGCGGACATCGATATTGAAATGGTTGCTCCAGAAATCGACGAGCACCTCATAGAGCTGGCGGGGCGAGTCGATGGCGCTGATGATCTTGGCGTCCTGCAGTTCCGCGACGGCGATCTGCGCACGGCGCGGGGGTTCACCGCCACCGGCGCGTTTAACCTGACCCCCGCGAATAATCTCGGGAGTGGCTGAATTGGTTGAGGCGCCTGTCATAGTGGCCGCAGCTTTTTCGGCATTTGCCTTTTCGATCTGCCGTTGCTTATTCGCCTCTTGCTCGTCGCGGAAATCGCGAAACAGCTCCGTCGCGCCCATGGTGAGGACATCGAATTTGGCGAGTTCAGCCCGGAGCGCGGAATCGTCGATTGTCTCGGGGTGCAATTGCTGGCGCATATACGCCGGCAGGCCCATTTTCTCGACCCGCTCCACGTCGCCGGGACGCGGACCGTAGCCGAGCCGATTGAGGGTATGGATGATCATTTGCCGCCCTGTAAGCGGTTGCGGTTGGTCATCGGCGGCTCGCACCGTCATGCCTGACAGTGCAACGAGCGCACCCAGCGCCAACACCGCGACCGGCTGCCAGCAACTCCGCCCGTGAACAAATAGATTCAGCATTTCCGTCGTCCCTCCGCGAAAGCGAAACCATGGTTCGTCGGCCAAACACGCATTTAGTCACCTACATCTGTACAACACCGCGGCAGGGCGGTTGGTTGTGCCGGAAACACAATGTTTTCACTATCACAGACCGAGGAAATGCGCGATAGGTTTCGGATTACTTGTGGGCTGGAACGGCAGACCATCACGGTGACGCCCCGGTTTCTCTCTCGGACTCTTTCCATCTCCCGGTGCACGGCCACGCAGGACGACGGATCGGAAATCTTCAATTACTTCGACATCCGGTGCTTGTTCTGTTCTAATGACTCTTCAGAAAGCGTTACGAGTTATGTCCACAAGCAGTAGCCGGGCATGCCGCCGATTTGGTTCCGCACTCATATTTTTTGTTTCGCTTACGGTAATGGGTGTCACCCACTCTCAAACCACCAACAGTTGGATCGGTCGGTCCGACGGCAAGTGGGAGAGAGAAAGACACTGGGATGACGGATTGCCCTCCATCACCCAATCAGCCGTCATCATCAGCAACGCCAACAGCAAGGTAGTGACAATCGACAAGCACACCGCCCGTAAATTCCCAGATTCGCTTACGATCAGCAATCTTACTGTGAGCGCTCAGGGCGGTGACACCAACACCCTCTTTCTTGAAAATACCGGCACCGTCGCACTACATATTCTGAACGATCTCACTATTGGCATCGGGCTTAACAATTTCGGCGATCCATTTACTAGAGAAGGAGCATTGATCAGCACCAATTCCACGCTGATCGTTGACGGTTTGCTAGACGGCCAACTCGAAGATAACGGCACGATTGTCATCACGGGTGGCTCCCTGATCACGACCAACTGCAGCCTTCAGGTTGCCGTTCCGACGGACAACCCCGCCGTAGGGCTCCTGATTATCTCCAATACTATTGTGCAAGCACGCGATGTCACTGTTGCTGCCTCGTACTCGGAATCTAGTGGAACCATGGAAGTCATTAGTGGAATAATGACCCTGTCTTCTTCTCTGACCGTTGGTAATAGCGATGGCCGAGGAGACGGAGGGTACGGCAGCCTGCTTGTGGCTAATGGATGTATGCTTGTGGTCACGAATGAGGATACTGGCATTATTAATGGAACTATGACGGTGGCGAACGCTAGTTTCCTCGGAGCCGGTGTCTTTCTGGGAGGAGGGAAGAGTTTTGGCGAATTGGCGATCAATAATGGCACCGTCACCTTGAGCGGAGGGATTGAAGTTGCCCTCGGCGACCGGTCCTCCGGGAACGTGTCTTTGAATGGCGGCATGCTCATCGTCACGAACAATGCAATAAACATGGGCGCCGTTCCGGGTGTCGGCAACTTCGCCGTTTCAGATGGCATCTTTCTTGGCCAAGCAATGTTCCTTCTTGAGAGCACACTCTCAATTCAAGGAGGTACATCGATTCTAAGTTCTAACTTGGTGCTCTATTTCGGCAGCGCCTTTTACATAAATGGTGGACAACTGTTTGTCACAAACGCACCTATAATAATAAGGTCCGGCCGCGCATCTATCGTTTCCGGCGGCTTGTTAGCAGCGAACTATATCGATTTTGCAGATGGCCAGCTCTTGATCAACGGCGGCTCCGTCACTGTCTCCACAGGGATTACACTAGGGAACTGCGATGGCACCGCTGTAGGCTACGCCTCGGTGGATGGCGGTCAGTTGACCGTGACCAATGCCGCTCACACGGGATTCATTGATGTGCGCAGTGGAGAGGTGACTCTCGATGGTGGAACCTTGCAGGTCGACAAGCTGGTTATGACGAATAGTTGCGGATCGTTCATTCACACCGGCGGCACGCTGATAGTCGGGAGCGTGGTACTTGACCCCAACGCCTTCCGCATCACCTCAGTTGCTCGGGAAGGGAACAACCTGCGTGTCACGTGGCTGATGGGCCCAGGCCAGACCAACGCCCTGCAGGTTTCGTCTGGCGGAATCCACGGCAGCTATAACACGAACAGCTTCACCGACATCTTCGTCGTGACGAATAATACTTTTCCCGGCACGCTCACCAACTACCTCGACATCGGTGCCGCCACGAACAAGCCCTCCCGTTTCTACC
>PLZV01000038.1 GCA_003152315.1 Verrucomicrobiota bacterium
CGCACGGCGGCGATCACGGGCGCGTATGTCGCGGTGATGCTCGCCATGCACAAACTACAAAGCGAAGGCACGCTCAAAGAGTGCCCCTTGAAATCCGGCGTGGCCGCCATCAGCGTCGGTATGCTCGACGGTGTCCCGCTGCTGGATTTGTGTTACGAGGAGGACGCGAAGGCGGCCGTGGACATGAATGTGGTCATGACGGACGAGGGCCACTTCGTGGAAGTCCAGGGAACGGGCGAGGATGCGCCGTTTACGCAACGACAGATGTCGGCGATGCTCAAACTGGCGCGCGAGGGAATTGCCGACTTATTGGCGGTCCAGAAGAAAGTCCTGCACTAGAAAAAAACAGGGCGCACTTTCGTGTGCCGCTGTTGGTCCTTACGGAAACCGAAAATCAGGCGATGTACGTCGCGAGTTTCTTCTCCAGGTCCTTCTTGCCGGTCATGCCCACCATCGTCTCTTTGACCTGACCGCCCTGGAACAACAGCAGGGTGGGGACGGCGCGAATGCCGAAGCGCGTGGCGAGATCCTGGTTGTCGTCCACATTGACCTTGCCGACCTTGATCTTGCCGACCTTCTCCTCCGCGAGTTCGTCGAGCAGCGGTGCGATCATCTTGCACGGGCCGCACCNNCACCAGGTCGCCCAGAAATCGACCAACACGGGTGTGGTGGACTTGCTAACTTCCTGCTCAAAATTGGCTGTCGAAAGGGTAACAATGTGTTCGTTTGCCATGGATATTCTCCGGCTTGTATCTGAAACTTTAGATGCGACGCGGGTCTAGTTCGATTCGGTCGGTTTAACCGAAGGCCAGGAATGCGAGGTAACCGGCCACCGCGAGCGACAACACCATCGCCACGAGTGACAAAGCGCCTCCGCCTCCGTCTGATGTGCCGGCTGTTACCCGTGCGGCAGCGGGTGCAGCAGCAGGTATCCCGGCAGCAGCGGGCGCAGGTGCGGGATCCCGCTGTAACTTTACGGTGGGCCGCGGCGATTCCGCGGCCACCGGCTTGGCTGCGGTGACTTGCACCCGCGAGGTGTCCTTCTTGGGCTTGGGCGCTTCCGCCGGACGGCCCATAACGGAGGTTTCCTTCTTCGCCTCTTCTTCGGGAGATCCCGAAGGGCCAGGAGGAGGTCGCATCGACGGTGCGGGAGTCGGAGGGGTGATACTGGGGGTCGCACTGCGGCCGGTCAAACCCGGGGGCAGATTGATGCGAACCGTATCTTTTTTCAGTTCCTCTGCTGGTCTTTGTGGTGTCTCGTCAGCCATGGGATAACCCTCCGAAAATGCTGAGTAAACATACGCGTCCGCCCCCGGCCCTGTCAAATTGTTTCTCCCCATCGACGATGGGGATGATTTTACCAGTAAAGATGCTTCGTGGACGGGCACTCGCGGAGCGACAATTGTCGAAACTTTCGGTAGTGTCAACGCCATGGTCGCACTGTCACCTGCTTTGATCTCTGCCAACGGATTGGCCCTCGCCTATGGGGCGGCGCCGTTATTGGAAGAGGTTACGCTGTCCGTCGCCCCCGGCGAGAAGGTTGGGCTGGTCGGACGCAATGGATGCGGGAAGACGAGCCTGCTGAAAATCCTGGCGGGCGAGGTGACCGCGGATGCCGGGGAGATTTCCCGGCGACGCGGGTTGCGCATCGGTTATCTCCCGCAGGAATTTGAACTCGCCGGCGACCGGACCGTGCAACAAAACATCGAAGCCGGTGCGGCGGACCTGTTGGATTGGATCGCGCGGTACGAGGCGGGTACCGGCGGCGACGACGAGCTGGCGGAACTACTCCACCAGATTGAGGGTGCTGACGGCTGGAACCTGTCCTCGCGGATTAACGCCAGCACCACCGCCCTGGACGCGCCACCGCTGGATGTGCTGGTTGGCCCGCTTTCCGGCGGCGAGAAACGGCGGGTAGCGCTATGCCGGGCATTGGCGGCGCAACCGGACCTGCTCTTGTTGGACGAGCCGACCAATCATCTCGACGCGGAATCGATCCGCTGGCTAGAAGAGTTTCTCCAGCGATTTCCGGGCGCAGTGATTTTCGTGACGCACGACCGATATTTCCTCGATGTCATTGCCACGCGGATCATCGAACTTGACGGCGGACGGTGTTACTCGCATCCCGGCAACTACACGGCGTACCTGGAATCAAAAGCGATCCGGCAACAGATCGCCGAGCAGTCGGAACGGCGCCGCCAACGATTTCTGCGGATTGAATTGGAATGGGTGCGCGCCGGAGTCCGGGCGCAACGGTCGAAATCGCACCACCGGCTGGACGCGTTTTACCAGGTGGCCGGGCTGGAAGCGCCGCCGGAAGAGCGTGAGATGGATTTGCTGATTCCGCCGGCGCCGAAGCTGGGCAACATCGCCGTGGATGTTGAAGAGGCCGGCGCGAAGGTGGGCGAACGCTGGCTTTTCCGCAACCTGACTTTCCAATTGAAGCCCGGGCAGTGCACCGGTGTGGTGGGACGCAATGGCGTTGGCAAGACCACGTTGCTGCGCCTTTGTCTCGGCGAGCGTCCGCCCGATGCTGGTAAGGTGATCATCGGGAAGAAGGTCACGTTCAATTACATCGATCAGGCGCGGATGCAATTGACGAATACGAATACGGTGTTGAGCGAAGTGGCCGGTGGCAGCGATATGGTGCAGTTCGGCGACCAGACCATGAGCGCGCGGGGTTATTTGCGGCGGTTTCTATTTGCCGATGACCGGATGAACGAGTCTGTGGACCATCTCTCCGGTGGCGAACGCGCCCGGCTGATGCTGGCGAAGGTATTGAAGCGTGGCGGGAATGTGATCGTGCTCGACGAACCGACCAACGATCTCGATTTGCCCAGCCTGCGGATGTTGGAGGAAGCGCTGGCGGATTTCGAGGGCAGCGTGCTCGTGGTCAGTCATGACCGGTATTTTCTCGACCGCATCTGCGACCAGATCGTGGCGTTCGAGGATGGCGGCGTGTTCGTCCAGCCCGGCAACTATTCCTACTACCTGGAGAAGCGCCAACAACGTGAGCGGGTGCCGGTGCGGGCCGCCGAACCAGTCACGATTGCGACTCAACCGCCGCGTCCACGCAAGCTGAGCTTCAAGGAGCAACGCGAACTGGAAGGGGTGGAAGCCGCCGTTCTGGCTGCCGAGACGCGCGTCGCGGTGTTGGAGCAAACTTTGAACGAACCCGGTTTCTACGTCACTCGCGCGAAGGAAGCGCCGGCCCTCGTTGCCGAACACGCCGCAGCGAAAGCCGAGGTGTCCCGGCTTTATGCGCGGTGGGCGGAATTGGACCAGATCGGTAAGTGATTAGGGTGGTTGTTTCGTGGTAGGATACAGTTGGTTTTCCATGACTGATTTATCCCAGGAAATTGCCCGACGGCGGACGTTTGCGATCATCTCGCATCCGGATGCCGGCAAGACGACGTTGACGGAGAAACTGCTGCTTTATGGCGGGGCCGTGCAACTGGCCGGCTCGGTCACCCAGCGCCGACAGCAGCGCGCCACGACCTCCGACTGGATGGAACTGGAACGGCAACGCGGGATTTCCATCAGCTCGACGGTCTTGCAGTTTGAGTATGAGAATTACTACATCAACCTTCTCGACACGCCGGGCCACCAAGATTTCTCCGAGGACACCTACCGGGTGCTCACGGCGGTCGACGCGGCGGTGATGGTCATCGATGCCGGTAAAGGCATCGAACCGCAGACACGCAAGTTGTTCGCCGTATGTCGGCAGCGTGGCGTGCCAATCTTCACTTTCATGAACAAACTCGACCGGCCCGCGCGTGAGCCGCTGGCGTTGCTCGATGAACTGGAGAACGTGCTCGGCATTCATGCCTGCGCGATGAACTGGCCGCTGGGTAACGGCGTGGCTTTCAAGGGCGTATTCGATCGCGCGCGCCAGCAAGTGCACCTCTTCGAGCGCACGGCGGGCGGCATGTACCGCGCCCCGGTCAGCGTGCGCGACCTGGCCGACCCGCAGGTGCGCGCGGTATTGAGCGACAAGGATTACCAACAGGTCTGCCATGAATTGGAGTTGCTCGACGGCGCGGGCGCGACGTTCGACGTCGCGGCGGTGCAGGCCGGCCGGCTCACCCCGGTATTTTTCGGCAGCGCGGTGAACAACTTCGGCGTGCAATTGCTGTTGGACGAATTTCTGGCACACGCCTCGGCGCCGACGCCGCGACGTTCGGGGGAGAACTGGATTACACCCGAGGCGGCGGCGTTTTCGGGATTCATCTTCAAGATCCAGGCGAACATGGATCCGCGCCACCGTGACCGGGTCGCTTTTGTGCGGGTCGTTTCCGGCAAATTCGAGCGGGACATGCCGGCGATCCAGACGCGCACCGGCAAGAAGGTCCGGCTCGGCAGTTCGCACAAACTCTTCGGGCGCGAGCGCGAGACGGTGAACATCGCCTATCCCGGCGATGTCATCGGACTCGTGGGCCACGACGAGTTTGGCATCGGCGACACGCTCAGCACCGACCCGTCAATTCAGTACGACGAAATTCCGCAGTTCACCCCCGAATGTTTTGCCTACCTGCGCAACCCATCGCCCGCGCATTTCAAACGGTTCCGGGCGGGACTCACCCAGCTCTTGCAAGAACGGGTGGTCCAATCCTTCGAGTTACCGGGTTCGGCGGAGAATGTGCCGTTGCTGGCGGCGGTGGGGCCGTTGCAATTCGAGGTGGTGCAATTCCGTTTGGAATCGGAGTACGGCGCCGCCTCGCGGTTGGAACAGGTCCCCTGGAAAACGTTGCGGTGGATTTCCCCGGAGGTCTCCGCCGAAACGCTGGCGGCAGCGACGATCCCGACCGGGGTACGCGTAGCGCTCGACAGCGCCGGGCGACGGGCCTTGTTGTTTCCGAGCGAATGGACGTGTGATTATTTTGTGCAAAAGAACCCGACGATTCCGATTTCCGCGTTGCCCTTCCGTGAGAATGTCGATGACAAGGCAGGCCGATAGCAACGGGTTACCCGACTCTACGCGAGATGGGCGGAATTGGACCGGATCGGTAAGTGATCAGGGCGGTTATTTCGTGACAGGCACGGTGGCGACTCAGACCTTCTTGAAATAGAAGTCGTCGCGCGAGATGCCGAGGTCTTCGACGATATCGGCGATGATTCCGCGCGGCACGTCTCCAGCGTGGTACGCAAATGTAATCAGTCGTTCGGGATGGTGCGGATTCGAGTAATGGCGGTGACTGCCGCTGGTTCGGACCAGTTCACAACCGATGTCACGCAGGCGACGTTCCAACTGGCGGCAATTGTATGACGGATACCTAGCCCACGATTAGACCGTCAGGACGAATCGGTCACGAAAGGCAGGCGGGATCGGTCTGCCAGTTTCCAATAGCGCCTCAAGATGCGCCTTGGCGGCTTCCTGAAAGCGCAGAATCGCTTCGCCCCGGTCCCGCCCGTGAGCGTGACACCCGTGCAACAGCTTCGACTTCGCGATCCAGACACCATCCTCGTCGCGGCGCACCTGAATCTTGGAAAGCGGGACAATCATTGTGGCTGTAGAGTATCCGAATTACACAAAGGGGTCAACCTTTGGGTCGATTCGCCGCCGCCAAAGCCGAGGTGTCCCGGCTTTACGCGCAGTGGGCGGAATTGGACCACATCGGGCGCTCGTGAAATTCTGGCCAGACCGGCTAGAATTATTATGGTATCTGTTTCGTATGAAAGCTGTCTGGCAATTGCAGGAAGCGAAGAACCATCTGAGTGAACTGGTGGATCGGGCTCTTCGCGACGGCGCCCAAACCATCACCCGCCACGGGCGACCTGTGGCCGTGGTTCTGGCCGCCAAGACTTACGACAAACTCCAGCCGCGGAGAAAGACTGTGGACGTGTTGCGAGCCTGCCCGGACCAGGGTTTGGCGGTTGAGCGACTGCGCGACAAACCGCGTTACCATGCCCTTGAACCGAATTGCGCAACGGCTTAACATGGGAGCCGGTGGTTCCGTCGCCAACTATCTGCGCAAGGGACGATGACTACAAATGTGCGATTATGCGGGACCCCTTTCTCATGAACTGTGTAGCTTGTGTTCTCCCATGAAAATAAGCCACTTCTTGCGCTGCTTTTGTATTGGCACACTTGCGATTGGTTGTAATCAGAAATCGCAATCGTCATCACCTCTAGAAATGCCTTCGAAACAGTCTCAACAATTAATCGGACGTAGCCTTAACCCCCTATGTAAGGAGATAGGGTTGCCCCTCATGGGCGACAACTGGATATTGTACAAGTCCACTGCTACCGAGGAGCACTGGGTGGTTCGGGAGGGTAGTCCTTCTGGAAAGACGATCTTAAAGGACACTTTGGGGAATATCCTCAAAGAGGAGGATCACTATTACAGTGGCGCACGGTTTACAAGCGCTCACGATTACGGGTGGGAATTTATCAGCGCGCTTTACGATTATCGGATCAAGCAAATATCTCTTAGTTACTCTGGTACGAACGAAGCGGCAGCGGCAATGGCCGCACCGTTCAAAATGACCAGTAATGGTGGGTCAACCAACGTGGTTGACGCCATAGCAGCACTCAGGAAGATTGCTGCCAACTGGCCAGACGGCCCGATTTGAGACTCTGGATCTTAATCGCGCGGATATACCAAGGAGCGGGGAAAGGGTTCAGTCCCGCATAATCGCATATTTCATTAAAGCCATCTTCGGGGTCAGGGATGAATAATTGCAGATGGTAGTCGCCACTCTTTGTCTTTACCCACCGCCGCGTGGGGGCACGCGGCCTAGAACAGCTTCCGCCGCCGCTAAAGCTATGGCGGACGAGACGGCAGACAAGTTGGGGGGTAGAGCCGACAGAGACGGTCGGTTACGCCTTTTTCGGGCAGCAGTGGAGGATGTCGTAGGGTTTGACGTCTTTGGGACTTGGGCCGGTGACGAGGTAGATGGCATCGGTCAGGCGCTCGACGCTGCGATGGTAATCCCAGCGGAGCATGGCGGTGTGCTGGACGACAAAGCGCGGATCATCATCGCGGAAACACGACACGCAACTCGGGTCGGGCAGGCCGACGAGGAATTCGTCCGTGCTGAGGTTGTGCGAAGTCGTGTTATAGAAATCCTCGAAGAGGATGAACGACGCGGCGAACGCATGGTCGACATAGCTGATCGCCTGCGTCTGGCCTTCCTCGTTGCGCAGGCCGCGCGGGGCGACGGGCGTAATGCTGTAGAGATTGTCGAGCAGGTCTTCCATGACATCGTTGAGGGAGTCCCGCGACCAATTTTTCAATCGTTCCGAGTTCACCCCATAGGTGAACACCGAACCCTGGATGACGGCGCCGATGCCGATGCCCGGCCACAAGGGTACCCGATGTGACGGCAGGTTCCGCGAGGCCGCTCGGAAGATTTTCGGGAACAACAGCGGCTTGATCTGCTTGTAGTTTTTCAGGTCGGGTACGTCGTCGCCGCAATAGTCGAGCAGGTTGATGTGTGACTCAATCAACTCGTCCATGCGATGCGGTTCGAGCAGGTAATGATGATAGAGATGCTCGAGCAACACGGTCTGCCCGTCCTGGAGCGTCAACGCCAGTCCTTCGGGCGCGCGGATCGCCAGTTGCGGGCGCTGGCGTTTCAACAGGCTGAAGTAATAATTGGTGAAACTGGCCGTATCGAGATGCGGTTCGTCATGCAACTCCAGCGAACCGATAATCTCGTCGAGTTCGTCGTCGTCCACGCCGGCATCATTGCTGCGGCAGCGGTAGAGACAACGGACCTGGACGCGGCCGCGGCTGAAGATCCAGGCGCGGGTATGACCGAAATCGGCCAAGTGATCTTCGTCCTTCGGCTCGGTGCGCGTGTAGGTCATGTAGGCCAGCGCGGAACCGCTGCGGGAGCCGCGTTGAATGACCGGCTCCTCGATCTGGGGCCAGGACCGTTTCTCGCAGTCGACGAGCGATTGCAAGGCGCGTTCCGGGCGCAGCGCCTCGGGCGCCTGTTTCTCAAATTGGCAGGCCTCCACCTTCAGGTAACCGCCAGTGGTCAAACTGGCCAGGCTAACGTGCGGGGAGCCTTCATGCGTCAGAGGCAGCCACCCGTCTGGATAAATGACGGTATAATTCTTTTCCGGGTCGCTATACTCTGGCATGCCCGGATGTGAAGCAGCCACCTTGCCAAGGCGGAACCCAGCCGGTTACTCGCAAAATTGGGCAAACGGCCTGTTGCGGAATGGCGGAGAGACAGAATTGAACGCCTTCCGAATCGAAGAGAACCCTGTCTGGCAGGCTTGATAGATGCTGCCTTCTGGGGTCGAGGGGTGCAAATTTGGATGGGTGCCGATTTCCCATAGTTGGAGAGGCGCCAGATCCAACCGCGGTTGATCACGTTGAATCCCAAGGGTGATCAAAGTTTTGGGGATTGATTCAGTTGGTGTGATTGCGTAGGCTGAACTAGTCATGAGCAAAGTCATCCGCGGCAAAGCTTTCGTGGTGCGGGACAATATTGATACGGACCAGATCATTCCGGCGCAATATCTGACACTGGTGCCAACCATTCCCGAGGAATATGAGAAGCTCGGCGGCTTCGCCATGTGCGGCCTGCCCAAGGACCAGTATCCGACCCGTTTCATTCCCGAAGGCCAGACCCGGACGGCGTACACTATTGTCATCGGCGGACGCAATTTCGGATGCGGCAGTTCGCGCGAGCACGCGCCGATTGCGCTCGGCGCGGCGGGCTGCGAGGCGGTGGTGGCGGAAAGTTTTGCGCGCATTTTCTTCCGTAACAGCGTGGCGACGGGTGAACTTTACCCGGTGGAAGCGACGGCGCGGATTTGTGAAACGGTGAAAACGGGCGACGAGGTGGAACTTGACCTGGACGGGAACACCTTGAAGATCCTCAAGTCCTCGAACATTCTTGCAACCAAGCCGCTCGGCGAAGCGCGGCCGGTGATCGACGCCGGTGGTCTCTTCGACTTCGCCCGCCAGAGCGGCATGATCAAGGCGCAGGGCAACCACTCGAAGGCCACGGAAGAACTGGCTGCCAAAGAGCCGCCCGACGATTAGTCCGCAATTGCTGTTGACTCATCGGCAGGAGGGCGGGCACAGTGAGCATCGAATACGGAGGCGCACGCCACTTTGCGAAGCTTCAACCTGGTTGTTATTGGGGTTTTCCTGGCCGTCGGCTCGCTCGTCGCATCCGAAGTGAAGCTGAAGGACGGCACTGTTTATGATAATGTGAAGATTCTGGCGCGCGACGACCACAGCGTCCGAATCGCCGTACCGCAAGGCGAAGTCAAGCTGGCCCTCGAATTGATCGAAAGCATCGACGGCGTTGTGCTCCCAGCGCCCCCACCTTCCACCGACCCAGGTCCTGCAAATGCCGCGGAGAAAAACGCAGAACAGCCGTCCCCAGAGAAGCCGTTTTTCCCACGGTTACAATCTCGATTGCACGCCACACGATTGCAGACTGCCGAGGACAGCGCCGAACAGTCGTCCCAGCCGCCTGCTTACGTCCACCGCTGGACCATGGATGTCTTTCTGCTGGTCCTCTGTGTGGCAGCGCTGGGGTGGATTGAGGCACTGGTTTGGGTGCAGTATGACGTGAAGGGGATGCCCGAGGAGATCCGACGCGTCAATGCCGCCGTGCTTTTACTCCCTTTCGTCGGGTTCTTGATGTATTTGCCGAGGCGCCGGCGTCGTTTTCGCGATGGCGAGACGTCCCGGACACTCACAGGCCGCGTGGCCGGTTTGATTTCGGACGAGGCCCCAAAGAAACGGGGACTGTTTGGCGGGCGCACGAAGGTTGCCAAGACCCAGGGGGCCAGGAAACAACGTGTCGGGATGGAGTTTCTCGATGTGGATGGCAATCCGATCCAGATCCGCAAAGATATGCCCGAAATGACCGGCATCGAGGCTGCGGGCGAGGTGTTGGAAGATGCCATCAGCGAGCGCGCCAGTGACATTCATATCGAGCCGCAGGCTGACGGGTGCCGCGTTCGCTTCCGCATCGACGGCGCGCTGCAGGAGCGGTTGACATTTGCCAGGACGGACGGGCTGCGCGTGGTCGCGGCGCTCAAGACCCTGGCGCAGATCGACGTGGCGGAGAAACGGAAAGCGCAGGACGGTCGATTTCGTGTGCGCACGGGGACGAGCGAGGTGGATTTCCGCGCGGCCACGACCAATGCGATTCACGGTGAGAAGATGGTGCTCCGCATCCTCGACCGCAAGAGCGGCGTATTGGGCCTCGGCGAACTCGGAATGCGCCCGGACATGATGGATCGGTTCGACCGCGTCATTCACTCCCGCAACGGGATCATCCTCGCGACCGGGCCGACCGGCTCCGGCAAGACATCGACCTTGTACGCCGCGTTGAGCCGTCTCGACCGAAAACGATTGAACATCATGAGCATCGAAGACCCCGTGGAGTATGAACTGGAGGGGGCGACGCAGATTCCGGTCAACGTGAAAGCGGGCGTCAGCTATGAAGCGGGGCTCCGTTCGATTCTGCGGCAGGATCCGGACGTGATTTTTGTGGGAGAGATGCGCGACGCGGAGGCAGCCAAGATCACGGTTCGCGCCGCGTTGACGGGCCATCTGGTATTCAGCTCGCTCCACGCGAAGAACGCCGTGGGCACGATCGTGCGTTTGGAAGAAATTGGCGTGGAGCGTTATCAGATTTCCTCGGCGTTGCTGATGGTCGTGGCGCAACGGTTGGTGCGCGTGCTTTGCCAGAAGTGCAGTGAAGTGTATGCGGCAACGGGACACGAATTGGATGAGATCGGTTTGGATTTTGAGCCGGGAAGCCGCATTTATCGCGCGGTCGGCTGCGAGGCCTGCGATTCTACCGGCTATCGGGGCCGCACGGGGATTTTCGAATTGCTCGTACTGGACGAGGAGTTGCGCAAGGCCCTCAATGAGGGCGCCAACGAGCAGGTGCTGGCCAAGATGGCTGCGGGGAAGGGCCTGCGTTCCTACTACTGTGACGGCGCGGAAAAAATCCTACTCGGCATCACGTCGGTGGAGGAAGTGATGCAGGCGAGTTGATTATGGCAGAAACCATCCCTCTCATCCTGAGCCTGGGCGCGATCGTGCTGATTCTGTCGTTGGCATGGGGCGGGGCGGCTGTGTTCGGCGTGTTTTACGAACTGACCAGTACCGTGTTGTTGTTCTTTGCGATGATGGCGACGCTGCGGTACTGGTACGAGGCGACGCGCTGGGTTGAATCGGTGATGCCGGGCGCGGGCGCGTATGGCGCATTCGGAGCGTATTGGGCGATTTTTTTAGCGGGGTGCCTGCCGTTGATCCTGATGCTCAATCGCGTCACGCAGGAGGCGGTGCCACGCTACCCGAGGGTGATCGATATGGTATTGGGCTTTGTTTTCGGCTTTATCTCCGCCACGATCCTGGTCTGCTGTGTGATGACAAGTCTCTCCGTTGTGGTTCCAACAATTTGGGAGCCCTATAATCGCGATGCTTTGACGGTGCCGTTTGATCGATACCCGATCGCGGTCTATCAGCGCATCGAGGACATGGTTGGAGTCAAAACAAACGATCCGGGGCACACGCGCTTCCCCACCTTTGAGAAAAAAGACGCGGACGATTTTCAAAAATACTGGCAATGAAGGTTGTTGGCAGGCTCCGTGGGGCTCAGTCCTTGATCAGCAACCGAGAGATAATAAAAAGAATCACGGCCACGATGACCACCATCGCCACCCAGTTGTTCTTCACCCAGGTAACGAGGTCCCCGAGCACCGCGGGTGAATCAGCGGTGGCTGATGAGGTGGGCGATGGCGCGGGCTCGACTTTGGACACCTGTGGAGCGGTGGTTGGGGTCGTTAGCACGGGTGGTTGCGATTTCAGGGCTGTGAGTCTTTGCCTCACGGCATCCCGTTGATTCACGATGAACTCAAAACGTTCTTGCGCGACGCTGAGTTCGACGCGGGCCTGGTCAACAGCGCTTTGGGCCTGGGCAATTGATTGCGAGTTGCCACCCTTTGAGTGCGCCAGCGTCGCCTCGGCGGCGCGCAACGCCTGGCTCGCTTGATCCACATGCTCCCGAGCGGTGGAGACCTGGCCTGCCAATTGGCGCTGTTGCCGTTCGAGCAAGTTCGTGGCCGACTGATAGGCGGAAACCAGTAACGGTCGCGCCTGCGAAGCGAGTTCCGGCTGTCTTTCCAAGTGAACGACGAACTGAAGCCGTTGGACGGCCGTCTCGAATCGGCGTTGGGCTATGAGTTCACGACCTTGTTGCAGTAACTGCTGGCCCCACGCGCGCTCGAGCTGCGGAGCAACTTCCGCGGCTGGTGACCACCGGCCATGGAACTTAACGTTTCCGGCCGCGACCAAATTGCGTTCTGCTTTCCACTCGACGATGCGCGCGGTCACATTCGACGCGTCGGGCGAGTCCGGGTGTTTTGCGAGGAATGCGCGGAAAACGTTGCTGATGACCTGATCGTAATACTCGGCCTGGTAACTGTTGACGGGATTGAGTTGATACTTCTGCAGCGCCTCGTAGTCGCGTGTGGCTTCCCACTCGGCCCTTTGTTTGGGCGTCCAGCGGGTGATCCCGGCGATGTCCGTCTTACTGATGTGGCGCGTTTGGGAAATCGTCCCGCCGGCGAACTCCAGCAGGATCGCCACTGTCGAATCGTCTTCGGCGACGATCTCGCCCTCCAGCGCCGTGCCGTCCTTGAGCTTGATCGTGTCGGCGCGGGCGCAAAACCCGGCCAGCAGGCACGCGGTCAGCATCAACCAGCAACAAGTTCGCATTGAGTCCTCATTGAGTGCGCCGAATCTGGATCGAGACGTACTGGCTGTGCGGGATGCTGAACTTTTTTACCTCGACGGTCACGGTGTGGGCCAGCTGGCGGGCGAGGATCGTCTCGGCGATTTCATGGGCGACCGCCTCGACCAACTTGCGCGGTCGTTCCGTGGCCGTCTTGCGGATCATGTCCGCGACGATATCGTAGCGGGTCGTGGCAGCTTCGGCATCGCGGCGTCCCGCTTCCGTGAGGTCGCGCTCCATCTCCACGGTGATCAGCAGCCGTTGGGGCTGGGCGCGCTCGGATTCCGTGACGCCGATGAGCGCGTTCACTTCGAGGTCCTTGATGATGATTTTATCCACGCACCACCTCCTGCTCGGCGAGAAACTGTTGCAGTTCGCCGAGATCCTGGCAAATCAGGTCAGGTCCCATCGCGCGCAGTTTCTCGAGGGGATTGTAGCCCGTCAGCACCGCGCAGGTGTGGATGCCGCCGGCCTGGCCGGCCTCGATATCATGCTCCATGTCGCCGACAAACATCGTCTCGTCACGGTCGAGGTGATTCTCGTCAAGGATGTGGTGGATCGTTGACGTCTTGTCGACAATGCCGAGGTACGGCTTCGTGATGAAGGGTTCGATACCGAAGCGCGCCATCTGCGTTTGGTAGGTGTGGGCATCGACCGTGCTGGCGATGTACACGCCCATGCGCCGTTCCTGGCAGAAACGCAAGAACTCCCGCGTGTGCGGCAGGACGGTGATGGCGGCGTGGTGTTTTGGATACTCGGTCAGAAAAATCTCTTCCAGTTTCGCTTGCGGCACGTGGGGCACGCGTCGCTCGTAGAATTTCCGAATTGGCAGGCAAAACTCCGCGCGGAACTGCGGTAAAGACATTGGCGCCAAGCCGCACGATTCCAGCACGTGGTTCGTGGTCTTCACCACCGGCAACAAATCATCAACGAGCGTGCCGGACCAATCGAGAATGACGTTGCGAATGATCACCCGGCGAGGGTATCACAAACACTTTGGGTGGAGGATAGGAAAAGACAGGGTCCCCACGCGTTCGCGCGGCGGAAGTGAGGCTTTCTCCCGACTACGGTTTGCGGCGCGTGCCACGAACGCGTTTGGCGAGGCGCTCGGTTTTGCGTTTGCGCAGGCGCCGCTCAATTTTTCCGGCGACCACTTCGAGCGCACCAATGACATCGGCGCTGGATTCTACCGCGCTGAGGTCGGCGCCGGGAATCTCGACGAGCACGCGCACGGTGTATTGACGCTGCGAGGGGTGGGCGCTGACTTTACGCAGGCTCACGCGGGCCCTCACCGCGCGAGGCGCGTATTGTTCGACACGACCGATTTTCTCATCGACGGCGTTCTTGATGGCTTCCGTGAGGGTTACGCCGTCGGCTTGGACCAGAATATCCATGGAACATCTCCTTGCTTGGTAACTGAATTTGCCCAACTGCACCTTACCACGGAACACCCAATACACAACCGACGGGCACCGGTTGATTTATCAGTAGGGGCTCTGGGTGTCCTGGGCTGGCTTCACTTTGCCTTGATAATGATGGTGGATAAAGAAGAAGTAGCCGATGGAAAGCGCCAAGGCAAAGGGCCACCAGACGAGCGCGATGGCCAGGCCGTGTCCCGTCGCCGCGCCGCCATAGGCGGTGAGGGAATCTTCCGGCGCCAGCGTGGAGTGCAGCATGACGGGAAAAACGCTGGCGGCTCCCGCGATCATCAGGCCGGCAAGGAAGGCGCAGGAACCCGTGACGGAACGCTTTTCCTGACGGCTGCGGAGTCCCGTGAATACCGCCAGCAGGCCGCCGAGAACGCCGGCTATGCCGAGCCAGGCGAACGGTTGGCGCAACATTCCGGGAAAGAGATCCGGGCGCACATATTCTGACTCCACGGTAATCACCACGAGCAAGGCCAGAACGATATTCCAGAGGAGCTTCGCGAGCCGTTCGCTACGGTCATGGACGGGGCCGGCAGTTTTCAATACCAAGGCGACCGCGCCGTGGGCCGCCAGCGCGACCATAGTGAACACCGCGACCGACACCGTGTACCAATCCAGGATGCCGACGTGACCGCGCACCCCGAAGTTCGTGAAGAAGGAAAGGGTGAACCGACCACGGGCGTCCAGCGGGACGCCGCGGACGACATTGCCCAGCGCCGCGCCGATGAGGATGGCGAGGAGGATATTGGCGGCGACGAAACAGAAGTGCCATCCCGTGCGCCACAAGGGATCGTCAATATGGCCACTGACTTCATGGGAGACACCACGCAGCACGAGCGACCAGAGCAGGAGGAAGAACGCCAGGTAGAACCCCGCAAAAGCCGAGGCCAGGATCGAGGGAAAGGCGACGAAGAGCGTCCCGCCGAAACTGACGAGCCAGACTTCGTGCCAACTCCAGAGCGGGCCGATGGCGCGGATGACCAATCTTCGTTCCGCGTCCGTTTTGCCGACGGCGTATTGCAACATTCCCGCGCCAATGCCGAAACCATCGAGAATGACAAACATCACGAGCATGAACGACAGGATGGCGTACCAGGTTTCAACCATGGGCGGCTCCCGTCTTGCCGATGGAAAAATTGGATTGAGGGCCGTGGAGAATTTCGCGACCGACCATGAACAGATAGAGGACGCCCAGCACGAAATAAAGACCCACAAAACCGATGAGGGTGAACAACACGTCGCCCCCACTGACCACTTCGCTGGTCCCCTGAGTGGTGTGGAAAAGGCCATAGACGAGCCACGGTTGGCGACCGAGTTCCGCCACCATCCAGCCAGCGGAGGTTGCGATGAAGGGGAAGGGGAATGCGAGCATCAGGAGCCAGAGCAACGTCGGAGTTCTTTCCAATCGTCCGCGCCAGCGCTGGACGCTCGCGCAGGCCATCAACGCAATGAAGATCGTGCCCAGGCCCACCATGATGTGGAAGGCGTAATAGAGCAGTTCGATATTGGTCGGCCAGGTGTCTTCCGGGAATTCATCCAGGCCGCGGACGTTTGCGTAAACACTGCCGTAGGCCAGGAAGCTGAGCGCGCCGGGGATGCGAATTGGATTATCGAGCCGGCGCTCCTTGACGTTTGGTTGACCGATCATATTGACTTCGGCCATGGGGCCGCTGTGGAAACGGCCTTCCATCGCAGCGAGGGTCACGGGTTGGTATTGCGCTACTTTCCTGGCGTGCATGTCGCCGGTGGGAAATGCCACGAGCACGGACGCCAGTAAGCCGACGATGGTACCGGTCTTGAGAAAGAGCGAGGCTTGTTCGGCGTGGTGTTTACGCAAGGCGTAGAGCGCGCCGACGGCGGCCACCGCGAATGATCCCGTCACAACCGCGGCGGTTTGATTGTGAAGGAAGACGACCAGCGCCCAGGGATTGAGCAAGAACGCCTGGAGATCCGCGAGCCGCAAGGTGCCGTCCGCCGCCAGCCAATAACCGACGGGATGCTGCATAAACGCATTCGTCACGAGGATGAAGTAACCGGAAAGCCAACTGCCGAGGGCGACGCCCAGGGTGGTGAGGAAATGATTGCGCGGGCCGAGCCGTTTCTCGCCCCAGACCATGGCGCCGACCATTGCGCTCTCGAGGAAGAAGGCGAACATCCCTTCCATGGCGAGGGTTTGGCCGATGATGTTGCCGGAGTACCGGGAAAAACTGGCCCAGTTGGTGCCAAACTGGAATTCCATCGGGATGCCCGTGACCACGCCGACGGTGAAGGTGATGCCAAAGATGCGCGCCCAGAATCGCATCGCGTTTGCGTAGCGCTCGTCGCCGGTGCGGAGGTGGCGCCATTTCCAGTAGACGAGGATCCACGCCAGGCCCATCGTGAGTTGCGGGAAGAGATAATGATAGGTGATGGTGAAAGCGAACTGCAGTCGATGCCAAAGCAGGGCGTCGTCCATCCCCGGATGCTAGTCCTCCTCGCGGGATGACACCAGAACTTCTTGCGGCAATGGGGATGAAACGCAACCCAGGCGCGGGGTTTGGCGGTGGACTGATTCAGGCGACGTGAACGACGGCGGTGATTGTCAGGGCGGTTGCGCCATTCAAGCGTGTCGAGTCCCGACCTACTTGTTTTGCCCTGCAACCGTCTCGCGACGGTTGCAGAGCCATGCGTGGTAACGCGACCTCAAACTATCGCGCTTGCGGTCAACCGGCGATCACGACCGTTTGTGCCTGGCGTGATCGACGATTTCCTCGCCGGAATGGAAAGCGGCGATCAGACCCGCTTTCCGATCTTTAATGTATTCCTGCGCGTTCTCGACGGTGTCCTGGGCCTTGTCTCTGAGCAGCTTGCCTTTCTTGACCAGTAGTTTCCGCGTTTCTTTTCCCGACTGAGGCGCATAGAGCAGCGCGACACCAGCGCCGATAAGAGCGCCGACGGCGAAAGTGGTTAAGCCACTTCGTGAGGATGATTTTCCTTCAGACATGATCTTACTCCTGTTGTTTTGGGGTTTGGTCGTTGTGGTTTTCGTTCGTGCCTTCACTCTCACACAGCCAGCACAGTAGGCGGGGAACCGGACGGGGGCCATGGGGCATTACCCTACCCAACATAGAGGCCCAGCCCTGGCAAGGAGGGGGACAATTAATTGAGCAGGGGCATCGCGATGTCCATCCGCACCACGGCGGGACGAATCAGAGACATTTCAGTGTGGTGCTGCCGGATTTTTTCAGCGCGTCTTTTCGGACGCGGGCGACTGGGATCTCCACCCGGACGGTGGTGCCCTGGCCGGGTGCGGATTCGACGCAAAAGGTGCCGCCGACCATTTCGGCCCGCTCCCTCATGCCGAGCAGACCCAAGCGTTTGTTTCCCCTAACGTTCACCAAGCGTTCCACTTCAAAAGATTTGCCGTCATCTTTTATCTTCATGCAAATGCTGTCCGGCAGTTTCTCGATGCTCACTTCCACCCGGCTGGCATGCGCATGGCTGGCCACGTTGTTGAGGGCTTCGTGGGCGACGCGATACAGGACCGTTCGCTTGACGATGTTCAGTTGTTCGATCGCCGCGAAGACCGTCAGATGAGCGCGCACGCCCGTCCGCTTCGTGAACTCGTTCAGGAAGGCATGCAGAGCGGGAATCAGTCCCAGGTCGTCCAGCGTCGTCGGGCGCAGTTCCCGGGCAAACCGATGCACACGGTCCACCGATTTTTCCACCAGCCGTTGCGTCCGCATGATTTTCTGCTTGAGACCCTTCGGATTGTCCTTGGCGACATGGGTCAGGGCCACCAGATGGACATTGATGGCCACCATGGTTTGGGCGATTTCATCATGCAACTCGCGGCTGATACGCTTCCGTTCCTCCTCCTGCGCGTTCAGGATTTGATGGGACAGGTGCCGCAACTGTTCCTGCATGTGATATGACTGCTTCAGCAACCGGCTTTGGTGTTGCTCGCTTTCCTGGAGAGACTGCTCCAGCGTCTGACGCCGCGTAATTTCCTGCTGCAACTTCTGGTTCGAGGCGTCCAGCACCTCGATGCGGCGCTGCGCTTGCTCTCTCTGCTTGCGCTCGGTGATGTCGTAA
>PLZV01000035.1 GCA_003152315.1 Verrucomicrobiota bacterium
ATTGACAACCAAGACGGTATCTACAACGAATGACGCGGATTCGCAAGCTGGAAGCTCGCGCTACCTCGAAGGAATCGGGTTTCACCCTCATCGAACTGTTGGTGGTTACGGCCATCATCGGCATAATGGCCGGGCTGCTTCTGCCGGCCCTGAGCACGGCGAAGAAACGCGGGCTCAGCGCCGTTTGTGTCAGCAACCTGCATCAAATTGGCGTGGCCGCGCAGATGTATTGGGATGACAACCAGGGGAAAATCTCGGCGCTCAGTGGCATCTTTCCCAGTTGGAGCAGTACCAATGGCCCGCGAGCCTGGACACAGGAACTCTACCCTTACCTGAAAACAACAAAGGTGTTTCTCGACCCGGGCCGGCCGGAGTGGATGCCGGCTATTCCCGCGCACTACTACATCAACTTATTGCCAGCGTATGTCGCGGCCGGCTCTCCCGCCGCAGGCGTGTTCACAATTGACTCTCGCCTGATCAAAGATCACAGCAGTTTCATTCTCGTGGGAGAAGACCTCTACGTGAACCCGACACAGGACATCGATCTGAGCAACGAGATCGTTGACGAGTTTGGGTTTTCCGACGGCAGTTCCTGCTACCCTCCCTATCACGTGGGCTTTGCGAATTTCCTGTTCGCGGATGGACATGTTGCTTCATTCAATCGCTTCGTTGCGGGAGAGATGACGTACTGGTATGCAGCGAGCGCTAACTGGCAGAAGATGGCGCCAATGCCATGAGCGTCATGCGTAAGAAATCCCCATCACCGCGCCCTCTGCGCCGCACTCGCCAGATCAACTGGAAAAGATGGACGCTCATCGTCTTCCTGTCGGCAGGAGCCGGATTCATTCTGCATCAGGCGATCAGTGTGATCACGAATCGTCCTCCAGCGTGGCTGACAACCAGAGCCATCAAAGGTTCCGCGCTCGCGGGCGGTCTGGGTTCTCCATTGAGCCGGTTCCGAGAAATGGCAGACGACGCACGACAAGAATCGAGTCGCTTGAGGGTTCCACTGGGGCCGGTGCAACTTTACGAAGTACGGAAACGTAACGCGGAAGTCATTGTCTGGAGTCTGGAACGATTCACCAATCCCGGATTCGATCCGCAGACTCGTTTTCAGCACGCGTTGAAGACTTCGTACCAGCAACTCATCGGTTACTACACACTTGAAGGAAAACCGATTCCGGCTGTTGTCAGAGAATTGACACGATCGGAGGGCGAACCGGCGAATGTTGAATTGACCGTGGCCCAGCCGGTCTCACGGGGAGGGGATCTGTTCGTCATTCGTCTGGAGCGCGGAGCGAAAGCGATCCTGTCCCCGCAGACCGGTAACTATTATCTTTCGCTCAATTATCCGCCGTCCACGAATGTTGCCGTCGCATGCCGAGGCATCCAGCTTCCCAGAGGCGCCGACATCGTTCGCTATGTGCCGAGCGATGGGGCTTGGGCTGCAACCGAAGGCGCACCCATGCTAAGCTGGCGAAACTCGCAATTGAAGGCCAAAGATCCAGCCCCATCGCTGACATTTAAGATGCCGCCATGAGCACCTTGGATCGATCAAAGCTCGGCGCACCGAACGCGGTGACAAATCGGGAGTTTACCAAGACGCTCGGACGCGTGCTGGGGCGTCCGACCGTTTTTCCGATGTCGGCGGTCGTGGCGCGGGTGATTTTTGGCGAAATGGCGGAGGCTTTGCTACTGGGCAGCGCGCGGGTGCAACCGACCCGTCTGGAGGGCAGCGGTTATCGATTTCATTTTCCCGACCTTGAAACGACGCTGCGGCATCTGTTGTTGAAATAAACGGTGGAAAAACTCAATATTTCGATTAGATTGTGAGGAATCGCGATGGGTCAAGAACTTTGCCAAACATTCTGGTTGCAATCAGAAAAGCCCTTTTGATAGCCTGTAGTTTACCAGCCAATCTTTCCGAACGATAGGTAGGGTGGAGGAGACGAGAGTAATGAAACTTTCCAAAATCTGGTTGTGCGCACTCGTCGGTCTGGCGGGTCTTATCCTCGTGGGATCCTACGTCCACTCCCAGGCGACGGTGGGGAAGAACAGCAAGGCGATAATTGATCCCGCGGCGGGGCAGACGATTGACCAGTCGCACCAACAAGGGATTACGAACGTAGCTAATTTCAGATCGTCCTGGGTCGCCCAGACAGAGGACAGACAACTCAGGGAGTTGCAGGCCACAGGTTGGAAGCACACCGTCAGCGGCAGTTACCTCAACCGTATCGAATTGCGGACCATGGGAATCGACACCAGCTTCGGTGAGCCAACGGTGCCCGCTGGGATGCAGCAGGTCGAAACCGGCGGCAAGCGTCTGCGGTTGATTCAGTTCAAAGGCCCCATGAAATCAAGCTGGCTCGACCAGGTACGAGCCGCTGCGGACGTCACGGTTATT
Source organism: Verrucomicrobiota bacterium (assembly GCA_003152315.1). Classification (GTDB taxonomy): domain Bacteria; phylum Verrucomicrobiota; class Verrucomicrobiia; order Palsa-1439; family Palsa-1439; genus Palsa-1439. The sequence continues at coordinate 2,405 of PLZV01000035.1, forward strand.
TCATACATTCCCAACAACGCGTACATTCTCTGGCTGGATTCCCGCGCGGAACAAAAGCTGGCGGGTCTAATGAATCCGCAGGGGCCCATCCAATGGATTGGGGCTTATCATCCGTATTATAAAATCCCGCCAGATCTTTTGTCCCCGTCAGGGACTGAGCCGATCAAGGTGCGGGTGGCCGTGGTGGACCAGTCACAAGACCCGCAGGCAGAGAGCGGGGCGTTCGCGCTGGGCGTCGTCAAAGCCTCACTGAAGCGGGACGGACAAGAGATTATTATTGAAATGACCGTGCCGTCGTCGGCCATTGCCCGGATCGCGCGGCTTCCGGACGTGCTGTGGATTGAGAGGGAGTGGCCGATGCATGTTTTGGATGAAGTGCAGGACCTCGTCCTCGCCTCACAGACAAATCAGCTTCCCTTTTTCTCGCCGACGCCCCCGCCTCCCGTCTCCAACGGTGTTCATTACGTGGACTGGCTGTTCAGTAATGTGGGCGGCGGTATGGCCAGTTTCTTTGACCCGAACACCTACCCTGTGGTGGATATTGCCGACACGGGGGTGGACAATGGCACGGCCCTGCCATACCACCCGTCGTTTTACATCTTCGGCGATACAAGTAATTCTGCGCGTATAGTTTACGAGCAGCCTCTCTGGATCGCGGGCAATCCGCGCGAGCAACTGGGATGCAACACCCGCCTATCAGACACCATCGGGAAGCCGTTCTTCGCGTTAGAGACTGCCGATCTGGATGGACACGGCACAATGGTTGCCTCCATCCTGGCCGGTTATGATACCGGCACGAATATTATCGACCGTCCGACCCTGGTGATGCGAACCTCCAGCAACACGGTACCCGTGTCGATACCGGGAAGCCCGTACGCCGGGAATATTTCATTTTGTACCGATATCACCGGTGCCAGCTCCAACGTGACACTGGCAATTCCCAACGGGGTGGCGAGAATCTGCGGGCCCCCCACCTTCACGAACGTAACGTTTACGATCCTGACCAATTCCGTTGAATGCCCAACGAACATTGTTCTGACCATTGCATACACTCGGGTTGATACCGACGCTGTTTCCGAGATCAGACAAGATTCAAATGGTTTTCAGTACGGCATGGGTGTTTCCCCATTCGGTTACATTGGCGTCACCCGTTTGTGGGGAACGATGGAATCGTCGGCAATAACGATTGGTGTACGAGGCGGCGTCTGTGATTTCACCTACCTGGCGGACACTCTTTGTCTTAACGACTTCGTCTCCTCGGTATCCGAGGCGTATGTTGGTTTTGCCAGGATCGAAAACAACAGTTGGGCTGAGATCATCAACACTACGGGAAGCAACGGTGGCATCTACGATGCCAATTCGCAGACGTTTGATAGTATTGTGCGCGATGCCGTTCAGTCGGCCCCGGGCGCCGTAACCCCTCTGAATCAGGAGTTTATCGTGGTGTTCGCTTGTAATTCGCTCCTGACCGATGCTGGCAACCAGGGTAACACTGGCGGCTTCGCCGATATGCGCGTGACGGCGCCGGCAACGGCCAAGAATGTCATCTCCGTTGGCTCGTCGGTAAACCCACCGATTGATAATCCACTGTCTGAAAATCCACAGTTTGGTTTTCCGCTGACTGACTGCCCCGCAGGCGGCAGTTCGCTCGGCATGTACGTTTTCTCCGCAGTTGGTCCGACCGTTGACGGGCGGTTCAAACCGGAGGTTGTCGCGGACGGCGCCGGGGTTGTCGGGGCGTTCGATCAATTGGCGCAAGGGGCCCTTATTGGGTTAACCGGGCTAACGACCACAAACTGCACTTTCGATGACCTCATTCCTTTCGCGCCGTATATTACCAACAGCATTAGTCCAGACTGCACGGATAGCCAGATCGTTTACACCGCTCTGTATAGGTGCGGCAGCGGGAGCAGCTTTGCGGCGCCCGCGGTCTCTGGCGCCATTCAGCTTCTCTGGTGGTATTTCCAAAATCGCCTGACCAACGAGGTTGGGCGTGCGCTGGAACAGCCCAGCCCGGCGATGGCGAAGGCTTATCTGTGTAACTCTGCCCGCTATTTGTCGGTCATCGACCCGGCAACGGGGGCCATGGACCAGCTGCCATCCAATCTTCAGGGCATGGGCGAGTTGGACCTGGCGCGCATGTTTGATGGAGTCGGGCGCGTCATTCGCGATGAATCCAGTCCGCGCGCCATTAACGTGCCGTTGACTTCCACCAATCGCGTGCCCCAGCAGACGTTCTTCAGCCAGTCGGGTCAAAGCTACGAACTCAGCGGTCAGATCCAGAGCAATGGCCTGCCGTTCCGCGTGACGCTGGCCTGGACGGATGCGGCGGGCAATCCCGCAGCCGTGCACCAGTTGGTAAATGACCTGGATTTGCAGGTCACCGTCGGCGGAGTAGTCTACAAAGGTAATGTGTTTTCTGAGGATCATTCAGTAACCGGTGGCACCTTTGACAAGGTTAACAACATGGAGAGTGTCTTCCTGCCGGCCGGCCAGACGGGTACGTGGAAGGTCGTCGTTACGGCGGCGGACATCGCTGGAAAAGGTGTGCTGAACGTCGGCAGCGGCTTCAATCAGGATTTCGCGCTCGTCGTTTACAATGCGCCGACAAATAACCTGTCCGACGTACCGAACCTGGGGACGAACAACTCGTGCCAAACTGCAATGTCGATGACCGCGTTCCCCTTCGCGTTTACCAACGGGTTGAACAAAGCGACCTATAAGAACACCCAACCCAGCCCGACCGCTGGCGTGGGCGGGATTGACGAATTCTTCAAGATTGAGACCCCTGACGCGGGCATAGTTTTCACCATCGATACGTCCGCCAGCACCTTCAATTCAGTCGTGTCCGTGTGGAGAGTCGCCACCATTCCCGAAACACTTCAGTCACGGGGGGAATGCGGCGCGCTGGAAGAAGTTGTTTCCCAGGAGTTCTTATCCACCAGCGGCGGCGGGGGTGGGACCGGGACCAACCTCAGCTTCACGGCTGACGGCAGCAACACGTACTTCATCGTAGTGGAACCGCAAAACGATGGTGACGGCGGCACCATGGTGCTCAACGTCGACGTCAGCGGCACGGGGATTCTGATCACCCCGGACCCCGTGGATTTTGGCAACCAGATTTCGGGAACCACCAGTACCCCACTGACTGTTACTTATCAAATGACGACCAATCGTAACGTGACGATCAACAGTCTGGCCATTGGGGGTACTGATTTTACAGACTTCCATATCGATACCCAGACCTGCAACGGAAGAACACTGGGCAATGGCGGCAGTTGCTTCGTGAACATTGAGTTCACGCCCCAAACCGTTGGTCTGCGCCAGGCAACACTGGTGATCAATGACACCGTCACGGGCAGCCCGCGCATTGTTCCTCTCAGTGGCGTTGGGACTCCGGTGGCGCCGGTAGCCTGCTTGAGTTCGGGCGGCCCACTGGTCTTCTCGAGCCAATTGGTTACCACGACCAGCGCCGTACAGAGCATCACGATCACCAATTGCGGTACGAGCAACCTCACGGTGACGGGCGTCTCCGTCACCGGGCCCGGGTTGAATGACTTCGTCGTCACGCAGACTTGCATCAGTGGGTCACCAATTGCGCCCGGCGGCACTTGCGCGATCAACGTGTTGTTTGCGCCCCAGACGGCAGGCTTCCGGCAAGCGACCCTGACGGTGACGGATAACGCAGCGGGAGGCCCATCAGTGGTGCTCCTGCAAGGTGATGCTGCGCCGCTGACCCCGGCGGTCTGCCCCAGTCGCAACCCGGTCAACTTTGGCACCGTCTTCGTTTCGTCCACCGGCTCCGTGCAAAGTGTGATCATTACCAACTGCGGGACGGGCCCGCTGGTCATCAGCAGTGTGATCCCCGCGGGCTCAAATGCCGGCGACTTCTTCGTCAGTTCGAGCACCTGTGCCACCCTGACGACGGGCGCCACCTGCGTCGTCGGGGTGACGTTCGTGCCGAGCGACGTCGGTTTACGCACGGCGGTGCTGGACATCAACGACAACACACCCGGCAATCCGGATCAGATCGCCTTGACCGGCCTCGGTTCCGGGGTCAACTGCGTTACTACGATCAATGTCCTCCCAATGGTACTCCCGCCGCCCACACTGGGGACACCTTACAATCAGAGTCTTACCAACAACGGCGCGAAGGCGCCGGTGACGTTCTTCCTGGCTGTTGGTCCCATGCCGCCGGGACTGGCCTTGTCCGCGAGTGGCGTAATTTCCGGCACTCCCACAAAGATCGGGCAGTTTAGTTTCGAAGTGGGACTGACGGATGCGAACGGCTGCGGCGCCGAAGTATTGTACACGGTTTTTGTGAGCTGCCCAACCATCAACCTTCTGCCGAATTCGCTGCCGGTGGGTACTGAGTTTGTCAGCTACGGTCCGCTGACATTTACGGCATTCGGAGGGACACCTCCGTACACGTTCAGCCAGACGGCGGGATCCTTGCCGGCGGGCATGACCATCTCCAATAACGGCGTACTTTTCGGGACGCCGACTTCGGTGGGCAGCACCTTTACCGTGACGGCCACCGACTCGAACAAATGCACGGCGACCAAGGTCTATACGCTGATTCTCGTGGATCCGAATCCGCCAGCGCCTGTGATTGCGGTGGGCCCATCAAGCCTGCCGGCCGGGGTGGTGGGGCGGAGTTACTTTAGCACCCTCACCGCAAGTAATGGCACGGCGCCGTACACGTTTGCGGCCGCTTCGTTACCCGACGGATTGGATTTGTCGCCCGCGGGCGCACTTACCGGCAGCCCCAGCGTGGATGGGCAGTTCATCTTCTCGGTCACGGCGACCGATGCCAACAACAATGTTGGCACGAACAATTGCATGATCAATGTTACCAGCATTGCCGACGTCGCGGTTTCCAGTGCTCTGGGCTCGTTCTCGGCGACGCTGGGTAGCAATCTGACTTGCAGCGTCACCGTGACGAACCTCGGACCGTCTCCCGCCACCGAGGTGATCGTCAGTAATTCATTGCCGGCAGGAGCGAACTTCGTCTCGGCCTCGGCGGGCTGCACGAACATTGGGGGCACGCTGGTCTGTGATGTGGGCGATCTCGAAGCCGGCGACGGCATTCCGCTCAGCTACGTCGTAACACCGATGGCGCTGGGGGCGATCAGTGCGACCGCTTCGGTTTCGGCCAACGAGCCCGATCCAAACATGGCCAACAATAGCGCGACAACTGCCGGCGTGGTCAGCCCGCCGTATACCATTGCGGCCAACCCCAAGGCGATCATCGACGGGGACGGGGATACAGTGTCGGTAACGCTCCGGGGACATGGCACGATGGAGGTGCACCTGATCGGCGGGCCTGACCCGATCGATTCCATTGTATTGACGGGCACCGATGCTACGAGCGCTCTCACAATTCAAGTGAAGAAGCTGCGGTCGGGTGGTGGAGATGGATTGGTGAACATTGGCAGTATTATCAGTGACGGTAGCCTCAAATCCATCAGCGGCAAGGCCGTCAACCTGACCGGTGCCGGCGTTCAATTGGGCGGCAGTCTGAGTGGTCTGGGTAGCGTGACGTTGCATTCGATGTTCCGTAGCGCGCTCACGGTGCCCGGATCGATCAAGACGGTGAACGTGGGAACGTTCGATGCCAGCAATATCGCCGCGATGAAAGTGGGCTCGGTCCGGTTGGGTACCATCAGTAATTCGGACAATACTCCGGCGTTTGGTATACAGGTTCAACAGCCCGGCGGCACATTGTCGGTGGCCAGCCCGCGCATGCGGGGGAAGATCAACGCGTTGACCGATCTGTCGGACGATAACTTCCACGTAGTCGTGCAATGATTTCGAAGAGGATAGCCGGGCCGCGAGACGGGGGAGACATTTCTCGTGCCTGGAGGATGGCGGTTGAGTACCGATCGACGAGGGCGTCGGAATAATCGAGCCTGTTGGAACGCACGTTTTTTGCGCAAATGTATGGAGGATGGAGAATGAGATTTTCAGGACTGCGATACTGGTCACTTGTTGGCGTGATTGGACTCGCCCTCGGATCTATTGTGCAGGCCACGACCGCGGATAATGCCGGCGCAAATAACGGCGACCGCGCGGTGCCGGCAAATGACCCCAATCATGTCGTGCTGCGAGCGGTTTCGATTGATACAACGGGCAAGGAACCAGCGATGCCCGCAGACCTGCAACAGGTCGAAAATCCGGGACCGCGTCTCCGGATTGTCCAGTTCAAGGGACCGATTCAGCCGGAATGGCTGGCAAAGCTGAAGAGTTTGAACGGGGCCAAGGTCATCAACTACCTTCCGAACAACGCCTATCTGATTTTCATGGATGCCGGGACGGAAAACAAACTCGAAGGGATGCGCGGGCCGGGCGGCTTCATCCAGTCGATTGGGGCTTATCAGCCAGACTATAAAATTCCAAGAGAGCTCCGATCCGTTTCCGGAACCAAGCCGATAAAGGTACGGGTGGCCGTGGTGGATCGTTCGCAAGAGCCGCAGGGGGGCAGTCGAGTCTTCGGGATGGGCTTCGTCGAGGCCACAATGACGCGCTCGGGACAACAGGTCATTGAAATGAATGTCCAACCATCGGCCGTCGCCGAAATCGCGCAGCTTTCGGATGTCCTCTGGATCCAGAAGGTCGAGCCGAAACGGCTCCTGGACGAAGTGCAGGACCTCCTGGTCGCCACCCAGACCAATCAGGTTCCCGGCCACGCTCCGGTGCCTCCGAACTTGGGTGGCATCGACTACCTGGAGTTCCTGACCAACGTGGTCGCGGGTGGGCTGGCTTCGTTCACGAACCAGTTCGCCTATCCGATTGTGGATGTTGCGGACACGGGACTTGATGTGGAACGCGGTCTAGCAAACAGTGTAATAACCGTAGAACAGCCCGTATTCTACGAATTTGGCAATCAGTCCGGCGCATCGCGCGTGGCCTATCTAGAGCCTCCCAGCTACATTGATCAGGGCACGGTACAGTTGGGATGCGGACGGCTCGACCGCTTCTTTACCGGGTCGGAAGACTTTTACGCGCATGGCACGTTGGTAGCCTCGATCCTTGCCGGGTACGACGTGCAGGCGAACAACTCGAATTTGTGCGTCTACTCGACGATCGAATCGCAGGTGTTCTTCGCCAGCTCAGTGTGTGCCGGTACGGGCGTCCAGACCAATACGTTCTTTTTCCCCACCCAGCCGTGCCCGTTAATAACCAATCTGGTTGTAACCTGCGGAAGCATTGGACAACCAGTCTTCCAGGTATTAACGCTGCCCACGGAGGTGGAAGTAACCAATGTGGCCGACGCCACGCACCAGGATCCGACCGGGTTCCAGCTTGGCCTTGGTGTTTCACCATTTGGCCAAATCGGCATTTCGCGCGTCTGGTCCCAGTCGGCACACACCGAGGGCACGCCGCCCGCTGCGGTGATCGATCCGACGACCTTTTGCATCAACTCCCTGCCGTCGTTCATAGCGTCGGCTTATGGACTCGGAGCGCGCATCCAGAACGACAGTTGGAGCGACTTGCTGATAGTCGACGGTTCGAATGGCGGGCAATACAATGATGAATCGCAGATTTTTGATGTGGCGGTTCGTGATGCGCTGTTGGTGGGAAGGTCGAACAATGTTCCCGGTCCGTCGCCGTTGAATCAGGAGTTCATCGTGGTCTTCGCCGCGAACTCCGGTCTCGGCGATGAAGGCGCCAACGGGACTGTCGGCGGGTTTGGGGACATTCGTCTCACGGCTCCCGCGACTGCCAAGAATGTCATCACGGTCGGCTCTTCCGATACTGTGCGATTGGACGGCAGTGGCTGTGCGCCAGCCAACCAGGAAGACGATTCACTTTCGCTCCCACCCTTCACGGCCTTTGGTCCCACTCTCGACGGGCGATTCAAACCTGAGATTGTGGCGCCCGGTAGCTCGATTTTTGGCGCGACCTCGGAGTTGGCGCTGGGGGTCGACGCGCAGGGCAACATCTTTCCACTTGTCAACCAGGATGCCTGCGGGAATCTCGGTGGCCTGAATGTTGTCACGTGTACTTTAACAAATGTTGCTACTTGTCTTCCATTTATCGGGTGTTTCCCGCGCCCGGCGACGACGTATGTGGGCTTTGGTCTCTACGAGTGCAGTTCCGGCAGCAGTTTTGCCGCACCGGCCGTTTCTGGATCCATCCAGCTTCTCTGGTGGTATTTCGAGAACCGTCTGCGGAATGAATTGGGTCAGGCGTTGCTCCAACCCAGCCCGGCGATGTCCAAGGCCTATCTGTGTAATTCGGCCCGTTATCTGCCCATCACCAACCCGCAGACAGGAGTCACCGATACTCTCCCCTCGAATGCCCAGGGCATGGGGGAATTGGATTTGCAGAAGATGTTTGACGGCGTGCCGCGTCTGATCCGCGATGAATCTACGCCACGGGCAATTGACCCACCGTTGATTACCACAAATCCAGCGGCGCAACAGACGTACTTCAGCCAGTCCGGCCAAAGCTACGAAGTCAGCGGGCAAGTATTCGATCCCACGAAGCCTTTCCGTGTCAGCCTGGCGTGGACAGATGCAGCGGGCGTCCCCGGCGCGAGCAAGGAACTGGTGAACGACCTGGATTTGCAGGTAAACATTGGCGGAGTACTCTACAAAGGGAATGTGTTTTCTGAAGATCACTCCGTCCCCGGCGGCGCTTTCGACAATGTAAACAACATGGAGAGTGTGTTCCTGCCAGCGGGCCAAACCGGCACCTGGAGTGTTGTCATCCGCGCGGCGAACATTGCGGGCGACGGCGTGCCAAACGTGGGGACCGGTATCGGCCAGGATTTTGCGCTTGTGGTTTACAACGTAGCATCCACTAATCGGTCCGACGTGCCCAATTTGTTGACGAACAACGCGTGCCAGACGGCGCTCATCCTCACCCAGTTCCCGTTCAGCTTCTCGAACACCCTCTCGAAAGCGGTGTATACGGGGAATACCATGCCGAGCCCAACCGCGGGACGCGGCGGTGTGGAAGAGTTCTTCAGAATCGTCCAGCCCACGCCGGGAACGACATTCACTGTCAACATCCAGGGAACTACGTTCAACACGGTTCTGTCCGTATGGACTGTTTCCGTTCTCCCACAGACCGTGTTTGTTCAAGGAGATTGCGGCGCGCTGACGGAACTCGTCTCGACCAATGGAGGGGTCAATTCGCAGGTAACGTTTACCGCGGACGGCTCGAATGACTATTTCATTGTTGCGGAGCCGCTGAACAATGGAGCGGGTAGCAATTTCGTGTTGAACGTGAGCGCCTCGGCTTCCCCGATAACAGTCACGCCGACGAGCCTCGTCTTCGGTCCCCAGTTCATATTGACGACCAGCAGCCCACAGGCGGTGACGTATCAAGACGGCGCCACCGTACCCGTCCAGATTACGGATTTATCAATTACGGGCCCGAACGCGGCCGATTTCTCGGTGACTGCGCAGACCTGTAAGGATACTGTTTTAGCGCCAGGTCAGAGTTGCACTGTCAGCGTTGTCTTCACTCCGCAGGCGGGGCCGTTGGGTTTGCGTCAGGCGAACCTGGTCTTTACGGATGATGCCACCGGCAGCCCGCGTACCGTACCGCTTAGCGGAAACGCAGCCCCGGCGTCGCCGGTCGTTTGCGTGAGTTCGGGCACCGGCACGCTCAACTTCGGCAACCAGTTGCTCACCACGACCAGCACGGTGCAAAGCATCACGATCACCAATTGTGGTTCGGCCGCGTTGAACATCTCGAACGTAACCGCCACGGGTTTCGGGTCGAATGACTTTGTGGTCACACAAAATTGCACCGGTGGGCCGCTTGCGCCGGGCGGCACGTGTGTAATCAATGTAGCGTTTGCGCCTCTGACGGCCGGCGCGCGATCGGCGACCCTCTTGATTGCAGACGACGCTGGCTTCGGCTTCACAGGGCTGCCCCTGACAGGTGTCGGTACGGCGCTGGCGCCCGCGGTTTGCTTCGCCAGCAGCTCGGTTAACTTCGGCAGCATCGGTGTCGGTCTCACTGGTACGGTGACGAGCGTGATCATTAGCAACTGCGGGACAGCCCCGCTGGTGATCAGCAACCTGACCGTAACGGGCGCAAATGCCGGCGATTTCCTCAAGATATCGAACACCTGCACCAACATCGCGACGGGTGATACGTGCCAGGTTAGCCTACGATTCTCCCCAACCGCTGGCGGCCCCCGGTCGGCCAGCTTGTCGTTTGTGGACAGTATTCCCGGCAGCCCGCAACTGTTGCCGCTTATTGGTAGCGGAGACCTCAGCCAGCCGGACGCTGCGGTCGGCAAGACAGCCAACGTGAGGAGGATGGTTGGCGCGGGGATCATCAACACCACCGGTGCCGGGCAGGAAGTCCAACAGTTTATTCGCCGGGGTGCGCGTCGCGGGTTGCGGTTCTACGTCATCCTGCGGAATGTTGGCTCGGCGCCCGACCGGTTTATCGTGCAAGGCGATGGCAATGACACGGGCTTTACGGTGAACTACTACCTGGGCTCGGTCATTAAAGACAGCCTCGATGTGAGTTCGGCCGTTGAATCTGGCGTCTTCTCGAGCAGCACCCTGGCGCCTGGGGCGATTACGAGTACAGCCACCATGATTCGCGTCGAGATTTTCGCGGACAAGGCCCTGGTGGAGAGGGGCGTGACCAAGACCTTTAAGCTCACGTTCTCTTCCGCCGGTGACCCAACAAAGGTAGACGTTGTGAAGGTTACGGTAAAAGCGAGGTAGGCGACAGTTCGGACAACAGATGTTCTGATTTTGGCGATTGAAAGAGAGTCGGAGGCGATGACCGGAGGGCAAGACTCTTTGGAATGAAAGGCGTCGGAGCTATGAGAAGATTGGCTACAATGAAGCGTAATCGAATCGCGAGCATACTCATCCCTGTGGTTTTATTGGTAGCGACCTTGAGCTTGAGTGTGACGCAGTCCTTTGCGGTGGGGTGCGGATGCATGGACCTGGTGTTCGTGGTTGATGACACGGGCAGCATGGGCGGGGCACTCGATAACGTGAAGGCGCAACTGCCGGATATCATCGCGACTGCTCAAGGTGCTTCGGGTGGTGACTTGCGAATGGGCCTGGTCACATTTCCGTCAGACAATGTGGTTGTCAACGCGCCGTTTACGACATCTGTCAGTGTTATCGAAAGCAACATTCAGGCGCTGGTCGCCAGCGGCGGCAACGGTGAACCGGAGGCCTCAGACACATCCCTGCAGTTTGTCGTAACCGGTGGCACGGGTACGTCGTCGTGCACCATCTCGAATGCCCCGCTCGGAGCATTTCGAACCGGCTGCGTCAAGATCGCCGTGCTGATCACGGATGCGCACCCAGGCGAATGCTTGGACACCTTCACCCCCGGTGTATCGGATGTTTATGCGCATAACGTTGCCGAGGAGGCCGCTGCTGCCGGCGTTTTGGTTTCGGCGATTTATGTGCCGGACAGCGGTGAGGATCCGACAATCAAGGCGATCATGCAGGACTACGCCGACACCACCGGCGGTGCTTTTGTCGAGACAGCAGCGGATGCCACCGGTACCGGTGATGGTATTACGGAGATTGTGGCCACCTGCGGGACCGGTGGGGTGGCAACGGATATTACCCGGACATCCCGTTTCTGGTTCACTCATGGATTCTCGGTGGATACGAATTGCGCGACCCTCTTGAGCGCCATCCAGTTAAACGGAGGCATCGAGAGTTTGGGCTTTGTCCATCTACCCACGGCTAATCGAAATGGCGACGGTGTCCTCGATGCCAACGACGCCTTTATTGAGGCGCTCAGCTTTTACTGGAGAAGCGCCGCCCGGACCGGTGAAAACGGAGGCACGCAAAATCAAAAGCTAAAGGGCTCGGCTTTGTGCACCGCGCGCAAGCAGTTGGCGGTTGAATTGATCGCCGCCACGGCCAATTTTCGACTCCTCGGCACCAAGCCGAACAACGCCACGTACTTTAACGGCACGGCCATTACCAACTTTCCACCGGACTTGCTCACCCAGGCTCGCAATGCAGGGGCGAATTTCGATCTCGTGGCCATTCGCAACATGACGGCCCTTCTCAAGAAATTTAATAGCAGTGGTCAAACGAATAATCTGCCGGGCAGTTTGGTCGAATGTTCGCCGCAAACGAGCAGGACGTTGAGGCCGATTTCGGCGGATCCGATGACGCAGGACACATGTCCCGGAGTCAACAACAGTTGTGGGGCGGCCACAGTAGTTGCGTTTAAGACTGCGAACCCGTTTGCTCCCGCAGTATTCGCGCAGAGTGTGAACCTTAGCGCCTACACGACCAACTTTCCGGTCCCGGCGTGCGGCACGGGTGGTCGAGACGCTGTCTGGAAGATTCTTCCGGCGGTCGGCACGGCAGGACGGCAGTTCACGGTTGTTTCCGATGGCAGCAACTTCGACACGTTGTTGGCGGTTTGGTCCGGTACCTGTAGTAACCCAATCGCGGTAGGCTGCGCGAATTCGGCCATCGGAAATGGCGGGGAACGCCTTACCTTCACTACTGATGGAACCAGCACGTTCTTTGTTGTTGGGGAAGGTTCAGCCGGCCAGTACGGCAAGTTGAAGATCAAGTTTACCAGCCCCTAAGCGGTTGTTGTTGCGGTCTTCGACAGTGGCGTGGTCGTTATGGCTTTCGGCTTGCGGTCGAAGCAAGTGCTACGCTTTGCCTTATACCCGCGACAACAACGCGGCAAACCTTCCAAACTGTTCCGCGCGGGCGGGCTCGCGCTCCGTGTAGATCGCATGGAGATTGTTGCACATCCGCAGCAGGATGATTTGCGGCGTGGTCGGTGTCAGGAAAATGGGGTTGAACGCCACACCCAGCCGTTTGCACAGTTCACGACAATCGTCCTCATCCAGTAGCTCGCCTTCATGGAAGGGATCGAAAAAAAAGCTCACCGTGGCTGACTGCCATTTGAGGAGAAAATGAGCGGGCATGTTAATGCCGATCAACGGGATGCGCAGCCGCCGGGCCAGAAGCAGGTAGAGAACTGACAGGCTGATGGGGATCCCGACGCGGCGATCGAGGACGCGATTAAGATAGGAATTATCCGGGTCGTAGTAATCCTGCCGATTGCCGCGGAAACCGAGCGTCCGGAAAAGATAGTGGTTGCAAACCTCAATGGTGGATCGCGGCGTCTCGCGTCCAGTCAGCCGCTCGCGTAACTCTTGCGCCATCTGGTCGAGCCGGGTGCGGTAGGCGACCTCGTCCATCTCAGGGTAACGGGTCTTTGCCACCAGCCAGCACGCAACCTCCAGGTCGAAATGGCTCCCACAGGTCGCGCAAAACTTTGCCAGAGCCTCCCACGCTGCCGCCTCGCGGAGCGCGCGCAACATGTGCTGTGCGTTGCGTTGGGCCGAGGGCTCGCCATCGAGCACTACGGATTCCAGGAAGCTGATACCTTCCGCGCCCCGCTCCGCCAACTTCTCCTGCACCAACTGCAACTGGCGTGGATCCTGGTCCGCCAACAGTTTGGCGAGGGCCTTTCGATCGGGTTCGCGCAGGGCTTTCATCGGTTCCATCTATGAATCATACCATCCCCCAAAAAGGGACGGACTGCAACCACGTAAAAACCGTATTCTCCAGCCAGGAACCGGATGGGATGGGCGCTGTTTCACGGTTTGTCTTTCAGGATCCAAACTGCGGCCGCCCCAATATCCTCGGCCACGTGGTTGGGTTTGACTTCCCGCTTTGCCAGTGTTTCGCGACCGACGCCCGTGAGCACGAGAATGGTCGGCACACCGGCGTTAATGCCCGCCTGGATATCGCTGGTGCGGTCGCCAATCATGAAGCAGTGCGGGAGATCGAGTCCATACTCACGCGTCGCGTCGAGCAAGAATTTCGGCTTCGGTTTGCGGCAATCGCAATTGTCCTCGGGGTGATGCGGACAAACATAATAACGATCAAAATGCACACCGTGCCTGCCAAAATGCTCGTCGAGGTGCGCATGGATCGATTCGACAGCTTCGTGCGTGAAATACCCGCGTCCCACGCCAGACTGGTTGGTGATGATAAATAGTTTGTAACCCGCCTCCTGCAGGCGCTGGAGGGCGGTGACGGCGCTGGGAATCACCACGACGCGCTCGACGTCGCCAACGTAATTTGAGTCTTCCATGATGGTGCCGTCGCGGTCGAGAAAGACAGCCCGGTTGCCTGTGGTTTGGCTCATCGTGAATGCAGCCTACCGAAAGCGCCGCTCTTCGCCAAGAACGTTGTCAGCCAGCCAGCGCGCCAGCGCGGGCAGGCGGCGAACCAGCGGGATGATGACGCGGGCCGCTTGCTCACGGTACATCACGCGACGGAGCCATTCGTTCGTCCGTCCGCGCTGCTGGTAGAGCGTCGTAACATTCGCGACATAACTCCTTTCAGATTGCGAGGGGCTGCCGATGGACTCCGCCGCGATTTCCGCTGTCCGCAGTGCAAAGAGGATCCCCTGGCCCGTGAACGGTTCCATTATCCGCAACGCGTCGCCGACGAGAAAAACACCGTTCCTGGCCGGAGCGTTCATTGGTCCGCGCAGCGGATGCACGCTTTGCAGCGGCTCAAGCGGTTCGGGTTCGATGCCCAAGTTGCGGAAATGCGGGTTCTGCCGGACCGTGTGCCCGAAGAGCGCTTCGCAATCGTTGTGAAACCGCGCCCCGCTCCGATCAGTCACGATACAGAGATTCACCCGCTCGGCATCCACGCGCACCAACCCACAGTAACCGCCGCGAAAGAGATGAAGCTGGACGCGGCGGTCCAATGCCGGGGGCGCGCGGAAGTGTGCCTGGAACGCGATATGGCCGTTGACTCCACGAGGTTTGCGAACGAGGCCCGTGCTCCGCGCCGTCATCGAATGTCGCCCATCCGCGCCGATAATGGCCTTGCGCGCGCGATAACATCCCATGCCGGTGAGCACCCGCTTCTCCGGAGTTATTTCATGGACGGTTTCGTCCTCAAAAACCTGTACGCCGCAGGTCCGGGCGTGTTCCAACAACGCCTGGTCGAACAAACTGCGACGAATGGCAACCGCTCCGCATGGCATGGGAACGTTGACCACTCCGCCCACGGGCGTCGCGAACAACGCGGCATCAATGTCATGATGCGGGAGCGCGCGGATTCCTTCCGCGACGCCCAGCTTTTCGAGCACGGGCCAGCAGTTGGGGTTGATGACGTCCCCGCAAACTTTGTGACGCGGGAATCGGGAGTGCTCGAAGAGGGCGACGCGGAAGCCGCGCCGGGCGCACAACGCGGCAGCGGTCGCGCCACCCGGTCCGCCGCCAACCACGATCACGTCGAAATCACTCATGACGAGCGAGGACGATGCTGGCGTTGATGCCGCCGAATCCGAAACTATTGGAAAGGATGCAGCTCACACGCGCATGGCGGCCTGCGTTGGGGATGCAGTCGAGGTCGCACTCCGCATCCGCCTGTGTCAGGTTGAGCGTGGGCGGCAGGTAATTGTGTTCCAGCGCCAGGCAGCAAATGGCGATCTCGATCGCCCCCGAAGCGCCGAGCGGGTGGGCATGGAATGGCTTGGTGGAACTGACCGGAATCTGCCGGGCGCGGGCGCCGAAAACCTGCTGGATGGCCAGCGTCTCCGCGGCATCGCCGAGCGGGGTGCCGGTGGCGTGGGCGTTGATGTAATCGATGTGTTCCGGCGAAACGCGCGCGTCGGTCAGTGTGTCACGGATGCAGCGCGCCGCGCAAGAGCCGTCGGGACGGGGCGCGAGCATGTGGTGGGCATCGTTGTTGCAGGCGTATCCGAGGATTTCGGCGAAGATGTGTGCGCCGCGCGCCAGCGCGTGGCCACGTTCTTCCAGGATGAACATGGCCGCGCCTTCACCCATGACAAACCCGTCGCGTGTGGCATCGAATGGGCGACAGGCACGCGCGGGGTCATCATTTCCTTTGCTCATCGCGTGAAGCACGTCGAAGGCGCCGAAGGTGAGCGGCGCCAGTGGCGCTTCGGCAGCGCCGGCGACCATCGCCACCGCGCGACCCTCCTGGATATGGCGAAATGCTTCACCCAACGCAATCGTGCCCGAGCCGCAACTATTCGAGTTGGTATTGCCCGGGCCAGTGAAGCCGAGTTCGATGGCAACGTGGGAGCCGCCGGAGCCGCCGAAGACGAGAAACGCGAGGGCGGGATTCACGGCACGGATTCCCTGGCGCATGAATAGTTCATGCTGGTGCTCGGCCAGGGCAACGCCGCCGAGCGCCGTGCCGCTGCAAACGCCCATCTGCGGGTAGGGTGGTTCGCCGGGGCAAAGCGGCAGACTGCCGTGTTGCGAATCTTCGAACGCCATCTTCGCCGCGACCAAAGCAAACTGCGCGAAGCGATCCAATCGTTTCACGCGTCGCGCCGGGAAATACGCCAGCGGATCGAAGTCAGGCACTTCACCGGCAATCTGGGACTCGAATGGTGAGGCGTCGAAGCGTGTGAGGCGGCGGATCCCGGACTCGCCGCGCCGGATTCCCCGCCAGAGCCCGTCCCGGCCTGAGCCGATGGCGGTTAGGGCTCCCATTCCGGTGATGACGACGCGGTGGTGTGGCATGACTCCTGGAGTTACGAGCATTCAGGCACCGTTCTGTTCCAGATATTGTTTGAAATGCGACAAGGTGCGCGTTGCCACGGGACGGATGAACATCTCACCCAACACGTAGTGCGCAAACCACCGACCGAAAGCTGAGGCGCGATCCAGTTCATGGGAGATAGTGATCCGCACGCCCTCGGGCGTGGGGGTGTACGTCCACAGCACCCGCATCCCGCGCGTGAACGCCTTGAGGTGCTCGAAATGCAGTTCGCGCGCATTCAGATCAACCTGGAATCGGGACGTCCACTGGATCGGCACCCAACCGCGGCGCGCGGCCATTTTTACGATCAGACCGTCGTCGCCAACCCTGAGGATGCGAATCCAGCGATAGTGCGGGAGCACCGTGGGCCAGAGCAAGAGGTTGGCCGTGGTCTCGAAGATCTTTTCGAGCGGGGCTTTGATGAGGATGGAATTCTCGGTGCGAACGCTCATTTGCGCCCCGTCAGGGCCATGCGAAAGAATCGATGGCGGCGGATCGTGAAATGATCCATGCCCGCGCGCGCGGCCATCGCGCGCCATTCGGCGATGGTGAAGGCGCGTTCGCACGAGGCAGGTGTGTCGAAACGCGCGATGGGGTTGGTGATAATCGTGTGCGCCATGAGCTTGCTCAAACCAATTGCGATCCGATTCCTCCGCAGGTCGTTGATAATCCAACCGCCGCGCGCAATATCGTGGATGCGCCGCAGGATTGCAACTGCATCCGACTCGGAAAAGTGGTGCAGTGTGAGCGAGCAGAGGACGACGTCGAAACTGTCGGGGGGATAGGGGAGCGTGAGGAGGTCCTGCTGTTCGACGCGAATCTCCGGCCAACCGGTAGTATTTTCGCGGGCGATGCGCAAAATCTCCGGATTGCCGTCCACGGCAGTGATGGCCACGTCCATCCACCGGGATCGCGCCCAGGTGGCAATGGCGCGGGGCACATCGGCTGCGCCCGTGGCGAGATCGAGAATCGTCAGTGTTTTCGCAGAGCCGAGTGAGTCCGCCAGCTTTCGCAAGTAAAGCAACGGGATGCGATAGCCGCCAAGGAAACGGTTGATATCCTCGAGCACGCGGAGGTCGGCGCGAAGGAGTTTCTCCTCGTTACCGGGGCGGTCCATGATCTCGGGGACCGTGGGATCGAAACGTCGCAGCGGAATCAGCAGGCTCATGGCGATGCCAAGGCGAGGACGGCGAACATCCGTCCCGTTTGGCCTTTTTCGGCCCGGTAAGAAAAATAGCGGTCGAGATGGCAGGCTGTGCAGATGCGCGGGTTGTGGATGTCACTCACACCCGTCTGGCGTAATTGGTGTTCAAGACGGCTCCAGAGATCCATTTCGTAATGGCACGGCCCGATGGAGGGACTGATGAATGAGGTGCAATCGGCTGGATTCGTGCCGAATTTCTGCCGCATGGTCGTCACGGTACTTCCCACGATGTTGGCAACGGTTCCTTTCTTGCCAGAGTGAACGAGGGCGATAGCTGGCGTCCGCCGGTCGACGATGAACACCGCGGCGCAGTCGGCGCAACGAATTACCAGCGGCAGATTTCTTACGGATGTTGCCAGCGCATCGACCAGCGGCACGCGCTCACCGGTGGTCTCAAAGATAACCGCCGCACCGCTGCCGTGTGTTTGTTCCGCGGAGGCGAAGCGGGCCGGGGAGAATCCCAGGGCCGCGAGCGCGCGGCCTTCAAAATCGTCAGCTTTCGTGTCCTCGTTCGTGCGCAGGGTGAACGCATGAGTGATGAAAGGGAACTGGAGCAGCGGCGCGAAGGTTTCGAACTGCATGGATCAATTGGCTGCGCGCACCGTCATCCCCGTGACCCGCTCCAGCGTGGCGATGGCGACATTGTAGTCGTGGAGCGCCTGGACCTCATTGGAACGGGCGTCGCTGAGGGCGGTCTGGGCGCTGAGAACGTCCAGTTGCGTGCCGGTGCCGGCGCGAAACCGGGCCTCGGCAAGCCGCAGGCTTTCCTCGGCCTCTTCCACGGTTTTCTTCTGGGCTTCGATAAGCTCGAGGGTCTGGAGATAGTCGGAGTAGGCCTGACGCACTTCGAGTTCAATCTGGCGACGCGTGTCGGCGTAATCGAGGTTCGCCTCCTCGAGTAGCGCGCGCGCCTCCGACACTTTGCCGTGGGTGAGCATGCCATCAAAGAGCGCCCACGACACGCTGGCGCCGGCTGTCCAGCCTTCCCGAGTAACATCGGGATCGTTCGCAAACGTGCTGTCATGCCAGCCATAGTTGCCGAATACAGAGGCTTCGGGTTTGTAGCCGGAAGAAGCGACGTTGACATTGGCCTTGGCGACGCCGATTTGCCGTTCGGCCTGCAACAACTCGGGGCGATGATCGAGCCCCTGCCGCAAGGCGGTCGAAAGATCCCAGGCACGATGCTCGTAAACCAGTTTGCCCTCGAAGTTAATCGGTGTGAAATCGTTTGTCTGGGTGGCGGAATCGATGGCCAGCAATTTCACCAGGGACTCCTTGGAGATGCGCAGGTCGTTCTGGGCCCGAATAAGCGGCGGCCTGGCGTTGGCCAACTCGACTTCGGCGCGCAGGACGTTGAAGCGCGGGACAGCGCCCACGTCGTACCGCGACTGGGCATCCAGGAGTTGTTGTTCCAGCAGCGTGACCGATTGCTCGCGGACTTCAGCCAGGGCCTTGTTCAAGAGGATCTGGTAGAAAGCCTTGCGCACATCGAGAATGGTGTCCGCGATGGCCTTCTGGAAACCGAGAGCCGCGATCTGGTCGGACAATTTCGCGGCCCGGAGGGAGGCACTGACGCGACCACCCTGGTAAAGCAACTGTGAGATTTGGACCTGTGCACTCCAAGGCTGTTCCTGGTTTCTGAAGATGAAGTTGGTGCCCCCGGGGGTCGTCGGGAACGCATCGAGTGCGCTCCTGGCGATCATTTCGCCGTTACCCGATGCGGTAATCTGTGGTACCGCAGGCGCGCGCGTCTCCACGATGACGCCCTGAGTGCGGCGAATTTCTTGCTGGGCCTTGAGGATCGACGGGTTTTGTTTGAGCGCCAGGTCGAGGCAATCCTGAAGCGTCATTGTTTGGGGAAGCTCGGTCGCGCGAGCGTCCCGTGTCGGTTTCACAACGGAGAAAAGCAGGGAGGCGGCCACGAGGCCGCAGAAGGTTTTGGTCATGATTTCGAACTCACAGTGGTTGGTTGGTCTGGGAGCAGTTGTTGGAACGGCTCCGGCGGGCAGTGGTAGCCCTGCAGCGCACTTTGCTTGGTTTGTTTCGCGGTGTCGTATTGTTTGGTTTCAAGAAAAACCTGAACGAGTCCGTAGTAGGCGGAGCAGATGTGATTATGGACAAGTGCACAATCGGAATTGAGGCGCGGCTGTCCCTGAGTCATCACCACCGAGCATCCTTCATGGTCGATTTGGCGGTAAATGTCCACGAGCAACCGCAGGGCTTCCTGGCGGTTGCTATCGAGCAGCAGCGCTTCCAGCAACGAGACGCCAGCCTCCTCGGTATGGCCGGTGGAGAGATAAACCGAAGCGATGCTCAGGTAGGAATCGGGATTCATGGGGGCGAGATGGCGCATGGCAAGATAGGCGTCGAGCGCCGGCTGGTACTGGGACATGCGCATGTAGGAAAGCCCGAGGTTCCAGTAAATCTCATGATTGCCGATGTCGGGGATCTGGTCGGGCTTGCGACCGCGTTTCAGTTCCTTGTTGCGGTTGTCATCATTGAATTCGTGGTCCAGTGGCACCGCTGCGGCGAGAGCTTCCACCGACTTCTGGTACCACGGCAGGCTTTGGGGAGTCGGCACGAGCGTGCCGTCCGGCGCGTGCTGGGCGAGCGTGTCGCCCTTGATGCGGTAGTAGGCGCCGAGGTGGAGCAGGACGATCTGCGTTTTGTCGGTGACGTCGCGGGCCTTTTCGCCCTCCTGGATGATGCGGTCGATGTTCTTGCCCTCGGGATCCTTCTCGTAGATCGCAAAGGCAAGAGATTTGTGGGTCTTGAAGCTGTTCGGGCAGGCTTCAACGGCTTTCGTCCACAGCCGCTCATCGTTTTCCCAGTCGGGATTGCGGAGAAACGAGCGCGCGCCGCAGGCGACGACCATCAAGCTCAGG
This sequence comes from Verrucomicrobiota bacterium, assembly GCA_003152315.1. GTDB lineage: Bacteria > Verrucomicrobiota > Verrucomicrobiia > Palsa-1439 > Palsa-1439 > Palsa-1439. Next base: position 23,023 of record PLZV01000035.1, read on the forward strand.
GTGGTGCGGGCCACGACTTGCAGCCAAATGCGTTGCGCCCACGACGAGACGTCCAGCTGGGGGATCAGGCGGCGGCAAATCGCGTAGACGGCGAGCACGGCGCAGCCGGCGAAGCCGATTAATGGCATGTACAGGAAGCGTTCCGCCATGATGCTGCCGATGCACCAACTCAATTTCTCAAAGAGTGGCTCGCCCAGTTTCGGGAACAGGTTCGAGGTGGGCAGCAAGGTGCCGAAGAAAAAAAAGACGAAGAAGAAGAGGGGCTTATTGCGGTGATAATTGCGGATGGCCACGAGCAGCACGGTCACCACAGCGATCAAAGCGATAATGGCTTTCCAATCTTCGAACGTGCTGAAGCGCCAACTGACAATCGGGACCTGGTTGTAGGAGTAATCGCACGAGAGGACCTGCGGCCAGACCAGGAGCCAGAAGTATTTCCCGATGACCTTGATCGCCGTCAGGCGTGCCGTCCAGAAGCCGACACCGGGCATCGCGAGAGGGTTATCCACCCAGGGCAACTCGGGCGGGCGCAGATTCCCAAACACCCAACTACGCGTGTAGAACATCGCCAGGACGGGCGCGGCCAGCACGACATAGCCCTTGAGGGCAAACTCCCAGAAGTTAGAGATGAGGTTGACCAGCCAATTCGGATGCTTCTGGCGGAGGCGGTAGGTGAAGTCGTAGAGCATCAGCACGCCGAGGACGACGATCCCGGTCTCCTTGCAAAACACGCCGATAGCCGTCGAAAGCAGCAGCAGGAACAGGGAGGGGAATTTGCCCCAACCACCCACGAGGCACGCGAACGTCAGCGTGGTGGCGCTGAGCGCTAGGAGGGTGATGGTGATGAAGGGCCAGTTTAGCAAGGGCGGCGGGACCGAGGCCGGATGTCGCCAGCATAGCAGGACGAATCCCGCCAATCCCGCGGAAATCGACGCCATAATGACCTGAGGCCCGGTCCAAAGCTTGCGCCGGCTGTCGGTCGTGGTGCTCTTGACGTAACAGAGGAAACCAACCAGCAAAAACAGCGTCGCAAACAGGTCGGAGCGCCCAATCATGTTGGTCACCGATTCGGTGGCCAGCGGGTGCGTGCCAAATAGCGCGGCGGCGAAGAACGCCGGCCAGAGACGTTCCATTAGCACGAGCACCGCGAAGTAGACGAGCACCGTGTTGGCCCAGTGCAGGAAAAAATTGATCCAGTGATAGCCCGCCGCATGGTCGGCGTTGCCGAGGGTGTGGTAATTGAACAGGTAGGACAGCGTGGTCAACGGTCGGTAGAGTCCGCTGACCGCCTTCGGGTACCAGTAGTCTTCGTGGAAGATGGCCCTGATGTTATTAGGGCTGGCATCGCGCAGCCGGGGGTCTTCGAGGATGATGAATTTGTTATCCAGGGCAAAGCCGGTATTGTGCAGCGTATTGGCGTACGTGAAGAGCACGATTACACCAAGAACGAAGACGATGGCCAGATGGGCGGGAGTGCCCACCGCTGGCCATAGTTTGGTTTTCGCAGGTGCTTCAGCCTCTGGCTGTTGCGTTGCCTTTGTCCCTGCGGCGTTTTTTTTCTTTTTTGAACCCATGAGCGCAGCGCGAGCCTTACGATCAACCATTTGACCGAATCGGGGCGCCAAAGTGTGTCAGCAGCCCGCGGCAAAGTCAAAAAGGTTTTGCGCAGGTGTGGGAAGGTCGCTGAGGCACATGATGGCGCGCGAACCGCAGGCCGTACAATTCCGATGAGGCGATGTTTTCCTCTGGACATCGTATTTCGATAATCGTATGATACTGGGTATGTATTCTTTGACTGCCCTCTTCGCCAAGGCTACGGCTCGACTCGCTGCTGTGCGCAGGCCTACTTCGCGAGGACGCTTCGAAGGCCAGGCAACGGGCCCATATACGTTTCTGCGAAACGAACCCACCGTTTTGCAATCCGATTTTTTATACAACCTGCTATGCACATGTGAGTTGCGGAGAAAATGGACGGGAAATTTCGGTGGGTTCGTTTTGGAAAACGAACCCACCGGGAGGGGGTAATGAGGTCGTTTTCATCGAAAAGTGGGTTCGGTTGCCGCGGAAGTACGGCGTGCGGCGTCTCGTCGGACTCGGCTCAGGAAGACGAAGCCACTTCCAAAAGGTTTGGCGCGTGGATGCGGCGCGCTAAGATGGGTTGAAACATGACGGACGCACCGATCTTCGTTGGCACGGCGGGATGGAGCTATCCAGACTGGGAGAACGTTGTGTACCCGCCCGCCAAGGCGGCGGACCGGCTTCGTACCGTCGCGCGGTACCTCGACTGCGTGGAGATCGACAGCTCCTTTTATCATCCGCCGGCGGCGCGCACGGCGGAAAGCTGGGTGCGGTCGGTGGATCAGCAACCGTGGTTTCGATTCTTGGCGAAGGCGTGGCAGCGTTTTACGCATGAGCGAACCTCGCGGTGGACACAGGCTGAATACGATTTGCTCACCACGGGGTTGCAGCCGTTACGCGAGGCGGGGCGACTCGACAGCTTGCTCTTTCAATTTCCATGGTCGTTTCGGAATGACCCAAAGAACCGTGACTGGCTGGGCGCGATTTCCGATGCGTTTGCGGACTGGCCGCTGGCGGTTGAAGTGCGGCATGATTCCTGGCTCGCGGACGAGACGTTGGAGTTGTTTCGCGAACGGCATATTACATTTTGCAATATCGACCAGCCGACGCTAGCGCATTGTCTCCCACCGACCGCGCACGCGACGGCGGAGATCGGCTACTTTCGCCTGCACGGCCGCAATGCAAAGAATTGGTTCCTTGAGAAACAGGACGTGTACGGCGGACGCTACGATTATTTGTATTCGGCGATGGAGTTGGACGAACTGCGCGCGCACATCACGAAGATCACGGCGCGAACGAAGAAAACATTCGTGGTCTTCAACAATCACAAGGACGGCAAGGCATTCGCCAATGCGCTGCAATTGAAGGCACGGTTGGCGCCGGCGGCAACCGTACGCGCTCCCGTGTCGCTACGGGAACGTTTTCCTGCCTTGCGCGCCTGCACTACGCCTGATGGCGCGGAGCAATTGCCATTGGTGTGAGAGGAGGCGCTTGCGCGTGACCGATAGTTCCACCGATTACTCCGCTGACAGAATTTGCTTAATCGCGCGGCGGTGCGCTGCTGGTAAACTCAACCGCTTTATTTCCGTGGCGGAAACCCAGCGCAAATCGGCGGTGAGGTTGTCTTGAAGCGCACTTCCACATTGGCATTCAAACACACGCAGTGTGATGCGGCGGTTGGTGATCGTGTGGCGAAGTTCGAGCAAGGGTTTTCCCTTGCGGAATTGTCCACGACGCAGGGCGGGCAATTCCCACATTCCCGCCAGCAACCCGCGGTCGGGGCGGCGTTGCATCAGCAAGCTGCCGTTTCGGCGTACGAGCGCCGCGCTCACGACAACGCGCTTCGCCGCCTGCGGTCGCCCGCGATTCGGCAGTTGATCGACCAGCCCGCGCGCCCGCGCGACGCAAACGCGGCGCATCGGGCACGCCTCGCAACGCGGGTTTGCCGGTGTGCACACCAGCGCGCCAAGTTCCATTAGGGCCTGGTTGAAATCACCGGGGTTACGGGCGGGTACCAACTCTTCCGCGAGTTGCCAGAGTGCCTGCATGGTTCGCGGCGCCTTGACGTTGGCCCGGATGGCGAAGACTCTCGCGAACACCCGCGCCACGTTGCCATCGACCAGCGGCACGCGTTCCCCAAAGGCGATGCTGGCGATCGCGCCGGCGGTGTAGCGACCAATCCCGGGGAGTTGGCGCAGGCCTTCCGCTGTCCGCGGCAGTTTGCCGCTGTGTTCACGGGCGACAGTCTGCGCGGCGCGGTGAAGATTGCGCACGCGCGAGTAGTACCCGAGTCCCTCCCACAACTTCAGCACCCGATCGTCCTTCGCCCGCGCCAGCGCGTGCACCGTTGGGAAGGCCCGCAACCAGCGCGCGTAATAGGGCAACACGGTTTCGACCCGTGTTTGTTGCAACATGATTTCGCTCACCCAGATGCGGTACGGGTCGCGCGCGGCGCGCCAGGGGAGTTGGCGGTGATGGCGTCGATACCAGCGCAGCAAATCGCGGTGGAAGGCCCCGCGAAAGCTTTCGAGGTTGACCCGCGTAGCTGGTATATGGAATCGTGATGCCATGGCCGAGCGCACATCCTACACGTGTCTGCTGGATGCTGACAAGATTCCGCAATTGAAGCGCGATTTGCAGGCGCGCGGCTATGATTTCCGCGAGGTGCCGTATGCCCACTTCGGCGCGATGTCCGACAGTGAGAAGGTCAATGTCGCGATTTACACCAGCGGCAAACTGGTTATCCAAGGGAAGGGGACGACGGATTTCATACAGTTCTACCTCGAACCGCAGTTGCTCGGCGAAGCACGGCTTGGGTACGAGCATATTCTCGATCCGACGATGTTGGAGCCGCGCATCGGTGTGGACGAAAGCGGGAAGGGCGATTTCTTCGGGCCGCTCGTGATTGCGGGCGCGTTCCTGAACGAGGCTGCCGCGCGGAATATGATGGAAATCGGCGTGCGAGACAGTAAATTGATCAAGAGCGATGCGCGGATCGCCGAGATCGCAAAGCAGATTCGCACGACGCCGGGGTGCGTGACGGATGTTGTGGCCATCGGCCCCGAGAAGTATAATGAACTGCACGCGAGAATGCGCAACGTGAATGATATTTTGGGCTGGGGCCACGCCCGGGTGATTGAGAACCTGCTGGCGCGCGTGGACAGCCCGAAGGCAATATCCGACCAGTTCGGCAACAAGCGGATCATCGAGAAGGCCCTTATGGAACGCGGTCGAAAGATCCAGCTCGTGCAACGACACAAGGCCGAGAGCGATCTGGCGGTCGCAGCCGCATCGATTATCGCGCGCGATGGGTTCGTGATGCGATTGCGCAAACTGGGCAAGGAATATGGCGTCGCGTTGCCCAAGGGCGCGTCGACGGCGGTCCAGGAGGCCGGCTTCCAACTCGTCGCGAAGCATGGAGGCGACGTGCTCGGCAAGGTAGCCAAGACGCATTTCCGCACGACACAGAAGGTTTTGGAAGGAGCGCCAAAATGAAAGGTATGATCGCACTCGTGGTCGCCCTGTTGATCGGGTACGCGGGGTTTACCGCGATGAAACAGTTTAAGACGAATGGTGACTTCACGGAGCGGGTAATCCATGAACTCAATTTCGTCGATGAAAACTCGATGGATACCGCCAAACAAGATCTCGTCAATGAAGCAAAGAAACTTGGCATCGACCTGAAGCCTGACGACATCTCCATCCGGTACGAGGACACGGAGCAACGCACGGAAGCGCAACACCTGGTCGGCAATAAGTTGGACGTGACGTTCGTCAACAAGCTCGTCACCATCACGGTGGACTACGTCCAGCCCATCCTCGGGATTCCCTTCCACAAGGAAATCACGGAAAGCCATATCCGGCAGATCCAGGCCCCGCGCAAAGAGCCCAGCCCGGAAATGAAGCAACTTCTGGACAGTGGCGCTCAGTAGGTTTCGGAGGAGAGAACAACATGCCGCTTTACGAATTTTCCTGCGCCAAGTGTGAGAAGGATTTTGAGTCACTCGTGCGCTCGGTGAAGTGGGAGGGCGCCGTCGAGTGCCCGCACTGTGGTTCGAAGAAACTCACGAAAAAACTTTCCGTCTTCGCCGCGCAAGGCGCCGGCCCCGCGTCTGGCTCATCGTCTGCGCCGGCACCCTGTGGCCGCCCCGGGGGCTGCGGTTGTGTCGGCCCCCGCCATCATCATTGATGGTTGGCCTGCTCAAAATCGAAATAGGCGAAATTATTTCCGGCGTTGTAATGCAAGGTCAACAAGTGCAGCCCGGTCTCGGTGAAGGTAATGGTCCCAATCTCCGCCTTGTTCCAGATGTGCCAGCTTCCCGTGGCCATGGGCAGTTTGCATTCACTGGCCGGTTGATTATCCACGGAGAACGAGATCGTCTTCGGCTCGTTGCTGTATAGTGCTGTAATTGTATACGTCCCCGTCTTCTTCACGTTCACTGTGTAGTTGCACCATTCCCCATCGCTCGTCCAGCCGATATAGAGTTGATTGGTAGCCGGGGTGAAGAAATTTGGATGGCTGAAGTCCGCAAAGTCTTTGGTGTAGGAAATATCCATGCCTTCATCTTTCCGGAATCCCCAGATGTAAGGCGTTGCGTGCGGTCGCTGATGGTAGGGCATCAGGTTGAGTTCGCCACTGCCGTGATTGACGGCATCGACATCGTGATAGGCCACGCCCTCGCCGCCCAGGTCGAAGTAGGCGCATTCGACCCGACCGGGAATGACCTGAGGGCCACTCTTGTAGACCGCGTCGCCGAACGGTTGACCTTTATAATCCGCCGGAAAGGTCGAAGAAGTTTTCGCCGAAGAAACCGACTGCAAACTTAAACAGCCGACCAAGCCAAGAGGCACAGCCAGGCAGAAGATGTGAAAGGGTGTGTTCATGGTCAACAATTGGAGGATGGCGTTGCTCTTATCAAGCCGAAATGTGGGAAACGGCACCAGCGTCCTGAACCACTACTTGAACAGTGGCAAAATCTGCTTGAACTGTTCCGTGCCGGATTCGCGGAGCATCTCGAACACAGCGGATTCGACGGTAGTGATGACCGCGCCGCAATCGCGCATGCGCTCGATGGCGACTTTGTGGTCGTGTCGATGTCGCGAACAGACAGCGTCGGCGGCGATGTAGACGATATAGTCCTTCATCAGGTCGATGGCCGTCTGTTGGACACACACGTGCGCCTCGATGCCGCAGAGAATGATACGTTGGCGTCGCAGGTCTTTCACCGCACGCAGGAACTCCTCGGAACCGCAGCACGAGAACGTCGTCTTCTCCAGCGTGGTGATACCGGGCGTTGCTTCGACAATCTCTGCACAGACCGGGCCGAGGCCTTTGATGTATTGCGCGGTGACCAGCGTGGGCAGCTTCAACACACGCGCCGCGCCGACGAGTTTCTGGATCGCCGCGAGCGTCTCGGAGCGCCGCGGCATGACGTTCATGAGCTTCTCCTGTACGTCGATGACCACGAGCGCCGTGTTCTGCGGAGTTAATCGCCAATCAGACATGCCAGCCTCCCGATGTTGCCATCATTGCGCGAGCATTTTCACGAATTCCTGTTCGGTCAAAGTCTTTACGCCGAGCGAACGCGCCTTGTCGAGCTTGGAACCGGCATCTTCGCCCACGATGAGAAAGTCGGTCTTTTTGCTGACGCTGTCGGTAACGGTGGCGCCCGCCTCGCGCAATGCTTCCTTCGCCTCATCGCGTGAGAGCTTCGCGAGTGTACCCGTCACGACGACGGTTTTGCCGGCGAACGGGCCAGCCGCAGCAGCTTTCGGCGTGGCCTTCTCTTTCATCTTTATGCCGGCCTTGCGCAGCTTTTCGATAACGGCTTGATTGCGGGGATTGTGGAAGAAGTCGTGAACGCTTTGAGCCATCACCGGCCCGACATCTTCAGCCTCTTGCAGCTTCTCGATGTCAGTGCTGGCAAGGGCGTTGAGATCATGGAAATGATCGGCCAACTTGCGCGCCCCACCTTCGCCGACGTGCAGGATGCCGAGACCATGAATCAGTCTCCACAATTCACGTTTCTTGCTTTCAGCGATGGCGGTGACGACGTTTGCGGCGGACTTCTCGCCCATGCGTTCCAAGGCGGCCAGTTGTTCAGCAGTAAGCGAGTAAATGTCGGCGACATCGTGAACGAGTTGGTTGTCCACGAGCTGGTTTACCAGGACTTCGCCCATGCCTTCGATATCCATTGCCCCGCGCGAGGCGAAGTGGCCGATGGTGCGCTTCAGTTGTGCAGGGCAGGCGATGTTCTCGCACCGCCAGGCGACGAACTCAGGATCGCGTGCAATCGGCCCGCCACAGGCGGGACACTTACCGCGGATGTGCTTGAAGAAATCGAACGGCTTCGCGTCCCCGTGCCGTTTCTCTTTCACGAAGCCGATGACAGCGGGGATGACCTCGCCCGCTTTCTCAATGATAACGGTGTCACCAATGCGGATGTCTTTGCGTTTGATCTCTTCCTCGTTGTGGAGTGTGGCGCGCGAGATCGTCGAACCGGCGAGGAAAACGGGTTCGAGTTCCGCCACGGGTGTCAGTGTGCCGGTGCGGCCGACTTGAATAGTGATGTCCTTGAGCTTTGTTTCGGCCTGTTCGTGTGAATACTTGTAGGCGATGGCGAAGCGCGGGGCCTTCGCCGTGACACCGAGGCGCTTCCACTGGTCGAGGTTATTGACTTTTATCACCGCGCCGTCGATTTCAAACGGCAGTTTCTCTTCGAGTTCCTGCAACTCCCCAATGTGCGCAATCACTTCTTCGATGTCTTTGCAGATCCACCAGTAGCGATGTGTCACAAAGCCGAACTGCTTGAGGGTTTCGAGCACGTCGGATTGCCTCTTGAATTCCTCACCCTCGGCGACCGCGTAGAAGATGGCCTGCAAGGGACGTTGCGCGACGGTGGCGGGGTCGAGCTGCTTCAGGGAGCCGGCGGCGGTATTGCGCGGGTTTTGGAAGAGCGGTTCGCCTGCCTTCTCACGCGCTACGTTCAGCTTCTTGAAGTCTTCAACAGGGATATACGCTTCGCCACGAACTTCGAGTTGTTTAGGCGGGTTCTTCACACGGAGCTGCAGCGGGATCGCGCGAATGGTCTTGAGATTGGAGGTGATGTCGTCGCCCGTCGTGCCGTCGCCTCGAGTAGCGCCAACGGCCAGTTGGCCGTCATCATACCGAACGGTAATCGATACCCCGTCGATCTTTGGTTCGAGGACGTATTCGACCTTTTCGTCCGGCAGAAGTCTGCGCACACGAGTGTCGAACTCGCGCAATTCCTCGATGTTGTAGGTATTGTCGAGAGACATCATCGGCACGGCGTGCTGAACGCTCTTGAACTCCTTCAAGGGCTGACCGCTTCCGCGCTGGGTGGGCGAGTCGGGGGTGA
>PLZV01000061.1 GCA_003152315.1 Verrucomicrobiota bacterium
AAGCGCGCTTTCAGAGATGACAGATCGGAGGAAGCGGAAGTGATCTGCAACAGACAAAGAAACGACGGCGATTTCTGCGAGGGACGGAGAACGACAGAGACCCCTCGACAAGCTCGGGGTGACAACTTTTGGAGGACGGCGGTTTGAATGAAGAACGATGGCGAGCGGGGCGCTCGCCCTACAATTCCGGCGAGGAGTCAGCAGGCCGGACGACAGGTTCGGTCCGTCTTCGCCAAGGCTACGACGCGACTGCGCCGCTTTCAGCGGCTTGCAAACTGACCAGCGTGGGCAAATGGCTACAGGGAGGGCGTGTGATAAAACTGTTTTGTGAATTTTCTTGCGCTGCGCGGGGCTTGGTTGAGACGGCGAGATTGTCGCGATTTTACGGCATTTTTGGGGGTTTTGTGCCAGAGCGTCCACATCGGAGCGAGAGGACTTCGGTGATTCCAGCACGCGTGTTGCTATGAGCATGGGAATGGAAACGTCCACAACAACTACGGGCGGTGGGAATACGTCGGCTTCGAGTGCGCCGGCGGTGGTGGGGTCGCATCTGAATCGGAGCTCGAAGACGGTGCAGCAGATCTTCGAGACGCATCGGGGCCGGCTGTATGAGTTGATGGTGAACGCCGATTTCGGGATCCGGTCGGAGGAACTCGAATTGCATTTTGCCAGCATGCCGTTGCGGTACTGGCCGCGGGTGGATAGCGCGGCGTTGCGATGGCACCTGGAACTCATCCATGAATTTATCGACGGTCTCACGCGCGGCGATGTACTACTCGCACCACCCGTGATGCACTGGCGGCACTTCCCTGATCGAGGTTTCTCCGAAGTGGTCGTTTGCGCGTGGGACCGTCCAGGATTGCTGGCCCGGATTGCCGGCACATTCGCGGCGACCGGGTTGAACATCGTGCGGGCGGACATCTATACGCGCGCGGACAACGTGGTGCTCGATGTGTTTCAGGTGTGCGACGAGGCGTTGCGGCACATCGAGGACATTTCGCGGCTCAAGCAGATGGAGCAACTGTTGACGGTCGCGTTCAGCCCGAATGGCGACGGCGAGTCGGTGCTGCGGACCTGGATGCAGTGCGCGGGCGCGCCGGAGCGCGTCGCGGGCGGGAAGGCGCCGGTGTTGACGTTCGACAATGACCGCTTTGACGATTACACGGTGCTACAGGTGGAGGCGCCCGATCGCGTGGGCTTGTTGCACGACATTTTGGAGGCTATTTCCACGTGCGACGTGGACATCGTCCACGCCGTCATCGTGACGGAGGAAGACGAAGCCGCGGATGTTTTCTTCATGACCGGGACGGATGGACGGAAGATACGTGATGCGGCGCGGTTGGAACAGATTCGCGACATGGTGCGGGCGGCGCTGGGTTAGCACGGCACTACGTGTCGTCGCTTCGCCAACGACCGCGCGCCTACGCGTAGTAGTGGTAGTTGATGTCGGGGAAGATGTTGTCGCGCCACTCGATGGAGGCGAGCCAGGGCTCGTCGATGCGATGTTCTTTGATTTGGTCGTAGAGGCGCGTGAAGCGCAGGATGTGGTCTTTCGTCCGCTTGACCGCGTAGGGCACCATCGTCCCCGTCTTCATGATGAACGCCCAGTCGCTGGATTGCGCGAGGAGCAGTTCGCGGGCAGCCTGTTTGAGGCCGCGTTGGGTGAGCGGGTCACCGTTCTTGAAGTTGCGCGCGAGTTCGGTCATGCGTTGCGCGGCCATGTGCAGGTGCGGATAGATCCAGGCGTTGGAACCTTCGAGCCAGACTTCCCAGTAACCCTTGTTGCCCCAACTGGAGGCGGCCGGTTGCGTGATTTGCTGGGTCGGGAACTCGCGCAAATACTCGGTCGGCGTGGTGAGCTTGAATTTGTTCTGGTCGAACGCGACTTTGCGCGTGAAGAAGTTGATGAAGTCGGGGCCTTCGAACCACCAGTGGCCGTACAACTCCGCGTCGTACGGGGAGATGATGAGCGGCGGGCGCTTCATGATGCCGTGGAGATGCTCGACTTGCTTTTCGCGATTGAACATGAAGTTGCCGGCGTGCGACGCGGCCTTTTCCATCGCGTTGTGGCGGTTGTACGGTTGCTTGTCCGACGTTTTGCCCGTGATGCGGAAATACTTCACACCAGTGAAACAGCGGATGCCGTCGGGGTGGATGTACGGCTTGATGTAATCGTATTCGAGGTCGAAACCAACGTCACGGTAGAAGTCGCGATAATCGCCGTCGCCGGGGTAGCCTTCCTCGGAACTCCAGACCTGCTTGGAGGATTCGACGTCGCGCGCGAACGCGGCCACGCCCGGCGGCGTGAAGACGGGCGCATAAATTCCGTAGCGCGGACGCGGATGGCCGAACATGATGCCGTGCGTGTCCATGATGAACCAGCGGATTTCGGCTTCCTGGAGAAACTTTTCGATGCCGGGCAGGTAAGCGCATTCCGGCAGCCAGATACCGCGCGGATCGCAGCCGAAGCATTGACGATAATGGTCGCGCGCGATCATGATCTGGGCGCGGATGGATTCGGGATGCTCCGCCATCAAGGGCAGAAAACCGTGCGTCGCGCCGCAGGTAATGATCTCGAGCTTGCCCATCTCCTGAAACTTGCGGAACGCGCCGACGAGGTTGCGCCCGTAGCTGTCGCAGAACGTGGCACGGGCTTCTTGAAAACGGTGGTGGTAGAACCAGGCGAGATCGTTGAAGGCCCGGTCCCATTTCGTGCGTTCGATTTCCTTTTCGGTGAGTTCGATGAGCCGCGTGATGTGGCGGATGTAACGCTCCTGGAGCAGCGGGTCGAGAAGCATCGAGCATAGCGGCGGCGTGAGTGACATCGTCAGGCGAAAATCCACGTTGTCGCGGACGAGGCCTTCCATCATCTTGATGAGCGGGATGTACGTTTCGGTGATGGCCTCGTACAGCCAGTCTTCCTCGAGAAAATCCTCGTATTCAGGATGGCGCACGAACGGCAGATGCGCGTGCAGAATGAGCGCTACGTAACCTTGTGGCACTGGCAAAACTCCTTTTCGGCGTTTCGTTTCGGATCCACGTTCTCCGCTTCGCCCCGAATGACGCGTTGCGGGAAGCATCACGCGGCGGCGGGCGACTTGAGGTGCGCTGGCTGTTTGACCTTGCCCACCTCGCCTTTCGTTTGGCTTTGGCGCTCGAAGGTCAGTTGCACCGCGCGCTGGTCGTCTCCCGCGGCCGAGACTGCCACGACGGGCAGTTTGTACTGGCCATCCGGGAACGCATACTGGAATGAGAAGGTCCCGTCGCTACGCAATTTCACCGGCTTGCCGTCGATCGTGACCTTCGCCGTCGGTTCCGTCGCCCCGTAGATAATCAATTCGGCGTTAACGGCGAACCAGAACCCCTTTTGCGGCGCGCCCGACCAGCTTGAACCCGACGGGCTGAACGCGCTGGACATTCCTGAGCTGAGTTCCTCTTGCAAACGACGGCGCAGCCATTCGGTGATCTCGAACGATCCCATCTGGATGCGGCGGAACAGATCGCCGCCGAGGATGCGCTCCAACTCGGCAGCCTGGTCTGCGGTCCAAGGGCCAAGTTCCAGCCCGAGTTTGAATGGGAAGCGGAAACCCGCAAGTTGTAGGCGATGCAACGCCTCGGCCAGGGCCTCGCCCTCGCGCATGTGGCCGCGAATGATCTTGAAGAGTTCGCGGAACGAAATATCAATGGGGATGGTGGCGAACCGCGCCGTCGTATCGGGCGATATCGCATCGGGCGGCGTGGTGGTTTCGCGCGACTGGCTGACCGCGTGAAACTGGCCGTCGTGTCGCCAGAAGCCAAGTTCGGCGCGATACGTGGTTGCGGCCTTGTTGACGGGAATGTACCAGTTACGCGAGTCGTGACCGAGCGTCAGCACCTGAAACGGATCCGCGTGGTTCTTCTCGAACATCCGCAGGAGCAAGCGACCGTCGGCGGCCTGGCCACGGAAGTCGGCCATCTGCTGCCAGTTGAGATCCCAGTAGACGTAGAGCCAGTGCGGATCGCGTGCCGTGAGAAAGAGGTGGCCGGTACCATAGGCATCGGGCAATTCACCCAGGTGCTCCTCCTGAAAGACTTGCCGTGGCGGCGGCGGCGCCGGCGTGACATCGAACTTGTGGGCGGAAAGCTCTGCCGACGGGTGACTCGTCTCCGCCGGCTCGATTTCCACGGGACGGGACTTCGAGACGACTTTGGTGCGCCGCACGGGCCGCGCGGCCTGGGTTCGGATTGCCGCGGGGGCTTTTGTGCGAGCGACTGTTTCTGCGGCGTGCTTGCGAACTGCGCGGCGTTTGACGGCGTCAGCAACCTTCCGGGCAACAGCGCTGACACCCAGCGGCTGCTTGGTTGTTGTCCCCTTGAACCGCTGCTGCGCCTGATAAATCTTCTCGGCCAGCTCTTCTTTCTTGAGCGTGGACACGCCCCGCAAGCCATGTCGTTGAGCGATTTTCAGCAAATCAGTTTTAGTTTTCGCCAGTAAGTCTGCCATATTCATGGTACGCCATCCTCCTGCCTCGCGGTGAGCCCCGAAGGTGTTCGAGGCAACCTTTCTCCAAGCGAGCGCTAGCTTAGAACAGAAATTGCGGGAATGTAAAACGATTATTTCACGAAATGCGACTGTGGAATCGCCATGGCAAAACAAGGTCTTCGGAAAGTAGCGCAAGTTTCGATGGCGATAGGCGAATCTAAAACGTGTAGTTGAAGTTAACGGTCACCTCATTCACATCGTAGCTCTGGCCGCTGAGGTTCGAACTTCGCGTTTGGTACCGGTAGGCAAAGGACCCGGTCAACTTTTTCGTGAATTGCCGCTGCAAGCTGACACCCACCACGACCAGGTCCGCAATCTCCCGGCTTCCACTCAGGGATTCGAGATGGGTCCAACCAACGGATGGGGCCAGCGTCATGTAGCGGTTCAATCGATGGGCAATAATGTAGCTGACGCCCGTGGCTGCCGTGATGCTTGAATTCTTCAATCCAAGCGTAAGGCCCGGATCGTGGAAAAATGTCAGGGTATGCGTGGTATTGGGCCGTAGTGGGTGCATATAATTCACCGCAACCTGCGAGCTTACGCCATCAATGTGGTCGATTCCATTTGTCGGGGTGGCCGCCAGGTCCAGATGCGACCAACCCAGGCTGATGGTGCCATTCAAGCTCTTCGTGATCTGGCCATTCAATCCCAGTTGGGTCGAATAGCCGGTGGAATCGCGCAAGGTGGGGTCGGCAAGGTAGCTGATCCCATACGCATTCCTGATGAAGACCGAATAGCCTTCCCGAAAAAAATAAGCCGGCGTAAACGAGAACAGATAGTCGGTTTCCTCCTGCGAGGGATCACTGGGGAAAATGTCATCCGTGCGTTGCGCGGCGAAGGTCGTGGAGAATTTTCCCAATTGGCGCGTGGCACTGGCTGAGGCAATGTTCGAATACTCGGCCAAGCGCGTTCGGTTCACCGCGAACGTGCTGTCGAGCGGGTCATTTTCGAAACTGAAGCTGTCCGACAAGACCACGTTCCATTCCGCAACGTAAATGGGCAGGATCAATGACGCATTCAATGGCGCGCCAAAGCTGTCCGATTGAGCACCCGTCAGGGAATGGCTATACGTCGCCGCCACGGTCAGCGTGAACTCCTCTCCGCCGGAAAATGGCAGGAAGACTCCGCCGGACAGTGTCGGCCCGACGCTGAGCAGCACATCGGCCTTCGGGTGGTTCTCGCTAAGGTTGGCGTTATCCCGGAAATCCGCACCGGCGGTAAACCCCAGGTTCATGCGGAAGGGTCCCACCAATAGGTTTTGGGCCATCGCCGGATCAGCCACCGCCAGCGCCCACACAATCCAGAGCCAGGAGACAACGCCGCGCCGGAGTCTGTGGTACTGTCTCATTCCCTGTACGGTGGCGTGCGCAAAACTGTGGTGTTCCAAATCGCCCTCACGGCGACAAAAATACTGGCGTGCATGTTATCTGCGTGCGCTGCCCCTGTAAATAAAAAAGGCTGCTGCTTACCCCTTGCGGACAGGACGCGGTGGACGCACGTCTTCCTGGGTCCAGCGCTGAACCATCTCGCGGTAATCAATATTGAGCATCGCCCCCAGGCCGATCATGCACAAAATCGCGAGACTGAAGACGATGTAACCGGAATAATCATGGTAAATCTTCATCGCCAAATCCTGACCGAAGCCCTGCGCGACGAGTGCCACCGTGGTGATCCGTGCCAGGTTGCCCAACACGGCGAGCGGGATGCTGGAAAGAAACAGCACCCATTTTTTCCATGACTGATCCATCGTGACGTACCCGTACAGGGAAGTCAGCGCCATCAACGCCATGAGCGAACGAATCCCGCTGCACGGGTCGGCCACTTCCAGCGGGAGGAATCGGTTGGCGGTAGAGTAAATCCCGGTTCCTTCGCGGTAGACATCCATGCTCAGGACATTCAGTAACGATGTCGAGATCTGCGCCACGAAAATCCGCAATTGGAAGCCGTATTGGTCCAAAAAGTTTACCGGGATCATGAAGAGCAGGAACGCGCAGGGAAACCAAAGTTCTTTCGCCCACTCCCAACCCGCAAGATACAAAATCAGCCCAAAAATCAAAACCTCCAGCGAGCCGGCCACGAGACGCGGATTGGCCGCTTTGACGCCGACCCAATAGATCGTCACCCCCGCCAGGATCACCGCCAGACCGCTGGTCGCCGTGCTCAATGGCAAAGCGTGCAACTTCTTCCGCCACTTCCAAACAAATAACCCTGCCACCACCATGGGCACCACGGGGCCATACGAGTAATCCTCGCCTTTCCAATACACCTGCAGCCAGGCAAACAGCGAGAGCGGATGGACACCCGATGCGCACGTCTTGCTGATGAAGTACGCGTAGAAAACGATCGCCGCCACGACGCCGACCAGAATCCAGCGCCGCCGCAGCTCAGGGTCGGTGGGAAACGAAACGGGGCCAACGCCATCGGTCGCGTCGGGCAATCCCAGCAGTCGTCTGAAGGTACTCATCGACGTCGATTGCTGATCAAGACCTGTTGTCCGTCAGGCGTTAGCGGCCGGGCAAATTGCAGGGGAAAGCTCGCCGGGGGGAAATGTTGCAGGTCAAACATCTGGATCCAGTACCGCTGATAACCGGACACCATGTCCAACACCTTTTGCTGCTGCAGCGTCTCCTGCGTCAGGTAGATTCCCGATACCAGTTTCACATTGTCGTTGATCAACAGAAAATCTTTTTCCTTAAACGGTTTCCAGATCGCCGACCGATCCGCATACCACGCCACCGCCCACGGAATATCGCTCACCAACGCCTCATCCTCCCCGAAGGCCCTCCCCAGCGCCGTCACCACGCCGCCATCGTAGGGCGGATACGGGTTTGTGGTCGACGGCGGCAGCAACATGAAAAGGAACGGCAACGAATTGAAGACCGCAAAAAAAACGATCACTCCCGTCCGCATCAGCCGCGTCCGAAACTGCAGCCGCTCGAACATCACATAAAAAAATGCCACGCCGTACATGATGATCAGCGGCATGAACACGGTCAGGAAATTCCGCTTCGGCGGCCCGGCCACGCTCATCCAGACGATCGCCATCAGCAATGTCCAAAAGACAAACCGCCGCAGCCGGAACACTTCTTCCTGCCGAAACCGGTGCATCAGCCCAACGAGAAAAAATACGATCAGGTAATTCGACCCGACATCCTTGAGTTCCACTTCATACAACTGTCGCGCATTGATCAAAGTCCGCCTTAACTGCTGGCGAAACTTGAACTTCGGCAGCTCCCCCACATACGTCCGCTGCACCTGTCCCACCTTGATCTCGTTCGCCGTCCCCGCCCCCAGCCCCTCCAGCATCTCGAACCGGCTCAATCCAAACAGCGTCTCCGAAACCATCCAGTTCCGCGCCACCCACGGCGTCAGCACGAGCAGAAACATGAGCAGACACAGCCCGCATTTCGCCCGCCACCGATTCGGAAAGGACACCCCCACGTAAATCAGCAACGGCACCAACACCGCAGCGAACGCATACCGTGTCAGCGTCCCCAACCCCACCGCCAGCGCGCTCACCGCCAGCGCCCCGTAAACCCACCGCGCCGACCGCCCCTCCGCCTGCCACTTCTCCGCCTTGAACACCGCATACGCCGTCAGCAGAAATAGCACCGACATCAACCCCCACGACAATCCCGCAATCGCCGCTTCCAGCAGCGGATTGCAAAACAAATACAGGAACACACTCATCGTCGCCACGCGATGATCGAACATCTCCCGCGCCAGCAGGTACAGCAGCACCAGCCCTACCAGGTACAGCATCCACCCCACCATCATCATTACGCGGTCCGCCGCCAGCGTCCGCACGTTCCCCGATATATCGAAATCAGGCGTCAACACATGGAACACCGCCGACAACACCAGCGGATACATCGGCGGCGTCCACAATTCGGGCTGAACATTCGTCTTCGGGTCCAGCGGCGGACGGCCAATCGAGGTGAGGTACCAAAATTCAAAAGGTCGCAGGTTCTGCGTCACGTAACCGCGGCCGCGCCACAGATTGCGCGCCAACTGCCCCGCGTCCATCGCCTCCGCGTCGTGCAGCCCGTGGAATTGCGTCCCCGTGTAGAGCAGGATCACCATCAGCGCCAGCAAACAGAACATCCCTACACGAAACGACCCCAACTCCGGCGCGATATCGAGCTTGAAAATCCAATCCTGCACCCGCTCGTAAAGCGGCCGATACGGCACGGGTTCATTGGATTTCTTTCCCGCAATGAATGGCATGATTACGCGCGCAGGCTATCCCACGCAAAACCCCCTTTCAAGATATTGCGCCACTTCAGCCGTTTCCCGAGGTAGGGACGGACCGCCGGGCCGTCCGCGATCTTTGCCACCACCTTGCAAACACGTCTCCGTAATTGTAGGGTGAGCGCACCGCTTGCCGTCACCTGCGCGTCCGTTATAGACCGCGTGCTCTTCCTCCATTCTGTCATGCTGAGCTTGTCGAAGCATCTCTGTCGTTCGCCGTTTCCGCCTCCTCATTCCCCTAAAACGAACCCACTTCTCAATGAAAACAGCCCCATAACCCCTCCAAAATGGGTTCGTTTTTCCAGAACGAACCCATTTGCAAACGTGACTGCAAACGGCATAAGTGACTGTAAATACGTGTGATATTGCAAAAAGTCCGCGAAAACAAAATGGGTTCGTTTCGCAGAAACGTATAGGGGGGCTCCCTGTGGAGTTGTAGACAAATTCTCCCTCTTCTTCCGCCCCCAATCCGAAGCGGAGCGCAGCATTGGCTGCGCGACACGCCGCGATGTCGTTGTCGCGGCAATCCAAAATCGCCAATCCAAAATGTTCACGCCCCGACTATACCCATCCCATCACACCCCGTCCAGTAAAAAATATCTATTTGCGATATCAAAACGGTGGCGTTTTGCTTGCGGACACTGCAAACGTCTGTTAGAAAGCCACTCTCGCCATGAGAGTACTCATCACCGGCGCTGCAGGTAATCTGGGCTCACTCCTCTCTCGTCACCTACTTGGACGATCCGGACTCACACTCCGGCTAATGATCCATCATCGAGACCTGCCCTCGGACCTGAAAGTGGCTGGTAAAACCGAAGTCATTCAAGCCGACCTGGCTGACCGGAATTCCTTGCACGCGGCGGTGAATGGCGTCGATCAGATCGTCCATTTCGCTGGGGTCTTATTTAAGGCGAATCCCCAGCGATTCTTGCCGACGACCAATACAGGTTACTTTCGGAACCTAATCGATACCGCTCGGCTTCATGGCGTCCGTAAAGTGATCTTGATTAACTTCCCACATGTTGAGGGTCCCACGTCTTTTGAGCATCCTGCGATAGGCCGCCTCGACGGAAGCCCGATCTCTATCCATGCTCGCACGCGACTTGAGGAAGAGCGGTATTTGTTCTCAACTATCGAGCAGCCGATCTCACTCCGCGTCGGTATGGTTTACGGTCGTGGAATCCTGATGATTGACGCGGCACGGTGGCTGGCTTCTCGCCGGCTGTTGGGCGTTTGGAAGCATCCCACGGAGATCCATCTCATCTCGAAAATCGACTTCTGCGGTGCTTGCGCTGCCGCCATCGAAAGCCCTTCCGCGAGCGGCATCTACCACGTCGGCGATGAAGGACGAATGCATCTGCAGGATTTCCTCAAGCTTGCCTGCAAGCAGTGGGGCTTCCCTCCACCGCGGCGGATGCCGTCATGGCTGATCTATTCGGCCGCCGCTCTGTGCGAGTCCTATTCGAAAATCTCCGGCTCTCTCTCCCCGCTGACACGCGACTTCATCGATATCGGACGCGTATCGTACTACGGCGACACCGCTCGATTTAGAAAAGAACTGCTGCCGACACTGAAGTACCCCACCATCCAGGACGGCGCTCATACGTTGTGAGAAACACGACAGACCCGTCTACCTCAACACCGGCGCAATCAACAGCCCGATCCCGTACGTCACCAGCGCTTCACCCACGCCGACTACGGTCATCTCGGCACCGCTCTTCAACCACGACCGGCCCGTCACGATCACCTTCGATGCGCCGACCGCAAAGTGCGCCAGCGTACTGATGGCAAACGACCAGATCAGGGCCTGTGTCCCCGAGAAAAACATAAACGGAATCACCGGCACGAACGCCCCCGCCGCGGTGCTCAACATTGCGCTCACCGCCGAGCGCCACGGTTTGGGAAACGCCTTCTCCGACAACCCCAGTTCCTCATGCGCAAGCGTCTTCAGCAATTGTTCAGGCTGTTCCGCCAGCCGCGCCGCCATCATCTTCGCTTCCTCGACGGAAAACCCCTTCAACTGGTAAAACAACTCCATCTCCTCGCGCTCCTGGTCGGGGTCCGTCTCGATCTCCATCCGCTCGCGCTTCATCTCCGCCTCGTACACCTCGCACTCCGATTTCGTCGCCAGATACGCGCCGCTCCCCATCGACAGCGCCGACGCAATCGCCGTCGCGATGCCGCTCAACAACACGAATTTGTGGTCCACATTCGTCGCGCCCGCCACGCCGCTCACCACGCCGAACGCCGCGCCCAATCCGTCGTTCACCCCGTAAATCGCCTGCCCGATCCAGCCCGCCCCGGTCACGTGCCACTTCTCCGAACCCAGGATTTTCGCGAGCCTCCGCTGCGCCGGCGGAACTTGCCCTTCCGTAAACTCACTCAACACGCGGCTGTGCGCGCGCTCCTCCCGCTGCGCCTCCACCAATTGCGCGCGCACTTCCTCGCTCGGCGCGATCTTCGCCAATTCATCGTACATCGCGTCCGCGCCGTTCTCCGCCGCCTCCAGTTTCACCACCGCCCTGTCCGTCCCGCTCTGCAACAACGCCCAGCGCCGCGCGCGTTCGACAACCGACTCGCGGTACTCGCCCGGTTCCGCGCCCATCTCGCGCAACCGCGCCGCCCAGGTCACCGCGTGTTTTTCCTCGGCCTCCGCCAGCCGCAACAGAATATCGCGCCGATCCGGGTGCGCCTCCTGTTCCGCCAGCGCGCGGTAATTGCGCGCACTCCCCATCTCATCGCGCCAGGCCAGTTTCAATCCGCTAACCAGTTTTTCGCGCTCACTCATAGCGCTTCCAATTCTATCATACCTCCTCCTCCATATTGTAGGGCGCGATGCCTGTCGTCCAGGTATCGCACCGCTCCGCGTCTGTCACTTGCGCATGCCCGTATTTCATTGACTCTGCCGCCTGTGGCACTCACGATATTGCTTAGCTATTCACGAACCCGGCTGCGAGGCCCGGGTTCAAAACAAAACTGTAGTAAGAGGCGAGAGGAATCCACCATGAACAATTTCTTCCGCAGCATTCTATTCGTCGCCGCACTGCTGCTCTCAACGACTGGCGTCAACGCCCAAACCATTACCCTGGTTAGTGGCAATGGTCCAATTGGTACGCGCGATCCCAACACGGTGTTCAGTACCGATAACGGACTGACGTTCACCAATGCCTTTATCCCAACCCCAAACGCGCTCTACAGCTCGATCCCGGGAGCGAATTGGATAGGCGTACAGGCCGATGGCAATGGACCTTCCAATTCAACCAATCTCTACCGCGCCACTTTTACCCTGCCCGTCGGGTTTACCAGTCCATCGCTCGCGATTTCGATATTTGCGGATGATCAGGCTGTGGTCTTCTTAAACGGCCACTTCGTCGGCGCTCAGTCATTTCCTCATGTGAACTATACCAACCCCCCTTCCATTTTCAGCACCAGCAACGCGGTCCAGTTTCTGACCGGCCAGAACGTCCTGGAAATTAGGTGCTTCAACCAACCGGGAGGTTTCACCAACCCTACAGGCATCGACTTCAGCGCCGTGGTCGTACCAGAACCGAGTGTATTCGTGTTGACGGGCGCCGGATTGGCGGGACTGTTTCTCACCTATCGCCGCCGCCAAAGGGCCTAGCGCTTCAATACAGGTCATTTGATTGTGGCGCGATACCTCTTTTTCGTCCAGATATCGCGGCGCTACGGCAGTTGGATTGACTGCCAATCCCGCCCCTGCTAGCGTTCCACTCTTGAAACCCCGACAACAAACATTCCTCATTCTGCGGACCTTGCTGGTGACGGCTTTCGGTTTCGCCCCGCTGGCGTCCGCCGCGATCATCGGCACCAACCCGCCGGCGCTGCCCCTCACCGCCGAGCGCATTGCCGCGCTGCCGGCGGCGCAGCAACGGGGTTGGAAAGAATACCTCGCGCGATCCGAGCAGCAGTTGCGGGTCGATCAGGCCTTTCTGCAAGTGGAACTCCGCCAGCACCAACTCAAGGAGACGGTGCTTCCGCCGTCGGGTCGCTCGGCGAATTCCCTGCCTCTCGATAAACCAGCCGACTGGTATGGCGGGGCCGAAGCGTTGCGCATCGCCGACATCGTGGTCTCGTTCCAAACGCCGGCGGGAGGATGGAGCAAGAACCTCGATATGTCGCTTCACCCGCGCGCGCCCGGCGAAGCTTTCGCGCCCGACAACCGTTCGCGGGCCCTTGCCGCAGCCGACTTCGATACGCCACATCGCACGAACTGGAACTATGTCGGCACGTTCGACAACGATGCCACCATGACCGAACTCCGCTATCTCGCAAAGGTCATCACCGTGGTTGAGTCCGACCGCAGTGGGTCGTATCGCCAGGCGTTTCTGCGCGGGATCGGCT
This sequence comes from Verrucomicrobiota bacterium, assembly GCA_003152315.1. Taxonomy (GTDB): domain Bacteria; phylum Verrucomicrobiota; class Verrucomicrobiia; order Palsa-1439; family Palsa-1439; genus Palsa-1439. Next base: position 13,136 of record PLZV01000061.1, read on the forward strand.
ACATCGCGGCCGCGCAGTATCCCAACGGCGGCTGGCCCCAGGTCTGGCCGCTCGAGGGCGGCTATCACGACATGATCACCTATAACGACGACGCGTCGGTCAACCTTCTTGGTTTATTGCGCGACGTTTCCCGGGGGACCAACGAATTCGCTTTCGCGCCCGTTTCGCTGCGCGCCATGGCCGGCAGCAGTGTCCGTCGCGGGGTCGACTGTCTCCTGGCGACGCAGATCGTCGTGGGCGGCCACCGCACCGTTTGGTGCCAGCAACATGACCCACTCACGTTGCAGCCCGCCTCCGGTCGCAATTACGAAATGCCGTCACAGGTTTCCAGCGAAAGCGCGGAGATCGTGCTGTTCCTGATGCGACTGCCCAACCCCAGCCCGCAGGTCGTCGCCGCTGTCCATGCCGCCGCCGCCTGGTTCGAGAAAACGAAGATTTCCGGCAAGACCTTTCAGCGCACCGGCGATGATGGACGCCGACTCGTATCCGCTCCCGGCAGCGGACCGCTGTGGGCCCGCTACTACGAAATCGGCACCGACCGACCGATCTTTGGGGACCGTGACAAGACGATTCACGACAAACTTGAAGAGATCTCTCAGGAGCGACGCCGGGGTTATGCGTGGTACAGGGATTCCCCGAGGCGCACACTCGAAGAATACGCCGTCTGGAGCAAAGCGCACCCGTAGCCGGTCGGCTTATTCCACCAACTGCTGCAAAACGGTGCGGATTTCGGCGGCGTGCGTGACAGGGTTTACCTTCGGATCCACAAAAACAATTTTGCCGTCCTTGTTGATGACGAACGTGACGCGGCTCGCGACCTTGCTGTTATCGTCGGCCACTCCGTAAGCCTTCGCCACCTTCTTGTCAGTGTCCGCGAGTAACACGAACGGCAGCTTGTACTTCGCGATGAATGCCTTGTGCGACTCGACCGAATCGAAGCTCACGCCCAGGACCGTTGCGTCCAGGCCTTTAAATTCATCCATCGTGTCGCGAATGCCGCACGCTTCCGCCGTGCACCCCTTCGTGTCATCCTTCGGGTAGAAGTAGAGGATGATCGTGCCCTTGCCCAAATAATCTTTCAGGTGCGCCGTCGTCCCATCACTCGCCGCGACAGAAAACTCCGGCGCCTTGTCGCCGACTTTCGGCATCTCCGCGCTGAACGCCGAGAACTGCGCCAACACCAACGCGCCCAAAACCAAAATCAATCGTTTCATAGTTTTACTCGTTGTGGGGAATCTTGACGGTGCTCTTACCGACAAATTCGCGGATCACGGAGTCGCTGGGGATGACATCATAGGAATCCACCTGCTCGCGCGTCAGTCCTTCGACCGATTCAAGCAGACGCTTCACGCGGTCGTAGCGAACGCGGGCATCGAGAAATCCGCTGTACGGCTCGAAAGTTTCCGGCAGCGGCAGATATCCGCCGGCCCCGACAAAAAATGGCTTCAGCGCGGACAAATCAAACGGCATGCCGCCGTTGACGACGTGGTCCGCGAGGCCCATCAGCGGGACGATGCTGAATAATTCCCCCGCGCGCACATAATGCCAGTGTAACATCGTGGAAAGCGGACTGTGGTTCCGATGTTGCACGTCACGCAACATGCGGCGAATCAGCCGCACGTCGGTAAACTTGGTCAGGCGTTTGGTGCTGCCGTCACCTTCGTACATGACGTTCAGCGTCTCGATATACACCCGGAACTGCGTCGCGGGATCGATCCCCTCCGTGATCGGCGGGTAGAAACCGTGCAGGCAATCCAGCAGCAGGATCTGGCCCTTCTCCAATTTGACCGGCTTGGAGGAAATGCGCCGACCTTCCTTGAAACTGTAGACCGGCTTCTCAATCGTCTTGCCGTCCAGCAGGTCCCGAAGATGCCGATTGAGCAACTGGATGTCCAGCGCCTCGGGTGTTTCAAAATTGCGGTCGTTAATCCAATCAGACGGATGCTCGATCAGCGCCCAGAAATAATCGTCGAGATTCAACATCAGGAACTTCAGCCCGTGCTTCTGCAGCCGCTCGGTCAGTTTCACCGTCGTCGTGGTCTTGCCCGACGAACTCGGCCCGCTGACCCACATCATGCGAATGTCGTCACTCGCGTTCAGGCGCGCGATCACCTTGCGCGCCGCCTCATCCAGCGATGCCTCATACGCGGCGAGCGACTCCTCCACCAACAATTTGAACTTGCCGCCGCGCACGACTTCATTCAACCCGGCGACCGTGTCGCAACCCCGCTGGCGGTTCCACTCCAGCGTCTTTTCCATCCGCTTCCTCGGGAAACCGTTGCCGACGAATTGCGCCTCGTTGATCGCGCCTTCGCGTAACCAATGCCGGCCCCACCGATAGCATTCGTAGGCGTCCGCCGTGTTCTGGAACCCGTAGCTGCGCAGCGCGTGCAGCACACCGTCCTGGATCGCTTCGATCGTCGGCGGAAAATTGGCGATGAGATGGTGGGGATTGGAGTTGAGACACAGCACGACGATGTCCGCGAAAAACTCCGCGATCTTCTCGTCCGTGTCGTAGGCCTCGAAAATCTTGTCGTTGATGCCCGGCAGATGGTCCTGCTGAAACCCGCCAATCGAATCCGCCGCCCGCAAGACCGCCTTGCAAATCCGCTCCTCGTCGAACGACACGAGCGCGCGATTGCGTTTCTGCACTTTAATGATGCGGTTTTGGACCGTCATGCGTTGCCATTCCCGTGGCGCCGAAATATAACATACTGTCCCCGCGCTCGACAATAACCTATGACGTCTGCCCGACCGAGATCATCGCGTTCAACGAACAGCCTCCCCGGCCATGGGAGATCCAGGCCGCTCACCGCCCGGTTGGCTTGACTGTGGAACGCACTTCGCACAAGATAAAGTTTCGTAAGAAATGAAATTGCGCGCACGAGAGAGATTGGCAAGCGTTGCGAACGCTTCGAGCCGTCAGCGGAGGCTCGAGTCTCCCCTTTATCCCCCTTGTTGGCGCCGATGCCGAACCCCTTGAAAAAGCAATTTCCTAAGAGTTTAAGTCCAGAACACGATTGGAGAGAACATGACGACCGAAAGTAAATGCCCGGTAATGAGCGGGGCTCCGTCGAATCGAGACTGGTGGCCGAATCAGCTGA
>PLZV01000009.1 GCA_003152315.1 Verrucomicrobiota bacterium
TTACGGGACTTGTCGAGGAATCTCTTGCTGGCCGCGTTCCTCGTCGCCGCACCTGCATTTGCAAGAGGTTGCAGCCTGCGACCGCTACACGGGCACGCCCCTTGGCTCCGCCAGGCCCTGAGATCTTGATAACCACCCAACCAGCCCGCTACACTCCGGTTTGATGCATCATGCTCACTCCTAAGCATAGCTCATCAGTGCCCGCAGAGGTTCACGAAAGTAATGACGTCGATGTCTTGGCGGCATTTTTGGAAGATATGCGCGCAAAGCAGTCGGATTTGGCCCAAGACTTCGAATCCTTAGACCAACCGCACCTCTTTCACTACACGGATCTCGAAGGCCTTCGTGGATTCGTGACAGATCTTCCCCGTTTGACTCACGCACGGTATATGAATGACGAGAGAGAGATGTCGCGTGGCTATGAGATTGCGGAACGAGTCATTTCAGAAGCGAAAACGGAAAGAACCGATGGCGGTTGGCAAACCTATCTTGAACGGGTTCAAGAGAGACTCAGTGACCGCGCATTCCGCGGCGTGTATGTCTGTTGCTTCTGCCAAGATGATGGCGACCGGCTCAGCCAGTGGCGTAGCTACGGAGGTGGGGCTGGCGTCAGCATCAAGGTCAACCTCAATCATGTGTACAAGCACGACCGGCCTTGCGGGGGACTAATGAGGCCGTGGAAAGTATACTACGATACCAAAACACCACGGCAAATCTTGAGGAGCGCCATTGGGTTTGTGTTTGATCGCCCACAACCGGTAACACTGACCCACACACAAAGAGCGCTCCAAGCAGCCGAGATTATCGAATTTTTTCTGCCCACTTTCAAACATAGAGGCTTCGAAGAGGAAAAGGAATGGCGACTGATCTTCACGCCGTCTTTCAGTTCTGAACACAAACCAAAGTTTCGCACGGCACGAGGACTACTGATTCCTTACTTCAGTTTGAAAGAGCTATATAACGACTCCAAAGAGCCCTTTGGCTGGCCGCTAATCACAGGCGTGCGCGTTGGGCCTTCTGTTCATCAACAATCTAATGTTCAGAGCGCAAACATGCTCTTGGAGCAGCACGGATACGGCCTGATCAGTGCCGAACGGTCAGACATCCCTTACCGCGGGTGATGATCATCGGCCAGCGAGTCCATGAGAAACCGGGTATGAAGTACTGTGGGTGTCATACCGAGCTTGTCGAGGCATCTCTGTAGTTTCGGAAGAGACCTCTCGACAAGCTCGGGGTAACGATGTTTGAAAGTGCTGCCTGATGAAGCAATACTACGTCTATCTCCTCGCCAGCAAATCCTGCGTGCTCTACCTGGGTGTGACCAACAATCTTGAGCGACGACTTTTTGAGCACAAGCACAAGCTCGCGACGGGATTCACCTCCAAGTACAACGTCAACCGGCTCGTGTACTACGAGTTGTTTGAGAACATCCGTGACGCTATCGCTCGGGAAAAACAGATCAAAGCGTGGCGACATGAGAAGAAGCTGGCTCTTATTGAGGCGATCAATCCTCAATGGCGTGACTTGAGCAGCGAATGGGCGAACGGAGGAGATTCCTCGACAAGCTCGGAACGACAGACAGAGGCGATTCCGCTTGTCCGCTCCCGGGAGTGCGGCGTATTCTGCGCGCTCTTACATGAGCCAGCTTCAGATCCTCTATCTCGTTTCACTCCTGATGGACATGAGCGTGGCGGGGGTAACGTTCGCCATCGGTCGGCGGGCGGCGGAACTGGGCGCGAGTGCATCGCAACTCGGCTGGCTTGGCGCGGTGTGGATTGGCGTCTATGCCATGCTGGCGCTGGTGACGGGCCGGTACTCCGACCGGGTGGGTCGTCGCCAATTGGCGCTTGTCGGCTGCCTTATTGCGGGAAGCATGGCGTTCGTGTGTTCGCTGACAACGCAAATCGGCTGGCTCCTGCTGTTCAGCGCCATCTTTGGTGGCGGCGTGGCCTGCTTCTGGCCGGCAATCATTGCGTGGCTCGGGGAAGGACTCAGCGGACAGAAGCTTGCGGCGCGGCTGACCGCGTTCGGGGTGGCGTGGAACATCGGGTTGCTGCTCGGCTTCTCGCTTTCCGGCGTTCTCTTCAAACACGGACCAAAACTGGCATTCTACGCGTCGGCGAGTTCAATCTTTCTGATCGCGATCTTATTACTGCTCCCCACAAGGCAGTCGGGAGGTAATAATGAACCCACTCCCACAGAGCCGGCACCACATATCCCGAAAGGCCGCGGCTTCCGCAAGACGGCGTGGCTGGCGAATTTTGCGACAAACTTTGCGCTGGCCGGCACCACGGCGCTTTTCCCCCAACTCGCGATGCACGTCGGCATCAGCGCGGACGTACATGGCGCGCTGCTCGCCGCCGGTCGCGCCGCGGCGCTGGCAGCGTTCGTGGCGCTGCAACTGCTCGCGTTCTGGCGAACGCGGCTCTGGCCGTTGTGGGTGGCGCAACTGGGCTGCGCAGCCAGTCTCGTATGGATCGGGCTCGCGCATGCCACGTGGATGTTCGCCGCGGCCTGGATCGTCGGCGGTGTCGTGTCCGGCTACTCGTATCAGGCGAGCATTTACTTCACGCTCGAAGAGATGACCGAGAAGGGCAAAGGCAGCGGGTTCCATGAAGCCATCATTGGGAGCGGAATGTTCGTCGGTCCGGTGCTCGCCGGTTGGGTCGGGAGCCACCACTCGGTACGCGCGCCCTATTTCTTTTGCGCAACCGTGCTCGTCCTGCTGATCGTCGCCCAGATGGTTCTCGTGTGGACGCGCCGGCACTCCGCCGTTACGGCTTGATTTGCACCGGCTGCCCGCTCGCGGCGCTCTCGTAGATCGCATCGAGCAACTCCATCACGATCAGGCCCTCTTCGGCGGTGGCGATATGCGGTTTGCCTTGCAGGATACTGTCGATGAAATGGTGAAACTGGCTGGGTACATCGGCACCGGGCGGGTGGTGCAATTTCATATCGTAATGCGACCCGTTGCGCTCGAGGAAAAGTTCCGCCTCGAACTTGTAACCTTCGCCGACGTTCCGATGCACCGCGCCACCGACCGTCCCCAGTAACCGCGTCTCCATGAGTTCCTGCTCGCCAATATACGCGGCCCACGAAGCCTCCAACTCCAGCGTGGCGCCATTCTGAAACTTGACCAACGCCACCCCGAGGTCTTCGACGTCAAACTTCGCACCCTTTTCCTTCGCGAGGCGCGTGCCGATCGCGTTGTATGTGCTCGCCAGCACCCACACAGGTTTCGGGTAACCCATCAACCACAATGCCAGGTCGAGTCGATGCACGCCGAGGTCGATGATCGGACCGCCGCCTGCCAGTGCCTTCTGTCCGAACCAACCGCCAAAACCGGGCAGTCCACGCCGACGATGCCAGATCGTGCGGGCGAAGTAGATATCGCCCAGCGCGCCCGCGTCGACTTGCGTCTTCAGCGCCCAGGACGGCGTCGAGAAGCGGTAGGAAAAATTGATCATCAGCCGCTTCCCCGCGCGCTTGGAGGCGTCCAACATGGCGCGCGCTTCCGCGGTATTCATCGCCATCGGCTTCTCACAGAGCACATGGCAACCGGCTTCCAGGGCCGCGATCGTGAGTGGTTTGTGGAATTTGTTCGGCGTGCAGACGCTCACGATGTCGAGCTTCTCCTGCGAAAGCATTTCCTGCGCGTCGCGATAACGGCCCGCAATCTTGTACTCGTCGCCCGACACTTTCAAGCGGGTCTCGTCAAGGTCGGCAATGGCGACGACCTCGGCGTTCGGGTGCGATTGATAACCACGGATGTGGTGCCGCCCAATGCCCAGGCCGATGATGCCGATGCGAAGTTTGGTCACTGCTGCACTCCCGCGCGGCCGAACTTCACCGTCTTCTTCTGGATCGGTTCCAGCGCGGGCGAATTCGGCGTCTTGTCAGTCGCCATCGTTACGCGACGGCGCGCCCAGCGGCAGGCGTTGGCGATTACCCGGATGACGTTCGCATCATGGTACGTCGGATACGTCTCATGGCCGGGGCGGAAATAGAAAACGCGACCGTTGCCGCGGTCCCAACAACAACCGCTGCGGAACACCTCGCCGCCTTCGAACCACGAAACAAAGATGAGCTTGTCCGGTTCGGGAATGTCGAAGCGCTCGCCGTACATCTCTTCATAGGGCAGTTCGAAGTATTCGCCCAGCCCTTCCGTGATGGGATGACCCGGCGCCAGGTTCCAGAAGCGCTCCTTCTCGTCGGCTTCGCGCCACTTCAGCGAGCAGTTCGTCCCCATCAATGCGCGGAAAATCTTCGAATAATGCGCGGAGTGCAGCACGACCAATCCCATCCCCGCCAGCACGTGCTGTTGCACGCGCTTCACTACTTCATCCTTCACGTCCCCGTGCGCAACGTGCCCCCACCAAATCAGCGCATCGGTCTCTTTCAGCACGGTCTCCGTCAGTCCATGCTCCGGCTCGTCGAGAGTCGCCGTGCGGCACACCAAATCCTTCGACGCCGACAACCCCTTGGCAATCGCCGCGTGCATGCCGTCGGGATAAACCTTCTTCACCGCCTCGTTCTTGCGCTCGTGGCGGAATTCATTCCAAATGGTGACCCGAACTTTCGTACTCATGTCGCGTGCTCATAACAAACCCGCCGCCTCGAAGCGAGTGTTTTGTGTGGGGTGCGCCGACCGCTAGCAGAACGCACTATTCGGTCACTGATACAAAGCCCTGGTCGCGATCATGTCAAAAACAGCCTGCAGTTGGCTGATATCGGGAGCGAACACCGCCTCACCTGAGACTTGACTGGCATTGTATGCCGACCCCGCCGGATCGTTGGCAATGTTCCGTAAGAAGTCCTGGTCGAGACCGACACCCAGACCAATCGAGTAGATGACAATGTTTGCTGACCGTATTTGGTTGGCCACGCTCAAGGCGTGCAGTTGTCTTTCATTCCACACATTTTGATTATTCGAGCTGATTGTCTTTGTTGTGCCATCGATAGATTTGAAGGTGGTGTCACTACACGCGACGTTGTTACCTGACGTCGCATCCATGAAGCTGAAGGTCCATGGGCCACCGCCCCAGCCCCCAAACGGCGGGTCGCTTTGCCCAAGGTTGAGCGGAGTAGAGGAACAACTGAAATTTGTTTGGAACGTGTTGGCGTATCCATCCGTAACGAATACGATCACTTTTGCGATGCTTTCATGCGGTGGCACGGGCGTGTTATTGACCTGGTTGAATCCAATCATCAAACCACCTTCGGCGAACGTTCTGCCACTGAAATTCAAGGCATTGGCCGCAGTCGTAATCGCGCTCTTAAATGGTTGCTCCATCGGAACGTCCAATGTGGCTGTAGATCCAAAGCTACTCATGGCCACCTCATCCATATTTTCGTCGAAAAAACTAATGAAGCTGGCCACTGCACTGGAGAGTGCTCCACCGCCACCTCCGCCACAGGGGGGGAGGGCAGGCCAACGAACCCGATCTATCCAATACGAGAGCCATGATCAATGGCAGCCTTGTCTTCCGAACTTTGTAGAAGCGTTGTGTAACGGCCAAACTGTTTGTGTCTGTGTAACCGAGCGACGAGACATTGCTACCCGCCGTCACCGTGCCATCCGGGAAATTCTGCCACGCACCGGTTGGCGAGTCGGCAAACATCACATGGTAGGGAATCTGCGGTACCGCTGGCCACGTAATCGTGACCGAACTGTCCGGGTTCACGTGAATGTCCTGAATGAAGAAATCCGTCTGCGCCTTCGCCAGGCTGGCGAATCCAAGGACCCAAATCAGAGCGAAGCGGATCGCGCGCAAATTTCTCTCCTTTTCAGAGCCTGTCCTCAAACGGGGATAAGAGGCAAGCAACTACTCGAGTTATAGCACAAATCGTGCAAAAGCGCCAAAGCGAAAGGCGACGCGAACCTCTGAACTCATGCAACGCGCTCAAAAAAAACAATTTCTCAAGGCGAGAAGTCTCGTGCAAGGCTTGCAATTGAAAGGGGCCGCACTACCACCTCTAACACGCCCTGCTCGGTCATTGATACAGGATCTTGCTCGCAATCGACTGAAAAACCGCGGCAAGTTGCGATGGATCATTGGCAATCACCGCCTCGCCGTCATATGGCGTCGGCACATAACCTGGTGCGTTTGGATCATTGGCTACTTGCTGGAGAAAGGTAAGATTAACGCCAGTGCCGACACCGATTGAGTATACAGTGATCCCTGCCGCTCGCATTTGGTTCGCCACCTGGACAGATCGAAATAGGGCATCCGCGCTTATGTTTGGACCGTTGAGAGCCTTCATTGATCCATCGATCGCTGATGTGAACTGAGTTGCGCCACAGCCAAAAACAGTGTTCCCAGTGACTGGGTCGAAGAGGCTATATCCGGAACTGGGGGGATCCTGACCGCCAAAGTTTAGCAACGTTGCCGGCGGGCAGATAAGCGAATCCTGAACAATGTTGGCGTGACCGTCGGTGAAAAAGACAACGACCTTGACGGCATTTTGGCCAGTAGGAATGGTGGCGTTGTTTTCCAAAACCAGTCCGTTAGTCAAGCCACCCTGTGAAAATGTTGTGCCACTGTACAGGAAGGAATTAACAGCCGTGATGATTGCGCTTTTGAACGGCTGCGTCGGCTGGGCTGGCGCACCTCCATAAAACACATTCTGCTGAATTGTGGAAAACGTAACCATCGCCACTTTGTCGATTATCCCGTCGAAATCGTTGATGAACGCAGTGACCGCACCGGGAAGATACAGGCCGCCGCCACTGCCGGTGCCATCTCCACCGGGTGGTGGTCCCCTTCTCGGATCCATCGATCCCGATACGTCTAGCACGAGTGTCATGATCACTGGCAACCGGGTCTTCCGGACTTTGTAAAATCGTTGCGTAACGGCCAGACTGTTCGTGTCTGTGTAACCGAGCGACGAGACATTGCTTCCGGCCGTCACCGTGCCATCCGGGAAATTCTGCCACATACCGGTTGGCGAGTCGGCAAACATTACGTGATAGGGAATCTGCGCCACCGCCGGCCAGGTGATCGTGACCGAACTGTCCGGGTTCACGTGAATGTCTTGAATGAAGAAATTCGTCTGGGCCTTCGCCAACCCAGCGAATCCAAGGACCCAAATCAGAGCAATGCGGACCGTGCACACATTTCCCTCACTTCTTCGGAGCCTGACCTCAAACGGGGATAAGAGGCAGGCATCTGCTGGAGTTATAGTACAAATCGTGCAAAAACGCCAAGGCAAAAGGCCGCCCCGACTACTCGTGGCGCCTAACGATGATCGTGGCGTTGTGGCCGCCGAAACCGAGGGAATTATTAAGGCAGACTTCGACTTTCATCGGGCGCGCCTTGTTGGGCACGTAGTCGAGGTCGCAATCGGGGTCTGGATTTTCGTAGTTGATGGTCGGCGGAACGATACCATCGCGGATGGCGAGCGCGCAGACTGCCGTTTCCACCGCACCCGCCGCGCCGAGCAGATGGCCGGTCATNNCCGGTCATGGACTTGGTGGAACTGATCGCCAGCTTTTTCGCGTGCTCGCCGAAGACCTTCTTGATCGCCTGGGTTTCACACTTGTCGCCGACCGGCGTCGAAGTGCCGTGGGCGTTGATGTAATCGACCTGATCGGGATTGAGCTTCGCGTGTCGCAAGGCCATCGCCATGGAACGCGCCGCGCCTTCGCCTTCGGGTGCGGGCGCGCTCATGTGATAAGCGTCACCCGTGATGCCATACCCGACTACTTCACAATAAATCTTCGCGTGACGTTTGCGGGCGTGCTCGAGCGATTCGAGAATGCACACTCCCGCGCCCTCCCCCATCACAAACCCGTCGCGCTGGGCGTCGAACGGCCGGCTCGCGCGTTCCGGTTCATCGTTGCGCGTGCTCATCGCTTTCATGGCGCAGAAGCCCGCGTAGCCCATTTGCGTGACAGCGGCCTCGCTGCCGCCGGCGATCATGATATCGGCATCATTGTGAACGATCGCCCGCGCCGCTTCCCCCAGCGCATGCGTCGCGGTGGCACAGGCGGAAACAACGGCAAGATTTGGCCCTTTCGCGCCGAGCAACATCGACACGTAGCCACTGGCCATGTTGACGATGAGCATCGGGATCATGAACGGCGACACGCGGCCCGGGCCTTTGCGGATGAGCGTCCCCACCTGATTTTCGATGGTTTCCATACCGCCGATGCCGGAACCGATGAGCACGCCAACGCGGTTGGCGTCCTCTTTGGCCATCTCGATGCCCGAATCCACCATCGCCTTCTTGGCGGCCCCGACGGCGTACTGGACGAACCGGTCGGTGCGCCGCGCTTCCTTGACGGGCATGAATTCTTCCGGATTAAAGTCCCGGACTTCGCCGCCGATCTTGCAGTCGTATTCGGCGGTGTTGAAACGGGTAACAGGCCCGATGCCGCTCTTGCCGGCAATCAGGTTTTGCCAAAACAGTTCCAACTCACTGCTCAGTGGCGTGAGGACCCCAATGCCCGTAATAACGACACGTCGTTCGCTCATGGCTTGTCAGAATCAGGAAAAATTGGGGCACAAAGTGTGAAATAGCAACTCACTTTATGCCCCGCAATTCTACGGCCCGCTTTCGTCCCGCCGCTGCGGAAAGCCGGGCGCTATCGACCGGATTACTTCTCGCCGCGCTCCTCGATGTATTTGACCACATCGCCGACCGTCTGGAGCTTTTCCGCATCTTCATCGGGAATCTCCGCGCCAAACTCCTCCTCAAAGGCCATGACCAATTCGACGGTATCGAGGGAGTCGGCGCCCAAATCTTCGATGAACTTTGCCTCGGGCGTCACTTGATCGGGATTGACGCCGAGTTGTTCGACGATAATCTCCTTCACGCGATCTGCTATGGATTTCTCTGCCATGGGCTCCTCCTGTTTCAAATCTTTCGTTTGTTTATGCGAAAACTTGCTCTGTTGTCAAAGTTTTGTTTGCGCTCAATTGCTGCTTCACATCACATCGCCAGGCCACCGTCCACCGTGACGACCTGCCCGGTCATATACGCCGCCAGGTCGCTCGCCAGGAACAGGACCACATTGGCCACGTCCTCGGCTGTCCCCAAACGCCCCAGCGCAATCCGCGTCTTCAACATCTCGCGCGCCGGTTCCCCCAGTGCGCTCGTCATCTCGGTCACGATGAACCCCGGCGCCACGGCATTCGCGGTGATGCCGCGCGATGCCAACTCACGGGCCACCGATTTGGTGAATCCAATGAGTCCCGCTTTCGACGCGGCATAGTTAGATTGGCCCGCATTTCCCGTCAAGCCTATAATTGACGTGATATTGATGATCCGACCGCTGCGCTGCTTCAGCATCCCCCGGCTGAGCGACTTCGTAAAATTAAACGCGCCCTTCAGGTTCGTGTTGAGCACCGTGTCCCAATCATCATCCGTCATCCGCAACAGCAATTGATCGCGCGTGACGCCCGCATTGTTCACCAGCACATCCACCCGCCCAAATTCCTTGAGGATCTTCTCGCACGTCTCGGCCACCTGCGCGCTGTTGGCCACGTCCACTGCGAAAGCCGTCGCCTTGCCCCCCGCCTTCGCAACCTCCGACGCCGTCGCCTCGACATTCGCCAGCGTCCGCCCACAAGCCGCAATCGTGGCCCCCTCGCCCGCCAACCTCAAAGCGATGGCCTTCCCAATCCCCCGCCCCGCCCCCGTCACCACCGCAATCTTGTTCTCCAGAAGTTTCTGCATAAGCCCTTCTTAACTGCCCGCAGGAGGAAATGTCAACCCCGCAACTCGTCCGGAAACCCCCAATTCCATTCCAAACGAACCGGATTGAAAAAATAGACGCCGAATTCCCAACTCCCTGCTACCCTGATACATCCAACGCAAATTCGGCGTTTTCCAATCCGGTTCGTTTCGCAGAAACACATGTATTCGCGCCCTTTCTGCCCTCCATAAAACGCCCTCATTCTCAATGCCGTATTGTAGGGCGCGAAACCCGCAGGGTTTCGCGCCGCGCCGTTGTCGCCCATTAAAAAATCCCCATGGCGGCTCTCCATCTCCGCCTTTCATCCTTCTGCCCTCATAATTCATCCTTTACTTATACCCCTCCCACAGCCACAAGTCGAGGACAATTATCTCTTAACGATAGTCGGCATGTTCCCCTCCTCGGAGGGGATGAAGGGGTGGGTGCCTCTTGTCCGGCGTCGTGTCCGCCATAGGTTTACCGACGGCGGAAGCTTTAGCAAAGGCGGATGCCTCGATCCCCAAACCAGCGCCATCCCCGACCGCTTCTCCGATCATCCCGGGCTTGTCGAAGGGCCTCTGTCTGTCTACACTGCTCCCATGCCCGACCTGCGTGATAAACTGCCCGAGCTAATCCAGCGCTACGAACGCGATAGGACGAAGCCCAGAACAGAAGCCGACGTCAGCGCAAACTTTATCGATTATCTTTTCGCTGCATTGGGTTGGGACGTCACCAATCCCAACGAGTATAATCGCCAGCGCTATGTTCGCGAAGCGGGGTTTGCAGACATCGGGCTACTATTGGGCGGCGAACCCAGGCTGTTCGTCGAAGTCAAACGTTTCGGCCTGATACCGAAGTCTACCGAGCGTACGGGCGACCGAACACCCGAGGAGAAGCAGGCATTCAAATACGCCCGCCAAGAGAAAATCAAGTGGGCGGTCTTGACGAACTTTGAGCGTCTGCATGTCTTCGACGCTGACCAGGAACGCCTGATTCTTGCGTTCGATGACCCGCAAGACTACCTGCGCCGCATCGAAGACCTCAATCGGCTTGCGAAAGCCAATATTGAGCGGGACAGCCTCGAACACTTGGGACAGCTTCAAGCCAAGGAAGACCTCGACCGTGGTTTCTTGGAGAGCTTGAAGCGCTGGCGAAAGCTCCTGGCACAGAACATCCTCGACCATAATCCGAACAACGAAGTCCTCCTGACAGACGGCCAGCCCGATCTCGACAAGTTGCGGCGTGTTGTTCAGCGCATTCTTGACCGGCTGGTCATCATCCGCTACGCCGACGACCGCGAATTACTCGACGACTTCGGGGTTATCGAAGCCATGCACGCCGGTTTCAAAGCTCGTCGCAGCTATGCGGACGAAGGCAAACTGTACCGGGACTTCCTCGACTTTTGCGCGGGGATGGATCGGAAGCACAACACCGAGATTTTCAGTCCGAAGCACCCTTGTCAACAGGTCACCGTCAGCAATGATTGCCTCGACCACATTCTCGCTGAGATCACCGCCATCAGTTTCCGCAAATTTACTTCCGACGTTCTCGGCAATACCTACGAAACCTATCTCGGTCATCGCCTCGAACTTAAGGACGGGCGCATCGATCTGTCCGAGCGCCGCGATCTTCGCAAGGGTGCGGGCATCTTCTACACCCCGCCGTACATCGTCCGGTACATTGTGGACAACACACTCGGACGGAAGCTCGAGGAACTTAAAGCGCAGCACGGTCTCAGCGCGGGACACGAAGCGCGCAAGCTCAAAGTCCTCGATCCCGCGTGCGGCAGTGGCTCATTCCTCATCTACGCATTTGACGTGCTAGCCAAATTCTACGAAGGCTGCAACGAGCGCATTAGCGCCGAGAAGGTCCACCTTTTGAAGGACTCCAAACCAGGTGAACTTTTGGCAACGCAGGAAGGGATCAAATCCCTGCCGCCGTTACTGCTGAGCTATCCGAAGATTATTCTTCAGGAGAATCTTTACGGTGTGGACTTGGATGAGGAGGCCGCCGAATTGGCCAGCGTCAACCTCATCATGAAAGCCTTTGACCGCGTCAGTTCTAATGGTCGCAAATTACCACTCATCTTGAATCAGAACGTCAAAGTCGGCAATTCGCTCATCGGCTATGCGCTCGGAGCAGAATTCTGGAAGAAGAACACTGTTACAGATAAGAACTTGGAACACTTGATCAGTCTGCGCCAGCAAGTCTGTACAACTGATGACGACAACCGAAAACGAGAGCTACTTGAAGATGCAGCCGACGAAGGGCGGGAAATTGCCGAGCCACTTGAAGTGCCGCTACGTAAAATGCTGCCCGATCTAATCACAGAGCGACCTCTCCATTGGCCAGTTGAGTTTCCTGAGGTCTTCGCCAAGAGTGGAAAGGGGTTCAGCTTAATTGTTGGGAACCCTCCATATGGTGACATCCTTTCCGCAAAGGAAAAGAAGGCGCTCGTTGCAGTGGGATTTGAGAGCGGTGGGAGCGGCAACAACGACATATTTCGTTTTTTTGTCGAACGCGCAGCTTCATTGCTCACTGCAAAAGGGCTCATGAGCTTCATTATTCCTAATCCGTGTCTCGGAGGCCCAAAGTACAAGAATTACCGAAAGCGCATCTCAGCTATATCGAAGATTGACGAGATTCTGGATTTCAAGTCCTTTAAGGTTTTTGGCGATGCGGATGTCTTCACCCATATTTTACGACTTAGTAATCAGGTGCCGGAGTCAGTTTACAATGTCACCTGCAAGATCAGCCCCGACGGGAAGGTCGACGAAGTTCCAAGGTCCACATGCATGATAAAACCGGGTTCAGATACTGCGTGGCAACCCACGGGCGAGCTCCTTGGACGGGTTTTGGCATCGGACCGTTTCCAGCCACTGTCGAGTATCGCGGATTCACGCGATGTTGGCATCAATTACCAACGACATGGCGTCGGTTGGCAAGAGCGGACGCGTAGTAAGATTGCCGAGGCGATCTTCTACGAAGGGGCGAAACAGGACAAGAGGGATTACCCATACATCAAAGGCGAGGATATTGAGCGGCATAAGGTGCTTCCAAAAGCCTGCCGGTGGCTTAGACGCAACTACACCGAGTTTGCATCCAAAAATGAGAGTGTCAGTGTCAATCACGAGTGGGCGCAGAAAAACCCAAAGATCGTTTCAAGGCAAACGGCGGATGAAATAATTTGCGCTGTTGATGAGGATTGTTTCTACACGGGGCGCTCGGTACACGCGACCGTCCTGCTTGACAAGCACTACAACATCTTCTTTCTCACGGCTTTGCTGAACAGCAAACTCCTCACGTACTTCTATCGCGGGTTTTCTCAGGAGGAGGGAAGGGCTCAAGCTCAGGTCATTCTCGATGACGTGCGAAGACTGCCCATTCCTGCCCTGAACTTCAAGAAGAAGCAGGATAAACAAGAGCATGACGAGTTGGCACAGTTAGGCCGAAATGAAAGGAGACAGGTTGGCCAAAAAGCTTGTGCCGAAGCGGCGTTCTCTGAAGCCCTTAACAACCATCCGCATGAGTGGCGGGAATTGGGCGACACATACTGGAACCGGCCGGAGTACGTCAAACTCATCGGCAAGAAATCGCACGTAAAGCCGAACGACGCCAGCGCAGTCACAGGTTTCCGTTGTGAGATGCTCGGGGAGACAATAGAGATAAGTGCGCAGATGCCAAGCGGCTGGAAACCAGTGCTCGACATGACCATAGTTGACCAGAAGGTGCGCCTTTTTATTCTTTACGGCATCCGCCAATTTCTACGCGACAATTCCCGCAAGAGGAAATGGGGCGAAGGTAAACTCTTGGCGTTGACCTTGGAGACAATCCAAGTGCCAGTGTTCCTATCGCACGGCGTCCACCATGTCGAGACACAGCTCCGCACTCTCAAGCTTGTTCTTGCCGAAATGAAGAAGCGCTCTTCGCTGCTTAACCCCACGGAGCTAGAGGGCGACATCGCTAGCACCGACGAAGAAATCAACCGCCGAGTTTATGACCTCTACGGCTTGGCCGCTGCGGAACGCACCCTCGTGGAAGACAGTTTCGGCCGCCCCGAGAGAAAAGCCCCTGTAGCACAACAAAAGACATAGCCGGACGAGCTCCCGTATCTGCATCAATGAGGAAGCCTGATGGCGCCTCGTTTCATTGTCGAATTCACGCCAGCAACCTCGCCACCGTCGCATCCAATGTTGCCACATCGCTAACCGAAAGCATCTCGACGTCTTTGTTGATGCGTTTCATCAGGCCGCTGAGGACGTTGCCGGGGCCGAGTTCGATGAAGCGTGTGAAACCTTCCGCGACCAGCCATTGCATGGACTCGCTCCAGCGGACCGACGAGGTGACCTGGCGCACTAGCAATTCCTTGATCTCGGCGATGCCTCCGGCTGGACGAGCCGTGACGTTGGAAACAACCGGGACTTTCGGAAGCTGCATCCGCAGGCCGCCGAGCGCCTCCGCCACTTTGACCTTCGCGCCTTCCATCAGACGCGAATGATACGCGCCCGCGACAACCAACGGGATCGCGCGCTTCGCGCCCTTTTCCTTCGCAAGCTCGATGGCCTTCGCAATCTTTTCTTTATCGCCGGAGATAACGACCTGCCCGGGACAGTTGATGTTGGCAATATCCACTTCGGCCGCATCGCAAACTTCTGCAAGCGCCGTGTCGTCCATATTGAGGATCGACGCCATGCCGCCGTTGGTCGCTTCGCAGGCTTCCTGCATGAAACGACCGCGCATTTGCACCATGTGCAGGCCGTCGTCGAAGCTAACCACGTCCGCCGCGGCCAACGCCGTGAATTCGCCCAGCGACAAACCGGCTGTTGCGTCGAACGCAAGATCGGGGACCTGGGATTTCAACGCCTCGAAGCACGCGAGGCTGGTGAGAAAAATCGCCGGCTGCGCGTTGTCAGTTTTGGTGAGAACGTCAACGGGCCCTTCAAAACAAATCTTCTGGAGGTCGCGTCCGAGCACTTCGTTGGCGCGGGTAAATAGCCGGCGGCAAACCTCATACTTCTCGCAGAGGTCGCGCCCCATGCCGACAGTTTGGCTGCCCTGCCCCGAAAAAAGGAGAGCGGTCTTCATCACGAAGGACTATGAGTTCTTCGTGACTTCCGCGCGCGCCTCGGCGGCCAATGCGGTGCTGAGGTAGCGTTCGCCGGTCGAAGGCGCAAAGGTGACGATGAGCTTGCCCTTGTTCTCCGGACGCTTCGCGTATTGGATCGCCGCCCAAACGTTGGCACCGGAAGAAATGCCGCAAAGGATTCCTTCCTCCTTCGCCAGCCGCCGCGCCATTGTGAACGAGTCATCGTTCGACACGGTGAGCGTCTCATCAATAATGGACGTATTAAGATTCTTGGGAATGAACCCGGCGCCAATGCCCTGGATCTTGTGCGGCCCGGGCTTGCCGCCGCTGATCACCGGCGAATCGACCGGCTCCACCGCCACCACCTTGAAGCCCGGCTTCTTCGCTTTGATCGCTTCGCCAATGCCGGTGATCGTGCCGCCGGTGCCCACTCCCGCCACCACCGCGTCAACGCGGCCATTCGTGTCCTCCCAAATCTCTACCGCGGTCGTGCGCCGATGGATTTCCGGGTTGGCGGGATTGTTGAATTGCTGCGGCATAAAGGAGTTTTTTATTTCTTTGAGCATTTGTTCGGCTTTGCGGATCGCGCCGGGCATTCCTTCGGCGCCCGGCGTGAGAATGAGATCGGCTCCCAGCATGCGCAGCAACACGCGACGCTCCACGCTCATCGTGTCCGGCATCGTGAGGGTCAGCCGATACCCTTTTGCCGCGCAAACAAACGCCAGGGCGATGCCCGTGTTGCCGGAAGTCGGCTCAACAATGGTCGAGTCCTTCCCGATAAGCCCGTCGCGCTCCGCGGCTTCGACCATCGCCACGCCGATACGGTCCTTGACGGAGCTCAAGGGGTTAAAGAATTCGCATTTGACGGCAACCTCGGCCTCGAGTCCCGCCGTGACGCGGTTCAATCGCACCAGCGGCGTTCGCCCGATCGTTTTGGTGATGTCAGCAAAGATTTGGCCCATGATTTCCTCGTAAAAAGAATTCGCAGTTGAGAATCTCCAAGTTTCAACTAATCTGGGCTGACTTTTAGGTGAACCCTGTGGCAAACGCAAGCTTGAAAGGTTACCGACCTGACCGCGTGCTTTTTGATGTCACAGATACCACAACGGAGGGGAGAACTGATGGAAGACTCTACAAATGAGATTCAGGAGTTGCACGCCAAGGAGGTGGGGGTGGGGAACCCCTCTGAAGAACGTGCAAGCTCCTGAATCTTCAAAATCGTTTTTCTCTCTGGCACAGAATATAAGCACTCGCACTATATTGCAACTAGTTTTTTGCAGCGACGGATGGCACTGACTTCAACATGACAAAACCCTCCCCAGACGACCAGAACTACCCGATGGAAGCCGCTGTTAAGCAAGTCAATACAGCCTTGCTTGGTTATTCGGATAAGGACTGGAACTATAGCCGTATCTCGTTGACATTATGCTTATTAGAGAAACTGGATAGTCCCTATATGTTGGAGCTTGAGGTTCTGGATTTGGCTTCAAAACAAGGCCGTACCGATCTCAAGACGCTGTCTGACGAGGTGAAATGGGGAGAACGTCATTCGTCCGAACTCAGTATGCTGGAAGTGGTTAGCTTGCGGATCAACCGAGCCCTGCTCGAAATCACGAGCGACGAACATTGGCGAAACAAGCGACCAGTGGTCCGCATTGTACGGAAAGAAACTATTGTTGGGCAGCATGTTACACACGCAATTTGGTATCAAATCAATGAGGTAGCTGGCGAGGATTATGACAATCGTTAGCCACCTGCCACCGGCACAATCACCTCGAGGTGGTCACCGCTCTTCAGCATCGTCTGTGTCAGTTCGGCTCGCTCCAGGACCCGCCCGTTGCATTCGACCACAACCTGTGTGGCCTTCCACCCGCACGCACTGACGAAATCCGCGACGGAGCACTTCAAACCAACCTGCTCCGGCTTGCCGTTGGCGACGATAGTGATGGACTCAGGCTTCATTGAGGACCGATTCCCAATCCTTCCACACTGTTTCATACCCCATTTCCCCTAATCGCGCCGCGACCTCAGCGGGCGAGCGATTGTCGGCTATCTCGAATTGTACCGTCGCGTGCTCCCCTTCGGACTCGATCAGTGGTGTTGGCGGCTTGACCATGCGCCCGCCCTTGGTCACGTGCAACTCCGCCCTCCCCTGCCCCGTATAACCACCCGGCTCCGTGTGGCTGCCCGCGCTCATCATCGTGATGCCCAGCGGAACGAGATTGTCGCGCAACTTCGCCGGCTCCCGCGTGCTGAGAACGAGCCCAACCTCGGGGAACGCAAGACGCAGGGCGCAGATAAATTGCACGAGTTCGCGGTCATTCATGTTCACCAGCGGCTCGAACTCCCCTGCCGCGGGCCGTAGCCGCGGCGCGCTGATCGTCAGTTGCGCCTTCCAGCATCTCCGCAACAAGTGCGCCGCGTGCGCCGCCAGCGCGATCGCCTCGTTGCGCCACGGCGCCAGGCCCAGCAGCGCGCCGATGCCGAGCCGCTTGAACCCGGCCGCGTAGCCGCGCTCCAAAGTGTCCAGGCGCCAGGCCATGTCTTTCTTCGGCCCGCTAACGTGCATCGCGTCGTATACCCCGCGATCGTATGTCTCCTGATAGACGACGAGTCCCTCCGCGCCCGCCTGCACAATCGGCACGTACTGCTCGGTCTCCAAGGGACCGACCTCCAGCGAAATGCTCGGCCACTCGGCATGCAGCCGCGCTACGCAGTCGCGCAGGTAATTGTCCGAGATAAAATGCGGATGCTCCCCCGCGACGAGCAAAATGTGCCGAAAACCCTGTTCGCGCAGGTATCGAGCTTCCGTGGCCACCTGCTCCACGGTCAGTGTCACCCGCAAAATGGGATTGTCGCGCGAAAAGCCGCAGTACTGGCAAATATTGATGCACTCGTTGCTGACATACAACGGCGCGAAAAACCGCATCACCCGCCCAAAATGTTTCCGGGTGAGATTATGCGATTGCCGCGCCAACGCTTCGAGATAAGGCGGCTCGGCAGCCTTCGGCGATGTCAGCGCCGCAAAGTCCGCCAGCGAAAGCCGTTTCCCACTCGTGCCGCTTCGCGCCAGCGCCGCTTCCACGTCGGCAGCCGTTGCGTTCTGGGAAAACGCGGAAAGCTCCGCCAAGGCGAGACTGTCAAACTCGGAGGAAAAGCTCATGGCTCACTGAGAAACCCGGTCAGCGGACTCGTCGCCTCGGCCTCTTTCCGCTTCGGGGCCAGACCCACCTCATACGCCGCGCGGCCAGCTTCGACCGCCGCCTGAAATGCCCCCGCCATCCGCACCGGGTCGGCGGCAACGGCAATCGCCGTGTTCACCAGTACGGCATCCGCCCCCATCTCCAACGCTTCCGCCGCATGCGACGGCGCGCCAAGACCCGCATCAACCACCACCGGCACCGTCGCCTGCTCAATGATGATCTCAATGTTCGCTCGTGTTTCGATCCCGCGCGCGCTGCCAATCGGCGAACCGAGCGGCATGACCGTCGCGCAACCGGCATCTTCCAATCGCTTCGCCAGCACGGGATCGGCATTGATGTAGGGCAACACCGTGAAACCTTCCTTCACCAAAACCTCGGCCGCTTTCAGCGTTTCGATGGGATCGGGCAACAAATAGCGGGGATCGGGATGAATCTCCAACTTCAGCCAGGTCGAGCCGGTGGCTTCGCGGCCCAGCCGCGCAAGCCGGCAGGCTTCCTCGGCATTGCGCGCCCCGCTGGTGTTTGGCAACAGCAAATACCTCTTCGCGTCGACGAACGTAAGTATGTTGGCGAACTTGTCGCGCTGGCCGGACAAATCCGCGCGTCGCAACGCCACCGTCACCATCTCCGCGCCGCTGGCTTCGAGCGCCGCCGCCATGATCTTGCCCGAAGCGAACTTGCCCGTGCCCATGATCAGGCGCGAGTTGAAATCGCGGTTGGCGATGCGCAGCTTTTGCGGCTTGTCGGTCATTCCGGACGGTACAACTCCTGGTTGAGCGGATAACTGCCCGGCGTGCGCGCGACCACGATCGAACCATCCTTCACGAAGTAACCGTGATTGCCCATGGCATACTCTGCGCGGTCCAGGCGTTTGCTCTCCTCAACCTTCTTCTGGTGCAATTCCTGTTTCACCACGGTGATCTGCTCTTTCAAGGCCTTCAAGTCATGCAGCTTCGCATCGAGCGCGATTTTTTCATTGTTCAGCCGAACGTACTCCTCCCGCATCGCTTGCAGGTGCACGAGTGTGGTGGCATGCGTCTTTTCCAAATCCGCGTACTTCTGGTTGACGTCCGCAATCTGGTCGGTGAGCACCTTCAACTCGCTCGTCATGTTCGTCTTATCTTGGGTGAGTGCCTCCACCGTAGCCTGTTCCTCCTGCAGCTTCAGTTGAAACTGCTGCCGCTGGCTGTCCATATCGGACTTGAGCGACGCCATCTTCTTTTCATCGTCGGTCTTATCATCGGTCAACTTCAAAATCGTCTGCTGCAATTCTTCAACCTTGGCCTCCATCTGCGTCTTGACCGTGCTGGTCTCCGTCCGCGCCGCCGCCAACTCATTGGTCGCGGTCGCCAACTGTTGCTGCGTTTGCTCCAGCTTCTGCCCGCCGCACCCCGTCAACAACATCGCCGCGCCCAGCATTCCGATGCCCATTCCCATGATTTTACGGTTCATCACTCAGTTCTCCTTCAATTTTGCCAGTACCTCGTTTGCGCTCCCGCGTCGGTACCCCTGCAGATCGAGCGTTACATAGGCGTACCCGATCTTCTTCAACGCCTGGGTCACCGACTCCCGCACTTCCTCGTTTAGCAATTTTCCCAATTCATCCGCGCCCACTTCAATCCGTGCCATAAAAATTTTCGAATTTCGAGTTTTGAGCTTCGATCTTCCAGCAACGTGGTGGCGCACCCGCACTTCATAAAACCTCGCGTCCCGCAATACGTTCTCCGCCGCCTCGATCATCCGCAACGCCTCTTCCGTCACCGGCTCGCCGTATGGAATCCGTGACGACAAACACGCCATCGCCGGCTTGTCCGCCGTCGGCAAACCCAACTCCGCCGATAATTCGCGAATCTCCGTTTTCGTCAGTCCGACTTCTTTCAATGGCGCGCGCACTTGATATTCCTTGGCCGCCACGGCCCCGGGTCGATAATCTCCCGCGTCGCTGGCGTTCTCCCCGTACACAATCGTCTGCCAGCCCTCGCGCTGCGCAATTTCCGCCAGGCTCAAAAACAACTCGCCCTTGCAGAAATAACAGCGGTTCGACGGGTTGCTCGTGTAATTCGCGTCCGCCATCTCCTGGGTATTGACCACATGGAGAGGGAATCCAAATTGCTTTGCGATAGCAACCGCCTCCTGAAATTCGCGCCGGGGCAGGCTCGGCGAATCCGCAATCACCGCCAACATATCGTTGCCGAGCACGTCGTGCGCGACCTTCGCCAGAAAGACGCTGTCCACGCCACCGGAGTACGCTACCAGCGTTCGTCCGTAGCCGTGCAGCACCGTCTTCAGTTGATCGAGTTTCCCGGACACAGGGAAATACTATCCTCGAACCGCAAGGGTGTCAAAGCGGAAGGCCGACCGGCTGGTGTCCTAATATGAGCCACGCTCCGTCGTGGCCGCATTAAGCGAACGGACGCGACGGAGCGCGTCCCTCCAAACGGCAAATTCGGATTCTATCGGCCGCAGGTCTGTCACCCCGAGCTTGTCGAGGGGTCTCTTCCGTAGGCGTTAGGACAACAGAGATGCCTCGACAAGCTCGGCATGACAAAATAAATAAGAGGCAATTCTTTAAGACTGACCATGAAGAAGCAATCCGACGTTTCTAAGGGCGAACGCGGCAAGTTCTACAAACCGAATCTCGCGCTCAACATCCCTATCTACTTGGACACCAAACTCCAGAAGCGCGTCGAGGAAATCGCCCGGCGTAAAGGTCAGGATGTTGGCGCGGTCGTCAGCCGATTCGTCCGCAAAGAACTGGAATTGCTCGCCCAGACGAAGTAGCAAAGCCAGACTCTTCGCTAAGATGGCTTATCCGTCTCAAGCCGCTTGCCCATGCTGACAACGTCATCAATCTTGAAGCCGATACGCTTGTAAAACTCGATCACCTGCGCGTTGGCGGTTCTCACCTGCAAGTTGATCTTTGGACAGCCCGCCTGTCGCAACAATCGCTCCGCCTCCTCCATGATTTGCCGGGCAATGCCGCGCCTCTGGCATTCAGGAGCCACCGCCAGATAGTTAATCCACCCCCGGTGCCCCTCGTAGGCATCAAAACGCAAGACCGAGTACTTAACGCGGCACAGTCCATCGAAGCGTATGCTGCATCGTTCTGAGAAGCATGTACTGCTCTGGGATTGCTTTAGGCCAGCCTTCTTTTTCTGCCTTGTGCTTTAAGTCGTTGGCAATCATCTCGTAGATTCTCGGCACAGTGTAAACCGTCCCTCCTCCGAGTGTCTTATGTGCAGAGTCGCTGCCCATAATGACTGCCCACTGTTCGATCTTGGTGTTCTTGTCGAGAGAGGGGAACACTTGGGGGAAAATGTACTTCGTTCCCGCGGCGAACTTCTTCTTGAACCGAGTCTCCCGCTTCGTCCAAGTGTGAGAGTCCATCGACGGCTCGATGTGTAGAATCCGGTTGGTCTTGGGATCGTACGCGACAACGTCGAGTTCGCCTTCGTGCCCTCCGTGCTTAAGAGGGCCGACCTTGACATTGTTTCGGACAAAGTAACCCTTGAACTCGAGCCATTCCGAGATCAATTGCTCCAAGTGGTTCATCCTGCTGTCTTTACTTCACATCCTCGCCCAACTCGACGTTCCAATACGCCAAATCGAGGAAGTGTTTCCAGCTATCGTGCGCCACGGAGGCAATGGTGACGTTCACGAACGGACGCCACTTCGGACGCTTGGGCTTCTTGACGAGGTGCATGCCCGCCTCGGTCGGCGTGCGGTTGGCCTTGCGCGTGTNNCATCTTCGCCCAGCTCGACGTTCCAGTAGGCGAGGTCAATGAAGTGTTTCCAACTGTCGTGCTTTTGCAGGCTGAAGCTGATCTGCACGAACGGGCGCCATTTCGGGCGCTTGGGTTTGCGCACGAGATTCATGCCGGCCTCGTGAGGCGTGCGGTTGGCCTTGCGCGTGTTGCACGGGATGCAGGCGCAGACGATGTTCTCCCACGTGGTCGTGCCGCCGTGATCGCGGGGAACGATGTGGTCGAGGTTCAACTCGCGGCGGTCGAAATGCTTGCCGCAATACTGGCAGGTGTTGTGGTCGCGCTCGAAAATATTGTGCCGCGTGAATTTCACTTCCTTGTGCGGCAGCCGATCAAAAAACAGCAGCAAGATCACACGCGGAATGCGGATCTTGAACGAGACGGTGTGGACCACGTCCTCGCCGTGGTGTCCCTGGCTGAATTCACGCCACTCGTGGAAATCAAAGGTCTGGAAATTCCCGCTGTCCTCCGTCACCACCTCGGCGTGGCCCATGTACAGGAGCATAAACGCGCGCTCGACCGAGCAGACGTTGATCGCCTGCCACAGACGATTGAGCACTAACACGTTTTCGTTTAACACGTTCCTCATGGCCGACTCCCAAGGGGTCGCATCGCCCCACAGGAATACGTCCTTATAAAGCTACCATCTTGCCGACGGAGCGTCAACGCTACCGTGACCGCCAATTCCGGCTCGACAGTCCGCGCTTTTTCCTTAATAACAATGCGTTACAGCAACAATTCAATCACCTCACAATTCAGGAACGTATATGAATCGCAAAGTTACCGTTTTCGGCGCGGGGTTTGTCGGGTCCACCACCGCGCAGCGCATCGCGGAAAAACAACTTGCCGACGTCGTGATGGTCGACATCATCGAAGGCATGCCGCAGGGCAAGGCGCTCGACATGATGGAGTCGGCCTGCCTCGAAGGGTTCGACGCCAAGGTCACCGGTGCGAACGATCCCGCCGCTTGCGCGGGCAGCGACCTCATCGTCGTCACCAGCGGCATCGCCCGCAAACCCGGCATGAGCCGCGATGATTTGCTGAAGACCAACGCGGGTATTGTCGGCAGCGTCTGTGAAGCGATCAAGAAGAACGCCCCGAACGCGACCGTCATCATCGTCAGCAACCCGCTCGACGTGATGACCTATCTCGCCGGCGTGAAACTCGGTTTCCCCAAGAACAAAGTCATCGGCATGGCCGGCGTGCTCGACAGCGCCCGCTTCCGTTGTTTCATCGCAATGGAACTCGGGGTCAGTATGCGCGACGTGGACGCCATGGTGCTCGGCGGTCACGGCGACGACATGGTTCCCCTCGTCCGCTACGCCACCGTCGCGGGAATTAGGGTCGAAGATCTATTGCCGAAAGACAAACTCGACGCCTTGGTCACCCGCACCCGCAACGGCGGCGCCGAAATCGTGGCATTACTCAAGACCGGCTCCGCCTACTACGCCCCGTCATCGTCCGTCGTCGAAATGGTTAGTTCAATCCTGCGCGATGAGAAACGCGTCCTCCCCTGCGCCGCCTGGTGCACCGGCCAATACGGAGTCAAAGACATGTTCGTCGGCGTCCCCTGCGTCCTCGGCGCCAACGGCGTGGAAAAAATCATCGAGCTAAAACTGAGCAACGACGAACTAGCCCAACTGAAAACTTCCTCCGACCACGTCTTCGAAAACGTGAAGCGGCTGAATTTGTAGGCTTGTTCCGCAGCGAGAGTCAAAAATCGCGAGCGAATCAGATGCCGGCGCAAGCGACGTGGGATGATTTGATGCGCGAGATTTATGTCCGTCAAGTTGTTGAACAAGGTTTGGCGGATAGCCAGGCGGGGCGTACAAAATCAGTCAACGAAGTCCGGGCGAAGTATGGACTTCCTGAATGAGTGTTCGCGCGACAAATAGCTCGGGCTTGTCATTCTGAGCGAAGCGAAATCGCCGCGAGCCGTCTGTCGTGCGACGGCAAATCTCAGTCGTTTGTAGAGACGGAACGACAGAGACCCTTCGACAAGCTCAGGGTGACACCTTGAGGGGTTCAAGGCGCGGGGGATTTTTTGTCCCTGAATTCCATTCCTACCGGTCTATTTCTGTTCAGCCTTTGCCGCCATCCAGACTTGTGTTAACTTGTGGCAGTTATGAAACGCGCTGCCAACCATCGCTCAAATGCAAAACGGCCTTCTGGTGTGGATGAAGGCCAGATCATCGAGGCGCTACGCCTGACACCCACGGAGCGCTGGGAAAAGCATCGTGTGTTCGTAGACTTCATTGAGGAGATGGAACGTGCCGCAAGATTACGCCCGCGTGATCCGCAACCTCGATGAACATAAGGTTGAGTTCGTCATCATTGGCGCCATGGCAGCGGTAAGCCTCGGCGTGCCCATCATAACCCGCGATCTCGACATTTGCTACCGCCGCTCCAAACCGAACATGGCGGCCCTTGCGAACGCCCTTGGACCATTGCATCCCAAACTACGCGGCGCGCCATCTGATTTGCCGTTCAAATTCGACAGCGCGACTATCGAGCATGGTAGCAATTTCACACTGGTCACTGACGTCGGCGACGTCGATGTTCTTGGATACATCACTGGCGTGGACGGTTATGATCAGGTCATCAAGACCGCGGAGACTTTGGAGGTTTACGGCGTCCACGTTAAAGTGATGTCATTGGAAACCTTGATCAAGGCAAAAAAGGCCACAGGCCGCACGAAAGATAAGCTTCAACTTCTGGAACTCGAGGCCGCGTTACGCCTAAAGCGTGAGCAAGCCAAAGATTTGTGACCGAAAATCGGTTGTTCGAGACAGCGCTGGGGTCTCCGTTGATACCCCTCATCAAACTGGGGCAAGAGGTTTTTTAGGCCCTTTCTAAAAAGAGGAGAGTGACCCAGAAGTTTGAAGGCGGGTTGACAACGTCCAACACTTTCGAGCGGCCATCATCATGGTCCTGGTCAACATCATTCAGGGCCGACGCGCGCTGTAGCCCCGTCGGGCAATGGGACTGCGTGAGATTCGAAAAATCGTCCGAAGCGGTTCCGCAGGTAGGACTCGAACCTCCGAATCCTCAATTCTCGGCCATTTTGTACATGGTCCTTATTGAGAATCAAGGCTAATCCGCCACTACCGACCATTACTCAGACGTACTCTTTCACTACTTTTCCCTGACGGTTTCCCTGACACCACGACTCTCCCCTTTGGACACACACGAAACCGGAGTTGAGCAAGCGCAGATGCACAGGCACGCCTGTTGAATCCGCCGTTGCTGGGGCAGTGTGACGCCAGCGGCGCAGGTGAGTTGGAGATTTGTCCTTTAACGCGCGAAAATTCAAGACAACGTGGTCGATTCTCCTTTAAGTCCTGCTTGACATGCTTGGGACGCGGGACTTAGCTCGGCACAAAACAATCCTCGCCATAAAGCCGCAAATGAAGAAGAATTCAGCGAACTTGATCCACCGGAATGGTTGCACACTGCGATGACAATGCATTTGAAACGGGCCGTGCTCGCTTTTGACCCTGGAGGTTCGAAGTGCGATGCGGCGGTCGTGTCTGAGGACGGGACAGTGGTTGGCTACGGCCACGTGCAGCGGCCAGGCTTGAGCGGACGAAGCTTTGAGACCGCCCGTGCCGCATCCGCCCAAGCCATTGGCCGGCATACCTTCGACGAGTTGCATGTGGCCGCCTTCACCGCCACGTTGCCGGCGGGCCTCATCGATCCTGACCACGCGCAGCGGGTGCGCGTGTGGCCGCTGACGCAAACACAGGGACCGTTGGCCCTCGTGGGCGAGACGAACGGCGTGGTGGTCGTGGCGGGCACTGGCGCACTCGTGAGTGCGCAGACACGGCAAGGTCGGAAGCTGGCGTTGGATGGACTGGGCCCGATGCTCGGCGACTTCGGTAGCGGATACTCCATCGGTTTGCAGGCGCTGCGGGCCACGGCGCGAGCGGCGATGCACCCCGGCCACCAGACCAGTCTGAAGGAGAGAGTGTTCACCGCTTGCGAGCTTCTGGCAGGGCAAGCGCAACCGGTGGCATTGAATGACCGGGATCGTCTCCAACACCTCGTTACGTTCAGCCTTACGCCACAGGATCGCTCTACGGTGGCATTCTTGGCAAAGATCGTTAACGAAGAAGCGCGAAAGGGTGACGCTGAGGCCGTCCGCCTTTTGCAGGACGCTGCCGCAGCGATTGGTCAAACCGTGTGGGACTTGCTGGATCAGCTCCAGATTGCCGGGGAAGAGTACGTCCTGGTCGGTACCGGCAGTGTCGCGATGAAGTCGGATGTTTTCTGGGACCACCTCTGTGGGCTGATCCGGGAAAGAGCGCCGCGTTTAGCCCCGACACGCTGCCCGGCCGCGCCAGTGTTGGGCAACGCGCTCTGTGTCTTGCGCGAATTGTATCCCGAAACCGTCGACACGATTCGCCAGACGTTACTCGCCACGGCCACCAAAGGAGACATGGCCCAATGACGACAACGGCAACCCACCGCTATCTCGATGCCGTACGAGGCATCCTGACACACCTCGAGCAGACACAACTGCCGGCCATCGACCAAGCGGCCGACCTGATCGTCCACGCCCTCACCCACCAGCGGTCCGTATATTGCGCGGAAATCGGCCACGGCATCCACGGCGATTTCATCGGCCGGGCCGGCGGGTTGGCGGCTGTTCAGGCCTTTTCGCACAAGTCTACGATCAAGGGGGCTGTGGCCCACGCTCCGCAGGACAGTTCCCCTCCGGAATCCGCCCCAAGCGATCTGGAGGGGATCCGACTGGCTGTCGATAGTGGTAACCTGTGCGCCGGCGATGTGATGTTGATCGGCTCCGTGTCGGGTCGTAACCGCCAACCCGTCGAATTGGCACTGGCGAGCCGTGAGAAAGGCATAAAGACAATCGGCCTCACCTCACTGGCGTACACTCGACAGATCGCGTCCGCGCATCCATCGGGCCGCAAACTGTGTGACGTGGTGGATGTGGTTGTCGACATCGGTGCCCCGTACGGAGACGCCGCAGTCGAGATTCCCGGCTACGAGTTCAAGCTTCTCCCACTCTCGGGCGTGGCCAACGCGGTGGCCGGTCATCTGATTTTCGGAGCGGTCATGGAGAAGATGGCCAAACTCGGCCACCCAGCCACGGTATTGATGAGCGTCAATCGCGAAGGCGGCGCGGATTTCTACCAGAAGGCCATCGAACAATATAAAGCGCAAGGTTACTAATATGTCGGCACGCCAATATCTCCAAAATGCCTGCGATGCTCTGCAGAAACTCATCGACACCCAATTGCCTCAGATTCAGACCGCGGCCCACTTGCTCGCGGACACAATCGTCAACGGCGGCAGCATTTTCTCCTTTGGCGCGTCGCACTCGTTCATGATCACCGAGGAAATGGTTTATCGCACCGGCGGTCTGATGCTGGTGAATCCGATCTACCCTCATGGCATGAATCTGAGCGTGCGACCGTTGACCCTGACCTCACAACTGGAGCGTGTCGTTGGGTTGGGACGCGAATTCCTCATGCATTCACCCGCGAAGGCCGGTGATGTCTTGATCCTCACCTCGACGTCCGGCCGCAATGCCGTTGTCATCGACATGGCGCTGCTCGCGCGCGAGAAAGGCATCAAGTGCATCGCCATCACTTCGCTCGCCTATACTGATCGTGTCGCCAGCCGGCATCCTTCTGGCAAGAAACTCTCCGAGTTGGCCGACGTTCTCGTCGACAACGCTGTCCCCTATGGCGATGCCGCCGTGGTGGTGCCCGGATTCCAGCAGAAGGTTGGCCCGCTTTCTTCTGTGACTGGCTGCGCCCTGGCCAACGCCATCGTGGTCGAGACGGTGCAGATACTCGTCCAGCGCGGCGTGACCCCGCCGGTGTTCATGAGTGCCAACCTTGACGGGGGCGACGCCTTCAACGCAGAACAACTCCGTATCCACCGGGGACGAATTCACTACCTGTAGCCCCGGGTCTAGTCGTCGCGCCAGGGAATCGTTCGTCCACTGATTGGATCGCCATTATGGCACCAAGCGCACGCGGTAGTAACGCGTGGGGGCGTTGGTCGCCCCGCCCACGTCGGTGTAGTTGGTCGCGGTGTCCCCACCGCTGCCCGGCAGGATCGTCAATGAACCCGCGATGTCCGTGAAGTCGTTCGTGCTGTAACTGCCGTCCCCAGCGCCACTGCTCGTCTGCATGATGTTGGTATGCCCACCGGCCGTCGTCCACGTGACGTAAACGTCCCCGCCGGACTGCACCACCGAGACGACTGCGAGCACCGAGGCGCTGTTGGTTGGATCGGTCCCGGTCAAGTATTCCGCCAGATTATTCTGACCGTCACCGTCCGGATCGGAGGCGGCATCCGCTTCTGGGCAGTTCGTGCAACCGAAGTACTGCAACTGCCAGCACGCGAATGGATCGGTCAACGACACGCTTGCGCTGCCACTCATGGTGGACGTACAGCCCGTGCTGGCGTCGGTGGCGACAACCGTGTAACTACCGGCCGTCGTCTGGTTGACGAAGGTCAATGCCGCACCCGTTCCGGGCACCGGCGAGCCGATCGGGTTACCACCCAACCACAGTTGGTAATTTACACCCGCTTGTGAACCATCCAGGCCCACCGCTACGCCGCCGCTACAATACGCGCCGCCGCCGGTCACATTGAAGACCGTGGGCAACGGATTGACAGTAACCGTCAAATTGCCTGCGAGGCCGACGCACCCATTGCCGTTGGCCGGCGTGATCGTGACGTTACCCGAGACGGCCGACCCGCTGTAATCGACCGCAATCGAGGTCGCGCCTTGGCCGCTGGTGATCGAGGCGCCCGAGGGCACGGTCCATGTGTAGGTCGTCGCGCCGCTGACGCCGGCAATCGAATACGTCACATTGGTCTGGCCCTGACATACCGTGGACAATCCACTGATACCGCCCGCCGCACCCACGCTCGTGACCGTGACCGAGAGACTGCCGGCCCCGCCAGTGCAGGAGTTGGCGTTACTGGGCGTCACTTGCACGTTCCCACTAACTGCGCCGCATGAATAATCAACCGTAACCGAGGTGGTGCCTTGACCACTGGTAATACTGGCTCCCGACGGGACGGTCCACGTGTAGGTCGTCGCGCCACTGACGCTGGAGATCGAATAAGTGACACCGCCGTCCCCCGCATTGACCGCGCTGGATCCCGTAATCGAACCTGCCGCGCCCACGTTTGTGACCGCGACTCCCAGACTGCTGGATGCACCGCTGCCACTGCCGTTGGAAGGAGTTACCGTGATATTGCCGGAAGTAGCGGAGCACCCAAAGTCCACGGTGATCGAAGTCGTGTCCTGGCCGCTGGTTATCGTCGCGCCCGATGGCACGGACCACGTATAGGTCGTGGCGTTGGAAACACTGGAAATCGCGTAGCTGAAGCCGCTGTCGCCCGCGGCGACCGAGGAAGAGCCGGTGATTGGCCCAGCGGGAGCGGTGTACAAAACGTCCAACTTCACCTGGCCCACCGTACCGGTATCAATGATGTAGTACAGACCCGCGTTAGGCGTTGTGCCGATGGTCACGCCGTTATTTGTCAACACACCGGCGTACGTGAACAAAGTGTAAGTTCCCACTCCAAAACCGCCGGCATCGTTGACATTGAGCGTGCCGCCCAGAGTCAGGTTGCCGCCTACAACCGTCAGATCGTTACTCGCTCCTAAATCGTATTGAAGCACCCCACCATTGTTCAACACCAGGTTGTTCCCCAGTGTCAGGGTTCCCACTCCGGAGCCGGGCGAGAGCGTGGCCCCGTTGCCGAGAGTCACGTTGCCGACGATAGTGCCGATACCGGTCAGTGTCGCATTAGATGAAATACTCAATCCACTCGCGTAGGTGTGACTGAAGGCCAGAAGATTCAAGGTCGCGGTGCTGCTGCCGTTGCCGACGACAAATGCGGAACCATTGGCCACCATGCTGGTCTTCACATTCAGCACGCCGCCATTCAAGTTAAACACGCTGGACGCTCCATTCGTCAGAATCAATTGGTCGATCGTGATCGTGCCACTGTTCAGCGTGACCGTGCCCAGAAGATTTGCCCCACCCACGCGTAGCACGCCGCCACTTACCGAGTTGGTCGCGATTAGCGTACCACCTGCCACTGTAACGACGGATCCCGCCTTGTTCGTGGGCGTCACGTCAATACCGGTAGTTACAAACTGACTGCCGTTAGTCACAACCACCTGATTCCCCTGGTCGCCGGCACCGACGGTAAGCAGCCCGCTTGCCGTCCATACCGAACCGGTCCCGGTCACAAGGATGGTATTGTTGGAGCTGGGTGGGAGCCCACCCACACTCACGCCCAAGCTGAGAATCTGACCCGAGTTCTTGACGGTCACGCTTTGAAGACTGCCCTGGTTGCCCACAGTGAACGTTCCGTTGCTGGCCACCAACTGGGTGCCCGCCCCGTCCACGATCAGCGAGTTGTTGCCGCTGGTCGCATCGCGTCCCAACCGGCTAAATGTACCGGAATTTACGACGCGGCCACCGTTGCTAATAATCATCGAGTTGCTACCGGCTGCGTCGCCGACCGATAGAAAATTCGATAGCTTCCATTGCGAACCGCTTCCTGTGACGGTGATCACGTTGTTGCTGCTACCGGCGCCTTCGCCCACTCGTCCCGTCGCACTGCTCAACACACCGCCGGCTGAAATCGTCAGGGTGTTGTTCCTGGACGCATTGCCCATGAAGAATTCATTGCTCACGACCCACTGTGAACCCGCTCCCGTCACGGTGATCGTGTCGTTACTGGTCGAAGCGCCGTTGCGGCTTAGGTACAACGTGCCACTGTTAACAATCTGGCCGCCATTGCTGACCACTACGTTAGCGAAGCCGTTCCATCCAACGTCGAACTGATTTCCCCCCGCGTTCAACAGTGTGTTGGATCCGATGACATTGATGTTGACGGTGCCGCCGGCTGTAAACGCCAACTCGTTGGTTCCCACCGTGCCCAAAAAGGTGATGGAGTTTGTGCCGCCCAAAATGTTCCAGGTCGAGATGTCTAAAGCAACGGGGGCAAAGGCCGCCAAATTGGTATTTGTCCCGCAATCGATGGAGCCGCCGAATGTCGTGAGGGTTCCCGCTGTGAACGTAAACACCGAATTGCTGGTGACCACAAAACTGTTCGCAATGAGTGTCGGACAATTGGTAATCGATGTGTCGCCAGCGGTGTTTTGGTGTTGCATTGTCAGCAACCCCTTGCCGCCGGAAGTGTAGCTGCCCACGTTGAACACGGCCGTGCCACTGGAGTTGGTCGCCGCAATGACTCCCGTACGGAGCGTGTTCACGGCAGTCGCCGCGCCGCTCTGGTCCATGATAAACGCGTTGATGACCGTCAGCGAGTTGGTGCTGTTCTTCCAGAACATCCCTTTGGTCGTGGCGCTGAACGAAACATTGCCGACCGCTATGTTGGAAATATTCAGGCCAATGGCGTAACCTGCGATAGACGAACTGTCGTTGAAGAGGGCCCGATCCGCAGCCCCCGGCGGGGTATTGGGACTCCAAAAAATTGCCGTATCCCAACCTCCATTGCCATTGGTCCACGTAATGTCGGTGGCGTGGCTAGTCGCACTTAGCAGCAAGCTACACAGGACACCCAAAATGCAAATGACGCGGTGGCTTGGGTAGTTCTGGCGTGATTCAGGCATCCGCGCATTTACTGTACGACACTGGAACCAATTGCTCATAGTTTCTCCCCTTCGAGTCCGAGACGGCCGTGTTTTCGCCAAGCGCCATCATACACAAACTATAACAGGCGTCAACACTAATATTACATTACATGAAATATTCTTTCCAACAGCCGATTATCCGAAGGCCGCACGTTATATGCCACGAATTAGGGGATTCTCTGGGCGTGAACCTGTTTTCATTGAAAAACTCGCCTTATCAGAAGGCGTAAGTGCATCGAGTGAAGTTATGATTCTATAGGGTCTTTGAGCGGATTCCGCAGCCGACACGACTCCATAAGCCGACTAAAGCTTCTGCCAATCTGGCTTGTTGTCGTAGACCCAGCGGTAGTAATCGGCTTTACGCAGGCGGGAGGCCGCGGGTTCATCGAGGACAATCTTGGCTACCGGGTGCAGTTGCAGGATCGAAGCAGGATTCATCGAGGTAATTGGGCCTTCTACGGCTTCAGCAAGGGCGCGGGCCTTGTCCGGGCCAAATGCCATCAGCAACACCTGCCGCGCTTCCATAATCGTGCCGGTACCCATCGTGATGACATGGTGCGGCACCGCGGTCTCACCCCCAAAGAACCGCGCGTTGTGGGCGCGCGTCTGCTGCGTCAGCGTCTTGATGCGCGTGCGTGAGGCCAATGAAGAAGTCGGCTCGTTGAACCCGATATGCCCGTCGGTACCAATACCCAGTAACTGCAAGTCGATCCCGCCCGCTGCGAGGATCTGTTGTTCATAGCGCAGACAGAAACCGGGGATATCCTCCGTTAGCCCATCGGGAATGTGGACATTCGACTCGAGGATATTGACCCGGTTGAACAGGTTTTCCCACATGAATCGGTGATAGCTGGCCGGGTGATCCGGCGCCAGACCGACGTATTCGTCCAGATTGAACGCGGTGACACGGCTCCAGTCCAGTTTCATCTGTACCAGTTCATGATACAACAACAACGGTGTGCTACCCGTGGCCAGCCCCAGCACCGCGTCGGGCTTCTCGCGCAACAGCCGCGCGACCATCTGGGCGGCGATCGTACTGGCCGCTTCTACGGTGGGTTGGATGATGATCTCCATCTTCAGCGTCCCAGTCGTTTATCCAGCTTCTGTTTCACATCGGCCCGAAACCGGTCAATGAACCCGCACACATATTCGACAATGTCCCGCGACTCGTCGGCCACCAACGGTGTCAGATCGACGCCGAACGCCAGTTGCGTGGACCGGTCCGTCGCGTGCGATTCCAGAAACGTCGCGTTGGCGCGGCGGCGGCCTAGCGTGGCCAGATCATAGCGTTTGCCACCGGCGATCTGCGAATCAAACACGCCATTCAAGGCCGCCGCCAGATTCTCATGGCCGCTGACATCCATCAACACCTTGTCGTCATCATCCAACCAGTCGAGGTTGCGCCACACCTCGCAACCCCAGACTTTTGCGGGACGCTGCTCGCGGGGCAACTCCCGCAGCGCCTGCAACGCACTGATCGCCACGCCAACATGCGTCTCGTGTTTGTCGGCCGGATTGTGTGTGTAAACAATCTGCGGTCGCGTCGCCGCGAAAATCTGCCGCAGATCCCCGTGTAACGCGGACTCGGTGGCGCTCTTCACTGCGGTACTGGGGTAATCGAGTTGGATCATCATGCCGTAACGGCCCACCACTGCCGCCGCGTTCTGCTCGCGCCGTCGGATAGCCATCATCTGCGCGTCGGTGCAGTTCGCATACGGGCCGGTGCGGGAGCTTCCGCCGCCGTTGGTGCAGATCACCCCGCCGAACGATTGCGTGTCGCTGTGGTAGCAGGCCAGTACGCCGTGAAACGCCATGAACTCCAGGTCGTCCTGATGGGCGCCAATGCCAAGATGAGTGATGCGCTTGAGTGCTTCCGTCACCAGCGTGCCGTCCGGAACAAAGACCTCCGCTGTCGCATTATGCAATTTCATCGTCCTTGCCTCGAAATGGCGGGCAGGCTGGCGGCAGCCACGGCCTGACCAACCCGACGGCTCTTTTCGTCGGGCACGTGCAATTGCACCCGTTCGGCCAACCCGGGAAACTCCTGCCGCAGCACCTCCCCTGCTTTCGCCAGCAGTATACTACCACCCTCGCCAGTCATCACGCGACCGAGAACCAACAGGTGCTCAAAATCGTAGAACTCGTCGTACTGCGCTATGGCATACCCCAAGTACACCCCCATGGTCTCGTAGATCGCGGCGGACCGCCGGTCCCCCTTCGTCGCCAGTGTCTGCACTTCCTTCAGCTGCTCCGGCAGTCCCATGTCGTAGGGCAATTCAATCCCGGCTGCCGGCAACAGCTTGTGGACAGCTTGTTGCGAAAAGTACAACGCGCCGACTCCGCGGTCGCCGGACCATTCGTCGGGAGCCGCTTGAGGATTGTAGTCCACCGGCGCGAAGGCCAGTTCGTTGAGCCAGCCGGTCATCCGACCCCGCGGGTCGAGATACCCGGCCGCCTGACTTGACCCCATCGCGATGCCGAGAACGCCCTTGACTCCCAGCGACAGGGCGCCGGCCAGCGCAGTCACATCCCCATCGTTGGCCACCTCCACCGGCACGTCCCACTCCTGCTCCAGACGACGGAAGATATTCTTCGCTTCACCAAAGCGTTCGACAGGCACCGAACGGAACAGGGATGCCACCCGGATCTGGTTGTCCACGACCACGCCGGCCGTGCTGCCGCCAATCGCGTCGACCTTGGGCAGATAACCGGCGGCTTTCGCAATCCCCTCATTCAGTTTGGTGAAATGATAGCCAGGATCAGCCTGATCTTTCGGGTTCCACGCAAACTCGGCGCTGAACACCGGCGTGCCGTCCTTCACCGCGGCAACTTTGTAGTCACTAGCCCCCAGATCGAACCCAATGCGGCAGCCATCCAGATGACCGCCCTTGGCGGAAGTCGCTTCACGCTCGGCGGGGACATCGTCGGCCTCCACCATCGCCACCTCAACCGCTCGCTCGTACACCCGGCTCATCAATTCCACGTCAAACGCGCGTGCGCCGCCCGGAGCATAGCAGCCGCGGATGTGCTCGCCAATGGTTCGCGGCCCCCCAATGTGAATCTTCCACCCGCCCCACGCCCACAAGAGAAACTTCACCAGTCGTTCCGCGTAGTAAAGCGTTCGGTCGTCCGGTTCATCGAGCACCGGCGTCTCGTACCGGGAGAGATGACCGTCTTCACGTTCCATTCCGATCGCTAGGCGGACCGTCTTCCCAGAGCGTTTTGCGGCTTCGAGATAATCACGATTCGTCAGTGCCACAGGCCGGAAAAACTGGTCCAAAGGTGGGCGGATGGACTGGGCTCGAGATTCTTCTGATTTCATAAACTGTCATGAGACGCCGTGACTGGAGCGGCGTTCTCTCGTCATATCGCCAGTTGCGAAAGACAAATGTCCCTGCCCACAAACACTCCGTTACTGTTGCAAACGTATCCGGTAGTAGAGGGTGGAAAAATTCGTTACCGCGCCCGTGTTCAGGTAATTCGTCGTGGTATCGCCGCTGCCCTGAATGATGATCGACGGGCTGACGTCAACGAAGTTGGTCGAGTACGAACCGTCAGCCGATCCAGTGCTGGCTTGCACGACATTCGTTATGCCGCCGGCAGTCGCCCACGTGATCTGCAAGTCGCTGCCATGCGGCGCCACGCCAAGGATCTGGAACACAGATGCCGGATTCGTCGGGTTCAGCCCGAGCAGGAACTGATTGGTGTTGCTGAGGCCCTTGCCGTATGGGTCCGCGCCCGCTTGCGCCTGCAGGCAGTTGGTGCAGTTGAAATACTGCAATTGCCAGGCTTGGAACGCCGAAAGTACGGTGATCAGATTATTCGACACAATCGTACTGGCGCCGACAGTGTTACTGGCGGTCAGCGTGACGGTGTAGGTGCCGGCGGCATAACTGTGCGCAAAGACCGCGCCACCGGTGGTGTTGGTGGCCGTGTTGTCGCCCAGATTCCATGACAGATTCAGTGGCGCGGTGCCGGTCGATGTGTCGGTGAACGTAACGGTCAACGGCTCAACACCGCTCCTCGGAATGGCAGTGAAACTGGCCGTCGGAGCGACCGCGCCTGTGCCCGTGACCGTGTTCGTCGAGTTCCCGCCGTTGCTGGTGAAAATCACCACATTGGTGAATCCGCCGGTCGACGGCGGCGCGAAACTCACCGTCACCGTCTGAGTCTGACCAACCCCAACGTTGTAGGGAACGCCCGCAGCCAGGAGAAACGGACCGGCGACGGTCGCACTCCCCGTCAGAGACTGGAACCCGGAATTGATCACGGAAAATTGTAAATTGTTGGTCCCGCCGACCGGTGCCGATCCAAAATTAAGGCTGGCGGGGCTGACGAGGAGATTCGCCGGGGCACCCAGGTCGGCCCAGGTGTTCAGCCAATATTGTCCGAACCACCACCAATCGGTGTCGTAACTGGCGAACCCGTCATTGCCGGTGCCGTCATTTTGAAGGTAGACGGTGGCCCCCAGGAAGTAATTCGTCGAGAGATCTCCGCGCGACTGCAAATTGGTGAGGCCGGCTTGCACTCCGCGCGCGGCAACGGAGATGTTCTCGACCGTATTGGTATGGTTGGAACTATTTGGAAACGCCGGAAAACCGATCATGACTTCCACGCCGTTGGTCGGCGCGGGGTGGAGCGAGTCATTGCTCCAATGCCTGCCCGAGACCATCTTGAGGATATTCGTTGTCTGATCCTGGATCCAATTCTGATATTGCATGCTACTGGTATAACCGGTGTCGTAGGTCATCGCACAGAGCAAATCGATATTGGTGGCCATGTTGTAGTAGTACATCGGAGGCCAGTCCCAGATGTTGTTGTTCGTGCTCGATGTCGTGTACGAGGGCGACGTAAACGAGGTCAGTTTATTTCCCACTCCGAGCGACCGGAAGGCGCTCTTGATATTGACGATGATCTTCACGATGTTGAAATATTGGGTGTCTGACCCGTTGGGTCCTGCCGGCTCGAGATCCAATTGCACCCCGTCGAACGCCCGTGTCGATTTGGTGATGTAGCTTCCCGCCACGTTCGTCGAGACGAGCTTCTCGGCCTCCATCACGATGTTGGAAGCGACCGAGGCAATATTTACGTTAACACCAGTGGTCGGGCCGCCGCTGTAGGGCATATCGCCGTTGACCCAGGCAAACACCTTGAACCGGTAGCCTTGTTGATCCTCCCACATCTTGAGCGTACTCAAGAAATTCGTGACATTGGCCACGGAGCCCTGAAGCACGCCGTTGGTATCCAGGGAGCCGACATTGATAAACCAATAGGCCACCCGGTAATTTGTCTTCATTTGGAACGCGAGTTCTGGCGTCTGGGACCAGTAACTTTGCGACCCCAAATAGTTATATCCGAGCCACATGGCGTTGTTCGTGTAGTTGGCCGAGCCGGGAAATGCCGGATGACTTACGTTCACGTTGTCTACAAACGCCAAACAATTCGTGCTGGTCGAATCCGCCGACCGAAAGAGCACACGGGCCGGTATTGTATTCGTCGAGAACGGCGCGTTGGCGACGATCTGGTTCGAGCCAAGATGCACACTGAAGGTGTAATTGCTGAACCAATCGACACGGATTGTCTGCCAGGCGTTCGTCGTCCAGGAAACGGCGGTGGCTGTGAAGGGACCATTGCCTCCAGGCGTGTCGTTGTATGTCATGCTTCCGTTCTCCGCGAGCCGGATGGCAACGAGGAAGTTCCCATTCGTGTCTCGCAGTTGCATGTCCAACGGCGCCCGGTTTGTGGACGGAATCAAGGCCGAGTAGAATATTCGTCCATCGGCCATCCCGGTAAAATTGGTGTACATCTGCGGGCCGGACAACCCACCATTGTCGATGAGCTCCACGCAGTTGGGCGAACTCAGCGGGGGCTGCACCGCTGAGTTCACAATCAGATTGCTGGTGCCCGCTGGTGTGGTCACCACCCATCCGGACGGAACATTGCCCACCGTCTCGTTGCTGTCGAAATTATCGGACAGCAACGTTTGCGCGACCACCACCTGTACGTCATCGGCAAACAGTGTCCGTCCCGTTCCGGCATTGGTCCCGGCGAGGAGGCTGATCCTGCTCGGAACTGCGGCCGATGCGAATGAGGCCCGCTGCACGATCTGGGTGCCGCCGATGTAAGCATTGAAAGTTTCGTCGGCGAACCATTCGATCTGGAGTTTTTGCCACACGCCGGGCGTCCAAGAAATCGTCGTATCCACCGTGCCGCTACCGGTGTTGTCGTAGCCAACCAATCCATTGCTATCCAGGATTAGGGCGGCCAGGAAAGTGCCACTCGACGTTTTCAACTCGAAATAGGCGGGGGCAACTCCGGTGCTCGTGACCTTATAGGAGGCCATGGCGATTCCGTTCGATTCCGCGCCGAACGTCTGATAAATCTCGGGGCGTGAACTGCCGCTGTTGTCCGTAAGCTCAACGCAATACGGCGCCGACTCGGGAGTGGTGACGGAACTATTCACGATGCTGGCCTGGGTACTGGCGGGTAAGTTCAGCGTCCAGCCCGCCGGGGCCGCTCCGTTCGTGTTGCCCACTTCGTCGAAGTTGTCCGACATCAGCAACTGCGCGCTGGCCGAACCGGCGGCGATGCAGAGCGTCAGGGTCGCACAAAGCGCTCCGCAGATCCCCAAGCGGGACTTGCGAGGCCACCGCGCCCCTAATCGACACTGTTTTCCAAACCAACCGATCCGGTCATGGATGACTTGATCCATAAGGTTACGTATGCGTGAAGCTACCATCGTTCCGATCATTATTCCAATGAGCGCTCTTTGGGGCCAGCCACCTTGATATCATCCACGTATCCGATCCGGTTTGGAACTTATCTTGCGTTGAGCCATCGCTCCTTGAACCAGCGCCAATCGGTGTCGTTGTTCGCGTATCCACCCGTCCCCTTGCCGTCGCTATG
The DNA here is from genome assembly GCA_003152315.1 of Verrucomicrobiota bacterium. Taxonomy (GTDB): domain Bacteria; phylum Verrucomicrobiota; class Verrucomicrobiia; order Palsa-1439; family Palsa-1439; genus Palsa-1439. Next base: position 38,303 of record PLZV01000009.1, read on the forward strand.
CGCGTAAAGGGCCGCTCCTTCGAAATAGCCGACGGAATCGTCCCCTCGCTTGGACAATTCAGCCAGCCCTGCCTTCACGCCGGAAGATGCAAAGATGACATTCTCGACCGTATTGGTATGCCACTTACTGTTCGGAAACGCCGGAAAACCAATCATGACTTTCACGTGATTCGTTGGCGGCGGATGTTGCGTGTCGTTGTCCCACCACTTGCCCGAAACCGCCCGCAGGATATTCGTGGTCTGGTACTCCATCCAGTCGTGATACTCGGAACCAACTTTGATCCCGGTGTCGTAGGTCATGGCGCACAATAGATCCAAATGGGGAGCCATGTCGTAGTAAAACTGCGGCCCCCAACACCATTCGCTGCTATTGTTTGTGCCGTATTTCTCTGGTGTGAAACTGGTCAGTTTGCCTTCCGCGCCGATGGCGGCAAATTTCGTGTGGACCTGATCAAAGAAGTTTACCAGGCTGTCAAACACCTTGTTAGGCTGCCCGCACGGCTCGTAATCCAACTGGATACCGTCGAACGCGCGGCTCGCGCCCACGATGTAACTATTCGGCACCTTCGCGGAAACCAATTTCCTGCATTCCTCGACCATGTTCGCGCGTACGGCTGGATTCGTCACGCTGACTTTGGGCCAGTTGGCATTCAGCCAGGCGAACACTTGAAAATGGTAGTGGTTCTTATCTTCCCAACTCTTCAGCGCGTTGAGGTAGCTGACGACGTTCGATACTCCTCGGCCTTGCAACTTTCCGTTTTCGTCCAGTGAACCGACATTCAGGAACCAAACAGGCACCCGACAACTCTCCTTCATCTGCGTGGCTACCTCCGGCAACCGCGCCAGGTATTCGGGTTTGCACAGATACGCGTAATCCATCCACGTCCCGTTATTCAAGTAGGTGCCCGTCCCGGCGGCAGCCGGCGGTACTTGAGCCGCTGGGTCTCCATCGGCCGCAAGCACGCCCAACGGCCATAAAAGGCACAAGGCAAGAATCAGCAGTGCTGACTGCGGCGGATTCCAACGTGTTGAGCGTTCGTATCTTGGCGGTGGAAGATTCAGCATCTGCCCTCTCCTCAATGGGTTGAGTTACGCTACGACTTCAACGGCAACTTTAGAGCACTATATTGACGGCATAGAGGTGTGTCAATATATTAGTACATTTAATGAATGATTTACGATGCACCTCGCGGCGAGACTTCTACATTTGCACACATAGAAGCCTGCGATACCATTGTTTATGTAAATCAGCATTCAACCATAGTAATTTATGTGAATGAATTTTTATGAAAATAGCCCAGCCTTGTTACGTATGTTGAGGGAAGCCACTCGGCGATTTTAATCGACTTGCCCGACCGACTCCAATCGACCTTCATTTCGGAAAACAACTTGCCCTCCTGAACCGTCTGTTCCACTAATTCCGCGAGGCCAGGCTGGCACGCGTTCTGGCGGCTTTCGCCCCATATCTGGCCAATATCGCGAATGCCTCCCGAACTCGCCAGTGCCGCATTTGTTGCCAAGACGTAACCACGAGTGTCGTCCAGCCGTGTGGCCGGGCGGGGTTGCGTACCGAGGGCAAACCGCACAAACTGACGCCACGTCTCAAGAAAGGGATCGGCACAGGATTGAGCCGATTCCAACAGCCCCAGATCATTCCCCGGAACATTGCCGTTCTCAAAAACCCACGCTCGGCCTTTGGATCCCACGACTTCAAGCTTGCAGGGTACCGCCTCCTCGGTTGCATGAGTGACGACGTACTGAAAGCTTGCGCCTGATTCCATGTGTCCCCGCATGCCAATGAGGTCGTAACTCTCAATCGGCTTGATCCGATACAATTCCGCCTCGACATCCAGCGGCAAGCCGAATTCGTCCATTTTCCCGCCGGCTAGGTACATTATGTTGTGGAGCCAATGTGACAGCGCATTCGTGGCCGGGCCATCGAATACCGGTTTGCCGTCGTAAATCATCTTTCCAGCCCACGGAGCCCGCGCGTAATACACTGTGGATCGTGGAGAACAACCACCGACACGGAAGTTCCGAATCTCTCCCAAAGCGCCCTGCGTAATCCAGAGCTTCAACTGCTGCACGGGCTGGGAATTCACGAGCTGAAAACCCACGGCCACTTTCTTGTGAAGATCGAGCGCCAGCAGGCCATCGAGTTGCTGGATCAGCGGCACGGGTGGTTTTTCCAGGTACACAAATAGATCGCGGGCAATCGCCGCGGTGGCAATTTCCATATGGAGATGGATGGGGGCGGCAATCGCCAAGGCGTCGAGATCCAGCTCCTTTTCGAGCAGGCTCTTGTAATCCGAATACCAGCGAACGCCACGGGATTCCAGCGTTCGTCGCGTGCTGGCCAGGGGTGTGTCCGCGAGGTCTGCCACGCACACGAGGCGCGCAAGGCCTTCCGTTTCCAGTGGTCCCAATGCCTTAAGATGAGACGCGCCGAACCCGCCGACGCCGATCAATCCCACGGTCAAAGGCGGTTTCACTTGATCCTTCAAATCAATCAGCAGACCGCGGAGCAATCACTGCTCGGGAGTCAGTCGGAGCGTGTGTGTTGCGCGTGCTCTTGGCAACTTCGTCCAGGTTGTGGTGGTCAACAACCATCCCATCATCCAGGGTGTTGCGCTCGCACGTGCGCAGGTCGCGAAACAAGCGGCGCAGGTCCCGCACACCACCCCAAGTAAGCCAGACGGTGGTAACGACGCCAACCACCAGCGGCAAGAAGACTGCCGTGAGGAACCAGTACTGTCCCCAGGATTCCAGTTGCCAGGGACGCCACAAATACCAAACACAGCCAACGGCGAACACCAGAAACCAGAACATGCTCCAGGCAAACACTCCAATGGAGATCAGTTTGTCACCGGTTGTAAACTCCCCGTCGAACCCGAGGATCGTCCCCCAATGAAATCCCTTTTGGGCCGGACTCGAGATAGCCACCGGCTGGGCCTCCACCGCGTAACGCCCACGATGCAGCATGCGGTCCATGTCGAAATCGGCTTTGCGCGTCACCAGAGAAACCACGATGTACAAGATGATCGCCACGCACGAGGCAAAGAACCCCCAGACCTGACCGTTGATGGGAAATTTCTCCGGGTGCTGCACGAGATAGTTGTGAGCGGCGCCATTCTGAAAGACATCGACCAGAAGCGGCTGCAATGATTTCCAACATTGCTGGAGCACAATCCCGCTGGTGGCCAGCAAGGACCCGGTGATCATGCTGACCCACGCGGCAGCGGTTGTGCCTTTCTTCCAGTACAGTCCTCCCAACACCGCGCACCCGGAACCGCCTAAAAAGATCGCTCCCGTGATCGCAAAAAACATCAGGATGTATTCGGTCTGATTGAAGAGGAGGCCGAACAGGAAGGCGAACACTCCTACACCGGCGATGGACCATCGCAGCAAACGGATATGTTGCTCCGGTGTAAATGGTTTCTTGCGGAACGGCAGGATGATGTCCTGGATGAAAATGCCGCCCCACGAGTGCATGTACGACCCATCACAAGCAAGCATGGCGAAGAACATGATGCAGGCAAATGACCCTTTGAGGCCAACCGGCAGCATATGCGCCAGCGCCACCGGCACGCGCATTTGATTTTGCATCGACACTTCGGGAATGCGTTTGAGGGCATCCGCAACCTGGGCCGCGCCCGCAGCGTACTTGGGATGGTTCAGGTACGTGAATGCGCACACCCCGAGCAACGTCATCATCACGGTGCGTGCGTACCCCCGCCACGTGCCCAAGATGCCACCCATCCTTGCTTCGTGGGGACTCGCGGCCGCGGATCGAAATCCGTATCCCCCTTGCCACGACATGTAGTTGTAGACCAAAATGAAGATGCCAATCAGCACGTACCAGATGTTGAAGTCTCTCGCCTGGCCGGTATCGAACGGGTTCAGCATCGACTGCCCTTTTGGTGCGGCAGCCAGCGCGGTGTAGATGTTCGACCACGGAATAATCCAGAGCAAACCGGCGGCCACCAGCACACACAGAACATTCGACAAGATCCCTTCCAGGCAGTCGCAGACCATGATCGTCAATTGGCCACCGACCAGCGTGAGGTACAAAGCCACGCTAATGAAGATGGCCATCAGCACAGCGAACGTGGGGATCGACAGTCCCCCAAAAGCAAGGGACTGCGGCAACCCGCAGTAGTTCACAAAGAACCGGGCGCCTACAGCGGGGAAAATGCCGTAGTTCAGCACGCCCGAGACAAACGCCAGGATGCCGGCAAACACCCGAAACCTCTTCGAGTACCGGATCTCAAAGAACTGCGCCATCGTCATGACGCGTGTCTCCCGATAGCGGTACACGACGAATCCAGTCAGGGTCAGCAATAACCCCGCAGGCACACTCAACTGCTGCCACCAACTGAGGACAAATCCGGTTTTGTAGAGATACTCGAACATCGCCACCGCACTGACGGCCCCAAACGCCGCTTCCCCGGCCGCGTTGCACACCAGATACCGCCCGGCGCAGCGGCTGGCCGACATGAAGTCTGCAACGCTTTTCATGTACTGGCGGGTGCGCGCCGATACAATCATGACGATCACGAAGGGGACGAGCAGGATGGCGTAGTCGATCCAGTGCATTGATTTATCGTGTCCTCAGGGTACTAGCTTCAGTGGGGCATATTGTTCGACGAGATGATACGCAGCTCGCGACAGGACGGGCCACGAGGACAACTCCGGTCCTGTCGCCTGCGTGCGATAGCGGGTGTAGTTGTACCGCGCCAGCAGGATCGTCCAATTCGCCTTTACATCTGGTTTCTCGCCGAAGCCATCCAGCTTGCTCCAGGGGATGGCGACCTCCGCCGTCCACCTCTCGTCGCGATCGCGGTCGTCGTTCAGCGTGCCCCGTACCCGGGCCGCGGCTTCGATGAACCGCGGTTTGACGTGCGAGTTGACTCCTTGCAGTCCAAACCGACCCCGTCCGTGATGCAAATACGTGGAGACGTACCCGGCCGGTGTCACGTGAAACTCCCAGTACCACGTCTGGTCGGTTGGCTTGAGAAAAATCTCCGCGACATCCCCGAGATTATGGTGCTCCTGGTCGTCCTCTGTGCCGTTGGCCACAACGTCTGAATCCGTGAAATCAAAAGCGACGTACAGATACTGATCATCCCAAAGAAGCCGCGCCGCACCAGCCTCCTCCAGGCTTTGCCCCTGCTGTTGAAGTTCACGCGGAATGTCAAATCGGATCGGTTTGACTTGCTGCCAGACGGGTTTATCCACGGATCCGTCCAACTGGATCGGCATGGCCGTCCGATGCACCGCCAACGGCACGGAGCCGGAGAGGGAAGTGCGTTGGTGCGCACAGGACGCGAGCAGGAAGAGAAGGAGGACTCCATGAACTGATTTCGCAGTATTCATTATTTGAGTCGACCCATTCCACCCGTCGGGTGCTCTGCGTTGTTGTCTCATACGCCCAATGCCTCGGACATGACCTCGTTCAGCGTATTGGTTTCGATCCTCACCTCGGAAGCCGAATTTGGAATGATCAACCTGATAACTTCCCCTCGCAGCCCGATCGTCAAAGACACACCGTCGACCTCGGTGGTTTGCTGCAGCCGCAGTGCGGGGAATTCCCGCCCACTCACGGGCATTACCAGAAATGCGGCCTCCAGACGAGCGCCTCGCGCAACAAAGTTGGCAACTGGCGCCGGAAGATTTCGGCTCTGCTGATTCACATGACCCTGCCGAACGTCCATGCGAGCAAACTTCTCCGCGCAGAAGGGCGCGAGCAGCAAATTGCCATCATCAAATCCGGTGAGCACCTGTTCGGGATTTGCAGAGGTTCTCAATGTCGTCGGGGCGAAGTGAAACAGCCAGCGGTACTCATGCTCGGTGGCGCCGTCCAACCGGTCCACGACAACGACCATCTGCCGCTTCTTCAAGAACAGGATCTGACGAATCCAGGAAACCGGTGCAGGCAATACCCGAAATGCTGCGTTCGACATGGTGGCCAGGTCGTACTCGGGCGTGGACATCCATCCGCAGAGGCAACTCCCCACGTCTGTGGGACCTGTCGAGAACCTTTGCGCCGCGTCCGCGTCTCCAAGATCGTCTACGAGAACCGTGTTGTGTGCCTCCGACTTCAGATACCACGCGACGCGCAGTGGATCGTCGTAATTGCACACCCCACTGTCCACGAGATACGGCCGCCCATCATGCCAAAAATGAAATCCCAGCTTGCCACCATGCCAATGATGCGGCCACGCCGCCCCGGCATCCAGGAATACATAAGTCGAGTGCGCTCCCGCCTTATCGCGCATAACCGCCTGTTGGGAATCGCTAAAACACACGGATCTGCCTGGTTCACGGTCGGCGGGAATTCCCAACACTTTGGCCAGAATCCGCAGTGATGGACCCGCAGGCGTCTCGCTGGAGTCATTGATCGGCGGCATCGTGCCGTCGGGCTGTTGGACCTGGTTCATGAAATGATGGAACTGCGTGAGCCGTTCGCGCCAACGGGGTGAAACCGAAATGTCATTGGCGTCGCACAACAAATACGCGTCACGAAAATTGGCCGCAATGAACGGGTAATAGCCCGGGCACAGCTCGACCGAGTTGCCGTCCGCGAAGAACGCCTCTTCGAGGTGGTGATCCAGTATCTTCAACGCTTTGTCGCGCCAGATGGAAGCATTGGCCAATTCCGGAAAGAGAACCGTCGCGTGCAGCATCGCCAGCGCGCCGTGCGACTGGTGATTGCCCGCCGAAAGTGGCTGTTCCCCAAAATAAGCGTTCAACATCCGCATGTGAACTGCGATGGAGTGTAACAACTCCTGTTGCTCGGCGGAGCTGAACCCATTGCGTCCCAGAAAATAGCACCAAATCAGGTTCTGCGCGCGCCACGCCACCTGCATGTCCTTCCACGTATACCGCCGACTGCGGAAGTACTCCGACAAGTCATGCGGAACGGGATTGCCAGCGCACCATCCCCGGAAGAGTTTCAATAGGTCATCCAGATAGGATCGATCGCCGGTAATCGAGTACAACCGCGCAAAGCTGGGTAGGCCGTACCAGCGGTTCAGCCAAACGCTCTTCTCAAGCTCCGTGGTTTCCAAGCGGTCATATTGGATTGGATCGCCCCAAGGACTGAAAAAATCAGGTCGCCGTAAGACCGCGACCATGTCCATGTCCATTTCCGATCCGATCAGTTGTAATTGTACCAGCCGCCCGCCCTGGTCCATCGGATGGAATACCCAGACGTCGTACTCCTTCAGGAATTCGTCGAATGGGAAAACGCCGTGTTTCATCGTGTTACCATCGTGCCCCACTGGCGGTGGCCACCCGCGAATAGGTCGCCCGCGGCAGATCGCCTTTCGGAGTGTGGAACACTTTCTCCAGTTTGGCCTCAAACTCTGGAATGGAGCCGACATCACCGTCCAGATAAGCCCGCACTCGTCCCGCCAGGCCTTCCAGACGCGCGCGTTGCGCACCGTAGCGTTGCTCAATCACTTCCCAACCAAATGGCTTATACAATTCCAGCCACACCTTACGGTGGCATTCCCACAGTTCATCGAGCGCCGATCGCAAGCGTTTCAAATCGCCCCCGATTAGCACCCGTAAACGCTTCCGATTGCCTGTCTTGTACGCAGCGACCAGGTCACGGCGCAATTCAGACTTCAGCGCCAGGACCTTTGACAACTGCGCTGGAAACAGCAGCCGCTGGTTGGCGGGGAGTTTTCGGGCCGCAACCCGCAACGTATCGTGCAGCTTCTGGTAATGTTGGCGTAACGACAGGTGGGCGAGCTGTGGTTCCATCAAACCGAGCAGAGGATCCTGCCACAGCAGCCATTTCCCGACATTGGTGTAGCTCTTCTCGGGCGTTGCGACGCCGGGCACGGAATCGATCTCGCTGGCCTTGACCCAGTCATCAAAATCGGCATCGCACGACCCGCGGAAATTGGCTCGCAATTGTTGCTCATCCACAGAATCCGCATACCCATGCTCCGCGAAGAATTGGATACCTGGCAACGCCGAAAAGACATCGCATTCCATTCCGTCATCGCCCCAGAGCGTGACGAAGGCTTCGCGGACCTCCTGCGCCTTGCAGGCGCGCATGCAGGCGTCTGTCGCAGTAAACGAAAACGGCAAGGCCGCCCAAAAATGACTCCATGTCCAGACCCCACCGGCCACCATCGGCTCAAAGCCCAGGGCGCGATGGCGCTTGATCCATTCCACGTAAAAGCCAGGCTCCGTGTGATAGTAGTCCCAATACGCCAATTGCACGTCCTTGGGAATGCTCGCCGCGACGTCTGCGGGAATCTGGCTATTCCTGTCGTAGTACTGATTCGTTTTGGAGCCAAGGCGGAAATACATGTCGCTCCAGATGATGGGGCGAACGCCATGCTTGTGACAAATTCCCCGTACGCGATCCAAATGACTGTTGAAGATGTCGAAAGCCCGTTTGTAGCCATGCTTCTTCAGGTACCGCCCGGTTCCCAGCCCGTGCGCTTCATCCATCCCCACGATCAACCGCGATGACCGAAACGGAGCAGCCGCGGCACGGATCATCTTGTCGATCAGTTCGTACGTCGGCTTCTCTCCGGCGATCAACACCTCGTCCACATCGCGGTACTCGGCGTATGCCGGCCATTGCAATATCTGTCCCAAATGTCCCAACGTCTGAATGGCCATGAACATCTCCATGCCCAACGCGTCGGCATACGCATCCAAATCGCGGAGTTCACGCTGGGTGTATCGACCGCGCAGATAGCCGAAAAATGGTTCACCGGGCACCTCATACGTATCTTCCGCGTACAGAATGAATGTATTGATGCCCATCAGAGCGCACCGACGGATCAACGCTTTCACCGTCTCGGGTCTCAACACCCCGTTGCGAGATACGTCAACCATGACTCCAAGAAGGTCGAACCGGGCCTTCTCCGAAAAGTCACGTTCCACGGCCCGAGCGTCGCTCTCGCCCAGCAAACGACCCAGCGCGCGAAACGCACCCGTCTTGTTTGCGTACCGGATCATGACTTCTGCACCATTCTTGGTTACAGACAAACTGCCCGACGGTCCTCGGCGGTTGCCAACAAACCGTAAGCGACGCGCGCCGCTGGTCCTGGTGAATCGCTGCGGGTATTCCGCCTGGATCTCCTTAAGCCCCGCCCACAGCTCGGTCGGGCAGGCACGTCCATCGATCGAAAAGGACTGGATGTTTCTGTTTTTCATATGTATTCCGAAGCGAGGTAACTCCACGGCACACGCGGTAGTGCGGCATCGAAGGCCTCGAGAGTCGCCCGCGCCTTTGCCATCGGTCGGATTGTCAGCATTCCGAGTTGGTGCTCCTGGCTGGCAGAGGATCGCGCAAAAACCATGCGCGTCGCCGCGTCGCGTTCGATCTCCACGAGGCAATCGCCCACACGAATCTCAACCCGCCCCCCCGCCCCATTCAGGCAGTCGGCCGGGAAACCTCGCACTTCCAATTGTTCTGCCAAATTCCTCGCCGGATCAAACACTTTTCCAAGCACACACAAACTGCGAGGGAGTTCTGTGAAATCCAGTTCCAGCATCCGCTCAGTGAGTCGCCCCGGCACCGCCCACCAGTCAACGTATCCGCTGCCCTTGCGCGCCGCCTGGCGGGCCGGTCTCAAAAGTTGATCAAGAGACTTCGTACTGCAATTGTCGTGGCACGCCAATTCCCAGATTTCGACGGCGCCTCGCTTCCAATCGATCTTTTCGATCGGGCCGGCCCAGATTGCGTATGCGATCCAGGACCCGCTCGACTCATCTTGCAGCCAGGAGACCTGGGGTATGCAGCCAACCGCATTCGCGTGGTAGAAGAAGGATGCTTTCGTCCAACGTTTCAGGGAACCCGGTCGATCCGCCAGGAATCCACCGCTCCCACGGTAGCACTCCGTGAAGACAGGAGGACTGGAACGCCAGAAATCGTCAAATCCAGCGAGCGGCCTGGTCATTGCCACGTCCTGTTCAACGCCTGATTCACGAGAAACCTTCTGTCGAACGCATGGCGGATAAAGGAGCGGTAAATAGCCCATCGCTCGATAAAAGGAGTATCCCGGTCCACTTTCACCTGTGTAGACCAGGACGCCATCGACTTCCTGGGCCAGTGCCATTTCCGCAGCGCGCCACACCTTCGCCCCGAGGCCTTGCCGCTGTTGGTCTGGAAGGGTGCCAATCGCGCAGGCCATCGCAACCCTCAAGTCAGGCGCGTGTTCCCTCTCCGTGTGAAGTCCTCGCAGGTAAAAGCTACCCCAAGAGAGGACCTTCGATTGATCCCGCCCAATGAACGTCCGCACCGGAACCGAAGAGTCCGGGTTCTCAACCTGTTCCAAATACGGAGACTCGATAGGCGTAAACAACGAGTTGCGGCTGACCAAGAACGCCTCCCGCCACGCGGGTGTCAGCTTTTCGACCGTAACCATCCCAGCTCACTCGGCCGCCACAGCCGGAGATGGCTCCAGGAGTGATTTTCCCAGCGCATCTTTGGTTGTCCCGGGCCAACGCAATTTCCGCTTGTGATGGACCCGTGTTTTCACGGTGTCGCGGGGCCTTCGACCGGCCCGTGACAGGCGATCGTAGAGTTTGCGCAGCTTCTTGGTGTGCGCCTCGGCTTCCTCCGCAATCCCCTTGTCGTAGAGAAAGCCTGCGTTAAGCTCCAGGAACCGCTGATCGAGCGTTCTCGATTCATCAAGAAGTTTTTCCAACGCGCGCATCTTTTGTGGAATTTGCTCGGAAGAGAACCGCGGCGACTGGATCTCACTCTCCAGCTTCTTGAAACGCATGTGGTACTCACGCAAATCGGCCATCAGTCTCAGGTGCTCAAATTCGTTTTCGTGTCGGTTTGGATGAAGAGCTCCCAGTAGTCGTTTAGACTTCTGCGCCTTGTTGTGAACCGCCCCGACGTCCATGCCCGGCCGAATCAGCGTGGCATCAAGCGTCAGCGCCTGCCAAAGCCTGTCCCCGTCTTGTGGCGACAGGCCAAACCGTTCTGCCCCGTACTGCTTGACAAACTCTTGCGATTCGATGGGTTTGGTTTGTTTCAACGCCTGAGCATATGCCGCCAAGAGAATTCGGAAACCCGATAGTGGATAGACTCTCCGCATCGGATGCAATTCGACAACCTCTCCGCTCTGGTCCCATTCATAACCGTAAACCCCGGAGGTTGACCATGAGGTCAGCAGCATGCCCGTGTAGCCCTGATCCCGCGCCTGGGGGATAAAGTCCTGAATATTATGAAATCGCTTCTGCCAAGACGTGAGCGAGTGGTTGTCGGGATGGGCGCGTAGCGACGCCGCACCCCAGATTTCAAATCCGTTGCCTTCGATCTGTGAGACATCGCCGAAATGATCGGCCTCCCACCCATAATTCCAATCGACAAATACACAGTCCTTCGGCATCTCCTCCACCGCTTCAGGGTGCTTGAGTAGCATGTCGGCCCAGAGCACGGGACGGCGTCCGAGGTCGACCACGTAGCGGGCAATCTCCTTGAAGTAATCAACATACAACCTCGATTTGCCCTCGCGTTGTGCCTTGGCGCGGCACTGCGGGCAGTGCCCCAGCAGATAGGTTTCATCACCCCCAATGTGGAGGTATTTTGACGGATGCGTGGAGGCTATATCGGCCAGTAATTCGCGAAAGACGCCAAACGCCTCAGCTGCCTTGAGGGGACAGACCTGGCAAATGTCGGTCTTGCTTTCCCGCAGGTTCGCATACCGCTCATGCCGGAGGATGTACTCGATGTGGCCAAAACACTGTTGCAACGGGATCACGTCAATACCCAACCGGCCACAGTACGCAACGAAGGATTCCACCTCTTCCCGCGTGTAGGCGTACTCGCTGGCGATGATGGCGTGCTTGTCGTACGGATAGGCGGCCTCCCACTCAATGAGGAGCGTGTTCAACCCAAACTCGGCCAATTCCGCCACGTATTTCCGCAATGCTGGCATCGGCATCACCTGGATCCTCAGGTCGATGTGAAATCCCTTGATGGCAAACTCAGTCTTCATTTCGATTCCGTTTCGCAAGCCGTATCACGTTCAATTGTCATTCCAGTCCGCTGGTCGAAGAAGTCGATTATCACTTTACCGTGCTGACGATGAAACGTTGGTCCGTTGGCAAACTTGAACTGGTGAGTTGCAATGGCGTGCAACTCCTTACGCTTCCGTCCGCGTAGCCGATGTTGATAGTACCCAGATGGCAAGCATGCAGTGTTAGCGTTCCCTCATTGAACACATCCACGGACCCAAACGCATACCATTGCGAGGGGTTCGGCGGCGTGGGGAGTGTTTTGATGATGGTATCGCCGACCAAAGGAAACTCCGTGGCATTTTGCAACTTGTCCAGGTTCAACAAATTCTGCGCTGTTTGCGTGTCCCACGACGGCTTGGCCGTAGTCCCGTAGTAGGCGGGGAGAGTGGGACTCGGGTTTGGCACCGCCCGCAATCCGTACGTGCGACTCCAAGCATCGCCCATGTTCACATCAAACATCTTTGGCGCGTAACTGGGGCACACAAACACGTTGTAGCCGGTGACGTGCGCATAGCCGTTATTAACCAGGAACGCGCCCCAAGTATTGGTCGTGGATGTTCCCTCTTCCAACGGCCCACAGATCCACCCATCGTAGTCAGACGAGTACTCCAAAAGCATCAACATCACCTGGTGGATGTTGCTAACGCAAACCGCCGTCCGGCCTCGCTCGCGGGCCGTGTTCAGGGCGGGCAGAAGCAATGCCGCAAGAATGCCGATAATGGAAATCACCACCAGCAACTCAATTAACGTAAATGCTTCCCACGCATTGCTAGATCGTGTCTCTCGGTTCCGGCCGCCGTTCCTATGGATTTGAATCCGATTCACTACCATCCCTTAATTTATTGTCTGGATACCACATTACCGTCGGACTGCCCTTGCTGTCAAACAATAAGTTCTCTCAATGAATTTTTATTTTTCTCGCCTCGATAGCCGCGGCGTTTATTCAGTGGTATGTGCTTATTGTAAACGGTATTACGCAAATGTAATGGTTGACACAATATCATTCCAAATGTAAACTAACAGCAAATGGGAGGATTGGTTCTTCCCGTGAATGTGCATTTGATTCGGTTTCCGAATCAAAGCCATCGATCTTGCGAGATTGCCATGATTAGATTGCGTCCAACTTCCTCGCTGCTTGGTGGAGGAAAGCCAAATTCCTCTGCCCGACCCAATAATGTGATCAAAATGAACCGCGTAATTGCGGCGTTTCATAATCGCGAGACCGTTCTTTATCTGATTAGCACCATGGGTGCACTCTCGCAATTACAGATTGCGCGGCTCACCCAACTCCAACCGTCGACGGTTTCTTACATCATCCGGGAATTGAAAGCGCAGGGCCTTGTTCGCGAGGGCCGAGCCCTGCCATCGCATCGCGTCGGGCCTAAAGAAACATTGATTGAAATGAACCCCACGGTGGCTTGGTCTGTGGGATTGACGCTTGATGCCCTGGGCAACAAGCTGTGTCTTATGAACGCAGCCGGGCATATCATTTGCCAACGGACCTTTTCGCCCGAGTCAAACACCCTGGCATTCCTCGAATCCGTGCCTTCGCAGCTTGCCGAATTGGTGTCCCAATATCATCTCCAGATGGACGAGACGACTTACACCGTGGTGAGTGTCCCCGGGGTGGTCAATACCGTCACAGGCTGTGTGCTGAATTCCATGTCGTTGCATCTGGAGAACTACGCATTGGCCGAGCAGTTGTCTGCGGGACTGGGACATCCCGTCGTCGTGGAGCGCAATACGGTTTGCGGCGCATATGCGGAACGTTACCTTGGTTGCGCGCGCGGATCGGAGCATTTTTTGTATTTCCTGGCCCGTCCCCTAACGATTCTCGAGACCGGTGCGCGGCAGTACTCGTTCGGACTGACCATGGTCATGAATGGCGAAGTCTATCACGGGTTCAATTCAGCGGCGGGAGAGTTGCATGGCGAGTTGTCCATGTCAACCAAGAGGGCACAGGCATTGTTCCCGATGGGACCCTTCGGCGCGCAGAAGGATATCGCCGCCGCCCTGCCCCATTGGGGAGTGGGGCTGGCCAATGTCGTGGATCTGCTCGACCCGGAGATACTGGTTCTGTGCTCTGATGAGCAGCTCTTGACGAACGAAAACGTTCAGATCCTCCGCCAAACGATTATGGACACCCTCATATCCGTACCTGGCAGGAAGCTCGAAATTTTGCGGTCACCGCTGGGAATCGACGGGACGCTTTATGGCGCATCGCTCATGGGCCTTCATCATGGCTTGAGGCGACGCTTGGAACTTTCGGTGGCCGAGGGATGAAATGGACGTGAAGGGCTGACTGGCCCGAATGGCGGCGCATTAGTTGGCCGCGTCACAGATCATATACTCCGGCGACACCTCTACTCAGACTCATGAAGACGATGGACACGCCCGCCATACGAATCGTGGTAGTCGCGTTTGGGCTGGCTCTTGGATGCACCACTTCCGAACCGCGCGCAGGCGTGTCGCAAGAACAGGAAGCCAAGACCGCGCCGTTCTGTAATGCCCTCGTCCTCGCCAGCCAACCCCGCTCTGTCGGCACCTTGATCCCGCAGGAATTGAGGGCCAACGCGCACGTGGTCGATATCGTCTCTCCGATGTGGTTTGACGCGACCGACCAAGGGACGATTACGGCAGCCAAGGGATGCTCCGGACCTTACGCCGATTACCTCAACTTTTGTCACACACATGCGATTCGGCTCATGCCCATCATCCGCAACTTCTCCCCGCAAACGCTCTTGTCCAACACGGCGGCTGTGAAGACGTGCGCGGCGGAGACTGCGGCGTTGGCCGCGCGGGAGGGCTTCGATGGAATTGTCATGGACATCGAACAAGTGCGGCCCGAGATGCAACCCGCTCTCATCGATCTCACACGGAAACTCTATCCGCGGTTGCAGGAGCAGGGCCGGCGGCTCTGCATCGTCGTCAGTGCCCGCGCTTGGGGGAAATGGGACTATCGAAATCTCGCTCTCCACTCCGACTGGCTGTACGTCATGTTCTATGACTACACGGGGCCGTGGAACAAAACACTCGTTGGACCGACGTCTCCCATTCAATGGGCCGGGCACACAACTGACATCCGCCGCGACCTCCAACGCATCCTGATGACAGGCACACCCCCCGAAAAGCTCCTCTTTGGAGTTCCGTTGTATGGCAACGATTTCGTCCTGAATCCACAAGGCGGCGCGCTATCCATAAAGACGCTATACGTGGACGATCTGCTACACATCAAGCAAGCGCAGCAAGCTAACCGCCACTGGGATGACGACAAGAAATGCCCGGTGTTCGAATATCAGGATTCGCAGCACGCGACGCATCAAGTGTGGTATGAAGATGCCGAGTCGTACTCGAACAAACTGCAGGTTGCGCTCCAGAACCGCCTTGGTGGAATCGCCATCTGGGCGCTTCGGAATGATGTGTCGAGTGTGAACTCGGATTTCTGGGCAACAGTCCACGAACAAGTCGGTGACAAACCCCATCGCGGGCAATGACCAGCATGCTGGATCTACAAGTCAACGGTTTCGGGGGAATTGATTTCAACCAGGATTCTCTGACGGCGGAAGAATTGCATGAAGCGTGCATCCGGCTCGCGTCCCACGGGGTCGAAGCGATTCTCGCCACCATCATCACCGAAAAGATCGAGGTGATGGCCCGTCGTCTGGCCAATCTTGCCAGACTTCGCCTTCTGGATCCTCTGGCTCAAAAGCTCATCGTCGGTTTCCACATCGAAGGCCCGTTTCTCAGTGCCGAGCTCGGTTATCACGGCGCCCACCCCGTCGAAATGATTCATCCCGCAAATGCCGAAGAAATGCCACGCCTCCTGGATGCCGCCCAAGGATTGACCCGGATCGTAACATTGGCTCCCGAAGCCGATCCTGGTTACAAGGTCACGCGAATGTTGGCCGATCAGGGGATCATGGTTTCTGCCGGCCACTGCAACCCGAGTCTGGACGAGCTTCGCGCCGCCATCGATGCCGGCCTCCGCATGTTCACTCATTTGGGCAATGGTTGCCCAATGCAACTGCCCCGCCACGATAACATCATTCAACGCGCCCTGAGCCAGGCGGACAAGTTATGGTTATGCTTCATTGCCGATGGCGTACACGTCCCGTTTACCGCCTTGAAGAATTATCTGAGGTGTGCCGACATCAACCGCTGCATCGTCGTCAGTGACGCCATGGCTGCAGCGGGTCTGGGCCCGGGCCGCTACAAACTCGGTCGATGGGAAATCACGATTGGACCGGATCTTGCGGCGTGGGCGCCAGATCGCTCTCATCTGGTCGGGTCGGCGATCACCATGCGCCAAAGTTTCGCGAACCTGGTCCAACACATCGGTCTGACAGAAGCGGATGCCATTCGCCTGACCAGCACCAATCCCAAGCTGGCAATCGGACTCGTCTCCTCCTAACTTTCGCGCCAATCGAAACGCAGTTGTTTTTCTAGTCCTTGCCGGAATCGGGTGTCAATAGGGAGGCCGAGTGTTCCGACGTGGGAAGCCGAAAGCGCCAAATGGGCTCGTCCACGCCACCACCATACTGGAGCTGTAACTCGCGAATTTGAGCGACCTGGGACGGATCATCCCAAACGCCCATTTTCCAGAAGCTGTCTTTGAGAAGCAGCACGCGGCCTTCTCCGAGAGACCACTCTTCGAAGTGCCCGTGAACCTTCGGTTTGCCCGAGACGCCAAGTGCCTCCTTCCAACTGGTAAACGACGTCCCGTCGATCTGGCGGGTGAATGAGTCCGGCGCAGTCAACACCAACACGCCGCCATTCCTGACCCAACGGCTCAACGGCTCGCGCACGCCGCGAGGGACAAACCTCGCGTTGGCGACATAGATGATCTTGAGATCACCAAATTCGGGTGCCCCCTTTCGTTCCACCCCCCAATCGGATATGTAGCGGAACGGGGCGCCAATGGTCTCCCCGAACAACACGTACGCTACGTATGGATCGGTGTCTTTCACTCGTGGTCCGGTCGTGGCGAGTGTCTCCTGGCTTACCCAGATACCGGTCCTAGCGCGGGATGGTTGTTTCAGACGTGGCAACCCGTGCAGTTGGTCGGCAATTTCCATCATCGTCGCCCAACGCACCGGGTCCGTGTACCGAATGTATTTGTACTTCGGCATATCCACCGCGTAGCACACGATGCCTTGCCCGCCGGCGCGCAGGACCTGGGAAGCATACTCGCGAATGTCCCCGGGGGTTGGCGTCGCATCGTGATACTCCAAGATTTGAATGTGGTTGTAGACCGGTCGATGAGCAAGGTCGCCGACGATCTTGGTCACAAATCCGGCGTTCCAACGGCCCCGCCCGGGCACGTCGATCTCCTGTTGCGTGACATAGGAATCCGCGACGATGGCGTCGAGAAACCCACCCATTTCGCCGTAATCAAACAGCAGGTCGGCCCATTTGTTGAACCAAAAATTCGCGCTCCAGATCGCCAATTCGGGGTGCCGCGCCCGCAGCGCATCCGCCATCGTCCGTTGGTAATTATTGAACTCCTTCGACCAAAATCTCTGATAAGCCAAGCGGCTCTCCGGGATGTTGGTGTCCCAGTTCGAAACCGGCAGTCCCCATTTCCCCATGCCAAACGACGCGCGCACTTCCTTGTCCCATTCTTTCAGGAGCGGCATGCCCGACTGCGCCGAGATGTCGTAGTACGGGATCTCGCCGCCCGGTTCGTCCTGAAAATGCACTGCTCGTACCCAGTTGAAATTCTCCTTCTTGCCAAACTGCTCATCGATCAACCGTAATGACGCCGCAACGTAGTGGGGATCGATCGGCGCCACTTTGGGCTTCTTGCCCTGACTGACCTCGGATGGGTTGGACGGAAGGGCCCCGTCCCTCAAGGCCTCTTCGATGATACTCGTTCGCGGGAACCCCAGCCCGACGCGTATGCCGGTCGCTTCGAACCTCTGCTGCAATTTCTCATACGCGTGGGTGTCCTTGGGAGTCTGCCCGGTGTACCAATCGATGTGGTGCCTGGCGAGTTCACGAACTTCCTCCTCCACGTCGAATTTTTCCGGCATTGCCCGAGGGGTTTCCGCGTGCCCCCAGATCAGAACCTCGTAGTGTCCCGGCTCCGTTGCGTATAACTCCTTGCCCAGCCACTTCTTCTCGGGAACGCTCAGTTGAACGTAAGGCTTGGGGGGTTGCGGAGTTTCGTGCTCGTAGGCCGGTTCCGTCGCCCCACGAGTGGCCGTGCCGCCCCAGAGCCAGAGCGCCAGACAACCTGCGGCCAGTTTCTGAACCAGTCGGATCACCCTCATAAGAGCGCTCCCGTGCCAGCGTTGCAAACAATACATGAGTCTGTCTCCACCGATAAGTGAAGCGCAGCCGGTGGCTGTTTCACCGAGTCGTGAACGCAGGCACTTGTTGCTTGTTTGACCTGTTACCGTTCCGGCTGCGCCCCTGATTCCATGACCAGATCGTTACGGCAGCAACACCCGCACCCGATAGAACCGCGACGGTTTGTTGGTCGCCCCGCCGCTGTCCACCATGTTAGTCAGCAAGCCCAGGCCCGTGCCGCCACTGAGGATGTTGGTCTGGCCGGTACTCACAAAGTTGTTCGTCGAGTAGCTGCCATTGACCGTGCCGGTCGTGAACTCCAATACGTTTGTGCGAGACCCGGGTCCCCCGGTGTAAGTGGAGTCGCCGCTGGCACCCAGATACGTCACCCAGATATCTGCATTGGTCTTGGTGATGCTAATGACATGCAGGTACGCCGCCGTGCTGGTCGGGTTAAAGCCCGCCATGAACTGGTTGGTGTTGCTGATGCCTTTGCCATTCGGATCCGCGCTGGGTTGCGCCTGCGAGCAAGCCGTGCAACCGAAATAATGATTCTGCCACGTAGTGAACGGATCGGCCGCCGCGCTCGTCACGTTCAGATTTACCAAGCCGGCCGTGCTGATGTCGATCTTGTACGTAAGGGTCGGATCCGGTGTGGCACCTATCGTGAGAACGCCGGCGGTCCCGTTGGTTGTCAGGGTTCCCGTGTAGGTAAAGAGTGTATACGTACCCACACCAAATCCTCCAACGTCAGTGATATTCAGCGTGCCACCCAACGTCAGATTGCCGTTGATGTTGACCAGACTCTGCGGAGCGCCGGGCAAACCCAACCCAAAGTCCTGAGCGGTCGTCGATCCCAACACCATCGCGCCGAAGACAGTCTGGGTGCCAATGCCGGACACTCCTGGCGCCAGCGCGGCGCCGTTTGCGAGCGTGACATTGCCGAGGATCGCTCCGACCCCGGTAAGCGTTCCATTGGCGGAGATACTCAACCCGTTGCCATAGGTGTGGCTGTAGGTCGGCAGGAGGTTCAGCGTCGCGGCGCTGGTTCCGTTGCCCACGACGAAAACGGAGCCATTGGCCACCATACTGGTACTCACGTTGAGTACACCGCCGTTAAAATTAAACACGCTGGCGGCGCCGTTCGTCAGTATTAGTTGATCGACGGTGACCGTGCCGCTGTTGAGCGTAAACATGCCTTGCAGGTTTCCCCCTCCGACGCGCAACACCGCCCCAACCCCCGCATTCGTCGAGATGAGGGTGCCTCCAGAGACGACCACATTCGCGCCCGCCTTGTTGGTTGGACTCACATTCACGCCGTTAAAGCAGAGAACCTTACCGGCGTTGCTCACCGTCAACTGGTTCCCCGCGTCACCAGGTCCCACATTGATCAGCCCGTTCGCAATCCACATCGAGTTGGTGTCCGTCACGAGGACAGTGTTATTGGAACTGCCCACGCCGGCTCCAATGTTCACAAACCCGCCGTTAACCAACCCGCCGTTTTTCACAATCACTGTGCTGCTAGCGCCACTGTTGCCCACGCTGATGTTGTTGTTGGTGAAAATCAGGGCGGACCCCGGTCCGTCCACGAACACAAAGCTGTTGAAAGTAAGCGAAGAGTTCCCCAAGCGGGTAAATGTACCCGAGTTGACCATTTGCCCGCCGTTGGTGATGATCAACGTACTGGGTCCGGCATTCGCCGAGGCCCCGACCTCCAAAAAGTTAGCCGTCTTCCAAGTCGACCCCGTTCCGGTGATGATGACGGTGTTGTTCGTGTTCCCCGCCCCACCCGCCCCCACCCGCCCCGTGCTGCTGATGACCGCGCCGCCGGCCGAGATCGTCATCGTGTTGTTCTTCGACGCATTCCCCATGTACAGCTCGCCGGCGACAATCAACTGGGAACCCGCACCCGTAACAGTAACCGTGTTGTTGCTGGACGACGCCCCGTTGCGGCTGACGTAGAACGTCCCGCTGTTTGAAATCTGGCCCCCGTTACTGACGACCACGTTGGCGGCCCCGTTCCAGCCAAAAGCGGACGCGGCCCCCCCGAGGCTCAGCACCGTGTTGGGCCCACTCACATTGAAGTTGATTGTGCCACCGGCACTAAACGCGAACTCGTTGGTCCCTCCCGCACCCAGGTACGTAATGGAGTTCGTTCCCCCCAGAACGTTCCAGGTCGCAATGTCTCCCGCCACAGGCGAAAGCGCGGTCTGAATCACGTCTGTTCCGTAATCAATCGACCCCCCGTAGGTAGTCAGTGTGCCGGCTGTGAATACAAAGACGGAATTACTGGTCACCAGAAACTTGCTGGCGATGAGGGTCGGGTAATTCGTGATAGTTGTATCAGCAACGCCGTTGGTGAATTGGTGCTGCATCGTCAGCAGTCCCATGCCGCCATCTCCGTAGTTGCCCACTTGAAATACCGCCGTTCCGGCGGAATTCGTTGCCGCCACGATTCCAGTTCGCAATGTATTGACGGCAATCGTTCCGGCTGGTTCATCCAGTACGTAACTGTTGAGGACCGTCAGCGTGTTTGTCCCGGCCCTTACGAACATCCCAAAGTCGTCGGCGCTGAACAGAACGTTCCCGACCACCTCGTTTGAGACGCTGAGACCGATCGCGTAGCCAGCAGTCTGTGCGCTATCATTGAAAACCGCGCGGTCGCCGGGACCGGGCGCGACACCCGCGTCCCAATTCACGACCGTATCCCATGAGCCGTTTCCGCCAATCCACGTGATATCGCTGGCCCTGCTCGTCGCAGTCAGAAACAAGCCAAACACACTCATGAGTGTCAAAATTGTAATTGGACAAGGAATCATCCCACGCCCTTCGGATGCTGATCCCTTCCCCCTCACAGAATAGATCCTATGCTTCATTGCTGTGCCCTTTCTTCCTTAGAATTCTACTGCCGCCCTTTCGCGAATCATACACAGCCCATTTGTGCAGTCAACCTAAAAGTTACATTCTATGAACTATTACGGCCTAATAAACGCCAGGGTCGCCCAGCCGTTGTCGTATTCAGTAAACGCCCATACGGGCAATAATCACTGCTTCCGATGAAGCAGCGCGTGCGCGTGCCGCAACGAAGATCAAAGTGCGCAATCTACACACCGTAGATGCATCCAATGAAGTGATGTCACGACACGGCTACCATGCTGGAACCCAGCCGTCGCTCCGTACTCCATTCCGCAAGTTCTTGTTGTGGTTGTCATTGGCTTAGAAGCTAGAATCGTGCAACCGACGAACCGAAACCAATACAAGCGCAAATAGCATACTCACACGTATGAGCTTGACATTTTGACGCCCCGCTGGCATCTCTATGCCGGCGACCACGATGACCACGCAAAAGGAAATTGCCAGCCAATTGGGTGTTTCGCCCTCACTGGTCTCACGGGTCTTAACTGGAACAGCCGACCAGATCGGGGTCAGCGGAGAAACCATCCAACGAATCCGTGAGGTCGCTGCGAAGCTCCATTACCGGCCCAGCGCCGCGGCGTTAACGCTACGTGGAGCACCGACCATGACGCTGGGAGTCATTGTCCGAAACTTCGAGGACCCGTTCTTTGGCCACATGATAGGCGAATTGCAGGCCCTAGCATGGACGAAAGAGTATTCGCTGGTGCTCACAGGCTGCCCTTCGGGGAACGGCCAGGCAATTGACCTGGCCTCCCTGCTGAAATACCGCCTTGACGGTGTGATCATACTGGGCAGCGATTTTGAACCCGAAGGTCTCGACGCCTTCCCGGAAAAAGGAATCCCGGTTGTCCAAATTGGTGCGGGCCCGCCGCGACCGGGGTTCGTTCGGGTGACGATGGACCAGGCGCTCGGCTTGCAACAACTCGTCGCGTATCTCACGAAACTGGGACACCGCGATATCGGCTATATCGGGGACGACACTCCTCCCCATCTTCGACGCGAAAAGATTGTGCAGACGATCCTCCGGAGCCATGACCTAGCCACCCGTCCCAAGGCCCTGGTGCGCGTGGTGGCGCACGATGTGGAAACGGGATACGAATCGATGCAGCGTCTGCTCCGTCAATGCGGGGAACTGCTGCCAACGGCCATCATCGCCGCGGATGATGTCACGGCCCAAGGTGCATTGCGCGCCTTGTACGAGCGACGAATTCATGTGCCAACGGATTTGTCGTTGGCCGGGATTGATGATATTCCGTCCGCGAAGATGACTATCCCGTCGCTCACGACGCTACGCCAACCAACCGGGGAATTGGTTCGGCGGGCCTTCCAGCTCTTGACCGGCTCGGCGGCCAAATCCAGGACCCAAGCCGTCAGCGACATCGTCGTCGAGCCAGAATTTGTCATTCGCGAGTCCTGCGCCGCTCCACGTGCTCCTCAACCCGGTCGTCAACCCCATGACTAATACGCTTTCAGGCACCGGGGTAACCATCATCGGCGGCGGCATGATCACCAACGACCTGATCCTGCCGTCCATCTATCACTTGCAGCGCCTCGGTGTCGTCAGCCAGATTGGCATTTGCTCCCGCACCAATGCGCCCCTGCGGTCGCTCAGGGACAATCGGGAACTACGCGCTGCGTTTCCCGGGCAGGATTTCACGGCATTCCCGCCCCTTGCGGAAACCACCGACAAACCCCTGTCCGACCTCTACAAGGGTGTCATTGCCTCGATGCGACCGCGACAAGCGGTTATCGTCGCCGTGCCGGACTCGGTCCATTACCCGATCATCATGGAAGCGCTGCAACACAACCAGCATGTCCTCAGCGTCAAACCGCTGGTACTCGAATACAAGCAGAGTCTCGACATCGAGAAACTTGCGCGCGAACGCGGGCTGTTCGTGGGCATCGAGTACCACAAGCGATTCGACCGGCGAGCCTTGCTGGCCAAGCGCGAGTACGCCCAGGGCCACTTCGGCGACTTCGCCATGGGCGAGGCCAAACTCATTGAGCCATATTACTATCGCCACTCCAATTTCCAAAACTGGTTCACCTGCGAGGTGACGGATCCGTTCACCTACGTCGGCTGCCACTATGTTGACCTGGTGTACTTCATTACCGGGCTGAAGCCCGTCTCTGTTTCCTTGGCCGGCATCAAGCGTAAGTTCCCCAACGGCAACACCGGCTACATGTGGGCCAATGCTCGCGTGCGCTACGAGAACGACGCGCTGCTCTCCGTGACCGGCGGGTTGGGGTACCCCGATGACGCCGCTGGCAGCAACGATCAGGGCCTGCTCATGTACTGCGAAGGGAATGACCGCACCGGCATGATTGAACACATCGACGATGATCGTGGGGCACGCTACTCCTACCTGGAAGGAATCGGCCCCGGCGGTTCGCGCTACAATTACGTCAGTCCCGATTTCTTTCGACTCGTCCCGTGGGAAGGCCCGGGCTACAAGCCCGTCGGCTATGGCTACGACTCAATTGCCGCCAATCTCCAGGCCATGCAACGCATCGAGATGGAAGTCGTTGGTTTAAACGAGAAGGCCTCCCTTGCCCGTCGACGCGAGATCATCATGGAAATCGATCGGGCCGGCCTGATCGCCACGCCCGCCAACAGTTACATCAACGAATTGGTCATCGAAGCCGCCCGATTGTCGATTGCCCACGATGGCGCGCTCGTCAACATCTCGTATCGTAACAATCCTCACGTAGAAAAAGCGTAGCCCGCGAATCAAGTACCGAGGCAATCCATGGCTGAATACGATTTAACTCCCGTCAATGTCCCCAAGGTCAAAACCAGGTTTCGCACGATTCGCACGGCGATTCCCGTGCCCGCATCCCTGCCGATTTTCGAGGAATTGCGCCGCTCCGAGCCGCGCTCGATGGCGGGACAGCCGCCGATCATCTGGCACAAGGCCGACAACTTCACCGTGCACGACAAATGGGGTAATCGCTGGATCGATTGGTCCTCCGGCGTGCTGATCACCAATGCCGGCCATGGTCGCAAGGAAATCGCCGCGGCCGTGAAGAAACTGGCTGACCGCCCGTTGCTGGCCACGTATGTATTCGTGCACGAAGACCGCGCGACGCTGGCCCGGATGTTGCGCGAGATCTCGCCGGACGCGAACAACTATCAGGTGTTCCTACTCAGCACCGGCAGCGAGGCCACGGAAAACTGCATCAAACTCGCCAAGACTTACGCGCTTCAACAATACGGCCCGCACAAGAAATACCTCGTCTCATTTCACAATGCATTTCACGGACGCACGATGGGTGCCCAACTGGCCGCCGGCAATGAGCGGCCCAAGGCGTGGATGGTCGACCGCGACCGCACGTTCGTCCAGGTCCCCTTCCCCGACGGCTACAAGAACAAGGATACCTCGTTCGAGTTATTCCTGCACTCGTTGACGGAACAAGGAATCAAGCCGGGGGATATCGCCGGTGTCATGAGCGAGGCATATCAGGGCGTCGGCCCGGATTTCCTGCCCGTCGAATACGCGAGGGAACTGGCGACGTTCTGCCGAAAGCACGACATCGTCTTGATCATGGACGAAGTGCAGTCGGGTTTCGGGCGAACGGGCAAAATGTTTTGCTTTGAACATTACGGCATCCAGCCGGATTTGATCGCCTGTGGCAAAGGTATCACGTCGTCGTTACCGCTGTCGGCGGTCATTGGCCGCAAAGAGATCATGGGCCTGTACGCGCCCGGCTCCATGACCTCGACCCACTCGGCATCGCCCCTGGCGGTGGCCGCCGCGATCAACAACCTCAAGATTATCAAGGAGGAGAGGCTCGTCGAGCGCGCCGCCCGGCTCGGCAAGATTTTTTGCCCTGAATTGCAGCGCATCCAGCAAAAACACGCGCTCGCGCTGGGCTGTTTCCAGGGCAAGGGGTTGGTCGCCGGCATTCAAGTCGTCAAACCGGGCACGCGTGAACCCGACCCGGCCATGGCCCAGAAGATCAACGTGGCCTGTTTCCAAAAGGGCTTGCTGATGTTTGCGCCTGTCGGCGTCGCGGGTGAATGCCTGAAAGTGTGTCCGCCGCTGACGATCTCGGAACCAGCTCTCCGTGAGTCTCTCGCGGTCTTTGAGGAGGCAGTCAATGAAGTGCTGGGGTGTTGATGCCGGGCACCGGGATTCTGGTTGTGAAGGCCAAGTGACGATCGCTAGTTCACGCTGCTATTTGGCGTGACGCACTACTTTTTGATTGCATCAGCCGACGCCGGATGATAAATTCATTTTATGAATTATTATCTTTTCGTGGTTAAATGGTGCAGGCTGGCTTTGGTGATCAGCGCGATGCTTCTGACGTCTGGTCTCCGAGCCGAGGATTCAAACGTTACTCCCAGCGCCACCAACCAAACCACGAATGCAGCCTCAGCCACGATGCTGCATGGCAAGCGCGGTACCTGGGTTTGGAGGAAGCAATCATGGCTGGCGCAAGCAGACAGAGATGCTCTGTTCAGCTTTCTCAAGAAGCAGGGGATCTCCGTCATTCTCGTCCAGATTCACACCGACTATTCGGGCGAGAAACCTGTGCTTGAGAACCAAGAGCAGCTTTCGGCGCTGCTCCGGCAGGCCGCCAGCCAACACGTTATCGTTCATGCGCTGGATGGAGACCCAAGCCACATCTATCCGCCCTGGCCCGAGAAGCTGTCCGGACAGATCCGGGCAGTCGCTGCGCTAAACGCCTCCCTGACGGGAAACGCCCGGTTCACAGGAGTCCATTACGACATCGAACCGTACATCCTGCCTGCATTCAAGAAAGAAGAGACCCGGTTGGATGTCTGCAAGGCCTATCTGATCGCTCTCCAGACTTTGGCGCAGACCGCGCGGGCACAGGGGCTGGAGTTCAGCGTGGACATCCCCATGTTTTTTGCCACTAGCGAAAAGAAGAAGTACCTCGATACGGACGAAGAACCGGACACCTTGCTGGGTCACGTGGCGCACATCGTGGATTGGTTCGGCCTTATGGCCTATCGAAACAAGGCGTCCGGGGCGGATGGCATTTTGGTCCATTCCGAGGCCGACATCAGCGTCATGGAGAAACTGGGCAAGAAGGCCTGGATCGGCGTTGAGACCGGACCCAACCGGGGAGATGATCCTCCCAAAATCACCTTCCGGAATCGGCCCGTCGCGGAGTTTGACGGAGAGATCAAGGAAGTGGAGTCGCAGATGGCGGGTCGGAAGGGCTACGGTGGATTGTTGATCCACAGTTACGAACTCTACCGGGAGTATTTAGGCCAGGCCTCTGTGACGAAGCCGTAGTTGGCGTCTCACTTCACGGGAATACGTTCCCATACGTCAAGTTGCCATGCATGATTATTTCGACGTGTCCGTCAGCCATGAGCGCGGCGGCACCGTTGGTGTGGCGGTAACGTATGCGGCCGGCACCGGTGCCACCAGGGGGAACGTCAACGTTATCATTGCTTGTTGGATTTGGAACCAGATCCGTGGCCTGCACACCGGATGGCATGGCGGCCTTATTGAAGGGATACATCTGCAACCACGCCTCGGAGCTTTCGTTGTCATCGGCGACTTGATTCGAATCCGCCACCAGAATCACGTCGGAAGGATGCGTGATGTCCGTTAATTTGGTCGGCTTGAGACCAGCCGTGTAACTGCTCACCAACCAGGGGCCTCCGAAAATTACCGGATTGCACGCGACCGTCCGTTCACCGCCGGGGTAAGACGCCACCTGCAATCGCATCGGCTGTTCGGGGCAGACGAATATCGTGCTCGATTTTCCCACAATGCGTACGGTGTAAGGGGTGAGGAATGCGCACCACGGGTAACTACCGGGTGTCCCGTCCACTACCGTTGGGCCGATCGAAAACGGCGTGTAATCATTGAAATCGGCCGCGTACATGTTAATCGCAATTCCGGTCTGACGGAGATTGCTGACGCAAACCGCCTTCCTGCCCTGGGCTCGAGCCTTGTTCAGGGCCGGCAGTAGCATGGCAGCCAGAATGCCGATAATGGCGATGACCACCAATAGTTCAATCAATGTAAAGCCTCGGCTTCTTCTCATGCGCACCTTCTCTATTCTAACGCATTCCCTCCATCAAACAAGCGCCCCCATTCAGAATTACCATGTCTAATTGTGTAACATCTCAAGCGGTTTATATTTCACTATTTGAAATAAGTCAAGCGCCAATTTCAGAAAGTTTGGTTCCGCCTCCAATCCTCCTGCTTCTGCCTTCCTCCATATCTTGGCGGTGTCCACCGAAGGTCCGGCTCCGGTCGGAATCGCATCATCGCCGCCCGTTCAACGACTCTCTTCCCAACATGCCCTGCCTGTGACATAGTGCCGACCAACACTATGGCTTCGATACGACGAGTGGAAAGAAACGCCGCAGCGATTCTGCACGCCATGGCGGAAACGGAAGCGGTCAGTCAGGCGGAATTGATTCCCAAGGTACAGCTCAAGCGGACATCCATTTTCTACGTAATGGAACGGATGAAACGTGGAAAACTCGTCCGTTCGTCCGGAAATGTGCCGTCGGGAAAAGGTCGCAGCACCATACTCTGGAAGATTTACGAGGGTGCGGGAACGTTTCTGGTGGCCTACTTCGGCCATAAACACAATTACTACCGGGTATACAGTTTTCAAGGCGGCCTGTTGCAGGCCATCGACCGTCCCTTCAGCCCTACCATCGGCGACGCCATTGCTGAGTTGCAGGAAATCATCCAGGATCTCAATGGGACGAACGGAAACAGGCACGCCCCGTTGCGAGGCGTCGCGGTTTCCCTGGCCGGCATTATTGATTCCACAAACGGTGAGGTGATTCTTTCGCGCTACTGGCGCATGGAGCATTACGCGCTGGCCACTGAACTCAAAAAGCTGTGGGATACATCGCCGCCGTTGATTCTGGTTGAGAACAATGCCCGGTTGTCAGCCTGGGGGGAGAGGTGCAACGGTTTGGCCCGCGAAAGCCGCGATTTCATCGTCCTTACCATCCACGGCGCAAGCAAGCGCGAATCCACCCGCGCCGAGATCGGCTTGGGGAGCGGCATTGTGTTGGACGGCCGACTGTTCGCTGGGAAGAACGGCGGCGCGGGAGAATTGGACCGTTTCTTCACCAAGTGGCTGCTTACGCACTACCCGGCCGGAAGCGTTCCGTCATCGCTAACGGAGATGGCCGAGGAGCAACTGCGCGATTTTGCCTCCGACCTTGGCAATAATTTTTCGCATATCATCAATTACCTTGCCCCCGAGAAGCTCTTGGTGAACTTCAACGAGGAACCTCCGTCTCCTTTATTCGTCAAGTGGTTGCGCGAAGCGGTACACGCAAATCTGGAACCGCCCGGCGGACAGGATTTTCCCGTAGAAATGTCCCCTCGCGGAGTCGAGTCGTTGCTCGACGGCGGTATCCATCGACTGCGGCAGTTGTACTTTGCGCCGAGCAACCATCTTCTCCAACAGGTCCAACAAACCTTGAAGCGCCGTTAAGACTCCCGCGCCCCTCCCCGGCCGGAAGAGCCGCAGCGTAAACCTAATACGATACGCGGACGCGGTAATAGTGGTTGCTGGCGGACGCAGCCGCCCCGACTTCCACATAGTTTGTGGTGACGGTGTTGGAGCCCGGGACAACGATTGGCGGGCTGATGTCGGTGAAATTACTGGTGAAATTGCCCGAGGTATCGCCGGTGGTTGACTGCACCACATTGGTCAGGCCGGGCAGCGTCGCCCAACTGAGGTTGACATCGGCGTTGGTCGCGACGCTGATCGACAGGATTTGCAGAACCGACGAGATGTCCGGAAGAACCGCGGGTATGGGGCTGTTGAGGATCCCCCAAATCCATTTCTCCTGAAACCGCTGCCAGTCGTTGGTATAACTGGCAGAGCCATCGTTTCCCGTGCCGTCGGTATGCCGGTAAATGACCGCGCCGCCAAAATAATTCACCGAGGGATCGTGGCGGTTGATCAAATCGGTGATCCCGGCGTCCGCGCCGAAGGCGTCATTGGTAAAGTTTTCGACGGCGCTGTTGTGGTCCGAGGTGGTGAGGTACGCCGCGAACCCCATAAACATCAGCGGATGATTGGTCGGCGCCGGATGCAATCCGTCATTCCAATACGTGCCCGAAATGGCGTGCAGAATATTCGTCGTTTGGTCCCGCACGACGCCCTGGAACTGGGACGCGCTGTTGATGGTCGTGTCATAGAGCATCACGCCGAGTGAATCGACCTTTTGCGCCATCTGATAATACAGGTCGGGTGACCACCGGGCGGTGCTGCTGGTGCCCGTCGCGTATCGCTGGGAGGCAAAACTGATGTGCCCGCCGTTGGTCAATCCCACGCTGGTCAACCCGGCGCGAGTCTGATCCATTAACGGTAGCAGGCCGTTGGCGAGATTCGTGTCGCCGCCGGACGGCTCGAAATCAAAATGGACTCCGTCAAATGTCCGGTTGGCCCCGACCACGTGACTGCCGGGCACCGAGGTCGACACGAACCTCTGGCATTCGGTCACGATATTGGCGCGCGTCACCGGATTGGTGACGCCCGGGCCCACGGCGTTGGTAATGATGGCGTTTAGCCAGGCGACCAGCACGAAGCGTTTCCCGTGTTGGTCTTCCCAACTCTTCACGGTATTCAGGAAATTGGGAACCTGCCCCAGAGGCGTTCCGCTGACCATGAAGCCGTTCGTCCCGATGGACCCCATGTTCACAAACCAGTACGCCACGTCGGTCTTGGTTCCCATCTGGAGGGCCAATGCGGGCACCAGGCTTAACGAGCCGGAGTTACTGGCGTAGCCGCCGGTCAACCACAAAGCATTTCGATTGAACATCCCGCGCGAGGTCAGGAAGACCTGATTGGTTACCAGCACGCTGTTGGTCGAGGTGATGACGTTGGTCCAGGTCACGGCCCCAAAATCGTCGGCGAATACTTTTTGGATGCCGCTTCCTCCCGCGTTCTCGAAGCGAAGGCGCAGGTCCTTGATGGCCGTCAAACTGAAAGCGCTGGAGCCGGTGCTACGGGTCATGGCACTCGATATGAAAGGAAAGAGAAAGTTTACATAATTGGTGTTGGACAACAACTGCCCGGTGGTGCTCTGCCAGATCGTTCCGTCGGGCTCTTCAAACGCGGCTTTGACGGTCGTGTTCGACAGCACCGCAGTGTCAATGTGGAGGCTAACAGTCAAGCCGGGCGCCGCCGTCAAGTCCAGCGGCGCGTCGAACCAAAACTCCATGTTCCCGTTGTTGCCGAGGGCCCAGTTCAAGGGATACTGCGCTCCGACGGTTCCCGCCACTCCCTGATTCGTGTAGGCGGTGACTACGTCGATCGTGGCGGCTCCGAATCGGCCCCAGCGAGACCCGGAAACCGTGTTGCTGGTGGCCGTCGCCAGAACCTGGCCGTTCGTGTAGGACTCGAAATCATCATAGCCAAGAGCTGTGCCCATAGCGCCGAGCACGAGCATTGCGGTGACGGCAATCGGAAATCGCGACCCACAACTTGTCTTTGGCTTCTTGGCTTTCACCGGTCTCCTTCGGCTTCCTGGCCGAGTCAGGCCTCAACCATGGGAGAACCGCTCCCACTTACTTCAATAAATGAATTTATAGCAGAAATGCGCAAAATGCAACGTGAATAGCCCTCGCGGACACAGAACCCCTGTATTCCCGAAAACCGGGGAAACTCGAACTTAGCTCCGACGACGGCGAATCACACCGAGGCCGAGGCAGATGCCAGAGACCATCAGGGCCAGTGTGGACGGCTCCGGAACCGACACCGCCTGGAAGTTGTCCACGTAGATATGCTGCGATCCACCCGAGGCGACATTCTGGAAGCGAATACGCAAGTCGATCACCTGCGAGAGGTCGAACGCGCCCGCGGTGCCCTGATTTGCCATCTCGGCAGAGTTAAGATCCAGCGTGAACGTCTGGAAGGTCGTGTTTGTCAGCACCTGCGCAAGGGTCGTCAAACTCTGATAGATCGGCCCGTTGGCTTGTTCTTCAGCAACCTCCACAATCGTGTTGGAAAGAAGCGCTGTGCTGACCCTCAGATCGACGCTGAGGGCCGTTACAGAAGTCAAGTTGCTTGTGGCGGGGAAATGGAATTCCAAGCTGGCATTGTTCCCGCCGCTGTAATTTAGCGCATAGTCCATTCCGACAGAGGCGCCTACGCCGGCATTGGTCAAAGCGATGGGATTGGCTGCGGTGGCCCCGCCAAATCGCCCCCAAGGGGATCCGGTCTGCGTGGCGGCTGTGGCTGTAGCCAGGAGCTGATTGTTGGTGTACGACTCAAAGTTGTCGTACATTTGAGCGTACGAAGCGACACTGAGACGCAAGAGGACGGCTGCCACGGCCATCACTCGCATACCAGATTTGATTGAGGTTTCCATGCGCACGATCTTCACCCTATATCCTTTCCGATTACTCGACGCTTTTTTGACTGCTCTTTAGGTGCGCCCAAGCCTTCTCAAAGCTGTCACCCACAGAGGGCAAGTCCAAAGGGTGAGTTTGCAAAACAGTGGCTTCCGCTTTCAGTTCTCCACGCACTCGCTCGCCCTACTCGCCTGTGGAAATCAGGTGCTGAATCAGCACGCGATTTCTTTCACAAACTGAATTATTATGGAAACGGCACTTGAAGTCAACAACAAACTGCAGCGTCTTCGAGCTTGGCCTTTCTTCTGGCGCCAAAGGTCCCTTGTCGAGATCCATCGGCCCGTTGCTCGGCGCAGTCGCCGGCGCTGGCATGTTGATGGGGCGCAATGAGTTTGGCATGTACTCTGGGTCTCGCTGGCCGAGGAACGAGCCAAGCGCGGCGAGGCCATGGACTGAACAGGGTGAAATAATTCATAGTGAAATCTTAGGGCAGACGCGAAGCTTTCACACCTGCAGGTCCGGTGGCGCCACGGGTTATGGCGCAATGGCTACGACGCACAACGACAACGTTATCCTTATACCTTCGCATTTTCACTGATTCCGTGTTCGGGACTCAGGGACAATCTTCCTCTTTGCGGACGGAGAAAACGCCTGGCTTCATTGGATGAACTATGGCAAACATATTGAATGAACCACGGAACGCGAATTTAGTAATTGACAAATTCAAAAAATGAAATTATAAGTTCCCATTGTTGCTGGTCGTGCTGAATCTTGTCAACGGTTCATTCAACAGTGACTGCGCTCGAAATGAGATTTCGTCCGGGGCTCGCGATTGGGCTCACTAACCATCGAGAAATTCTCCGAGCGGGGGCGGCAAACCGGCCGTGGTGAGACTTAATTGATAGTTGAATAGGAGTAGCCATCATGAACAACAGGGGTTTGCAATCTTGGGTGAAATGGTTCGGAGGCTTGACGGTCGCAGTGGTCGTGGGTGTGCTTTCCAACGCACAGGCCGCCGATACGTCCTGGAAAACCGCCTCCAGTGGCTCGTGGATCACTGCGGGCAACTGGAACAGCGGTGTCCCCAACGCCAATGCCGCGTTCCTGACAAATGCTTCGGCCTCCTACTCGGTCACATTCGACGGCGGGGCGGGCAATTCGATTACGAACGTCACACTTTCCAACCCGAGTGTCGCCAACACCACGACTCTCAATGTCAATTCCGGAGTGTTGAATA
The DNA here is from genome assembly GCA_003152315.1 of Verrucomicrobiota bacterium. GTDB lineage: Bacteria > Verrucomicrobiota > Verrucomicrobiia > Palsa-1439 > Palsa-1439 > Palsa-1439. The sequence continues at coordinate 71,075 of PLZV01000009.1, forward strand.
TCACCGGCTCGCAGGGCGCCGGCGGCGTCGTGATGCTATCCAATTCCGTAATGAACGTGGTAGGAGGATCCGTCGCCAATCCCAGCGTATTCTCAATAACGGGGGGCAGCGTCATTACCATCAGTAATAATACGCAGACCGTGCTGACAACATACGATAACTTCGAATCGTACACGAACAATGAGATTCTGGGTACGGCCTTCGCCCCTACAGTCACTGGCTCCCCGTGGGGGCGATTCGGGGCTGCGACCTCGGGCAACCCCACCGCCGGTACCGGCGAGGGTGTCGGCGGCTCAATCGGAGCACATTACACGCTGGACTGGTCGCTGGGCAACAATGGCAATCTCGTATTCTGGTTTCCGTCTCAAACCAATCTGGTGTCCATGCCGGGGATCAGCATCGCGCTCTTCGTTAGCAATCAGGTCTCGGTCGTCTCCAACACCACCGTGGCAGTCGGTTTTGAACAAGCCGACGGCACGATCTGGCAGACAAGCGCCAGCCTGACGCCGGTGTTGACAAACACGAGTTACCAGATTTTCACATTCACGCTCCAGTCGTCCGATATGTTTGTTTCCCAAAGTGGGTCGGGTTCGAATCCGTTTGATCTCACACAGGTGCTCGACTTGCGCATTCGCTTTGTAAACGCGGGCGGAACTGGCGTGCAACGTGTCGTTCTAGACAATTTTCAGGCCGTCTCCGGCGGCTCGACCTGGAATCAGTCTGCTGGAAACTTCTCACTCGGTGAGGTTGGAAGCGCCACGGTCGTCATTGGTTCGGGAGGACTCATGACCGGGCCGTCCCTCGTTCCGGCGATTGGCCGCAATGATACCCTGTTCATTCCCGCCACGGCGGCAGCCTCAAATGCCGTGGGTCACCTCTACCTCGAGGGTGGGACTTTCATTTATCCATCGCACATCGGAAACGCCAGCCCCCTGGCCATTGGCCGCGGGCAAATCGGGATTGTGACCGTCAGCAATGGCTGGTTTGAGATCACCAGTACTCAGGGGACCAACGGGCTGAGAGTCGGTTATACCTCTTCGACGTCTCCGTCGATGGGGCGCGGCACCGTGGAAATGTTTGGTGGCGTCGTCTCGAATACCGCGGTTCTCCAGGTCGGTGCGGGCCAGGGGAGCGGCACGACCTTCGGAATCGGCACGATCACTGTATCCGGTGGGACCTTCTATCAATTGGGAATGGGAGCCACCAACACCACGGCGTTCGTCCGATTGCCAAACTCCTCCTTCGACAGCGGTTATCTGACTGTCAACGGAACTGGCACATTTATCAGCACGAATGCAGTCTTGGTGGGCGCCGACGCATCAAGCGCCGGCCTGATCCAGGTTTCCGGGAACGGCCAGTTGATCGTTACCAACATCGCGGCCAACCCCGGCCTGATCAGCTTGGGCATCAGCGGCACGGGTACCCTTAGCCTCTCGGGCGGGAAAACCGTCGTGGATCGATTGCTTGCCACCAACGGCACGCAGTCGGTCGTCAACTTTGCGAGTGGGGAACTCGATGTCAATGTCCAGACGGTCGTGAGTAATGGCCTGCTGTTCACCGTCGGAGACGGGACGCACGCTGCGACATTGAATCTGCCCGGCGGCACCCATACCTATAACAATGGGTTGAGCGTCTCCAGCGGTGCCACCTTGACCGGCGGCGGCACCATCAACGCCGCCGTGACCGTTGCGGCGGGCGGCATCCTCAGTCCCGGCTCGGGAGTAGGCATGTTGCCCATCAACGGCAATCTGGTATTGGCCAATACGGCCGCGTTGCAATACGACTTGGGGATCGTCAGTGACTTGGTGCCCATCACCGGCAATCTCACGTTGGGCGGCACGCTCGACATCGCCGATACCGGCGGGTTCGGCCTGGGCACCTACACGTTGTTCAGCTATAGCGGAACGCTGACGACGAACGGCAGCCCTACGATCCTGGCGATCAGTACGACACCGAACCCGGCGTTGGTGTACACGATCGACATTAGCATTGCCGGCCTGGTGAATCTGAAAGTAACCACCGCGCCGTCGGATCCGTTCACCGCCTGGCAGACCCACTATTTCCCCGGTGGTGGTCCGAATGCCGCACCCAATGCTGATCCCGACGGAGACGGTGTGAGCAACACCAATGAGTTCCTGGCGGGCTTCAATCCGACCAATATCGCGGCCTACCCCCACGTCATTAGTATCGTGAAGCAGGGTGGCAACATAAACGTGACGTATCTGGGGGCGAACGGCGATAATTCATGGTCGCCCGGCATCGCGTCTCGAACAAATGTCCTGGAATTCACGACCGGCACCGTCAATGGCAGCTATTCGTCGAACAACTTCACGAGCACCGGCCAGACTAACATCCTCAGCAGTGGCAGCGGACTCGGGCTGGTGACCAACATGATCGATATCGGTGGCGCGACCGGCGCGACGCGGTACTACCGAGTCCGAGTCTTGGTGCCGTAGGGGTGGACAGCTTGCAGAGCAACGAGCGCAGTCGCGTGTGGTGACAGGCAGAAAACGCAACAACCAGTGCCTTCGTTCACGACTCGGTGAACCCCTGCGGCTGCGCTCCTCTTTTTTGCCGGCTCGAAAACTCGGGGGGCTGGTGCCGGAACGGTTTCCGTGACTGTTGACCTTTTTGACCGACCCGGGAGGGCAATCCCCGCTGATTCCCAACGCGTTAAAAATTGGCTCCGCAGGTAGGACTCGAACCTCCGAATCCTCAATTCTCGGCCATTTTGTACATGGTCCTTATTGAGAATCAAGGCTAATCCGCCACTACCGACCATTACTCAGACGTACTCTTTCACTACTTTTCCCTGACAGTTTCCCTGACACCTCGACTCCCACTTTTAGCGCGCTCCACAGGCCGGAAATGGCGCCCGCGCAGGTAAGAGCAAGGGGTAATGTCGCAATCTGGCACAACCAGTCAGAAGTGGTCCCCCAATGGAAATGGTCTGTCTCGCTAGAACTCGAACCTAGATTTTTTTTAATACCGGCTTGGTCGAAATGTGGTCATGTTCACAACTGCGCTCACAAGATTTGTTCCCAGTTTGTCCCGGATTGTCGCAGGTTGGCACGGATGGGGGCGAGGGAAATGCCGGCGGGATACAGGGCGGGGTAAGGCCCAACCGAGTGCGCCGCATTCATTTTGCAAGTGAGAACCGCGGACGGAGAGGTTGCGGAGGGATAACTGGGCGTGCGAACATGGGTTCTGAAATGAACCAACCACGGTTCTACCCCAGCGAGCAATTGGCGAACGCCGTTACCAGCGGTATCGGCCTCGTCTTCGCGGTCGCGGGTGCAGCCGTTCTGGTCACACTGGCCAGCGAACATGGCACCATCTGGCACGTCATCAGTTGTAGCGTTTACGCCGCCATGTTGATTTTTCTCTACACGGCGTCGACGCTCTACCACAGCCGTCGCTTTCCGAATGCCAAACCCGTTTTCCGTATCCTTGATCATGGCGCGATCTTTCTGCTGATTGCGGGCACCTATACGCCGTTCACCTTGGTGAACCTCCGGGGCTCTTGGGGCTGGTCTCTGTTGGGAGTTATCTGGGGATTGGCGGCGCTCGGGATCGCCTTCCGGGCATGGCTGCGTCAGCAGCCTGTTGCGCGAGTTGGGCTGTACGTCGCGATGGGCTGGGCGGTGGTGGTGGCAGCTAAACCAATGTTCGCAACCGTCGCGCCCGGCGGATTGATATTACTGCTCGTAGGCGGTCTGGCGTATACCCTCGGGATCGGGTTCTACGCTTGGCAACGGCTGCCGTATCACCATGCGATCTGGCATGTCTTCGTCTTGGCGGGCAGCGTGGCCCACTTCTTCGCCATCCTCTTCTACGTCCTACCGCAGTGGGCATTCCATTGATTTACCTGACGGGGCTGAGTTCGAACCGGAAGATTGTCGCCGAGTGACGGGGCTCGAAGCCGTCCCCCTTTGCGATTTTCCTAAGGAATTTGAATGGAAATGTGGTCATGTTCACAACTGGGCTCACAAGTTTTGTTCCCAGATTGTCCCGGATTGTCGCAGGTTGGCATGGTACGATATCCATTAGCACTTGATGGCTTCAATCCCACAAAAACGTGAGAGTAGCTTCTATAAGCAGGCTACCCAACTGTCGCGATTTCTATTTTGCTGACTTCAATCTCGAAGTCTTCTTCATCGCCCCAAGCGAGCATAATAACGCGGTAGCAAATCTCCGGAGGAACTATGTGGCTGTAACAGAATTCGCCATTCACCCTTAATTTGACTAAACCGACTTGGTCTATAAAAAGAGCAGCATCACACTTCAAGTTCCCAGAGGAACGAAAGAGCATTCTGTCCGGAGCCTGTCGGATACCGTTTATGTACGACGTCCGAATGACACTGAGCGAAGGAATACCCGGTTTTTTCCAATAGTTCCTCCCTGTGTGGACGATGAGATTGGTGTCTTGAGATCTGATTGCACCGTCACCAAATAGTTTTCCGTTTTCGGTTAGTAGCTTGAATCCAAACCGAAAATAGGGAGACTTGGTGGCCAAAGAGCACTTCAGAGATGCTAAGCGTTTACCAGCATCGTCGCGACTGACAAGTGGCGGAGAGGTGATTCCGAAATTGCATTGACTCCGTACCTATGTGCCCTACGCTCGCAGGCATTGAGACCCAGCCCCATCGTGGGCGGAAGTGACACTGGCATGAAGACAAGACTGGCTTGGCATGCGAGAGTATTCGGGTCGGCCCTGGCTTTGGTGTCGTTAGCGGGCGCGACCGAAGCTCCCGGCCTTCATCATTTCACCCATGTGCCGCACGAAGTGCTGGCGTTCTACTACCCGTGGTATGGAAGCAACGGGCGGCATTGGGGAGGGAGCGACCCGGTTCAGCACAAGATCCTCAACGCCACGCATTATCCCGTGGCGGGCGCGTACGATTCCCATGACCGCGGGGTGATTGATTCGCAGATCGACATGGCGAAAACCCACGGCCTTACCGGATTTGTAAGCAGTTGGTGGGGGCGCGGGACATTTGAAGACCAGGCTGTGCCTATTCTTCTCGACGCCGCGGAGAAGAAAGGTTTCCACGTCTCGGTGTACTGGGAAAAGGCCCCCGGGAAAGGCGCTCAACAGATCGGCGAAGCCATCAGCGACTTGGTATACATCCTGAACCATTACGGCGCGAGCAAAGCGTTCCTCAAGGTGGACGGGAAGCCGGTCATATTCGTCTATGGGCGAGTGTTGCAACAGGTGCCGCTCGATTCCTGGCCAGTCATTTTGAGCGGCGCACGCGCAAAGGCAGGCGATTTCATCCTCGTGGCGGACGGTTTTGCGATGAAGAGCACGCTCGCTTTTTCGACGCCGTCCACGTATACAACTTTGCCGGTGCGCTGGAACACATGAAGTTGGCTGACCTTCCCGCCTGGGCCAACAAAAATTGCTGTGACGCCGTGAATCTGGCACGGAAACGCCAATCGATTGCCTGCATCACGGTCATCCCCGGCTATGACGATACGAAGATTCGCCACCCCGGCTTGAAGATGGACCGCCAGAACGGCCAAGTCTATCGTCTGCTCTGGCAGGCGATGCTGGATTCCAAACCGGATTGGGTACTCATCACCTCTTGGAACGAATGGCATGAAGGCTCCGAAATCGAACCCAGCCTCGAATATGGGGATGCCTACCTCCAGTTGACTGGCCAACTTGCATCGCGGCTTCGCTAAAGCAGAGAGAGCCATGAAGATGCACATCCGCACGGACGCAATGGCGCAAGCACTGGCCGGGAGGGTTGTAATCACAGCGGTGCTGATTGTGCTCACGGTATTCAGTCTCGGGTTATTGATGGGGAGCCTTCGTCTGGACGCAGCCGACAACCCCGTCCCGCAGCCGTGGTCTCTCGACAAATCGAAAGTCTCCAGTCAATTGAAAGCCTTCATCGCCGCAAAAGAAGCGCAAGCGAATGCGCTGGCGGCAGACGAGGGAAAGGAATTGCTACCGGAATTCAAATCTTTGTTCACAGCAGCGGTGCAGGGGGACTTGCGGACAATGAGCAACATTTGGGAAGCGGTGCGGGACAATTCCACGGCATACGCATACCCCGAAACGATCAATCACACCCGTTCACGTGTAAAGCAATGGCAGCCGGCGTTGGAAACCTACGGCGCACTCGCGGAGTTTGCCGACGGCCAAGACAAGTACCCGATTGCCTTTGGCCAGGACGTCATCAAGTCGATTCCGCCGGGGAGCATTTACTTTGGCGGCACTAGTCCGGGTCGCTTTCTGGTCACGGCCTTGTCCAGGTCCCAAATAAATGCCGACCCATTCTTCACCCTCACACAGAATGGGCTGCAAGATGACACGTATCTGGATTACCTCCGCTCGATGTATGGAAATCGAATTGTGATCCCCACCACGGGAGAGGTGCAGCGCTGTTTTAAGGAATACGCGGAAGACCTTCAGCGCCGCACAAAACACGTTGAAAACCTCAATACGGACGAAGGTGTGACGATAACAACGAACGGCGACCTTCGCGTGACGGGTGCGGGGGCGGTGTTCAATATCAGGGGGCGGATTTCCAGACTGATTTTCGACAAGAACCCGGATCGCGAGTTCTACTTCGAGGAAAGTTTCGTCAACCCCTGGATGTACCCGTACCTCGAGCCGCACAGACTGATTATGAAGTTGAACAGAAAGCCATTGGCCCAACTGAATCCGGCGGTCGTCGCGCATGATCGCGAGTTTTGGGATGGGTTGACCAAACAACTCCTTGCCGACCCGGGATTCCTCGGTAACAGAGGGGCGCGTATGACGTATTCCAAACACCGGTCAGCCATCGGCGGTATTTATGTTTACCGAAGGTCGACCAACGAGGCTGAGTACGCATTCCAACAGGCGGTGGCACTGGACCCAATAAATCCAGAAGCCAACTTCCGCCTCATGCAACTATACGTGGAGCAGAACCGCTTCGACGATGGGATCACAGTATTAAAGTCCCTGCAACAGCGTGTCCCGTCGGATCAAAAGCTTCAAGCCGCTATCGGCCAGTTGGAAAAACTGAAGCAGTCAGAGTAGATGTCAGTTCGTTGCCCCTTCGATCTCCCTGGCCTCCACCGCGGTAAGCTGCAACTCCGCACCACCGACCACTCCCTCGACCTGTTTCGCATTTCGTGCGCCAACGATGGCACCTGTGACGGCGGAGTGCCGCAGCGTCCAGGCAATGGCCACTTCGCCGGGACTGCGGCCGTGCCGTTTGCCCACCGCACGCAGTCGGTCGACGAGGGCCAGATTCTGGGACAGTTTGGGTTCCTTGAACTCCGGGTTGCGGCTCCGCCAATCTTCAGGTGGGAGTGCCCCCGCCCGCTCCCGCGTCATCGCGCCCGTCAGCAGGCCGGAAGCCATCGGCGAGTACACAATCACACCGATGCCATTCTGCTGACACCAAGGAAGAATCTCCGACTCGATGTCGCGACGAATGAGAGAGTACGGCGGTTGCAGGGAGGTGATGGGTGCGATGGCCTGGGCGCTCCTCAATTCCTCCAGGTTGAAATTGCACACCCCGATCCATCGCACCTTGCCTTCCTTCTGCAGCTTCGCCAATTCCGCCCAACCTTCTTTGGTCTCCGCCAGATCGTCAGCAGACCAATGAATCTGGTAGAGGTCGATGGCGTCCACGCCCAGGCGACACAGGCTGTTTTCGCACTCCTTGCGGATCGAGGCGGCCTTGAGCGAATAACCGACTTGGCGCTTGTCATCCCAAACCATCCCGCACTTGGTGAAGATGTAGGGGCGTCGACCACCCCATTGGGTGAGCGCCTTCGCAACGACTTCCTCCGAGTGCCCGAGGCCATAGACAGCCGCCGTGTCGATCCAGTTGATGCCGAGTTCGAGGGCGCGATGGATGGCGGCAATCGAGTCGGCATCGTCCTGGTGTCCCCAACCAAACTCCCAATCCCCACCGATGGCCCAAGCCCCAAAGCCGATCAGCGTGATGTTCAGATCCGAATTACCGAGTCTTCGAGTCATCATCGTCTATCTCCATCTTGGCGCGACGGTGGGGCATTGGTGCCGCCGTCCTCAGGTTTTTACATTCAAGCCCACAAGGGTTCAGCTGCTTGCGATTGGACCATAGCCTGCATCTGGCCAGAAGTCGGCACGTGATCAAAACAACTGGCAGCCGCTAACACCTTGGGCAAAACGTGAATATCGCCGGGCGTATTAATAAAGGCGCCCGAACGGCCCAGAGCCCAATGGATCGCCAAATTAATCGAAGCTTGGTCAGTGAACGGTTCATACCAAGTCGCAGCAAAATGAGATGGACCCCGCCAGGGTCGGCGCTGGGCGGTTTTAATCAACTGCACAGCAACATTCTTAGCCTGAGCCAAGGTGTACAACGCCTCAAAATCGGCGGCGTAAGCGGGATTCTGCATCAACATGAAATTATAGGGCAGCAGGACCGAATCAAAATCAAACTTCTCCAGGCTGCGCATGTGAATTATCGGCGCATGCAATGTGTGGCTGGTAATACCGATGAAGCGTACCAGCCCCTGTTGCCTGGCCTCCACAACTGCTGCCAACGCACCCCCGGGGCCCAAGGCCACTTCCCATTCATCATCCTCAATCACCGCGTGGAGTTGGATTAGATCCAGATGGTCGGTCTGCAAGCGTTCCAGCGAGCGGTGAATGGATTCTTTCGCTTCTTGATAGGTACGATCGCCCGTCTTGGAGGCGAGGAAAAAAGCCTTGCGGTGGCGTGCGATCCACGGTCCCAAGCGAAGCTCAGCATCGCCATAAGACGCTGCTGTATCAATATGATTAACCCCATATTTAAACAACACTTCCATCGTCTGGTCAGCCTCTGCCTGGCTCACCTGCGAGAAAGCGGCGGCACCAAATAAGGTCCGGGTACTCAAATGCCCCGAGCGACCAAAGGCCAGTTTTGGTATCATATTTCACTCCTGTTCTTCATTTCGCAACCGATCGTTAACGTCCTTCCACGCTCCGCTGGTGTCAGTCACTGTGGCCAGTTGCCAAAGGTTTTCGCTAATTACGCCTGCCGAAAATTGCCTGCAACAAGACCCACGCCATCGCAACGATTGTCCGTGCCAAACCGACCAGGAAACGGATTAGCCCGGCAATCAGAGATATTACCCCTCTTGCCAGAGCAGCTCCGACGGCCCCAAATCCAATGAAGAATGTCGATGCCACACCAAAACATACTCCGTCGGAAGCCTAGCGCAATGGCAGACATGGCGATCAATCCCGCCGCCTTCACCCGCCGCAGGCAAACACTACGGGTTCTCCTGCCAGAAGCCGTGAAAACCCGTGACTCAATCCGCCGCAGTACCCAAGCCGCCATTTCCCGCCGCCAGAACTGCCCCAAAATCGGTTGCAATTCCCACACCCAGGCTTATGTTGCAGTGTAGAGAAAGAAGGTGGAGACGTATGAGACGAGCGTATCAAGGCGTGTTGCTCGCGGTGGTCTTGCCTGCGATCTCGGTGTATGCAGCACAGGGGATGAGAGCAGGCAGCTCGCGGGGCTTTGAAGGAGCTGGTGGGCACAGCGCTTCCGTGTCCCACGGTTATTCCGGCCACGGGGGAACGGCTTTTCGTCCGGGTTTTGGTGGACGAGGGGGGTTCACGCATGGGGGCGGTTTCCATGGCGTTTATCACGGGTTTCACGGAAGGGGCTATGGACACGGCTTCTATTCCAGATACGGATACGGCGGCGGGGTGCTCGGGTATGGTTACGGCTTCCCGTATTACTATCCGAATTGCGCCTCTCCGTATTACTGCGCTCCGGCGTACGGCTATTACACTACTCCGCTGGATGACACATACGCCTCCCAGCCGGATTACTCGTTCGCCGCGCCACCTGGCTCATCAGTGGACAACAGTTCGCCGACCGACACCTACACGGCACAGGACGCGCAGGGGTACTATCAGGTTGGCGACCAGTGGGGCACCGAATTGAAACAATACCAACTGACGATGGATCAACTGGTCACGTACCTGAAATCGTATATTGTCGATGCATCGCCAGCGCAACAAGGCGCATTCCGTAGCGGGTTCATCGCCAGCGCAATCCCGAATGCAGCCGCGACGTTTGACCAAGCGATGCAACAGGCTGTTCCGCAGAGTTGATCACCACAGAGACCGGTTGCTGTTGCGGAAGCGCCGCCGTGGAATATCCAAGGTGGGACGGGCCGCCATCGCGGCGGCCCAAAAAGCTCGGTGGAAAAAGATCAAGGCCGCGCAAAAGAAGTCGTAAGTCCAGAGTAGCAGAGTGACAAGTGTCGTTGGCGTTGTGCGGGGTTCCGGCGGCTGCGAACGAATTCTTGCGGAGCATGAAACCGGCAGCAGCATTCTCGATCGGATTGTTGACGGGGGCGGCGGCCATCGCGGTGGTCGAGTTGTTTTACATGCAAAGCGCCGAGCCGGCCCGCACCGGCGCGTCGTCCGCCGCGGAAACGAAGCTTGCTGGGGAAACGGAGCCGCTCCGCTTGTTGCAGCAGAAGAATGCCCGGCTCAACGCCGAAGTGCAGCGTTTCCGGGAGACCGCGTCCACCCTGAAGAGCAACCTCGCGGCACGGACCGCCAATACCGCGAGCTATGGTTCCATGCCGCCGCCGCCTGCAACAGACTACGAAGAGGTTGTTGTCAGTGAACCTCCCCCGCCGCCGATTGTGGAAGAAGTTTACAACCCCGCGCCCGGCCCAAGCCACGTGTGGATTGGTAGCTCGTGGACGTGGTACGGCGGGCGATGGGTGTGGGTGCGAGGCCGATGGGCATGGCCACCGCATCGGCGGGCCATTTGGGTCGGTGGGCATTGGAAGCGTCGCGGTGGCAGCGGTGTATGGACCGCCGGCCATTGGCGATAGTTGTGAACACCATCACCGCAACGAACTTCCCCGCTTGATCGCCCCCGGCCCCAACTTGCCCCGTAGGTCGTCCATCACCTTGTTCACCCTTGCCCGCTTCTCGTCAGTCCGGTTGAACAGATCGCTTTGAATCTCCGGCGGCACCAGGTTCGATCCGCCAACCCCAATCAGCCGAATGCGTTTGCCCTCGATCCCCTCGACAACCAGCAATTGTCCGGCGACCTCATAGAGCATCATCTCGTCTTGGGTCGGCTGTGGCAGAGTCCGGCGACGGGTTAGGGTCGTGAAATCCGCATACCGCAACTTCAGTTGAACTGTGCGAGCCGCGACTTTCTCCCGCCGCAACCGCAATCCGACTTCTTCACATTGCTCCAACAAGCACTTCTTGATTTGGTCGAGGTCGGCGGTGTCGACATCGAAAGTGTGCTCGCTGCTGATGGATTTGGATTCCCCATCGGCCTCCACCTCCCGGTCATCTTCCCCCAATGCCAAGGCGTGCAGATGGTCGGCGCTGTAGCCAAAGCGCTGGCGCAGATCGTCCAGGGGCAACCGCTGGAGATCCCTCGATGGTTCGGATGCCCAGGTCATGCAACCGCTTTTCGGTGACCTTGCCGACCCCCCAGATCTTCGAGACGGGCAATGGAGCCAGCATTTCGACTTTGTTCGCTTCGGTGATGACCGTCAGCCCTTCCGGCTTGTTCAAATCGGACGCCAGTTTAGCCAAGAACTTGTTGGGGGCGACGCCAACGGAAGCGGTGAGTCCGGTCTGGGCATGGATCTCGGCCTTGATGCTCTTCGCGATAGTCAGGGCGTCGCCAAACTTCTTGGTCGCGCCGGTCACATCCAGGAACGCCTCATCCACCGAGACCGGTTGCACGAACGGCGTGAACGTCCCAAGGATGGTCATAATCTGTTTGGAGACTTCCCCGTATTTCTTCATATTGGGACGGACGAAAATGCCTTGGGGACAAAGTTTGTAGGCGGTGCGGGAGGGCATCGCCGAATGGACACCAAATTTGCGAGCTTCGTAGGACGCCGCCGCGACGACCCCGCGCTCCCGTGGGCCAGCCCCGACGATGACCGGGTTGCCCCGCAGGTCAGAATTGTCGCGCTGTTCAACCGACGCGTAAAACGCATCCATGTCGACATGGAGGATGGCGCGGGTCATGGCGCGACTGTAACAATGCATCGGTGGCGGTGCAATGACGGCATACGCCTGTGCTATAATCGCGGCCAGATCCGCTGGGAGTGAGTCTCTATGCCAGTTTTTGAGCGTTACATCGACATTGATTACTCGGGGGCAGAAACCCCGATTTCGAGTTTGAAGGGCTTGCGGGTGTATGCCGCCGACTGGGTGCTCCCGCCCAAGGAAATCCCGCCGCCAGCCGGTCCCCGTAAGTATTGGACCCGTCGTGGCATCGCCGAGTGGTTGCGGGAACAATTGTCCGGCGGTAAGCCCACGCTGGTTGGCATTGACCACGGATTTTCTTTCCCGCTGGCCTATTTCAAGAAGCACAAACTACCACCTGATTGGCCATCTTTCTTAGATGACTTCCGGCAGCACTGGCCGACGGATGATGAGAACACCTACGTCGAGTTCTTGCGCGAAGACAACAGGCGCACCGGTGACGCATCATGGTTGCGTCTGACGGAACAATGGACGGCGACCGCGAAGTCAGTGTTCCTGTTCGACGTGCAGGGGTCAGTTGCCAAGTCCACGCATGCGGGGCTGCCGTGGCTGCGGTATCTGCTACAACACGGTGAACGACGGATTCATTTCTGGCCGTTCGATGGCTGGGATGTTCCTCAAGGTCGGTCGGTAGTGGCGGAAGTGTATCCATCGCTCTGGACGCGGCGGTTCCCGGCCGAGGACCGGAATGGCGACCAACAGGCAGCCTATTCTGTCGCGGCTTGGTTGCGCCGTGCCGACACCGACGGGTCTCTGCCGCAATTCTTCAACCCGATGCTTGAACCGGAGGAGCGGAACACCGCGGGAATTGAAGGCTGGATTCTGGGGGTGGTGTGACGAGCGCACGCTTTGATGGTGACTGGACAGTAACAACGCGGGCGCTGCGGCGCAATGACAGCAGAAATCCGGTCGGAGAACCGCCTCCATTCAATGGCAGCGCTGCTTGGTTGCCACATTGACGGCGAAACTTGTTTCCGCCTAAACTGTCGACGCTTCAGAGGCCAACTGTGAATGTTCAATTGCAAGCAACGCCATTCTACCCCTTCAACCTGGATGGTCCACTCTGCCTGTTGCTGAATGACGTGGAGGTTCTAGCCAGCTTTTACGCGGAAGAAAGCCTCCATCACACCATCAAACAGTTCTGCAAACGCACCACTTGGCCCGGCAAGCCAGCCGCTTCCTTTGCGGTGGGTCCCGAGAAGTTGAAGGAACTGTTGATCAGCCTCTTTAATTCCCCTGTCGCCCGTGCAGCGCTCCGGCTGAAATGTGAAAAAGGACGCTGCGACTATTTAGATAATGCCATCTGGCAGTGGTTGACCACCGCCAATCCGACGCTGCGGGAGCGCCTTTCGGCTTGCTGTGACGACATCAAGGGCAAGTTATTTCTAAAACACGACGGATGGGTGGCGTTGCTATCGAAGATCCAAAGTGAGAAACCAAGCGGTGACACCGTGAACCACCTGGCTTATATGGCCCTGGCGTTTGCGATGCTTCAGGCAGATGACCGGTACACTTTGGGCGAAGCATTTCTGTCGGTTTTTCCTGAGTACGCCGTCAAGATGCTTTGACCAAAGGACACCTGCTCGATGATGAATGATGTGCCATGAACGTGCTACCTACCGGTGCAGCAGGTCATCTCGGATATTATGCGTGCCGGACGCTTACCGAGGCCGGCCACACCGTTCGCGCCACGGACAAGGAGTTCCGCGCCGATTTGCCCGTGCGCGTCGAAATCGCCGACCTGCTTGACCGTCCGGCCTGCTATCGCTTGATGGAGGGTGTGGAGGCGGTCGTCCACTTAGGCAATCACTCCACGTTTCGCGGTCGGGATGCCCAGCGCGTGTTCAATGAGAACATGGCGATGAACATGAATATCTTTCAAGCCGCGGCTGAGGCTGGTGTGAAGAAAATCATTTTCGCCAGTTCGGTGCAGGTGATCTCCGGCAATCACGAGGAGCACAAGCCCCGTGCGGCCGATGGCCTTCCCTACCTGCCGCTGGATGGCGATGTACCACCAGATCCAGGAAATCCTTACGCGCTTAGCAAGCAACTGGGGGAGATAATGCTGGCCTACTTCACGCGCCAAGCGGGCATCGTGTGCGTGGCGATTCGACTCCCGTGGCTCGTTGATGATGACCATCTGGGGCGGATCAAGTCCAACCCGCGGCGAAACCCTGGTGCTCGCGGGGAGGGGTTCACTTTCCTGCACTTTCAGGATGCGGCGACACTGGTCGACGCCGTGTTGCGAGCGCCCTTGATCGGATTCCGAATATACTTCCCTGCATCCCGCGATAACCGTCTGTGTCGATCGCCCGCAGAAGTCATCCGCGAGCACTTTGCCGACACACCATTACGACGACCGCTGGAACAGATCGACAGCCTTGTCGACATTTCTGGTATCGAGCGCGAGACGGGCTGGTTGCCCAAGTTCAGCACACTGCCGTGAACAGGTATCCCAAGTGAATCAGATGAGGCTCTACGGTTGTTGACGGCGTTGCACGCAAGATGCGGTTCCGGTCATGGCACAACTTTAGATGCTCTCGCCCATGGAGAACGCCCTGCCGATGAATCGTCCGACTCCGTAATACTCGTGGGTGTCAGGTGTGAAGATCAACGGCTTAACCTTGAGCACGTCCACCAAGCCGCCCGCCTTTAACACTTCCTTGTCGGCTTTGACATCCAGCACCTCGCCGACAAACTGCGTGTGCAATCCCAGCTCAAAAGTGTGGACTAGTTTGCACTCCACGACCAGAGAACACTCCTTGACGTAGGGCGCATCGACTAAATCGCTTCGCACAGGTGTCAACCCGGTTTCGGCAAACTTGTCGGTAGTGAGCCCGGAAACCAATCCGCAGTGGTCGACTTTCTGGGCTTGGTTCTCGGATGGAATGCTGATGGTGAATGCCTTGCGCTCGACGATACTGGCAAACGAGTACGTCGCCTTTCGCAGGGACACGGCAACACAGGGAGGCCTTGAACAACAGATCCCACCCCAGGAAGCCGTCATGATGTTGGGTTTACCAGCCTTATCGTAAGTGCCGACGAGAAATACTGGTGTGGGGTATACTAGGGTCACAGCGCCGAGCGACTGTTTCATGTCAGAAGATGATAGAGCTTTCTGGTTACAGCGCAACACTCAACCCATATTGACTGCACTATCTGGGTAAAAGGAGACTCACCGATGACGCCAGATGAGATTCGTTTCGCTGCCGACGGGATGCTGCAATCGCTCGGCACGTGGCTCCGCTTACTCGGTTACGACTGCATTGGCGACCGCGACCACTGGGGGCGGGCGTTGTTGGATCAGGCCGTAGCCGAAGACCGTGTGTTCCTCACCCGCAATGCCCACCTCAACACCAACCTGCCCCACGATCTGCTCGCACGCGCCAACATTGTCTTCGTCTTGGCCGAACATCTCCCCGACCAGATTCGCGAGGTCACCGGTAAATTCGCGCTCGATAAGGAACGGTTCACCTTCACCCGCTGCGTCGCCTGCAATGTGCCACTCGTCAGCACTGCCGACATGACCTGCGTTCCGTCGGATGTTGCAGCGCGGGAGACGGAGTTCTGGCACTGCCCGGCCTGCGGCAAGACCTTCTGGCGCGGCAGCCATGTCCGCGACAGCCTCATCCGGCTCCAGAAGTGGCTGGAACCCGGTCAATAGATTGCTCATACTGGGGCGAAATCCGCAGGCTTTGCCCCCGATGGTTTTTATTCGTTTGGCATTGCCGACGATGGCAGTGTCGCAGATTTGTTTGACTCAACCCACCGCGAGAATCGGGCCGTTACCCTAACTGGTAGAACTTCTTGGCAACAATCACTGCGTTCATCCCGTCGTCGTGCCGCACCACCTTGGCCCCGACGAAACCCGCCGCTTTCAGGTCGTCCCGCAATTCCTCGAAGGTAAACGTCCCGCCGCCCTTTGTTGCCACCAGCATGTTGACGGCGAATAGCGCGCCCGAGATCGGAGCCGTGCGAGACTCTTCCATCAGGATATCCCGAATCGCAATTCGCCCACCGTTGTCCAAAGCGCGATAAATCTTCCGGAATAACATCCGGTTCTGGTGCCGGGAATTCTGGTGGACGATAGCGCTGACCCAAGCGAGGTCGCAGCCCTTCGGTAACGGGTCGGTGTAGAAGTTCCCGTTGACCAAATTGACGCGGGGCCTGAATCCCACCTCCGTCAGCCGCTTTTTTGCCAGACGAATGACCGGCGGCAGGTCAAAAATGGTCGCGCTGGCCGAACGATTGGCATGCAGGAAGGCGATTGTCCAAGTCCCCGAAGCCCCGCCGACATCGAGCAGGCGGTTGAACGGTAATGGCTGAATGTCCCGCACCACCTTGGCAGCGACTTGCACATTGATGGCGTGCATGGCTCCGATGAACGACGCCGTATCCCCCTGTACGCCGCGAACGCTGAGGGTGCGCTGCGCGGGCTTTCCCGTCTTGATGACCTTCGCCAACTGATCCCAGCGCCGCAGGCAATTCGCCTGATGCTGCGCCATGGCCAGAACGCTGTCTGATCCATCGTGGGTGAGGATTTTGGTGATGCTGGCCGGCACCGAATAGCCGCTGGACTGCTTGTTCAACATCTGCAAGGCGACTAAGGCATCCAGCAGGATTGTGAGGCCTCGTTTGTAGCAGTGGAGGCGACGGGCAATGGCGTCTGCGGTCAGGCGGTCAGTGCCGATGACATCAAAGAGATCCAGATCGGCGGCGGCAGCCAGAATGCAGGCCGGTTGAAAACCTCGGGCGAGTTCGAGAATCTGATCGGCAGTCCATCGCTTGGGCATTGGGAACCTCTGTTGGAGACAGACTACCCGAAACCGTGGACCTTTTGAAGCCGCCCTGTCATATCATTTCGCAACCTCGACCCGAATGTCATCCCCGTCACGAATGGATTTCAGCATACACGGATCGCCTTCGAGCTTCCCCAGAACGTTCACCTTGGTGACCAATCGGCATTCGGTGCCTTCTGAAACTGGCGTCGGGCCGAAAGGGATTGCGACCGATTGTCCCTGTACCCAGTAGCAGATGGTCCCCGGGGGCACGACCCGTTGGGCGTATGATTCCAGCTTAGTGCTTACGGGAACACTAAAATAAACTTCCTCGCCCCAAGTATTCGCTGTGGAAGAGCATGGAAGGGCGTCGAGCAATTTCACGGCGGTTGGCGTATCGTTCACCACACCGAACACTTCACCGTGCTCCCATGAAATCCTGATTCGCGTGGCCGTCATGGTGTTTTACCGGATCTCGGCACAGCGGCTGTCATTAGGTCTTGGGCCAGCAGCAACTCAAACACCTGTTGCAGGGTCAGATCATCCGGCATGCGGCGGAAATCGCTGGCCTTGGTCACCGAATCAACGTGACTGGTTATCAACAGCAATCGCCTATTGGTATAGTGTAATGCCAATGTTGTGGTCGCCCACTGGTCACGCCACACAACCTGCTGTTCCAGCAAGAGACTGCCTCCGCGAGAGATGTGGTCAAAGATGCCCCAGCCAAAATCAACATCTCGAGACAGCTTGGCCTCTACCCGCACAAAACGCTCCGCCATAGGGTCGATCAGCATCGTCCCTTCCACTCTTTGCAATACCCGCAATTCGGTGGAACGCGGATGAAAGACCGGGTTGGGGCGGAATGTTACCAAAACGAGTTCGCGACCGGCGCTGTTTGTTTCCGCACCCGCACGCTGGTAGAGGAATGCATCCGGAAGCGCCTGGAACACCCTGTGTAAGCGGGCGTCGTCGGAGTGTTTCTCGGTTTGGAGTTTCACCAAACCGGCGCGATTCGTGAGCAGGCTGCGCAAGCGTTCCTCCTCCCATTGCCTCTGCGCTGGAGGAAGTGGCTTGCCGTTCTTGAGAACCAGACGGCTGATTTGCAAATTGCGGGTCTCGACCATGACGCGGGTCTCCGAACCTTGCGGCGTCTCTTCGTGGACCCGGTACATATACTGGCCGCTCGTGTCGGTCGCCGCCAGCTCGTGCGCCACCGTCTGCCGCACCAGCTCGGTTGCCGGAACATTCGGTGGCTGTGTTTGCGCTGCCGCTTGAAATGCCACCAGCAGTAACGAAACAAATGCCGCCATCCTGAATGAGATATTCAACGGCTGAAATGTTATACCAGCCGCGACCCCCGTACCAAAGAATTCCTTGGGGACCCCAGTCGTTGACTATGTTTTTCGTCAGTTGGTCGCCCCATCTTCTTTCGCATCACGTGCCCTCACGATGGGCGATCACGATTTCCAGCAACCCACCGGGAATCGTCGGCGGGATCAACGGCACGTGATGGCTCCGGGTTGTACCGTGCGGCATCGGTACAGCTAAATACGGGTATTGCGTCATGCTCATGTTGCTGGCATCTTTGGCATCGCGCTTCAGAAATTCAAATCAGGACACGACCAGGTCGTTCCCCAGATGAATGAAGACCGTGATCGATTCCGCAGTAACAGAGACGCTGCTTTATCACGAGCAGACCAAGCATCATTTTCATCGCTATGCGAGATCCCTCGGGTTCCTGGACTGGGCCAATCAGCCCAATCCGTTCCGCTCCTATGAAGGAGTAACGCCTGTCAGGCTCCCATTGCTGCAAAAGGACTCGGCGAGCGAGCATCTGGCTCTGTACGAAAGGAACCGCAACACCTTCCAGGGTTTTACCCGCGAAACCATCGCCGCCTTTCTTGAGTTATCGCTCGGGCTTTCAGCCTGGAAGTCCATTCCGGGAAGCACTTGGTCGTTGCGGATGAATCCTTCCAGCGGCAATCTTCATCCGACCGAAGCCCACCTGATTCTGCCGGCGCTGCCCGGAGTCACCGCGAGCGTCTTCCATTACAACTCTTTCCTGCACGCGTTGGAACCCAGAGCCGAAGTGTCCGAAACGCTGTGGCAGCAAATCAAAGAGCATCTTCACACGGATGGATTCCTCGTCGCCTTGACCAGCATCTTCTGGCGGGAAGCATGGAAATACGGTGAACGGGCTTTTCGCTACTGCCAGCACGACGTCGGGCATGCCCTGGCGGCTCTCAGCTTCTCAGCCAATCTGCTCGGCTGGAAAGTCACCTGGCTTAACGCGTTGTCAGACGAGGAGATTGCTAGGTTGTTGGGCTTCGATCAAACCCGGTGGCCGGAGTTCGAGTTGGAGCATTCCGAGCTGCTGTGTTTCGTCCACCGCAGCGAGGAGCAGCAGATTCCGCGAGATTTGCCGGCAGAGATCGTATCGGGGTTTTCAGGGCTGGAGTTCCAGGGAACGCCAAATCAATTGAGCAAGGATCATGTGGATTGGGAGATCATTCCGCGTGTGGCTGAGGCGACAGCAAAACCCAAGTCCACGGAAGGCGCGTTCGCTGCCTCGGGCCGTCCTGGCTTACCTGACACAACACGGCCGTTTTACGCGCCGACGGCCCAATCCGGAATCCCTGCCGCACAACTCATTCGCCAGAGAAGAAGCGCGGTGGCATTCGATGGGGTCAGTAGCATCACCAAAAACCAGTTTTGCACCATGCTGGACAAAACCCTTCCGCGCGACGACTGCGCACCCTTCGATCTCGGACTGACCGTTTCTTGCGTGCATCTGCTCTTGTTCGTCCACCGCGTCACGGGATTGGAGCCGGGCTTGTATTTCTTGCTGCGAGCGGAAAAGGATTTGCCCGTCTTGCAGCAAAAGTGCCATCGACATTTTCTCTGGCGTCCAGTCGATGGAGCGCTTCCCTTGTATTTGCTCCAGACCGGAGATTATCAGAGCACCGCAACGTCGGTAAGCTGCCAGCAGTCCATCGCTGGCGACGGCGCTTTCTCTTTGGGCATGATCGCCCGGTTTCGGGAGGAGCTTGAGACGGCACCCTGGCGATATCGCCATCTGTTTTGGGAAACCGGCATGATCGGGCAGGTCCTCTACTTGGAAGCCGAAGCCCAGGGCGTAAGAGCAACCGGCATCGGCTGTTTCTTCGACGATCCCGTACATGAATTGATGGGCCTCGCGGACGATGCCTTCCAAAGCCTTTACCATTTCACCGTGGGCGGCCCTCGGGAAGACGCTCGGCTGGCGACCCGCGCAGCCTACCACCACTTGGATGCACCGGCCCGTTAACCGAAGCGCGGGTGGTGATTGAAGACTATCGACACGAATACCCAATTGACATACGCGGGCGGGGGGCTCGACCTCGCCCTACGACTCGGACTTTCCTTGTGGGTATATACGATCAATAAACCGCTTGGCTGCCTCAGTTTTCTCTTCATCTGTATTTGACACACGGCAACGGCTGGTTACGTCTACGTCATCAACTTCGATTATCCTCTTGGTAACCGACTCTTTATTTAACGTTCCCGTGACTCCATCAGACGCAAATTTAATCTGGTCCCGTATCACAATCTTATGGTTTCGGTATTGTGTTTCGATGGGCTTCATGACACCTTTTTACCTCTAATGGAGCTGAAGGACGAGGACGAATTGCCAGACCATGAGTGACGCAGAGATCAAACCAGCAGGCAAGACGGAGACCCTCGCGCTCCGAACAACTACGCTATCGAATGGAGGGAATTGAGACGCATGAAATCGATCATTCTTCCCAACGGATTGACCCGAAGAACCACCACCTGCCTGACTAAAGCGGGAATTCCGATTGAGAAAGAGGCGATTATCAAAGCGCTCAAAGACGGAACCCTGTATCCGTACCGAAACCCCCGCAATTACGGTAAATGCACGCATCGAGAAGTATGTCGTTGGGCCGGAGTTGATGCATCCACATTGCCGCCTCCCTCTTCCTGATTTTCAGCTTTCGCCAAAATTCCTCGCTACCAATTCCCCCGCCAGCCCCGCCATGCCTGTCCGAAAAACGCAATATGGGAACCCAAAGTTTTCAGGGCCTCCTGTCCGCAAGAATGCCGTGTAGTTGCTAACGTGCATCCGTCCTGATTCAATCAGCGCATGCAAATGGACTTCACTATCGCCTCGTTCATCTGAATCGGAGAGGCAGCCGGGAACGCTGTAGCCAGGAGTGACCGGCTGTCGCTCTCGATCAGAAACATAGTGAGTAACCGTTGCCATGAGGAAAACGCCGAAACGAAAAGGCCGATATGTGATGGGTCCCTTCAGGGGCGAGCGAGTCTGGCTCAAAGACACCTCGATCCGCCCGCGCAAGATTACTACCCGGGAGCGGGCGTGGCTGATTCGCGGCCTGAACTCGTTGCGCACCGGGGCGTATGTCGGCACCCACGCAATCAATCTCGATCTTGGAACAAACCCGCCTCCCGGTCCACCAGTTGATCCACAGCCCTATCTTGACCAGATCGACAAACTGATAGTCGTCAAGAAATGCCGCTGCGGCCAGAAGAATTGCTACACCGTGACCTTCCGCCAATCGCACCTTGGCCGCTCCGTTGGCCTTGTGATGCATTACACCGAAGATGACCGCCGGCTGATCATCTGCGTGAATAACAAGAGCCGCGAACTCTCCGAATTAGAGATCATCTGAAAGGGCAGGCGATGAATGACATGATTACAGAGGGGAGCAGCGAAATGTGCCGTTGCAGAGATTCAGTGGGCGACAGGCTTTTCTGTGAGCTTGCCCATCACGTGGCGGATGATGTGTAGGGCTTCCTGAATGTGGAACGGTTTGCGGATATAGCCGTCGATCTGATGCTGCGCCAGAATCTGGCGCAACTGCAGTTCCTCGGCGCTCGAGACGATGATGACCTTCACGTCCGGCTTGAGCTTCTTCAGACATTCAAAAGTCTTGGCCCCGTCAAGCTGCGGCATGTAGTAGTCGAGCAACACCAACTGGAATTTGTCCTTCTCGCGGGCAAACTTCTCGAGGGCCCTGACGGGGTTGGCCTCTGCGATGACCTCGAAGCCGAAGGGTTCGAGCAATTCCGTGGTGAGGTTGCGGAATTCTTCGTTGTCATCGATCGCCAGCACGCGGATGCGCGAACCGTCCACCGTGAGCGGCTGGAAAGCGTGGCTGCCAGCGGGTTTGACCGCGTCTGATTGACCGATGTTGTCGACTGTTAGTGGCATTCCAACATCCTTCCTCTCTCTGATCAGGCAGGCGATTGTGACGCCGAGGGCGGTCTAAACCGGGACGGCTTCTTTCTCAAGAACTTCCTTAACCGTAGCCACGACCTGCGCGTTGTTGAACGGCTTGCTCAGCCAACGGTTTCCCGTTTCCTCAAAGAACTCCTGTGTGTCCGGGCTAACAGTATCGCCGGTCACGAACACAATACGATGGGCCAGCGCCGGGTTTTGCTTCTTCACAGTCTCGAAGAACTTCCGCCCATCCATGCCGGGCATGCGCATATCCGAGAGAATCACGTCATACGATCGGGCGGCGATGCGCTCCAAGGCTTGCTGGCCGTTGCTGGCGGTGACCACCTCGTAGCCGTTTCGCGTCATGATCATTTTCAACAGAGCCAGGACGTTCGGCTCGTCGTCGACGACCAGAGCGGTCCGCTTGGTGGACACTGCGGCCAGCGGTTTGATTTCGGGCGGGAGCCGATCCGCCGACGGGGCGACGGCGCATTGGACCACGGGCAGTTCCACGGTAAATTTGGCTCCACCGGCCGGCTGATTCTCAACCAGTATCCTGCCGCGATGTTCCTGAATAATGGTGTTGGAAATCGTGAGACCCAAACCCGTTCCCTTGCCGAGCGGTTTCGTGGTGAAGAACGGATCGAAGATTTGGCCTAAGATTTCCCGGGGAATGCCGGGGCCGTTGTCCGCCACGATCATCCGGATGTAATTGTCGGCCTCTTCCGTGCGGACGGTCAAGACGCTGGGACTGGGCCTTCCGCTGAGCACCTGAATCGCGTTGCCGACCAGATTGACGAGGACCTGTTCGATCTGGCTGGGATCGGCCATCGTCGTGGACAAGTCGTTGGCGAGCTGCTGGTCCAGTTGAATCCCCGCCGCCTGAAGGTTCGCTTCCTGCGTTTCCAGCACGCTGGCTACGAGACGATTGATGTTCACCGCTTTTTTCTGGGGTTCGGATGGACGGGCGAACGACAATAGGTCACGAACGATGCGTGACGCTCGCTCGCTCTCGTGATGGATCCGGTGGATGTTATCGATGGCTTCCTTGTCCAGACCGCTCGTTTCGGCCAGGATCTGCGAGTAACCGATGACGACCGCCAGCGGATTGTTCAACTCATGCGCAACGCCGGCGATCAATTGCCCCAGCGCCGACAACTTTTCTGCGCGGCGCAACTGCTCGCCAACTTTCTTGCGTTCGCTGACGTCCATCAGGTTGACCTGCAGGGCCGGACGCTGACGCCACTGCACCACCGTGGCGTCGCCCTCACAGTTCACCGTCGTTCCGTCGCCCTTGACAATGGGGACTTCGTTGAACGGACGGAACACCGCATTGAACAACTTGATGCCGTCCAACTGCACCGCGGTCGCTTTCACGGATTGGACCGACGGACACACTTCAAAAAACGGTCGTCCGACAATGTCCATTACCGAGCGTTTTGTCAGGCGCAGTGCGGAGGTGTTGGCTTCCAGGATGCGATACTGTATCGGGTCGACTAGGAAGATGGCGTCGGAGGCTGAATCGAACAAGATCCGGTAGCTTTGCTCGGAAATCGTCACCTCCCGTTCCACGATCATGCCGACCACGATCATGATGGTCAGCACCGCCGTCAAGAAGTACTCGAGAGTGGTCAGGGGTTGTGAGCCTTCCGTGAAAGGAAAAGCGAACAAGTGTGCGCCCCACAGCAGAAACCCGATGCCCAGAATCGTCCCGCCGTGGTAAGTCTTCCGCTGGAGCAGGTAAGTGACGCCGGTGTAGATTCCCGCCACCGACAGTAGCGCGAAGACCGGCATCGTGATCCAGAATCGGTCGCGCACCTCGAACGCCGCTACCGCGCTCCACACGACGAGCATCCCTGTGGCACAGTTGAGTTCCCGCAAGGAGCGCGGACGACCGGCGAGATAAAAGCTGCCATAGAACATATACACGGCGCTCACCCCGATGCAGCAGCGGCGCAGCATTACCAAAAGAGAAAACTCCGGCGATTCCTGCAAGCCAATCACCGCCGCCAGATATACGGCGTAGGCCGTCCACGAGACAATCCACAGGCTGAAACACGGTCGCTTGGTGCGGTGGTTGAGGTACGCAAACAGCGCCAGGACCATGCCGATGCTCATGAGCGCGAGGATCAATACCGCAGTCGTCCATTCGACAGGAAATGCGAAGTCGACGCTGCGGGGTAGCACATCAGTCTTCAAGTCGATCCTACCAGTTTGCGCCCACTCCCAAGTATATGCATCGCGGTGATCATGAGCTGCTCCAAAGTGCGCAGGATAAGTGCCAAATAACGATGCAACGAAGACACCCGCATTACGCTGTCGGTGAAGTCGTTAGATGGCCTCAAACAACATTATATCTTGCAATGGTTGTGAGCGAATTCGTGTAGCAACGACGGGTGAGTGCAACCTATCGGGCTAGGGGTGCCCCATCCACCCGCGGCATAGCGGAGCGTCTCCAATCCCTTCCTCTCGGTAGGGCATTGATTCAGACAACACTCTCCAGGGCTCGGGCCACGAACATGACATGCTCCTGGAAGTCGACCCCCATTTCCTCCGCGCCCAGTCGGATGTCTTCGCGGCTGACGGAACGGGCGAAGGCCTTATCCTTGAACTTTTTGTTGATCGAGGAAAATTCGATACCCGCAATGGACTTGGTGGGTCGTACGTAGGCCACGGCAGTGAGCAGGCCACACAGCTCATCAACCGCGAACAAAGTCTTGGCAAGCGGGGTCTGACGGGGCAGGCCGAAGTAATCGGCGTGTCCAATAATGGCATCGAGCAACGGTGCGGGATAGCCTTGCTCGGCCAACACCGGGATGCCTGCCAACACATGCGACTCAATCGTGAGGTTCTTCTCGTAGTCGAAGTCGTGGAGCAGGCCCGTTGCGCCCGTGTGGTCAAAAAACTCGTCCTCACTGAATGTCCTCGGGTAGCATCGCGCCGAGGAGCAATCCATGCGTTGGAAACGAATGCTGGCCTACATCACCGGCAGCGTCAACGAAGACCTGTTACGCAGAATCGAATACCTGCTTGAGGAGAACCGAGTCCTGCGCAACCAGATCGACAGCC
>PLZV01000056.1 GCA_003152315.1 Verrucomicrobiota bacterium
GGATCCCGCAGAATTGCGGGACTTGTCGAAGGATCTCTGCCGCGCCGTAGCCGCAGCGAAGGCAAATCCCCCGCAAACTACTTCGCCGAATTCCGACACTCGCATTCCGAACGTATTCATATTACGTCACTTAACCGGGGAGTTCGTTTCGCAGAAACATCTATCGGGCCCGAGTTGCGCACAGCAGCGAGTCGCGCCATAGCTCGGAGAGCGACGGCGGATGCTCCGAATCGTTTTCGAAGGTCAGAACTCATCTTTCCGCCATTATACCCGCCCGGGAACAGCATGTCCAGCAGATTTATCAACTACCGATATGCGACCATGCTTGTTGAGCCCTAACTTTGGCGAAGGTTGATTCCCCTCCTCGGAGCGGATACAGGGGCGATCGCCGCCCGAGTGTTGTTCCGTAATCGGTTAGTACGGGGAGAACAGGAGTTCAGTGTTCGCTGCGCGGAGAGTTGAGGGAAAAAGAGAGTTTAAAAATCGTGCCGCCGTATGCGCTCAACCCGTGTGTATCGCCTCCAATATGAGTCGTCCCGTAGAAAGAGCTGTCGCTGCCCTGAACGAGGCCCGCTAACGGGAAAGCACCGCTACCCTTGAAGCCGTCGAACTGCAAAAGAGTGGTCAGCGTACCCATCGGGGTAAGCTTGAACACGGTGCCTTGACCCTTTCCTCCTTGGTAGGTTGTGCCGTAAAAGTTGCCGTCACTGCCCTGGATGAGGCTGTTTGGGTTTCTGCCGTCTGCACCGCTGAATTGGTAGAGGGTGGTTAAGGTACCGGCAGGGCTAATCTTAAACACCGCACCCAAGTTGTTAGTACCCCCTGAGTAGGTGATCCCGTAGAAACTGCCGTCCCTCTCTTGAAGAAGGCTGCCTGGTCTTGGTCGTTCTCCATCGCCGAGCCCAAATTGATACACCGTGGTCAAGGTACCAGTAGGACTGATCTTGAAGATGGTGCCTAGGCCGTTGCTCCCGCCCATAAGAGTGGTTCCATAGAAGCTGTTGTCGGTACTCTGGACAAGACGAGCCGACGGGCAAGCACCGTCAGGTTGGGTGCCGGGGGTACCATCGAAGTCGCTGAATTGCCACAGGGTTGTTAAAGCGCCGACTGTGTTGATTCTGAAGACGGTGCCTTTGTTCTTCTTTCCTCCGAAAACGGTGGTCCCATATAAGAAGCCGTCACTAGCTTGCAGAAGCTCAGCTTCAGGTTCCCTGCCAGCAGCGGCGCCACTAAAGTGGTACAGGATGGTTAAGGCGCCGGCAGGACTGATCTTGAAGATGGCGCCGGAGTTGTTCGTGCCTTCTGCGGCGGTGCTGCCGTAGAAATTTCCGTCGTCGGCGCGGGTAAGTCCGGCTGCAGGGTCAGTACCACCGCTAAACCGATGGAGGGTTGTCAGTTTGCCTGTGGGGGTGATGCTGAACACGGTGCCGCCCGTGTGGTTTGTCTCCCACGGCCCGTGCTTCGTCGTCCCGTAAAAACTGCCGTCGCTAGCTTGCACAAGCGCGCCATTGGGGATACCGAAGTCCGCATCCTGACCGAAGTGGTATAATGTGGTCAGCATCTGCCCGCTTGCTCTATCAGATAGGGTATCCAGAGCTACGAAGACAACCGCGAGTACGATGCAGGAAGCTCTCATGGCACGTTACTGCCCTTAGTTCGGACGCAGTAGAACACAATTACGGTGGTAGTGTCGAGCAGAGTTAGTTTGTGGTCACTATGAGGTGTTTCGCGAGAGCTCAAACCGGAAGATTCGCAAAGCGCCCTCCCATGACAAGGACTTTCCATTCAGGGAACGAGAGACCACCCAGGGATGTGTTACCAACCTCGCTCACGCCTCCCCAAGACAATTTTATTGAGTCTCCTGGAGCAACATATTACCGTGTCGGAATATGAGCGACCCGATTCCGGTTCCGGCCATCGTCATCGAAAAGACGTACGTGGGAAAGGTCGCCTTCCCGGCATCCGTGCCCGAACGGGTTGTCGAGCACCTGCGCTTTCCAGAAGACCTGTACGAGCACGTGGAAAAAATGGGCTTAAACCAACGGACGGTAAAATTCCTGCTCGGGGCGCTCAATGGCCGGTGGTCGCTCACCGCCTCGGCCGACCTCCAGGACATCGCCATCAAGACGGCCATGCAGTACGCGGAAATGGACGCCATCGTCCGCGATCTCATTGAGAAGAACTACGCGACCCTTGGCAAGCGCCTCGACCTCTATCGCTTCTGGATTGTCCTGCTCCACGTGAAGGGCATCCGCTTCGAAGAAGCCGAGGAGTAGGCTCGCAGTGCTGTCGTAATTTGGAGGGCCACGCTCTGTCGTGGCCGTCTGAATTGTTAATGGCAGCGGACGCGACGGAGCGCGTCCCTCCAATTCGGAAATCAACGCATCACCAGCCTCGCAGGGCGTTTGCCTTCCGCAACGGTTGCTGGTATCCTGCAAGTAGTGGTCATGAATGAGCCAATCCATACGCAGTCGTTCCGCTTCAATTCAATTGAAGAGTGCCTCGACGATATCCGTCAGGGGCGCATGATCATCGTCACCGACGACGAGGACCGCGAGAATGAAGGCGACCTCATCATGGCTGCCGAAAAGGTCACGCCCGAAACTGTCAATTTCATGACGAAACACGGGCGCGGGCTGATCTGCGTGCCCACCACCGAATCGCGCCTTAAGGCCCTCGGCATTGGCCGCATGGTCGCTGAGAACCGCGAAAGCTTCAAAACCGACTTCATGGTCAGCGTCGATGCGCGTGACGGCGTCACTACGGGTATCAGCGCCCCGGATCGCGCGCGTAGCATCCGTGTTCTCGCCGATCCAAACTCTGCTCCCAAGGACCTTGTCTCGCCGGGGCATATCTTTCCGCTCCAGGCCCGCGAAGGTGGTGTCCTTCGTCGCGCCGGCCACACCGAAGCTTCCGTGGACCTCGTGAAGATGGCGGGACTGTTTCCGGTCGCGGTCCTTTGCGAAATTCTGAATGAAGACGGCACCATGGCGCGGTTGCCCGACCTGATGAAATTCAAGGAGCAGTTTAAGCTCAAAGCCTGCACGATTCGCGATTTTATCGAGTATCGCCGCGTCCGCGAGAAACTGGTCGCGAAAGAGCAGGAGGTCTCGCTGCCGACCGCCTACGGCGAATTCAAGTTGCATCTCTACCGCTCGCTCGTCGATGGCCAACATCATGCCGCGCTGGTGATGGGAGACGTGCGCGGCAAGGAGAACGTTCTCGTCCGCGTTCACAGCGAGTGCCTGACGGGCGATGTGTTCGGCTCGCTGCGTTGCGACTGCGGCCCGCAATTGCAAGACGCTTTGAAACGCATCGCGGAAGAGGGTGAAGGCGTTCTGGTTTACATGCGGCAAGAGGGGCGGGGGATCGGTTTCGCCAATAAAATCCACGCCTACGCTCTCCAGGAGAATGGACTCGACACGGTCGAAGCCAACGAAAGGCTCGGTTTCAAGCCTGACTTGCGCGAATACGGTATCGGTGCGCAGATTCTGGTCGATCTCGGCTTGCACAGCATTCGTTTGCTCACGAATAATCCAAAAAAGGTCGTGGGATTGGAAGGCTTCAATCTCGAGATCGTGGAACAGGTACCGATTCGCTCCGAGCCGACCCCGCATAACGTCAAATACCTCGAAACCAAGAAGACAAAAATGGGCCACGCGCTCTAGCCATGCTACGCGCAAAGAAAATCGAACAACGCCTGTCTGCCGCCGGCCTGCGCTTCGGCATTGCCGCCGCGCGGTATAACACCGACCTCTCCGACGCGCTGCTCGCAAACTGCGTCGACACCCTGGCGAAAGCCGGGGCGGACACGCGCGACATCAAAGTACTGCGCGTTCCCGGCACATTCGAAGTCACCGCGGCTGCGGCTCGGCTCGCCAAGGATGGCAAGTATGATTGCGTTATTGGTCTCGGAATCTTGCTGGAAGGCGAAACACGTCACGCGCACCTCATCGGCAACGCCGTGGCCCATGGCCTCACAACCATCGCGATTCACACCGGCGTGCCGACGATCTTTGGCATTGTTGCAGCGAACAAGATGAAACAAGCGCGTGTGCGTTGCCTCGGCAAGAAACACAACCGCGGTCAAGAGGCAGCCTTGACCGCCATTGAAATGGCTCGGCTATGGAAAAACCTGTAAAGCCATCGGGAAAGCGCCGCATCGCCCGCGAGTTGGCCGTGCAATTCCTCTATCAATATGATCTCAGCGGTGGACCATTGGAGGAAGCGCTGCCGTTGTTCTGGGAGACGCAGGCGGAAGTCAGCGAAGACGGTCGCAAGTTCACCGAGGAACTCGTTCAGGGCGTGGTCGGGCATCGCGTGGCCATCGACGAGCGGATTGCGAAGTACACGGAGAATTGGGATTTGCCGCGCATCGCCGCCGTTGACCGCAACATCCTGAGGCTGGCCATGTACGAGATGCTGTTTCGCGACGATATCCCCCCCGTGGTCAGCATCAATGAAGCGGTCGACATCGCGAAGAAGTTTTCCACGCGCGAATCCGGCGCGTTCGTCAACGGGATTCTCGACCGCCTGAAGGCTGACCTGACCCGACCCTCGCGCACGGCCGCGTCTGCGCAATGACTCCTGCCGCGAATCCATCGCGCTTCGCGGATCTGCATCTGCACACGCGCTACTCCGACGGCACGTTCACCCCGCGCGAACTCGTCGAACACGCCGTCAAACTTGGCTTTACCGCCATTGCCGTTACCGACCACGACACACTCGACGCAATTCCCGAAGCGCTGGCGGCCGGCCAGGAACTGGGCATCGAAGTCATCCCCGGCGTCGAAATCACCAGCCGCATCGACACGCAGGAACTTCACATGCTCGCCTACCTGTTCGGCGATTCGTGGCACGATCCGAATCTGCTTTCAGTACTGAATCACGCCACACGCATCCGCAAGGAACGTGTCGAACAGTTCGTGGCAAAGTTGAACGAGTTGGGTGTCGCGTTGACAGTCGAAGATGTATACGCGTGCTCCGATTGCGGCACGGTCGGTCGCCCGCATGTCGCCCAGGCACTGCTGAAGCGTGGCTTCGTCACCAGCGTGGATGAAGCCTTCACCCGCTTTCTGAAACGTGGCAAGCCAGCCTACGTGGAGCGGTATCGCATGGAGGCCTCCGAAACCATCGGCCACATCAAGCGCGCAGGTGGCGTGGCTGTGATCGCGCACCCGGGCTTGAACCACCTCGACAAGCGCCTTCACGAAATGGTCGATCAGGGCATGAGCGGCATCGAAGTGTGGCATTCACGCCATACACCCGCGCAGATCGAGCACTACGAGAAAATGACGGTAACGCTCGGCGTCTGCGCCACCGGCGGCAGTGACTGCCACGGCCTCGGGCGTGACGGCATGCTTCTGGGCAGGATCAAATTGCCTTACGAACGTGTCGAGTCATTGAAAGCCCGCGCACCAGCGAAACTGTAATGGGTCTCTTCCAGAAATTCCGCGACGGTCTGCGCAAGACGCAACAAAAACTCGCCACCGAGATCACGCGCATCGTCACCCGCGCGCCAAAACTCGATGCCGATTCCCTCGAAGAACTCGAAGCCGTCCTTATCTCAACGGACATCGGCATCGACACCGCCGTCAAGATCGTCGAGCAGACCAAAGAAGCCGCCAGGCAATCCGGCCAGGTCGACGTCTTCGCCATCGCCCGCGCAGAAATCGAACGCGAACTGGGTGTATCATCGCACGGACTGGTCAAAGCCCCCACGCCGCCAACAGTCATTCTAGTGGCGGGCGTCAATGGCACAGGCAAAACCACATCGACCGCGAAACTGGCTCATTGGTTGAAGGGGCAGGGGAACACGGTGTTATTGGCCGCGTGCGACACGTTCCGCGCGGCTGCCATTGAGCAGTTGAAAATCTGGGGACAACGTGTCGGTTGTGAAGTGATCGCCGGTCAATACGGCGCCGACTCCGCCGCAATCGCGTACGATGCGCTGGAAGCCGCCATTAATCGCCATGTTGATTACCTGATCATCGATACCGCCGGTCGCTTGCACACGAAGAAGAATCTCATGGAAGAGATGAAGAAAATGCACCGTTCGCTGCAAAAGAAAGTGCCCACCGCGCCACATGAGATTCTCCTGGTGCTCGACTCCACCACCGGCTCAAACGCCTTGAATCAAGCCCGCGAATTTCACCAGACACTCGGCGTCACCGGGCTCGTAGTCACCAAGCTCGACGGCACCGCCAAAGGCGGTATCGTCGTCGCCATCGCACGCGAATTGAAAATCCCCGTAAAGTTCATTGGCCTCGGTGAGCAAGCCGACGACCTCCAGCCATTCGACCCAAAGCAGTTTGCCGAAGCGCTGTTCGTCGAGAGTGATTCCTGAAGAAGTCGGTGCACGCAGAATGACAAACTGATAAAGTTCTCACCATGGCTTTCACTCCACGAGATGAACGATTCATGCGGCGGGCGCTGACGCTGGCACGGCGAGGGTTGGGAAAAACAAGCCCGAATCCCGCGGTTGGTGCAGTGCTTGTTCGCAACGGGCGTATCGTCGCCGAAGGATGGCACAAGCGCGCCGGTGGGCCGCATGCCGAGGTGTTTGCATTACGCGGCGTGAAGGCGCGGGGTGCCACGCTATTTGTAACGATGGAACCATGCTCCACGTGGGGGAAGACGCCGCCATGCACGGAGGCGATCATTGCGGCGGGCGTGAAGCGCGTGGTTGTAGCAGCTCGCGACCCAAATCCCAAACACAACGGACGCGGACTGAAGTTATTGCGCCGCGCGGGAATTCACGTCGAAGCCGGCTTGTTGGCTGACGAGGCAACAGCGATGAATGAGCCCTTCAACAAATGGATCACAACAAAGATGCCGTTGGTGATTGCCAAGGCGGGGATGAGTTTGGACGGCAAGATTGCAACCCGCACGGGCGATTCAAAGTGGATTACAGGCGAAGCGGCGCGTCGGGAAGGGCACAAAGTGCGGGCGACCGTGGACGCAATCATGGCCGGCGCGAACACGGTGATCCACGACGATCCGCGTTTGACGGTGCGGCACGGCGTGCGGGGCAAACAACCCTGGCGCGTGGTTGTCGATGGCCGTGGGCGTTCTCCTCGCACCGCAAAATTATTTACCGATGCGCATCGTCAACGTACCATTGTTCTCACAACGCCCCGCTCCTCGGCTAGCTGGCGAAAGAACCTTGGTCAGTCAGGTGTCCATGTATTCGTCATAAAGGGAAGCGCGGGCCGCTTGGACATGCGTGCAGCTCTTCGGGCACTCGGCAAGATGGACATCACGAGCGTGTTGGTGGAAGGAGGCGGCGAATTGCTTGGGTCCCTTTTCGACAAACGGCTGGTTGATAAGGTCGCCTTATTTTACGCGCCGATCGTCATCGGCGGGCGGGATGGGGTTACCGCAGTCGGAGGCGAAGGTTCGTCAAAAGTTAAGCACTCCGTGCGTTTACTGGACTGTCGCTGGCGACGAATCGGCAAGGATGAAATGCTTGTCGAAGCAAGGGTCAAGAGATGATCTTGGTTGTTGGCTTGTCTCCTGCGTGGCAGCGGACACTCGAGTTTGAGAAGATTGTCCCCGGCAAGGTCAACCGCGCTGCGCGAGTTAGCGAGACTGCGTCCGGCAAGGGTGTAAATGTGGCTCGCGTCGCGTCAATCCTCGGCGCCGACGTGAAACTGCTGACCGTCGCGGGTGGCCAACGTGGACGGTTGTTGAAGGCCCAGTTGAAACGGCAGGGATTAACCGCGCGCGTCGTACTCGTGAAGGCGGAAACGCGGATTTGCCAAACCCTTCTCTCCGGCGGGACGACGACCGAGTTGGTGGAAGAAGCGGAGCCCCTTACTCCCACGGAAGTCAGGGAAGTGCTGCGGGCATTTACACTGGCCGTGCGAAAGGCCGACCTGGTTGTCTTGACCGGTACGGTGCCGAAAGGCTGCGGTCATGATTTCTATGCGCGTCTGGTCGACGAGTCCGCGCGTCGCGGGGTGCGGGTATTGATCGACACGCAAAAAGCGCAACTTCGGATTGCTCTCAAGCGGGAGCCCTTTCTCGTCAGGATAAATCGAGATGAACTAACGGCGGCCACCGGCATCGAATGCGCGGGACGAAAGGGCATTTTGCCCGCACTCCGTAAATTGATGACGCGCGGTCCACGTTGGGCCGTGATCAGTGATGGCGCGAGAAGCATTTATGTGAGCGAGGAGTCCGGCGCGCGCGCGTCGACATTCTCACCGCCGCGGGTGCAAACAAAGAACCCGGTTGGCTCCGGGGATGCCATGATGGCAGGCATCGCGGTCGGACTCGTGCGTGGTCAGTCGGTTCTCGAAGCCGTGCGGTTTGGCGCGGCCTGCGGCGCCGCCAACGCGATGACTGCCGTTCCCGGTTTCATACAAACGGCGGATGTGCGAAGACTTTGCTGGACACTCAACAGACGCGACTTTATCGTCTAGGGCATGTTCACGGGAATTGTTGAAGAGGCCGGCCAGGTTGTGAGTATTCGTTCCGGCAAACGGTCAACGGAACTGACGGTTCGCGCCCCCAGGATTGGCCAATCGTTGCATATTGGGAACAGCGTGGCCGTCAACGGCGCGTGTCTGACCGTGGTTGCCAGACGCCGAGGCGCGCTTCGATTTGATGTGCTTAACGAAACTCTTCAGCGGACGAATCTTGAATTCGTGCAGGAAGGTTCCCTGGTGAATCTCGAACGCCCGCTCCGCGCGAATGCACGGCTTGACGGCCACTTTGTGCTCGGTCACGTCGACGGGCGTGGAAAAGTCCGGGCTTTCAAGCGTGAGGGCAAGGATTACGTGCTCGACGTCGAAGCACCGCCAGCGGTCATGCGGTACGTCGTTGAGAAAGGCTCCATCGCCATTGATGGAATCAGCCTGACCGTCGCTGGCGTTCATCGAAATTGGTTTCGCATTTGGATCATTCCGCACACCTGTGAGATCACGAACTTGCAGGCATGTCGCGCCGGCGACCGGGTCAATCTTGAGGCGGATATTCTTGGCAAGTATGTCGAGCAATTGATGCGGAGGCCGCCGCGGGCGCGACGTTGACACTCCGCGTGCCGCCCTTTACACTAAATTGTAGAAAGAGAATTCATGCTGCCTGTCATTGAAAAGTTGTTGGTACTGCAGGACCGTGACCGTCGCATCGCCCAGCTCAAGGCCGAGCGCACACGCATCCCCGAGCAGACCGCAGCCACGGAGCAAAGCCTGAAGGCTGGGTCCGCGCGCCTCGATTCGTTGCGCGACCAGGCCAAACATATCGAGGCCGACCGCAAAAAACTGGAGATTGATGTCGAGGCCAAGCGCGCTCAGATCGCAAAATACCGGACGCAACTTTCCTTGATCAAGTCGAACACCGAATACCAGGCGTTGCTCAAGGAAATAGCCAAGGCCGAGCAGGAGATCGATGTGATCGAGACTCACGAACTGGAAGTGATGGAGAAGAGCGATCAACTTCAGCCAGCCGTGAAGCAAGAGCAGGCCGCATTGAAAGAAATCACCGTGAAGGCGGAAGCTGAACGCGCGGAATTGCAGAAGCGCAGCGCGATGATCGAACAGGAACTGGTGAAACTGCAGACGGAACGCGGGACACTTGTGCAGGATGCCGATCCGGATGCGCTTTACCGTTACGAACGCCTCATGCATAGCAAAAGTGATTTTGCGATTGTCCCCATCCGCAATGGCAACTGCGGTGGTTGTCACCTGAATATTCCACCGCAACTCGTGCACAACGCCAAAAACGGAACCACGTTGACCAGTTGCGACTACTGCGGACGCATCTTATATTGGCAGCCAGAGTGATGAGCCACCGGACCGCTGATGCGGGCGGCTGGCGCTTGTTGTTTGATTTCTATCAGTTTTGGAAGGGCGGATAGCCGCTGCCCCGGAAGTTCTCGGGGTGGAGGAAAGTCCAGACTCCATAGGGCGCGATGCCTTTCGCAAGCGAGGGCAGCTCGATGTAATGTCGGGTTGACAGACAGTGCCACAGAAAACAAACCGCCTGCCTCGTCAGCTTCTGGGGCGGGTAAGGGTGAAAAGGCGGGGTAAGAGCCCACCGCGCCGATAGCAATGTCGGCGGCACGGAAAACCTCATCGGGAGCAAGACCAAATAGGCGGCGAGACGCGGCCCGCGTCAATGCTCCGAAGCGATTCGGGGTGAGAGCTGCGGGTACAGGTCGCATAGATAAATGGCTATCAATAACAGAATCTGGCTTATAGCCCTTCCAATGAACGGACGGCGGGGGTGACGATGGCGTCACCCCCGCAACCAATTTCGTTAATGCGTTACCCACTTTTTCTCGACCTCACCAATCAATCCGCTGTCGTCATCGGCGCGGGCAGTGTCGCCGCGCGTAAAATTCGCACACTGCTCAGGGCCGAGGCGGTGGTGACGGTCATCAGCCCCCAAGTCACCCAGTCCATCCGCCGACTCGCACAAACGAAACGTGTGCGCTGGGTCCGGAGACGCTACCGTCAGGGCGATCTTCGCGGTGCGCGACTGGCGATTGCCGCCACCGATGACCTTGCGGTGAACCAGATCATCTGCGCCGAGGCAAAGCGCCGCAAGCTGCTGGTGAACTGTATCGTGCCGCCCTCTGCGGGCAACTTCTTCGTACCCTCACTGGTACGGCGCGGCGGAATCTCGCTGGCAATCTCCACGGGTGGCGCCAGTCCCGCCTTCGCCAAACGCCTGCGCCGCGATCTTGAACACTTTCTCGGCGACGAGTATCCTCGACTTCTGAAAGCGATGAGCGCGGCCCGCCGCGCGAAGAAGGCATAAATGACTGACCGTACATTTCTCTGGCTCGCACAAGTGTTCTACGCCGTGAGTTGCGTCCTGACCCTGCGCCGAATGCGCGCCGGCAACAGCGGGGCGACGCTGCAACGTCTGAACTATGCGGCGATGGCGGTGGGCTTTGCACTACATACCGTCTTCCTCTATCTGCGCGGCAAGGCGGACGGGCGCTGCCCCTTGACGAACCTTTTCGAGACACAGGCATTTATCGCGTGGGCGGCCGTCTTGTTTTTCCTGCTCATCGGTCCGTCGTATCGTGTCTCGTTTCTCGGGGCGTTCACCGCACCCCTCGTGTTACTGATTTGCCTCGCGGCGTTGATTCTACTCGTCGATGTGGTACAGGCGCATCCGGCGACGCGCAGCGCGTGGGTTGAATTTCATGCGGCGATTGCCATTCTCGCTTCGGGGGCATTCGCATTGGCGTTTGTCACGGGCGCGATGTACTTGCACCAGGAGCGACAACTGAAGCGACGACGGCTCTCGTCGTCGTTCCTGCTTTTGCCGTCCATCGAGCAACTCGACACCATCAATATCCGGCTCTTGATCCTGGGATTTGTGATGCTAACCGCGGGAATGCTCGGCGGCCTTGTCTCGTACCACATCGTCGGACATTGGACGAAACCGAAAATCATCTGGGCGGTATCGGTGTGGATACTGTACGGCGCGCTGGTCTTGGGGCGAGGATTATGGGCCCTTCGCGGACGGAAGGTCGCGGTCGCCTCCATGGCGTCGTTCGTGCTCATGCTCGCCGGCTTCTGGGGAGTGAGCCTCCTCTGGCCATGAACCTGATCGTCATCGGCTTGAATCATCGCAGCGCGCCTGTGGAAGTACGCGAACGACTGGCTTTCGCAGCAGGCGGACTCGGTGAAGCGACGCGAGCACTTCTCAACGCCGCGCCCCTGCACGAAGCGGCGATTCTCTCCACTTGCAACCGCGTTGAGATCTACTGTCTGGCCACTAGCGCCGCTGAGGCCACGCAAGCCGCGCGTCAATTCCTCCACGACCACCACAAACTGACGGATTCGGTTGACGCGTACCTCTACGAGCACCATGACCAGGAATGTATTCAACATCTTCTCGAGGTCGCCTGCGGGCTCGACTCAATGGTACTGGGGGAGACGGAGATTCTCGGTCAGGTTAAGGACGCCTACCAGGTCGCCCAACAAGCCGGGGCGACGGGCGTTGTCCTCAACCGTCTTTTCCAGAAAGCTTTCTCCGCAGCCAAGCACATTCGTTCCAGCACTGCCATCACACGCGGTTCCACTTCCGTCGGTACCGTTGCCGTCGATCTCGCAGGAAAAATCTTCGGCAACCTCGGTAAATGCACGGTCATGGTCATCGGCACGGGTGAGATGAGCGGCGCGACCGCACGCGCCTTGCAGAGCCGGGGCGCGGGTACGATCCTGGTCTGCAGCCGCACGCACGAGCGCGCTGAGGCATTGGCCACGCAACTGCAAGGACGTGCGATTTCGTACGATCAGTGGCCGACCGAATTTCCCGCCGTTGATATCGTCATTAGCTCAACGGCTGCGCCGCATCCGATTGTTACGAAGGAGAAGCTCATCCCGCTTATGAAAACGCGGCGCCAGCGCCCGCTGTTCCTCATCGACATTGCCGTGCCGCGTGATATTGAGCGAGCGTGCGGCGAACTAGAGAGCGTGTACCTTTATGACATTGACGATTTACAGCAAATTGCGCGCGAAAATATGACCGCTCGTGAACGGGAGATTGCCGCGTGCCAGGTCTTGATTGCCCAGCACCTCCAGCGCTTCGCCATTTGGCTGGAAAGCAACCGCACAGCGCTCGAGGAGCGCTATCGCAAGCGCACGGACGCGTCCCCCTTGTCGAAACCCGTACATACTCACGCGTCATGAAGTCATTGACTATTGGCACACGGGGCAGCCCGCTTGCACTTGCGCAGGTGCAGATCATCCGCGATCTGCTGCAAAAAGCCT
The DNA here is from genome assembly GCA_003152315.1 of Verrucomicrobiota bacterium. Taxonomy (GTDB): domain Bacteria; phylum Verrucomicrobiota; class Verrucomicrobiia; order Palsa-1439; family Palsa-1439; genus Palsa-1439. Next base: position 12,738 of record PLZV01000056.1, read on the forward strand.
GCCCGGCCCTTCCTGTCGAAACGAAGATCATTAGCACGAGCGGCGATAACTTTACGAATCTCTCACTTACCACGGGCGGCGGCAAGGGATTGTTCACGAAGGAAATTGAGGACCAGCTTCTCCGCGGTGAAATTCACGTTGCAGTGCACAGCTTGAAGGATTTGCCCACAATTTTACCAGCGGGCTTGATGATTGGCGCCGTGCCATCGCGAGAGGATGTGCATGACGCGTTTATCTCGAAAAGGTTCGGGTCAATCCATGAGCTACCGAACGGCGCCCATGTGGCGACGAGCAGCATTCGACGGCGCGCGCAACTGCTGGCAAATCGGCCCGACCTGCAGATCGGGGAAATCCGCGGCAACGTGGAAACGCGGTTGCGCAAGCTTGCGGAAAACAGTTCGCTGGATGCGCTCATTCTCGCGGCGGCCGGCCTGCGCCGACTGGGGCTTTGGAAGACCTATGGCAATTTTCAGTGGCAGGAGATTGATTTTACGATCATGATTCCTGCCGTGGGGCAGGGAGCCATCGCCTGTGAAGTTCGGGAGTCCGACACAGTGACTTGTGAAACCATGGCACGCATCAACGATCCCGGCACGGCCGCGTGTACGACCGCGGAACGAGTGTTCCTGCAAGCGCTGGGCGGTGGCTGTCAGGTGCCGTATGCGGCGCACGCGACGGTGGAAGGCGAACACCTGCGTATGGTTGGCGCAACATTCAGTCCTGACGGGAAGAAAGTCAGCCGCGTTGAGATCGTCGGGTCAAAGAATGATCCATGTGACGTTGGGGAGCGAGCGGCGAAGCAGGTTCTTGGATGAAGAACAAAGGCAAAGTCTATCTGGTAGGAGCGGGACCTGGCGACGCTGGTTTGATTACCGTGCGCGGTGTGGAATGCATTCAGGCGGCGGACGTGATTTTGTACGATAACCTGGTTAATGCCTCGCTGCTTCGCCATGCGCGGCCGGATGCGGAACTGATTTTCGCGGGGAAGACAGCCAACAAGCACACACTCACGCAGGATGAGATCAATGCGTTGCTTGTCGAGAACGCCCGCGAAGGCCAGGTTGTCACGCGCTTGAAAGGTGGCGATCCGTTTGTCTTCGGTCGTGGCGGAGAAGAGGCGGAAGAACTGCAGAAGGCCGGGTTCGAATTCGAAGTTGTTCCGGGCATCAGTTCGTCGATTGCCGCGCCGGCATACGCGGGGATTCCCGTGACCCACCGGGGCGTGGCGACGGCATTTATGGTGATCACGGGGCACGAGGATCCGACGAAGGAAGAATCGCAAGTGGATTGGGCGAGCGTGGCGAAGTTTTTCGGGACGCGCGTGATCTTGATGGGTGTCGAGCGCATCGGAACAATTGCGGACGAACTGATACGACATGGCGCGACGCCGGAAACGCCCGTGGCGATGGTGCGCTGGGGCACGACCGGGAAACAGCAGACGATTCAGGGTACGCTGGCCACCATCGCCGGCGTCGCTGCGAAGGTGGATTTCAAGCCACCGGCCGTCACCGTTATCGGTGAGGTGGTTCGATTGCGCGAGAACCTGAATTGGTTCGAGCGCCGGCCGCTCTTTGGCAAGCGGATTGTCGTGACGCGCAGTCGTGAGCAGTCCAGTGACCTGGTGCGCCTGCTCGCTGACCTCGGCGCCGATGTGCTGGAGATTCCGACGATTCGCATCCAGCCGCCAAAGAAGGTCGCGCCATTACGCGAAGCGATCGCCGGCATTGGCGTATATGATTGGTTGGTCTTTACGAGCCCGAACGGCGTAGACGCGTTCTTCCGCGAATTCTTCGCGCGCTACAAGGACATTCGCGGGATCGGCGCCGTGAAAATCGCGACCATTGGCGCGGTGACAGCCCAGAAGGTCAGTGAATTAAACCTCGAAGTGGACTTGCAGCCCGAAGAGTTTACCACCGAGTCGCTGTTGGCTGAGTTCAAGAAGTCGGTGAGTTGCGACAATCTGAAAATGCTGCTGCCTCGCGCCGATCTGGCCGACGAGCGGCTGGCGCGCGGACTGGAGGATCAGGGTGCGATCGTCGACGATCTGGATGCCTACCAGACCGTGCCCGACACGGAGGACCGTAACGGTCATCGCGCGCGGCTACACAGCGAGGGCGCTGATCTGGTAACATTCACGAGTTCATCGACCGTAATAAATTTCTGCAATCTGTTGGACGTGCCCGGATTGCGCGCGAAATTTCCGCAGATGCGGTTTGTCAGTATTGGGCCGCAAACGTCGCTGGCGGCACGCGACAAAGGTCTGGAAATTGCCGTGGAAGCAAACGTGCATACAATCCCCGGTCTGGTGGACGCGATCATGACGCTCGCGATAAAGTAATGCTCGGCGCAATTCCAATTATCGCCGACAACCGGATCCGCGCTGCGATGGAGCAGGGGGAGTTTGAACACCTCGAAGGCGCCGGCCAACCGCTTCGGTATCTCGACGGCCATTACGATCCCGACTGGTGGCTCAAGCAAATGCTGCAACGCGAGCAGCTAACAGCCGACGACGTGTCAATCGCCCGCGAAAAATTGAAGCAGGCGCGCTCACAAAGGAACCCATGACCAAGGAAGAACACTACGACCAGGGAATGGCAGAGTTCGCGATGGCCGAGTACGAGAAGGCCATCGAGTGCTATCGGAAAGCCGTGGAACTCGCTCCGGATTATTTCGACGCGTGGCACGCGCTCGGGATGGCCTATCTGCGCGCCAACAAAATTCCCGATGCGATCGAAGCCGGCAAACGCGCCGTCGCAATCAATCCAAACGACATGCTCGCGCACACCAGCCTCTCGATGTACTACATGAAAGCGGGCGACAAGGCCACCGCTGAGAAAGAAAAAGGCCTGGCGACCGTGCTCTCGTGGGGTGGAAAAATTGATCAGCTAAAGGACCCGCCGAAACCGTAGCCGCGCTCACTGGAACATGTACGACGGCAGGAAGTACAACTTCCCCGACTGCACCTTGAATTGATTCGGCGTCAGCTGAATCTGAATCTTCGCCCGGTCATTCTTGCCCCACAACCGCAGCAGGTTGCGAATCGAAAACGGCTCCGCGTAGCGAATGACCCGCGCCTTCTTGATCTTGGCCAGATCCTCGGCCTTGTCGATGGCATCGTCGAAATAACCCACCCCGTCCACAAAGCCCGCCTCCAGCGCCTGTTTGCCCGAAAGAATCCGCCCATCCGCCAGGCCGTTCTTCAGCTCATCAACTTTCATATCCCGCTCATCGGCCACGATGCCGACGAACTTCTCGTACACTTCCATGATCAATCCCTGCACCAGCGCCTTCTCGTCCTCCGTCGGCTCCCGCGCGGGATTCATGATGTCTTTGTACTTGCCCGACTTGAACGTATAAAACTTGATCCCAATCTTGTCCGCCAACTCGCCATACGTGAAGCTCTCCATAATCACCCCAATGCTCCCGGTGATGCTCAGCTCATTCGCCATCAAATAATCCGCGCCGACCGCAATGTAATACGCGCCCGATGCCCCCACCGTGTCGATGCTCGCGACGACCGGCTTCTTGTCGCGCGCCGCCACGACCGCCTGGTAAATCTCATCCGACGCCACCACTTCGCCGCCCGGCGAATTGATCCGCAAAATAATTGCCTTCACGTGCTTGTCATCCACGGCTTGCTGAAGCTGGTCTTCGATGTCCGCCACCATCCCGCCCTCGCCGGCGGCGCTGTCCTCCGACGAACTGATCACCCCCGACACATAGATCACCGCAATCTTGTCTTTCGCATCTTCCTCGCCATCCACAAACTGCTCTTCGTAACGGCTGCGCTGGCTCACGCTGAGCCCGCCACCATGGCCTTTGCCAAACCAAAAACCAAACAACGCCAGGTTCGCCAGCACACTCAGGAAAAGGAAGAGGGTGATAATGACCGCGTAAACAATCCAGCCCCACCGCCTGCGTGGCGGCGGACTCTGGCTGGCCTGATAAAGCGGGGGTGCGTCCACGAACAGTACATTGCACAACGAATTCAACCGCCGCAAGTGCAAAAGCAGGAAAACCTTTTTCACTTGGTCGCCACGCAAAATTGGCGTACCTTGGCGCGCCATGTTGCTCGTCATCGACAACTACGACAGCTTCACCTACAACCTCGTCCAATACCTCGGCGAGTTGGGGGTGGAGATGAAAATTTCCCGCAATGACGAGATCACGATCGAACAGATCCGTCAGTTGAAACCGTCGCGCATCCTCATTTCCCCCGGCCCATGTTCCCCGCGCGAATCGGGCCTGTCCAACGACATCATCAAAACCTTCGGCCCGACCATCCCCACCTTCGGCGTCTGCCTCGGCCACCAATGCATGGGCCACGTCTTCGGCGGCGAAGTCGTCCGCGCCGACCGTCTCATGCACGGCAAAACCTCGCCGATCTACCACAACGGCCGCGACCTCTTCGCCGGCATGCCCAACCCTTTCACCGCCACGCGCTATCACTCCCTCCTCATCAAACGCGACACCTTGCCGGAAACCCTCGAGATCACCGCCGAAACCAAACCCGAAGGCGAAATCATGGGCATCCGTCACAAAACGCACCCCATCTGGGGCGTCCAATTCCACCCCGAATCCATCTTGACGCAAGAGGGCAGAACCATCCTCTCCAACTTCCTCAGATTGACGAAGTAGTCTGGTGCGGAGTAGGGAACACCCGTGGAGGGCCACGCTCCGTCGTGGCCGTCTGCGTTCGTCAATTACCACCCCCCTGTCCACCACGTCCATTCTGTCCATTCCATCCGTGTTCGTCTGTGTAGGTCCGTGTTTTTGCCCCGAAACCAACCCAATTTCCCTCTCCGAAGCCCCTCGCGCCCTCATTTGCCCCTCCCGGTGGGTTCGTTTTCCAAAACGAACCCACAGTTTTTCCAGAGTTTTTTCCTCCATAACGTATTCTCCCTACGGTAGATAGACCCTGTTTTCCATCACAAAATCGGTGGGTTCGTTTGGTAAAATGGCATATTTCATTCAAAGATACCCTTGGCGAAGGCGGTACTTGCCATCCACAGCGTCCTCGTAACGGGGGATAGGTTAACTGCAAAGAATGAACGACTGCCCCACCACCCAACCGCTTCTTCTCCTGGTTAGCGAACATGCGGGGCACTATACCACTATCGTTAAACGATGTATAGAGGAAATATCGGGTAGTAATATCCGACTCCGAAGTCTGTCATCCTGTGCTTGCCGGGGACCGCGACTGTCCTGTAGCCGCAGGCTTCAGCCTGCGTTCTAGCCACGCCGCTCTGTCGGCGTGCTCCGCTCTACGGTCAGAGCTGGTGGGGTGGGTAGCTTGGCCGTAGTCTCGTCGCGCCGTAGCGGTCTCGCGAAGGCGGAAGCGTCCTCGCGAAGTAGGCTCCCGCCCGCCGCCGTTCGCCTACTTTGTTGTAGCGGCAGTCGGCGCCTGCCCTGAGTCAGACCGAAGGGACCGCCGTCCGTCTACGACGGACTCAACCGCCGGCGAATTCCCAGTGCCCGCAGTTGGACGTTGAGCGTTGTGCGTTGAACGTTAAGGTGTTATTCCTCCGCCTAAAGGAGCTAACTCATGGCCATCGAATTGACCAAGGAAGAGGTCGCCGACATCATCCCTTCTCTCCGTCGATATTTCCGGGAAGAACTGGAACTGTAACTCAGCGAAATGCGGGCGAAGTTTCTGCTCAACTACTTTTTGAAGGAGATCAACACTTGCTCCACATCACCAACTGAGCCATGTTCGCCACATGAAGACCTACACCAAAAAAGACTTCCCGGTTTCCGGGATCCGGCAGCTCCTCGAACCGGGACCCGTCGTCCTGGTCAGTTCCGCTTGGAAGGGGAAACGCAATATCATGACCATGGGCTGGCATACGGTCATCGAATTTACCCCGTCGCTCGTCGGTTGCATCATCGCCGACGACAATGTCAGCTTCGCGATGATTCGGAAGAGCCGGGAATGCGTAATCAATGTTCCGACGGCTGACCTGGTTGATAAAGTAGTCGGCATCGGTAATTGCGATGGGGATATGGTCGATAAATTTGAACGCTTTCACCTGACTCCCGTGACCGCCGCGAAAGTCGCCGCACCGCTGATCCGGGAATGTTTCGCGAACTTGGAATGTCGCATTGCCGACACGCGTCTGGTGAAGACCTACAATTTCTTCATCTTCGAAGTGCTGAAAGCCCACGTGGCCACCGCACCGAAATATCCTCAAACGCTCCACTACCGCGGCAAAGGGATCTTCATCAAGAGCGGCGGCGTAGTAGACAAGCGCCAGAAATTTACCAAGTGGAAAAACACCCCCAATTTTTGAAAGAGACGCTCCATCGTTTGCATTAGTCCTATCGGTCCCATCCGTCCTATTCCGCGCCATGAGACTTCCCACTTCCCCCTTCTGACCTCTCGCTTCGCACGCCGCCTCTGCCCCTCAAGGCGCTTGCAACCATTTGGTGAAGAGCGGCCCCGCCGGGACCCAACGCGCCTCCGTCCATTGCTTCGCGTTGGCGCTCACCATTACGACGCTTTCCGCCACCATTAGGGTCAACTCTTCTGGGAAAGGGGTCAAGGCTTGACTCTTGACGCTTACCATCACCGGCCGGCCCTCAAGGCATTTGCAACCATTTCGTAAAGAGCGGCCCTGCCGGAATCCAACGCGCCTCCGTCCATTGCTTCGCGTTGGCGCTCACCATCACGACGCTTTCCGCCACCATTAAGGTCAACTCTTCAGAGGCCGTTGAAAAACCCTGAATCCCCGCCGCGTGTGGGCTCACGGCCTACAACTTCACAAGGAAATCCACCGGCGTTATAGGCCCGTCGCCTTCAGCGGGCGTCTTTTTTAACAGCCTCTCCACAGAGCACGCTTGCGAGCACACCTTCCAAGCGCTGGCAGCTTCAAGAACAACTTAACCGTCTTCCACGCTGATTTGTCACGAGTGGTGAGCTGACCCCGACGACTCAATTGATATTAGTTCCGCCAAAGTGGTCTCTCTATGTCAGATTAGTATTTTGACGGTACGGGCGACCAGACTACTCGCCCTCCCTCCGATTAGGCATTATGGCTCAATCTCGAGAAATTACTTCATATTCTCGAAGGGTATTTTACCCGGCGCGGACTCAAAATGAGTCATTTCTGAATGTGGTTCGGTAATGGATTCAGTCTCCACAATCGAAGTCACTTCGCCGAGGGGATTTTTGTAGACGGTCACGGTCTTGGTGTAGCCCATTTGAACACAACCGCTGAGGAGGCCTAAGGCTCCCACGACGACAACAACGAGTCCGATTTCTCTCTTCATGTTAACTTTCCACTCCTTCGGTCATATTGTTTTTTGGATGTCGTCAAACATCCGCATACGACAAGGATGACCGACCCTGCCGTAAATCCATTTTTCGTACAAAACTGGATCTTATTGCTGATAAACTCTTACACCCCGTTGAGGCAGCCCTTTGTTGAGAAAATAAAAATGGGCAGCATTCTGAACTGACATTTCCCTTATGATTTACCTCCACAACCATCGCGGGGTGTTGAATTTCAAGTATTGTCATTTTATCCTCTCTGAGGTTGTCCGCAAGTTTAATTCTCCCATCACCAGACCGGATTGTCGCCTCCTGCGTCATCCGGGGTCATCCGGGGTCACATCTCTGTTTTCTACACTTCGCTCCGGGGCCCTCAAGGCATTTGCAACTATTTCGTGAAGAGAGGACCTGCAGGGATCCACCGCGCCTCCGTCCATTGCTACGGGTTTGTGCTCACCATCACGACGCTTTCCGGAAGGGGTCAGGGCTTGACTCTTGACAGCACATCCCTCGCGCCGCATTCCGTCTGTCATCGGGGGTCAACTCAGTACTCTTGACACATTGTCGAGGGGGTCAACGCCTGAAATTTACACGTGCCGCCGCTTGCGCCGCAACAATCCCGCGCCCACACACAATCCCACCGCCGCCAGCGCCAGCGTGTCTGGCTCCGGGACGGCATCGAAGGTGAAGTTGTCGAAGGCCACTCCCGTACTGAAGTTTTGCGCGCCAGTGTAGGTGAAACGAACGGACGCAATATCCGCCGTCGCGTGGCTAAACGACCAGGGCGTCGCCAACGCATCGCCGGTGTGCGCCGTGTTGGTGTCCAGCACCAGCGTGTCCACCACGTGATTCAGCGAATCGAGTGCGCGGATCGTCCACGCCTCGTTATTATCAATGTCCAGCACCACGCCGCCGACGCTCGATGCCAGGGAGCTGTAACCGACAATCAAATCGCTATGCGGACCGGTCGCGCTGATCGTCAGGAAAAACGAGCCACAATTTTCCCCCGGCGCCGGCGTGTCGTCGCCATACGCGCTGGTAAAACCGACACCGGGTGATCCCGCTTGGACGATAATCGGGAATGAGCCGTCGGAATTCGCGAAACGCATCCCGAAACTGGCCTGATATTGGTTGCTGATGTTCATGCTTTCCGTCGGCGGGCCACCCCCCGGCAACGTTTCAAAATCCAGCGTCGCCGCCCGTGTCCGCAACGCGGAAAGGCAGACCAACGCGACCCCGACAAACACAAAACGACCGACCGCAAATCCGTTTTTCATGGAAGCTCCTCTCGCCACTGCTGAGGATACTAAAGACACTCCCACTTAGTCAATAAAGAGGTCAGTCCGGTAGTGACCTAATTTGGATGTCGCCCCGACCTGGCCATCAGATAATGATAGAACACCAATGCGATCAGAAGAAAGCTGAAGAGGAATACCGTGCCTGACATACTACGGCCCGCACGTGTTGGGAAATTCTGCCTTATCCACACACCAAAGTAGAAACCGAATCCTGCGAGCGCAAACCCAAGGATATAGTCCTATAGCTGTTGGCCGGTAATGTGCATCATAACACCTTCGTGTCTATTTCTGCGCCTCGCTCGCAATAGCCGCCCGTACAGCCGTTTGTGGCGATTCGACAGGCGGAAGCTCCAAAACAGTGATATAGCGCGTCGTGGTCATTGGGGTCAACTCCGTACTCTGGACACAACTGACTCACACGATCTGACACGCCTCGGCAAAGCTGAGACGCGGGCCGCGCGCGGATGGAGCTTGCTCGCATCGCCGTGGCCGAGGTTACAGAGGAAGTTCGATTTGACCGTCGTCCCCGCAAAAAACGCCGCATCCATCACGTTTCACCAACTTCACACCCGCCTGGCCATGCACCCCCAAACGCAATTCCAATCGCCCTCGCTGGCTTGGCCAGATACATGGTACTACCATGTATTGCGATGGAAAAGGTCACAGCTTCACACTCATTGGGGTCAACTCTCCCCTCCGGCCACATTGTCTTGTCGGCGTGGCTGCGCTTGACGGAAATTGAAGGGGTTAATACATCACCGGTGTTATAATCTGCGGATGCTTTCCCCCGGAATACGTGCGGTGTTTATTCTTCTTGAAGTGTGTCTATCTTCTTGCTGAACTCTCCGAACCTCATGGCAGATCTCGTATTCAACATTGGTCTCGGCATCATCAGTTGGTTTATCGCCCGGAAAAAAGGCTACAACCCCTGGTGTTGGTTGATAGCGATGGGAATACTGGGCTTAATCCTCGTAATGTGTTTGCCCTCTGCCAATGCTGTTGGGATTGATCCTGTGAAACAGCAGAAACGGAAAAGTCTGGCCCGCACAGTAGGAACGTCACTATCCTTCCTCTTTTGTGTAATTCTCTTCGCGGAAATACTCGCCAAGGTGGTCAGACAATAGGGAAAGTCATGCAGCTTGTTGTTCGGGTCAACTTTCCACACAGCACACTCCATTGGTCCACGGGCTGCGCTCGCTGGTAATCGCCGTCTCCGACCCCTCAAGGCGTCTGCAACCATTTCGTGAAGAGCGGACCCGCCGGAATCCACCGCGCCTCCGTCCATTGCTTCGCGTTGGCGCTCACCATCACGACGCTCTCCGACAGATAGACCGGGCCCGATGGATCAGCGTAAACTTTCGGATAATAAATCATCCCGGGCAGTTGGTCGCTGTAGAGCCAGACGCCATAGAGATTGCTGACGCTGCCTGCGGCGAGCGAAGAGGAGGGGATAGGGGTTCCATCCCGCATGGCACTCACCACCTCTTCAATCAATGCCGGATCTGTCGTGCGTTTGTGCGACGCTGGACCTACCGGCGCGGTATACTCCATCGTCTGGAACTTCGCGTGACGCCAGTCGAACGGCGGGAGTTGACTGTTTCGGAAGACCGCATACGCCGGCATCTCCGAGCCCTCATCTACCGAAATATAATCCGTCACCTTCTGCCCCGGAATCGTGTAAACCATCTTGCCGCCGATCGGCCCGCGCCCAATCGCATTCTTCGGCTCGACGTCCTGCAACGCCAACGCATATTCATCATAGTCACTCACAAAGACCGACGTCCCCGACTTCACCGTTGTGCGAAGAAAACCCGGATGAGCCGACGCCGTTTGCTCAATGCTATAAACCGGCAGCCAACCGTCCACCCCCACATTGCCCAAGCCAAAGAACCAAGCGACGATCACGATCGCCACCATCGTCACACAGACCGCCATTCCCAGCGCAATCAGTATCAACCATTTTTTCTTCGTGGACATTCTCGTCTCCTTCCAACCTCAATCTGATTTCTATCCAAAGAAATCACTAGGGTCAACTCTCCAGAGGCTGTTGAAAAAGACGCCCGCTGAAGGCGACGGGCCTATAACGCCGCGGCGGATTTCCTTGTGAAGTTGTAGGCCGCGTGCCCCCACGCGGCGGGGATTCAGGGTTTTTCAACGGCCTCGTGACTCTTGAAATTTTCAAAGTGTCTTCATTTTGAAACTCATTGACTCACTACCACCAACGTCGTACATCAGAACCATGGCGCTTGACTACGTAGAGTGGTGCCACGAGAACGGTTTCGACTGCAACAAAGTCGACCATCACGAGGCCTGGCACCGATACATGGACGCCGAGTTGCGCGAACCAGCACCTACCTCCACGGGTCGCCTGAGCGGCAGAATCACCCGCACTTGGATGCAAGATCGCGAAGCCGAACTCCGCCGCCGCTCCTATCAACGCCATTGGCAAATAATCTGGCCGCGCCAACCCCTGCGCATCGTCTCACTATAATTCCATCCCCAGCCGACCGAGCCAGTTCCGCCATCCGCTCCCGCATGCGCCTTGCGACAGCGTCGCCCGTATCATCACAATAACTTGACACCCATGGTGTTTATGGAACAGTGAGGGTGAACTACATGATTCAATCGTCAACCGGAAAGAACGCCATGCCAAAGAGCCCGGTCGTCCTCGCTGTGCGAATGTGCCTTCTGTTCCTGCTCATATCTTCCGCGCTCTTGGTAACCGGTTGCGCGAACGTGAGCCCGGAAGACCGCGCTTTCTACTATAGCGGATGGGTCAACCCAAACTCCCAGCCGCCAAGCCATTAACGTGGCGTGTAGAAGATGCCACTGCCTATCCAGTTATAGATAGTGCCATCTATACGAGCCAGTTCCGCCCGCCCGTTTCTATTGGGTAGACTGCACCGCGCTGTAATGATCGGACAATCATTCCGTCCCCAACGCCGTCCACATCGTCCATTTCGTCCATGCCATGGCCTTCGTCTCGTCCTCTAAAACCTTGGCGAAGGTACGATGTCCAAGATCATGCCGTACAATACCACTATCGGAAGCCGATGTCCACAAAAAAGGCAGCCTCTTAAAATTGGAGGGCCTCGCTCCGTCGTGGCCGTCTGTGATAGTCAGGAGCGTCCCGCCCGTGGCTTCTCCGCCATTGTCCGCTTGCCATTAGATTGCTAGGATGCCTTCCGTGAGACGAACCACCGTCTGGGCACTTGCGGCGATTGCGGCCATCGGCCTACTCGCCATGGTTGCCGGGCCGTTCGTAGTTCGTGAAGCCTTTCGTTATTACGCGGTGCAGAAAGCCCTCAGTAAAATTCCATATGCAGAGGAACGCCTCGCCGTCTTCCCAAAAACAAGGACGCTCACCGCCTCGACGCCGGTCCAGCCCGTAAATCTCGGCTATGCCACCTTCGATATGGGAACGAACGGCCCAATCTATATCGCAGCCGATGGGGGCCGTGGAATGGTGGTTATCACCAATGCCGATTTCGGATTTCGACTCACAGCCCCATACGCTATCGATGGACTGACGAATATCGCCATCGCGGCTGATGCATCGGGTAGTTCCCACCTCGCTAGTTTTGTCGAAATGGAAGCAACCGATATGGTCGCCGCTCAAGTCGAGGTGGAGAAAACGCGCATCCTTCCCATTTTCCAAATCGCACTGATGTCCAAGGACGACTTCTCTCTTTATACCTTCAAGCTGATTAGCAAGGCCGCGCTCACTTGGGGCAATAAAGAAACCTGGTCCTTCATGACACCACACATCAAAGGAATCGCGCGCGTAGGGATGGGGCCTGATGATCGTGAGCATGTTTGGGTAAACTTCGCTTCTCTGGATGGAACACGGAATCTCGCAATGGAGGTTTTTCTGCTCCATGGCTCCCACAAAGATGTCGTGCCCGCGCTCGACCCAATCCTCGCCTCGTTCCAGTTCACCATAGACAAAATCTATGACCGTGACGAGATTACGCGACTCATTTTGCAGGCGGGTATTCCAATGCGCCCGACCAAACACTAGCCAAGATCAGTCCAACTAACCAAATCCGCCAGATTCGGCCGTCCATCATGGTGCCACGACAAGGGCGGACGCTGCATCTGGCCGATGGGGCATACTCGATGCACGCCCATCCTGGCGAGGTCACCGGCGAATCCTGCGGCTCGCTCATGCATCGGCGCGACTCCCACCGTTGAGACGTTGGAGGCAATCTTCTGGATGGCATCAAGGACGCGTTTGTAGCCATCCGTGGGCTTGACGAAGATCGTGCGATTGAGACAGGAGGGGATGAAGGAGGGGCTATCGTCGTAGATCACCGTCCAGTCATTGCCGGCAGCACTGCTCCACACGACGAATCGTTTGTCCGATGCGGCGCGAAACTCATAACTGGAACGGAACTTGGCGATCTGCGCCGCTTCCTCGACCGAAAGTTGCCCGCGCGGGACGCGCGCTTGGTACGCCGCCATTGCGTCGGCCAGTGCCGCGGCAAACTTCCGCGGACCAAGCTGCCCGCGTTCCTCCACATAATAAACGTGCGGCGAAAGGCAACCCAATTGGTCATACACCGACGCGTCGAACGCCGCCGCCTGCGCTAACTGCGGCAGGTTCTCCTCCGTCATCGCCTCTTTCGCCACCACGGCGAAGCTGAGTTTGTGGCCGTAACCGAGAAACCGGGCCTGCGGCGTCGCAAGTTGTCGCAACGCGGAAATCGTATGATCGTCGCCATATGCGATCACCGCGTCGGCGTCTTCCAGCGCCGTCTGCGTCAGCGCCAGCTCGCCGCGCGACCAATCAGTCGACGCCGCGCAATCCGCCAATTCCGCGTCCACCTCGCGCACCGACTCGATGAAAAGGGAAGGGAATACCGGATCGCGCGGCGAGACTTTCACCAGGTTCGCCGTGCGCAGCAGCAATCCGCAACAAATGCTGACGATCCCCGGCATCGGGACGTTCCCCGCCAGAAAATGAACCAGCAAACGCGGCGCGATGGCTCGCGACTGCACACGCCCGCGTAGGCAGAACTCGTCGAGCACGCGCCGGTTCCCCAATTCACGGTCCAGCAGCTCGCCGAGCGACTCGTAGTTGATCGCCCCGAAAGTAAGATCGATGGCCTCCTGCACCATCGCCTCTGAAAAACCCGAGTGCCTTGGGGCGTACTCGACAGCACGCTTCCGCCACGGACTGTTTGGATCGAGCCAGTTCTTCGCCGTCTGCGTCAAAACGCCGATGACCGCGTCAGTGCTGCGATGCTGCTGCACCCGCTCACGCGCTTCCCGGGTCCGGCTGACCGCCTCCCGAATCGTCTCAATTGTTGCGCTCATTCCACTACGATATTCTCCGCGTTCAACGAGCAACCGCGCACTTCTGCGCCAGCCGCTCGCCCCAACACTTCAAATTCCATCACACCCGACTCACTCACCCGACGAATCCCCAAATCCTCCGTTTGCACACACATCATACTCCACAGGTTCGCGAGGTCAAAGATCCGGATCAGGCCACGCTCATTCCCAGCAGCCTCCCTGCCAGTGTTCGGGTCGATGACCAGCACCCGCGCCCACGGTGGAACGGTCTTGCCATCCGTCCGCTTGCCAACCAGCATCGTCGCATCATAAAACTGCGTGCTCAATTCCGTCATCCCGTATTCATTGACGACGCGCGTCGTTGGAATCCCCAACACCCGCTCAAACAGCGCGTAAAGGTCGGCCTTCGACAGTTCACGAGATCGTCCTTTGAACCCGCCCGTTTCCATCACGCGACTGCCTTCTGACATATCAAATTTTAAATTCTGCTGATCGAGATGATCAAACAAGTGGACAAACGCGAACGCCGTCCCGAGCAGAAACACGGGCTCGTGCGCCCATTGCAACTCGCACAAGTCGCGCACCAACTTCTCAAGCAGCAATTGTCCGCCCTCGACATAATACGCGCTGTCGTCCGCCCCGAACTCCTCCATCACCACCCCCATCATATGCGACAACGACGAATGGGGTGCCTCCTCCGGCGACGGCGTCAATATCATCATCGGCAACGTAGAACGGGCGTCCCGCCCGTTCATCTCCGCATTCTCATCCAGCAAATGCGCCGCAAAGCTCACACCAATCGCCGCATGGTAAAGCTCCAACGTCTCCAGAAAATGTTTACCCGCCTGCTCGCGCGTCGTCCCGCTCGTGTGAAATTCCGCCACGGCTTGCTCCACGGGAAAACACGTCAACGCAAAATCCTTAAACGCACTCGTCGGCGTCGCCGGAATCTCCTTCCAATGCGCCACCGACTGCGGCGTCTGCTTCCGCCGATCGCAATAAGCTCGATACACCTCACACCGTTCGTACTGAAACGCGAAAACATCCCGCGCCAACCAATCAAACTCCTCATCGGTCGTCGCCTGTGCCACCCCGCGCGAGATCAGCGCGAGCACCCGTTGCTGGAGATCAGAAGCGACTTTATCCATGTGAAATCGAATCACCCAACGCAACCAAACAATGATCCAGTTGCCGTTTCGTAATCACCAGCGGCGGGGTCAGGCCAAGAACTTCACTCTGGCTGCCTTCGGGCAGGGCGAGAACGCCGCGCTGTAGAAGCTTCTCGATGATGGGAACTGCGTTGTCCACTTCAAGTCCCAACATCAAACCTCGACCTCGCACCTTCCCGATGCGGGCCAGCCGCGCCGCTAGCCAGTCGCCCAACTCACGACTGCGAGCGTCCAGCTTGAGCCGCTTCATCTCGCCGACCGACGCGAGCGCCGCCGCGCAACCGAGCGGGTTGCCCATAAACGTGCTCGTATGAATTGCTTCGCCTCGCGATTCGGGCCAGCTATCCATGACCTTCGCGCTACCGATGCACGCCGAAATTGGAAAGCCGCCCGCCATGGCCTTCCCGACGCAAACAAGGTCCGGCACCACTCCCGAATGCTCGCAAGCGAACCAACGTCCCGTCCGACAAAACCCCGTATAGATTTCGTCCAGAATCAATACCAAGCCGTGGTCGTCGCAGAACCGTCGCAACCTAGGCAGAAAATCGTTCGGCGGAACAACAATCCCTCCGCGCCCCTGAATCGGCTCCACGATGACCGCGCCGAAATCCTGAATTTTCGCCACATCCGGCAAACGCCCAAACGGAACGTGCGCGGTGAAGTGGCCAAGCTGCTTTGAAAAAGGGGAACGAAAGTCCGCCCGCCACGTCGTGTCGAGCGCGCCGTACGTGAGTCCGTGATACGCGCCCTCAAAGGCAATGATGCCGGGCCGCTTCGTGTGGATCGCCGCTGTCTTGGTTGCAACTTCCACCGCCTCCGCACCAGAGTTCGCGAAGATAACCCGTCCCTCCGATTTGTTCCACCGCCCAAACGTCAGGCCCACCAATTCACGCGCCAGCTTCAACTTCAATTCGTTCGGATGCACGTCGCCCATCGCATGCAACAGCTGTCCCGCCTGTTTCTGAATTGCCGCCACTACGCGTGGGTTGGTATGCCCGACGTTCGTGACGCCAAACGCCGCCGTGAGATCGATGTACCGATTGCCATCGACATCCCACACGTTGGCCCCCGCCGCGCGCTGCCAAAAAATCGGCCAGTGATCGGAGACGTACGTAATGTTGCGCGATTCGTAATGACGCAGTTGGCGGGCGAGGGCGCGGGACTTCGGACCGGGAATACGGGTCTTCAGCAGTGGCAGCAGATCTTTCACACTTTATTTCCGGTGTAGCCGCACCCTTCAGGGTGCGCAGGCTGAAGCCTGCGACTACAGGGGCCGACTCATTCAGGCTAGCCGTGTTGGACGAACTTGTGAAACGTCTTCCCGGCTTCCTGGTCCACAAGCAGCACGAGGTGATTGGCCTTCATGGTTTCGACCAGCTCATCGATGTTCAGGGTCTCGTAATCGGCCTTGTCGCCATCGAAGAGCACCGCGAGGTCGCTGTCGGTGTTGCGACGGCGGGCGGGCCGGCCGCTGCGTTCGTCGATCCAACCGCGGATTTGCGCCGACTTGATGATGATGCGAAGTGACATGGTGCTTACACTCCTCGGGTTTCCGGCCCCCAAATCTGTTTGTGCCACTGGGTCTGCATGCGGACGGGCAGTCTATCCGCTAGAATCCATTCGGCAAGCGTTTTGAGTGGCAGCTTGCCCCAGACGGGTGAGAACAGAACGGTGCAGCCATTGGCCAACTGATGCTCGCCGATCATCTGCTTCGCCCAATCATAATCCGCGCGGTCGGCAATGACGAACTTCACCTCGTCCTTCTTGTCGAGATGGCGAATGTTGTCGTAGAGGTTCTTGTCAACCTCACCGCTGCCGGGACATTTCAAGTCCATGATCTTCACCACGCGTGGGTCAACCCGCGACACATCCACCGAACCGCTCGTCTCCAGCAACACCCTCTTCCCCAAATCACAAAGCCGCGCCATCAACGGAAAAACGTTTGGCTGCAACAGAGGTTCCCCGCCAGTGATCTCAACCAGCGGGCAGTTGTACTCCAGTACCTTCACAATCACATCGCCGAGTTTCATCGGCGCGCCCTCATGAAACGAGTACGTCGTATCACACCACGTGCAGCGCAGATTGCAAGCGGTCAGCCGCACAAACACGCAAGGCAACCCCGCAAACGAGGATTCGCCCTGAATGCTGTGAAAAATCTCGTTAATGACAAGGGTATCGGCCACTCGAAGAACTTAACAAACCCACGCCGCCACGTCAATTTGCAGGGTAGAGGATTGCCCCACCATATTGACACCCGCCCAATAGCTGACTACTCTCCCAATGTGCCTCCAAGCTATCGGAAGGAGTTTCGTATGAAGCCAAAGTTTACTTCGAGCGCCTTCTTAACATGGACAGTAATTACTACCACTGTGCTTGCCCTTGGATACGGAAATGTTTTCGGGCTCGGGGGCAATTATCCAAATGACAAGCCTGTTCGCGGCGGCTCGTCGTGGCCCCCCGGAATGGAGAGCCTGATAAACGTCATGAACCGGGTCTACGGTGCCTCCGATAACGCAGAGGATTTCTTTTTCTACTCCGGTACCGCAACCGATTTCACCGCCTTTCTTCGAGACTACTCAGCAATTCAGGCAATTGAAAAACACCGCTTGATTCTTCACGATGGTGTTGGGGAAGCCAAATTGTTTTATGATAAGAAAGGACTGCCGTGCGATTGGGAGTTGTACGGGTGTCCCCGGTCGTGGCTCAAAGCGGGCGCACTAATGCGACAAGGAACAAATTCGCTCGAAACGGTGCGGGCCGCAGGGAAAGACACCAATTACGTCCTGGAGATTCATCTGTGGATCGGCGGACACGTTGCTCTAAGCCAGCTTACCATCCCTCAGAATGTAGAAGTCAGCAAAGAGAAGTAACTGCCACCTGCGACGCTGCTACTGACCAGCGGCGGCCTATTCTGCTTCGACTTTGGCCGGTCGTCCCGTCCTTGCGGACTCATACAAGGCCTCCATCAGCAGGGCCTGCCGCAATCCCCAGATTGCCGGCGCCGGGTCTTCCGCTTTCCCCAGCACGCAGTCGATAAACCATTGCTGCAACGTCGGCACGGCGGGCACCACCGGATACCGCAACAGCTTGCCGTCCGCGCCCCATTGCTGAAGTCGTCCGCCATGGATGCCCGTTTGAAATTCGCCGCGCGTTGTCGAAATCCGCACGCCTTCGTCCCAACCGACCACGGACTCGCCATTGATGAGCACGGTGCCGAGCGCGCCGTTCTCGTATCGGATGCTGGCACTACAGGTGATATCGACGGGCGCGCCGCGGTTATTGGTCCATGCGAAGACTTCGCGGGGACGAACGTCCGTCAGATAAAGGATCGCGTTGAATGCATGCGCGCCGCTGTCGTACGCGTGTCCGCCGCCGGCCGCCTCTGGTTCCTGCCGCCAGGTTCCCTTCGTTCCTTTCTTCCACGCTTGCGCGACAAACGCATCCGCTGCGATCACGTCGCCGAGCGCCCCGCTCTTGAGCAAGTCATGTATGTATTGAAACTCCGGCGAGAACGTACCCGGAAACGCCACGCTCAGGATACGTTTGGCTTTGGACGCGTGCTTGATGAGCTTGCGGGCGTGCTCGACTTTCACCACCATCGGCTTTTCGACCAACACGTGGCAGCCCGCATCCAGTGAGGCGCTGACCTGCTCGAAGTGCTGGTTGTGCGGGGTGACAATGAGCACCGCGTCCAACTCCACCTTGGCCAGCATGACCTTGTAATCGGCATATGTCGGCGGCTTTTTCTTGATGGGATCGAATATCTCCCGCTGATAGCGGTTCAGGTTGTCTTTAAGTGGGTCGCAAAGCGCGACAATCTCCGCATCCGGCACCTGTGTTGTATAAACCCGTCCATGATAGCGGCTCATGCTGCCACAGCCGACGATCCCAAGGCGTACCTTCTTCATAATGCACGAAGCCTAGCAAATGGGCTTGCCCCCGGCAAACTATCCGGCAACGATGCGGGGGTGACGAGATTGACGCCAGAACAGTTTGCCATCGTTGTGCGCGAGGTGGAACTGATGATGGGGGAAGGGGAGCGCGACGAAACGTGGCGCGTACTCAAGATGTTTGCGGACGGCCGCTTTCAGCACACGTTGCAGGATTTCCCGCCAACGCTTCAGTCCGAGTTCCACAGTATGGGTGCGTCGCGGCAAAAAGATTACGGCTCCCTTGTCGCCGCTACCCGCATCCTTGGGAAAGAGGTGTTTGACGTTCAGGGAATCGGCCATCTGAATTTCGGGGGAAGGGAATACGAACTCTTGAAAATCGTCAGCCGTCCCGCGCTTTCGCCGTACGCGGTGCAAGTGCCGATCTGTCTCGTGGCGGGCGTGCATGGCGACGAACCGGACGGCATTCTCGCCGCGCTGGAATTGGCGCGCCGCTTCGCGGGAAGCCCGCAACTCCTCTCCAACTATTCGCTGACGATTTACCCCTGCGTGAATCCCGTGGGGTACGAACGCATGACGCGCGAGAACGGCGCTGGCAAAGACCTGAACCGCGAGTTCTTCCTCAACAGCGCGGAAGAGGAGGTCGTTGTCATGGAGCGCGAGTTGCGCGCGCACGAATTCATCGGATTCATCAGCGGGCACAGCGACTACGAGTCGTTTGGCATGTATGCCTACGCCACCGGCGCGATCCTGAGTGAACGCCTGGCGAAACCCGCGCTTTTCCAGGCGAGCAGCGTCATCCCGATCAATACCGACACCGTGATCGACGGCCATCCTGCACAACACGGTATCATCAACCAGAAATTTCCCGGCTCGCTTGGCCCGTTGTCAAAGGGCACAACCGAGCCGTTCGATATCACCATCGAAACCCCGAATCTCTTCGCCCTCAGCAAGCGCGTTGAAGCCCAGGCAATCGCCTTCGAAACCATCCTCCACGAATACCGTGCTGTTGCAGCCGAAGCCGTTAACCTGTAGGCTGGATTCTTGCAAAATGAATAAGTCCATCGTGCTGGTCCTATGCAGTGTCCTCGCCGCCCTGGCTGCCCATGGTCAGCCGCCGAAATCCGACCGCGATTTCGACGGGCTCAAGGGCAAGGTGCATCAGGTGAGCCATGGCAATCAAATGCCGTCGATGCAGGGCAAATCGCACAGCGGCGAATCGGAGACCTATGACGAGCAGGGCAATCTGATCGCCAGCGTCGCGGTGGGGGCCGACTCTTACCTCCGCCACACGTACGTACGTGTCGATGCGCGAACGGTATTGGAATACTGGAGCGAGACGCCGTCGCTTCCCGGCAGCAAGGAAGACGACTCCAGACTGTCTGCGAAATTTGTCTACAAGTGCGATGGGAAGGGTAACCGCATCGAGAAATCGATCTTCAACAAGGACGGCTTGCTCGCTTCCAAGCAGGAGTACACGTACGACCCCAAGGGACGGCGGATCTCTGAGTCCACGGAAGTCGGCAAGGAGGTGCGCGAAGAATTGAAATTCATCTGCGATAAGGCAGGCAACGTCATCGTTCAAACCAACGGCACGCAAAAAACAACTTATCGCTACACCCAATTTGATTCCACGGGAAACTGGATCAAACGGATCGTCAGTAGTCTGGGGATCAAAGAGGGGGAAACAGAGCCCACCATGCAGAATTCTCCCGAAGAGCGATTTATTACCTACTACTGATCGCCCCGTCAGCCCGGAAGAGAAGTATTACCGCTCCACTTGACATGGGACGTCTAGACGTCTAACATCCATAGCCATGAGCGAGACCGAGACTAGGTATGCACCGGGACGGGTCCGTGATGCCATTCTTCAAGTATTATCTCTAAGCTCAAAACCTCTCTCGATCAAACAAATTCAAGAACGCGTGTCACAGGTCATTGGGCCGACACCCACATCGTCCGTCCGTTCCTACCTCCGCCTGAATACTCCGAAGAGTTTCGTGAGACAAGATTGGGGCGTTTACAGTGTGCGCCATGGGGCAACGCTTGGAGTTCAGCGAAGTCTGTTGGACAAAGAAGCCTGGCAGCCCCCTTTGCATATCGGGCGCGCTCAACTCATTCATGCCGACTGCTTTGATTGGCTTGAGCAGCAGGTGGATAACAGTTTTCAAGCTGTCCTCACTGATCCTCCGTATGGGCTGCATGAATACACCGCCGAGCAGCAATCGAAACTTCGGAGTGGAAAGGGGGGAGTTTGGCGAATTCCGCCGTCCTTCGATGGTCACATCAGATCTCCACTTCCTCGTTTCACTACTCTGACCGCGCAGCAGCTTGAAGAATTGCGGAGCTTCTTCTTTGTGTGGACACGGTTGCTGCTGCCGAAACTTGTACCGGGCGCGCACGTCGTTGTCGCGTCCAATCCACTACTATCTTACATCGTGGCCGGGGCATTGGCGGATGCGGGTCTTGAACGCAGGGGGGAGATCATCAGACTGGTCATGACCATGCGTGGTGGAGACCGCCCCAAAGCCGCGCATAAGGAGTTTTGCGATGTGAGCGTAATGCCGCGTTCGATGTGGGAGCCATGGCTGGTATATCGAAAACCGCTGGAAGGCCGGGCCCAGGACAACCTGAGGAAATGGAAAACGGGCGGACTTCGGCGTCCTGCTCCCGATAAGCCATTCGGCGATGTAATTCCATCATCTCCAACACGAAAGAGCGAGCGCTCTCTCGCCCCTCATCCCAGCCTCAAGCCACAGGCATTCCTACGGCAAGTTGTCCGAGCGCTCCTGCCTTTGGGCGAGGGAACTGTGCTGGACCCCTTCGCTGGCGCTGGATCTACGTTGGCGGCGGCCGAGGCAATTGGCTACACCAGTATCGGGGTAGAAAAGGACAGGTACTATTTCGATATCGCAGCCCGGGCCATTCCCAAGCTCGTACGGTTTCACGCTAACGGAAGTCTTTAGAGTCGGTAGATCCAGTTTTCCCGGAGTTTCTTGATCCCCTCGCGATGAAGTGTGGCAGTCCGTGTGCCCAATTCACCTCGGGGATTCTTTCGAAAATCTTTGATCGTAACCTTACCCAAATAGATCTCGGTGAATGTCATCGGGTGGCGATCACGGGCCGGTTCTGTTTCCGAGTCAGTGTCGTAGACAAACACACACATCCATTGCTCTCTGGCGCCGTGGGTATCGACCGCGCCGCCGGATTTTCGCGTTGTCTTGATCTCAATGCCGTCGGTGCCAGCCTTGACTGCGTTGTCTGCATAGACTCCCTGCACAATCAGGTCGGGATGACCGTTGAAATACCTATTCTCGGTCAGGACGCGGGAATGCTTTGCCAGACTGGCCGTGAGCATATCCGATAGCACACCAGACATGATCGCGGGGCGTAGCATATCGTCCAGTCGCTGCAATCCTTTCTTGGCCAGGTGCGCGTTTACATCATAAAAGAAGTCATAAACATCCTGCACGGCCATTTGAAAATCGTGCAACCTTAGTTCGTAGGGAAGCTGTGCCGCCCGGTTGAACTTTGCCTCGTCCACAGTGTTGTGAATGGTGGCCATGATTGTCATTCATAGCCCTCCGCGACGCGGAATTTCAAGTATTCCTTTCCACAAGTGTGTCCGGTTGCGTCGTCAAAACGAAGGGCCAACGATCTTGGCCAAGAAAATACCCGGAAATAACGGTTGATTCTTGGCGCGAAGGAATCAATATTGGTGGTGTTGACCACAATCGTTGCTTCAGCGGACGATTCGAACAAGGAGGCAGTGTGAATCGAGGTAAGTCATGAAGGCGCTAAAAATCTGTTTCGGTGTAATACTTTTCGGGACGCTCATCGCAGTCGTTCAACTTGCCGATCCGCCCCAGGATACTCCCGCCGCGAAATTTCAACGATTGCCGGATGTCAGCCTCGTCAGCGCGGCGTCGGCCGAGTGGGCCGCCGGGCGGAGCGGCGTCGCGCTGCTGTTGCTGGATTACGTCATCGAAAACGATCTGCCCGAAAAGGCGTCAGCCACCAAGCTTCGTGGGGAAGTCTTCGCGCAACTGGCGGCCGAACACACCCCCGTCAGCCGTCTCAAGGCCACGGGTTGGGCCGCCACGCTGGTGGGGGGGAATTCATTCGAGAGCCTGGCCGGCAGCACCGTGGCCGACGCCGTTTTGTACGGGGATATTTCTCAAGTGGCTCGCGACGGCGGGTTCGAGGGTTATCAGGATACCTTTACCGCTGCGCTAAACAACATCCTCGGCATGGCCAATGTATTTCCGCCGGCCGCCGGCGCGATCACGCTGATCAAGGCCGCGCGCCGCACCAGTGCTCTCAACGAACCACTCACCCAACAATTGAGCTCGCTGCTGGACCTCATGCAGGCCGACCCGAAGTCGGCGCTCGCGGTGGAGAAGTTCAAGGACAATTTCATGCCGATGTTTGAATTGGCCAGGCACTGCCGCACTTGGGGGGAATTCGAAACGATCCTCCGGCAGGCCGACAGCCCTGACCAGATGAAGGTGTTGACCAAAATGGCCTCCGTCACGCCCGCCGCGTCGAAGCGTCTGGCTCAGGTTCTGGCGGTTGCCGCCCGTGATGGCCGTCCGTCGGCGTCCGCATGCATCGACCTGATTCTGCGCCAGGGACCCAGCGGGTTGGACACGTTATACGCCGCCATCGGCAAGGGAGCGGCGGGACTGCGATTTGTGGCCGAGCATCCCGAGTTGACGCCGCGGAATCTGGGGCGGGTGGCGAAAGCGCACCCGTCGGTACTGGATTTGATGCAGGAAAAATACCAGTCGCTCCGTTACCAGTACGGGTCGAGTGTGCCGTTCTTGAAATACCTGGTGATCGCGATTCTCTGCGGCCTGCTGGTCCTTGTGCTTGTGCCCGGCCAGTACCTGGAAAAGTTGATTGCCCGACCGGGCAGCACGCTTGCCGCCCCAAGCCCGATTCATTTCTTGCTCTCGGCGCTGGCGGTGGGAGTCGTGGTGGCAGTTTTGGCGTATCTACTGTCGCTCGTGGTGCGTCCCGCCATGGAGCCATCGGCGATTACCGCGGTGGCCGGCGACGCGAGCGCGCCCGCCGTTGGCGAAAGAACCGATAGCGCCGTCTTGTCGGGAACGGTTGTGTTGATTTCACTGGTGATTCACGTAATCGTTTGGTTCGTCGTGAGAGGCAAGATCCGCCAGGTCGAAGACGATGAGCAGGCGAAGCCGTTGTTGCGCCTGAAGCGCCTGGAGAACCTCGATGTCTTCCTGGATCTGCCGTTGTTTACCGGGTTGGCGTTGACGGTCTTCGCCTTCATCCTCATCACGCTGGATGCGGGCATGAGTCGGCATTTCGCTTATACCTCCACCGTGGTCGGCATTCTGTCAGCAGTGTCGTTGCGGATCTGGTATCAATACCCGTTGAAGGAGCGTCTCATTCAGATGGAGTAGGGAGCGGGATACCATGAAGACGTCCATCCTGATCGTCATGCTTGATTTTTTGGTGTGCTCACTGTTGCTGTTTGTGATCGGCACGGGCGGCAAGCAAACGCAGTTTGCCACGTCCGCTCCACCCGCCGTTCATGAAGCGTTTTCAGTCGCGGCACTGCAAGCGCAGCAGGAAGAATGGAACCGGGACTACGAGCAGCAAGCCCTCCGCGCCCAGCTCAATACGACCACCACGGAAAACGAGCAACTCCGCGGTCGTTTGACCGAGACGAGCGCCACCCTCGCCGCCCAGGAAGCAAACCTGAAGGCGCTGGCGGAGGAGAAAGCCCGCGTCGAAGTGGCCCGGACGCAGACCGAACAAGCGCTGACCACGGTGGCCAGCCAACTCGCCCGCGCGACCGCCGAGCAATCCAAACTCCAGCAGGAAGGCGACGCCGCCAAAGAGAGTCTCGTCAAAGTCCAGACAGAGTTGACCGGTCTACAGACCGAACAGAGCAAACTCCAGACGGAAAAAACACAACTCGAGCAGCACGCCCAACAGTTGGGCCAGACGGTGGCCAGCCAACAGGCGACCATTTCCACGTTGAGCGAAGAAGTGCGCGCGTCTCAAACCCGGGTCGAGGCGCAAATGGGTGACGTCGCCAAAGAGCAGCAGGAGATGGGCTCGACACTGGGAAGACTCGATGAGTTCGCCCGGACGTTACCGGCGACCATTCAGAAGAACGTCGCTGGCGTTCACGATGAACAACAGGCGATGCAACAGAACGTTGCCGCGCTGGCGGAGGACGTCAAGGGCCTGCAAGCCGGCCTCAATGCCGATGAGAAATCCCGTCTGATGCAGGCTGTCTCGGATGTCGCCAAAGGGCAGCAGGATCTCCAGTCGCGTCTGGATACCCTGATCAAGGCCGGACAAAACGATCAGATCGGGCAGAGCTTGAATACGATTGAGAGCGGCCAGGAAGCACTGCGCCAGCAAACGGCCAAGCTGGGCGATCAAATCGAGTCCATCAAGGCCCGCGGCCCTGGCCCGTTCAAGGCCGTCAAGGGCGCGCGGCTCGAGCTATTGGTTGCGATTGCAAAGCGTGATTCAGCGGAGTCCCCGACCTCCCGCTTCAAATCAGCGGCCTACCCGCCGGTGGTCAATGTGGGTGGGCACTCGTTCGTCATCGCCAATTACCAGACATTCGGGTTTGGGTGGTGGGCCTTGAGCGCCATTGGTGAAATCACCCAACTGAAGTACACCGTCGATAAGGCCGGTGAGACGCCGTGGACGGGCGCGCTGTCGGCCCCTGCCTGTGCGTTGCGCGCTGATCCGCACGTGGTGGCAGTGGAACTAAGTGGCGCGGTGCCCGGGTTGGCCACCATGGAATTGGCCGGACCCGAAGCCGTCCTGCAAACTGACCAGCGCAAGCT
This sequence comes from Verrucomicrobiota bacterium, assembly GCA_003152315.1. Taxonomy (GTDB): domain Bacteria; phylum Verrucomicrobiota; class Verrucomicrobiia; order Palsa-1439; family Palsa-1439; genus Palsa-1439. The sequence continues at coordinate 38,502 of PLZV01000056.1, forward strand.
GCAGGTCTTCAAAAGCACTGCCGCAGGGCTGAGCTTCGAAGCCGATACCTCTCCCGACCTGGCCGATCCCCGCTATCTGGTAGTCAAACGTCCACTGCGCGGCGTTGCCTCCTGGTTCGAGAACCCCGCCTACCGCGCCGATACCGGGGACTACGTGGTAACCAGCGACGGCAAACTGGTAGGCATCATGGTCGGACGGGAAAGGTGTTTCGTCCTCACCAAGGACAACCTGGTGAATTGCGCCGCAACCATTCCACTGGCTGACGCGCGGCAATTCCAACCCGCCGTGGAAATCTACCGCAAACTCAAATAGTCGGGGAGGTGTTTGATCGAGTTCAACCCGTGACACCGGCGCTGCTACCTCTTCGCTTGAACTGCACCCGTGACGGAGGGCTGCGTCGGCTCGGCAAACTTTTCTTCGAAGAACTTCATGATGCTGAGGCGGTGCGCGGGTAGCGCCAGGATTGATGTGTAGTGCCCGAGCAGAACGAAATCGGCGCGCGGTTTGCCGAGGGCTTGCCAGAGCCTGAGTTGATAGCGCGTCGGGACGGAATGGTCAAAACGCGCGATTAGCATTAACACGTCATCGCGCGGCACATACGGAGCCAGCTTGACCGGGTCGGTGCGGATGATGTTTTGCAGGTCCTCATAGACCTGTTTGCTGGTCAAATCATGGCCGCGACGGATGCAATTCCAATCTCGCCGCAGGCCAAGTTCGTAGGAGGAACGCATTACCCCCGCCAACGGACCGCCCGCCAGGTCGATGACATGAACCTTCACGCGCGGTTCTACGGCAGCAAGGGCCGCATCGATAATTGCGCCGTAGCTGATTCCAAAGCTGGCGACACGGTTCGGGTCCACGCCCGGTTGCTGAAGCAGCCAGTCCAGGGCCTGACGGTGGCGGATCACGGCGGTGTGAAGGGTATCTTCCACTTGCGAGAGGGGCCCGTCAGGGTCAAACTTGGAATGGGCGCGTTTGACGATGGCCGCGTGATAACCACAACTCGCGAAGACCCTTGCACAATCGTCCACGACAACAGTGTCACTATCACGGATGGGCGAGATCAAGATGAGGGGGCGTCGTCCGGGCAGTTTTGGCGCAAACCAGATGATTTCAATTGGCTCCGAGACACCGGGCTCGGAGAGGGTGACATCCTTTACGGAGTAATCGGGATGCCGTTCCGTGGTGCGCGCGGTCATGGCCGGCTCGAGAGATAGGTAGAGATAGTATTGCTGGATTTCCGGCGGCAGCGGAAGCGCCGCGCGTGGAGATCCGGAAGTCTGGTAGGATGCACAACCAGCACCCGTGGCCAGCGCGGCGAGCACCGCAATCATACCTGTTATCTTCATCCCGGATACCATAATCTAGCACAGGACGGGCCAGCCCGCCGCGCGGCCGTCATCGCCGCAAGTGGGTGGTGGACACCGCCTTGACAAGGTTCGGCAATCCTGCTACGTAGATTGTGAAATTTGGAACAAGCGTCGGAGGGTTGGTCGCGTTTCGGTCGCTTACATGATGGATTCATACACAAGCCAGTACCTGTTTGTCGCCGTGTTTCTCGCGGTCGCCGTCGGCTTTCCTTTGGCACCGCTGGTTATCGCGCGCCTTGTCGCCCCGCGCCGCCCCACGCAGACAAAGAACGACATTTACGAGTGCGGTCTGGCTTCCAAGGGCGATGCCTGGTTACAGTTCCGTGTCGGCTACTACATCTACGCGCTCATCTATGTCATTTTTGCCGTCGAGACCGTGTTTCTTTACCCATGGGCCGTGGCGTTTGGCGGACTGAGCTTCGGGGCATTCCTCGCGATGATGGTGTTCGTGTTGTTGCTGGTCGAAGGGCTCGTCTACGCGTGGGCAAAAGGCGCATTGGATTGGAAGTCATAAGATTTCGCTATGGCAATTGACGAAGGACTGAAAAGTGAGCTTCAGAAACAGGGGATTTTTGTTCTCCCGTTCGAGCAGCTTTATAATTGGGGCCGCAAATCCTCGATTTGGCCGTTGCAATTTGGCCTGGCCTGTTGCGCCATCGAGATGATCGCCAGCGCCGCTTCGCGCTACGATTTGGCCAGGTTCGGCGCGGAAGTTTTCCGCGCCACGCCGCGGCAGGCCGACTTGATGATCGTCGCGGGTACGGTCACCAAGAAAATGGCTCCACAGGTCGTCCGCCTCTATAACCAGATGCCGGAACCCAAGTATTGCATCGCCATGGGCGCCTGCGCGATCTCGGGCGGACCGTTCAAGGACGGCTACAACGTCTTGAAGGGGATCGACCGCTATATTCCCGTGGACGTGCACATTCCCGGCTGTCCGCCGCGCCCGGAGGCGTTGATCCACGCGATCATGACGTTGCAACGCAAGATCGCGAACCAGCACCTTGAGAAGGGCCAACGACCGCGATGGTACGACAAGAATGCGGCCTCCGAGTACGCGATTCCCGCATTCGGCGAACATGATTTGCAGCCGACGGCCAATCGCGAAGTGTGGCAACCGCCGCGCGATTACCGCGACGTGACGCTGGAGGATGTCAAGAAACCCTGATGGAAGCGATTGAGAAAATCAAGGAGATCGCCGCGCAGGCCGTGCCGGCTGCGAAGATTGAGATCATCAACTCCACGCCCGCGGCCCAGCAGCCCGCGTTGCTCGTGGACCGCGAGCACATCTATGCGGTGGGAAAGTTTTTCAAGGAAGACCCGCGCTTCCAGATGGATTTCTGTTCGTGCGTGACAGCCGTCGATTATCTGCCCAAGGCCGACAAGTCCGGCTGCATCGAGGTCGTCTACCATCTGTATTCCGTCGCGCAGAAGCAGGGGCCCATCGTGCTGAAGGTGCGCGCACCGCGTGAACTCGATCAATGTCGCGTGCCGTCCCTGACGCCGTTGTGGCGCGCCTGCGAATTCCAGGAGCGCGAGGCGTACGACCTGTATGGCGTGAAGTTCGACGGACATCCTGATTTGCGGCGCATCCTGATGTGGGACGAATTTGTCGATCATCCGATGCGCAAGGATTACGTGCCGCCGCCGGATTACGAGTGGGAGCCGACGCCTCATGACGACACGCTGCAACGCGCTGTGGAAGAGGGCGGGATCATGCCGCCCACCGCGCGCGAGGAACTGGAGAAGGCGAAGAAGAAATGATCCAGCCACTCACAGACGCGAAGCCGTACACATTGACGCCGGGTTCGAACGGTGTAATCGAGACCCAGACGCTGGAAGTCTCCATCGGGCCGCAGCACCCGAGTACGCACGGTGTGTTCCGCATGGATTGCGTGCTGGACGGCGAATCGGTCGTCGCGCTCAAGCCCGTCATGGGCTACCTGCACCGCAATCACGAGCAACTGGCCGAGCGCATGGCCTGGCTGGGCTCGATGCCGTACACCGATCGGCTCGATTATTTCAACTCCATGACCAACAACTGGGCGTACGCGCTGGCCGTCGAGAAGCTCGCGGGCATCAAGGTTCCCGACCGCGCCGAGTATATCCGCGTGATCATGGCGGAATTGACCCGTCTGCTGAACCACTCGTGCGTGATCGGGTTCATGTTGCAGGACCTCGGCGCGTGGGGCACGCCGTTGCTGTATGCCTTCCGCGAACGCGAGCGGATTCTCGATTTATATGAAGCCGTGAGCGGCTCGCGCATGATGTGCAATTACATGCGATTCGGCGGCGTGCGCGTGAACCTGACCGACGAAAACCTGGCGACGGCAAAGGATATTGCAACCCGCTTTCCGAGATTTCTGGATGAGTTTGAGAAATTGCTTACCAACAACGAGGTGTTGCTCGCCCGCACGCAACGCGTGGGCGTCCTGCCGAAGGAATTGGCAATCAACGCCGGTATCAGCGGCCCGATGGCCCGGGCCAGTGGCGTGGACTACGACCTTCGCAAGGTGGACAAATACGGCGTGTACGGACGTCTCGAATTTCGTGTGCCGCTCGGCGACATTGGCGATGTGTATGACCGCTACTATATCCGCGTGCTGGAGATGCGCGAGAGCATCAAGATCCTGCAGCAGGCCCTGCGCGATATTCCGCAAGGTCCGCATATCGCGCCCGAAGTGAAGTTGCGCAATTTCAAGATTCCGCCCGGCGATGGCTACGGTCGTATCGAGGGACCGAAGGGCGAACTGGGGTTCTATCTCGTTTCGGATGAAGGCGGCAAACAGCCGTACCGCTACCATGTGCGACCGCCGAGCTTTATCAACCTGACGATTCTGGAGGACATGTGCGTCGGGCATAAAGTGGCTGACGTCGTGGTCATCCTCGGCAGCGTCGATATCGTGTTGGGGGAGGTGGACCGCTAATGGGCTTTATTGGCAAAGGCTTGTTCGAAGGGATGGTCGTGACCGCCCGCAATTTCGTGGGCAGTTATTTCGACAAGGAACGCCTCGTAACAGTCCAGTATCCCGAGGAACGCGTCCAGGTCCCCGAAAACTCGCGCACATTTCCCTTCCTCGTGTTCGACAAGGACAGCGATCCCGTCGCCTCGATGCGTTGTGTGGCCTGCAAGATTTGCGAAGTGGAATGCCCGCCACAATGCATTTACATCGTCATGGATCGCGACGAGAAAGGCAAACCGCAGCAGCGCCCGAAGGTGTTCGACATCGACATCAGCGTCTGCATGCAGTGCCAGATTTGCGTGGAGGTCTGCCCTTTCGACGCGATCAAGATGGACAACAATTACGAGAAGTCGCAGTACGGGCGCTTCGATGAACTTGTCGAGCATTTGCCCGAACTGCTGAAGTCGAACGAATTCTATAACAAGATCAAGCCCACCGAGGCTACCGCTGTTGATGCCAAGCTGAAAGCGGACGCGGAAAAGAAGGCGAAGAAAGCTGCGCCAGCCGCAAAACCCGCAGCAACAGCAGCCAAGCCGGCCGCTCCGGCGGCACCGAAGCCCGCGCCAGTGGCAGCTCCGACGGCAAAGATTGCGATTCCAGATGATGCGCCATTTACGCCCGAGCAACGTCAATGGCTCAGCGGATATCTCAGCACGGTTGCGGCTTCCGGCGTCGCGCCTGCAGCCGCAGCCCCAGTCGCCGGAACGCCGGCAGCGCCAGCCACCGAAGCGCCGGCCGGTAACTGGCCGTGGCACGATCCAGGACTCGGGATGCAGCGGCGGCTGGATTTGGCAAAGGAAACGCCCATTGCCGACAAGCTGATGGCGGCCATGGCGCAGACCGATTGTCATGCCTGCGGTTACGATTGTCGGGGCTACGCCGATGCGATTGCCACGGGTGCGGAGACCGATTTGTCACTATGCCTGCCCGGAGAAGCGGAAACTGCCAACATGCTCAAGAAGCTGATGCAGGAGGCAGGGAAGTTGTAAACGCGGTGTGGGGTTTGACAGGGGATGGGGGTTTCCCTATAAGAAGCGCGCCCGTTTTAGGGCTGACTGACGAAGCATGGATCAGGTTTATAAAGTCGCACCACAATTACTGAAGTTCTTGTCCTACCTGCTGGGGTGGTTGCCCTGGATCGGGAAGCCCGTTGCCGGGTTCCTGTCCAACCCGCCGGCATGGTTCCTCCTTGCCGTGGCGATTGCGATTCCCATTCTTTTTGTCGTCTCCGTGTTTCCCGGTATTTTTGCCTATACCACGCTCGTTGAGCGCAAGGCGCTCGGTCGAATCCAGAACCGGATCGGTCCGAACCGCGTTGGCCGCTGGGGTCTCCTCCAGCCAATCGCGGATGGCGTGAAGTTGCTGACCAAGGAAGACATAGTCCCGCGTAGTGCCGACAAATTCGTCCACTTTCTTGCGCCCGTGATCGCGGTCATTCCGTCCGTACTGCTTTTCTCGGTGGTACCGGTTGGCGCAGGATTGGTTCCGGTGGATCTCAACATCGGCATCTTGTTTGCCTTCGCCATTAGCACGGCCAGCGTGCTGGCGCTCTTCATGGGTGGCTGGGCGTCACGGAACAAGTTCTCGCTGCTCGGTGCGATGCGCGCGGTGGCCCAGGTTGTTTCCTATGAAGTTCCCATGGTACTCGCGGCGGTGGCGGTGGTGATGGCTGCTGGCTCACTTTCCACACTGGCCATTGCCAAAGCGCAGGGTGGGGGAATCCTCAACGTCACGCACTGGTTCGTATTTCGTCCGTGGGGATTTGTCGGGTTCATCCTCTTCACGATTGGCGCGATGGCGGAGTCGGCGCGCACGCCGTTTGACATCCCCGAAGCGGAATCGGAAATCATCGCGGGCTATCACACCGAGTATAGCGGCTTCAAGTTCGCCCTCTTCCAACTCGGCGAGTACCTCGCGTCGATTGCGATGGCGGGGATCACGGTGACAATGTTCCTGGGCGGGTACAATGGTCCCGGCAGCGGACCTGGTATCCTGGGCGGCCTGATTTCCATGTTTTGGTTCTTTGCCAAGCTGGGGGGCATGATTGTGTTGACCATCTGGATTCGTGGCACCTGGCCGCGCGTGCGCGTCGACCAATTGATGAGCTTTGCGTGGAAGGTGCTGCTGCCCATGTCGATCGTCAACATTGTCGCCGTCGGCATGTGGCATTATATAGCGATCCGGCCCATCGCCTGGGTGGTGACCACGTTGTGGCTCGTCCTCTGGTTTATCACCCTCTCCAAACTCGCGGCCTCCGAAAACATCGAGAAGCGTGAATACCGGTACGCCTCCTGATACCCATGGAAATCGCCTTCTGGATTCTTTCCGCAATCACGGTCATCGGCGCCATCCTGGCGATAACGATGCGCAATCTCGTGCACTGTGTGTTGTCGCTGATCCTGTTCTTCCTCGGCATCGCGGGGCACTACCTCCTCTTGCGCGCTGACTTTCTCTTTGCAGTACAGGTCCTCATCTATATCGGCGCGGTCGCCGTGCTGATTCTGTTCGCCATCATGTTGACGCGCCATGTCACGGGCACGGAAGGCCCGCGCGAGGTGCTGGGCGGCAAATGGTGGGCGGGCATGGGCACGGCTGTCATTATTGCCGGCCTGTTGTGGGCGATCATCCGCAAGGATCCACTCGCCGCGATGCTGCCGGCAGGCATGGCGAGCACCTCCGTGACGGAAATCGGCAGGGCGCTCGTGGCGGATTGGCTCGTGCCGTTTGAAGCGATGGGGGTGCTGCTGACCGCCGCGTTGATCGGTGCGGTGGTCATTGCCCTCGAGGAGGTCATCCGCAAGCGATGAACGTCTCCCTGGACCACTACTTGATGCTCTCGGCGTTCCTCTTCGCCATCGGTCTGTGCGGTGCGCTGTCGCGTAAGAACGCGATCATCGTGCTGATGGGCATCGAGATCATGTTCAACGCGGGCATACTGAACTTTGTCGCGTTCTGGCACTACAAGTACTTCGCGGTGCTGACCGCGCAGATGTTTGCGATCTTCGCAATTTCCATCGCCGCGGCGGAGTCGGCCATCGGTCTGGCGCTGGTGATTGCCGTGTATCGGCACTACCAGTCGATTGACGTCGATGAGATGAGGAGCTTGAAAGGGTAGATGAACGAGGCTCGGTACATCGACGAGTTGGTCCGGCAGCAGTGGTTGATTCCATTCTTCCCGCTGGTGGCGGCCGCCATCCAGTCGCTACTGAAGCGGCCCAATCGCAAACTCTCGGCGACGCTTACCATCGGCGCGATGGGCTTATCCTGCTTTTTCGCGTTGCGCGCTTTTTCTGCCACACTCGGCGGAGGCGAGCACACGGAAGTCCAGCGGGCGACTTGGAATTTCACCTGGTTCAAGTTCGGCAATACGAGTCTCGATCTCGGACTTATCCTCGATCCGTTGACGGCCGGCATGGCGGTCATGGTGTCGTTCGTCGGCTTCTGGATTTTCGTGAATGCGACGGGCTACATGCACGACGACGACAATTTTACCCGGTTCTTCTGTTTCCTGTCCTTATTCGCCGCCTCGATGCTGGGCCTGGTCATATCTAACAACCTCCTGCTCCTGTTCATGTGTTGGGAACTGGTCGGCTTGTGTAGCTACCTGCTAATCGGTTTCTGGTATTTTAAACCGTCGGCTGCGGCCGCGATGAAAAAGGCGTTCATCACCACGCGCATAGGCGACGTGGGGTTCTTCCTTGGCATCCTGATGCTGTACTGGAAGACGGGGACATTGAATCTGTACGCGGCGGACGGCACCGGTGCGTTGCAACAGGCTGGTAGTCTGGCTCACCTGGCAGGCTGGTGGGGCCTATCAGCCGCGAGCACCATTGCGTTCCTGCTGTTCATCGGCGCGATGGGTAAGAGCGCGCAATTCCCGCTGCACGTCTGGTTGCCCGACGCGATGGAAGGCCCNNCCGCGACCATGGTTGCCGCCGGCGTGTTCATGGTGGGCCGCATGTTCCCGCTGTTCATTGCAGAGCCAGGCGCCTGGGTGATGGACTTCGTGATGTGGATCGGTTGTTTCACGGCGGTCTTCTCGGCGACGATTGCGGTGGCACAGTTCGATATCAAACGCGTGTTGGCCTATTCGACCTGCTCGCAGCTCGNNTTCAAGGCGCTGCTGTTCCTCGGTTCGGGCTGCGTGATTATCGGCACGCACCATGAACAAGACATGCGCAAGATGGGCGGATTGAAGAAGTATATGCCGATCACTTTCTGGTGTTATCTCATCGGGATGCTCGCGTTGGCTGGTGTACCGCCTTTTGCGGGGTTCTTCTCGAAAGATGAGGTGTTGCTCGCCACTTTCCAGCGGAACAAGCTCGCGTGGGTCCTGGCGACATTTGCGGCATTCCTGACCGCCTTCTACATGACCCGGCAGATGTTTATGGTTTTTGCGGGCAAGTGGCGCGGAGGAGAAGGTGACCATGACGCACACGACGACCACGGGCCTGGCCACCATGGCGAACCCCACGAGGTGCCGTGGAATATGTGGCTGCCCATTGCGGTGTTGAGTGTATTTGCCATCGGGCTTGGCTTTTTTAGCCACAAGTTTGGGGGATATCTTGGAGCAGAGGAAACCGAAGCTCTTGCTGGCAAACCCATCGTCATGGGCTCGTCGATCGCCGTCGGGCTGCTGGGCATTTTCCTCGGCTGGGTGGTGTACGGGCGCAAGACGATGGAGCACGCTTCCGAGCCCGACCCGCTGGCGGCGATGCCGGCCGGATTATTCACGTTTCTAAACCGCAAGTGGTACATCGACGAATTGTACGAGGCGACGGTTTTTCGGTTCACAGCCACGTGCGCCGTGTTCTTTCGTCTGTTCGACAAGATTGCAGTTGATGGAACTTTGCATGCGATTGCCTGGATTGCGTGGGGCATCTCGCAAATTTTCCTCTGGGGCGGAGATGAGTTCTTCATCAACGGCGGTTTCGATTCCGGGTGTGAGAGCGTGCGCCTGGGCGGAAAGGTATTGGCGAAGCTGCAAAGCGGCCGCGTGCAGAATTATTTCCGTGTGTTGAGTCTCGGGACGGCGATCTTGTTGCTAATTTACTTCTTCACATGATTCCCAACTCGTCACTGCCCATTTTATCGCTCATCACCTTTGCTCCATTGGTCGGGGCGGTGCTGGTGTTGGTGCTGCCGAAAGACAGCAAGAGCGCGATCAAGCTGGTTTCACTGGTCGCCAGCCTCGTCTCGCTCATCCTGACGCACTACGTCTGGCACCATTTCGATCCGAACGCCGGGTTGATGTTTGAAGAGCGGTCGGCGTGGATTCCCGCAATGAACGTCGACTACCACCTCGCCGTCGACGGCCTGAGCATGACGATGGTTCTGCTGACGGCGATCATCATGCCGCTGGCCTTGCTGGCCTCCTGGAAACAGGAAGGCAATGTGAAGTTGTTTTTCCTGCTATTCCTCCTGCTCGAGACGGGCATGTTGGGCGTTTTCACCGCGCTCAATTTTTTCCATTGGTTCATCTTCTGGGAATTGGGATTGATCCCCATGTTTTTCCTGATCCGCATTTGGGGCGCGGAAGACCGCACTTACGCGTCCTTTAAGTTCTTCCTGTACACGCTGGCTGGCAGCGTGGGAATGCTGTTGGCATTTGCGTTCATCTATCTCGCGACCAATTCCCTCGATTTCATTGACCTGCGGCAGAAAGCAGCGTCAGGCGAACTGGCCATAGCGCTCGGAAAGTTCGTTGAGAGTATTAACACGCATATTGGGATGCACATCGATCCCACGCGCTTCGCCTCGCTGTTGTTCTGGGGCACATTCCTCGGTTTTGCCATCAAAGTACCCATCTGGCCGTTTCACACGTGGCTGCCGGATGCCCATACCCAGGCACCGACGGGCGGTTCCATGGTCCTCGCCGCCATCCTGCTGAAGATGGGTGTGTATGGATTCTTGCGAATCGTGCTGCCGATTTTTCCATACCAGGTGCAGGCACACATCAACGTGCTGCTCTTCCTGGCCTTGGCCAGCATAGTCTTTGGCGCGTACGCGGCCCTCGCACAGACTGATTTCAAGCGTCTTGTGGCGTACTCCTCCGTGAACCATATGGGCTACGCAATGCTTGGCATATTCGTGACGGTCGCCACGGCAGCCAACGTGGCTGATCTCGCCAACGAGAAGGCTGCGGCACTTAACGGCGCCATATTGCAAATGTTTAACCATGGCATTAGTTCGGCGGCGCTGTTCTTCCTGGTCGGCGTGATCTACGAGCGCACACACACGCGCAAACTGGAAGAGTACGGCGGACTGCGAAAGATCATGCCGATTTACGCGGGGGTGCTGGGCATCTCCATGTTCTCGTCGCTGGGGTTGCCCGGGCTCAACGGTTTCGTGGGCGAGTTCCTCGTGTTTAAAGGCGCGTTTCCCATTGTCCCGCTGGTATCCTCGCTGGCGACCATCGGGTTGGTTATCACCGGCGTGTTCCTGCTCGGGATGATGCAAAAGGTTTGTTTTGGGCCGCTCAACGAAAAGTGGAAAGGCCTCACCGACATGAACACGCGCGAAATCTGTATCATCGCCGCATTGATGTTTTTCATGTTCTGGATTGGCCTCTATCCCGGGCCGTTACTCGATGCTTCCAACAAGGCTGCGGTGCAACTGGTAGATCTGTTCCAGAACCTGGGACACTGACGAAACTATGCGAGTTGATTGGACAATTTATCTGACGTTCCTCGGCGCGGGCCTGATCCTGCTGTTGCCGCGCGACTCGAAGAACCTCATCCGCTGGGTCGCGCTGTTGACCGGCGTGGCGGCCCTGCTCGTCGGCCTGAAGAACTACTTCGATTACAACGCATGGGTGAACGCGGAACTTGCCGCACATAATGGCATGCTGACGGATGGGTTCAAGCAGATCGTGAATGTTACCTGGATCCCCGCGCTTAACGTGAACTACCACCTGGCGGTTGACGGCATCAATTTCCCGCTAATCATCTTGAACGGCTTCGTGTGCGTGACGGGGATCCTGTTCAGTTGGAACATCGAGAATCGCGTCAAAGAATTCTTTGCGTTCTTTTTGACGTTGATCGCCGGGGTATACGGCGTGTTCATGTCGATGGATTTGTTCCTGCTGTTCGTGTTTTACGAACTGGCGATCATCCCGAAATACTTCGTCATTGCGATTTGGGGTTCAACCCGCAAGGAGTACGGCGCGATGAAGCTGGTGTTGTATTCATTCGTGGGGAGTGCGGCCGTGTTTATCGGCATTCTCGCCGTGTACTTCAGTGCCGGTGGGCAGACATTCGATATCCTCGAACTCGCCAAGCATCCGTTGGCGCCCGAAGTGCAGATTTGGGTATTCCCGCTCATCTTCGTTGGTTTCGCGGTCCTAGCGGGCATGTGGCCGTTCCATACGTGGGCCCCGACAGGCCACGTGGCCGCGCCGACGGCGGCTTCCATGCTGCTGGCGGGCGTGGTGATGAAGCTCGGCTCCTATGGGTGTTTCCGCGCGGCCATGCTCTTGTTCCCACAGGGTCTCGAACACTGGAAGTGGTGGATTGCGGTGCTGGCGGTAATCGGAATCGTATACGGCGCGGGCGTAGCGCTGGTGCAGAAGGATTTCAAGTTTATCATTGGTTACTCGAGCGTCAGCCACATGGGTTTCGTGCTGCTCGGGCTGGCGACACTCAACGTCATGGGAATGTCGGGCGCCATCCTGCAAATGTTTTCCCACGGCATCGTGGCGAGCCTGCTGTTTGCGGTTGTCGGCCGCATGGTTTACGACCGTACGCACACACGGCAATTGGACGAACTGGGGGGACTGGCGAAGGTGATTCCTTTTGCGTGCGTCACTTTTGTGATCGGCGGCGTGGCCTCGATGGGCATGCCGGGTTTCAGTGGATTTGTCGCGGAATACCAGATCCTCGCGGGCGCCTTTCAGATGCATCCGCTGCTGGCGCTCGTCGCCGGGCTGAGTATCCCGATCACCGTCGCTTACATTCTCAACGCGAACAACAAAGTGTTCATGGAGCGGGACGAACCGGCCGGCGGACACGGGCACGGTCACAGTGATGAGAGCAGTTCGCATCCGCCGCTGCCGCCGATTACGCTGCCGGAGCGCGTTGCCGCAATCATCCTGATGGCGTTGCTGGTGATCGTCGGGCTGTATCCGTCGATCATGCTCAACATGATCAAGGCCAACGTGGAACTGTTTCTGCGAGGAGGGCGATGACGCCGATTTCCTATCTTGAGGTCTTCAAGGCGCTGAATTCGGAGGTGATGCTGGCCGTGACGGCGCTCGCCGCGCTGACACTGGATCTGGCGTCGCTGCGCCGCGCCGAGCCGCTCCTGCGGCGGCGGACCATCGGCACGGTGGCCATCATCGGCCTGTTGGCGGCGGTGATTCCTTTGTGGCAGCAGCTTGGACATCCGCGAACGGTGCTGTTGGGCGGCACACTGGCCGTCGATGATTTGATCCTGGTTTTCAAGGTCGTGATCGTAGTGCTGACCCTCTTAACCGTATTGATCTCGATGGATTACGACGTCGGGCGACATGTCGGCGAATACTTCGCAGTAATGCTCTTCGGCGCGATCGGGATGATGCTGCTCATCAGCGCGGAAGAACTGCTGACGATCTTCGTCGCTCTGGAACTGACCAGCATCTCCTTGTACATCCTGACTGCTTTCCACAAGAGTGAATTGCGCTCCCAGGAAGCGGCGCTCAAATACTTCATGTTCGGCGCGATTTCGTCGGCGTTTCTCCTGTTCGGGTTGAGCTACGTATATGGGGTGACCGGCGCGACCAGCTTGGAGGGGATCAGGGAGGTCGTGAAGAGCAGCGGAGTTGGGATGAGTCCGCTGCTGGCAACGGGGATGCTCTTTGTCATCGTCGGCTTTGGGTTCAAAGTGGCCGTCGTGCCGTTCCATTTGTGGGCGCCCGACGCCTATGAAGGCGCGCCGACACCGGTCACTGCGTTTATCGCGACGGGTTCGAAAGTCGCCAGCTTCTTCGTGCTATTGAAGGTGCTGTTTATCGGCTTCGCAGGGCTGGAAGGCTCGGCATTCTGGGGTCATTTCTCTTCCGGCTGGACGATGCTGCTGGCCATCACGGGGGCCTTGAGTATGGTACTGGGGAACTGCGCGGCCATTGTCCAGCGGAATGTGAAACGGCTGTTGGCGTACTCCAGTATCGCACACGCGGGCTATATTTTCATTGGGCTCGTTGCGGCGTCGAGGATGGGCGCGACCTCCGTGCTTTTCTACATCATCGTGTACTCGCTGACAAATCTGGGCGCATTCGGCGTGGTGGCGGCGCTGTCCAGCCGTACCGGCGGTGATGAGCTGCAGGACTTCGACGGCATGGCGAAGCGGGCGCCGTTCCTGTCATCGCTGATGTTGATCTTTGTGCTGTCGCTGGCAGGTATTCCACCGTTGGGCGGCTTCTTCGGGAAGTTCTACCTCTTTGCTTCGGCGATCCAGCGTGACTCGCAGAACTTCGGCCTGTTGTGGCTAGTGGTACTGGGCATCCTCATGAGCGCCGTTTCGCTTTACTATTATCTCGTGCTGCTCAAGCACATCTACGTGGTTGATAGCAAGAACGAGAGCCGCATCATCACTCCCACGTACCTGAATGTGACGCTGGGCCTGGTCGCGCTGGCCGTTGTCCTACTGGGCGTTTACCCGAGGCCGATTCTTGAGCTTCTCAACAGCCTCGTTGCTGCTCTATAATCGCCACCCGGATGCGATGAGGCGCGTTCAGCACAACCTGCCTCGTTTCAACTTTCATGCACATTAACGGTTCAACAACGATTGTCGGCGTTTTCGGTGCCCCCATCACGCACACCGCTTCGCCCGCGATGCACAACGCCGCCTTCGGCGCGCTCGATATGAATTGGGTCTACCTGGCGTTTCACGTCGAAGCGGCGAATTTACGGACGGCGCTTCGCGGGGCGAGTCACATGGGACTTGTTGGGATCAATTTGACCATCCCACACAAAATCCTCGCCCTCGACGGGATTGATGAGATCGAGCCTGAAGCCCGCAAGCTGGGAGCGGTCAATACTGTCTCCATGGAAAAGGGGAAGCTGCGTGGGTACAACACCGACGGCTACGGATTCATTAAGGCCGTCAAAGAAGACTTTAACCTCTCCATCAAAGGCAAACGCGTGCTTGTGCTCGGCGCGGGTGGGGCAGGGCATGGGATCGCTGTGAAATGCGCACTGGACGGGGCCGCCAAGGTCATTGTCGCCAACCGCACGCTGGCGCGAATCGAGCCTATCGCGCGTGAGATCAGCGGAACAAAGACCGAGTTTCTTGCGCTCAAGCTGGCCGCAGAGGATATCCGCAAGGTCATTCACGAGGTGGATCTGGTGGTGAACGCCACATCCGTTGGATTGGAAGAGCAGGATTCGCTGGGGCTCGGCGCCGACCTGTTTTCTCCACGCCTGCACGTATATGACACGATTTATCGTCCTGCGGAGACGGAACTGCTGCGGGTCGCGGAAAGCGCGGGCGCGAAGGTTGCGAATGGATTGAGCATGTTGCTGCACCAGGGCGCCAAGTCGTTCGAGATTTGGACCAAGCGAAAGGCACCGCTGGCAGTCATGCGCCGGGCGTTGCGGGCCGCCATCTACGGGGAAAAACCGTGACCGGGCTGCAGCTCTACATTGATTTCATCGTCTTCGCGTTCGGTGCCGTCGTTGGCAGCTTTCTCAACGTCTGCATCCACCGGATGCCGCTCGATCAATCCATCGTCTTGCCGCCATCGCATTGCCCGCAGTGTGACCAGCGCATCCGCTGGGCCGACAACATCCCGCTCGTCAGTTACCTGGCGCTGGGTCGCAAGTGCCGTAACTGCGGCGTGAGAATCAGTCCACGCTACTTTATCGTGGAACTCTTGACGGCGGTGCTGTTCCTGCTGATGTGGCTGAAGCTGACGCAATGGGACGAACCGCCCGTGCACGGCATCTATTTCCTGAAAGCGCCAATCTATTGGATGGTGATTGCGGGTTTAATCGTTGCAACGTTTATCGACTTTGAGCACTATATTATTCCCAACGAGATTACGGTCGGCGGAATCATCGTGGGCGTGCTACTGAGCGCGGTTTATCCGCCGCTGATGGGCGCGCATACGATCCCGGTGTCAGTCGTGCGGTCGGGCCTGGGTGTGTTGGTTGGCGGGTTGACGCTGCTGGTGGTCGCGACGGTGGGGGAGATGATCTTTAAAAAAGAGGCCATGGGGATGGGCGATGTGAAGTTTCTCGCAGCCATCGGCGCGTTTTTGGGTTGGCAGTCAACGCTGTTCACGATTTTCGTGTCGTCGTTGCTCGGGGGAGTGATCGGGCTGATCCTGGTGATTGGCAGCAAAAAGGGGTGGCACAGCCGCATCCCGTACGGGCCGTATATCGCGCTGGGCGCGTTGCTGTGGATGTTCTGCGGAAACGAAATCATGAAGTGGTACCTGGGTTTTATTCGAGGATAACAATGCCGCAATTGCGTTACTTCACTGCGGGCGAATCGCACGGCCAATGTCTGATTGGCGTGGTCGAGGGCCTGCCGGCCGGCCTGAAACTGGACCGCGCCGCCATCAATCGCGATCTGGCGCGCCGCCAGCAGGGCTATGGCCGCGGCGGTCGCATGAAGATCGAGGCGGATGAAGCGGAGATCGTATCGGGCGTGCGCCATGACGAGACGATTGGCTCTCCCGTCACGTTGATGGTGAAGAACCGCGACTTCAAGATCAACGAACTGCCGGCCGTCACGAAACCACGTCCCGGCCACGCCGATCTCGCCGGGGTTATCAAATATGACCGGCAGGACGCACGCGATATTCTCGAACGCTCCAGCGCGCGGGAAACCACGATGCGTGTGGCCATCGGCGGCGTCTGCAAGCTGCTGCTCGCCGAGGTCGGCGTCGACATCGTCGGGCACATCGTCAGCCTTGGTACGGTTCAAGCGAAGACGGATGGACTGACATTCGCCCAGATCCGCGAACGCAGCGAGGCGAGCGAGGTCCGCTGCGCGGATCCCGAAGCCGGGGAGAAGATGATTGAAGCCATCGACGCGGCCAAAGGGCAGGGCGACACGATCGGTGGCGTGTTTGAAGTGATCGCGATTGGTGTTCCGATCGGTCTCGGCAGCCACGTTCATTGGGACCGGAAACTCGATGCGAACCTCGCCCGGGCCTTGATGAGCATCCAGGCCATGAAAGGTGTCGAGGTTGGGCTCGGATTTGAGGCAGCGCGCCGCTTTGGCTCACAGGTCCACGACGAAATCCTGCCGGCGCAGGAGGGAGTCTTCACCCGCGCAGGCAACAACGCCGGCGGCTTTGAAGGCGGCATGACCAATGGCCAGCCGGTCGTCGTTCGGGTTGCCATGAAACCGTTGTCCACGCTGATGAAACCGATGCGTTCGGTGGATATCCAGACGGGGCAGGAGGTTAAGGCCACGGTGGAGCGCTCCGATGTCTGCGCCACGCCCGCGGCGGCGGTCATCGGGGAAGCGGTCGTCGCGGTTGAGTTGGCGAAGGCGTTTCTCGACAAGTTCGGCGGCGACAGCGTGCGCGAGTTGAAGCGCAACGTGGAAAGCTACCGCGAAGCCTGCCAGCGGTGGTGAGGCGGCCCCACAAATTAAGAGAACAACCCGGAACCCTCACCCTAACCCTCTCCCCTAAAGGGAGAGGGGAGACGAAGCGGAGTGTAGAACGGGGGAACAATTTACACCTGCTTCTTCAGTTCCAGCTTGGCGATCTTGCCGGTGGCCGTGCGGGGGAGGACTTCCAGGACGCGGATTTCGCGCGGGATTTTGTAGTCGGCCAGCCGCTCGCGGCAGAAGGCCAGGATCTCGCCCGGGTCGAGTTTCGCGCCCTCGACGGGGCTGACAAAGGCGATGGGGACTTCGCCGCGTTTCTCGTCGGGCTTCGGCACGACGGCGGCCTCGCGGACATTCGGGAACTGGTGCAAGACCTCCTCGATCTCGCGCGGGTACACGTTCATGCCGCGCACCAGCAGCATCTCTTTGCGGCGGTCCACGATGTAGATATAACCGTCCTCGTCCTTCTTCCCCATGTCGCCGGTGTGCAGCCAGTTGTTGCGCACCGCGACGGCCGTTTCCTCGGGATGATTGAAATAACCGCGCATGACGTTCGGGCCACTGACCACGATCTCACCCACCTGGCCGGTGGGCAGTTCCTGGCCGTGGTCGTCGAAGATCTTGACCTGCACGTCGGGTAACGGCAGACCGACCGAGCCCGGCTTGCGAACGCCGCGGATGGGATTGAAGGACACCACGGGCGACGCTTCACTCAGTCCGTACCCTTCCAGCAGAGGGAAATGGAACTTGCGGTCGAACTTGCCCAGGGTCTCGCCGGGCAGGGGAGCGGCCCCGGAAACCGCCAGGTGCAGTTTCAGCACCCAATGCAGCCAGAAGGGGATACGGGCATCCGCCAGCGCCTGGAAAAGCTGCGGAATGCCCACCAGGATCGTGGCGCGGTTGCGGATGATCTCGCGCATCGCCATCTTGAATGGCTGGACGGACTTGATCAAGACGATGCCCGCGCCCACCGAGAGCGGGGTGAAGATGCAGACGGTCAGCATGAAACTGTGAAACATCGGGAGCAGCAGCACGAGGCGGTCGGTTTTCGATGGCTCAAGCGCCTCGATGCAACTGCGGACGTTGGAGGTGATATTGCCGTGCGTCAGCATCGCGCCCTTGGATTTGCCCGTCGTGCCGGATGTGTAAATGATCACGGCGAGATCCGTCGGCGCGACCGGCGGCCAGTTCGGCGCGCTGGCGAGAGCACGCTGGCCAAGGTCCCGCAGCGGGACCACGGTAACGCCCTTGACCCTCGACATCGTCTCGTCGAAATCCGCCGACACAACCAGGCATTTGAGCTGGCAGTCGTCGGTGATGTGCTGGATTTCGGGGACTTTGAGGAACGTATTAATTGGAACGACGATTGCGCCCGACTTCAGGACGGCGTAAAGCGCATAAATGAACTCGGGGCTGTTCTTCAGTAGGATCCCCACGCGGTCGCCCGGGCGCACGCCGTGGGCGGCTTGCAAACGGGCGCCATACCTGTCGATGCGGGCCATCAGTTCCGCATAGGTGATGCGTTCACCGCCCCAGAAGACGCAGACCTTGCGGGGCTGCGCTGCCACAGCCGTTTCCAAGCGCGCGATGACGGTTGGCTCGATCATGGGGAAACGCGAAGCGCGGTTACCAGAGGACCGACTTTTTCTCGGCGACAAGCTGATCGCCATTCCAAAGAGTCACGCGCCAGGCGGACACCGAACCGCCGGCCCGAAATTCTTCCCCGCGCACTTCGAAGAGGTTGGCGGCTTTCCCGTGCGGCGCGTAGGTTTTCGCGAACACCGTGGCGGCTTTCCCCACCTGACGATACTCGAATTTCACCAGGCTGATGCTGGCGGGCGTCCATCGGACGTAGAACTCCTCGCGCTGCGCCTCGGTGGACAAGTCTCGCGGCACGTAACGGAAACGCGAGGCTTCGTCATACCCGAAGAACGCCTTCTCCTCGGCGGGACCGACGTCTTGCAGGCGCGTGCGGCTGCTGACTTCCAGCACGCGAGGAACCGTGGTCGAGCAGGCGACGGTGAGAAGGAGGGCGAACGAAATCAAACGGCCACGACGGAGCGTGGCCCTCCAATTATATGTGGCATGGTCGTTCATTCGCGGAAACCCTCAATGATCACCGTAATTTCTCCTTTGATGGAGCGGTTCTCAAGCTTTTTCAGGATGGCGGCGAGGTCGCCGCGGAGGATCTCCTCGAATTTCTTGGTCAACTCGCGGGCGACGACGGCGCGGCGATTGCCGAGTTGGTCGTGCATGGCCTGGAGGCTCTTGACCAGCCGGTAGGGCGATTCGAAGAAGACGAGCGCGTAGGGCAGGGGAGCCAGTCGGGTAAGGACGTTACTGCGCTGACCGGATTTGTGCGGGAGGAAGCCGTAGAAAAGAAACGCTCCGGACTTGGAAGTCGGAAACTGGAGACCTTCGGTCGAGCGGCGTGCGCGGTCGGGAGACCGGCGCACAACGGGGAAGGGGAAACCGCTGGCGACCCATGCCATGGTGATGGCCGAGACGCCGGGAATGACCTCCACGGCGATACCGGCGTCGATTGCGGCCCGAACCAGGCGTTGTCCGGGATCGGAGACCGTCGGCATACCCGCATCGGAGACCAGGGCGATGTTGCGGCCCTGCTGCAGTTCCTTGAGCAATTCAGCGGTGCGTTTGGCCTCGTTGAACTCGTGGTAGCTGACAAGGGGCTTTTTGATCGAATGGCGGGCCAATAGCAGCCCGGTGTGGCGGGTGTCCTCGGCGGCCACGAGGCTGGCTTCCCGTAGCACCCGCAAGGCGCGCAGGGTGATGTCCTCCATATTGCCAATGGGCGTGCCGACGATGAAGAGCCTGCCAGAAGACATGGGCCGACTCTATTGAGCCGTGGGGGAAAAGACAAGAGTGGCCATCCATGGTTGTAGCGGCGGTCTGCGACCGCCGACTTCGTAAACGCGTGTCTAACAGGATTCGGCGCTCATAGAGCGCCGCTACAGGACGGAAAACCCCGCGGTCAGCGCCCGCGACTATACAACTCACACCCTATAAAACGAGAGGGGCCAGTCTTTCGACTGGCCCCTCGGAAACGAACTTTAGGGTTTACCCCTGTTTAATCTATTTGTTAGCTACGACGACGCAGACCGAGCAATCCGAGCAGACCCGTAACCACGAGCACGACGCTCGAAGGCTCGGGAACCAGATGGAGCTCGATTGCGCTTACATTGCCGCCAGCGAATTCACTGGGTGTGCTCGAAATGAAGCCGCCGACGACTGGAGGATAAATGGCATCATCCATGTCGATAACAGTGGCGCCAGAGACTGGATTCGCCGGGAAGATCCAAGCACCGGCAGTTGTTTGGATACCCTTGATAACGGCAACCTGGGTTGCCGTCGCTGCGGAGGCTGTGTCAAACACCATCATGTAGATCGGTGACGCTGCAAATGCCGGACCTACATTGTTCATCGTGATCGTGAACGCACCTGCATAGCCGAGGGGGTGAGTACCGTCAACGGTACCCTGACCAATGACGCCAGAGCCGAAGGCGGTGAAATCAGCCTGCAATGTCAACGGGTTGTTCTCAAGCGCCAAAATCTGCGCATCGAGAATGCTGAAGGTTCCCAGTTGCACCTGACCACCTACAGGCACCAAGGTGCCGTTGGCCAACGCCAACATGTTCGTATCATCCGATCCGACTGCTACGGTTGACGCGTACACGCTAGCCGAAGCTACGCATACGATTGCCGCTGTAACCGCAGCGAACTTAAATATCATTTTCCCATTCATTTGAATTGATCCCTTTCCCTTTGTTCGTTTCCCTACTATTACTGTTTGATTTTTTACCAGTTTCTCTGTGTTAAGTCAAGTGTTTAATACGGTGCCGGAGCGACCCAGTTAAACGGTGTGGCTAGCTTGCGCTGGACCTCAATGATCGAGGCGATAGCCAGTTGGTTTGTCCCTACATCCACCGTCAAGCTCGCCGTTGAACGCCACCCTGGAGTACCTGAAGTCCTCCAGTAATAAATGGTCGTGGTCTGGGTCACCGGATCCCAAACCAGCACGTTGTCGGCTGCGGTGCCCGTGGCTGCGCCATGAACGCCCGTAGCGTCGTTCGTCGTATACAAGCTGCTAGCGTTCAGGCTGAAGCTGGAAGCATACACGTTGCCCGCGAACGTCAAACCGCTGGCAACTACTGGAATGATTGTCGGGCCGAGCTTAACTCCACCAACGAGCTTAATCCCAACAGCGCCCGCGATCTTGCGCTGGATCACAATGCCTTCGTCGATGTAGAGGACATTGGTTCCGACATCGACCGTCAAGCTTGCGGTTGAACGCCACCCGGGGGTACCAGCGGTCCTCCAGTAGTAGATGGTGTTGTTCTGAGTCGCCGGATTCCAGACGATCAGGTTATCCGCCGCAGTGCCCGTCGCAGCACCATTCAGCCCTGATTGGGCCGGCGGGCCGAACGCGGTGTTCAACGTCCAGTGCGGATAGATCTTGTAGGTTTCAGTCGCCGCGATCTGGCCTGAATCATCACTAGCAGTGGTGACGGAGGTGGCATCGTTGGCGGTAATGTCATCAATCAAACCCGCATTCGGGCCTGAGGTGATTTCGATGAAGTACTGGGTCGCGCCGCCGGGCCCGATGAATTGGCTCGGCGTCAGCGTATTGTTCACCGTGATCACGTGACCAGACACAGAGTTGACCAGCCCGCGGTTCGCCGGAATCTGGGTCATGCCCAAAGCATCAAAACTCAACCCGTTTCCTACGGCGTTCAGCGTGATGAAACCCACGGGGTCAGTGAACACATCGACAGCGGAGGCTTTGAAGCCTGTCGCGGCGGTGATGAGCCCGAGGGTGATTACGAAAGTTAATTTCGGAAGGAAGCTACTACCCCTTGCATGTTGGACTTGTTGCATGTCTTCTCCTCGCCTATTTCCCTGTTGCCTCGTTCACGACTCGGTGAACCTAGTGTTTTCGCCTATACCTTATCCGCACTGACTCGGTGAATCTATCTGGGGAGAGAGTACCAGCGAGTGCCATATGTGTCAATAACTTATTCGCAAATTTCTACAATTTTGTTGCAGGTTTGAGTAGCATTATCACTCATGAGAATTTTGGGTGGAAAACCAGTGTTTTACAGGTGTTTTTGTGTGTTTTGGACATGCTCACCAAGCCACGAGGGGGAAAAACTGGCTTGGGTAGAGCGATTGAAAGGCGGGTTAAGCGGAGCTTTGCAGGGGATTTCGAGTGAAAACGTTTGCGGGAATACAACTTGCAGGGTCTCGTCCAACTCGGCTCCGTCGGACCCCGGCTTGGAGGCGCAGATCACATTGCTTTAGGCGGGACAGATCAAGGATCGGCACGGCTTGCATGGTGGATTCTGTCGTATCGCAAAACGATACTTATACTGGACATCGTGTGAGGGGAGGTGTATGGTCGGCGGCGAAAACAGATGAACATTGAACGTTCGAACTTCCAACGTCCAACTTTCAAGGGTACGGGCAGAGCGAAGAATGACGGGGGATCCGCCTTCGCCAAGGCTTCCGCCGTCGCTAAAGCTATGGCGGACGAGTCCGCCTTCGCCAAAGGCTTCGGCGCGACTCGCTGCTGTGCGCAGCTCGGAGGACCTCGAAACATGTGGTTGCCGCAGACGACAGCGGCGTCTCGTCGGACTCGGCTCCTGCGAAACGAACCGGATTGGTTTTGGGGCTTTTTTCCATGGAACCACCGAAGCGAACGTGAGTTATGACGGGAGGTTGAAAAAAATGAATCCGGTTCGTTTGGCGAGAAAACGACATCGCGGAAGGCGGTTATGCTGCAGAATCGGAGGCAGCACGGCGACAGAGCGCCGTGGCTACAAGGGGATGGATAGGAGGCCAAGGGTCTCAAGGTTCGGACGGTTGCCACCGATTCACATTATAAAGGAGCGTTGTATTGCGCGGAGGCGATTTGTTAGGGTGCCAACGGAAACAATCACATGAAGATTTTTTTTGCGGCCAGTGAGATGACGCCGTACGCCAAGACGGGTGGTCTGGGCGACGTGGTCAGCGCGTTGCCGAGGGCGCTTCGCCAGCTCGGGCACGAGGTGACGGTTTGCCTGCCGTTTTACCGGGCCGCGCAGGAAGTCGCGCGCGACGCGAAACCGATCGGCTTGACCTTGAGCATCCCGCTGGGGAGCCGAACGGTGACGGGCGACGTGCTGGAGTTGAAACAGAGCGACGGTGTGCGCGTGCTGTTCGTGCGGCGCGACGAATTCTTCGATCGCTCGGAATTGTATTACACCGGTCTGCGCGACTACGAAGACAACGCGGAACGGTTTTTGTTCTTTTCGAAGGCCGTAGTGGAGTTGCTCGGTTACACCCGGTTTCGCGCCGACGTGGTGCACTGTCACGACTGGCCGACCGCGTTTGTCCCGGTGCAGGTCCGCTATCGCGAACAGACGCGCGGCACGGAGTTTCGGGTGAAGTCGGTGTTCACGATCCACAACATCGCCTATCAGGGAATGTTCTGGAGCCTGGATTTTCCGCTGACGAATTTGCCCGGCGAGTTTTTCACGCCGGAGTCGCTGGAGTTTTACGGGCAGATGAATTTGATGAAGGGCGGAATCGTTTTTTCCGACGCGGTCACCACCGTGAGCCGGACGTATTCCCTGGAAATCCAGACGATGGAGGGCGGGTTCGGACTCGACCCGGTCCTGGCCGCGCGGGCCGACGACGTGCAGGGGATTGTGAACGGCGTGGATTATACGCTGTGGAATCCCGCGACCGACCCGCAGTTGCGGGAGCGCTACACGCCCGAGGATTTGTCCGGCAAGCGCGCCTGCCGGGCGGACGTGCTGGCGAAACTGGGACTGGAGGCGGCTGAGACACAGCCGGTGGCGGCCTTCGTGTCGCGATTGACGGAGCAGAAGGGGGTGGAGGTGCTGGTGGGCGCCGTGGAAAAACTGGTGAAGTCGGGGCTCACATTGATCGTCCTCGGGAAGGGCGAGGGAAAATACGAGGAGATCCTGGCAGGGGTGGCCGGGGAATTCCCGCGACAGGTAGCCGTCAGGATCGCCCACGACGAGGAGTTATCGCACCAAATCCAGGGCGGGGCGGATCTGTTGCTGGTGCCGTCGCATTTTGAACCCTGTGGGCTGACACAGTTGTACGCCCTGAAATACGGCACGATCCCCGTGGTGCGGGCGACGGGCGGGCTGGAGGACACGGTCCAGCAATATGATTCGCGGACGGAAGAGGGAACTGGTTTCAAATTTGCTCCGTATACGTCGGCGGCGCTGGTGGAGGCGGTGCAGCGCGCGATTTTGCTCCACAAGCAGCCCAAGAAATGGCAGAAGTTGATGCGGAACGCGATGGCCCGCGATTTTTCGTGGCGGGCGAGTGCACAGAAATATGAAAAATTGTACGCCGCGCCCTAAGGTGCGGCGGCTGAAAAGTGGGGACAGACGGCTATGCCAGAACTTCGCAAAGATCCAGTTGTCGGTCGGTGGGTGATCGTGGCGACGGAACGCGGGAAGCGCCCGAGCGATTTCGCGCCGCAACCCATCGAGACGCCCGATCCGGCCAAGAACCCATTCGCCGAAGGCAACGAGCACATGACGCCGCCGGAGATTTTTGCCTTCCGCGACCCGAAGAGCAAGCCGAACGGCCCCAACTGGCAGGTGCGGGTGGTGCCGAACAAATTCCCCGCGTTGCGCATCGAGGGCGACATCGACAAAGAAGGGCAAGGGATTTACGACAAGATGAACGGCATCGGCGCGCACGAAGTCATCATCGAGACGCCGAACCCGAACCTGCAACTGGAGCAACAACCCGTCGACGCCATCGGGCGCGTCATCGAGACGTACAAGATTCGCATGACCGACCTGCTGCGCGATTCGCGGTTCCGCTACATTTTGGTTTTCAAGAATTTCGGGCGGCAGGCCGGCGCGACGATCGGGCATCCGCATTCGCAGTTGATCGCGACGCCCGTCACGCCGAAACGGTTGAAGGAGAAGCTGGTCGGCGCGATGGAGTACTACGCCTACAAGGACCGCAGCATTTTTGAAGACATCCTCAAGCAGGAGATCAAGGAAGGCTCGCGGCTGGTGTATGAGAACGCGGGCTTCGTGGCGTACTGTCCGTTCGCGTCGCGGTTCCCCTTCGAGGTTACGCTCACCCCGCGGCGGCAGGCGGCGTACTTCCAGGATATTCACCCCGACGAGATCCTGCTGCTGGCCGATGCACTGAAGGTGACGCTGCAGAAGCTGGCGAAAGCGCTGAACCAGCCGCAGTACAATTTTATCGTCAACACAGCCCCGGCGCGCTACGCGCATCATGGGTTTTGGTCGACCATCGACCAGGACTTCCGCTGGCACATCGAGATCCTGCCGCGACTGATGTTGATTGCGGGCTTTGAGGTCGGCACGGGTTTTTACATCAACCCGACGACGCCCGAGGAAGCCGCCAAATATCTGCGCGAGATCCCGGTCTAAGCGCCGGGCGAGTCACCCATGCCGCTCCACGTCGCCTTTCTCTGGCACATGCACCAGCCGTCCTATGTCGACCCGATTCGCGGGGCGGCGCTGATGCCGTGGGTGCGCCTGCACGCGACCAAGGGCTACCTCGACATGATCTGGCTCGCGGACCAATACCCGGATTTCCATTGCACGTTCAACCTGACGCCCGTGTTGTTGCAACAAATCCAGCAACTCGCCAACAACGAAGTGCGGGACCTCTGGCACGAACTGGCCGGGCCGTCCCCCGAGGCGCTGACCCTGACGCAAAAGGCCAACCTGCTGGAACATTTCTTCAAGGCGAATTGGGACAACATGATCAAGCCGTTCCCCCGGTACGGGGCGCTGCTGCAGAAGCGCGGGCTGAACGCGGCGAAGATCAACCTCGAGCAGGCCGCCGGCAGTTTCACCGACCAGGAATTTCGCGATTTGCAAGTGTGGTTCAACCTTACCTGGTTCGGGTACGCCGCCGAGCGGTTGTATCCTGATATCGCCGACCTGAAACGGAAGGGTGGGGGATTCAGCGAGGAAGACAAGCAGACGGTCTTTGACCACCAGCAGGTCGTCCTGAAAACCGTGCTCGGTTATTACAAGGCTCTCGCCCACCGCGGCCAGATCGAAATCAGCACGACACCTTTTTTTCACCCGATCATGCCGCTGGTGTACAACACCGAGTTCGCCCGCCGCTGCATGCCGGGCCGGGAGCTGCCGCCGCCGTTCGCGCATCCCGAGGATGTTCGCGCCCAGTTGACCATGGCCCGCGATCTGCACGCGCAAATCTTCGGCGCGCCGCCGCACGGGGTGTGGCCATCGGAAGGTTCGGTTTGTCCAGAGTTGATCCCGATCCTCGAGGAACTCGGTTATCAATGGTTCGCCACCGATGAGGAAAATCTCTGGCGCAGCCTGGCGGTAGTGCATCCGGGTCGGACCTTCGACCGCGCCATGTTGTTCCAGGGTTACCGCGCGCAATTTGGCGATGCCAGCGCGTGCCTCGCGTTCCGCGAGCGGGCGCTGAGCGATTTCATCGGGTTCACGGCGTCGCGCAACGATCCGCAGCGGGCGGCCGACTACATGATCGGCCAGATCGAACAGGTGGCCCGGACCGCGCAGGGCGACGACCCGTTGTGTGCGGTGATCCTCGACGGCGAAAATGCCTGGGAACATTTCCCCGATGGCGGCCAGGCGTTTCTGCGGGAACTCTACCAGCGATTGTCCGGGCACGAGGGAATTGTGACGACGACGTTCCACGATTATTTTTCCGCGCATCCGCCCGGCGCAATCCTGAGCACGCTGCACACCGGCTCGTGGATCCGCGGCGACTTTGACGTCTGGATCGGCGAGCCCGAAGAAAACCGCGGCTGGGAACTGATCGGCCAGACCCGGGACTTTCTGCAACGCAAGGTTGACCGGCAGGAGATCGCACCCGAGCAGCACCGCAAAGCCATGCAGGAGATTTATGCCGCCGAGGGCAGCGATTGGTTCTGGTGGTACGGCAGCGACTTTGTGACGGACAACGACCTGATTTTCGATGAGCTTTTCCGTACCCACCTGCAGAACGTCTATCACATTTGCGGCGCGCCGGTTCCCGACGTCTTGAAGACGAACATTTGCCGTTCGGAGGTGGCCCGCGAGGTTCGCAAACCGATAGACCTCATCACGCCGACGATCGATGGGTTGATCACATCCTATTATGAGTGGGCGGGGGCGGGCGTCTACGAAACGGGCCGCAACATGGGCGCCATGTACCGCAGTGAGCGCTGCGTTGAGGCCATCCATTTTGGCGCGGATCTGACCACGTTCTACCTGCGGGTTGACTTCCGCAAGGATGTCGAACTGCCGCCCAAGGTAACGTTACGGCTGAATTTCATTGATCCGACGCACCGGGCCCTCATTATAATGGAGCTTACGCGGGATCTCAGTAGGGCCGAGCTCTGGGCAACCGATCCGGATTCCGCACCTAAGAAGCTCACCGAGGTCAACCTCGTCAAATTCGATAAGATCCTCGAATTGGGCATCCCGCTGGCCGATCTGGGCTGGAAAAAGCGCGAGCAGGCCGCCTTTTTCGTCCAACTGCTCGAGGGCGACGTTGAGTTGGAGCGCCATCCCGACATCGGCACGCTTGGCCTGGCTGTTCCCGACGAACTGTTCGCCGCCGAGAACTGGTGGGTTTGACCCTCCAGGGCTAATCCCGTTTGGCGAGTATATCTGCCTTACATAACCATAATATTAGACATAATCTATATTGTGCGACGTTATGTATAGGGTAATTGCTTTGCTGCGACATATATAATGATAATCCGTCGGTTTGTGGTGACTTCTAGTCCACTCGTCCAAATCGCTCGGTGAATGGCCAATACACGAACACTGCCCTGCCAACAAGGTCCTCCTGCGGAACAGATCCCCAGAAGCGACCATCCAGGCTGCTCCGACTGTTATCTCCCATGGGAAAGAGATGTTTCGGCGGCACCGTGTAGGTGTTCGTGGTGGATCCGAAGTATTTCGGTGAGGGAAATGTGTCGGGAATCACGTAGCCGACGTAGCTATTCCCGAGGGAATCGTGGTATTGACCCCCGATGGAATATATGCGCTTAAAGGCAGGACGGTCGTCCAACACCTCGCCATTGACGAGGACATACGGCGGTTTGATCTGGATGACATCATTCTCCAGGCCGATCAGGCGTTTGATGTAAAAATTACCCCGAGACGAAGCCGGAATTTCCGGGATGTGGGTTGTGTCGAACACAATGACCTCACCGCGACGCGGCTTGCGGAAGTGGTAGCTGATCTTATCCACAAAAATGTGATCGCCGCGCCTCCGAGACCCGTACGTTTCGTACATATTGCCCTGGAAGATAATTCCCGCAAGACGTTCGAAAATCGACGGCGGATTGCCGACATACAGCTTCGGCGGCTCATTGGGCGGCGGATACACACCGTACAACGTGGGCTGCATCGAGCCGGTCGGGATTTTGAAGGGTTGGATGAAAAATGTCCGCACGGCCATGGCCACAATGACCGCCACGAGCAACACCTCGACGTTCTCGCGGAGGGAGGAAGATTTTTGCGACGGCAACGCGTCGTGGATTTTCTTTTCCAATTCGTCGGCCCGCGAGGCGGCGGACCGGGCGTCTTCCATTTTCAGCGCCTGCTCCAGTTCGCCGATCTTGGTCGTGATCGCGAGGGCTTGAGCGGGCGTAAGCAGATCGCGATTGATCCGCAACCACTTCTGGGCCCCCTGCACAATGTCCCGCGCGTATTTCAATGTTTTGCGATCTTCCGAGTTGCTCATGGATTGTTCCCCTACCCTGATTTCAGCACCGAGATGAACGCTTCCTGTGGGATGTTCACCTTCCCGATGGCCTTCATGCGCTTCTTACCTTCCTTCTGTTTCTCCCACAGCTTGCGTTTCCGCGTGATGTCGCCGCCGTAACATTTCGCCGTGACATTCTTGGACAGCGCCTTGACCGTTTCGCGGGCAATGATTTTCCCGCCGATGGCCGCCTGGATCGCCACTTGAAACATCTGCTGCGGGATCACTTCCTGCAGCTTGACCGCCAGGGCCCGGCCCCGGGTCTCGGCCTTGCTGCGGTGGACGATGCTGGAAAACGCATCGACCGGCTCGCTATTGACGAGGATGTCGAGTTTCACGAGGTCGCCCTCGCGGTAGCCGTGCGGCTCGTAGTCCATCGAGCCGTAGCCGCGGGTGATGCTTTTGATCTTGTCGTGGAAATCCACGAGGATCTCGTTCAACGGCAACTCGGCGGTCAGCATCACGCGGCGCGTGTCGATGGAATCAGTCTTCGATACCAGGCCGCGTTTTTCCATGACCAGTTGCAGCATGTCGCCGATGTTTTCGTTCGGGCAAATGATGAACGCCTTCACGTACGGTTCCTCGATATGATCGATTACCGATGGGTCGGGCAGGAAGACCGGGTTGTCCACGTCGAGGATTTCGCTATTGGTCTTGAGCACTTTGTAAATGACGCTGGGGTACGTGGCGATGATGTCCATGTCCCACTGCCGCCGCAAGCGCTCCTGGACGATCTCCATGTGGAGCAGTCCCAGGAAGCCGCAGCGAAACCCGAAGCCGAGGGCGGCCGAGCTTTCCGATTGATACTGGAACGCCGAGTCGTTGAGCTGCAGTTTTCCCAGCGCAATCTTGAGGTGTTCGAAGTCCGCCGAATCGATCGGGTACAGCCCGCTGAAGACCATCGGATGCACTTTTTGGAAACCCGGCAACGGCTTCTTCGCGGGCTGGCGCGCATCGGTGATCGTTTCGCCAATCTTCACGTCGGCGGTGGTCTTGATGTTGGCGATGACGTACCCCGTGCTGCCCGCCGACAGCTTCTTGCGCGGCTCGGGCTTTGGCGTGAAGACGCCGACGTCCTTCACCTCGTACTTGAGCCCCGTGCTCATGAGCTGGATCATCATCCCCGGCATGATTTCGCCCGCGAACAACCGCACGTAGGTCACCACGCCGCGATAGGTATCGAACATCGAATCGAACACGAGCGCCTGCAGGGCCGTGTCCGTGGGCGCCAGCGGCGGCGGAAACCGTTCGACCACGGCGCGCAATACGTCATGGATCCCGAGGCCCGTTTTCGCGCTCGCGAGGATCGCCGTGTCACCGGGAATGGCCAGGATATCTTCGAGCTGGCGTTTGGTCTCCTCGACGTTCGCGTTGGGCAGGTCGATCTTATTGATGATCGGGACGATGGTGAGTTTTTGCTTCGTCGCCATGTGGACATTGGCGACGGTCTGCGCCTCGACGCCCTGCGCCGCGTCCACCACGAGCAGCGCCCCTTCGCACGCCGCCAGGCTGCGCGACACTTCGTAGGCGAAATCCACGTGGCCGGG
>PLZV01000051.1 GCA_003152315.1 Verrucomicrobiota bacterium
GGCTTCGATATGGAGCATGCCCAAAAAATATTCACGCCCTTCCAGCGTCTGCATAAAGCCAGTGACTTTCAGGGAACCGGCATCGGTCTGGCGACGGTCCAGCGCGTCATCGCGCGGCATGGGGGCAAAATTTGGGCGTCGGCCGCTGTCGATCATGGCGCAACGTTTTGTTTCACACTGGCGGTGGTGAACAAAGTTGGGGCATTGGCCACCGTCTCCGATCTGGCCGCAGGAGAAAATGATTGAATGAGCGAACCCCTGCGAGTTCTATTCGTAGACGATTCGGAGAAAGACGTTTTCCTTCTGTTGCGCCAACTCAGGAAAGGCGGCTTTGAACCACAGCACAAGCGCGTGGAGGACGCCGCCAGCCTGCGAACCATACTTCAGAGCGAGGAATGGCAGATCGTCATCAGCGACTTCCATATGTCGGACTTCGACGGGCTAATGGCGCTACAGGTTTTCAAGGAGGCCGGGCTCGATATTCCCTTTATTTTGGTGTCCGCAGTAGTCGGCGAGGAGACTGCGGTCCTGGCCATGAAACAGGGAGCTCATGATTACGTCATGAAAGGCAACCTGACGCGCCTTGTTCCAGTGGTCCAGCGAGAGTTGCGCGAAGCGGAAATGCGCGCCCAACAACGTCGCACCCAGCTGGCATTACAACAACGGGAGGAACAGCTACGGCAGTCGCAAAAAATGGAAGCGATTGGCCGCCTGGCTGCGGGCGCCGCCCATGATTTCAAAAACGTCCTGACTGTCATCCTTGGTCAATCCCAGTTGCTGATGAGGGAGAAGGACTTGAGTGCGTCGCAACGATCGAAACTCGAACATATTCAAAATGCCACCGACAAGGCGTGTGCTCTCATTGTTCGCCTCCTGGCCTTCAGTCGCAAACAGGAACTGAAACCGGAAGCTCTGAATCTTGGCACCGCAGTCAACGCGATGAAGTCGATGCTGACGCCATTGCTGGGCAATAGTATTCGACTTGTTGTGCTTCCGGAACCCAATCTTGGATTGTGTGAGGTAGACGCTAACAGTCTGGAACAGGTCATCATCAACCTTGTTATTAATGCGCGCGATGCCATGCCCAACGGGGGGACCGTCACTGTCGGCACGGCCAACCTGGCCGTAATCGAAGAAAATGCCATCCACCATGCCGGAGTCCCGCAGGGCGATTACATACTGCTCACGGTCACTGACTCGGGTACGGGTATGACGGAGGAAACGCGCAAACACCTGTTCGAGCCGTTCTTTACCACAAAAGAATCCGGTAAGGGCACCGGTCTGGGATTATCCACCTGTTACGGAACCATCCACCAAAGCGGCGGCCACATCGTAGTTCACAGTGAACTGGGCAAGGGCTCTTCGTTCGGGGTTTACCTACCTCGAATAAAGTCCCATGCGGTAAATCAATCGACTGACACCGACCCTGCTGTCAGTGGGGAGCGCCAGGAAGAAGCCTCTTTGGAAACTCTGACTCCCGAGTCATCCGATCCTTCTGGGAGCTCTGGAACAGTGCTCCTGGCGGAAGACGAGCTGGTGATCCGAGAGCTCATGGCTTCGGTACTGCGGGACATGGGCTGCACCGTTCTTGAGGCGGGAAACGGTGAGCAAGCTCTTCGCATCTTGGAGAATTCCAATGGGCAAGGAATCGATTTGCTTTTGACCGACATTGTAATGCCAGTGATGGGAGGCAAGGAATTGGCTTACAAGGTTGGATCGCGCTTCCCCGCGACTAAGATCCTGTTCTGTTCCGCTTACCCTGAGAAGTTGGGGATTCGCAATGGGATGTTCGACAAGCAGATTCCTTTTCTCCAAAAGCCGGTGACTGCTGACGCGCTAAAATTTAAGGTGCGAGAAGTTCTGGGCGATGCACAGGCCGCAGCAGTGACAGGACAGAACTAGCACTGTCAGACCTGATCGCGATCCCTGCCCGATTCTCCCTAACGGCTCACCATTGACACTGCCTGTAAGCGCGAAATAGTGTCCGGTAAAGTCCCCGTTCACTTTCGCATCGTAGGGCGAATACAGGCTCTTCTGCGCCGGAGTTGCCCGCCTCCCTTTTGTTCGATAAAAATAAATTTGCAACCTTCGTGGAGTTGGGGAATCCTGCTGACTGAGGCGTTGGCAGGAGCGAAAAAGTTTAACTTAAGGAGAACACGTCATGGCTACGATTACCACCAAGGACGGAACGCAGATCTATTACAAAGACTGGGGCAACGGACAACCCGTCGTATTCAGCCATGGCTGGCCCCTCAGCTCACTGGACTGGGACGCGCAGATGTTGTTCTTCGGTCAGCATGGCTATCGAGTCATCGCGCACGACCGGCGCGGGCACGGCCTTTCCACCCAGACCTGGGATGGCAATGACATGGATACCTACGCCGACGACCTCGCGGCACTCACCGAAGCACTCGACCTGAAAAAAGCCGTCCACGTCGGCCACTCCACCGGCGGCGGCGAAGTCGCCCGCTACATCGGTCGCCATGGCACGAAACGCGTCGCCAAGGCTGTGCTCATCAGCGCGGTGCCACCGTTGATGCTGAAGACGGACACGAATCCCGGCGGCCTCCCCCTCTCGGTCTTCGACGGCCTCCGAGCCGCACTTACGCAAGATCGGGCGCAGTTTTACAAGGACATTACGCTCCCGTTCTACGGCTACAACCGGCCCGACGCCAAAATTTCAGAAGGCATCCGCGAACGTTGGTGGTTGCAAGGAATGTTGGGCGGTGTAAAGCCCCACTACGACTGCATCAAGGCTTTCTCGGAGACGGATTTTACGGAGGACCTCAAGAAGTTCGACGTGCCAACCCTCATCCTGCATGGCGACGATGACCAAATCGTCCCGATCGGCGCGGCAGGTCTGAAGTCCGCGAAGATCGTCAAGAATGCCAAGCTGAAGGTCTATCCAGATTTCCCGCACGGCATGTGCACCACCAAGGCGGACCAAATCAACACCGACCTGCTCGCGTTCCTCAAGACGTAGCGAATCCGAGCCACGCCTCGCCGTATTTCACGCTGCTCCGGGAACCGGCACCCGGTCAATCGCATTTCCGGGCGAACGTCTACCGACAGAGGACGGTCTCCTTTTATCTTGACCCCGGAATGCGCTAGTGATTATTTTCACAAGCGCTGATGGAGAGGTAGGCACATCGTCCGCGCCTCTTTAAGTCTTGGGTCCGGGTGAAGGAGAGACACTGGACTTATTCGAACATCGGCCGTACTCGCCGGATTTGGCATCCAATCCCGATGGAAGTCCTGTTGCCGCTCGCTTTTCAGTCCCTCCACGCAGCCGATGGGTAGTTCCTTCAGTAGTTCCGAGCCAGCCGATTGTGTTGTCGTCCAAATTGGTAGAACAACAATGAAAGAGGAGAGCGTCCGAATGAAAAATATGAAACGTCTACTTGTATTCCTGATCGCACTCGGTTCGATTTCAGCCAACGCCCAGGTGCCCACCGGCACGTTTACCTACGTGTTCACGAACGAACCTCTCTGGGATGTGACCGGCAGCTACACCCTCACGGCTCCAGCAACGGCGTCACCGATAACGCCACTTTCGTGATCACCAACGCCGCCAGCGGTAAAATCACTGGCACCCAAACGGAAATCATTAACGATGGCAGCCTTGTCGCCAATGTCCATAGCATTGTCACCGGAAAAATCTCCGTCAGGGCCGGGGAAACTGTCGCCAGCCTCAAGTCGTCCGGCACCTTCAGCGGTTCCTTCACCGGAACTGCCAGGGGCAAAAGCACGGAGACAGTCGTTTCGTCCAATCTAACCATCGTCGCCAACGTCTCGGAATCGCTGAGCGCTCGTGGCCATAACAAGAAGTTTTCCGCAACCACCTCAGCCCCCTTGCCGGCCGGGATGGACGGAGATTG
Organism: Verrucomicrobiota bacterium; assembly: GCA_003152315.1. Taxonomy (GTDB): domain Bacteria; phylum Verrucomicrobiota; class Verrucomicrobiia; order Palsa-1439; family Palsa-1439; genus Palsa-1439. The sequence continues at coordinate 3,879 of PLZV01000051.1, forward strand.
GCAGTTGGACACTGACATTACCAATGCCGTCAACAAGCTGTCAGGTACCGGCACATTGACTCTGTCCAACGGTCGCGACTTCACCTACCAGATCACCGGCAACTACAGCACCAGGACCGAAGATGCCAAGCTGAGACTGAAGGGTGAAGGTGCTGCCCTCGGAACGGGTTTTTCACTGACCACCCAAGACACGAACATGGATTTGACCGTGCTAAAGGGCAAAGTCCTGGGTCAGAAGCCGACGGTTCCGTAATAGATTCGCTCCACGAAATCCGGCCTGCAGCAGCGGGCATCCATCAGCGATGCCCGCTGCGCTCACCATGATTACTTTCCGCTCGCCATGGCTGGTCCGGTTACCGGCGCATGATCAGTCGCCGTCACCGTCATCGTCGATGCCGAACGGCGGAGTCAAACCGGTGAAGTCCCCGTTCACTTTCGCATCGTACGGCGAATACAGCCCCTTCTGCGTGGTGTGAAGATTGTAGCCGACGTTGTCCCCGATGGCGCCCGACCCGCCCGCGAGGGGCAGCCCGTAACTGGCGACGATGTGCTTGAAGGGACTGACCCGGATCACGCGATTGTTGAACTGGTCGCTGATCAACGTGTCGCCGCCCCGCAGTCGCACCGCCCGGGTTGGCAGGGGCGCTGCGATGCTGAGCGAGCCGGTGTTCGTGACGTATTGCCACACCACATGATCGTTGGCATCGACCTCGACAGCGCGGGAGTTGCCCGCATCGGTCAGGAGCGTGTTCCCATTCTCGAGGCGGCTGGCGAACGCGACCGTATTGGCCGTGCCACCGACAGTGAAAGTCTTGACGATATGATCGCCGCGCGTGACCTCAATCGCCCGGTTGTTGCCCTGGTCAGCGATGAGAATATGCCCGTTTTCAAGTAACTCTGCCGAGTTCGGGCCGTTAAGCTGGTCGTCGGGGTTGTTATTTGAACCGGGATACTGCCAGACGATCTTCTTGTCCAGCGTCACCTCGATGATCCGGTTGTTGGCCTGGTCGGTGATGAGGATGTGCGCATCCGGAAGCCACGTGCATTGCACCGGCGTATCCAGCCGGTCGGGACCCGTGCCGTTTTGCCCAAACTTGCCGTATTGCCAGACGATCTTGCCGAACGGATCCACCAGCAGAACGCGGTTGTCCGCCACGCCGTCAGGGGCCTGCGGAATCACGCCCGCGGGTGTGCCTGTGCCCGCCATCAGGGTAAACGCCCCAACCCGCTGGGCGTCGTTGACGCCGACGATCCCCTTGGGCGAAAAGTCGGTTGGCCCACGCCCGAACGACCAGAGAATGTTACCGGCCGGGTCAATCTCGATCACGCGATTGTTGAACTGATCAGAGATCAGGATGTTGCCCGGACGATTGAATCCGCCGGCCGCCAGCACCGGCAAGGCCCCCAGCAACACCGAAAGTGAAACCATCAAAGCCGTCCGCAGACCACCCAGAAAACGCCCTAAAGATACTTGCTTCTTCATAGCCATCTCCTTCCCCCGCACACACCCGTTTGCCCGTTGGGCAAGTTGGTTGTTGGTTAACTCCGGCACGCCCCTCGGAGGCTCGCCGCCTTTTACGAACGCTTCCGCATACCCATACTTCGCCTATACCCTTATAGGTGCGACGCACGAACAACGGTTTTGTTCCCGATGAATGGCCGTGGGGGATAACCAGCAGGGGTGGACTAGCCATCGCTCAGAAAACTGGTTCTAAAGCACTACAACCGTTAGAGATCTGGAGCCGGCGGATGTGCGCGGCAAAGAAATTTCAGGTCTTCAAGATCCCGAGGACGACCCGAGGCTTGCTTGTTCTTGGCCAAATCAGCGAGGCCGATCAGGAATACTTCAACATCTTTGTTACCAACGGACATCGTCACGGTGAGCCGGCCGGGCCACGCGTCGGCAAACTTCACGCCGTCGATGTCATTAATCAAATCAATGCGATTGGGCGGGACACCGAATTGCAAGATCATGTCCGGTTTGGTAAGTTCCTCCCAGCGATCCAGGTCCGGAATATGGCCGTCCCAAAACTCGTCAAGCGCGGCAAAACAATGTTGCGCATTCTCATCGCTGGAGTCGTAGAAAAAATCCACGTCACCGGTCGTGCGGATATGACCGTAGTAAATCACCGCCCGTCCGCCAACCAATAAATAGCGGACACGGTGTTTGTGAAGCAGGACGATGAATTCGCGGGTGTCCGGCGAGAACAATGACGGGTCTAGCGCTTGGCGTGGCACGCTCGGACATCCTTGGCGTTGGCGGGATAGAACCGATCGCAAAGTTCCTTCGCGGCCCGGAGCCGTTGCTCAGGCGTCATGGAAACCTGCTGCTCGATGTCCCACTCCTCGGCCTCCTTGAACCCCTTCGCCTTGTGGACCACTCGTTCCATACCGCGAATTATGCCTGAAATCTGACCGACAAGCAAGCCGCGAAGCAATCCCGAATTACTGGTCTTCAAAGCATCTTGCTCCATCGGCACTAAAACCATGGGGCAGTCACGAAATCCGGTAAGGAATATGCTTCTAAGTTGATTCCAAGATGACGACATATCTGAAGATCTTTCGCCTTGTGTTCCTATTTGTGGGGACTATCACCATAATGAAAGCGCTCGTCACCGGACGGATTCCCATTAAGGGTGGTAAATGGATCGTCACCAAGAGCATGCCCAACAACCCTATTCTTCGCTTGGAAACCCCACGCGACTATTGGTTCGCGTTTTGTTTCATCTTATTCGTCTTCGTGGTCCTGAGCTGCGTGTTCTTCACGGTATTCTGAAAGCCCCCGCTCCTCGATCCTAATCAAACCACTTCCCCGTACTTCACGCTCGTCCGTGGCTCGGCCATCATCGGGGCGACGGTATCACGCCATTTGGCGTAGTGCGCGGTTTCCTTGTGTTTCGCGGGCGCGTCGGCCGTGCGGTAAACTTCCACCAACACGAAGCGCGTGGGATCGTCGGACTGTTGCACCACGTCGAAACGGGCGATGCCCGGCTCCTTCACGCTCTCACGCGCGTTTTCGACGCACGCTTGCTTGAAAGCCTCCAGGCTTTCAGGCTTCACATGGACGTGGACGTGGACGTGAACGATTAGCATGACGCTAGCATATTGGGTCAACCGTCGTGCAGTTTGCCGGAGAAGAACGCTTCGTACGACGGCAGGTCGAGTAGCCCGTGGCCGGACAAGTTGAACAGGATCACGCGCTTCTTGCCTTCCTCGCGTGCCGCAATCGCTTCGTCAATCGCCGCGCGGATGGCGTGCGCCGATTCGGGCGCGGGCACGATCCCTTCGTTTTGGGCAAACAGCACCGCCGCCTCGAACACCTTCGATTGTTCGTAGGCGACCGCGTCGATCAGGCCGAGTTTGCGCAGGTGGCTGACCGTTGGCGCCATGCCGTGATACCGCAGCCCCCCCGCGTGGATTTGCGGCGGGATGAAATCGTGGCCGAGCGTGTACATCCACAACAGCGGCGTTGTCATCGCCGTGTCGCCGAAGTCATAGCGGAGTTCACCCTTGGTGAGCGTGGCGCACACGGACGGTTCCACGGCGACGATGCGGGTCTTCTTTTTCTCCACCAGCTTGCCGCGCACGAAGGGGAACGAGATGCCGGAGAAATTGCTGCCGCCACCGACGCAACCGATCACCACATCCGGCTCTTCACCGGCGTTCGCCATCTGCTTAATGGCTTCCTGCCCGATAACGGTCTGGTGCATGCACACGTGGTTGAGCACGCTGCCCAACGAATACTTCGTGCCGGGGTGTTTGACGGTGTCCTCGATCGCCTCGCTGATCGCCATGCCGAGGCTGCCGGGGCATTCGGGGTCTTCCTTGAGCACTTTCCTGCCGTAGTCGGTGTAGCCGCTCGGGCTGCCGTGAACCGTCGCGCCCCACGTATGCATCAGCAGCCGCCGATACGGCTTCTGATGGTAACTGACCTTGACCATGTACACACAGCATTCCAGCCCGAATAACTTGCACGCCATCGACAACGCTGAGCCCCATTGTCCTGCGCCGGTTTCCGTCGCGATTCGCTTCGTGCCCGCCTCCTTGTTGTAGTACGCCTGCGGCACCGCCGTGTTCGGCTTGTGGCTGCCCGCCGGATTGTCGCCTTCGTACTTGAAATAGATATGAGCCGGCGTCTGCAACGCTTTCTCCAATCGCACCGCGCGCAGCAGCGGCGTTGGCCGCCACATCGCGTAAATCTCGCGGACGGGTTCGGGGATTTCCACCCAGCGCTCGGTGGTCATTTCCTGGGCGACGAGGTTCTCGGGGAAAATCGCCGTCATGTCCTGCAATGTGATCGGTTGTTTCGTGCCCGGATGCAACGGCGGCGGCAGCGGCTCGGGAACATCAGACAAAACGTTGTACCAGTGCGTCGGGATGTCGGCTTGCGTCAGTGTAAATCGTGTCGGCGTGCTCATGGTCCTCTCCAGCACAAACGGGACTGCCAGCGTACAATATCGCGGTGCCAAACGTCAAACATCCACCATTCGGGGTAGTGTCCCGATTTGAAGAATGGCTGGGGGTGTCCGGATGCTGAATGGTGGCGCACGGAACTCTGGATCCTGGCCACCGAACAGAGCGGGGAAGTTAGCCCCAAGCCGCGTTATCGGGCGAGTGCAAGTTTTTGCGCGGTTCGTGTGTCACTGCCGCAGCGAAGTAATTATCGACAAAGGAAGCGCTTTGGCCGAATGTTGGGTATACTGAAGTGTGTATGAGAACAGGAAAAGAACTCATATTGGCAACCAAGCCCTACGCGGCGGATTCCCCGGGACGGAGTTGGTGGTATGTTCTTTCCACGGCGTTTCTCTTGGCGGTTTCCCTGGCGGGGACGCTTTGGAATTTTCATTGGGTCGGCAAGATGGTCTGCAGTTTTTTCGCCGGGCTGCTCATTCTCCGGTTGTTTGTGATTTATCACGATCAACAGCATCAGGCGATCTTGCCCCATTCCCGCCTCGCCGCGGGCTTGATGAAAATCTTTGGGATTCTGGTCCTCAGCCCCAGCAGCATCTGGCAAAGCTCGCACAACCATCATCACACCCACAACTCCAAGCTCCGCGGGTCTCACATTGGCTCCTTTCCCATCATGACCAAAGCCCAGTATTTGAAGTCGTCGAAGACCAGGCGCTTTGAGTACCTGTTTATGCGTCATCCATTGACCATCTTGTTCGGGTATCCTGTCGTGTTTCTTTACGGGATGTGTCTTTCTCCGTTCGTCAATAATCCCCGGGAACATTATGATTCCCTCATCGCCTTCGTGTTACACGTCGGGATCGCGGTGATGCTGACTTGGTTCCTTGGCTGGCCGGCGCTGTTGTTGACGCAGGCCATTCCTCACTTCATCGCCAGCGCCATTGGCACGTATCTGTTTTACGCCCAGCACAACTTTCCCGGCGTTTCTTTCAACGACAATGCGGGTTGGACTTACGAGAAAGCCGCGATGGAATCCTCCAGTTACATAAAAACCGGCCCGCTCTGGGCCTGGTTCACAGCCAATATCGGCTATCATCACATCCATCACTTAAATGCCCGCATCCCCTTCTACCGATTGCCGGAGGTCTTCACCAAGATACCCGAATTGAAAACGCCCAAAACCACTTCGCTCCATCCGTTGGAAATCATCCGCTGTCTGCGCTTGAAGGTCTGGGATGTTGAAGCGCAACGGATGGTAAATCTCCGGAATGTCTAAGCGAAACCAAAACCCCAACCCCATCACACCATGCCTTTCACGGTTTCTCAAATTGCGGAACAACTACGGGGCGAAGTCCTTGGCGACGGCTCGATTGAATTGACCGGCTTCGCGTCGGCCGACCACGCCAGAAATGGCGATCTCACTTTCGCCGAAAAAGAAGCCTACTTCGCCGCCGCCGAGCAAAGCCAGGCCGCCGCCATCATTGTGACGGGCGAGTTTACCTCGGCAAAGAAAGTCCTCATCCGCGTGCCGAATGCGCGAGTGGCGGTGGCGCGGGTGCTGCCGGTCTTTTTCCCGCCGGACCAATACCCACTCGGCATTCATCCGAGCGCGATCATCGCCGACTCGGCGCAGATTGATCCCACGGCGCACATCGGGCCGAGCTGCGTGGTGGGCGCCCGCGTGCGATTGGGTGCGCGCTCCGTGCTCATGGGCGGCAACCATGTCGGTCGCGACTGTCGGATCGGCGACGACGTATGTCTGTTCCCGAACGTCGTCATCTACGCGCAGTCCCAGATTGGCCACCGCGTCACCATCCACGCCAGCACGGTCATCGGCTCGGACGGCTACGGCTACGTGTTTGACGAGGGCCGTCACCGCAAGATGTTGCAGGTCGGCAACGTGATCATCCACGACGACGTGGAGATCGGCGCTAACGCGGCCATTGACCGCGGCGCGCTCGGCGCCACCATCATCGGGCAGGGCACCAAGATTGATAATCTCGTGCATATCGCGCACAACGTAACCATTGGCCGGCATTGCCTCATCATGGGTCAGGTGGGTTTCGCCGGCAGCACGCGCCTGGGAGATTATTGCGTGATCGCTTCGCAGTCGGGAATTGCGGGACATCTCACGCTTGGCAATCAGGCCACGGTCGGAGCGAAGTCGGGCGTCATGCGTGACATTCCTGACAAGGGAACAGTGCTCGGCATCCCGGCCGCCCCGGACAAACAGGCCAAGCGGCAGATGATCGCGTTACAGCAGTTGCCGGAGTTAATCCGCCGCACGCGCGAACTGGAAAAGCAGGTCGCGGAACTCAAGGCCGCGGCCGGCGGCTAAGAGACGCCCAATGAGCAGCCGCGGTCAACTCGGCGCTCGTGACAAAATTCTTTATTGGTCCCAAATTAGACGCTACCGCATCGGATGAACGTTCGGTTTGACAATCAATTGGCCGTCATCCATCCTGCGCGCGAGGGCGCAGAACGTTCATGGCGTACACCGAGCAAGAGGTCCGTGACATCATTAAGCGCGGCGAAACCGACCAGGTGGAACTGAAAGCCGAGGTCCGCGACGCCGGCCTGCTCTCCCGCATCATCTCCGGCTTCGCCAACGGCAGCGGCGGCGTGATCGTGATCGGCGCACAATCCCCCGGCCATATCGTCGGCTGCGACCGCAAACAACTGGCTCCCGTGTACGACGGCGCGCGGAAGCAGTTGAACCAAACGCAGGTCGGCTCGCTGGAGTTCGTCCAACTCGACGGCAAGGAAGTCGCCCTGATCAAAGTCGCCAAGTCCGAAAAACTGGTGGCTTCCACCAGCGGCGCCTACGTGCGCAAAGGCAGCGGCACCCTGTCGATGACCGCCGACCAAATCTTTGGCAAAGCCGCCGCCAGCGGCGAGCACTCCCTCCGCGGCCTGTCCAACCTGATCTACGACCAGATGGTCACGATCGACAAACTTCGCCGCACCCTGGAAGAAAAACACTCCTGGAAGTCGAAGGCCACGGACTTCGCCATCTCCGGCATCATCGGCGCCGTCCTCGGCGTCGCCCTCTCCAAAATCTTCCTGAAGTGACAGGCCCGAGCGTGCAATCCTGAGTTTAACCCCGAACCCTTTCGGGGCGCAGCGAAGGATCTCCTCGCAACCGCAACGGCTCGGGAATATCGGCCAGAACGTTGTACCAGCGTGTCGAGATTCATTGACTGCTCGTGGACGAGGATGTCGAGGTAGCAACCTTGCTGGCGGGGTGGGTAGCGTCGAAATTTGGCGGGCCTTCCCGGCTCAGCCCGGTCGGTACGACTCGGAGCGGGCGCAGTTGACACTTGTGGTATAATGTTTGCTTAAGGAGGTCGTAGATGGGGGGGGTTGAGTTGAATACACGCGTTCATGCCGAGTTTATTACGGCTGTTCACACGCGCAAGCCGGTAACAGGTCTATCTCACGGTTTCTACCGGTATCCTGCTAGATTCTCGCCGCTGTTTCCGCGCGCTGCCATTGAGGCTTTCACAAAACCCGGCGATTTGGTGTTTGACCCCTTCATGGGTGGGGGCACGACGATTGTCGAGGCGAGTGCCGCCGGAAGAATGGCGCTTGGTACGGACATCAACGCTCTGGCAGTCTTCGTCACCCAGGCGAAGACGACGCTACTTTCCGAAGCTGAACTCTTGGAAGTCCGCGTTTGGGGTTGCGCCCTGTTGCCTGAACTCAATCTTCGCCTACCCTCCGTACGGGCAACTGACTGGGCAGAACGGGGGTATCACCGAAATATATGTGGCAAGAGGACGTGGCCAATTCGCAAGACGCTCGAATTGGCTATCGCACGGTTGGGAGACTTAGGAACAGCACGGCAGCGTCGCTTCGCACGTTGCTCCTTGTTAAGAACCGCACAGTGGGCATTGGACTGCCGTAAACAAGTTCCGAGCGCCGTTGAGTTTCGCCAGAAGTTTCTGGTTTGCCTGAGCGAGATGGATAATGGGGCGCGAGCCTACGCGAACGCGATTAGACAATGCGGACGCGCACAACAGAAGCCGCTCTGCCTCCTGCGGTCAGTTGTTGGCGTCGAGTGTGACCCAGTTGTTGCGCGGCAGCGTCCGCCCAAACTCGTTCTGACTTCTCCCCCCTACCCGGGCGTGCATGTGCTTTATCACCGGTGGCAGATACGAGGCCGACGAGAAACGCCTGCCCCTTATTGGATCGCAAACGGAAAAGACGGCAGCGGCACGTCATTCTATACGTTTGGCGACCGGCATGAACCCGGCCTGCTAACCTACTTTGAACAGTTACGCGCTTCATTCAAGTCGATAGCGCGAATCATCAACAGAGACACGATGGTCGTGCAGATGGTTGCCTTTCCTGACCCCACTTGGCAGTTGCCACAGTACCTCGATGTGATGCAAGACGCCGGCTTTGCGGAGACGATCATCCCCGCCTTTGCCAACTCAGACGACGGAAGAATGTGGCGCTGTGTTCCAAACCGGAAATGGTACGCCGATCAGAAAGGCGCAATCGGAAGCAGCAAGGAAGTCGTGTTATTTCACCGACTTGCCTAGCTACTCAGGGAGTTGGTCGCGCATTGCTCGTTGCGTTAGTTCAGCCGTCCGCATTGCTTGTTTGACCTGCATCTGAGCAACTCTAATCCGGTCAACTTCGAGCAATCGATCTAGGATCTCGTCTGCGATTTCGGCCTTCGCCATGTTGCGGGTGTTTTCTTGCAGGATGGCGTGATAGCCGATCCAGATTTCGTAGTTCGTGCGAAACAGGTCTGCCATGGCTGGACTTTCCGATTTGAGCTTTTCCACCTGATCCTTGAATGGCGAAAATATTGTGGAGTAATAAACATTTATTCCGTGGCCCACTTTAAGAGGACGGTACGCCACCGAGGCTTGCTCTTCCATTCCGGCCTCGTCGCCAAGGTCTGGCCACACGCCGACCCATTGTTCAGCATCGTCGATCGGATTGATGGGGATAATCTCAAACGGAGGAATCAGCCCCTTCGCTTTTTTTGTCTTTTCCTCCAAAGCTGGGAGAACCTCGAACTCAGTTGTGTCACTGATCTGACTCCCGTCCGGTTTCGTCAATGTTGCAACTATTCTCCCTGCGTCCCCAACCTTGGCCGTCTCCCGCGGCCGAAGCCGCCAACGAATGCGGCCACCACGGAGTGCAGACTTTGTAGCCAGTTCCATGCAATCCGGTTCCGATCTAATAGCAACGAGTCGTCGTCGATCAAATTCGGCATCACCGTCTGTCTCAGCAAGCAGGACCTCAATGTCGTTGAGGCGAACAGTCATTTTCGGCTTTGGATACACGATCACAAACTTCGTAACCTCCGGGAATGGCAGTGTCGGCAGCGGTTCATAGATCGTGGGTTTTCCTGTGCGCTGCTTTCGAACTGGCTGGAGTTCACCAGCGCCAGCTGTGACCGATGGCCCCTCCTTTTCTACCTGCAAGCCAGCTTCCAGAAGAAGCCGCGTTACCTGTCGCTTGACTTCTTCGCTAGTTGTTTGGGTTTCATGCTTCACAAGTTTTTCGGTTAACTCCCGCTCGATTGCATACAGGTTTTCGTCTTCTTCGAGCATCTTTCTTAGTACCCGTGTCAGTTCCGTCAATATTGGACCATTCTTGAATCCCTCTCTTGTGGTCGCAAATAATTGACGGCGCACGAGGCTGTTTGCATTCGTCGAGTCGATATGAATTATGACATGTCTTGCAACCATCCCCAGACCGATGTCCCGGAGCATTTGGGCCGTTATCTCGCCCTGATTCTGACCATTCAGCGTCCCAATGATGGGATGGCCAGTTTGCACGTACAACACATTCGACTGCGGTCGTAAAACCAACTCTTCGCGCTTTGCGCCGGTGCCTTTCCGATAGTTGAACACAACCCAATATTCGATGCCGATGCATGGATCTTGCGTCCCGGGAGGTACGATGTACTCCATCTGTCTATGATGCTTCACATCGGAGCCCTTCTCCTCTTCGGTCGGCTGAGGCTCTTTCGTCTTAACCAGTCTCATCAAGCGATTGCGGCTGCCAGTGATTAGTTCGTCGCGCGCGCGATCTGCGTCGCGCAAATCAAACAGCCGGAACGGAAACAGCGGGTCAAACATAGAGCAGTGGAGAAAGTGGTATAGATTCCCAGGGGTCGGACTTAGGCTGCCTTCTAGATAAGGCAACTGATACGCGATGTGGCGGACAAGGGTTCCTTGTGCAAGCGTCGGCAGCTTCAACCCCTTCTGTGGTTGATATAACGACAGGGGGCCAAGTTCCAGTTCACACGATGGAACAGTCAGATTGCCCGCAGCATCCTTTAGCGCCAGATATGCATACGTGTCCTCTTTGTACTGCTCATTAAGGGCTAGAACCTTGATGATTGTGAATCCGGCAACTTTCGGATTGTCTTTGTGGCGCGAGACGATGAAAGCGTATTCACAGAACGAAAGTGCGGAGGCACCACCTTGGCCAAAAGCTCCGATCAAGTACCACTTTTGTATCTTGTTTCCCGACTGAAGACTGAGAATCGTCCCGGGAAACTGCTCGGGACTCAGCCCAATGCCCGCATCCACAACATCTATAGTCGGTGCCGTTTCAACGCCGCTGGAGTTTACAACCACCGCAATGCGTCGGTCATAGCCGTGATCTGAAAACGACCACTTAAAAAGTCCTTCGTCTGGTCCGGTAATGGGACGCCCAAACCACTGTTTCGCTGCTTCTCTTGCTGATCGCGGCGTTGGAACATTTACGGGCACGCGATCTTCGAGTATTGCATCCATTGCATTCGTTAGACGCTCAGTTAAGCTGCGACCTGGCTTCGTACCCAGGTTAATCGTTGAGATGTTTGATGGGTTGTTTCCAAATGCGTGCCACACTAGGTGAAATGGACCAAACGGTTGATCAAGCCCCAAATCTGCGTGGTCGCCTATATCTTGAAGGACAACTCGAATGCTCGCGCCAGATGTTGTAGCGAGCAACGCATTCAGCATTTCATTGTAGTTTGTATAATTCACGATTCACTCCCATGTCTCTCCTTCAACACACAGTCGTCGGTCATTTTGCCTGTAGCCAGCCGATTTTGATTTCGCTCTCGACCTCTTTGAATTCCAGATCGCCGGTGACCAGTTCGGCATTTCGGAGCTTCGCAAGGGCGGCGGCGAAAGCATCGGCGTATGAGAGTTTTTTCGTGGCCTTGTAGATGGCGGCCTGACGCACCAAATCCATGTTCTTCTCGTCCACGCCCACCATTTCTATCGTCAAACCCGCAAGTTCCTTTGCTTTCTGCTCCGCGACTTCCTGCGACACCTTGCGCATGGTGCTGTAGTAAATCTCACCCCAATTGACCACGCACAGGAGTAGTTTGTGCGTGCCGGCCTCAGCCTTAACCAGAAGTTTTTCCACCTCTTCCGCGGCAGGCTCGTCCTCGAAGAAAGCGATCAGCGCCCAGCTATCCAATACCTTGGTGGCCATGTCAGAGCTCTCGCTCGCGCTTGCGGTCGTCCATCAGCGCCTTCAACACGCCCGAGCCTTTCAACGAGCCGCGCAGGTTCTTGATGTGTTGGGTTGTGATCGGTTTGAGCACAATCGCGTCCGCCTCCTGGTACACCAGGGCGCGTGTGCCCTCTTCGATCTCGAACTCCTTGCGTAGCCAGCGGGGAATCACCACTTGGCCCTTAACGGTAAACCGAATCGTGTCGGTCTTGTGTGTTGTCTTCATAGTTCGCAATCATACTCGATGATATGAAGTAAGTAAACAACTATTTTGTAGGAATGTTTTATCCATGTTATACTGTTCGGATGTTATCCCCTATAAATACGATGGGTATGGCTAGCCTTCTCATGTGAGAAACGCACCCCAGCCCCGACAGGCTCCGGGCTTGCGGCGCGCCCGCGTGACAAACTATTGTCTGCACCATGCACGTGTTCCTGCTACGGCGGATCGGGTCGCTGGTGGTGGCGCTGTTTGTCGCCAGCATCGCGGTCTTCCTGCTCGTGCGCGCGGTGCCGGGCGATCCGGCGCGGCTGCTTCTCAAAAATCCGACCCCGGAACGGATCGCGGCGATTCGCCAAAGACTCTCCCTGGATCGGCCCCTGCCGCTGCAATACTGGATCTGGCTCAAGAACGCGCTCGGTCGCGGGAGTTTTGGCGAGTCGATTGTCACGGGCCGCGATGTGAAGGAAGACCTGGCGCGGACGTGGCCCGCGACGATTGAACTGTCCGTCGTGGCTTTGCTGATCGCCACCGCCGCCGGTGTGTGGCTCGGGATTTTTTGCGCGCGCCATGTGGGCACGTGGAAAGACGCGCTGGGGACAACGGTGAGTCTCGTGGGTCTCAGTGTGCCGGTCTTCTGGTTGGGACTGCTCGCGATGTTGCTCTTCTCGCTGGAACTCGGCTGGCTGCCGGCGGGCGAACGCGGCGGCCTCGATCATCTCATTTTACCAGCGCTCGTCCTGGCAACCATCCCGGCGGCCTTTATCGCGCGGGTGGCGCGGACCGCCGTGCTGGAGACGTTGGGTCAGGATTTTATCCGCACCGCCCGCGCCAAGGGCGTGAGCGAGCGAACGGTTCTCTATCGCCACGCATTGCGTGCAGCATTGGTTCCTATCGTCACCATGATCGGCGTCGAGTTCGCGTATCTACTTGGTGGCGCGGTATTAACGGAAACAGTGTTTGCGTGGCCGGGCATCGGGCGCTACATCGCCACCGCCGTGCTGGCGCGGGATTACCCGGCGATCCAAGGCGCGCTGCTCGTGCTGGTGGCCATGGTCATGATCGCGAATTTCGCGGTGGACATCGCGCACCACGCGCTCGACCCGAAACTACGGCGATGAAGCACAGGAACTCACTGCTCTGGGTCGGTTCCACAATGCTCACCGTGGTGATTCTCGCCGCAGCACTGGCGGGCGCGATCTCCCCCCATGGGCCGACGGAACAAATCTATCGCGACTTCGCCCTCGCGCCGCCGTCGTGGACACACTGGGTGGGCGTGGACGGAGTGGGGCGCGATGTGCTAACGAGGCTCCTGTATGGTGCGCGGGCGACACTCGGCATTGCGTTGGGTGCCACGGCGATTGCGGTCGTGCTGGGAACCGTGCTGGGAGCAGCGGCGGGTGTGCTGAAAGGTTGGTTCGACGCGGCCATCAGCCCCGCGACGGATTTCCTATTGGCGTTCCCCTCAATCCTCCTCGGGTTGGTCGCATTGACAATCCTCTCGCCGTCGCCCACGAGCGTCGCCATCGCGGTCGGCATCGCGAGTCTGCCAACCGTCGTCCGACAAGTCCGGGCGGCCTTCGTGTCGGAAAGCGCGAAGGAATACGTGTTGGCGGCACGGGCCACCGGCGCGGGTCAGTGGCGTATCGCCGCCCTGGAAATTCTGCCGAACTGCGCGGGACTGATTCTCGTGCTGACCACACTTACGCTCGGCAGTGCCGTGCTCGAAGCCGCCGGGCTGGCTTTTCTCGGGTTGACGGGTCAACCCGATGTCCCGGAGTGGGGCATGATGCTCCGTGAGGAACGGAGCACCTTCCGCATCGCTCCCTGGCTCTGTGTCGCGCCCGGCCTGGCAATCACCTGGACGGTCCTCTCCTTCAATCTCCTCAGCGACGGCCTGCGCCAGCGCTGGCGGTGAACGGTTGTATGGGTACGATTGTCTAATCCTATTGTAAAACCTGACTGCTGAATTATAGTGGGTCCTGACGTGTACGCATGTCAGCCGACGGAGAAATCTATGAAAGAACCAAGCCGAACGATCCATCTCACCGCCCAAAGGCTGCGCCCGTTTTTCGCCACTTGCGCACTGGCAGGTCTTTGGGCCCTGTCCGTCCGAGCGGCGGACGTGAAGCCGACAGATGCCAAGCCCGTCATTGATCCGTCAGCGGACAAAGTGCTGAAGCGCATGGGCGATTACCTGGCGCAAGCTCCCTTCTTCTCGGTGAATGCGGAAATCTGGCAGGATGTGCAACTGGGCTCCGGCCAGCAAGTCCAGGCCGGCCGAACCGTTGACCTACAAGTCCGCCGTCCCGACCGCTTCCACGCCGAGGTGCGTTCCACCCCCCGCAATCGCGGGCTGTTTTATGACGGCAAGTCGATCACCCTCCTCAACCGCGTCCAGAATTTCTACGGCAGCATTCCCGCGCCAGCTACGCTCGACCAGGCGCTGGATACCGCCAGCGATCGCTTCGGAATCGCCATGCCGCTGGAGGACCTGGTCGTCAGCGATCCCTACCAAAGCGCCATGCAGAAGATCGTTTCGGGACGCGACATTGGGCCGGTGACGGTCCTGGGTACTCCTTGCGAACACCTCGCCTTCTCCCTGGGCGCAGTCGATTGGCAAATCTGGATCGAGGATGGCGTGAAGCCAGTCCCCCGCAAAATCGTCATCACCTACAAGGATGAGGAGGGCACGCCGGAATACACGGCGATTTTCTCCAACTGGGATTTCCAAACGAAGCTGCCGGACTTCCTGTTCACTTTCGAACCGCCAGCCGGGGCCTCAAAGATCGACGTGAACGAGATCAAAGCCGAAAACCAAACGCATAAGAAAGAGGGCAAATAACCATGAGATTTGCCAATTCTATTTCGTGCCGGAAAATCGGTGTCTGCCTCGCGGCGCTTTTGCTTGCGGTACCACTCTTGTACGCCCAGCAGCGTCAGCAACAGGGCGGTCGTCCGGAGCCCGCGCAGCGCAGCGAACCAGCGGCCCGTCCTGAACCCGCACGCGCACCCGTGCAACGCAGCCAACCCACAGTCGTTGACCGTTCCAATCACGGAAGCGTCCGCCACGTGGATGCACATCCCGCACCCCGTCCTATCCAGCGACCCATCGAAGGGCCTCACAATTTCAACATGCACCACGATGTCTACGTGCATCACGATGTCGATGTGGACTTCCGCCACGACCGATTCTGGCACGGTTTTCGGTACGGCGCGCGCTTCAACGTCCTGCCCGTGGGCTATGTTTCGATCATGGTAGGGGGTTCACCCTACTACTACGACGATGGCCTCTACTACCAACAAGCGGCTGATGGCTATCAGGAAGTCTACCCGCCAGTCGGCGCGGATGTCCCGGAATTGCCGGATGGCGCGGTTGCCATCGAGGCTGGAAACATCACCTACTATTACGCTGGCGGCGCGTTTTATGCACAACAGGACAACGGATACAACGTCGCGCCGACACCCATCGGGGTGACAGTGCCAGAATTGCCCCCGGGGGCTGTGCAGGTGTCAGTCAACGGCGGCATCGCGTACCAATTCAACGGGATTTACTATCGACCCGTGTTCGTGGATGGCGTGACCCAGTACATGACCTTCATGCCGTGATTGCATCGTTCTGAGAACAGGTCCGCCGGATATAATGAACGAACACAAACCCGGGCGGGGACTTCTTCAACGCCGCGAGTGCCTGCTTCCGACCTGGCGAGGGTGGTTGGTGCTGTTTTTCGTCGCCGCGACTCTGGTGGTGTTCAGCATCCGGGGAGCCTACTCGTTTCTGGCAGTCAATGATCCCGTCGACAACGGCGCGCTCGTGGTGGAAGGCTGGCTGCCGGATTATGCGCTCCAGGAAGCGATCATGGAATTCGGGAGAGGTCATCACAGCCGAGTTCTCGTGACCGGTGGACCGCTGGAAAGTGGGGCGCCGCTCTCCGAATACAGGACCTTTGCCGAACTTGGCGCGGCCACCTTGCTGCGCCTCGGTCTGAACACCAATGATGTCCAAGCGGTGCCTGCACCTAGGGTCCGATTGGATCGCACCTACGCATCCGCGCTGGCCTTGAAGAACTGGTTGGGTTCGCATGGGACTGTGGAAACCAACCTCAATGTCATCTCTCTTGGCCCTCATTCACGGCGGAGTCGACTCCTCTTCGAGAAGGCTCTGGGAAAGGACTACAAGGTCGGCATCATCGCCATCGAGAATCAGGAATACGATGCTAGGCAGTGGTGGGCGTCGAGCGCCGGTATGCGAAGCATGTTGGACGAGATCATTGCCTACGTCTACGCCCGCTTATCGTTCTAAACCCCCTCCACCAACGTCCCGCCAGCCGTTACTGCGGCTGCCATTGCCATGATAATTTGACCATCGGGCAGTCTTCGGGTATAAATCGCAATGCCGCCCTTTTGGCGGCCCCGTAACACTTTGCAAACAAAGTAATTGGAGGGGTGCCAGAGTGGTTGAACGGGCTGGCGCCAGCCACGTTGCGGCGCAGCCGCTCACGTAGTCTCGAACACCCGCGCGAAAAACCATTGAAGACACAATGTATTACGTTTACGTTCTGCGCAGCCTGAAATCGGGACGGTTGTACATTGGCAGCAGCGGTGATCCAGAAGCGCGGCTGGACGCTCATAATTCGGGACGGAGTCGTTGGAGCCGCAATCATCGCCCGTGGGTGAGGGTCTTGCTGGAGGAGCACACGGATTGTCCAACCGCCCAGAGGCGAGAGCGATACCTGAAGTCAGGCTGGGGACGTCGAACGCTGAAGAAGAAGATCGATGCGGAGGGGTGTCCGAGTGGTTGAAGGAGCTGGTCTCGAAAACCAGTAATGCCGTAAGGCATTCGTGGGTTCGAATCCCACCCCCTCCGCCAAATTTCGCCTATAATTCCCCGCGATACGCGCGCGCCAACAGTGTGATGGGATGCACGACCTTGATGTCCAAGCCGGATTTCTGCGCCCCATAACGAATCTGGCCAATGCAACCGGGATTTCCGGTCGCGACGATCAACGCGTCGGTCGCGGCAATATGTTTCACTTTGCGTTCCAACAGCGCCTGGCTCATCTCGGGCTGGGTGATGTTGTATATGCCCGCCGACCCGCAGCACCATGTGGCTTCGGGTAACTCCACCAGTTCCACGCCGGGAATCGCGCGCAGCAATTCGCGTGGCTGTTGCGAGATCTTCTGCCCATGCACGAGATGACACGCCTCGTGATACGTGACGCGAGTTGTCGGCTGCGCACTCTCGCGCGGTGCCTGAATTCCAATTCTCACCAGCCACTCATGGATGTCGTGGACTTTCTCATCCCAGAGCTTCACGCGCGGATCATCCGGCAGCAAATGCCGGTAGCGTTTCATAAAGGAACCGCAACCGGCGCTGTTGACGATGATTGCGTCCAGTCTTCCCAACGGGAAGGCGTCGAGGTTTTGTCGCGCCAGTTTTCTCGCCAGCTCGAGTTCACCGTTATGCCCCATCAAGGAACCACAACAGGACTGGCCGCGCGGTGTGAAGACTTCGCACCCGTTCGCCAACAACACGTCCACTGTGTCGCGATTCACGTCCGAGTACGCGACATCCTGCACACAGCCCACCAGCAAGCCGACACGATAGCGATGAGGAGTCCTGGGTGATTCGGTCTCCCGGATCAAATCGAAGGAGAACTTGTCGCAAATCTTCGGCTGCTGCGCGCGTAGATCCCGTAGGCGCCTCGGAAGAAGCAACACGAACGCCCGGGAAAAACCAGCGGCTTCATCGACACGGAGAAATCTCGCGATCCAGCGCAGCCGGTGGGGCTTGGCGAACAACCACCGCAGCGCGAACGCTCGAATCAAGCCCCGCTGCGCGCCGGCTTTCGCTCCGCCGGATTCCACTTCAGCGCGGGCGTACTCAATCATCTCCGCGTAGTTCACGCCTGCGGGACAAACGGTTTCGCACGCCAGGCAACCCAGGCAGAAATACATTTCGTCGGCAAACTGCGGGGAATTCGGCGCGAGCCGGCCGTCCGCCACCGCGCGCATCAACGCAATGCGCCCCCGCGGGCTGCTGGTCTCGTGCTTCGTCGCCTCGTAAGTGGGGCACGTCGGTAAACACATCCCGCAATGGATGCATTGTTGCAGGACAGAGTAGTCGAGCTGCTGGAGGAGATTCGGTCCGCTCATGCGGCTGGCAGCTTAACCAGAGATAGACGCGGATGGAACAGGGATTGTTGCATGCTGAATGGGTGTTCGGCTTACCACACGACGCAATCATCTCGTCTGGGCTGACGCGTGGCGCGAATAACTTCCATCAGCCAACTCACAAAGCGTTTGCGGTCAGTCGCCGTGGGCGCTGACAGTGTTCTTATCGAAGACAACAAGCCACGGGTGAATTTCTCCATGAAACACCCTTTGAACAATTGCGGGGTCATGCTGCAATATGTCAGCAGCTTCCCTTTCGCCATCGACCTCGATCACCGCCATACCACCCGAACTGTCAGAGAACGGTCCAGCCATAACAAGCTTTTTTTCCTTAAGCAGTTTCGCCATGTACTTCCCGTGCTCCATCAATGGTTGCTCGTAAATGGAATGGCCCTTCTGCCATGCCTCGCCCGGCCGATAGAGAATGACAAAACGACTTGTCTTGATAGCGCGGGTTTCCCCGGGTGAAGAATTACTCGGCTCCTCTGCCGCCATGATCCAAGCGGAGCGAAACTGCGTCGACGCAACGACCACCAAAACGACCCATATACGCAATGTGTTCATATCATCTCCTGAAGCGTCCCGGTTCGATATCAGCCATTCACGGTATCCACGAACGGATACGCAGGTCTAATCAAATATCTTCCCCGGATTAAGCACGTTGCCGGGGTCAAAGGTGTGCTTGAGAGAGCGCATCACATCCAGGCCGGCCTTCCCGGCAAAATCCTCCAAAAACCCTTTCTTCGCCAGGCCGACGCCGTGTTCGCCGGTGATGGTGCCGCCCAGGGCGATGGCCTTCTGAAAGATCTCACCAAAAGCGGTATGGACGCGCTTGATTTCCTCCGGATTGCGCTCGTCGCAGAGGAATGTCGGATGCAGATTGCCGTCGCCGAAATGACCGAAGATGCCGATGCGCAGTTGGTATTTCTCGGCAGTCTGTTGGATGAAAGCGATCATGGCGCCCAACTCACTGCGCGGGACCGTGGCATCTTCCAGAATCGTTGTCGGCGACATGCGTGCCAGCGCGCTAAACGCGGCCCGGCGGGCCGAGGCGAGCCCCTCTGCTTCGGCTGCATCCTTCGCGATGCGCACGTCGCGGGCGTGGTGGGCGTGCGCCAATTCAATCATCCGCGCGGATTCTTCCTCGACGACAACCGGGTGACCATCGGTTTCCATCAGCAGGATGGCTTCGGCGTCGAGCGGCAATCCGATCTTCGCGTAGTCTTCGACACAACGAATCGTCGTCCGGTCGAGAAACTCCAGCGTGCAGGGGATGATCTTGTGGGCGATGATATCGGAGACGGTCTCGGCAGCGTCGGTCATCGCCTCGAACGTGGCGAGCATCGTCCGGCGCGCGGCGGGACGCGGAAGAAGTTTCAGCAGAATCTGGGTGACAACACCGAGTGTGCCCTCGCTACCGATGAACAGGTCCTTGAGGGAATAACCCGCGACGTCCTTGACGCATTTCGTGCCGCACCGCAGCAGTTCACCGGTCGGCAGGATGACCTCCAAACCGAGCACGTAATCGCGGGTAACGCCGTATTTAAGCCCGCGCAACCCGCCGGAGTTTTCAGCGACGTTGCCGCCGATGGTCGAAATCTTGATCGAGCCGGGGTCGGGCGGATAAAACAGCCCGTGGGCGCCCGCGGCTTCGTCAATGCGCGCGGTCAGGACGCCGGGCTCGACGAGGGCGGTAAGATTGCGCGGATCGATCTCCAGGATCTTGTCCATCTTCACCGTGACGAGCACGACACAGTTCTCCATCGGAATCGTCCCGCCACTGAGATTCGTGCCGCTCCCGCGTGGGACGACTTTGAAACTTTCGGCATTCGCCAGTTTCAACACGTCAGAGATCTGCGGCGAGGACTCGACAAAGATAATGGCTTCCGGCAGGCGCGCCAGCATGGGTGTCGCGTCGTAACTGTACGCAATCCGCTCTTCGGGAGAATGTTGGACGTTGGCAGGGCCAACAATCTCCACGAGACGGCGCCAAGCGGTGGCCGAGAGACTCATGAATCCAGCTTGCCGAGCTGCCGCAACTCAATTTCCGGCAGCGGGTCGTCGCCACCCAGTTCATACGCTCGCGCGAAGCTGGCGACGGCGTCTTCCATTTCACTCCAGCGCTGATAGTGCAAGGCAAGTTGAGCGTGATAGGTGGCGTTTTGCGGATCGGCCTGGATGGCGCGCTGGTAGCGTTCGCCGGCGAGTTCGCTTTTGCCGAGCGCGTCGTAGGCGCGCCCCATCTTAACAAACACATCCGCGTCGTGCGGATTGGCGGTAAGGGCGCGGTCGTACCACATGAGCGCCTCTTCCATGAGCCGGTCGCGCCGCGCGATGTCCCACGTGGCGCGGGCACTGAAGAAATCGCCGATAGCGCTGGTAACATCGAAATTGCGTCGGTCAAAATTCCAGGCCTGCCGATAATGTCCTTCCGCGGCCTGCCAATCGCAGCGGTTCCGATCGCGTTCCGCCAGCCGCAAACAAACATCCGCCGGATAGCTCTTGCTCAACCGCGACGCCAGCAGCAGGATGACACTCGCCACCGCCGCGACCAGCGCCAGCTTGTTCAGTCCCTTCAGTGAGCGGGGCGTATAACGGCCCGGCAACTCCTCATCGTCATCCACCTTGCCGTCCGGGTGGACGCCGCACGTGAGCGTGGTCGCCATGATGGCGACCACGGTGAACAGGTTCGCCGGCGCATGCAAGCTGGAATCGAACACTGATCCGACAGCCAGGGCCGCAACCGCGGCAAGGCCGCCGACAGTGAAGGCGTAGCGATTTGACAGCGTGGACGCGGAGTATCGGGCGGCGCGCACGGAGAGGATCTGGGTGGCACCCATAACAAACACCACCAGCACCCAGAGCACCAGCGCGAAACCAATCACGCCATATTCTGTGAACACATTCAGGTATTCATTCTGGGTGGAGTCCAGCACTCCCTGTAGTGTGCGCTGCGCGGGATACAGCCAGCGGAACATACCGGGCCCCGCCCCAAGCAAGACGTTACCCCGCGCGATCTCCCAGGCACTGCGCCACAATATCGGCCGAGATTGCCTCTCCGCGGAGGTAAAATCATGTCCCGTGTCGCTTCCCGCCAACAGCCCAATGGTCGCCGCGATGAGCAACAACCCCAACAGCCCCACCCCGACCATCAGCCAGCGCGACTTCTTGTCGCCGCGCTTGATGATGTAAACGAGGAGGACGATGACGCTGGCCAGCCAGCCCAGCCAGCCATTCGGCGCCGCCGTCAGCAATAGCGCCGCGACGATCAGTAGACAGGCGATCCCCATCACGACCTTCTGTTCCATGCTTCGCCGGGAAAACAGAAAGTTGGCGGCCGCGATCGGGAATACCATCTGCAGGTACGCGGCGCAGTGGTAGGGACTCACGAACGTACCGCTGGCGCTGCCGAGATACTGGTCATACTGCGGAAAGGCCCACACCCAGGTTCCGCCCAGCAACACCTGCCACAACGCGTACGCGGCCACGAGCGCCCCCGTACCAACCAGCGCCCAGGCGAACACGGTAACGTGCCAGCGGTGGCGCAAGTTGTTGAGGATCAGAAAAAAGAGCAGTGCCGCACCGAGCGCCTGCATCATCGCCCCGCAGGCGATCGGCTCGATCTCGCTCAAGCCATAGCGAATGACACCGTACGCGGCGAGGGCGATGACCGGGGGGCCGAGCGCCGAGAAGACCACCGGTATCTCACGGGTCGAGAGAACCCGAACAATCCACAGCACACCTGCCAGCCCGATGACCATCAGGATCGGCCCCAAGGCCCAGAACCGTACCGCCCCAAACGCCAGCGTAGCAAATACCAGAATCAAGGCGCAGAGGACGACGACGGCGGTCTGGCAGACATGCCCGACGGGGGATTGTGGGCCCGTCCAGACGCTGCGGATTCTCCGATTGGTGGGATGGTGATTCACGATTGGTCACACATCGCGTGACCCCTCCTGCTGGCGGACTGACTCCTGTGCCGATCGGCTAAAAGATGGTGCGCGGAACCGTAATTGTGTCGCCGGGTCGGATCGGCGGATCCTTGGCCGGGTTCCGTTGCAGATCCTCACAGTTGTAAACATCCACCTTCCCGCCGCGGGTCAACTGCACTTTCTGACGGTTTGCGTAATCCGTAAAACCGCTGGCGGTGTTGATGGCCTTCATCAAGGTCGTGTCGTCGCTCCAGGGAAAACGGCCGGGATTGCGCACTTCGCCACCAACGTAAAAGAACCGCTGCGCCACGAGCACGGTCGCGTTGCAACGCACGTAATAACGCGGCACGTAATTGGCCTGGATGCGTTCCGCCAGTTCGCTCGTGGTGAGTCCTGCGGCCTTGATCGACCCCACCAGTGGCAGCGAGATATTGCCGTCCTCGTCAACGCTGAGATCCGATGCGGGCGGGGTTGTCGGCTGTGCACCGCCGGTATCAATGCGGACCGTCATCATATCACCCGTGCGCAGTCGTCCGGCAACCTCATCGCCGGTCGTGGCGGCAGGATTCGGCTTGGGAGGAGACGACTTGCCAAACAGGTTGTGAATGGTGCTGCACCCCGGCAGCAGGCTGAGAGCGGCCACCATCACGAACAGCCCGGCAAGTGAAACGCAGCGATTGATCAGTCGGATCGAGATCATGAAGTCAGTTTATCCGCAAGGCGGTGAATGATTTTAGGCTAACGCGTGTGGCAATGAGCCGGCCACACTCAGTATTTTCCAGACAAGTCGATCTCATCACTGTCCAATGGCTTGGCCGCCGCAACGGGCTGCGTCGGGCGCGACGGCGCGGGTTGATAGTGCTCCACCTGGTCATGATAGTAGTAGTAGGTTTCGTCATGGCCAAGCTGCACATTGTTGACAACAACGCCAAGGAGTTTCCCGCCCGCGTTCTGCACCACCTGCACCGCACGCCGCGCCATGTTGCGGGGATAACGGCGATGCTGGATCACGAAAACAGAGAAGCCAACTTCGCGGGCCATAATGGCGGCATCACTGACGCCGAGGATTGGCGGCGTGTCGTACAGGACGACATCAAATTGTCGTCCCACCTGCTCAATTAGATCCGCCATTCGACGCGACGTCAATAACGGTAGTGCGTCCTTCGCGGTGCCGCCGCTGCCCCCGGCGATGGCCGAGACATTGGGGATCTCGGTCGGCTGGATGATCTCCGTGACGGTCTTCTGGCCGCTGAGGTAATCGGCCAGGCCGATGGTGTTGGAAATCCGCAAGTCCTCGTGGATGTTGGGGCGACGCAGGTCGCTGTCGACAACGAGCACGCGGGCGCCGTGTTGCGCGTAGACGAAGGCGAGGTTGACGATGGTGAAGGACTTGCCTTCCCCCGCGCCTGCGCTGAGCACGCACAGGGAGGTCGCCGCGCCTTTCGGCTTGGCGAACTCAATGTTCGTACGCAACATGCGATAAGCCTCAAGGTGGGCCATGGAAACGCTGCCCCGGTGGAGCAACCCCGCCTGCTGTCCGACGACGCCGAGGACCGGCAATTCAAAATACTTCTCAATGTCTTCGATCTTCTTGATGCTGGTATCGAGGAATTCGATGAAGAACGCCAGCGCCACACCCAGTATCAAGCCGGCGACGCACCCCATCACCGTGTTGCTGACAATCGCGGGACTAACATAGGATTGCGGCAGGGGCACCTGGGCGTAATCGATTACTTCCACGGGATTGCGGGGCAAATCCATTTCAATCTTCGCCTGCTGGAGACGGGAACTCACGGCATCCTCAAGCTTCATCTCCAGATCTTCCTCACGCTGCGCATTCCGGAAGGGAAGATACTTGTCGCTCTCCAGCGCGTAACTGGCATTCTTGGCCTCGTCGTATTGCTTCTGCAGATCGTCAACGCGGGCCCTGGAGACCGCGTATTCAACCTCAAAGCCCTTCTTGATTCCCTCCAGACGCTCGTTGAGCTGGTCAGACAGCTTGTCGTGCTGGGCGATCATCGCGAGGACCGTGGGGTGTTCCGGACCAAAATCCTGCTTCAGGATTTCCAAGCTCGTTTCGGCGTCCGTCAGTCGCTGCAAGAGCGACTGAACGGTGGCATCGCTGGTGAGCGTGTTGATGGCGTTCCGCAATTGCAGGGGAGTGAGTTTTCTGACTTCGTTGAGGCGCGCCTCGGTCGTGATGGCCAGGTTGCGCGCATCGGATAACTGGCTCTCCAAATGTTGCATGGTAATATCGGTCATCTTGACGGTTCCCATAACGGGAACGCCCAACTCCTTGCGGAGCCGCTCAATCTTATCCTGCACAGCGTGGACCCGCTCCTCCTGCTGGGTCAGATCCTCACGGAGCTTGTCGATTCCCTTTTGGGTCTGTTGTCGTTTGACGTCCAGCCGGTCGCTTTCAAAAACTTCCGCAATCTTGTTGGCGACATCGGCTGCCAGACGACCGTCGTGGTCAATCATCCCGATTTCGATGAGCGACGTATCCGGATACTGACGGACAAAAAGCTGGCCCTTCAATCGCCTCATGGCGATGTCGATAGGCAGACCCCACGTCTGCTGCAGTTTGAAGTATTCAATGACCGGATAGAGGATCTTCTGCGACTGGATGATTTGATACTGAGTCCGGAGGAAGTACGGGTCATACCCGGGAGCCTGTGATGCCGAAAAAATATCCACGGTCGGCTTCTCGGCCTCGACTTTAATGCGCGCCGACGCCGAGTATTTCTTCGGTAGGGACAGCGAAACGGTGAAAGCAGTCAAACCGGCCAGCAAAAAGAGCAGCAAAACAATCACTTTGCGGGTCTTAATGACCCGCCAGTAGTCGAGAAACTGCAGTCTCGATTCCTGTGATGGCTTGGCGACGGTTTGCTCCATAAATCCGCTTAAGTCTGCCTATCGGAGGCTGGACAATACACACCATGTTCTGTGCCAACGCAAGTAAAAAGTCGGGCCAACCCCATGGCGGAGAGCGGCTAATGTAGTTGTGTACCAGATATCTTCCACTATGACACGGCTTGGTTCCCTCACGTTCATTTGGCGCTGAATCCCTAAAGCACTCCCAACGACACGCCCGTCAAGGGGTGTCACGGCCTTGCCGGATGGATTTCGTGCTCGTTATCAATAGGTCAAGCTGATTCCCGCGTTGATCTGGTTGCGGGTATAGGGTTGAATCAAAAGCACGTCGGATGAAACCAGGTCGGTGTAAGAATAATCCAGGACCGCCGATACCCAGTCCCTAAAGGCGTAGTTCAGGCCAAGATGGCCCGTCAATGCCTGATCGTTTGGCGATACCGTGCTCCCAGGCGGAGGTCCGACAGGTGTCGGGTTCCCAAAACCACCGACCGGTATCGGCCCTGTCGTCGTCGCGGTAGCACCCAGCGGCTGTGTGAAAGAGCCGTAGACATACGTGATGTCGCCGATGGCACGCAGCCTGGTGGTGAGCCGGTGACTGATTTGCACAACGAAACTTGTGTTTTGCTGGGCACTGAATTGTCGGTTGACTCCCAAAGTGGCTTCATTCAGGGATTGGGCAAGAGTGAGCGTAATTGCACTGGCGGGTCCAAAATTGTAAACGAGCGATCCATAAGCTGATGGGGATGTGCTTTGGGTCCCGTCCTGCGAGTCACGAACCGTATAGCCACCGTTGAGGGACAGGGACAGGCGTGGGTTGAACCTCCGCACGACGGATAGATACAACGTGTGTGAGACTGCGTTCAGGCCGTTGTTGGGGCCGGCATCGACGAAAACGTCTTGACCGTACTGGTAGTTCAGCCCGACCGTGGTGCGTGTGTCCAAAAGATAGAGCGCGGACAACGTTGCCGAGTAATCCTGATGATTGCCGTTACTGGCGATCAATGATGACTGATATTCCCAAATGTCCCAAGATCCATTGACCGACACGTTCCACCTGGGCGCCACTGAGTAGATCAGGCCAACTCCCACGGTGTCGTAAATGTACGTGCCCGCCTGCAATACCGTGACGGGCGCACCAGCAACGTCTTGCACAAGTTCTGGTTGGAGGGAATTGATAAAACTCTCGGTGAGATTGAGGGCCAGCCGCGGGCTGATGGTGCAATTGGCGGAGAGATTGAGATTGTGTGTTTCATCGACGCCACCGAACTTGATATCTTGTGGGTAAACGACTCCGTAGTCATATTGCATCCCCACAAAAAAACGTTCGAGCGGAACATTCGCGCGGAGCCTAACGTCGGAGCTGATCCTGGCGCCAGCCTGTGGATTCTTCTCGGTTCCGTTGAAGTTATCATCGTACCCCACAGTCTCCGTGGCAGAGGCGCCCCAATTTCGCTTTGGGTCACCGGCATGGGTGAAGTCCCATTGGGCGAGGGAGATGCGAGTTGTCAGGAGGACCAGTAAGAGCGGCACCAGCCATTGGAGAAGAACTCGCCAGCTTCGTTTTGCGCCCCGCGCCCTTCGTTGCCGGCGGCGCACCATTATTCGACGAACTCCAAATTCACCGGCCGCGGCACCAGCGCCGCATGGTAGGCACGGGTCAGCAGGCGCGCGATGGCTTCGCGCCCCTTCGGCCCCATGTCCAATGTCAGCGAATTTACGTACATTCCCACAAACCGATCCGTAGTAGCAGCGTCCATGCCGCGTCCGAACTCCCGGGCGTACGCGACGGCTTCCTCGCGATGGTCCAGCGCGTAGCGAATACTGGCCGTCAACAACTCCGAAATCTTCTGCATCAACTGTTTGCCCAGGTCCTTGCGCACGCCGTTCACACCCAGCGGCACCGGCAACCCCGTGTCCGCATACCACCACTCGCCAAGATCGACAATTTTGTGCAGCCCCATCTTCTCGTACGTGAGCTGCCCCTCGTGGATGAGCAATCCGGCGTCGACTTCGCCAGCCTTGACCACATCCATGATCTTGTCGAAGGGCACGACCTCGAACTTGAAATTCATCAGCAACAGTTTCAATAGAAGGTACGCGCTGGTCATTGTGCCGGGCACCGCGATTCGGTCGTCGGCCAGTTCTCCCACGTCCATCGGCTTGCGCGCCACGACGATCGGCCCGCACTTGTCTCCAAAACTTCCGCCGCTCGCCAGCAATGCGTATTTGTCCATCACGTACCCGTAGGCGTGCACGCTCAGCGCCGTGACCTCCAGCTCGCCCTCGACCGCCAGATGGTTCAGACTCTCAATGTCTTTGATCACGTGGGTGAACGTCAAGCCGGCGGTGTCCAGCTTGCCGTGCGTCAAGGCGTAAAACATAAATGCGTCATCCGGGTCAGGACTATGGCCGATACGAATCTCTCGTGGCTCCATGGGATAAGTTCTCCTAAATAGGTTGCCAAAAGTTTAAGCGGTTGTTAATTCTAGGGTCTCACTCGGCCGTTTGCACGAAGAAAAATCTCGACCCCATGAAAAACTCCAACAAATTCCGCCGCTTCTCCCGTCTCGATCCCCAACCGATCAGCAAGGGGATGAAAGCGTCGCTCCTCGTCGCCGACACATTCCAGGCCTACAACGCCGCCCGCCTCCGCGAAGGCTGCGAACTGTTCGCGGGCAAGATGCTGCCGCGCAACGGTCTCATTGGGGTCAGCCTCACGGGTGCCCTCGTGCCCGCCGGGCTTGGCAAGTCCTGCCTCATTCCTCTTATCAAGGCCGGCTTCATCGACTGGATAATCACCACGGGCGCCAACCTTTACCACGACATCCATTACGGGCTCGACATGAAGCTGTATCGCGGTTCGCCGTTTCTTGACGACGTCGAACTGCGTAAACGCCAGATCATCCGCATTTACGACATCTTGTTCGACTACCGCGTCCTGCTCGACACCGATGCGTTCATCCGTCAGGTGATCAACGGCCCGGAGTTCCAGCGATCCATGGGTACGGACGAATTTCATTACCTCCTCGGCAAATACGTCTACCGGCGCGAAAAGAAGCTTGGCCTCAAGGATACCTCGCTCATTTCCGTCGCCTACCAGTACGGCGTGCCGTGTTTCACCAGCAGCCCCGGGGATAGCTCCATTGGCATGAACGTCGCCGCCATGAGCCTGGCCGGCAATAAACTCCAATTCGACGTGAACCGCGATGTCAACCAGACCGCCGGCATCGTTTATGACGCCAAGCGCAACGGTCGCAACTCCAGTGTGTTCATCCTCGGCGGTGGGTCACCCAAGAATTTCATGCTGCAAACCGAGCCGCAAATTCAGGAAGTTCTCGGCCTCGACGAGAAAGGCCATGATTACTTTCTCCAGATCACCGATGCGCGTCCCGACACCGGCGGCCTCTCGGGGGCCACGCCCGCCGAAGCCGTCAGTTGGGGCAAGGTCGATCCCAAGAAGCTCCCCGACGCCGTCGTTTGCTACATGGATAGCACCGTCGCCCTGCCGCTGATCACTTCGTACGCCATCGACAAGGTCAAGCCGCGGAAACCGAAACGCCTCATCGACCACCGCGACCGCATCATTCAACGGGTCGCGAGCGATTACAAAAAATCGCCCTTCTATAAGAAATTCCTGGATAAATAAATGTCGGGCACGGGGCCTGCAGGGCTTTACGCCGCCACTAAATGAAAATCAGCGACATCCTCAAGACCACGCGGCCCACGATCTCGTTTGAATTCTTCCCGCCGAAGAACGACGAGGCGATGGTCAACCTGCTGGAGACACTCGGCCACCTGCACGAGTTACGCCCGTCGTTCGCCACTTGCACCTACGGGGCCGGCGGCAGCACTCGCGCGCGGACGCTGGAGGTGACGCTGAAGATCAAAGAACAATTCGGCCTCGAAGCGATGGCGCATTTCACCTGTATCGGCCAGACGCTCAAGGACATCGACGGCGTGCTGGAGAATTTTGCCGCGCACGGCATCGAAAACGTCCTCGCCCTTCGCGGGGACCGGCCGGCCAACCAGCCCGAACCGAACGAAGGCTGGTTTCCGGATTTCAAGAATGCCGTGGACTTGCTGCGCCACTTGCGGAAGCAATTTGGCGACACGTTCAGCCTCGGCTGCGCGGGTTACCCGGAGAAACATCCCGAAGCGCCCGATTTCGAGACCGATTTGCGCCGGCTCAAGGACAAGGTGGAGGCGGGCGCCGATTTCATCATCACGCAGCTTTACTTCGACAATGAACACTTCTTCCACTTCGTGAAACGCTGCCGCGAAATCGGCATCACCGTGCCCATCATCGCCGGGATTATGCCGGTGACGAACGTGGCGCAGATCAAGAAATTCACCGCCATGTGCGGCTCGAGCATCCCCAAAAAAATGCTCGCCGATCTCGACGGGATTGCCGACAACCCCGAACTCGTCGCGCAATACGGCATCGATTGGTCCACTCGCCAATGCCGCGAACTCCTCGCCGCGAAGGTTGATGGCCTGCATTTCTACACCCTCAACAAATCCAAAGCCACCCGCCAAATTGTCCAAAACCTCCGCCACGGCGGCGCGCTCCCGTAGTGGCAGTTTGCCACCTTGACCCTCGGCCTCTCCCTGAGTCGAGTGCGACCGCCATCTCAAATCCCGAACGCCCGCCTGACCAATTCAGGCAAAACTTCACCCGCTTTGCCGAGCAGCGACCAATCGACCACCCGCGAAATGGGCGTGGCGTCGCGATTGATCTCCACAGTCTTCGCGCCGCGATGGCGCACACTGTAGATGAAGTTCGCCGCCGGCTCGACCACCGCGCTTGTGCCGACGGAGAAAAAGAAATCGCAGGTTGCGAGAGCGTCATGGGCTTGTTTGAGCGCCTGCTCCGGCAGCATTTCGCCGAACCAGACCACCGCCGGTCTTCGCGCCCCACCGCACGCGCAGCGCGGCGGGTACTCTTGGAACGGCACTGTGCGCTCCTCGCGTTCGATGCCGCACCGGGTGCAGCGCCACACCCACAGCGTCCCGTGCAATTCGACCACATTTCGGCTGCCCGCCGCTTGGTGAAGCCGATCAACGTTCTGCGTCAAAAGCGTGAAGCCACGTTCCGGCGTTGCGAGATGTTCCTCCAACCTCGCCAGAGCCAGATGTGCCGGGTTCGGCTTTGCTGTTGCACATTTCTCGCGTCGCCAATCGTACCACCGCGTCACAATCTCGGAATCGCGGTCAAACGCTTCGGGTGTGGCCAGTTGACTCGGATCGTACTTGGCCCACAGTCCTTCCATCGCATCGCGGAACGTCGGAATGCCGCTCTCCGCCGACACACCCGCTCCGGTCAGCACCACCACTGCCCGCGCCTCGCGGAGCTCACCCACAAGGTTGTCAAGGATGACAGGTTGCATTTGCACTGCGAGAGTTTACCGCACCGTGCCGTCGAAAACGATTACTGGGCACGGCGCGTCAGGCGGTTATGACCGGGCCTCGTGCGCGGTCAAGAAGCGACACCTTCGTGCCCTTCGTGACTTCGAGGTGAATCTCCGAGGACGTGGCCATCTGATCCCAACACTCAGGATTTCTCGAAGAATCTCAGAAACAGTAGCGCGACACCGTTGTTCAGGACGTGAATGAGGATCGGCAGGCCGAGCGAGTTGGCTTTCCAGCGTGCCCAACCCAGCACGAGGCCCAGACAGAAAATCGGGATGAAATACACCACCTGGAGATGCACCAGGGCAAAGAGAAACGAACTGACCAGGATTGCTCCGGAAACACGGAGGCGCTTTTCCAGCGCCCCATAGATTAGGCCGCGAAACAGAATCTCTTCAACAATCGGCCCGACAATGACGACGGACAAGAACGCCGCCACTGGATTGGCGATCAGCGCGTATTTGACGAGCGGAATCGCTTCTTGAATTGTCACCGGCCAGTGCAGCACACGCTCGACCCAGTGCGCGCTCCAGGAACTGAGTCCTGACGCCAGCACCAGGCCGAGCAGCGAGAGTCCCATCACCTTCGCTGTCCCCAGCCGCGGTGGCAAGGAAAAGGGTTGGCCCCAAGGTTGTCGCGTGAATGCCTGCGTGGCGGCAAAGATGACCGGGATTCCCGCCAACGTAATGCCGAACAGCAAATTCTCGGAGATCTTGATCCACGACAACAAGGCCAGGCAAAAGATCATCGCGATTTGTCCCTGGAAGAATACCACCAGCCACCCCAACGAAAATCCGAGCCGGGGAGAAGGATTGCGGGAAATCTTGAAACTGGAACGCAGGAGAGCGGCCAACCCAATGAGGTAGGAAAGTAAGAGTGCGCTGCCCCCGAGAGTAAAGATTATCGGGTACAGCCGGTAAGCCTTTTCGTATTGCGACGACAGCAGGTAGCAACAAAACAGGGACCGGCGTATCGTCTTGTCATCGCGCCCAACCTCAGAGGCCTTCTCAAAGGTTGCCGCGGCTTCGTCAAATTGCCCCATCCGCAGCAGGCTTACGCCGCGCCACTCATAAGCTTGAATATCGTCAGGCTCGATTTGTACCACTTCCTGAAAGGCCCTGGCCGCGTCTTCGTAACGGTTAAGCGCGGCGAAACTGCGACCCAGCCAGAAATCGCCATCGCTATTGGTTGGCTGCAGCGAAAGGCTTTTTTGAAGCGAAGTGATCGCTTCTTGGTACGCCTTCTCGTGGTAGCGACTAATCCCCAGCCAATAATGTGCTTGTGGGTCTTGCGGATCCAGTGACAGTGCTTTTTCCAGAATCCTGTCGGCTTCGCGGTAATGCCCGAGATTCTCCAGGCAATAACCCAGACCGACGTAATAAACCGCATTGGTCGGATTGATGGCGATTGCCTGACGACACGCTTTCTCCGCCTCCCCATAGCGTCCCACCCGACCTAGTGAACGGTAAAACCAATAGTAGGCCTGGTCGTTTGTCGGATTCAGCGAGACGTAATTCTGGTACGCACCGGCAGCCTTGGCATATCTTCCCAACGAAAAGTAAGTGCCGCCGAGGTAAAACCAGGTGTTCGTCCTCTGGGGATCGAGCTCCACGGCCCTCTCGTACGCAACAAGGGCCTCCTGCCGCCGATTCAATACAGCCAACGCGTGTCCCCATCCCGCGTAAGCCGTGGCGTTGGTTGGTTCGGCCTCCGTTGCGAGCCGAAACGAATTCTCCGCCGCGTTGCAGTCGTTGGAGGACAGCTCGGCGCGTCCGCGTTGGATCAGTTCTGTCGCCGAGATCGTGCCGATTTCATCGCTGAAGACCGGCCCCGCGAGGAGCGCCAGGAAGAGCAGAATGGATCCATAGGGGAAAAATCTCTTCATGGCAACCCAAAGTACACCCATTCATGCCAAATATTGCAAGGGATTCGTGGCCACCCTATTCAACCGTCAAGGCCACAATCTTCTCGCAAAACTGCGGGTGGCTCCTGGTCAGGTCTTCCCTTCGTCCGTGCTCGTAATCGGCAAAGTCGAACCCGGGGGCAACGGTGCAGCCGAGCAATGCAAACTTGCCGCCGGCAACCAATCGCGAGCCCTGCCAAACACCCCGCGGCGCGACGACTTGCGGCTGCATTCCCGCCGTCAGATCAATCCCCAGTACAACCGATTTGCCGCTGCCGTCGGGCGAAAGTTGCAGCATCTCGACGGGATCGCCGAGGTAGAAATGAAAGATTTCGTCGCTTTGCAGCCGGTGCATCGCCGAGAACGTCGCGGGTGTCAGCAAATAGTAAATGCACGTGCCGAAGGCACGCGGTCCCGTATAACGCACTGGCAGAACACCCCGAGCGATCTCCTCCCCCGCACGATAGGTTTCCGCGAAGAAGCCACCTTCTTTCGGATGCGGCTTCAGCTTCAGCAGCGTGATGATTTCCTCCGCGGTCATCCCGCGCTCGTTTACACGAGCCGACCCGCTGCCGCAAGCCGTTTTATAGGCTACCATCCAGAAAAACCTTTACACACCGCCGCCAATGAGTACACTTACCGGCAACTGAAATAAACACGCGCGCGGGGCGCAACGCTGGAGTCGGCCCTCGACCCACTCGGAATTCGAAGTTCGACTCAAGCAGTGCTCCCCGGCGAATATCCATTAAGGAAGTCTTATGTCCCAATCCAATCCGGACCAACCTCTCATTGAGCAACTCATCCAACAACATGGCGGCTCCGACAATGCCGACCTCGTGGAAGACATCATCGAGACCGCGCTGCGCCTCGCCGACGACAAGGCGGACCGTCTCGATGTCAAAGTCATCAATTCGGCGTTGAAGGAATTGCGCTACGCCTCAAAGATTTTTGCGCCATTTCGCGGCCAGCGCAAAGTCACCGTGTTCGGCTCGGCGCGCACCAAACCCGAGTCACCTGAGTACCAGCAGGCGGTCGCCTTCGGCAAGGCGATTGTCGAGCACGGCTTCATGGTGATCACTGGTGGCGGGGAAGGCATCATGGGCGCCGCCCAGCGTGGCGCGGGCCGCGACAAGAGCTTCGGCCTGAACATCCGCCTGCCCTTCGAACAGGAACCGAACATCGAGATCGCCGGCGACCGCAAGTTGATCAACTTCAAGTATTTTTTCACGCGCAAACTCTGCTTCATCAAGGAGAGCGACGCCATCGTGTTGTTTCCCGGCGGCTTCGGCACGCATGACGAAGGGTTCGAGGCGCTGACGCTGATGCAGACGGGCAAGAGCCAGCCCAAGCCGCTGGTGTTCGTCGATCGACCGCACGGCAACTACTGGAAAACGTGGTGGCGGTTCGTCGAGGACCAGCTCCTGGATGAGGCGTTGATCAGCAAGGAGGACCTCTCACTGTTCAAGGTTTGCGACGATGTCGAAGAGGCCTGCAAAGAGATTACGCAGTTCTATAGCAACTACCACTCGTGCCGCTACGTGAAGGACGCAATGGTGTTGCGCGTGAAGTATGCGGTTACGGAAAATCTGCTGCGCACGCTCAACGCTCGTTTCTCCGATATTTGCCTCAATGGCGGACAGTACCGTGCGGCCGGCCCGCTGCCCGAAGAGGAAAACGAACCGGAGTTGAAGGACTTGCACCGCATCGTCTTCCCGTTCAACCGCACAAACTTCGGCCGACTCCGGTCCTTAATCGACGTCGTAAACCATCACTAAGTCGGTTCGGGAAGTCCACTGCGGCCAGAGACAACGATCGGACAAAGGCCCGACCCTCCCAATTAGGTCCGCTCTTGCAGGCTCTTTTGGTTGGGCGGGATCAATTCGCTCTTGTCACGGCGCGGTTTGCCGGGAATGAGCCAGCCATCGTGGATGCGGCGAAGTTCGCGCGGTGGGACGCGCAAAATGAACAGCGCTGTCACCCACCAGTTCACCAGCGTGGTCCGCACCACGCCATGCGCGTTCCAGCGCTGACCGCTGGTGACCAACCCGGAACGGATAAAGGTGAGCCGCCCCGCGCGGCGGAGCCGCCGGGCAAAAGCGAAGTCTTCCATGATGGCGATCTCGGGGAATCCACCGAGGGCTTCAAAGACCTGACGCCACACGAAAATGCCCTGGTCGCCGTATGGCAAATGCAACCAGCGCGACCGCCGGCTGGCCACCCGGGCCAGGAATTTGCAAAGGCGACGGCGCGAATCAATGTGCAGATCAAACGCCCCGCCAACCGCTCCATCGCCAATGATGCGCCGCTGGATTTCATCCAACGCCCCCGGCAGCAGAAAAGTGTCGGCATGCAGGAACAGGAGAATGTCGCCGGTGGCGTGGCGCGCGCCGATGTTCATTTGCTGGGCGCGGCCCGGTGTCGTGCGGAAAACATACGGGGTGAAACGCTGGGCGATTTCAATCGTGCGATCGGTCGAGCCGCCATCGACGACGATCAGCTCAACATCCGGATGGTCAGTAAGCTGGCGCAAAGTAACCGGGAGGTTTACTTCTTCGTTCAGAGTCGGAATGATGATGCTGATGACCATGAATCGCCTGCTTGAGCGTTTGTTTTTACCACAGTTTACGCAAAAAATCCAACCTTAAATCACGACAGGCTTGTTGCCCTGTATTCATTGGGCTTTCCTGCGCGCAACGCCGCAAACGAGGCTAATCTTTATCAATACCGCGGTGCGTGATGTTATCCAACTCCAGCGTCACTGACGCGACAATGCCGTAGTCGGCCGCCGTGCGGGTGACGCCAATAGGGGCGGCAATCAGGAACTGTAGCCTCGTTGTTGGTTTCCAGATTAACTCCGGCGTCACATAGTACGTCGTGAGTTCGTGGGTCGACGCACCGTTGCCTTCGAGCGCCAGAAACCACTGATGGATCGGGTAGAGGATTGCGACATTGTACACGAAGTTGTCGCGCGGCTCTTCCCCCGAGTTCGAGACGGCGCGCTCCCAGGCGCAATTGAGCTGTGCGTTGACCGGCCCGGCCCATGTGCTTGCGGTAAAGAACGGCGCCAGAGTAAGTCGCCCTTCGCCGAGATCGTGAAGGCGGTCGCCCGTCGGAACTCCTACCGTGAGGCCGACATTGAGGGCCATGGGCTGCTTGTCCATGGGGATGACGTTGTAACGTACCGCGGTTTCGACATCGCCAACGCCGTTGGCCGCGCGTGCTCCGTTCGGATTGACGAACTGGTAGGGCACCTCGGCGTCAAGTTCCCAACGGTCGGTCAAACCGTATTCGAATTCGGCCGCCGTGGTGATCTGTTTCTGGTCTCGGAACTTGAAGAAGTTGAAGCCAACGGTACTTTCCAACTCATCGGCGTCCTGCATGACAATGGAACGGGTGACGGCCAGTTCTTCCGGCAGGCGTTTTTCATCCTGTGCCCGGACACAGGAGAGCGGAACCAGCAACGCAGCGAACAGCAGTGTTTTCACCCGAGCGACGCCAGTACTTCACCGATACTGCCTCGTATACAGGTGAAAACTGGCGTGTCGCGCAGCGTGTACTTGCGGACCTCGTGTTCGCGCATCTCCATGACGAGATCGATGAAATCCTGTGGCTTGTCACCCTCGAACGCGACGACAAACTCCGGATCGTCGAGGCCAAAACAATAAATGGTGTTGATCTTGATGCTCGGGTACCGATGCCCGGTTTCGATGTGCACGTTCATCATCCGCTGGCGCTCTTCCTTCGACTGCAAATACCATTCACTGGTTTTCCAGAAGGGATAGATGAAGATGTACTTGTTCTGTCCCGGGATGACACGACCCCGCCGGCCCTCGCTGCCTTCGTGTTCGTGATGGTCGACGTACATCGAGCGTTTCGTCATGCCGAGATAGCTGTAGGGGGTAGAACACCATTTGCCGAGGCTGGTGTTGAGCAACTGCGTGCTCATCTCGGTGAAATCCTCCAGCCGCTCGCTGATGCGCCAGAGCACGAAATCCGTGTCTGCGCGCGTCCCAACGGTGGTGAACGGAATGATCATGGCGCGACCTTTCCAGTCCTTCACCACGCCCTCGAATTCGCTCCGGCCACGGTCGCGTTCCTCGCGTGAGAGTCGCCTCCATGCGGGATCGGCTTTGAAGAAAAGGTAGTTAACGTACTGCCGTTTGATTTCGTCGCTCATGGTTGTCGTGAACACATTTAATGCTATACTGCCCCTGCGATGCAACGGAAAACAGGTGTCCTGATCTTCACCCACGGCTCACGGCTTAAGGAAGGCAACGAGATCATGGTCAAGCTCGTCGACCAGGTCCGCGAGCAACTCGGCTACGACCTCATCGAACCGTGTTTCATGGAACTCGGCAAACCCCTCATCCCCGTCGCCATTCGCAAGCTAGTCCAACGTGGCGCCACCCACATTTTTGGTTACGCCTTCTTCCTCGTCCCCGGTTCGCACCTCCGCGAAGACATCCCGTTCATCTTCGAGCAAACGCTGAAGAAATTCCCCGGCGTCACCTTCGAGATCAGCCCGCCGATGATGTCGGACCCGACCATGATCGACTTCGTCGCCAAACACGTCAAGAGCGCGCTGGCTGGATCGAACAATAGAACTCAGGACCGAGTTCCTGATAATGAGACCTAACCCTGTTTTCGCGTCTGCCTCAATGAGCTTTCTTGGAAATAGAGAAAAGATAGATGCTGTTGAAAAAGAGGGGTTGCTGGCGCTTGGCAAGATCGTCTATTTCTTCCAGCAGCTTGAAGATGACATTCGGCGAGTGGTCTCGTTTCTGATCGATCCGGAAGATTCAACAACGGCTGACATCGTCGTCTATCAGCAATCTTTTAGGCAACTTGTAGACCTCGCCGATTCTCTGTTCGCGCAGTATCCCGAAGCCAAGCACAAAAAACGGGTTAAGGAATGGCGGCTATTGCTGCAACGTGCCCGTAACGCCGGGCAAGCCCGGAACAGAATCCTCCACTCCACCTTCGGCGTCTCGATTGATGAACCCATCGTTTTCAGCCGCTCAAAAGCCACAAAAGATTCTAAAATAGGATTCAAGGAGCAAATTGAGGCTCTCGACCCGGAAACCGTGGACACTTACCTTGAGACAATCGCGACAGTCGGTATCGACATCACGGGTTTTATGGGGTGCGTCTTCCCGAAATGGAATGAGCGTGGATGGAAGCGAGAACAAACGTAATAGACACTAAAGCCTAAGGGAGTGGCCGGTTCAATTGTTCATAATCAACGAGGTCAACGCCATACAGGACACAGTTGTGCGTTGCGTGGCGTTCGACGCCCGTCACCTCAAAGGCGCACATCATGGACATTGAATTCGATTGCGATAAGTGCGGGCAGCATATCGTGATTGACGGAGCGGGCGCGGGGGTAAGTGTGCCGTGTCCAAAGTGCCAAGCTCAATTGATGGTTCCACAAGCAGAGCCGGACTCTAAAAACGAAAGCGTCAAGCAGCCGTCTTCCGGACATTCACCACCGCCGCCGCGACCGGATTCAACCGCTACACCACCACTGTTTTCGCAGCCAGCTGCAAACAAGCGCAAGGTCGCTGGCTGGAAAATCTGTCTCGGTGCTTCCGCGATCCTGATTCTACTTGCTGTGTTCGTTACTTTCTTGTCGCAGCAGGCATCGGCACCTTCCAAGCCCATAATAATACACGATCTGGAAAAGACACCATCATTTACCCCATCAGCACAAGTTGAGAAGTACGCGGAAGAACGTCATAGCATCAGTAATCCGAATTACGCTCGGTACATGTCTGAATTGTATAACACCAGCACTCTGATGGAAACCGTTAGAGCAAGTCAACGATACAACCAAGAAGAAGCAAACACCTTTATCGGAATAAGCGAGGAGGAACTAATTCGTAGACTTGGGCGGCCGTGTGTGATCAGGATTGCGGAAACAGGCGAAGGCGAACGTTACAGGTGTCTTGATTACGGCAACTCCACTTTGTTCAATGTTTTTGAAAAGGATGGCACAGTCTGGAGCGGCTACTACCGTAACTGTGAGTTCTCACATAGATAGTGAAACCGAAACCATGGCGACAGGGTCGGCGCTTTACAATTTACGGAATGTTAATATTGTCGTATAGGGTTCATAGAAAACAATTTGGTAGCCCTATGAAGAAAAAGGTTGTTCTTGGATTCTCGGGAGGGTTGGACACCACATTTTGTGTCCTGTGGCTCCGCGACAATGGGTTTGAGCCGGTCTGTGTCTGTCTGGACATCGGCCAGAGCGCCGATCTTGCCGAGGTGAACCGTTCGGCGAAGTTGCTGGGTGTAAGCAACGTTAAGATAATTGATGGCAAAGAGAATTTCGCGAATATGTTCATCGCGCCCGCCCTCAAAGCGAACGCTCTTTACCAGAGTGTCTATCCGCTGGCGACCGCCCTGAGCCGGCCTTACATCGCTAAAATACTCGTCGATGCGGCTCGGGAGGAGGGAACCAATTATATTGCTCATGGAAGTACTGGCAAAGGAAATGACCAGGTCCGCATTGAAATGGGGGTTCGCGCCTTGCTGCCCGATGCTGAAATCGTCGATCCGATCCGGGACAACAGCCTCAACCGGGACTATGAAATTGATTTTCTCCTGAAACGAGGGATTGACCTGGGTTATACGCGGCAAAAACCCTTCAGTGTCGATCAGAATATTTGGGGCAGAAGCATCTGTGCCGGCATCCTCGAAGATCTTCACGTTCCGCCGCCAGAAGCGGTTTTCGAATGGACGAAATCGCCGGAAAACTGTTCCAATGAGCCGAGAACCGTTGCCATTGAATTTGAAAGCGGACTGCCGGTTGCCCTGGACGGCGTACGGACTTCGTTTATTGATCTCATCAACCAGTTGAACAAAATCGGCGGCGAACACGGGATTGGCCGGATTGACCATATTGAAGACCGCCTGGTAGGTCTCAAATCGCGCGAGTTGTACGAAGCACCCGCCGCAATCATTCTGATCAAAGCACACAAACTGCTGGAGTCGCTCACGCTGTCGAAATCCTCACTCGATTTCAAACAAACGGTCGATGAGAAATACGCCGAGATGATTTACCTGGGCAACTGGTTCTCCCTGCACCACATGGACCTGCTTGCGTACCTGCAGCAAAATCAATCCATGGTGAGCGGGACGATCCAACTCAAATTGTACAAAGGGAATTGCACGGTGATGAGCCGTGAGTCCGCCAACTCTCTGTACAAGCCAAACCTGATCACTTACGGTGAAAAGAGTGAGTTTGATCAAAGGAACGGCGCTGCGTTTTTCCGTATGCTCGGAATGGAAAGCTTTGTGCAAGCCTCCGTCCAGATTTCCAGTATCGGGAACAAGATTGAACGGCTAATCGGCCCTGCGCCGTAGGTTTTCGAAGACACATCTCAGGCAGGCGTTGGAAAATCCTGAATTCTCGCCACGTGCCGTACAATTCCAATGAAAAGATACTTTCCTCTGGACATCGTATTCCGATAGTTGTATAATCCCAACTGTGAGTATTAGGACAGGCTACTTCGCCAAGGCTTCCGTGGTCGCTCTTCGTGCCATGGTGAGACAGGATGACGCGAGTCTGATTCGTGAGTGCACTGTGAAGGCCAAGCAAGGACCCCTATATACGTTTCTGCGAAACGAACCCACCGTTTTTTCGATATTTTTTCGATGCAACCTCCAGTGCATATGGGACTTATGGCGGAAATGTGCGAAGAAATTCGGTGGGTTCGTTTTGGAAAACGAACCCACTTTCGGGGGGTTTTGAGGGGTGAAAACACGCATTTCTAGCGAAACGAACCCACTTTTTAGATGGAGACCGATGACGGTGCGACGTGACGAACGCAGGCTGAAGTTGCGCCTGCGGCAAACATTAGGCGCGTCTCGTCTGACTCGGCTTGCGACTACAACGACCGTGGATAATGAACTGCATGTTGGCAGTCATGGCCGGAATTCTCTTGAAGTCGCAGCGGGTTCTGCTTACGCTCCGGGCAGTTCTTTGAGACGTTTTTGTCTCAACCACGTCGGCGCAGGGAATGCCGTGAAATTCGGCGACAGTGGCGCTGCTGTAACTGGCTACGAAAGCCCAACCCCGAAAATATTCGGGGTGAACAGCCATCCAAACGGAGAAGGCGGGCGAGTAGGTTTGCCCCGAAATACTTCGGGGTAAAAACCCAGAAGTCAGAACAACGGCCGACGTGTCATCCAACAATCCTTCGAACCAAAGGAGTCGTGTCATGTTCCGCTTCAAGTTTGTCGTCGTGCTCGGCCTAGCCTTCACACTGGGCCGTTCCTCAATCGCTTCCACCAACTTCACGGAAACCTTTTCCGACAATCCGTTTGCGCCGACAGGAAATTGGTTGTTTGGAATCGGTGACAACAGCAATCACCAGTATACCTGGACCAATACGCCAGCTATTTATACCGGGGACTCGACCGGCGAACTCGACGTGCACCTGAATTCATCATTGCCGACCGCGCGGTTCCAGCGACCGCTCGGTGTGACGCTCACCGATACAAACAGCTTTACGCTGTCCGTGCTCTTTAGCTTCAACATCACCAGTGCTCCCGACGATCAACTGATGCAGATCGCCTTTGGACTCGTTAATCATTCCGCAACCGGGGGTGACCGCACCGGTTCCCCAAACAACTACTCCAGCGATAACGTGTATAGCACGGTCGAATTTAATTACTTCCCAAATGTCTCGGCGATCTATGGCGGACCGGATCTCACCCCAAGCGTGTTCGGCGCGCAAGCGGGCGCGGATGCCGATGCTTTTAGCAACTTTGCCGCTGAGGAAGCCTCAAATCTGGGCGAACATACCAAGGGGATCTCGTCTCTCCCACAGAATGTAACGTTGCAGGCTGTGCTCAATTACGACGGCAGCTGCAAGACGATTACGCTTACAATGGGCCAGGTGAATCCCGATGGCTCGGTCACGTACCTCGACACGGAATTGCCCCCTTTGAATTTGGTCGCGGCAGGTTACGACACGAACTTTCCCTTCGTTGTCGATTCGCTCGCAATCATCGCTTACCATGATGCGTTTACCACCCCGGACAGCCCGTCACTTGTGGCGGACCTGAAATTCCAGCGGTTCTCGTTCTGGACGCCGGCGCTCCGGCCGCCAAACCATGTCTCGGTCAACGTCCTGCGCACAAATGTTATTCTGACGTTCCCCACGCTATCCAACTTCAATTATGACGTTCAGAGCACAACGGGCCTCGTCTCGTGTTCCTGGAGCACCATCGCCAG
Organism: Verrucomicrobiota bacterium; assembly: GCA_003152315.1. GTDB lineage: Bacteria > Verrucomicrobiota > Verrucomicrobiia > Palsa-1439 > Palsa-1439 > Palsa-1439. The sequence goes on from PLZV01000051.1 coordinate 45,524, forward strand.
CAACATTCCCGGCACGGGTCTCATCGTAACGAACCTGGATGTCGGAGGGGCGGCGGTTCCCAAGAAGTTTTATCGCGTCGGGTTAATCGTGCCGGTACGATGAGGAGTGTGTGAAATCAACAAGCGCTGCGGTTTTTCATTAATTGAGTTACTGGTGGTCATCAGCATCGTCGGTCTGTTGGCGGCGATGTTGGTGCCCGCGCTCAAGCAGGCCCGCGAATCGGCGCGTGCCGCCGCCTGCGCGTCGAACCTGCGCCAGATGGGGTTGGCAACACAGATGTACCTTGACGACTACGGGCGGTACTTCACCTATTTCACGACGCAGGGCCCAAATCGATTATGGTACTTCGGCTTGGAATCCCCCTACAGCCCCAGCGGCGCCCCCGGCACACGCCACATCGACCTGACAAAGGCAAAACTCTACCCGTACATCCAGTCGCTGCACGGGGTCGAGGTCTGTCCGAGCTACGATTATTACTCGCCATTGTGGCGACAGAAGTTCGACCAAATTACGTACGGGTACGGCTTCAACATCTACGGCCTCATCACCAACAACGTGGGGAAGACACTGGCTGATCTCCACGATCCATCGCGCATCATCTGTTTTGCCGACACCGCACAGGTCAACACGTTTCAACCGCCCGCCTCATCTTCTCATCCGATGCTCGAGGAATGGTACTATGTGAGTTATACAAGCTTCGGTGACCTGCCCGATGTTCACTTCCGCCACAACGGTTTCGCCAATGTACTGTTCTGTGACGGCCACGTCGCCTCCATGGGCATGGCCCGGGGTACACTCGACACACGCTTGCCACAGCAAAAAATCGGCCGCCTCAATCCAAACGGGGAGACGAGCTTTTTTTGGTAGGTACGCCACATGGGAACGCAACTGATCCGATTACACTCCAATCCGCTCTCTGATCCGTCCCGCGATTTCGTCAGCAAACAATTTGATCTGGTCGCCGTCAGGGCCTTCGATGAGGAGCCGGGCTTTGGGTTCGGTGCCGGAATAACGGAGCAGCACGCGCCCCTCGCCGTTGAGTTTGGCCTCGACTTCTTTGACGAGCTGCATCACATCGGGAAGCGTGTCCCAGGCGGGTTTGTCCTTCACCCGCACATTCACGACGATCTGCGGGAATTTTGTGCAGACCTGGCGCAGTTCGCTCAGCGTCTTGCCAGTGTCCATCATAATACGCAGCACCTGCAGCGCGCTGACGATGCCGTCGCCGGTGGTCGTGAAGTCGCGAAAGATCATGTGACCAGATTGCTCGCCGCCGACGTTCAGGTCGTCCTGTAGCATCTTCTCGATGACGTAACGGTCGCCGACCTGCGTCCGCACGACTTTCCCGCCGGCCTGGTGAATTGCGTGGTCGAGCCCGAGGTTGCTCATCACGGTGGCCACAAGCGTGCTCTTCTTGAGCGCCCCGCGCGCGAGCCAATCCAAGGCCGTGATCGCCAAAGCGTCGTCGCCGTCAACGAGATTTCCCGCTTCATCGCACAGTTGGACGCGGTCGCCATCGCCGTCGTGCGAGAGTCCGATGTCGGCGCCGTGTTCCCGCACTGCGCGGCAAACCACATCCGGATAGGTGCTACCGCATTCCTTGTTGATATTCGTGCCGTCGGGTACGTCGTTCAGCACGGTGACCTTGGCGCCCAACTCGCGCAACACACACGGCGTGCTCTTATAGGTCGCCCCGTTGCCCACATCCACCACGACGCGCAGGCCCTCCAGTGTCATCCCTTTGGGAAAGGCCGCCTTCACAGACTCGACATATCGGCCGAGTGCGTCGTCAATACGCATCGCCTTGCCGATGGCATCGGCTGTCGGGCGGATCTTCTCGATCTCGCCGCTAAAAACCAAATCCTCAATTTGTTTCTCGATGGCGTCATCGAGTTTATAACCGTCGTCGCGAAAAAACTTGATCCCGTTGTCCTCGTAAGGATTGTGCGAGGCGGTAAGCACGATCCCCGCGTCGGCGCGCAGGGAGCGCGTCGTGTACGCGACGCCGGGAGTTGGCAGCGGACCGATGAGCAGTACGTCCACTCCCATCGAAAGGATGCCGGCAGAGATCGCATTCTCCATCATGTAACCGCTCAACCGCGTGTCCTTGCCGACAACGATCTTATGGCGACCATGTCCCTTGGCCACGGGTGCGCGCGTTTTAAAAACATGCGCTGCCGCCCGGCCCAGTTTCAGGGCCGTTTCTGAGGTGACCGGCTCGACGTTGGCCACGCCGCGTACCCCATCCGTCCCGAACAGCTTCTTGGAAGTCCCCATAGATTCTACGGCCTTTGTTCTACACCCCGCGCCGGCGCGGTGTCAACCGAGCGTCCCGCCCCGATCCGCACGTCCACTTCCACCCAATGCCGCTGCGCCAGTCCTTCGGGAACCGCCAGCGGCGTCAACTCGACGCGCTCGCGAAATGATGTGCGCCGTCCGGTTACATCGATGGGCAGCGTGGCGATATTGGTCATTCCGTTCAGGAGTGTTTTCGGCCCTCTCACTTTTACGCTCTCTGGCTGGGTGATCACGCGTTCAACCGATAAATTAGAAGGTAGTTCGCCACCAAATTGCGGCTGCACCGGCAAGTCGCGCTCAACCATCTCATCGACGTTGACGGTCACTTCCGTCGGATCCACTTCCGTCACCTGCACGCGCCGTGAATGCCTGACCGAGGACGGTGAGAGCCTGACGGTGATCGGCCCGCGGCGATCATCGCCTGTCAAATCCACGACCGCGGACAAATCCTGTCGCGAAACCTGCCGCACGTCTTCGCGCGTGCCGCGTACGGTCACATTGACCGTCGCGGCGCTGGTTGCCAGCACGGTCAATCCCGGTTTCGCCTTGATCTCCAACGGCACACCGTTAATCGGACGCCAGTCACTGGTAATGCCCTTGACGAAAAACCACGCGCATGTCGCCAATACCAACGATACGATTTTGAGACCCGCGTTATGGGAGATCCAGCCCATTAACGCCGGGCCTCCCCGTGCCGCTCTTCGCTTTGCTCCGCTTCCGTGTCCGCGGGGCCCGCAAATCCTTCGGCTGGATTATCAATTGTTTCCCCGGTTCCTGACGGCGTCTCACGGACCACCAAACTGCCAAACACACGCCGTCCCAGTTCCGCAAGCCAGTTGCTGCGACGAGGAACGGAGGTCAACGTCGTCGTGAGGAACGCCCGCAACCCGTCGGGATCCAGTCCCTGCACCAAATGGCCGCGGTGGGCGACGGAGATTTCGCCGGTCTCTTCACTGACAACCACGACGACGGCATCCGAGTCCTCCGTCAACCCCATTGCCGCACGGTGCCGCATTCCCGTGCTGGCGCTCAATCCCTGCCGTTGCGTCAGCGGGAACACGCACGCCGCCGCGACAATCTGATCGCCGCGCAATACCACGCCGCCGTCGTGCAAAGGCGTGTTCGGAAAAAATATTGTCGTGAGCAACTCGGGGGTGGCTTTCGCGCCAATCGGCACGCCGGTTTCGGAAACACCCCGAAACCCAATTTCGCGTTCGACCGCCATCAGGCCACCGCAGCGTTTCTGCGACAGCGAACGCGCGGTCTCCACCAAGACGTCAATCATCTCTCCCCGTTGCCGGGGACTCGAGAACAATTGGCGGCTGCCGACCTCCGCGAGAGCCCGCCGCCACTCGGGTTGAAAGATGACCAGCACCGCGATGGCCAGGAAGGTGAAGAAGCGGCCGAGAATCCAACTGATCACATCCAGCTGGAACAGTTGCGTCAGGCCCACGATGACGAGCAGGACGATGATAAACCCGGTGAGCACCGCCGCCCCGCGCGTGCCGCGGAACAGTAAAAACATGTAGTAAATAAATGCCGTCAGCAGCGCGATCTCAAAGACCGGCTTCCAGTAGGCGGCGATGAATTCCAGAATAATTTCCATTGATTGCTATCGGGCCTGCTGCACGGCCTCCACCATCCGCACCACGTCGGACATCTCAGCCACATCGTGCACACGCAGGATGCGTGCCCCGTGCGCCACGGCCCATGCGACGGTGGCGGCTGTTCCCCAAAGCCGCCCATCCACCTCGCGCGCCGACCCAGCTCCGTCCGGGGCGAGCAGCTTGCCAATGAATGACTTGCGCGATGTGCCGACCAGCAACGGACAGCCCAGCGAGTTGAATTCGTCCAAGTGCGCGAGCAACCGCAAGTTATCCTCGACAGTCTTGCCGAAGCCGATACCGGGGTCAACGGCGATCTGCGTTTTTTTTAGCCCCCGCGCCTCGGCAAACGCGATTCGCTCCGCCAAAAAAGACCTTACTTCCACGACCACGTCATCGTAGCGAGGCTCTTGCTGCATCGTTTGTGGCGTGCCTTGCATATGCATTAACACCGTGCCGGCGCCCGTGTCTCGCACCACATCCACCATTCGCGGATCGAACCGCAGCGCGCTAATGTCGTTTACGATGCGCGCGCCCGCCGCGAGCGCCTTCCCCGCAACCACGCTTTTCGTCGTGTCCACGGAGACAACCAAATCCCGCAAACGTTCGACCACCGGCAGGACGCGGCCCAACTCCTCCTCCGCGCTCACGGGCGGCGCGCCTGGCCGCGAGCTTTCCCCGCCCACGTCGATGATGTCAGCACCCGCTTGCGCCATTTCCCGCGCGTGCGCAGCAGCGCGGTCCACATCGAGAAACTTCCCGCCGTCGGAGAACGAGTCGGGTGTCACATTCAGCGCGCCCATGATGAGAGTGCGCGAGGTGTCCCAATGAAATTGCCTGACCATGCCCTGAGTTTACGCCGCCGTGCAGGAGAAACAACCGTGAAAGAACACGCCCTGCCTCTGCGCCGCGCTGTCGACGGCCTGATTACGGAAGCTTCTCAAGGACCGCCACATAAAGGAAACCAGCGGACTTCAGGAACCGCTTCACGTGCCAGCCCGTCCCGGAGAGAATCGCCTTCATCTCCTCGGGCGACACAATCAGGTAGTCGAACCACGGTGTGCAACACCGCCGGTAATGCACCCGGAGCCGCAACTGCCCACTCATCCGGCCCCGACGACGATTGAACCGCTGATAGCGCAAATGGTCCGGATCTTTCGTCTGATAGACGTTGACCGACTCCGCCACGATGCGCGCGTCCGGCGACGTGAGCGCGTGCAGCCGTCGCAGTAACCACCGTGCCCGCAACCGGCCGCCGAACAGCCCAAAGTTGTTGCCCATCATCAAAATCGTGTCGAACCGACCGAGAGCGCGGCTCACTCGCGTGATGGAAAGGACGCGTGCATCCTTCACACCGCGTCGCCGGCAGGTTTTGACCGCCAGTGGCGACGCATCAATTCCCACGACCTGATGCCCATGCTTCTGCAAGTGCAGACAACACCGGCCCGCGCCGCAGCCAACATCGAGCACCCGTCCGCGCACAAACTGCATCGCCATCTGCTGATGCCGTGGCCAGTCCTTGAACTCCGCGAAGTAGTTGGGCGCCCCGCCCGACACCGCAAACCACCCGTCGTCGCGCTCAATAATTTCCGTGCTCGGTTTATCATGCAGGTGATCCCAAACGATGCGACCATAGGCATCTTGCTGTTCCGATAGCATGTTGTTTTCCTCTTATGCGCCAAGTTTACGCCAACCATGCGCCGACATAAACGGGAAAAACCTTGCTGAGCCATCGTGTCTTGCTAACGTGGAAGGCATGGCCCTTCCCGACCCGTTCCAAGCCCTGGTCCTTGAGAACCCAAATGGGACCATCCGGACCACGGTCAAGAAACTCCCGGTCGGTTCCCTGCCGGAGGGAGATGTTCTCGTTTCTGTCGCGTATTCGAGCCTGAACTACAAGGATGCGCTCGCTGTCACCAACCGTGGCAAGATCGTACGCCGCTTCCCGATGGTACCGGGCATCGATTTCTCTGGCGTGGTGGCGGAGTCAACGTCGGGCCCGTTCAAACCCGGCGATCCAGTCGTACTCACCGGCTGGGGCGTGGGCGAAGAACATTGGGGCGGTTTCGCGCAACTCGCGCGCGTGAAATCCGAGTGGCTGTTGCCGTTGCCCCAGGGATTGACATTAAAATGGGCCATGCAGATCGGCACCGCTGGCCTGACGGCGATGTTCTGCGTGATGGCGCTGGAGGAACACGGAGTGCGACCCGACAAAGGCGAGATCATTGTCACGGGTGCGACAGGCGGCGTGGGCTGCGTTGCGGTGATGTTACTGGCAAAACTAGGCTATCGCGTCGTGGCCTCAACCGGTAAAGCCGATGGACACGAGTTCCTGAAGTCTCTCGGCGCTCACGAGGTGATCGACCGCAATAAGTTGGCTGTGCGGAGTGACAAACCGCTGGAGCGGGGGCGCTGGGCGGGCGCCGTGGACTCGGTCGGCGGGGAAACGCTCGCCGCGCTGCTGCGACAGATGGAGCGCGAGGGCTGCGTAACGGCCGTCGGCCTGGCCGGCGGCGCTGAGCTTCACGCGACCGTTTACCCGTTCATTTTGCGAGCGGTGAGCCTGGTCGGCATTTCGTCCGTGTACATGGCGACGGAACGGCGGCGTACGGCGTGGACACGGCTGGCGGGCGAATTACCGATGGATACGCTGGATCGCCTGACCCAGACAGCGCGATTGTCCGATGTGCCCGCGCTGGGTGAGCAGATGATCGACGGAAAGCTTCGCGGTCGCGTGGTGATCGACGTAAACGCGTGAACTGGCCGCGGAACGCTCAGGCATTCGCCGGCGACGTCCCAATGCCGGGCGTGGGGAAAGGTTCGGGCTTCGTCTCTCCCTTGGCCTTCTCCGCCTGAGGCGCTGCCGGGACCGACGACGAGAGTCCCGGAGGACGGGTCGGCGGGTTCTGGAGTTTGCCGGTGTCGATGATTTCGGTGATCTCCGCCGCGTCGAGCGTCTCGTACTCGAGCAAGGCCTCAGCCAACGCGATGAGCTTGTCCTTGTTGGACACGAGAATCTCCTTGGCGCGGGAATAAGCCTCGTCGATGATCCGACGCACTTCTCCATCGATGTCGCGGGCGGTTTGTTCGCTGACCTCGCGGCCCTTGAAAAGGTCGCGACCCAGGAACATGTGCTCTTCGTGTTCGCTGACGTTGACCATGCCGATCTTCTCGCTCATACCCCATTCGGTGACCATCTTGCGAGCGATGTGCGTGGCTTGCTTGATGTCGCCCGCGGCGCCACTCGTGGAATCACCGAAAGTCAATTCCTCTGCAATGCGACCGCCCATGATACCCGCGACTTCATCGAGCAACTGTTTCTTGCTTTCGTGATATTTGTCCTTCACCGGCAAGGAGAACGTGGCGCCCAGGTACATGCCGCGCGGGATGATGGTGACTTTGTGCAGCGGCTCGGTGAAATCGAGCTTGAACATTACCAAGGCGTGACCCGCTTCGTGATAGGCCGTGACCTTCTTGTCCTTCTCGTCCATCACGCGGCTGCGGCGCTCGCGACCCCAGCGCACCTTGTCGCGGGCTTCTTCGAGCTCTTCCATCCCAACGCCCTTCTTGTCGTTGCGGGCACCCAGTAGCGCTGCCTCATTGATGAGGTTGGCAAGGTCGGCACCGGAGAAACCGGGCGTCCCGCGGGCGATAACGGTGAAGTCAACGTCCTTCGAGAGTTTCACGGCCCGAGCATGAACTTTCAAAATCTCTTCGCGGCCCACGAGGTCGGGCATGTCGATGACAATCTGGCGGTCGAAACGTCCGGGGCGCAGCAACGCCGAGTCCAGCACGTCGGGGCGGTTCGTGGCCGCAATGATGATAACGCCTTCCTGAGTGTCGAATCCATCCATCTCGACGAGCAACGCATTGAGCGTCTGCTCGCGTTCATCGTGGCCACCGCCGATGCCGCTGAAACGCGAGCGGCCGACCGCGTCGATTTCGTCGATGAAAATGAGGCAGGGTGCATTCTTCTTGCCCTGCTCGAACATGTCACGGACACGGCTCGCGCCCACACCGACGAACATTTCCACGAAATCCGAGCCGCTAATGCTGAAGAACGGCACGTCAGCTTCGCCCGCGATGGCTTTTGCCAGGAGCGTCTTGCCCGTTCCCGGCGGGCCAACCATCAACACGCCTTTCGGGATGCGACCACCGAGCCGCTGGAATTTCTTCGGGTCTTTGAGGAATTGGATGATCTCCTCGACTTCTTCCTTGGCTTCCGCCATGCCGGCGACTTCCTTGAACGTGACTTTGTTCTTGTCGCGGTTGAGCATGCGGGCTCGTGACTTGCCAAAACTCATGGCTCCTTTCCCGGCGAGCTTGATTTGGCGGATAAAAACGAAATAGATGACTGCGAAAATCAAAATGAGCGGCAACAATCCCGACGACATAAACGCCATCCACCACTGGTTCGCCTCGGTGTACTCAAACGAGATGTTGTGTTCCTTGAAGAATTTGCGGATGTCGTCGCTGTATTTGACCTTGGCGGCGAAATTGACGCTCTTTGGTTCAACGCCGTTCTTGGCCGGTACCTCGTAGACGCCTTTAATCGTGTCCAGCATACCGACGCCAGCAACGACCGTGGCCTTCTTGACCACGCCTTCCTCAACCTTCTGTTCCAGCTGGCCGTAGGTGAGTTCTTCGACGTTGTCCTGCTGGAACTGGCGGAACTTCCAAAACAACGGCACCATGATTAGGACGACCACCCAAATGAGGATCACCCGATATGGGAACCGAGGATCGCGGTTGTCGCCAGGTCGTTTCAGACGGGGTAACCGCCCCTTTTTATTGTCGTTATCTTCCATTGTGATAAATCCAGCCTAATTTACTTCACCGGAGGTCAAAGCGCCACGGCAAAAAACTTGTGGCAACCTAGCACACGCCTCCGACCAATGCAACAGGATAGGTTTGCGCGATCGCAGCGCGCTGCTATGATACTGGCTCGACCATGGTTATTCTCTACTCCTCTCGTTGCCTCGATTATGCCGCCCCCGGCCATCCCGAAAGCCCGGAACGCGTCCGTTCTGCGGTCGCTCAACTACAGAAGGACTTTCACACGTGGTTGCTGCCCACGCCTTGCACCGATGAAGATATTCTCCGCGTCCACACCCGCGAACTCCTCGAAGCCGTGCGCCTGGGCACATTCGCGGATGCAGACACGCCGTTCTTCCCGGGAATCCTCGACCTCGCGAAACTCTCGGCGGGCGCCGCCATCCTCGCCGCTGAACATGCGCTCGCCGGCCGACCCGCTTTTTCACTGATGCGTCCGCCCGGCCATCATGCAGAACGCAACCGCGTAATGGGCTTCTGTTATCTCAATAACATCGCCATCGCGGTCGCCAGGGCTCTCCATTCCTCCTCCCACGTCCGTCGCATCGCCATTTTCGATTTCGACTGCCACCACGGAAACGGCACCGAAGATATTTTCCGGGACGACAAGCGTGTGTTATTCGTCTCGGTGCACCAATCCCCGTGCTATCCCGGCACCGGCCTCACCGCGCAAGGCAATTGCCTCAACTATCCACTGCCGCCGAACACCCGGCCCGCGCAATTTCTGGCGGCCTTGGACGAAGGTCTCAAGCGTATCCGTGACTTCCAGCCGGATCTGCTCGCGGTCTCGGCAGGATTTGATGCCTATAAGAGCGATCCAATCACCAATATGGATTTGGAAATCGAAACCTTCCGCGAAATCGGTCACCGCATTGCGGCGGTTACGCAATCGGCACCGGACGCGCCTGCGCTGCCCTGTTTTGCCGTTCTGGAGGGCGGTTACTCCCGCGATTTCGCGCGGTGCGTGGAGGCATTCGCGAGCGGATGGGAGCGACACTGAGATTCCGTCTCGACGCCGGTAAATCCGCTGTGCGAAAATGTCTCATGCTGCAGCTACCCTGACAATGTCCGTGCCAACCGAAAATACCTCAGCCACGCCGCGTCCGTTCGATAAGGGTCTGTGGCTGGCCGTCATCTGCATGGTCGCAGTGCTGACCGTATTGCGCTTCTCACTCTGCGGCATCGTCGAACTGCTCCCCGAAGAAACGTACTACTGGACCTACGCGCAACATCCGGCCTTCGGCTATTTCGACCATCCGCCCATGGTGGCCTGGATCATTACGGTCGGGACGACTTTGTTTGGCGACACGGCGCTGGGTGTGCGCATCGTGACGTTTGTACTCTGGATGGCATCCGCCGGTCTGCTGTTTCTGACGGGACGGATGTGGTTTGGGCGACGAACGGCGCTGGCGGCGACGTTGTTCTTCACCCTGCTGCCGATTTACGTCGGGATGGGACTGATCGTAACCCCGGACGCGCCGCTCGTGTTCTTCTGGGTGGCGACGTTATATGTGATATCGAAGGCGCTACATACTGGCCGTGGTGGCTACTGGCTGCTGGCGGGCGTGACGTTCGGCGGTGCGCTGCTCTCCAAGTACTACGCGCTCCTGCTCGCGCCGTCACTGTTGTGGTTCCTGTTGCTGTCGCCGAATCATCGCCACTGGCTCCGTCGCCCGCAACCGTGGCTGGCCTTGCCGATTGCGCTGGCGGTATTCAGTCCCGTGATCATTTGGAACGCGCAACACCAGTGGACCTCGTTCCTCTTTCAGTCCACGCGCACGGTGGGACCGCAGAAGAACACCTTGCGCAATGTGTCTTTATTCTGGCTTGTGCAACTCGCCATGCTCACACCGCCTTTCTTCGCCTTGTTCACGGGCGCAGCGGCGCGGGGAATTCGCCGCGGCTGGCTACAGCATGACGACCGTTGGAACTTCGTCGCCTCGTTTTCGCTGCCGCTGTTTTTCCTGTTCGCCGCCGCCAGTTTCAAGACGGAGATCCATGTAAACTGGACCGCCCCGGCGTTCCTGTCGTTGATGCTCGGCGGGGCGGCGATTCTCCTGGAAGGTCTCGATGCCGCGGAGCCGTCGCGGGCAAAACGTTGGCGCGTAGGCGCGTGGGTGACGATCGCGCTGTGTGCACTGGCTATCGTGTTTGGACATACGAGCCTCGCGTGGGGATTTCCCAGGTTCCTGGCGTACACGCATGCGGGCGGCTGGCAGGCGACCGCGCAGCAGGTGGATGCCATGCGCACGCGGACTCGAAATGAAACCAGCCAGGAGCCGTTCGTACTCGGGATGGAGAAATATAGCGCCGCCGAAATCGGTTTCCACCTGCATCAGCCCTATGAATGTGTCAATGCCTATGCGGTCGGCGCGCAAGGGCTAAGCTATCGTTATTGGACGGACCTGGGTAAGTTCGAAGGCCGACCCGCTGTGGTCGTGTTTCCCAAACCCCCCGGCAATATGCTGGACCAACTTCGCCTGCATTTCGACCAGGTCGGTGAACCAGAGTATTCGCAGGTGCGGGCAGGTGGAACACGACAGCGCCACATGTACCTCGTCATCTGCACCGGCTACCACGCCAAGGAACAATCGCCTTCGAGTCCACATTGAGGTGGACAGGGATCCCTAATAAGCGGGCCGAGGAGGCAAAATCGCGCTTTCGTTTCCGCGCGTTTCGTTGTATCGTTTTACGGTGAAATTGTGGGGGTTGCATCATGGGTGAGTTGTCCAAAGGGATTTCTGTCGGCTGCGTGAACAATCGGGTCTATGCCCGCGTGGTGGGTCGCGGAACATTCCAGAACAGCCAACCGCTGCGCCAGTTCGCTCTGGAGAAGATCGACCAGGGGCAGGGACAATTCATTATCGATCTCGGCCCTTGTCAAGGTATGGACAGCACCTTTCTCGGCATGTTGGCGGGTATTGGACTGCGGCTGCGGCAAAACGGTCCGACAGCCTCCATCCACATCGTCAACATCAATGCTCGCAACATGGACCTACTTCAGACACTTGGGCTGGATCGGCTTTTCCTCATCAATGCCGACGCACCCGCGTTCCCGTCGGACGCCGAGTATCACCAACTGCCGGACACCGACATCACCCAACTCAAGCATCCGCTGAACAAGGACGAGACCGCCGACCTGATGATCGAGGCACACGACAATCTCGCTCGTATCGACCAGCGTAACACGCCGAGGTTCAAAGAGCTGGCCCGGTTCCTGCGCGAAACTGTCGAGCGTCGTCACCCCAACGGCAAGGAGAAAAAATAGACCCACAGATATGCGAAGCGAACAGGTCATCACCTCCCACGGCGACGTTCCACTGACAATCAGGAGGACGCAATACCCATGAAGGATTTTCGGATCGATCACGAGTCTCGCGGCCCCGTACAACTCATCCGCCTGGTCGGCTCGCTGGATATGTATTCGTTCCCACGGCTGGAGTCCCAGCTCAATGCCCTTTTCCAGCAGGGCCGTTATTCCCTGGTTCTGGATTGTCGCGATCTTGATTATATCGGCAGTGCGGGGCTCGGCGCGCTCATCGGGTTTGCCAAACAGGCTCGCGAGCACAACGGCGATCTCCGGCTGCTCAACGTGCCCGAACGCATTTACAAAATCATCGAGCTTCTCGGCTTCACGAAGGTTCTCCAGGTCCATCAAACCGAGGACGACGCGGTCGGCAGTTTTCAAGCGAAGTGAGTCATAACTGATGTAAGGCCGCATGGAGTTACCCGAAAACATTCACCGCAAGGAATCAGCGGACAAACTTCTCATCCAGACGCCGGGCCATGGTAGTTATCTCGCCTATATCCGCGCGATCGTCGGCGACCTCGCCCGCAAGGTCGGGTTTGACGAGGGCGAAGTTGCCAAGATCGAAATGGCCGTGGACGAAGCCTGCTCCAACGTCGTCCGTCATGCCTACTCGCCGGACAAGGAATGGTGCTGGCAGCAACGTGACCCAGAGATTCGCCTCGATATCCGCATCGAAGGCAGTCGCCTGATCATCGAGATTAACGACCACGGCCAGCGTTTCGACTTCGCCAACTACCGTCCCGCCAGGATGGAGGATCACCTGCGGGAAATGAAGCCGGGTGGCTACGGCATCCCGATCATGCGCAATTTCATGGACGAAGTGCAGTACAGTTCCAACGACCAAACCGGCAATACCCTGCGGATGGTCAAATACTTGAAAAAACCCTAGCTCTCCCCCATTGTAGTTCCAGAAGTTCCTTATGAGTAAAAAAGATAAACACACAAAACCTGCGCCGCTGACCGCCACGGACGAAAGTATACCTGCGGCGGAGGACGAGACGTCTGCGGAGATTCAGCCCGATTCCATTTCCGTGGAGGAGTTGCAAGAATTGAAGACCAAGGCGGCGAAGGCCGACGAGAACTGGGACAAATACCTCCGCACCGTCGCCGACCTCGACAACTACCGCAAGCGCGTGGCTCGCGAGAAGGAGGAACTCGCCCGCTTCACCTCCGAACGCGTCGTCGCCGCGCTGTTACCTGCGCTCGACAACCTTGAGCGGGCCATTGAATCCGCGCAGGCGCACGGCGCCGAGAACTCTTCGCTTCTGGAAGGCCTCACTCAGGTCTACAACCAATTCCGCCGCACGCTCCTGGAATTTGGCCTCCAGGAAATCATCGCCGGCGCGGGCCAGCCATTCGACCCGAATCTCCACGAAGCCGTCGGCCAGGTCGACTCCGCCGCACACGCGGAAGGCCACGTCATTGAGCAGCTTCAGCGCGGCTACAAACTCGCCGACCGTCTGCTGCGTCCGGCGCGCGTGGTCGTCAGTAAAGGCTTGCCCGACCCGGCCGATCCCGCTCCCGAGACTTCCGAATGACCAAGCGCGATTACTATGAGGTGATCGGAGTTGCGCGGGAGGCTTCGGACGAGGAACTCAAGAAGTCCTACCGCAAGCTCGCGCTCAAGTACCATCCCGACAAGAATCCGGGCAACAAGGAAGCCGAGGAAAAATTCAAGGAACTCGGGGAAGCGTACGAGGTGCTGAGCGATCCACAAAAACGCGCTGCGTACGACCGTTTCGGCCACGCCGCCTTCGCGCCTGGTGGCGGCGCCCGTGGTCCACAAGCCGGCGGTGGATTCCACGATCCATTCGAGATATTCCGCGACGTCTTCGGTGGCGGTGCAGGTGGTAGCGGCATCTTTGACGATTTTATTGAGCAAGCTTTTGGGGGAGGCGGTGGTCGCACTTCCCGCGGGGGGGGACAGCGCGGCAACGATTTGCGGTATGACCTGGAGATCGAACTTGAGGATACCGTCGCCGGGCTGGAAAAAGAGATTACCTTTACCAAACTTGATACATGCACGGAATGCCACGGTCGGGGTGCGTCGGAAGGCTCCAAGGCCGAGACTTGCCCAACGTGTCGCGGCCAGGGACAGGTGGCCCATTCACGTGGTTTTTTCACCGTCGCGTCGACCTGCCCGCGTTGCAACGGCGCCGGCCAGATTGTGAAAAATCCGTGCAAGCGCTGCGGTGGCGAAGGACGGATGCAGAATCGCACGAAATTGAAGGTCCGCATTCCCGCCGGCATTGAAGATGGTTCGCGTCTCCGCAGTTCGGGCCACGGCGAAGCCGGGGTGCGCGGTGGCCAATCCGGTGACCTGTACGTTGTCATCCACATCCGGCCGCATGACATTTTTTCACGCCATGGTGACGACCTGCTGTGCGAAGTCCCGATCAGTTTCCCCACGGCGGCCCTGGGCGGCGAGATCGAAGTCCCAACGCTCAGCGGCGCTGCCCGCCTGAAAATTCCGCCCGGCACACAGGGTGCCACGCTCTTCCGCCTGCGCGGGAAGGGCCTGCCCAACGTGCACGGCCGCGGTCATGGCGACCAGCACATCCGGGTCCTCGTCGAAGTGCCGTCCCGGCTCTCCCGTGTCCAACGTGAAAAACTCGACGAGTTCGCCGCCATCGCGAGCGAAGATTCCTATCCGCAACTCAAGACCTTCCTGGAAAAGGCCAAGCGCTTCTTCGGCGGGAAATAAGGAAATGAGCGTCGAACCGCCAGCCACAACCCGTTGCGACGCTTGTGGTGGCTGAACGTAGTCGTTAGAAGAAGCGCCATTTTATCATGCACCGGTTTTACCTACCCAATCTCCAGCAAGCGACGCTCGGCGCGGAAGAGGCGCACCATGCGTTGAATGTGTTGCGGCTCAAAGCCGGTGACACGGTCAACGTGTTCGATGGACGCGGACACGAGGCGCAGGCCTCGATCTCGCAAATCTCCAATCAATCCGTGCAACTGAAACTGCTCACGCAGTCCAACGCCGCGCCATTGCCGTGCCGCATCACACTGGCGCAGGCGATCCCGAAGAAGAGCATGGACCTGATTGTGCAGAAGGCGACGGAGTTGGGGGTCGCAACGATCGTGCCGTTGGTGTCGGAACGTTCCGTCGTAAAACTCGACGACGATTCCAAGAAAACGGAGCGCTGGCGTGAAATTGCGCTCGAATCCTGCAAGCAATGCGGCAATAACTGGCTCCCGGAAATTCAATCCCAGCGCAAGGCGCACGATTTTCTCGCGGCGCTGCCGCAGTACGATCTCAAGCTCATCGGCTCGCTGCAGCCTGACGCCAAACCGCTGAAGAAAATCCTTGGCGATTCCGTAAAACCGTCGTCCATCCTGATATTGATTGGTCCCGAGGGCGATTTCACTCCCGCCGAACTCAACCTGGCAAAATCCGCCGGCTGCCTCCCACTTTCGCTGGGCCCGCTCGTGCTCCGGGCCGAGACCGCGGCGATTTACACACTCAGCATCCTCCATCACGAATTGCAGAATCGCTAGTCGTGGTGCCGGGCCGGGGCCATTTTACTTGTGGTCCACTTCGATGCGGACATCTGGTTTGGTGAGTGTGGCGTTGAAGGAAAGACCTTCGCGGACGAGGACTTTCTTCGACCATTTCTCATAGCCCGGAAGGCTGACGGTAATCAGGTGCAGGCCAGAAGGAATCTTGATATCACCGCCGGCGTTCCCATAAAACACCCCGTCGACTTCGACATCAGCATGATCCGGCTCCGACGTGATCTTGACCGGCAGCAGGGCGGCGGTCGACTCCTGCTTGTCTTTGAAAATATCGTCATCAAGCAACGCTTTCACCAGTTTGTCCGACACTTCTTGCGCCAATTTCGAGTCCATGGTTGTGTCTGAAACAAACGTATTATTGCCTTCAGTCACCTGTTCCTCAGCGCTATCGTTTCTCGAAAAAAGCACCTTGCCCGTTTTGACGTCCAACACCTTGATCCCCGCCTTTAGCCGGTAGAAGCTCGTGCGGGTCCTGACGCCGTAGCCGGAGAAGTCCCGGATTTCCCGCCCGTAGTCAATGATCTGCCCGGTGAGGATGTAATGGACACCCGCCACTTTCCCGAGCGCCACGGCTGTTTGGGGATCAGCAAAACCCGAAGCCTGAAAGCCCTGCTCCTTCATGATGGTGTCAAGTTTTCCTCGCTCGTAGACATCAAAGCGTCTGGAATTGACGAGGGAATCCGCGACCATATCAGGCAACCCGTGTGTCAACGTGGTATGCAGATCTGACGTGAAATCAGCGACCGCAACGGAAGGAAGCTCCACGCCCCGGGCTGCCGAAAGGCTGAACATGAGCAAAATGACCGTCAGTCTCTTCATCGCATTCCTCCGTCGCGCGTTTTCGTGCAAACAATCGGCCGAGCCCAGACAGATCTATCGTCCGTACGGATTCGCGTTCGGCTGGCCAGCCACGCCTTGGGCAGCGCCTTCACTGAACGAGTTGGGCACGCGACTGACACCGCCGACGCCCTGGCCGACCTGGTTCGCGCCCTGATTTGCGCTCTCTGTCGTGGATGCACAACCGCAGGCAAACAGCAGTGCAACTGCGGCCGTTGTTGAAATCAGCATTCTGATCATGACAATTCTCCTTTAGGTTATTGAGCCCTGACGATGTCACCGGCCTTGATGCCTTTCAAGGGGCTACCGGATACAGCCTTGGCATATTTCTCCTCGACCTTGGTGACCTTGACGGTGCCCTTCTTCTCCACCTCGGCCCCGAGTTGCTCGCCCGTGGCTGGATCCACCAGGCTTTCCCCGACGCTGTAGATGGTAAATACGTCACCCTCAGAAATGCCCGTCTTTCCGCCACCGCTGATGAGCACGTTGTTGTCATCAGTGACCTTGATGATGCGCGCCTCAAACGGAACACCCTTCAGCTTGTCGGCGATCGTAGCGACGCACTTGTCGATTGTCTCTTGCATCGCCTTGCCAAGCGGCGTTTTTGAGAAGCCCGAGCTGCCAAACCCAAC
The DNA here is from genome assembly GCA_003152315.1 of Verrucomicrobiota bacterium. Lineage (GTDB taxonomy): Bacteria > Verrucomicrobiota > Verrucomicrobiia > Palsa-1439 > Palsa-1439 > Palsa-1439. The sequence goes on from PLZV01000051.1 coordinate 62,561, forward strand.
ACCCGCCACGTTTGCGCCGAACCCTACGCCCCCCGCAGTCGCCTTGCCCTCGGCGCGTTCTGAAGCCAAAACTTCGCCCGTTGTCGTATCAATTAGGCGGATGATCACCGCCATATGCGCTTCGGAGCGTTTGTTGGCGATGCTGAATCCGCCGAAGCCGACACCGTTGGCGCTGCCGCTGCTGTTTTCTTGAAATTCCGTGACGGTGCCCTTGATGAGGATTTGCGCGTTCACGAGCTTGCCCGTTTGCGCCGATTGCGACTTCTGCGCTCGTCCGCTGTTGGCGAGGTCCTGTTCCGCCACCACGGCGCCGAGTTGCTGGCGTTCCATCACCGTAAACTGGCCGCTTTGCATCAGTGCATCCGTCAATTGATCGGCCATGCCGTCGCCAAGATCAACCTGTCCCCGCCACGGGGTCTTGTTTTCAAAGCTCGACACGGCAACGATCTTTTTCAAGGTTGCGCCGTGCGCGGCGACTGCGAACGACAACGCCGCCAAGGTGAGTCCCAAAAGTTTACCAGTCATCCATCGGTTGGAAATGCCTGCTCTCATGTATTGCCTCCTGATCAGTGGGTTGCCTCCGCCGCCGCCAGAGTGCGACAAGTAAATGGATTTTTCAACCTCATTTTATTCCATTAATTACCCGCCGTCCGCAACCATGGCGCCAGTCAATAGGAACCTCTCCAGCACCTGCGTGGCGTGGAGAACTTCCTTGCACTCCACAAATTCGTTGGCGGTATGGGCCTGAGCGATGCTGCCCGGACCGAAGGCGACGGCGGGAACGCCGTATTGCGCCAAAATCCCCGCATCACAAAACCACGGCGCACCAACGAGCGCGCTTTTTGGATCCTTTGTCGCCAGTGCCAGCTTCTGCACGAACGGGTTTTGCGGGTCCGTCCGCAACGGCGGGCAGTCGCTCAGGATTTCCGTCGTGATGGGAATATGTCGGAGCGTCTCGCGCAGTGTCGCAAGGATATCTTCGTGGACCTCACCCGGTACCGTGCGGCGATCGACCTCGATCTCGCAGTAGTCCGGCACGATGTTGTTTTGCGTGCCGCCGCGGATGGTACCCACGTTCACGGTGGGCGCGCCCAGAACCGGATCAGCCGTTTTCGCCAGCGCCCGCGTGTAATCGCCTAGTAAATACTGGACAACCTCCGCCATTTTACCGATCGCGTTGACTCCCTTCTCTGGCATCGAACCGTGAACACTTCGTCCGCGCGTGACAGCCTTGCACCAGAGCGCGCCCTTGTGGGTGTACACGATGCGGCCCTCCGTCGGCTCGCCTGCCACCGCGAAATCCACGTGGAACCCCGACTCGGCCAGCGCCTTGGCCCCATGATTGCCGCTTTCTTCACCCATCAACGCGCAAAAGTACACATCGAGATCGCCTTCGCGGAATTCCTTTTGTCTCACCGCGTTGGCCAGCGCGGCAAGCATTGCCGCCAGCGGGCCTTTCGCATCGCAGGCGCCCCGACCGTAGAGTTTGTCGTCGCGAATCTCGGCGGCAAACGGGTCAATCGTCATCCCCGCCACGCTGACGGTGTCGCTGTGCGGCGCGAAGGCAACGGATTGCCTGGCGCCGCGCGAGGTAAATTTCCCGATGACATTGGGGCGGCCCGGTTCGACTTCGCGCAGCTCCACGTCGAGCGCAAGTTTACGGAGGACCTCGGCGATGTATTCGGCGATGGGCGCTTCGCCCGTATTGTTCTTCGCGGTGCCGGGATCACCGTGAGGGCTCACGCTCGGAATCCGCACGAGATCCTGCAGGAGTTGTGTGATTTGCTCGTCGTTCACGGTTTGCGCTGGGGCGGTTCCACGAGCACCCATTGCATGTTGGCGGCCCGGGCCGCGGTGATGCCGGCGCTCGTGTCCTCGAAGACGAGGCATTTTTGCGGAGCGACGCCGAGTTGACGCGCGGCCTCGAGAAACGGGTCCGGCGCAGGTTTACCCAGGCGATAATCTTCCACGGTGACGATGGTCTGGAATTTGCGCAGGATTCCCAGCGCCTCGAGGGTCCGGGTCACGATGTTCCGCGTGCCTCCCGACGCGACGGCCAGCGGCTTCACCCCATGGAACTGGTGCACCAATTCGACCACCGGCTCAATCGGGAGCGTCTGGGGGATCAACTGGATGAAGAGTTCATCCTTGTGGGTCGCGGTTTCCCGCACGGGCATAGAGCAACCGTGGCGTTCGTTGAGAATCTCAACGATCCGCTCGGTGGGCACCCCGCCGAGTTCGTAGAACAGCGCTTCCGGGAAGTCGCACTCGTGCCCTTTCAAGACCGCAAGCCAGGCCTGGTAATGCAGGGGCATCGTGTCGGCCAGCGTGCCGTCACAATCAAAAATGTACGCTTCGAATTCGCCCGCGGGTAATTCGATCTTCATGTTTGCTTTCGAAACCAGACCACAAACCTCTGGATACCTTCTTCAATGGTCACCTGTGGGGTATAGCCCAGCAGCCGCTTTGCCTTTGAGATATCGGCATACGTGATGGGCACGTCGCCCGGCTGCGCGGGCAACTGCCGAAGCTGCGCCTTTTTCCCGACTGCCTCCTCGATCAGTTGCACCAGTTCACGCAACTCCACCGTGCGCGATTCGCCGAGGTTCACGATCTCGAATCCCGCGCAGCGATCGAGCGCGGCGAGGAAGCCTTGCACCACGTCGTCGATGTAGGTGTAGTCGCGCGCCGTCTTGCCGTCACCGTAAATCTCGACCGGCTTCCCGCGCAGGATCGCGCTGGTAAATTTATGGATGGCCAGATCGGGCCGCTGTCGCGGACCGTACACGGTGAACAGCCGCGGACAAGTCACCTCGAGGCCATGCAAATGATGATAAACTCGGCACAACGCTTCGGCCGCGAGTTTGCTGGCCGCGTACGGCGAAATCGGCTGCAACGGTGCCGCATCTTCCCGAAATGGAACCGGCTGGCCAACGCCGTAAACGCTCGAAGAGGATGCGAAGACAAATCTCCGCACGCCAAATTCGCGCGCCAACTCAAGCAGGTTCTGGGTCCCCAGAATGTTGACCTCCGTGTACAACCGCGGCTGCGCCACCGAAGGACGAATGCCCGCGCGCGCGGCAATATGCGCGACAGCGTCGAAGCGGCCGGCGGAAAAAACCGTGCGCAGCGCTGTAACGTCACGAATATCGGCTTCAACGATAGCGGCACGGTCCGCAAACATCGCGACATTACGCCGTTTGAGCGCGGGATCGTAGAAGTCGTTGAAGTCATCCACGACCGTTACCCCGTCTCCCCGCGCGAGTAGGGCCTCGACCACGTGCGAGCCGATAAAGCCCGCGCCTCCGGTGACCAAAATCGTCATCATAAAGTAACGTAACACGAATCGCTTTGCCGTTGCAGCCTCGAAAATTGACGGTACAATTCGTCACTCATGCGCGTTCTTACCATCATTTTGGCGGCGTTCTTGTCCGCGGCTGCCTCCGGATACGCCGCCGGCAAAGCCGAGCACGTGGTCGTCGTGGTGTGGGACGGGATGCGGCCGGACTTCGTCAACGAGACCAACACCCCAACGCTGTACCAGCTCGCGCGCGAGGGCGTGTTCTTCCAGAATCACCATGCCGTCTTCTTGAGTTCGACGGAGGTCAATGCCACCGCGATGGCAACGGGCTGCTACCCGAACCGTAGCGGCATTCTCGGCAATCACGAGTACCGCCCCCAGATCAACCCGCTGACGAATGTTGCCGTCGAGGCGCTCGACACGGTCCGCAAGGGCGACGAGATCACGCACAACCACTACCTTCAATTGCCCACGCTGGCGGAGATCCTGCAGCATGCCGGAAAGAAAACAACCATCGCGGGCGCCAAACCCGTCGCGCTCTTGCAGGACCGGCTGGAACAAGGCCGGGTCTGCGCGGATTGCGTGGATCTGTTTGAACGCAGGACCGTCCCGGCCGCCGCCGTGGACAAACTGGACTTGCCGGCGTTTACGCCCAGGGACATCCCGAACACGCGTCAGGATGAAGTGATAACGCATGCGCTCATCGGCCCGATGTGGGACAAGGATGTGCCGGCGTTTTCTCTGCTGTGGCTGAGCGAGCCGGACGCCACTCAGCATGCCTCGGGCCTCGGTACGGCCAAGGCTCTCAAGGCATTGAAAAGCTCCGATGACAATCTCGCCCGCGTGCTGAAGGAGTTGACCGCGCGCGGCATCCGCGACAAGACTGACGTCTTCGTCATTTCCGACCACGGATTCTCGACGATTTCGCGCGTGCTGAATGTTGCCGCCTTCTTGAAAGATGCGGGCTTCAATGCCGCGCGCGAGTTCAAGCAGCCGCCCGTCAATGGCGATGTCATGGTGGTCGGCAACGGCGGAACGGCGTTGCTTTATGTCATCGGCCACGATCCAAAACTCATCCATAAAATGGTCGAGCTTCTCCAGGCGCAGGACTTCGCCGGCGTGATTCTTACCCGCGAACCGATAGAGGGGACGTTCACCCTCGACAAGGTCCGCATCAATACACCCGACGCGCCGGATATCGCCGTGTCCCTGCGCTGGACACGGGACAAGAACGACGCCGGTATTCCCGGTTCGCTCCCCTGCGAGAGTTCTTTGGGCGTCAATCAGGGAATCCACTCCAGCCTCAGTCCATTCGACATACATAACACGCTCATCGCCGCCGGCCCGGATTTCCAAAAAGGATGGGTCGATCACCTGCCCTCGGGCAACATCGACCTCGCGCCAACAGTCCTGCACATCCTGGGAGTCCCGGCACCCGAACGCATGGACGGCCGGGTCCTCTCTGAAGCGCTAACCTCAGGGACCTCGAAGTCCCCCGACCCCGTTACACACACGTTTGACGCGACCCGCGATCTCGGCACCTCTGTCTGGCAGCAGTACTTGCGCGTGACCGAATTTGGCGGGACCACCTACCTCGATGAGGGCAACGGTCATTCAGAACCCAGGAAGTAAGTGCCTCGCCGCGGTAGGTTGTTCGCCTGTTATTCACAAAAACGAACCCGAATGTAATAATTCGTGCCTGCATCCTAACCCCCTATCGCCCTGTTACATCCGCACGAAAACAAGCCAAGTCAAATCGGGTTCGTTTCGTAGAAACACATGTTTTGCGACCTCTCCTCCCCTAACAAACGACGCCCTCCTTGTCCACCATAGCCTTGGCGGCGGCGGATTCCTCCCCTGTCAAAGAACTGCACCGACTATACCCGTTCCACCGCACCGTGTCGAGCAGAAATATCGCTTAAAGATAACAGCTCGAGGAAGGTGTCGGCAGTTGATGGACTATTGCCCTTGGCGATAAGTTATGGCTTGAATAACCTATGAGTTTTTTGTAGTCTCCTTCACTGAAAGGCGGCGAGCTAAAGGGCTGCGCAGTACCGCAGTTGAGCTCGAAGGGAGTTGCATGACGCGGCACAGCAGGGCTTTTACACTCATCGAATTGCTTGTCGTCATCGCCATCATCGCGATTCTGGCTTCGTTGTTGCTGCCGGCTCTCGGGCGTGCCCGAGAGAGTGGCAAGCGCGCCGTCTGCGCCTCGAATCTTCGCCAAATTGGAATCGCTGCGACCATGTATGTCGACGATTGGGGGCATTTCCCAAACACATTGTATACAGGCTTTGAGGAAATGTGGCGTTGGGCGGGCAACCTGATTTACGACGTAGGCGGTACGGTTGATCTTCCGACCCGGCCGCTGAACCCCTATCTCAAAGTCACCCATGTGAATTTATTCTCAGCGACTCCCTCCCATCTCGCGCCCAACATATCGTCGCCCGCGCGCTGTCCGTCTGACCGCCTCGGAGGTCTCAGCATGTACCAGAATGTAGGTTCAAGTTATTATTTCAACAACGATGGACAGAAGATTAACGGCCAGACGAACGGCCTGGCCGGCCTGGCTATCGCCGATGTCGACACCCCGTCCAAGGTGGTCCTGGCAGGTGACTACGCGCTGAATTATGCGTTCAGCCTCGCGGATGATTATGGAGATTATCCCCAGTACAAGGGGCCACACGAGCCAGGCACCACTTGGGGCAATGCGGTCTTCGTGGATGGCCACGTGAGTTGGATCCATTTTGGCGACACCGCCGCCAACTACTACCAAGGCCCGGACTGGACGATGGTCGCGGTAGTCGGCAAGTGAAAGGGTGAATTTCGCAAAGAATGCCGGGCGCGTTTGCTACCGCTGGATTTTCTGTGCTTGATTCAAACCTAAAACTGGGTCATTAATCCCGAGGTTCACGGGTGATTCTTTATGAAAACAACCTTCCAGCGCTACGCTCTTGTCGTGCTCACGCTTAGCCTCCTTTTACCGCTCCCGACATTTGCGGAGGGAGGAAAGGATTCTCCGCTTCACAACGAAATGGAAGCGATCAATCGCAGCCTTCGGCTGATCAACCGCCAATATGCCGACCCGGCGCAGAAAGCGTCCACGTTGGAACTCGTGGCGACGATGCAAAAACACGCCGAGACGGCCCAGACGCTCACCCCGCCAAAATCGGACAAGATGGCGGCTGCGGACCAGGCCAAGTACCTCGACACGTTTCACAAAGACCTGGATGCCCTGATCAAGGAGATCGGCCTGTTGAAGCAGGCCATTACCGCCGGCACGGCGGACGCCACCAAGGCGGAAATCGACAAGATCTCTCAACTGAAGGATTCGAGCCACAAGGAACTCGGTGTGGGTGGTGGCGCCCACAAGCATGGAGGCCCACCGCCGCCGGCACCGGGGCAGTGAAGTGAGGGGCTTCGCGGCCAAGACGCTCGCCCTGCCCTTGGTTTTGTTGATCGTTGGCGTACGGGATGCCGGGGCAGAAGAACAACCGCCCAGGGCCGTGTCGACGGTGTCAATCCAGGCCGCGTCCCCCCCTCAGGTCCTCGCTGGCCATGTCCGCAAAATTTTCAAGGCCAGGTGTACGGAGTGCCACGGCGCGGATCTACTACGGCCCAAGGGTAAATTCAGCTACGTCCTCGAGCTCGCCCGCGTCGCCGCGAACCCCAAAATGATCGTCCCGGGAAGGCCTGCGCAATCGGAACTTTACCAGACGGTTTTCCATGACGAAATGCCCCCTCCCAAGTCCAAGCGACCGCCGTTGACCCCCGAGGAAAAGGACATCGTCAAATCCTGGATCGAAGCCGGCGCACCCGCCAACCTTCCCGATGAGAACACGAGGACGACTCCGCCGTTGACTTTGGGCCGGCGCTTCCTTCGCGACATCGGGCAGTTTCATCCGCCGTCCACGCATTTTCCCATCGCCCTTCTCATTGTCGCGCTGCCGGCCGAGTTCCTGTGGAAGCTCACCCGCAAAGACTCGTGGAGAGCGACAGCTCGATTCTGCGTCCTGCTCGGGGCGGTGACCGCGGTGATTACGGCAACCCTGGGTTGGTGCGATGCCCCTTTTTCAACCTATGCCGGGGTTTCGGCATCCGTGCTGTGGTGGCACCGATGGTTCGGCACCGCGACCGCAGTCTGGGTTGTATTGGTTGCCCTGCTTTCGGAATCTTCAAACCGACGGGAAAATTCGCAACGCCTGTGCCGCTGGTTCCATCTGACCCTGGTCGTCGGCGCCATCCTGGTCAGCATCGCCGGCTACCTGGGCGCCTCCTTGATCTACGGCCTCAATCATTTTTCCTGGTGAGCGAAGGTTTCGCTGGTCGGGAAGCTTGCGCCGCCACGAAGGGATTTTGCCAACCGCCGCCGAGCGACTTTACCAGCGCCACCGCGGCCGCGAGTTGCTGGCCGCGCAGTTGCACAGTGGTGATCTCGATATCCAGGGCGGTGTTTTGCGCCGTCGCCACCTCAAGATAGGTAACTAAACCGGCCCGGTAACGGTTGTCGGCAATTTCGAGCTGCTTGCGGGCCGCCAGCAACGCCGCGCTTTCCGCATCGCATTGGATAGTGAGAAAATTCTGGGCGGCAAGATTGTCTTCCACGTCGGCAAACGCCGCCAGCACAACTTGGCGGTAATTGGCCACCGTCTCTTCATAGGCCGCCCGGGCGAAGCGGAGATTGGCCCGGTTTTTTCCTCCCTCGAAGAGTGGCAACGTCAGTGACGGACCAACAGACCAAAACCGGCTTTGCCAGTTGAACACTGTCCCGGCATTCAGACTTTCAAAACCGCCCAGACCGTTGAACTGAATCGTCGGAAAGAACGCGCCCTTGGCTACGCCAATGCTCGCGTTCGCGGCGGCCATCCGGCGCTCGGCGGCGGAAACGTCGGGTCGGCGCTCGAGCAACTCCGACGGTAAACCAGGCGGAATGACCGGTGGCGCGGCATCGAGCGGTCGTTCTGCCACGGCAAACGTGGAAGCGGGTTGACCGGTCAACACGGCGAGAGCATGTTCGAATTGCGCGCGCTGCAGCATGGTGCCCGGGAGCTCTGCCTGCGTCGTCTTGAGCACCGTTTCGGCCTGGGCCACGTCCAGGTCCGTCGCAATCCCACCGCTACGACGGTTCTGCGTCAGTTCGAGCGATTTTTGGAAAACTTCAATATCTGATCGGAGTAACGCCGTCTGGGCGTCGAGGGTGCGCAGCGTAAAATAGTCTGTGGCCACTTCGGCCTGGATCCCCAACCTGACCGTCTCCAAATCATCGAGGCTGGCCTGTTCCTGAGACCTTGATGATTCAACACTGCGCCGCACCCGCCCCCAGAGGTCCACTTCGTACGTGAGGTCGATCGGCGCTGTAAATGTATTGAAGGAGAAAGTCTGGCTCTTGCCCGCGGCCTTTCCATTGAGGGGTCGGTTCCTCGAGTCGCCCTCACGCGTGGCCGATGGCGAGAAGTCAAAATGTGGAAACAATCCGGCCCGGGTGACATCTGTCAGCGCGCGCGCCTGGTCGAAAGCCGCAACTGCCGCCTTGAGTTGCTGATTGGCCGCCGCGGCGTTGGTTTCCAAGCGGGTCAAATCCGCGTCGCCAAACATCTCCCACCAGTTGCCCTTGGGCCGACCGGCTTGCGGCTCGGCAACTTTCCATTCATTGGTCGCGCCCGAGTAGGCGCCGGGCATGATAACGGCGGCTTCCGGACGTTTGTAGTCCGGGCCAACCGCGCAGCCCGCCACCAGGAGACCTACAATCACCGCAAGAATTCTCTGCTGTGCAATTCTCATTTGCTGGTGACCGTCTTGGGCGCTTCCGCGATGCGGACGGTCGTGCCGCTGACCAGCGAGTCCGACGGATTGACGATGACCTGGTCGCTGGCGCTGACGCCGGACAGCACCTCGACTTTCTGACCAAAATCACGACCGATCTGCACATTGTGCAAGTCAACCTTGCCGTCGGGTCCCACAACACCGACCTGCAGGCCCTGGGCACGGAACAACAATGTGTTCGACGGCAATGTCAGCGTTGCGCTGGGTGCTGTGTCGAGAAAGCGTACCTGGGCGTAGCTGCCCGGGAGGATTTCATTCTTGGAGTTGTCTACTTCCAGTTCGGTCAGCAACGTGCGTGAATCCGTCGCCATCGCTCCCGAGGTCGTGACAACCTTTGCCGGAAAGACGCGACCGGGCATTTCGGGAATCAGCACTTCTGCCGATTGGCCCGGAGCGATGCCGTGAGAGGCCGTCTGCGGCACGCGCACGTAGACGCGTAGTGTTTCGGTCTGTGCCAGTCGGAAAAGCTCCTTGCTGCTGCCCGCCACGATGAGGTCGCCGACATCGGTATTACGCGCCGTGATCGTTCCGGCAAACGGAGCTGTGACCCGCGCAAAAGAGACGAGCTGCTCCAGGCGATGAACGTTGGCGCGTGCGGCCTCTACGGTCGCGGTCTTGAGCTTAAAGTCCGCCTGCTTCTCGGCGTTTTCCTGCTCGCTGACACTGGAGGTCTTGAGTAGGTCAGCCCAGCGATCAGCGGTGGTCTTCGCCAAAGCCAGAGCCGCGTCTGACTCCGCGAGTTGGGCACGGGCCTGGTCGAGTTGTTGGTCCAGGTCCGGTATGTCGATTTCGGCAATCAACTGGCCGGCCTCGACATGTGCGCCAATATCCACAAGCCAGCGCTTGAGATAACCGTTGGCCCGGGCGAAAATCGGCGCTTCGACCAGGGGTTTGACCTCCGCTGGCAGCAAAAGACCGCCGGGAGATTCACTCGGCGTGGGCGACACGACCCGAACCGTGGGAGTGGCCAGATCGAGTGTCTCGGCGCGCACTACCGTGCGTTGATGCCAGCGCGGGATAAAGCCGATGATGAATCCAACCAGAATCAGCGCCGCGACGATGCCCCCAACGCGGCGCAGGTTGATCCGCGACTTCCCGCCTTCCTGGCCAAGCGGCGCGATGGGCGACGCCTGTCCCTTGGTTTCCGGGGATTGTGTTGGACTGTTCTCAAGCGAGTTCATAACAACGTTTCCTCATGTATGTACCGTAGTTGGCAGAATGCCGTGTGACGCTATCACCGCGTCGACTCTCTCCTGGTCCGAGGTCGTCGCGTGACGGCGCAACAGGCTGAACACGACCGGCACGAAAAAGAGCGTGGCAAACGTGGCAACCACCAGGCCGCCGATGACCGCGCGCCCCAGTGGCGCATTCTGCTCGCCACCTTCCCCGAGGCCCAGGGCCATGGGAAGCATGCCAATGATCATGGCCAGCGCCGTCATCATTACCGGACGTAAACGGCCCACACCGGCCTCCCAGGCCGAATGTAACGGGTCATGTCCCTCCCGCAAGTGGTTTCGCGCGAAAGTGACGACCAGGACGGAATTCGCCGTGGCGACGCCGAGGCTCATGATGGCGCCCATTAACGCGGGGACGCTCGCCGTGGTGACCGTAATGTGCAACGCCCAGACCACGCCGGCGAGTGCGCCCGGCAGTGCGGTGATGATGATGAATGGGTCGAGCCAACTCTGGAAGTTCACGACCAGGAGTAAATAGATGAGCGCAATGGCCATCACCAGGCCGATGCTTAGCCCGATGAAGCTGGAGTGCATGGTTTCAGCCTGCCCGCGCACCAGGATGAGATTGCCTCGCGGCAGTTCTTTTTCTGCCTGCTTGATGAGCGGCTGGATGTCCCGCAACACCCCGCCCAGGTCGCGCCCGCTGACGCCGCCGAAGATATCGATCACCGGCCTAACGTCGTAGTGGGAAATGACCGGTGGACCAGTAGCCCGCTTGAAACTGGCAAGATTGGAGAGCAATTGGCCATTCCCCGCGCCAGGTTGACTGGCGCTTACCGGCATCGAGTTGAGGTCGGTCAATGAACTCATCCGGTATTCCGGGGCACGGACGTTCAGTAGATACTGGATGCCAAGACCAGCATTGAGCCAGTAAGAAGGCGCCACCTGGCTGCTGCCGCTGAGGTTCAGCAACACCGAGTTGGCAACGTCGCTCTCGGTCAGCCCCATCTCGGACGCCTTCGTACGGTCGATCGCGAACTCGAGTCTCGGTCGGTCGCTGGGTTGCTGGATGCGCACGTCCACCGCGCCGGGAACCCGTCGTAGGTTGTCCATCAGGCGCGCGGCAATCTCGCGGTTCTTGACCTGGTCACGGCCGACAATCTGGATATCAAACGGAGCCGGCAGACCGAAGTTGATCGTCTGGCTGACGATGTCCGCGGGCAGGAAGTAAAATGTCGTGCCCGGAAAATCACGGTTCAAGCGCAAACGCAGGCGCCGGACATATTCCGGGGTGGGCCGATGACCCTCCTTGAGCGAAACCAAAATATCCGCATCACCCGGTCCCACGAAACCGCTGTCGCTATAGCTGAGGTTGATGCCCGAATTCGGCAAACCGATGTTGTCGAGAATGCCGTGCAATTCTTCGCCCGGGATCTCGCGGCGAATGTCAGCCTCAATCTCGTCGATGGCCTTGGCGGTCTCCTCAATGCGCGTACCGCTGCGAACGCGCGCGTGCAACCGGAACGTCCCCGCGTCAACCGAGGGAAAAAAATCCTGTCCGAGCATGGGTACCAGCAAACACGTACCGAGGCAGAACGCCAGGAACACCACCGTGAAAGCGACCCGATGCTCAAAAACGATGCCGAGAGAGACCCCATAGTTCTCGCGCAGTTTACCAAACCCCTTCTCGAAACGGACCTGCAACCGGGCGAACGGACGCATCCACGGCGCGACCTTGTTGGGATCGGCGCCATGACCGTGGTACTCCACATTGCGATAGAACCACATCACCATTGTCGGCACCAACGTTCGCGACAGCGCATAGCTAGCCAGCATCGCGAACACCACCGCTTCGGCCAGCGGCACGAACAAATAGCGCGCCACGCCCGCCAGGAAAAACATCGGGACGAACACAATGCAAATGCACAGCGTGGAGACGAACGCCGGCAGGGCGATCTCCTGCGCGCCGTCCAAAATTGCCTGGATGGTCGGTTTGCCCAGCGCCATTTGACGGTGGACATTCTCCAACTCAACGGTCGCATCGTCCACGAGAATGCCGACGGCCAGCGCCAGTCCGCCCAACGTCATCAGGTTGATCGTTTCTCCCAGTGCGCTGAGAGTGGCCAGCGAGACCAACACCGAAAGCGGAATCGAGAGGGCAATGATGACCGTGCCCCGCCACGAACCCAGGAACAAAAGGATCATGATCGCCGTCAGGCACGCGGCGATCACGCCCTCGCGGACCACGCCCGAGATGGCGGCGCGCACGAAAATCGACTGATCGATGAATTGTTTCACGATCAGTTTATCGGAGACAGTCTTCATCGTCGCGGCCATGGCCTGCTTGATGCCGTTGGCGACGCTCAGAGTCGAGGCTGTTCCGGTCTTGAGAATACTAATCAAAACACTGCGAACGCCGTCCTGGCGGACAACATTCTGCTGGGGCAGATATCCATCGCGTACCTGGGCCACATCGCGAATGCGAATCACCGCCCCGTTGATGGTCTTAATCGGCAGGTCATTCAACTCATCCAGTAATTTCGGGCTGGTGTTGAGGTTGATGTCGTATTCCGTCGAGCCGATCTTCGCCGTGCCACCGGGCAGTACGAAATTCTGGAGGCTAAGGGCCGTAACGACATCCTGTGGTGAAAGATTCTGGGACTGCAGCGCCTTCAGGTTGAGGTCCACCGAGACCAGCCGTTGCTTGCCGCCGAAAGGGAACGGGATGGCAGCCCCCTGCACGGTGATCAAGCCGATGCGAATCTGGTTCACACTGGTGTCAAAAATCTCCTGCTCGGAGAGCGTCTGACTGCTCACACCGTACTGGATGATGGGGACCGTGGACGCGTTATACTGGATAACAAGCGGCGGTGTGGTCCCGGGTGGTAACGCGCGCAAAACAGTTTGTGATATGGCCGTGCACTGGGCCACGCCCGCGTCCACCGAGGTTCCCTGTCGGAAGAACACTTTGATGATGCCAATCCCGAAATAGGAGGAAGACTCAATGTGCTCGATATTGTTAACCGTGGTGGTCAGCGCCCGCTCTTCATTGTAGACGATGCGGTTTTCCATATCGACCGCATTCAAACCCGTATAGTTCCAGATGATGCTGACCACGGGGATATTAATGGCCGGAAAAATGTCCGTCGGCGTGCGCAGCAGGATGAACGGCGTCAGGAGCAAGAGCAGCAGTGCCGCTACGACAAAGGTATAAGGACGGCGGAGCGCTAGCTTGACGATCCACATGGCGTCCTCCGCAATCCGCTACGATAGCAATTCGTGTTCATGTTGTTGACCGGACGGTCTAGCATTACGGCTGATGGCTTGGTGTGCCCGTAATGACCTTTTCGGACGCGCCAATCAGTCGAAAGATCGTCGGCTTCAAGTGGCGGATGATTCCCAGGTCATTTTCGATTTTTGCCTGCAAGAGCACCCCCAGAACGCTGCCGTACAGATCACGGGCTTTGCCGTCACAGTCCTGCTCCGGCACCAGCCCTTCCCGGACGGCGTCCCGGATTGCCGCCGCGAGATACTTGCAGCGCCACTCCATAATCTGGAGCGATTTCTTCCGTATTTTTTCATCCTGCGTACTCAACTCGGAGCCCAGGGAAGTGAAAGCACAGCCGCAAACCCTGCCAAATTTTTGCATTTGCCGATTCTGTTGCTCATAAACAAAATCGCAATATCCCGCCAATCGTTCCAGCGGCGCTGTCTGCGATGAAAAAATACGGTCCAGATCGGGTCGCAACTTTTGCCAATGGCCGTCGATGGCTGCGACCGCCAAATCCGACTTCGACGGGAAGAAATGATAAAAGCTTCCCTTCTTTGCGCCCGCCCGCTCGCAAATGTGATCCACACTTACCGATCCGTAGCTCTGTTCCCAAATGAGCTGCATGGCAGTATCCAACAGCTTCTGCTTGGTATCGCATTCAGTCTTCATACTTCAACAATGTCCAATCATCGCTTGAGTTGACTGATCAGTCAAATGGAAAAAATCAGCGTTGAAAAACTATCTGCGTTTAGCGGTGTTACTGTATAGAGTAGCCCGAGGCATCTCGCGGTTGTTTGTGGATGAGAATGAAGGAGTTATACTGTTGCATCTAACAGGTGCGCGGGTATGTTTGTCTAAGAGAAATACAAGGAGCTGAAATATGAAATATCATTCTGTTAGCCTGACAGCGGTGGCGATTGGACTTCTCCTCGTGGGGTGCGAAACCCCTTCGGGTCGTCCGGACAACACGGCGACAGGTGCGTTGGTTGGCGGTGCGACCGGCGCGGGCATTGGGGCTATTGCTGGCGGCCGTCATGCGGGTGAAGGCGCATTGATCGGCGGTGCGATTGGGGCACTCACCGGCGCCATCGTTGGGAATTCCGTCGACCAGCAGCAACGGGAACGAGTGCGCGAATATTCCCCGCAAACGTTGGTGCGCATCGACCAGGGTCAACCGCTGGGAACAGTGGACATCAAGGCTCTGGCGAAGGCGGGCGTCAGCGACGAGGTCATCATCAGCCAGATTCGCAATTCGCACACGGCCTACCACCTGAGCACCGCCGAGATCATCGACCTGAAGGATGCCGGCGTCAGCGAGCGGGTCATCGACGTCATGATCAACACGGCCAGCGGCGCCGACGCAGGACCCCCACCGCCACCTCCGTCCACGCAATATGAAGAGGTCGTGGTGGCCCAGCCTCCACCACCGCCAATCGTGGAAGAATACTACTATCCGGCGCCGGGCCCGGGCTACGTATGGGTCGGTGGCTATTGGGGATGGTACGGCGGACGCTGGATGTGGGTGCGAGGCCGCTGGGCCTGGCCGCCCCATCGCCATGCCGTTTGGGTTGGGGGCTATTACGAACATCGCGGCGGCAGCGGCGTGTGGATCTCCGGCCACTGGAGATGACCGGCGCGGCGTAGCTAAATTCGTTTCGCGGTTGAGTTTTTCCTGATTGCGGAGCAAGGTGTGGCGGCCAGTGGAAACGGCCGCGAAATGGGAATGAAACCTTCCTCCAAAGATCTGGCGGTCCTTTATTACCAGTTGGGGACGATGCTGCAAGCGGGTGTCCCGATCCGAAATGCGCTCAGGTCGCTACAGGAAACCGGGCCGCGTCCGCTGCGCAAAACTGTCGCGTTTCTAGGCGAGCGCGTTCAGGAAGGCGAGCCCCTGCATCAGGCTGTCGCCCAGTGCCCACATTGCCGTTTTGCCCGCCTCGATCAGCATACTCTCGCCGTCAGCGAACAGAGCGGGGCCCTGGACGTGGGACTCTTGTCTCTCGGCAACTACTACGAGAATCTGGCGCGAGCGCGGCGCAAAATGATTTCTGCTTCGATGTTTCCCGCCTTAATACTGATGGTGGCGGTATTCGTCTCCCATCTTCCCGCCCTCGTCGCGGGCGCAATGGGGCAGGGAAACTACGGATTGTCGGAGTACTTGCGTGACACGGTCGGGTTCCTCATTCTTCTTGCCGTCGCGATTTGCGCCATGGGCTGGTTGATCCGCACCGCTCTTAAGACCCCCAAGCTGGATCTGGTGATAGACCGATTCATCCGCCACGTGCCGCTGTTTGGCCGCGTGCGATTTGATTATGCCCTGAGCCAGTGGATCTCTTCGGTTCGATTGATGCTCAAAGCCGGTTTTGGCGTCGTGCCCGCACTCGAGTTCTCCAGCAAGACCATCAATAGCCCACAGATCGCCCACGCCTACGACATTGCCCGCCCCCTCATCGACAGCCAGTTGGAAGTCAGCCGCGCGCTGCAGGCCACCGGCGTTTTCCCGGAGCAACTGATCCAATTTTGGGCGACGGGAGAACAAAGTGGTCGTCTGGACGACATGCTGGACCGGCTGGCGCAGCATTACGAGGAACGCTGGCGTCAGAGCCTGGATCTTCTCAGCAGTTGGCTCCCGCGGATCGCCTATGGACTCGTCTGCGTGTATATGATTTTCCAAATGGCGAATCTGCTCGGCCCCCTTATCGGCGCTTATTCAGAAGCACTGCAGTAATGTTGATTGCCAGCGTGACTTTTTGCGCGCACGTTTGTCTAATTAGCGATGCCAGCGCCCGTCAAATGCGACGACCCTGTGTCCGCGCCTGAGATGGCAACCACGCCTTCGGCACCGCCCGCGCCCGGGTCGTGGCAGGCCCTCTACGAGCAACACTCCCGCTATGTCTATTATCTGGCCCTGCGTACGGTCGGCGATCCCGCCCTCGCCGAGGACATCACGCACGATGTGTTCTTGAAAGCCTATCGCCACCTCGACCAATTTCGCGGTCAATCCGGCCTACGGACCTGGCTGTATCGCATCACCATCAACCATTGCCAGAACGTGCAGCGCGCCTGGCAGAAGCGGAACATCATTAGCACCGGCGATCCGCAAGTATTGGACGCCGTGGCCGCCAATACGGACAGCCCCTTGCGCGTCCTGGAGATCAAGGAACTGGGACAGAGAATCCAGCAAACGCTGGAGGCACTGCCCGACGAATACCGGTTACTACTCTTGCTTGTGGCGGACGAAAATCTGAGCTACCAGGAAATCGCGTCGCTGACGGAGCAGAGCTCCGATGCGGTGCGGGGCAAGTTGCACCGCGCCCGCCGGGCATTCGTCCTGGAATTTCAAAAGAACAGTTGAAAGGCCCTATGAATTCAGACACACCCAAGCAACGCCTTCAGCAACGTCAGGTGGAGGAACAGTCCGCTGAACAACAGCAGACCACCGGACAGCAAGCCGGCCTGGCGTTCGATTCCGTAGAGGAATTGCTGCGCTATGACAACCTCCAGACCATACCGCCCCCGGCGATTGCCGAGCGCCTCAAGGCTTCCCTGGAACAGGAGCCAGAACCGAAGCGCTCCTGGTGGCATCGGCTGTTTGGGGGCCGCGCCTCGGAATGATGTTCACGCTTCAGCCGGGTGACTCATGAAACGGTCTCTATCTCAACTTTCAGGATTACTTACCCCCGGTGTCCGCGTCCTATTGGTCGCGCTCACCGTGTCATACGTGGTCGCCGTTCTCGGAAGCGTGTTGAGGGCATATGACTTGTACCGCTGGCTCGCACTTGACCCCTCTGCAGTTTGGAAAGGATGCGTATGGCAGGTGGTCACGTATCCGCTGTTGCCGGAAGGACTCATGAATTTCATTTTCAGTGCGATCGCCATCGTGTGGCTCGGTCGACAACTGGAGCGGGAGTGGTCTCGGAAGGAGTTGTGGTCCTATTGCCTGCTCACAGCCACCGGAGCCGGCGCGGCAAAGCTGTTGTTGTCATCTTGGAACGGCTACCCGCTGACGGGAACCGCCGGTATCGTCCTCGGCATGCTCGCGGCCTGGCTGCGACTCTTTGGCCATGAGAAGGCGGTGTTTTGGTCCGTTTGGGAGACGACGGTTTTGCAGGCCGGCCTGCTGATGACTGCCATTGGTCTGCTGCTAATGCTGTTCACTGCCGGTTGGGTGGATACGTTGGTCATGTTTTGCGGAGGTCTTGCTGGTTGGCTGTATCTGTCAGTGCGCTGGAAATTGAATCGCGAACAGCCGGGCCAAATAACAGAATCCCGCCGAATTCGCCGGCTGGAATTATGATCCTCGTCGAACCCAATCCGTTGCCGATACGCATTCACGACCGGGCGGTGGTCGCCCGCGAACGTGCGCAAGCCGCACGTGCCGCCCTGGCTGACTGCCAGTTGTGCGCGCATCATTGCGGCGTCAATCGGCTCGCCGGCGAACAAGGACTTTGTCACGCCGGCGCCGAGGCGCGGGTGTTTTCCACACAGTTGGAAGTGGGTGACGAATTAGAATTGCTTCCCACGTTTGCCATCGCTCTCAGCGGCTGCGATCTGCGGTGCTCCTTCTGCATTACCGGAGCTGAAAGTTGGAACCCACGAGTGGGGGAACCGTTGTGTACCGCCACCCTCGCGGCACAGGCAGAGGCCGCCATGAAGACGGGAGCGCGGACCGCCATGATTCTCGGAGGCGAGCCAACCGTTCATTTACCAGCCGCGCTGGAGATTGTCGCTGTGTTACCACCGTCGCTGCGCCTCATCTGGAAGACCAACGCCCATGGCACCGCCCTGGCCCGAACCTGGCTGGAGGGGCTGTTCGACGTCTGGCTGGCGGATTACAAATTCGGGAACGACCACTGCGCGGAACGTTTGGCGGGCGTACCGCGCTACCAGAATGTGGTTCGCGAGAATCTTGCCTGGGCCAGCCACCATAGCGAACTCATCGTCCGTCATCTGCTGATGCCGGGACATGTGGATTGCTGCTGGGAACCCATTGCCCGATGGCTCGCGGCAGAACTGCCGGCTGTGAAGGTGAGTCTGCGATCCGGCTTCTGGCCTGCGTGGCGGGCCACAAATCATCCGGAATTGTCCCGACCTTTCTCGCTGACGGAACTGCAGTCCGCGTGGACCATCGCCCGCAGTTATAGCTTGCGTCTGATCGAATGAAACCCAAGACTCATCACTCCAAGATGGCAACGACTGGGAATGCGTCGATGACAGAGTTGCTGATCCACGCGGATGGCACCGTTTTCGCCCACAACCTGACGCCTGCCATGGCCGAGTTGTTGAGTGCCCTCAACCCGTCCGACGGACCGATGAAGCAACGCGCTTGCGCAATCAAACCGCGACCATCCGATGAACTTCCAGCAAGAACTTGAGACCCTGATCCGGGCCCGTTACCCGATCCTGTACATCGTGACTTCCGAAGAGACGCGGGTCCAAAACCTGATTGTGCCGATCGCCGCCAAACGCCAGAAAAAAGTGTTCGAGTGGTCTTATAGCACGGGTCTGCTTCCCGCTGGCACTTCTTTCCAGTCCCAGAAGCACCGGAATGCCGCCACGAAGGACCCATTGACCGCGCTGGACCAGGTGATCGACCAGGTCGAGCCGGCGATTTTCGTCTTCAAGGATTTCCACCCATTCCTGACCAAAAATAATTTTGCGGTGATCCGCAAACTCAAGGATATCGCCCTGCACCTGAAGAACAGCTACAAAACGGTCATCCTCATTTCCCCCACCCTGGAGATTTCCATGGAGCTGGACAAGGAAATCACCCTGCTGAATTTCCCGCTCCCCTCGCGCGAGGACCTCGGCGTGTTATTGGACGGGATCATCAAGGATCTGAAGGACGTGAAGGAAGTAAAGATTGAACTCGACGATGCCGGTCGCGAACGTTTGTTGCAGGGCGCCCTCGGCCTCACGCTGAGCGAAGCGGAAAACGTGTTTGCCAAAATCATCGTCAAGGACGGCCGTCTGAGCGGTGACGACGTGCAGGAGGTCTTCGCCGAGAAGCAACAGATCATCCGCAAGAGCGGGTTGTTGGAATACTACGCCACCAGCCAGACGATCTCCGACGTCGGAGGCATGGCGGTACTCAAGGATTGGTTGCTGAAACGCGCTGTGGCGTTTACCGAGCAGGCCCGCGAATTTGGCCTGCCCGCCCCGAAGGGCGTGTTGCTCTTGGGCGTACAAGGCTGCGGCAAGAGCCTGTGTGCGAAAGCCGTCTCCAGCCTTTGGCAGCTTCCGCTCCTGCGGTTTGACATGGGTCGCATGTTCAACAGCCTGGTTGGTTCTTCCGAGGAAAACGTCCGGAAGGCCATTGCCGTGGCCGAGTCTGTCGCTCCCGCCATCCTTTGGGTGGACGAAATCGACAAGGCCTTTGCCGGCATCCAGGGTTCGGGCGGTTCGGACGGAGGTACCACGGCACGCGTCTTCGGGACATTCCTGACATGGCTTTCGGAGAAGACGACCGCCGTGTTCGTGGTCGCCACGGCAAATGACATCTCCCAACTTCCACCCGAACTCCTGCGCAAAGGAAGGCTGGACGAGATCTTCTTCGTCGATTTGCCCGCGGAAGAGGAACGCACTGAGATTTTCCGCATCCATCTGGCCCGGCGCGGACGCCGTCCCGAAGACTTCGACATCAAGGCGTTGGGGACTGCCAGCGAACACTTCAGCGGCGCCGAAATCGAGGAAGCAATCATCAGTGCTTTGTATGACGCCTTCTACGCGCAACGTGACCTGACGATGGACGATATTCTCCAGACGATGAGCCAGACGGTGCCGCTCTCCAAGACCATGGACGAACATCTGAACCGCCTGCGCAGTTGGGCCGAAGGCCGGGCCCGGCATGCCAGCGTCCCGCGCGCCCTCACACCGGCCAAGGACCATCGGCGCATGGAGTTTTAGACTGCGTGAATTGAGAACAAGGATACCGGCCCATGAATCTGGAATCGATTGCGGAATTCTTCAGGAGATGTGGCCAATTTGGTGGAAATATCTTCGTGCTGGTGTTCGTCACTTTCCTGGTCATCGGCACGGTGATCTATGTGCTATCGATCGTGTTTGCGCATCATTGATGCTTTCGCAACAAGATTTACCGCGTGAGTAAGATGGCAGTCCTTTGTCTAATCCATGAACGAAGGAGTCTTCATATATATGAGTTCCGTAAGCATTTTAACACCCGTTGTTGTGGCGGCCTGGCCCGTGTTCAGCGCGGTCGTCGCAGCGGCAGCCACTTCTCTGGGGTACACCGTCGTGGCGGATGTCCTGGATAAGGTGGGGCCGATGACCGCAACGACCAAAACCGTCCAGCGTGTGGAATTGCAAATCGCCAATACCGAACTGGTGACCGACCAGTTGGGTCGCGACCAGCGCATCACCGTCACCCGCGGCGGGGTGACCGTGACCTTTTCGCGCGACGCGCGCGGCCGTGCCCAGGTCTGCGTCAATGGCGTTGGTGAAACCGAGGAAGCACTCCGCGCGTTCGGTGAAGAATTGAGCCAACGCGTGGTCCAACAATATGTCTACCAACGATTGATCGATGAGTGTCGGGCGCGCCAATTTCTTGTCGTCGAGGAAGAAGTGGAAGCCGACAAGAGCATTCGTTTAAAGGTCCGTCACTGGGAGGGTTGAAGATGCCGCAACGCGAGTTTGAGATCACCATTGCTCCCAACGGGAATGTGGAGTTGCACATCAAAGGATACAAGGGCAAGAGCTGTCTTGATGTCGTCCGTCTCTTTGAACAAATCGTCGGCAAAGTTGAATCCCAGCGCGAAACGAGCGAGTTTTATGAACCCGAAGAGGATGTCCGTTTCCGAATCGATCAACGGCAATAAACGGGTGGGGCACGGAGAGAACTGTGAGAGACGCGGCAATCCATAGGCCTCAAGAGGCTTCGCAGTACTATCCGCCTCGCGAACGCTGGTATAGCCGGTTTTGGTATCCATGGTATCTCCTCAAGCGGAAACTCCATCTGGCCGTCATAACAGACGGATTTGAACTGCCGCTGCACAAGCTGATATTGGGGATGACGGTGCCGGGACTCTCGTGGCTGTGGTATGGACGTCGCATTTTTAGCTTGGTGACGATCGCGAGTTATTGCCTCTTCGCGATCACGTTTCTAATCTGGATCGGCTACCCGATGGGAACCCTATCGCTGGCAATGTTGATGTCGATCCATACGAGCAGCATTCTGTACATGAATCGGCGGCTGACGCCCGATGTGCAGTTATGGAAGCGAATCGTCTGGTCGCTGGTGGTGTTCGCGCTGGTGAGCCTGTTGGTCTATCAACCGCTGCGTCGGCAGTTGGAACGACGGTGGTTCATGGCGTTACGCATCGGCGAGCGCGTGTTGGTCGTTAAAACGAGCGTGTCTTCCGGCCTCGTCAAACGTGGTGACCGGGTCGTCTATCAGATCAACGCCGGCCGGAGGTACCAAACCCTGATCGAAGAGGGTTATGGGGTCAGCGAAGTATTGGCTGTGCCCGGTGACAAGATCTCCTTCCAGGCAAAAGATTTTTCTGTCAATGGCGTGCGGCAGCCGCGGCGCGCCTATATGCCGGCCACCGGGAATCTGGTGGTGCCTGATGGAAGCTGGTTTATTTGGCCGGATGTGACTATAAGTGGACACGGTGAAGTAGGAGCCGACATGACGGAAAATGCCATGACCGCGCTGGCGATGGTACCCAGGTCAAACTTCATTGGAGTGGTGTTCCACCGCTGGTGGTGGAGAAGACAGACTCTGCCATGAGCCGATTCAACAATCTGGAACTCGGCGGCGAATCCGAGGAACAATCAGCCGCGCAACCCCTCGTCAAGGACGAGGCTTATTATCAGCAGGAAGCCCAGACGGCGTTTGAAGCCGGCGATTTCGAGCAGGCCTTGCGTTCCCACGCCAAAGTACTGGAATACAATCCGCAGAACGCCGCCGCCTGGACGGGTCAGGTGAAAATGCTAATTGAATTGGGCGAATTTCGCGAAGCCAAGCTGTGGGCCGACAAGGCGCTGGAGACGTTTCCGCACGAACCCGAGTTGCTTGCGGCCAAGGGCGTGGCGTTGGCCCGGATCGGCGATATCAAGGATGCCCTGGCATTTTCGGATGCTGCCGTCGAGGAACGAGGCGACACCCCCTATGTCTGGTTGGCCCGGGGAGACGTCTTGCTCGCCGCGAAGCGCCGCCAAGCCGCGTTTTGCATGGAACAGGCGGTCGCGCGAGCCCACAATTGGCTCGTCCGCTGGCAGGCCTCGCGGATTTACTATTACTACAGCAAATTCTCACTCGCGTTACAAATGGCACAACAGGCTTTGGCTTTGGACGCTGGCCGGAGCGTAATTTGGATGCAACTGGGATACTGTCAAAGCGCCCTCGGTCTTACCGCCCTGGCCAATGAATCCTTTGAACAAGTCCGACAGCTGAATCCGCACAATCGCGAGGTTACGGCGGCGTTGTTGGAGTCGACACGACTGGGGCTGGCCAGAAGATTTTCCCGCTTCTGGAGACGGGTCTTGCGCCGATGAGACAAATGAAACTTGAGTCCCTGTTGGCGGCTGCAAAACAACATAACGCATCCGACCTGCACCTTATTTTTGGGGTTCCCCCGGCCTACCGCATCAATGGCGAAATCATCCTGGCCGACGAAGATGCCATGTCCGCCGAGCAGATCTCTGAAATTACCTACGGGCTGCTGAACGACTTACAGCGGCAAACGTTCGAGCGGGAATGGGAGCTTTGTATTTCCCTGTATCATAGCGCGGCCGGCCGGGTCCGCGTAACGATCTACCGTCGCAATGGTCGCCCCGAACTGTGCTTCCGTCTTTGCGGCGAATCGATCCCCAGTCGTGAAATCCTGGGCCTGCCGCCAAAGGTCGATGAACTGGCACGCCGTCCCAATGGGCTGGTCTTGATCACCGGGCCGACCGGATCCGGGAAAACCACTACGCTCAATTATATGATCAACCTGATCAACAGCGAGCGCCGCTGCAAGATCGTGACCATTGAGGACCCGATCGAATTCGTCCACCAAAACCGTTCAGCGATCATCGTCCAGACCGAAGTGTTGACGGACACCCATTCGTTTCATCGTGCCCTGATCCACGTGTTGCGGCAGGATCCGGATGTCATCGTCATTGGCGAGATGCGCGATCCGGAGACGATTGCGACCGCGTTGACCGCGGCGGAGACCGGTCATCTCGTGCTGGCCACGTTGCACTCCCCGAACACGACCCAGGCGCTGGAGCGCATCACGGGCATCTACGAAGGCAGTACCCAACGGCAGGTGATCCTCCAATTGTCCAACGTCCTACAGGGCATCCTCGCGCAGGATTTGTTGCCATCCGCCGATCGCTCCCGTCGCGTGCTCGCCTATGAAATGATGATCGCCACCCCGGCGATCCGTAACGGGATTCGCGAAAACAAAATTACCCAGCTCGAAAACACGATGCAAGTGTCAGCCAAGGACGGGATGGTGTTGATGGATAATTATCTCGCCGAGCTTTACGAGCGCTGCCTGATTACCTACGACACCGCCATCAGCCGCGCGCGTCGGGCGGAAAGCATCGTGAAAGACAACCAGCCCGCGAACGGTCAGCCAGCGCGCCGATAAACTCCCGCCGCATTTACCGGCGATATCGCCGCTTGCCGTCAAACACGCCGCACGAGAATCTCGCGCGCAATCTCAATTTCGAGCGCGAGCTCGGTCTCGCCCACACGCACGACGAACGTCGGCCGTTTCTGCTGCAGGATGAGCCGACTGCCCGGTGTGAGTCCGTAGACCGCCAGGGCGTTGCGGCGTGAAGCTCGCGAACTGTTCAGGCAGACGAGTTCGCTATGCTCGCCTTCCTCCAATTCATGCAGGCCGAGAAGCGTACGGTCGGGGGCGGGCTTGCGGCCGCGATGGAACAAGCGTTGCAGCACATTCAGTCCTTGCGTCTTTTCGGGGAACTCGTAGCGGCAGTTCGGACAGCACACGAGCTTGCAGAATCTCCCCAGGGGGCAACCGTGCTGGCACGGCGTTTCTTGTTTCTCGAACTCAAACCCGCACAGGGGGCAGTGCAGAAACTGTGGCGCGGACACTTTCAGTTTAGATTCCAAACAGGCCTCCCAGGTGGTTTACCAGTCCGCCGACGAAGAACGCGAACGGGAAAATAAACATCGTGATCCAGAAAGCCGTCTTCTTGCCAAGTTCGCGCGAGATCATGAACAGGGTCGCGATGCACGGCATAAAGAGCGTAAGCGTCACCATGGCCACAAGCACCTGATGCGGCGTGAGCAAGTGTTTCGGCCCCGTCGCCGCGTCGAGCAGGAATACGGCGCCGTAGTCGCGCCGCAGAAAGCCGATAAGGAATGCGCTCGCCGTCTCACGCGGCAGCCCGAGCCAGCCCGTCACCAGCGGTTCGCCAAACCGTGCGATCTTGTCGAGCACGCGTAGCTTATCGAGGATGAAAAGAACCATCGTGCCGAGGACAAACAGCGGGATGACCTCTTTGAGATACCATTCGAGCCGCGCGAACGTCTTCGCAACGACGTTACCAAGGTGCGGCTGACGCATCGGCGGCAACTCCAGAATGAAGTCACTCGTCTCGCCGCCATATAACTTCGCCGCAAGCCAGCCGATGATGAAGGAGATGAGAACCATCAAGATTATCCAAAATACAACCGCACGGATGGAAATGCTGGCCATCATGGCCATCAGCACGCCAAGTTGTGCCGAACATGGCACGGCCAACGCCAGAAGCAGCGTCGTGATCACGCGTTCCTTGCGGGTTTCGAGGATGCGCGTGGTCATTGTTGCCATCGTGTCGCAACCCAACCCGAGTACCATCGGTAAGACCGCCTTGCCGTTGAGGCCCATGCCGCGAAACAGGCGGTTCAGCATTACCGCGAGACGCGACAGATAGCCCGAGTCTTCCAGCACGCTGAAGACGAGGAAGAACGTCGTGACGATCGGCAGCACAATGGCCAGCGAGTAGCTGAGCGCCATGGTGATCACGCCATATTCGCCGACGAGGAAATCATGCGCCAACCGCCTCACTTGGGTCCACCCTCCGAGCGTTGCACTCGGGGCAAGCGAGTAGGTTGGCGCGCTGACGATCTGGGTGTTTTCCCAGATAGAAATCCCGTATGTTGGTGAGAGCGGGATTTCCAAGTTGTAATGAGATTCTTGCGTGTCGTGCGTGTGCGGGAAGGGCAATACTATGTCCACCACCTGAATGGCCCACGGGTTGATGTAACGCCCGAACACGACCTTCTCGAAAAAACCAACCGCCGTGCCCGCGCCGAGCAGGCCAACGAACCAAAACGTGAAGTAAAGAACCAGTGCCGCCAGGGCGAGACCTTTGATTGGATGGGTCGCCCACCAGCCGAGTTTCTGAGCAAAGCTCGCGTGGCGCGGCTGCGTGATCGTGTACACCTGGGCGAGGATGGCGTTTGCGCGGGCGAGCTGAGCCTCAATCTCGGTGGGGCAAGGACGGCTGCCCGGAGCGTCCGACGGCAGGCTCGGGATGCGCGCCCTACCGATGGCTTGCTGCAACAGGTGAACTCCTGTTCCGGCGATGGCGATGGTTGGCACGACGGGAACACCAAGAATCTCACTGAGCTTGCGGACATCGATGCGACCGCCGCATTTATCGAGTTCATCCATCAAATTCAACACGAGCACCATCGGGCGACGAAGCTCGGCGAGTTGCAGGGTGAGCAGCAAGGCGCGACGGAGATTCTTCGCGTCGGCCACCTGCACAACCGTGGCTTCCGGGTAATCTCGCAGCACGTCACACGTCACCCGCGCATCTTCCGTGCGCGGTGCAAACTCGTTCACACCCGGCGTATCGAGCACCGTAAATTCCTTGTCATCGATGAAGGTCCCACCGCGCGCGATCTCGACGGTGGTGCCGGGATAGTTGGAAATGATGACAAATTTGCCCGTGAGTTTGTTGAACAGGACGCTCTTGCCGACGTTGGGGTTGCCAACAAGCACCAGCATGGGCTGGGTTGTGGCCGTCTTGCGGCCTGCGGTCGACACGGCGTTATTTTCGTGGCAGGGCATGGGCATTAGTAAACGAACGATTCCAGTTCATAGTGGCCGACATGTGGTCGACCGCGTTGTTCATCGAAGTGAAGGGCATCACGAATGGCTTGTTCCTGACTGCGCATCTCGGCGGCAGACAACGCCGCTACCTTCAAGGCCTTCGTCTGTTCCGCGTAGCGGCCGTTTGGATAGATCACCAGCGGGGAAAAGTAGATAAAATCGTTGCGACCCAGCGGCAGTTCGTTGATCAAACGGGCCGTTTCCCGAACATGTGCTTCGGCGAAGTCATGGCCACCGGCTCCCAGCAACGCGATCACCCCCACCACGAGACCCACTTCTTTCAAGCTCGTCACGCACTGCGCGATGCTCGCGCTCGTCGCCGGCTTGCAGAGCCATTTCAATAAATTGTCGTCCCCTGTTTCCAAGCCGAGATACACGCGACGCAGACCGAGGTTATGTAGTTCCTCAAACTCCTGCGGCGTGCGGTGCGGGCCCGTAAACGCATCGAGAAATGTGCTCACTCCGTCGAAGCGGGTCTTGTGACCGAGCCACCAGTTTGCAGGCACGTGCTCGTCCCCATGAGGCGGGAACTCAAAGTGATCGCGGAGCACGCCGAAGATTCTCACCAAATCGCCCTGTGGCAGAGTGAGCGCATTGGCTTCACCGAGGAAGACGGAGCGGCGCGCACACAACGCCTCACCATGGAACGCAATCGCGTCTTGCAGGTGGCGGCTGAACTGATCGGCCGTCTTGCGACCGTAGAACACGCCGGAATACAACTCGCAAAACAGGCAGCAGGAATACGCGCAGCCTTCCGTGGCCTGCAACACAAGCGAGTTATACTGGTCGGGCGGCAGCACGGCGACACGACCGTAGATCGAGTGAAACTTCTCCGCATCGCGTCGAGCCACTTTCAAATCGAATTCCGCGGCGCGGGCCACTGACGGGACTATCTCCGCCAGTGCTTGAGCAGGACCGGGTTTCGCATCCTCCAACGTGATCGGGCCTGCGTTCAGTTCCTCCCAGACCGGGGTAACTTTTTCGTGGGCTGCTTTGACCAGGGCATCGGTGTCTTCGGCTGATAGTGCATGGCGTTCGATGCCCCCACCTTCCTCGACGCTACGTATACGGGTCGAAAGCCCTCGGTGCGACAGGCCGCGTCGATGGTATTGATTGGGACGGGCAACCTTCGTCAGGCGACCTTCGCGGTCGTAGTGTAATGCCAAATCCTCCTCGAAGTAGAACGCAAGTTCCAGCGCTGAGAGAGCGAGGTAGACGCGCACGCCGCTTTTCAGGCGCACCTGCAGCCCCGCCGTATAGCGCGGCACTTCACCAAGCGCCAGTGCGCGCTGATATTGCAGAGTCTTCGTGCCCTTTGTCGTTGCAACCGTCATAAAACCCCAAAATTGCATCCCGCGGACCGCTCGCCCGCGCAGCCCGTCACATCGTCAGTGCATCCGTTTCAGCGAGACTGATTTCGTTGTCCGTCAAATAACATGCGGGATCCGAAGCCCAGGGATCGCCGTACACTTGTGCCGCACGCACCCGGAAACTCCCGCCGCAAATCTCTTTGAACCGACACTGTCCGCAGCGGCCCTTGAGCAGCGGCAGACGATTGCGCAGGCCCGCGAGCAACGGGATCGAATTGTCGGACCATATCTCGCTGAAGGGGCGTTGCTTCACGTTACCGAGCGTTGCGGATTGCCAGAACTGGTCGGGATGCACGTTGCCCTGCGTGTCGATGTTGGCGATACCGACGCCGGATGAATTCGCGCCGCCGCCATTCCACTTCATCAACTGGTAGACTTCCTCGGCGCGCGCCGACTTGCGTTCGCACAACTTCAGATAGAGGTAGACGTTGTCCGCGTGATTGTCGACAGTCAGAATTTCTTTCTTCAGTCCGCGCTCATGAAACGCCCGGGTGCGTTCCAGGATGATGTCCATCGCGCGGCGAATCTCCGCGGTCGTCAATTCGTCCGCCGCGTTGCCACGACCCGAGTAAACCAGGTGGTAAAAGCAGGCGCGCTGGATGTCCTCGGCTTCGATAAAGTTGAAGATGTCATGCAGATCCATGCAGTTGCGGCGTGTGAGCGTAAGACGCAGGCCGACCTTCTGGCCGACGGCGCGGCAGTTGCGCATTCCGCGCACGGCGCCGTCGAACGCCCCCTTCTTGCCGCGGAACAAGTCATTCGTCTCGCCGATTCCATCGAGGGAAATGCCGGCATAGGTGAGACCGATTTCGTGCAACCACTGGGCGGTCGGCTCGTCGATCAGCGTTCCATTGGTGGACAGCGTGACGCGCAAGCCGCTCGTGGCAGCGTACTCCATCAACTCCAGGAGATCGGGTCGCGTGAGCGGTTCACCACCCGAGAACAGCAGCGCGGGCACCTTGAACGCCACAAGGTCATCGATCACGCGCTTCGCTTCTTCGGGCGTTAGTTCGCCCGGATACTTCTGCGCGTGACTGTCGGAATAACAATGCACGCACCGCAGGTTGCAGGTCCGCGTGACGTTCCAGACAACGATGGGGCGGCGTTCAGCAGCCGACTTCGGCGCGCCGTGGCCGTGGCCATATCGCAGTCCATCGGCAGGTTGTTCTTCGCCACAGTAGAGCTTGGTGATATTGACCATGATGCGACCTCCTGGCTTCTCCAGACCTAGAGTGCCTCCTCCAAAGTTTGCTGTTTCCGCACGCGTCGCGGTTCGTAGACACAGTGCGGTTCCTCGGCCATGTAATTTCCGCGCGTTGCGTAGAACGCACGGGCACGGCAGCCGAGACAGATCTTCTTGAATTCGCACAGCCCGCATTTGCCTTCGAGTTGCTCGACGTCGCGCAGGCGGCCGAAGACTTCCGAGTGCTCCCAAATCTCACGCATGGGCTGCCGCTTCACATTGCCCGCGCTGACCGGCAGATAACCGCAGGGGAAGACCTCGCCCGTGTGTGACACGAAGCAAATCGCGCTGCCGGCAAGGCAGCCTTTCGTCATCGCCGCCATGTTGGGGCCGCCACTGTTGCCGTGACCGCTTGGACGACTGTTGCCACGAGCCTGAACGGGGCTCGGTTTGCCATGGCTGTGCGATGCTTCGACGTGGACGTGCTCGACGGCGGCCCGCTGGCGCATCACGCGGAAGTAATGCGGAGCGCACGTGGCCTTGAGATGGATCTCCCGTTCCTTGCTCCTATCGTACATCCAGTTCAGCACCCGCTCATATTCATCAGCGGGCAGCACATTGGACTCGGCGATCTGCACGCCGCAGCCGACGGGGACGAGCATGAACAAGTGCAGCGCCTCGGCCCCGAGTTCCTTGGCCATCGCGTAGACCGTCTCGATCTGGTGGACATTGTGTTTGGTGATGGTGCAATTGATCTGCATGCTCATGCCGAGGCGACGCAGGTGGCGAAAACCGTTCAATGCGGCGGCGAGGGAGCCGGGTTGGCGACGGAAACTGTCATGCGTCGCTTCGTCCGCGCCATCGATACTAATGGCGACGCGTTGAATGCCGCTGTCGACGATGGCGTGGGCGATATGCTCGTCGATGAGCGTGCCGTTGGTTGCCAACGCGACGGGCAGGCCGTGCTCTGTGGCGTGCGCCGCAATCTGGAAAATGTCGGGGCGAAAGAGAGGTTCACCGCCGGAGAGGACCAGGATCGGTCTGGCGAATTCAGCCAAGTTGCGGACAAATACCAACGCCTCCTGGGTGGAAAGATCGGTTTTCATGAGCTGCTTGCTCACGTCGAGACGGCGGCAATGAATGCATTCAAGGTTGCAGCCCGCAGTCGTCTCCCAGAAGAGGAGCCTGAGCTCACTGTGGTTATCGGTTGCCGCGACCATGGCAACCAAATGATTTAGCAGCGCCGGTGCCAGCACGGCCAACGTTTTGGTAACTAACAGATATCCAGCATATTACAGCTGTATCCCAGCCAGACGTATGCTTGGGAAAACCTGACAAGTTGACGGCTCACACGACTGTTATGGACAAGTTGTCAGGCGGAGCTGCATCAGAATCGGACCGTGCAACTGGCGCTGGCGAGATGTGCCGTGTAGTTGTTGCTGCCACCGCTGCTGGGTTCGTTGTACTCGTAGAAGCCGTAACGCAGACGAGCGATCACATTCTTGCTTATTTTGCGGCTGACACCCGCGAGCAGCGCGTGGCGTTGGAAATCCAAGCCGAGCGGCAAACCGGCGGAGGAGTTGTCGCTGAAATTGTCGGAACGCGAGTAACTGTACTCAAGGGTGAGATCGGTCTTGTTATCGAGCGCGTAGCCGGTCGTGCCCATAATCGTGTAGACGTCGCCTCGGTACGTCTGTACGGACGGATCATGGTTGGCGAACGCCACGGTGCGTGTGTCCTGCAATGAGAAGTAGCCGGTCAAGTACCAGCGTGACATCGGCGTGATCGTGGCGCTGACGCTGTAGATATTCGCGTCGTAATTGCCCGACTCCAGTGAACCGCCCGGCGCAAGCAGCGGAACAGCTTCCGAGGAGGTTCGGGTGTCGGTCGAAACGAGTTGGTAGGTGAACGCGACACTAAAACGCGAGCAGGGGCGCAACGTCAGCTTGCCCATCGCTTCATCGGTAGTAAAGTCCTGCGCGGTGATGAACCCGGGATAACCCGGCACCGTGTCTCTTTCGTAGTCGTAGTCATTATTGGCGACGTAATGCCGATAGCTGCCAGCCAGCGTTACGCGAGGCAGGGGCGCGGTGTTGAAACCGACGCGATAATCCCGGCGGAAGACCGTCGCGTCGTTGCCGAGCGCGAGGCTCGACGCGCCGTCCTGTGTTTCCTCTTCATCCAAATCGATCTGCTCTTCCTGCCACTGCCCTTCGGCGTACAGGGTCGTGTAGGGGATCTTGGTGTAGCGCATGCCAAAAGTTTCTGAGAGGCTCTTGGTATCATTGGCCGAGTGAATCAGGTTGGTCGTGCTCGGAGAGACGCCTTGCGTTAGCAGCGCGTCAGTGAAACCATGCGTATCGGTTTTTTCGGCCTGTAACCCGGCATAGAAACTGAGGCCCTTGAATGGCCCAAACATGCTATTCAGGTTGACCACATGGGAATCCAAATCGACATTGATGGCACTTGCCGCCCAGTTGTTCCCAAACGGTCCCACAGGCGGGGGAGTAACCACTTGCATGTCCCCGTTCCCGGAAAGCGTGCTGTAAAGGTAGCCCAGTGACCAATAGACCTTGTCATTCACATGGCTGTCCATGCGGAACGTATTGTAGAACGCATCGTGGTCATTGTTCTCGTGGACGGTAATGGTCTGGCTGGAACTGGTATTGAGATCGACCGAGGTGTCGGCACGGGTG
Organism: Verrucomicrobiota bacterium; assembly: GCA_003152315.1. Lineage (GTDB taxonomy): Bacteria > Verrucomicrobiota > Verrucomicrobiia > Palsa-1439 > Palsa-1439 > Palsa-1439. The sequence continues at coordinate 94,462 of PLZV01000051.1, forward strand.
TCATTCATGCTGAAATGTTCGTACCGAAAATCGTCACGCAGATGGACTTTGCTGATGTCATACTCGGCGCTTAACTTCAGGATGTCGGTGTATTCGTGCACGTCCTTGGACGATGGGTAGATTTTGCGGGTATCAGTACCCTGCGTCACACCACCCCACTCGAGTAAGGATTTGTCACCATCCCGGAACTGATGTTCATAGCCCACAGTCACCTTGGGAAGATTGGGCAGCGTTAGCCCGGCCTCGAAGAACATGTTCCCCACGTCCATTCCCAGGTCATCGTTCAACTTAAACGATGACGGCGTAAACGGCCGGAAGAATCCACCGGTATTGTCGTAATACTCGCGATACTCGGTGAACCCGCCGCGGACAAAGCCGACATCCTTCTTTGTGATTTGCAACTGGAGCTTGTAGTCGTGGTCGTCGAGAATAAACCGCCCTTCCCCGTCCAGCGTGATGTCCTTGCTGATGTCGTCGTGCAGCGTCGCGTCCTCGATGCCACCGGTCCAACCATCCCGGATCCCAACGTCTTCACGGAACTTTTGGGTGTTGCCGGAGACCTTGGCAAAGGTTGCCTCGGGGGTAACAGAGACTTCGAGCGTCGAATTCGTTGCCGGGTCAGCCGCGCGAGTTGTTTCAAGACCCGCGACCCCCATCGAGAGTGTGGCCAGGAGCATTCTCAAGAAGATGCGTTTCATCGACATGGTTCCGTCAATACCGCAAGTGTGAGTTGATATCTGAACCGTGAACCGCGGTGTGACAACCCGCGCTGAAACAAGTGCCCTGTTGCAGGAAGGGCGTGTGGTCGAAGGTGCCGATGAACACCTGGCCTGCCGTCTTGGGCATCGCGATCTGTGCATGACATTTCAGGCACAGATTGTTGTCGCGTTCAGTCAGCATCTTTGAATTGATCGATCCATGCACGTTGTGGCAGGAGGTGCAGCCTTCGCGCATGGCTTCATGCTCGAACACGTGCGGTCGTGCCTGTTCGCGATGGCACTGCGCGCAGTCCTGGTTCACGCGACCAACCTGCATTTCTTTCGGCTTAAGAATGTCTTCGCCGTGCGGATCGTGGCAGGACGTGCAACTCATCCGCCCTTCCTTGACCGGATGGTGGAATTGGAGGCTGAACTCGGCGTTCTTGTCCAAGTGGCACTGGAAACAGGCTTCGGGGCTCTTGCGGGGATTGACGATCAACTTGCGGTCGCCGCCGGAATCCACGTGTAAACTGCCGGGACCATGGCAACTCTCGCAGCCTTCACCCTCCACCCGTGGGCCTTCGCCGGGAATCTGGATGCGTGCGTGCTGGGTGAGCTTGAAGTTTTTCACTTCCTTCTCATGGCACGCAGCGCACGTGTCCATCCCCACGTACTTGGCCCCGGGAATCATCGGCGGAGCCAGGACCACGCGGTCGACAGTCGCACAGGAGATGGCAATGATCGCCGTCGCCACGCCACCGATCAGGCCGGTGAGAGCTTTCGCCCGCAGGAACCTTCCTTGTGGCTTGTCCTGGCTCATCGAGTTCGAGGTTTCCTTCACGTGCTCGTCCCGCTTACCTGAGGTCGGCGTTCGGGAAGTCTACCTGGAACGAATTGCCGCCGGTATTGGTGCTCAGCACCGTATAGGTCCACTGGAGCAGGCGGACGGTAAAGGCGGTGTTATGAACGCCCGCGCTTAATTCACGTTCAATCAAGTACTCGTTCCAGGCGGCGTTGCGCTGCGCGGCATAGATAACAGGGAACGAAGTGCGGTTGGTATAGCTCGTCCAATGTGAACCGCCGGAGCCGATTGTCAGCCCGGTGGAGAGCATCTTGTTCACCAGATTTGTCAGCAGGCCGGTCACTTCCGTTTGCACGCCGTTCGCGACGCCGTCACCGTCATAGTCACCGCCATGCGGCAGACTGCTCGCAACGACCGAGAGATGGTCGAAGTCGGTAACAGGATCCACACCGGCATGGCACTGATTGCACGCCGCGAGGTTCTCCGCACCGCTGAGCCGATCGGTCATGCTAAACGTATGGTCGCCAACCGTGTTAGAGCCCGTGAATTTCGGGTTGGAATCCGGGAACATGTGGCAATCCACGCACTTGGCCACGCCGGCGTGAGCGGAGTTTTCCAATGTCACGCTGGCAATGGTATTTGTCACGCCGGCGACGACCGCCTGAACGTTCGTGCTCGCGCGGAGACCGAGCAAGACATCGGTGGCCGTGCTCTCGTGTGGGATTGTGGTGGCGGAGGAGTACGTTGCCGGTGGACTGCGCCGCGCATTGTGGCAGAACATGCACGTCGCCGAAGGGCCTTGACCGGTCAACGTTGGCGGCGTTGCCGCCACGGAGTCATCCAGGGTAACGGTGTCGTAGATCCGCACCTGATGAGCTTGCGTGGGAAACATCGCCACGTTGTGAGGATCATGGCACGCCTGGCATGTGAGGCGCCCGGCTTCGAGGCGGGTGAGGGCCTTGCCCTTCAAATTGTCCACGAAACTTGTCGGAGAATGGCACTTGGAGCAGGAGGCATTGGGGGCCTCGCCGATGGACACCGACAAGTAACCATCATCTGCACCATGGGGGCCCAGGCTCCACTGCTTGGGACGATTGTGAAATTCACCGTCCTGATGGCAGGTGGCGCACACAGCAACGTCCAAATTTGCCGACTCAGCACCGGGATGTTGGCTGCCGGGGCCGTGGCAGTTTTCGCACTGAATGTTGGCCAGATTCTGCAGGTTCGTAGGCATGGCCGCGTAGTTGCCCACTTGCAATACCGTTGGGAACTTCCATCCAAGCGTCTTCTCAACATCGTCAAAACCGCCGTTGACCGCCAAGGGGGCGGGGTTGTTGCCCAATGTGTGGCAGGCAAAGCAACTTTCATTGTAATCGGGTGCAAGGAAACCGTCTACGCCGCGTTGGGCCATCGTCGCATGTAGCGTCTGGCTCCACGGAGTGTAATAATCCGATAGCCCGACCTGGGGACTGGTCCCGTGGCACGAGGCACAGGTGGCCACGCCCTTGTAGGTCGCACCGTGTACCGTCACGAAGGAGGAGTTTGTCTGCCCGCCGCCGGCCACTGTGAGTTGCAGCACATAGTCGCCTTCTTTGTCCGGTCGCAGCGACGGTGTACGCGTCTTCGCATTTTCCAGAACTGCCGCCGAACCCGCCGGCACTGCGTTGACCACCCAACTGTAGGTCGAGGCATTGGTGCCGTTGGGTGCCGCCGTTAGGTACTGGCGTTCTCCAAGCGGGATCGACGGTTGTGCCGGCGAGACGCTGGTAGAGATAACCGTGACAGTCCCCGTCGCCGAATGCGCCGCAGCGTCCGACACAATGACCTGAAGATCATACGTGCTCTTTGTCACCTGTTCGGAGGTGACGCCGACAAGATTTGAATTCGAAGCCAGATCAAACTGATTGTCCAAGTCGATGGGATTCAAAACGTTGGTAACACCACCACTGGTTACTTCCAACAAATTCGTGAAACTGGTGAGCGGCAGGGTGTTGAACTTTGGCGCATTTGTGGTGCTTGAGTTGAAAGTCGCATTCGTACGCACATCGGTGTCGGTAATCGTCCACGCGTACGTGAATGGAGCGGTCATGCCGTTGGTGGAAACAGCATCCGCGTTCACGGTGACGTTGGAATTGAAGCCGACGTCGTACCAGGTCGTCTGCGCGACGGCGGGCGTTGTGGAGGGAACGTTGATCGTTATCAGAATAGATTTGGCGCCAATCCCTCGCTTGTTGAATCTGGCAGTCACTCGCAGCCTTGCCGTGCCGTGAAAATTCGTCGGGATGGGGATCGCGGCACTGCTGACGGTGTCGAAACCAACAGAGAGGGAATTGCTTAGGACGGGAAAGGTCGCCTTCCACCCCTTCGCCCTGATGGTCGCCTTACCGAGCACCGAGCCCGGGCTGGTGACGATAAGGTTGAGTTGATACGAAAGGGTTCCCCCAGACGTGAGATCGCCTCCGGTTAGCACGGTTCCAAGCTGTGCGCCAGCAGGTGCTGCGTAAGTTGGCACGGCGATCAAGGTGGCCAGTGCGACGACCAACGCGCTGGTTCGTTTTAGAAGATGTGTTCCCGGCATATTCGTTGTCCTCCATCTCTCTGCTATTGCAGTGAGCGTGCCAGCGGCGCAGTATAGCTCTGTAATCTCCTAAAATGCAATTACTTACCAAGTGACACACAGGGCATTAGTACGACCGGTCGCTGAAACTTGCGCGGGATCGCTCAGGGAACTGCGCGCTTCCACGCAATAGAGCGGGCACTTGTCACCATGGCATGATTGTTTTTGGCAGGTTTGTAGGGAGAATCCACGCACGGGCACAGACGGTGCTTGACGCGAGAAGCTCATGCTTTCAGCCAAGCGATTAGGATTATTGCTCGTGGTGATCGGAGCGATCACGATGGCTTTAACTGCGTTCGTGATCTACCTCAGCACAACCCCGCGGTGATCAATGCAAATGAGAACCATGAGTCAGTCAAACGTTCGCGTTGCGAGCGTTCGGCATCTGCTTCAGCACGTTAGCGCGCTGTGGCCGGGCTCGCCCACTGGTTCCAGAAGCGCGTACTTGCTCAATCGGCGGCGCAGTGCGTCGCGCTCAATGCCGAGCAACTCGGCAGCGTGCGTTTGATTGCCGCCGGCACGTTCCATCGCCTGCAACACCAACTCCCGCTCCACATCCACCAATGCGACACCAGTGGCCGGTAGTTCAATGATCCACTTGCCGCCGCGCTTCGCGCCCGCTCGAATCTCAGGGGGAAGGTGTTTCGGCAAAATCACCTGGTCGGCTTCGAGAATCACGAGCCGCTCGATGACGTTGCGCAGTTCCCGCACATTCCCGGGCCATGGATAATTCTGCAACGCTTCGAGAGTTGCCGGGGACATTTGCTTGAGCGGCTTCTTGAATTCGTGCGCGAAGCCTTTGAGGAAATGCTCGGCCAGTAGCGCAATGTCCTTGGGTCGCTCTGCCAGCGTCGGCATATTCACCGAGATAACTTTTAGGCGGTAGTAAAGGTCCTGGCGGAACTCCCCGCGCGCGACCGTCTCTTCGAGGTTCTTATTGGTCAGTGCGATGACGCGCACATCCACGCCGATGTCCTGCGATCCACCGACCCGGCGGAAGTGCCGCGTCTCCAGCACGCGCAACAGTTTTGCCTGCATGGTGAGCTTCATGTCACCAATTTCGTCCAACAGAATGGTGCCGCCGTCGGCGAGTTCAAACAGCCCCTTCTTCGTGTTTTTCGCGTCGGTGAACGCGCCGCGCTCGTGGCCGAACAACTCGCTCTCGATAAGGTTTTCGGGCAACGCCGAGCAGTTGATGTCCATGAACGGCTGATTCGCTCGCGCACCGCCGAAGTGGATGGCCCGCGCGGCAAGTTCCTTACCGGTGCCGTTCGCGCCTTCGACGAGAACAGTCGTCGCGTCACTCGGGGCAATCTTGGCGATCAATTCGCGCACCGCTTTCATGGGCGCACTGTTGCCGACGAGATTGTCGAGCCCGAACTTGCGTCGCTGCTGGCCGTGCAAACGTGACATCTCGCGACGCAGCTTCAACTCTTCGCGCGCCTTCTCCAGCGCCACGCGCACCTCATCGAATTCGAACGGTTTGCACAAATAATTGTAGGCGCCAAGGCGCACGCATTCGACAGCGCGCGCGATCGACGTTTCCGCCGTTAACATGATGACGGCGATGTCGCGTTCCAGGGTCTTGATTTCCTGCAGAACCTGCACACCATCCATGCCCGGCAACCTCAAATCCAGCAGCACAAGGTCGAAGCCATCCTCGCGAATGAGATTGAGACCCTCCTCGCCGGTGGGTGCGGTTTCAACGTCGTAGCCTTCACGGCCAAGCTTTTGTTGTAGTGACCAACGTACGAGTTTCTCGTCGTCGATAATGAGAATTTTAGTTCTCGGCATGTGCGAACTCCTTTTGTGTCTCCGGTCCGGCTTGCGGCGCGAACGTCTCGGGTTTGCAGGCGGCCAACTCCAGCGTAAACGTCGTTCCGTTCCCCGGTTCGCTGTCCACGGAAATGGTGCCGTGATGTTTCTCAATGATCGTGCGCGTGATCGAAAGGCCGAGGCCGGTCCCACGATGTTTGGTGGTAAAGAACGGAGAGAAGATCTTGGCGAGATGTTGTCGCGCAATCCCAACACCGGTGTCCCGAACCTTGATGCGAACAATCTCGCTCCCATTACGTTGGGTCGATTCTGTGGATACGGTGAGCGTCCCGCCGCTGGGCATGGCCTGAACGCCATTCAGCAGGATGTTCAGGAGCGCCTGCTGCATTTGCCCCGCATCGGCGGAGATGCTGGGCAGGCCGGCGGCAAGACGTTCCTCAATCTTGACATGAAACTTCTGCGCGTCCGGCCGCACCAGCGCGAGCATCGGGCGGATGAATTCGTGCACGTCGCACGGTGCAATCTCGGGATCACGGAGCCGCGCAAATTCGAGAAGATCATGCAGTGTGCGATTGAGCCGCGTGATCTGCTGGCGAATCTCGGCAACGATCTCCGTCCGCTGGCCGTTGAGGTTGTTCTCTTCCGCGAGCACTTCCACGGCGGCGCCGATGCCGGCGAGCGGGTTGCGAATTTCGTGGGCGATGCCGGCGGCGAGTTCGCCAATCGTTGCGAGCTTGCCGGCTTGCTGGATTTGCTTCTGATGTGACTCCTCGAGTTCGCGCGTAGCGTTGTCGAGGCTTTGTACCATCGCGTTAAAACCCCCGGCAAGTTCGCCCACTTCATCGTGGGTTTCGGCAGCCGCGCGAGCGTTCAGGTCGCCCGTTTGGACTCGGCGCATCTGTTCGAGCACGTTGCTGACGGGTTGCGTGACGAGCCGCACAATGAGTAGCCACAGCACGATGCCGACCAGCACAAAGATCACGACCCCGTAAACGATAAGCAGATTGCGGTTGTTGGCGACATTGGCCTCGGCGGGCACGAGCGACTTTTCCACGACGATCGCGCCGATGGCAGCGAATTTCGGATCGTGGCAACGCTGGCAGCTCTCGCTGTTGAGCACCGGTCGCATTACCACGGAGAGCCGCTGACCGTTCTCGACGCGCGTGCCCTGCAGCACCTGATTCTCGGTGAACAACTCCGCGGGCACCGTCATGACGGCACGCTGGACCTCCTGCGTGTCGGTCGAGAAAATAACGGTGCCGTCGCGTTTGATGAGGCGGCCGCGCCAAATTTCGTCGGAGCCTTTCATCTTTAGCAGGAACCCCTGCACCTCTTCGTGGCGGTCGCTGAGCATGACACCATTGAGGTATTCATGGATCAGCGAGGCCGCGATGACGTTTTGCGCCTGCGTACGCTCGTGCCACCACGCGCTCTGCACGCGAATGACGAAATAGGTGTAGATGGAAATCACCACCGCGACCGTTATGCCGACGGCGACCAGGATTTTCGCGGTGAGGCTGCGCCTAAACATGCCCGCTTGCCTCCATTGGTCCGATCGTCGTCACGTCGGCTATTGCCCTGGGCGCGTGATGTCCACCGATGTCCGGATGCTCGAACAACGGCAAGTAACGCGCCGCCAGCCCGAAGAGCACGACCCCGAACGAAAGCAGATTCAGTACGACAGTGATTTCAATCCACGACGGGAAGTAGTTCGAGCCGGTGGCCGGCAACAAGCCGATCCAGGCGACGTTGAGTCGATTCAGGTTGACCCCCAGGATGACGGGAATCGCTGCGGCAAACGCCCAACGTCGCCGGCCCGACCAGCGAGTCCGCAGCACGACGAACAACGGCAACGTCAAGAGCAGCATCTCCAACGTGAACGTGAAGCCCTGGAGTGGACAACGGAATATATACATCCATGCATTGCGTGCCGTGAGATCGGCGATGCGGAGAAAGAGATAGATGAACAACAGCGGGGTCATACCCTTGGCCAGTGAGGTGAGTACGCGCGGTTCCAGCGGCTTGTGGAATATCCAGAACGTTAGTGCCGACACGAAAATCGCCATCGCAAACCCCGAGATGAGCGCGCTGAGGAAGAAGAAAATGGGCAACAGGGGCGTGTACCACAGTGGCAGCAGCTTGTTGGGCACGATGAGAAACAGCGAGCCCAGCGACGACTGATGCAGCGTCGAGAGAATCACGCCGCAGATCACGAATGGCACCGTGATCGCGTGTACGAAATGCGAGATCCGCTTCCAACCGAACCGGTCGAGCACGATGGGCGCAAACTCGACCGACAACACACCGGTGTACAACATCACGCACCATGATACCTCGAAGAGCACCGAGTGATGCTGCCAGTAGAAGATCGGCCGCCAGATTTGGTGATATCGCCCCAGATCGACCAGCAGCGCGCCCGATGCTGACAGCATGTACCCGAGATACGCAGCCAGAACAACGGGCCGCAAAATCGGGTAGAACGTGCGGATACGGAAGATGTACACCATGCACGCCGTGAGGAACCCGCCCGCAGCAAAGGCGATTCCGCAAACGACCAGCGCTTTCCAGATACCCCAAGGGAACTGATCGGAAAGATTCGTCACAGCACCGAGGCCCAGAGCATACCGTGAGGTGAACGCATATCCCCCCAGACCCCAGAGCACGATCAGCAACGACCAGCCAAATACGCCCGACATATGTTTCGGAGATTGACGGCCCGAGAGCAACCAGCAAACGAAGACCGCGCCGCTCATCATCGCGAACACGCCGACGATGCGGAACAGCGCGAGAATCCAGTTGAACTCGTTCATGGCTGCTCCGTCCCGTCTCGGGTCCGCCACCGAACGATCGCGCTCAGGATGAGGCCGACGCCGATGACCACGAATGGCAGTTTCGAAATTGCCTTCCACGTAAGGGCAGGCAAGGGCTCCTTCGGCAGGCCGCTCGGGAAACCAAGTTCCTCGGGCGTGGTATCGGACAGATAAATCCATGAGGTGCCGCCGACGATGTCCTCACCGTAGATGGACGTGTAGCGGTCCGGTTGCGAATCCAGTCGGGCTTTCGCTTCCTGCAACAAGTCGCTGCGCTTCCCGAACTTCAACGTGCCCGTCGGACAGGCCGCGACGCACGCCGGTGATTGACCTTTCGCCTGCCGGTCGGCGCAGAAATCGCATTTGGCGACCCGAGGCATCAGCGCGTTGTCCCATTCGTACTTCGGCACGCTGAATGGGCAGGCAAGGAGGCAGTAGCGGCAACCGATGCAGATGTTCTCGTGATAAACGACCGGGCCGGCCGCTGTCTTCTCCAACGCGGCCACGGGGCAGACCGACACGCATGCCGGTTCGAGGCAGTGCATGCATTGGCGTTTCACGGGCTGCTTCGGTTTCGTGCCGCCATTTCGGAAATCAACGAAAGTGCGGGACTGAAAACTCAGTTTACCGTCGCCCGCGCCGTAACCGATCGCCGCGGTGGGAAGCGAGCCAAATCCCGCGCGCACACGGCAGGCATTTTCGCACGCGCGACAACCGATGCATCGCATGAGATCCACCAACACGCCAGCGCCCCCGTTTGGATTGACCTGCGGCTCCGCGAAAAGCTCCCGGGCGCCCAGTACCGTCAGTGCACCCGTGGCGCCAACTTGAAAGAATCTTCGTCGGGAGATCATTGCGGCTTCTCCCCACGTTTCTTGCGACGGAAGTGCGGCAGGGCAACGCCGAGGAAAATGCCCAACAGGAACGAGAGGCCGACAACCGGCGGGAAAACACGCCGATTCGCCGCAAGCATCTCGCGCGACTTGCCCGTTTCCTTCTCCAGTTCATCGAGGCGCGCCGTGAGCTTTTCCGGCGTGGCCGCTTTCAGCTCTTTGACTTCCTCGGTTAACGTCGCACGCTCATGGCTGGCGTGCACCATGTCCCGATGGCAATTGGCGCAGGTTTCGGCGCCGACGCCGAAGGTGTGCCCGCGGACGCCGAGCCCGCGAATCTTCATCACCGCGCCCTTCACCTCGGGCATATGGCAACTCAGGCAATGCAGACCTTCCAGCGAATGCGTGGCGTGCGAGAAGCTCTTAAGTCGGTCCGTGTGGCACGTGCCGCACATCTGATCGGGTTCATCCTTGCGCAACTGCATCTCGTGCATCTTGTGGCAGTCGAAGCAGCGGATGTTTTTCTGGCCGTGGGCGCTGACGCGCCACTCGCCATACGTGATCGCGTGACAACTCTGGCAAACTTCCGATGTAACAGGCAACACCATCTTCGACTTGTCGGGATGGTCATCTTTCGCCGCGCCATGGCATGATTCGCAACTAATGCCTTCATGCGAGAACGTGCCCGTCTTGCGGTCGAGTTTGCTCACATGACAAACGAGGCATTCCCATTTCTTGCCCTCGTTCGTCCACTCGTTCAGGAAGACATCGTTCATCGTCTGCGCGTGGGGCGAGGCTTGCCATTCTTTCGTCTCCGCCTCGTGGCAGACCACGCAGCGGTCGGACTCTTTTTGTTCGTCGGCCCGAGCAACCAATACGGTTGCCAGTAAAATCAGAACGATATGCCTAAGAGGTGCCATTCGGTGAAGTTTCCTTTTCTTTCGACTCTGGATGTGGGGCCTTTTTCCCGATGAGCCACGACGGATTCATCGGGTATTCCTTTGGATCGAAGATGGTCCAGTAGAAATGCCAGACCACGATCGCGAGAGTCGCCAGCAGCGCTTCGTAGTAGTGGATAACTTGCGCGACGTCGTGCCACACCTTCGGCCACCAGCGCAACACGGTGTCCGTAAATACCAGCATCACGCCCGTGACGATCATCACCACCGAGCCCCAAATCAACGCCCAGTATTCGGCTTTCTCGATGTAGCTCCACTTCCGATGCGCCGGCGGTGTCTGGCGCAAGCCGAGGTTGTACGCCAGCATCGCGAAGACATCCGTAAAGTCGTGCAGCCGCAGCCACAATACTTTCAATTCGGCGCGACCGCGCGTGGTGCCGAACAACGTTGCGAGATGGACCACGAAAAGCACTAGGAACGTCCATCCGCACACGCGATGGATTATCCCGCGCAACCAGTTGCCATTGGTCATTGCGCGGAATGGCCAACTCCAGAACGCGTCGGGGAATTTGTGGACGAAGCCGGTGTACGCCAACAAGACGAACAGCGCCATCAGCAAAAAGTGTTGTGCGCGCATCAAAGGCGTGAGCCGCATTTCGCCGTCCTGCGTTTTCGCCCAGCGGACGTGGTTGCGTGCTTTGCGGAAATAGTCGAGGCCATTGTGCGCCAGCATCCCGCCAATGGTCGCGACGATGAGCACCACATAGAGACGCGAGATGAAGTTTACGATCCACGGTTTACCTTCCGCCGCCCCCGGAGGCGCGTGAATGCGGAAGAACTCGGCGCTGAGGCGCGTGCCGATACCGGGATGACACTTGCCGCAGGTCTGCGCCAGGTTGTTGGTGTTGATCGTTGAACGCGCATCCTTGGCGGGCAGGATGTCGTGCACACCATGACAAGAGGCGCAATTGGCGGCGGTCAGGTTGCCACCCTGCAGCGCCAGGCCGTGGAAACTTTGAATGTACGTTGTAAACACATTCGGCGGAAGCTGGTATTGCGTGACGATGCGCTGCGCGGCATGACACTGGCCGCACGTTTCCGGGATGTTGGCCGGAGAAACCCGGGACGCGGCCAATTTGACCGCCTGGATCGTGTGCTCCCCGTGGCAATCGGTGCAGACGGGCGCGTCACGCACGCCCTGGGCCACCGCAGTGCCGTGAATACTGCGGGAATAGGTCTGGCGCACATTGTCATGGCACTTGCCGCAAGTCGCGGGGATCGTCTGCCAGTACAATTTCGACTCCGGGTTCGTGGAGCGATGTAAATCGTGCGTGCCGTGGCAGTCGGAACAAACCGCTGCGTTGGCGACACCGTTGGCGTGGGCCAGTCCGTGCACGCTTTTGTCGTACGAAACGACAACCGCGCGCTGGCGCAGGTTGAATTTTTCCATCTCGGCGACATTCCCGTGGCAGCGACCGCAGGTTTCGGGGATATGCGCGCGGTTCACCGGCGAAGCGGGATTGCGGTAATCGAGCAACTCGTGGGCCTTGCCGTGGCAATCCTGGCAAGACGCGGCTTCCGCAACACCTTTGCTAATCGCCTGGCCGTGGTCGCTCTTGAGATAAATGTCGGCTTCGATGCGATGACATTGGCTGCAACTGACGGGCTTGTGCGTCTCGGCGTGCGGTAGATCCGTAATGTCCGTGTGGCAACTGGTACAGAGGTTCTTGGCGTGGATCGAAGCGTTGAACTTTGCGTCGTCAACGAATAACGAAACTGCCTTGCCGGCAGCGTTGGTCTTGGTGAGCGATATGTCCGAGTGGCAAACGAAACAGTCAGCGTTGTCGATGGCCCGCGCGTGTGAAACGGGCCATAAACAAAGAGTCAGTATGCAGACGCATGCTGCCCACCATTTGTCAGGACCTTGCATAACTGTGCAACCCACTCAGCAGGAAGTTCACGCCGTAGTAGGTGAAAATGACGGAGGCAAATCCGATGACGGAAATCCAGGCGGCGCGTTTGCCTTTCCAGCCGCGCATAAAACGACAGTGCAGGAATACGGCGTAGATGAACCAGGTGATCAGCGACCAGGTTTCCTTCGGATCCCAGCTCCAATACGTGCCCCAAGCGGAATTCGCCCACACCGCGCCCGTCATGATGCCCGCCGTCAGGAACAGAAACCCGAATGAAATCGTCTTGGCCGTGGCGGCATCAAATGCTGACGTGATCTCAGGCCGTGTCTTGCTGCCGGTGCGCGCAGCGATGAGATAACCAATACTCGCCAGGGCCGCGACCGCGAACCCGCCGTAGCCCAGGAAACACATGAACACATGCACCGTCAACCAGTTGCTGCGTAATGCGGGCATGAGCGGCTGGATTTTCGTCTCGAACGTGCTCGCGTACGCCAGCGTCAGCACCGCGAGCGCTGCCGTCGCCGCCCCGAGCACGGGAATCTGCCTGCGAATCCGTAGCGCCAGGTAGACGACCACGACCGCCCACGCGAGCAACACCATCGACTCAAACATGTTACTGAACGGCGCGCGCCCCGCGATAGACCAGCGCACCGCCATGTAGATCGTTTGCGCCACGGCTCCCGCCGACAGGAACACAGTCGTGGCCGAGGCGAGCCACCCTTTTTTCGAGAACAGGTTAGCTGCCGAGAACAGCAGCGCCGTCAGATACCCAGCGAGGCTGAGATTGAAGGCCCACGTCATAAAGCCGCTCCTTTTCGAGGTTAAGTTTTTCCATCAACGCCGCCGCGCGCGTGTCAATGATCTGCCGGCACAAGGCCAACTCCTGCTCGCGTGACCGCACATTTTCACCCACGATCGCTTCCAGGTCGTCGATATTGTAGAGGTAAACATTGTCGAGATGCTGCACATCGGAGTCGATGTTGCGCGGCACGGAAATGTCGATGAGGAACAACGGACGATTTCGTCGTGCGCCCATCAGTTTCTCCACGTCGGCACGATGCAGCAGGGTCTTCGGGCAGCCTGTCGATGCGACGACGATGTCCGCATCAGCCATCGCCGTAAGGCAATCTTCGAACCGCACCGCCTTGCCGCCGAATTCATTGGCCAGATCCACGGCGTGGTCGAAGGACCGATTGGAAACGAGAATCGACTGCGCGCCTTTCTTCGCCAGGTGGCGCACACAGGCTTCCCCCATCTGGCCCGCGCCGATGATGATCACCGTCTGCTTCGAGAGATCGTGTCGGAAAATCTTCTCGGCCAACTCGACCGCCACACTGCCGACGGAGGTCGCACCCCGGCCGATGCCGGTGCGCGTGCGGACTTCCTTCGCCGCCTGGAAGGCTTTCTGGAAAAGGCGATTCAGCACGCCTCCCGTAAGCCGCGCGGCATGGGCGGTGTCGTAGGCCTTTTTCACCTGGCCCGTGATCTCGGTTTCACCGACGACCATCGAGTCGAGTCCGCCAGTGACTCGAAACAGATGCCGCACAGCCTCGACATCTTCGTGTACGTAGACATGCGAACGAAAGTCGCGGCGGTCGCTACTGAGGAGCCGGAACAGCGAGTCGATGTGGCCGGTCACCCGCGGTGTGGTGCCGTATATTTCCACACGGTTGCAGGTTGAGAGCAGCACGACTTCACTGAGGTCGCCACAAAGTTTCAAACGGCAGGCGCAACAGACGAGCTGTGACGGCTTCACAGCGAGCAACTCGCGCAACTCAACGGGCGCCGTCTTGTAGCTGAGTCCGGCCGCGAAAAGCGTCATGCCGTCTTCCCTCGGGCATCGAACCATGGGTTGAGGTAGAACACGATGAACAAACCAGCGATCATCAACGCGAAGCCGGTGTAGACGACCGGCACGCCGCGATCCTTCACAACCTGGAACGAGGTGTACGACAAGTCGTCCGGGTTGTAGCCCGATTGGTAAAAGGTGTATCCCTTGTAGTGGAATGGGCTGTTCACTTCCACCGTGCGCTCGCCGACGACGGATTCACCCTCGACCAGTTGAATCGTGCTCTTGAACGATTTGATTGGGCCGGTGGGCATCGTTTTGTGCTCCACCACGCCGTGATTCTGGTAAATCATCTCCAGCGGGCTTGGCCCGGTCGCCGGCGTGTCTTTCGTATGCATCGTAAAATCGGGGAACTTTGCAAACAGCCAGCGGTGGTTCTGGTAGGTCGGTCCATTGACCGCCACAAGGATCGCAGGATTGCGCGGTTCACTGGAGCGGCTCGTGATCTCATGCGTCTGCATGTCCACGATAAAATCCGGAATGTACTTCAGGATGGTGATCTTGAACTCCCCGAACCCCTGCTCCTCGCCAACTTTGACCGGCAGCGTGGCCTTCAGGTTTTTCTCGGGCCACGCGACGAGCAACGCGTTGCAGCAGTCACCCTGCTTCGCCTGCGCCTTATCGTCGGTATCCGTCTTCGGCTGGTCGTATGTCTCAATTTCAAACTTGGCCAGGTGAATACCGAACGGTAGCAGTTTCACGTTCTTCTCCGTTACGAACTGCGCGTTCGTTTCGCCCTCGCGAAGTTCGATGTAGCCTTTCTCGCCCCACACGCCGCGGATTACGCCGCCCGTCAGGATCAGGAGGATGCTGATGTGCGTGAGCATCGAGCCGAAAGCGCGATACCGCGCGTAGCCACTGGTGCGAAGCACGGTCGAGAAGCGGCGTGTGCTGCAAACAGACACGGTTGCGGCCAGTGTGCAAAGCAAACCGATAAACCAGAGCGAGTAGAAAATGTGCGTGAGGCCGAGCTTGCCGAACAGCTCCATGCGAGACGCCGCGTCGGGATTCTGGCGAATGTATTTAGCGACATCCGTGCCCTGCGGAATCAGGGTTCCCGTGATGCAAGCGACGGCGATGACCACGACCACCGTTACCGCGAACTTCACCGAGGCCAATCGATCGAACACGAGCGTCGTGAAGGTTCTCGTTGGCGCATTTGATTTGTTATTGGCCTGGCCCATTACAATCGTCCCGATACTCCCCTTGGCTTAGCAGTGGCCTTGCCAGTGAGTTCTGATGAGGGACGTGATGTGTCGTAACCTGTTTATTTACAGGTTGTTAAGCTGCGCGAAGTCGCGCAAGCCGCCGATTGCTTTGGTTGGGCTTGGCCGACAAAGTGGCGGGGAGTTGTAGTTTAATGACAGCTTGTCACATGGCGGAAACGCAAAGACGCCGGGCAAGTTCAACAAGCGTGCCCGGCGTCAGTGATACAGTCTGGCGGCTTAGTGCTTCACCTTGGGATCAGGATGCGCGATCTTTTCGACCATCGCTTTCTCATCGAATCCCTTGAAGTTTGGACTTTCTGGATTGTGACAGAGCTTGCAGCTTTCGTTCGCCGGATAGATCATGCCGGCGGCAATTGATTTGGCTCGGTCTTCCATTGTGCTCTTGGCCATGAACTTCTTGCCGGGGCCGTGACATGACTCACAGGTCACGCCGTCCTCAGGTTTGATTTTCTCGGTCGCAATGGACTCCGTGAAATTGTATGCGGTCGAGTGACACTTGAGACATTTGCCACTCTTCTGTGGATCGTCAATACCGGCCTTCTTGGCGATATTCTTGGCGGCTGGCGTGCCAAGTGTATCGAACGCCTTGGCGTGCGGGCCGGCCTGCCATTTACCGAGAGCGTTGCCGCTATCCTCCGATTTGTGGCAGATGCCACACATCTTTGGGCCGATGTAGTTCGCGGGGTCGCGGCTGTCTGCGTACGCGCGAGTTGAAACCACCGCACCAACTGCAACCGCGACGGTGGCTAGGATGGCAGAATGTAAAGTCGTCTTCATCAAATCTCCCATGGTTGAATGTTGCACATCGCCTGGCCTTACCAGTGTGCGTCACCCGCACCATAATTCAAACCCCAACAATTTGCAGTAAAAATCGTTGTGTGACCACGTTCTTGGCGCGATGCGAAGGCGGCACGCCCGCTAAACACTGGCACTTGGGGATATCGCACAACTCTCTGACAGCCTGTCCCGGAATAATGGGCGTCAATGCTTCGGTTGTTCGGAGAGACGGTGCGGCACGCCGTAGATATCGATGTGGTAATGGCGGCCACGGAATGTGATGTCTCGCTCCGAGAAATGGCCGAGCAGGCCGAACACAATGGCCAAGAGCAATGCGGCTATGCCAATGCTCACCGCGATCGGGCGTTTCTTTGGATGGCGCTCGGGGCTGCGATCAAGGAACGCCCAGAGCAACAGCAGCAGTTGCGGGATCAGGGACACAAACAAGCCCAGAGTCTTCGGGAAATACTTCAAGAGTTGATAGGTCGGCAGAAAATACCATTCGGGTTTGATGCCTTCCGGCGTGACGAACGGATCGGCTTTCTCGCCCAGCTCGATGGGCCATAGCAAGATCAGCGTGACGAGCAGGCCGATGAGCGCGCAGAACACAACTCCCTCCTTGAGCACGTGATGCGGGAAGAACGGGATGCCATGGCTTTTGTCAATCGGCTTCTCCTCGCCGACGCGCTCGAACGTGGCCAGACCCTGCACCCGCATCAGAAAGAGGTGTGTCACAATCAGCATCGTCAACACCCACGGCAGCACGACCACGTGGAGCACGTAAAACCGCGCCAGTGTTTCGCCTGTCACGCCTTCGCCGCCGCGCAGCAACACCTTGAGATATTGACCCACCAGGGGGATCGCCCCGGTAATCTCGGTGCCGACGGTGGTGGCCCAGTACGAAAGCTGATTCCACGGCAGCAGGTAGCCGGTGAAGCCGAACGTCACGGTGCAGCCGAAGATGAAGACCCCGAACACCCAGGTCAGCTCGCGCGGCTTCTTGTACGCGCCCATGAAGAAGGTACGCATCATGTGGATCAATACGCAGAGGATCATCAGCGTCGCGCCCCACGCGTGCAGGCCGCGGATCAGCCAGCCGAAGTGTGCCTTGGTCATGATGAAGCGCACGCTCTCGAAAGCGGTATTGGTCGTGGGCCGGTAATAGATCATCAGCAGGATGCCGGTGACAACCTGGTTCAGAAACAGAAAGAGCGACAGGCTGCCGAACGTGTGCCAGAAACCGGTCTCTGCTGGCAGCGGCTTGTGCAGTTGCCCATCAGCGAACTTTTCCGCGACGCCAATGTCGAGACGTTCGGCCAGCCAGGTGCGGATTCTCGGTGGCAGGTTCATGCGGATTTCACCAGCACTTCGCCGTTGACCACCGCCACACCGTGTTCGGCCAATTGTCGCGGCGGCGGTCCGGCCACGGGGCGGCCGTTGATGTCGAAGAATCCAGCGTGACACGGGCAAGCAATCTGGTGTCGCGCCGCGTCCCAGCCGACGATGCAGCCAAGATGCGTGCAGATTGCTGCGAACGCTCGAAATCCCTGCGGCGTGCGGATGACAATCACCGGGTGTCCGCCAATCGCGACTATTTTCGTTTGCCACTCGGCAAACTCGTCAGCCTTGCCGGCGGAAACCGTTTGCACGCTCGGTCCACGCTTTTGCGCCGGCCATACGTAGCTGATCACGGGCGCGACGAAAGCCACCGCCCACGTCAAGAGGCCGCCAGCCACCAGCCAGTCCAGAAACGTTCGCCGGGAAATTCGCTGTTCCTCGTTCATGGTTTGCGTCCCTGCTCCAGTTGTCGCCGCTTTGCCCAGAATATGATCGCCATGAGGGCCAGGAACGCCCAGATCGGCGTCAGCGCGTGTCGTTTCCAGCGTTCGATGCGCTCCAGGTCGGCGACATCGGCGAGTGTCAGCTTCACGATCTCGTCCGAGCGCTTCACGACGGGCTGTAACTGGTCCACCGCCAGCAGGTGCTGCATCGCTTCCAGTTGGGTCACTTGCGTCTTTGCTTCCTGCAGCAGCAACTCTTCGTCATCAGTCGCCAGCCCGCGCACCGTGGCATCGTGCACCACGGTGACAGCGTTACTGCAACCGTCTTGCGCGCGGCGGATCAGGCCCGCGATATCGTCACGCAATTGGAGTTGCTTCGGATCCTTGGCGTGACACTGGACGCACGTCTTGGCGAATAATTCCACCGACGCCTTCTGGATACCGTGGTTGCCGTGGCAACTGACGCACTCGTTGAACAAACCAGCCGCCGCAGCCTCGGCATGCGGGCTCTTCTCGAATAATTCGCGCTGGCGGACGTGACACTTGCCGCAGACCTGGCCAACCTGGGCAGTGCCCGGTGGCGTGGCGCCGTGGCTGCCGTGGCACGTGACGCAGGTCGGCGCACTGAGGTCGCCCTTCTCGAATACCATGTAGGCGTGGTAGCTGGACTTGTATTGGGTGATGATGTCGGTCGGCAGCTTGTACTCTTGCATCAACTTCACATCCCCATGGCAGCGGCCACAGGTTTGCGGGATGTTCGTCGGATACACGTGGGCCTGCGGCGATTTGACTTTGAGAATGTCGTGGACGCCATGGCAATCGATACAAACCGCCACCTTCTGGTCGTTCTGCGCGAACAGTTGCTCGCCGTGCTTGCTGGTCTTGTAGCGGTCAAGTTGATCGGTGGGCAAACCGTAGGGATTCATCCGCCGCACGTCGCCGTGGCAACTGGCGCATAACTCAGCGATCGCCTTCTTGTTGTCGGGACGCTTGAAATTGTCGGTGGCGTGCGCGGTGACGTCGGTCGCTTTGGGATCGCCGCCATGACAGTCCAGGCACGTCAGACCGGCCTGGGCGTGAGCACTCGGGGCGTAAAGCGCATTTTCCTTTTCGTGGCACTTGAGGCACGAAATGTCAGCGGCGGACGTGGCAGTAGCTGTGGCTACGAGCAATGCGAGCGCGACCTTGATCACATCGAGCCTCCGTTGTGGCACTCGCTGCATTTTTGGCCTTTCCAAGCGTCGCCCAAGTCTTCGGATGGATGCTGGAATTCGAGGCCCTGGGCACTGAGGGTTTTGAGTTCCGCCCCCGGTCCCTGAGCGATGATCGTGTGGCAACTGGTGCAGTCGGCCGAAATGGTCTTGCCGTCAGTGCTCGTGTGTTCGCCGTCGTGGCAGCGGAAGCAGCCGGCCCATTGGAAGTGGCCGATGTTGTTCGGATATACCTTCCAACGGGACTTCATCTCGGGAAAGAAGTTCTCGCGGTAAATCTTCTGCAATTCGTTGACCGCGCGTTGGACGGTTTCCCGGTTGGATGAACCGTACTTCTGGGAAAGTGTGTCGGCGATTTTCTTGAGGGCTTCGTTCGTGGTCTGGTAGTCCGCCGCCAGCACATCGACCGCGTTCTTCTTGATCGATGGCAGAGACGGATCGATGCGGCCCAGGGCCATCGACATATCCACGGATTCGTCGGGTGAGCGGAAGATATGTGTGGGGCGGTTGTGGCAATCGACACAGTCCATGCGCCGCATCGCTTCGGGGGTGACCTGCGGCGGTTTCAGCCTGCCTTCCTTGGCTTCGTACACAGTGACATGGCCCTGATGGTCAGTGATGCGGACCCACGGGATCTGCTGGCGTGCTTCATCGGCTGCGATGTATTCCACCTTGTTGGCGACGTTCATGTGCCAGTGGATCCCTCCCACCGGACCGTGCGTCGAATCGCCGCCGCCAACTTTGAGCAATAGTTCGACCGTCCACGGGCTGTTCTTCTCGTCGTACTTGTAATGCGTGCGGATCTTTTCGACGGCGCCGTAGAACTTCTGCGGCCAATGGCACTGTTCGCACGTCTCCTGCGCCGGCCGCAAGTTTCTAACGGGGGTCGGGATCGGGCGGGGATACTTTTCGAACAGCGCCGCGTATACTTGATAACTGCCCGAGAGTTTTGATTTCACAAACCAAGTTGCGCCCTGACCAATATGGCACTCGACGCACGTGACGCGCGCATGCGGCGAGTTCTGGTAGGCCGTGTATTCAGGTTTCATCACCGCGTGGCAGGTCTGGCCGCAGAACTGAACGGATTCGGTGAACTGATACGTGCGGTAGCTGCCGAATGCCGTGAATATCAGGAACACAAACGTGACCACCACCACGATCAGGAACGTGTTACGCTGCCGGGCCACGTTGAAGTCGATGCGCGGGTGGCGCGGGATTTCGCCCGGGGCAAGCCGGCGGCGCCGGCGGCGTTCAAGCAGCACGCCCAAGAGGATCAGGAGTAAGCCAGCGGACAGGAATGATGGCGCGACAACGTACGTCAGGATGCCCATATACGGGTTGCCGAATCCCGCATAGAAATCGATGGCGATCAGGCAGGCAACGGCGAAGAAACTGCACGCGGCGAGAATAATGCCGGAAAGGCTAATCCAATTCTGGATTAGCGACGGCATAGCCACAGGCGCGTCAGTTCGCTGGCGAGAGTCGTTCACTTCGTTTCTCGTGCAGTCTTAGCAACGTTAGTGCCATCGCCCAGCTTTATACCACAACCTCTTGGCTTCAAGCTCTTTCAATGAGATCCACAAGTTTGGGCCAATCGTGATCCAATGACAGAGTGACCGCCAGTAGGCCGGTTCGATGACAACTCGTCATGCGCCAACCGCTCGACAATGTCGGGCTTTGCGTGCTAGACATTCGTCGGCCAAAGCGATGGATCTGACCCACTTGCTACGCAGTTGCCAGTTGTTCTCTGACCTCGACGAGCGCGAACTGGATGGCTTGCGCCAGATCGCCGTCTGTCGCGAGTATCGCAAGGGCCAGTTCGTCTTTACCGAGGGCAGCCCTTCGCGCGGAGTTCACATCGTGGTTGCCGGGACCGTGAAGATCTACCGGGTCGGGCCGGACGGTCGTGAGCGCGTATTTCACATCGTGCAGGCGGGTGACGCGTTCGCCGAAGCGGCCATGTTCATGGACGCCTATCCCGCGACCGCGGAGGCGGTGACAACCGCGACCGTAATCCTGATCGAGAAGAACGGCTTCAAACAATTGTTGGGTCGCGACCCAAAACTGAGTTTCAAGATTATCGGAACGCTTGTGAAATGGCTGCGCCAAATGCGTGATGCGCTGACGGATCTCACGCTCAAAGAAGTTCCCGCGCGGTTCGCCAGCTACGTGCTTAGCTTGCCTGCCCCGCCTGGCAAGCCGATCAAGGTGATTATCAGCAAAACCACACTGGCGCAGATGATCGGCACTACGAAAGAAACATTCTCGCGCGTACTGGGTCGCCTCGCGGAGCATCGTGTCCTCACCTACCGTGGCGACCAGATTCGCATCCTCAACCGCAAGCGCCTGGAGAGAATCGCGCGCGGCGACGAAAAGATCTGACCGGCATAACCCTATGAGTACTGTCACTGATCCGCTGGACATCAAGCTGCTGGGATTGCTGCAAACTGAAGTACCCCTCGTTGAGCGGCCATTTGCCACACTTGCGGACCACGTCGGAGCGAGTGAAAAGGATGTTCTCGAGCACGTACAGAATCTCAAGACCGCCAAGGTTATCCGCCAGATCAGCGCCATCTTCGACACGCGTAGCCTCGGCTACGCATCGAGCCTCGTCGCGGCGCAGATCGACCCGTCGCGTGTGGATGAAGCCGCGGCGATTATCAACCAACATCCCGGCGTCAGTCACAACTACTTGCGAAATCATTCCTTCAATCTCTGGTACACCATTGCCATCTCACCGCTGAGCAAGCTGGGCCTGGATAAGACGGTGGAATTGTTGCACCGCCAATCCCAAGCACTCTCGACACGATTGCTGCCCACGCTGAAATTGTTCAAGATCGGCGTTAAGTTTGATGTGGGAGGGGATTCCCGCCCCGACGATCTTGATGCGCCCACCTACACGGAAAAGAGCCGCACAACCGACACCGCGCTCACCCCGATGCAGGTGGAATTCGTCCGCATCCTGCAACGCGATTTGCCGATTACGCCAAGGCCGTTTGTCGAATATGCGAAGGAACTGGGAATGACATTGCCGGCACTGCAGGTCATGCATCGTCAATTCCTCGATTCCGGCAAGATGCGCCGGTTCGCCGCCGTGCTGCATCATCGGAGCGCTGGCTTCAGCGCGAATGCGATGGGCGTGTGGGCCGTGCCCGGCAAAGACGACGAAATAGATCGTGTCGGCGCACTGATGGCCGGTTTCCGCGCCGTCAGCCACTGCTACCGTCGACCCTCGTACCCCGATTGGCCGTACAATATTTTCACGATGGTCCACGGCAAATCGCAGGAAGCATGCGAGCAAACCCTTGCAACCATCGCTGAAAGAGCCGCCATCCGCGAACACAGCGCGCTTTACTCGACGAAGGAGTACAAGAAAGTCCGGGTGCGCTACTTCACCCCCGATGAAGCGGTGTGGGAACGCCAGCAGGCCTGAGAATTTTCAAGTTGTGTTTGTTGACCGGCGTCAATTCGCGCTTCTTACACGTCGTGTAAGGTGTGAACATGACAAAGGCGCTGACCACCGAAGCTCCACAGCAGAGCGAACCGATCCACCACTCGATGCTGGTCTCGGACATCAACCGGCAGTATCCGCAGTGCGGGCCGGTGTTTGAGAAGTATGGAATCGCAGGATGCGGCGGTGAGTACGGACCGGCGGAACCGTTGTTCATTTTCGCGGCGGCGCATCGCGTGCCGTTGCGCGAATTGGTGGATGAACTGAACCGTGCGCTACGCGGCGAGTGGAAAGACGAACGCGGTGTACAGAAAACTCAAGGCATGGCGGAAGCAGCGAGTGAAACCCTTTACAAGCGGTTCGTGTTCGGGGCGTTGTTTGTCGCGCTGACGGCAGGTTTCGGTCTGGGACTCGTCAATCTCACACGGATCACCCTGGCGCAATCGTTTTACGAGATCAGCGGCGTCCTGAAACAGATTCACGGTCACGCCCAGGTTTTCGGCTGGGTCGGATTGTTTATCATGGGCGTGGCATTCCACGCGGTTCCACGGATGAAAATGCAGCCCTTACGGCACGTGCGCGCGGCAAAATGTTGCTTCGTCTTGATGCTCGTGGGCGTGCTCCTGCGCGTCCTCGCGCAACCGCTGGCCAGACACCCGGTCGGCGCGGCTGCGCTGCTAATCTCCGGCATCCTGGAGTTGGCGGCAGTTGGGTTGTTTGTGCGGTTGCTTGGCGGTGCCGTGCTGCGCTCGGAACAGGAGCGTGAGCCGTACGAGAAGTTCATTTGGACAAGTGTCGCGTGGTTCGCCATTCTCGCCATGTGGAATTTCGAAATTGTGTTCCAAATGTTCCTGAAGCGTTCGGTGGGCATTCCCGCCCTGCAGGACGCGTTGTGGATTCATGCGGCGTTCTTTGGGTTCATCGCCAACATGATTTTTGGCTTTTCACTCCGCGTGCTGCCGCATTTTCTCGGGTTGCGTGAGACGAAGACGTGGGCGGCGAACGTGGCGTTTGTGTTGTGGAACGTGGCGATCTTTCTGCGGTATCCGGTGGAGCAACTGGCCTGGGCAGCATCGGTGCTGGAAGCAATGGCCATCGTCCTCTTCGTCTGGGCTCTTGGCGTGTTTGCCCGGCGTCGCACGAAGATTGAGATCAAGGGTGTGGACAACACCTTCGTGTGGTTCGTGTACCTGGGTTACGCGTGGCTTCTCATCGCCGCCGCGACCCCGTTCCATGCCGACGTGTTCCGCCTCAGCGCGTCGTCCCGGCACACAATGGCAATCGGATTCGTCACGCCGCTGATTTTCGGCGTGAGCTATCGCGTGTTGCCGATCTTCAACGGCGTGAACCTGTGGAGCACCCGGCTCATGCGCGTGTCATTCTGGCACCTGGCCGCGGGCAGCACGCTGGCGTTCTCGATGGCCTTGAACAATGTGTTCGGGACGACCTGGAGCTACGCGTGGTCGGGCATCGCGGGCTTTCTCGTATTCGCGGCCCTGGTGATGTTCGCGGTGAACATCGCAATGACGTTACGCACCAGGGCCGAGAAGTTCACGCGCGAATCGATTGTCAAGCTGACGACGCGCGTAACCGAATTGCTCGAAATCCATCCCGATATTCGCCCGGTGCTGATTCATGGCGGACTGGGGGGTCTCGCGGCGATGCAGCATGACCCGCCGCGCTTTGTCACCATTGAGTTCGCGGCGCGCCGGCACGGCATCGACCCGCAGCCGCTCATCAAGCTTCTGAACGAAGAAATCCAAAGGAGAAAAAAGCATGAGTCTCATTAAGACGATCAAAGAGAAGTTCGCGGCCCATCGTGAAGGCGGTTGTTGTTGCGGCCACGGCCAATCGCATACGCAAGCAGCGCCGAAGACAATCACCAAAGACATGATCGTGCGCGAAGTGGCGGACCGTTGGCCACAGACGGTCGCGGTTTTCGGCGATCACAAAGTGGACTTCTGTTGCGGCGGGGCACACTCCATTGAGCAGACGGCTCGCGCTCGCGGTTGTCAGGACATCGACGGGTTGGTCGCAGACTTGAATCGGGCAATCCAGTAAACACCGATTTCCAAACGGAGGGGGTTTTCATGCATTATCGACGATTGTGGTTTAGCCTGGCGGTAGTCATCATCGGTTCCTTTGCGGTGCTTGGGTATTTCGGACGGGAGATATATCGCATGGCTCCGCCAATCCCGCAGCGTGTCGTTACCAGCGACGGTCACGTTTTGTTCACAGGACAGGACATCAAAGATGGACAGAACGTCTGGCAATCGATCGGCGGACAGGAAGTCGGGACGGTGTGGGGACACGGGGCATACGTCGCGCCTGACTGGACAGCGGACTGGCTGCATCGTGAACTAACGTGGATTCTCGACCGCTGGGCCAACCAGGAGCACGGCAAGTCGTACGATCAACTCGATGTCGAGACAGGCGCGGCGTTAAAGGCACGGCTAAAGAAAGAGATCCGTACCAATACCTACGATTCCGGCACCGGCGACCTCGTTGTTTCACCGTTGCGTGCCGAAGCGATTACCGCTGTGAGCCGGCATTACACCTCGCTCTTCGGCGATGATCCCAGTGTGGCCAAGCTGCGCAACGCCTACGCGATTCCGAAGAGCGCGATCAAAGATCCCGAACGGCAACGGAAAATGAACGCCTTCTTCTTCTGGGCGGCGTGGGCGTGCGGTACGGAACGTCCCAACGAGGCCGTTACCTATACGCAGAACTGGCCGCCCGAGCAATTGATCGACAATAAGCCGAGCGGTTTGATCATCGTATGGTCGGTGATCAGTTTCGTGCTGTTGCTGGCGGGTATCGGGGCGCTGTCCTGGCGCATGGCGGCAAAGCGCGGCGAGGAAGACATCGCCGAAACGCTTCCGGAGACAGACCCTCTGCTCGGCTTATCGCCCACGCCATCGATGCGCGCGACGCTGAAATACTTCTGGGTCGTCACGGCGCTGATCGTACTGCAGGTCGGGCTGGGCGCGGTGACAGCGCACTATGGCGTCGAGGGCGACGGGTTTTACGGGATTCCGTTAAGCAAGTGGTTGCCGTACTCCGTGACTCGCACGTGGCACCTCCAGTTGGCGGTTTTCTGGATCGCAACCGCCTGGCTGGCGACGGGGTTGTTCGTCGCACCGGCCGTGTCGGGGTATGAACCGAAAGGGCAGCGCGCGGGCGTAAACTTCCTGTTCGCATGTTTGCTCGTCATTGTACTCGGTTCGATGTTCGGACAATGGCTTGGAGTGCAACAAAAACTCGGGTTCGACGCGAATTTCTGGTTCGGCCACCAGGGCTACGAGTACGTCGACCTGGGGAGGTTTTGGCAGTTGTTTTTGTTCATCGGATTGTTCCTATGGTTGTTTCTCATGGGCCGCGCCCTGTGGCCCATGTTCAAGAAACCGAACGAGAGCAGGCACTTGCTGGCGCTGTTCTTGATTTCGTCGCTGGCCATCGCGCTGTTCTACGGCGCGGGACTGATGTGGCATCGGCAGACGAATCTAGCCATCGCGGAGTACTGGCGTTGGTGGGTCGTGCATCTGTGGGTGGAAGGATTCTTCGAGGTATTCGCGACGGTTGTCATTGCGTTCCTGTTTGTGCGGATGGGATTGCTGCGAGTAGCGTCGGCGACGAGCGGCGTGCTGTTCTCGACGGTCATCTTCCTGTCGGGCGGCATCATCGGCACGTTCCATCATTTGTATTTCACCGGGACTCCCACCTCGATACTGGCCCTGGGAGCGACCTTCAGCGCGATGGAGGTTGTCCCATTGGTGTTAATCGGCTTCGAAGCCTATGGAAACCTGACGTTGAGCCGTGCACGCGATTGGGTAAGCGCCTACAAGTGGCCGATCTACTTCTTCGTGGCGGTCGGGTTTTGGAATCTTGTTGGCGCAGGGCTGTTCGGCTTCTTCATCAACCCGCCGATCGCGCTGTACTATATGCAAGGGTTGAACACCACACCCGTGCACGCCCATACCGCCTTGTTCGGCGTGTACGGGATGCTCGGCATTGGGCTGATGTTGTTCTGCCTGCGCGGGTTGTCACCGCAACAGATGTGGCGCACCGGCGCGCTCAGTTTTTCGTTCTGGGCGATCAACATCGGGCTGGCGCTCATGGTGCTGCTGAGTCTACTGCCGATTGGGTTCTTACAGACCCTCGCGAGCGTGGAACACGGCATGTGGTACGCGCGTTCCGCAGAGTTTCTGCAAACAGGCCTGATGGACAAGCTGCGCTGGATGCGTATGATCGGCGATACGATCTTCGCTATCGGCACGGTGGCGCTTGGCTGGTTTATTGTGGGACTAAAAACAGGATGGTCCGTCACGAAATCCCAAGCACCGTGACAGGGCAACGAAACCATGGCGAGTTTCCTATCTGTCCAGCACAGTCGTCGGTGTCGCTGTCAACGCGTCAGTATTGGATGGACCTTCTGACATTCTGACAACAATCTGCTGCTACTGTCCTGATGTGTCCGTTGACAGAAATGCCACCGGTAGAGTATGTTGCGCCGGAATTGGCCGCAATGGCACTTTCATTGCTAAGAAGCATAAGGGGCATGGTATATCTCGATTATAATGCAACGACTCCCGTTGACCCGCGCGTGGCGGAAGCAATGGGGCCGTTTCTGCACGAACAGTTTGGCAATCCCTCCAGCCTGCACGCCTACGGCGAGCACGCCAAGCAAGCTGTCGACAAAGCGCGGGAACAAACAGCCGGTCTCCTGGGCTGTCACACCGACGAGATTGTCTTCACCAGTGGTGGCAGTGAATCCAACAACGCGGCGATCAAGGGTGTGGCGTTTACATTGCGGCAGAAGGGTTTCCACATTATCACGTCGCAGATTGAGCACTCCGCTGTCATCAGTCCCTGCAAATTCCTGGAGCAGCTCGGTTTCTCGGTCACGTATCTGCCGGTGGATCGTTACGGAATGGTGAGCGTGACTGATGTGGAGGCGGCCATCCAACCCACTACGATCTTGATCTCGATCATGCATGCCAACAACGAAGTCGGCACCATTCAGCCGATCCAGGCAATCGGCCAGCTTGCGCGTTCACGTGGCATCCTGATGCACACTGACGCCGCGCAATCCGCCGGCAAGGTTCCTACGCTCGTGGAAGATCTGAAAGTTGACCTGATGACCATCGCCGGGCACAAGTTCTACGCGCCCAAGGGCATCGGTGCGCTGTACATCCGCCGTGGTGTGCAACTAGAGCCGCTGATCCACGGTGCCGGTCATGAGTCCGGGAGACGCGCCGGGACGGAAAATGTCCCGCTCATCGTCGCGCTTGGCAAGGCGTGCGAATTGGCTGCCAACGAACTGGACTCCCGCTGGGGTCACCTTCTCACAATGCGTGATCATCTCCACGACAACTTGAAAAAAATGTTCGGCCAGCGGCTGCACCTGAACGGACATCCTACCGAACGCGTGCCCAATACGCTCAACGTCAGCATCGAAGGCCAATTCGGTCAGGAACTATTGAAGAAAATCCCCGAAGTGGCAGCGTCCACCGGTTCGGCCTGTCATGCGCGCAGCCACGAAATGTCGCACGTGCTGCGGGCAATGGGCGTGCCGGAACGGGTGGGTTGCGGCGCGGTGCGGTTCAGCCTCGGGCAATGGACAACTGTTAGCGACATCGAAACCCTGCTGGAGTTACTTCAGTTGCGTGTTTTGCCGGCGAGCGTGACGTGAAGAAATTCCTTGAGCGCCCTGCCGGGCCAAGCCACGTGGCGTCCAAACCACCCATGCCGCGCGAACACGGCGCATGGGGGATACTGCTGATACCGTTTGCCACGGCAGTGGGGATTGCCGGGACCTGGAATCTACAGGTGGCACTCCTGCTGATCAGTGTGCTGTGTTTCTACATTGCCCGCACCAGTTTCCTGAAAGAGGACACGACCTGGACCTTGTTCCTGCTCGCCGTCAGCGCGGTGTGCCTGGCGCCGCTCCTCGGCGTGTGGCGGCTCTGGTGGCTTGCCGCGCTTGGCGCTGTGGCAGCACCACTCGCGTTTCGCAAGACGGGACGCGGCATCGCGTCGCAGCTTACCGCGGTCGCGGGTCTGACGCTGACAGCACCAGCGGCATGGTACGCCGCAACGGGAAATCTGGACCGGCACGCCTGGCTGTTGTGGGGATTGAACTTCCTCTACTTTGCGGGCGGCGTGGTCTACGTGAAGATGCATGTCGCGGCGGCTGTTCGGCGAAAACTCTTCGAGACAGCGGCGGAGAAGGTTCGTTGGGGCTCGACGAGTCTGGCATTTTACGGTGGATTGGCTCTGTGTGTGGTTGGACTGGCGACGGCGCACGTGATTCCGTGGTTGGCAACACTGGCGTTTGCGCCAGTGGTCGTGCGGGCAGCAATCGGGGTGGGACGATTATCATCGACGTTACATATCAAGCGGCTGGGGTGGACAGAGGTGGCACATTCGGTTGTGTTCGGTGTGCTCCTAATTTTAGGAGGATGGTGAGGATGAGCAGAAAGATTCTTTTGACCAGTGTATGTCGTCCGCTCGGACCAAAATATGGCGATGCGCCATCGGTAGGGTATGAGTTGTTGTACTGCCAGGTGACGCGCGCCCAGGGACTTTTCAGCCCGCGGACGGTGAACATTCTCTATTCCCTCGAGTACATCGCCGAAAACCTCGATGAACCCACCGTGGTATTGCAGTACCCGTCGAAGAAAGAGTTCATCCGCGAACTCAAAAAGGGCTACGACTACGTGGGCATTTCCTTCCTGATGGCTGTCATGCACCGGATGAAGGAAATGGTTGCCCTGGTTCGTCAGTACGCGCCCCAAACCAAGATTGTCCTCGGCGGGTACGGAACCGTGTTGTCGGACGAGGAACTCAAGCCCTACGCCGATTACATCTGCCGCGAAGAAGGCGTGGCGTTTTTTCGCCGACTGCTGGAGGAACCGGAAATCCCGATGCCTTACAAGCATCCGCTGGTCGTCAGTTGGCTGAAGGTGTTCTCGCTGCCGGTGTCGGGCACGGGCAAGATTTTTGCCGGACTCGGCTGCCCCAATGGCTGCGATTTCTGCTGCACCTCGCACTTCTTCAAGCGCAAGCACATCCGGCTGTTGCCGGACGGTAAGGACATCTACGCGGTCGCGGAACGTTACCACGCGCTGCATCCGAACCTGGTGTTCCTCATCATCGACGAGGATTTTCTGCTCAACAAGAAACGGGCGATGCAGTTCCGCGATTGCGTGCTAAAGGCTGGCAAAACCCTGTCGATTTTCGTCTTCTCCAGCGTCAAGGCGATCAGCCAGTACACGGTCGAAGAAATCCTCGAAATGGGAATCGACGGCTTTTGGATTGGCTATGAAGGGACGCGCTCCAATTATGCCAAGCAACAAGGAAGACCGATCGACGAAATCCTTACTGAATTTCGCGAACATGGCATCTCGATATTGACCTCGATGATCCTTGGGTTTGATTATCAGACGCCGGAAGTGGTGGCGGAAGAGTTGGACGGGCTAATGAAACTCAAACCGTCGCTGGGCCAGTTCCTTATTTACGGCCCCGTGCCCGGCACCCCTTTCAACGAGCGGGTCAGGAAAGAAAACCTGATGCACGAGGAGTACGTCCAGCATCCCGAATTGCTCTACCGACGGGCGGATGGGTTCACCACCACCATGAAACACCCGACGCTCTCGGCCGAAAGGATCGAAGAATTGCAGCGCTGGTGTTTTGAGCAGGATTTTCAGCGACTCGGCCCGAGCACCTTCCGCTTTCTCGAAGCACGATTGCTCGGCTATCGGAAACTCAAGGACTCGCCCAATCCTGCCTTGCGCGGCAAGGCGCAGCATTATGCCAGGGAGCTTCGCCACGCGTATCCCGTTTTTCTTGCGGGCCGGTTGTTTGGACCGAACCCCAACATTCGCCGCTGGATCCGTGACCTGCAACGCGGCCTCCATGCTGAATTCGGACGCCCCACTCTGGTGGAGCGCGCTGCCTCCGTCCTGGCTGTGGGCGCAGCGGTCTGGACCGGGTTGACGCTAAAGCTCAATCTATTTCAGCATCCCCGGCTAAAGCGAACGACCTACCGTTTGCCCGACAAGCGCTGGAGTGCCTTTCATCTCTGGGAGGAAATTCCGCAGATATTCGCGAGACCGGAGTTTTCAATCCAGCTGGATTTCCAGCATGCGAAGAAGCAGGTCTGGATGCGATTGGAGGGCACGCTCTCCACGGCCACGGCCGAGAGGCTGGCGCAACGTATTCATGATTCCCTGGCACACACCAGAGGTCGTTTGGTTTTGGATTTGAACAAGCTGCACCGGGACAAAGTCGAGAACCTGCAACCGTTACGGGACAAACTCGCTGCTTATCGCAGTCGTATCCGGCTGGTCCTCCCCAAATTATCCACCGCCGATCCCGAACTGATTCTTCTGGACGCCATGTTCCGCCGCTATAAGAATTGAGCAGCGGCGTGGGCACAGGTTTCCAGTGCTGCTGATTCTATCGGTACCGTGAATACGAAGGCGCGGGCCCGGCACTACGAGGCGTGGGCGTTTTGCTTGCCGTTGGCGAGCGCCCGCCGTACGGCGGCGAGGAGTTCGGCCTTGTCGAGAGGCTTGCTGAGGTATTCATGCGCGCCGTTGCGGATCGTCTCCATGTATTGGCCCCAGTCACCAAAGGCAGTGATGACAATCACCGGCACTTTCGGAAACGCGGCTTTCACGGCACCGAGGAACGCCGTGCCACTCATGCCCGGCATGGACACATCGGTGATGACGAGGTCGAAGTGCTTCTTCGTTTCATTAATAAAACGCATCGCGCTCGGCGCGGTGGAATGCGGGAAAACCTCGAAGCCGTCCTTCTCCAGCACTTTCTTGAGCGCCTTCAGCACTTCGATGTCGTCATCCACCAGGAGAATGACTGCTTCCTTGCCGCTTTCGTTCACGCCACATGGTCTAGCACTGTGAATGCCACAAGATACCTTACTTGCGTAAGGGGTTCTGGTACAAGGCTTATCGAGTGTTCTCCGGCGAATCCAGGGATGCCGGGTGGGCTGCCAGCTTGTCAGTCTCGCACAAAGGCCGGCGACAACTTGGCACAGATCCGTTTAGCTTTCAGGCTTTGAAAACCGCCGGTAAAGCGTCCGTGATGAGATGCCGAGTAGCTTGGCAGCTTTCTCCTTATCGCCGCCGCACTGATCGAGCGCGGCCGCAACGATACGGTCTTCTGCTTCAGCCATCGGCAGGCCAATCGGAATCGTGACCGACGGGCCAAAAGATTCTCCGCCCACAGTTATCGAGGGCGGTGGCGTAAGTTGAAACAGCTGGATGGCATCGCCCGAGGTCACGACGAGCGCTCGCTGCATGGTGTTTTCGAGTTCACGCACGTTGCCCGGCCNNTTGACCACGTTCAGCCGGTAGAACAGGTCCTCGCGGAATGTTCCCTCCGCGATCGCTTTGTGGATGTCCACGTGGGTCGCACTGATCACGCGAACGTTCACTTGAACATCTTTGACGCTGCCGAGCCGTTGAAACCGGCCATCCTGCAAGACGCGTAACAGCTTCGCCTGCAATTGCGGGCTCATCTCCGCGATTTCGTCGAGAAACAGCGTGCCGCCATCGGCTACTTCGAACTTACCGGGCTTGGAACCCGCTGCGCCCGTGAAGGCCCCGCGTTCGTAACCGAACAATTCACTTTCGAGCAGGGTCTCCGGAATTGCCGCGCAACTGATTTTCACGATGGCCTTGTCCCGTCGTTGGCTGAGGTTGTGGATCACGTCGGCGACCACTTCCTTACCGGTGCCACTTTGGCCCTGGATGAGCACGGTGACGTCCGTTGGCGCAATTTGCCGGATGAGTTTCTTGACGGCAACCATCAGGTCACTGTTGCCAATGAGCGCGTCTTCGCCCCGCTGCTGCTGCAGTTCTTCGCGCAACCGCCGGTTCTCCTCCGACAGCTTCTGTTTCTCAACGGCCTTGCCAACAGCTTTCACCAGCTCCGCGCGATCCAGCGGCTTCTCAATGAAATCGTAGGCCCCGAGACGCATGGCTTCGACGGCCTTTTCGACCGTGGCGTGCCCGGTAATGACGATGACTTCGACCGTTGGGTGCAGCTCCTTGGCGCGCTTGAGCACCGAGATGCCGTCCGCATCGGGAAGCATTAAATCGGTGATCAGCAAGTCAGCGCCATCACGCTCAAACTTCGCCAGCCCGTCCGCCGCCGTGTTCATGGACGTGACGTGGTAACCCTCCTTGGTGAGGATTTTTTCGGCGGCATTGCAGAGTGCCTCCTCATCGTCCACCAAAAGTATCTCGGGTTTCTTTGCCATTTATCTAATTCTCCGTTGCTAGCGGCAGGCGGATAATGAAGGTTGTGCCCCCGTTTGGGACAGACTCACATTCGATACCGCCATCGTGTTCGATGATAATTTGTTGCGTCAGAGGCAATCCCAGTCCCGTACCGCCTGATTTCGTACTGAAGAACGGCTTGAATATCTGTTGTCGCTCGGCCTCCGTGATGCCGCTGCCCGTGTCCGAAATACGGATGACAACATAATTGCCATCGCGCGCGGTGGAGACAGTGAGCGTGCCTCCCTTGGGCATTGCTTCGATGGCGTTGCGCACGAGATTGAGGATTGCCTGCCAGAGTTGCTCTTCGTCGGCGCTGATGCTTGGCAGCGATGGCTCGAGCTCGATATTGACGGTCACGCCCGTGGCCTCGAACAGCGATTTCATAAACAGCAACCCATGACCAAGAAGCTCGTCAAGCGCGACGCGTTCGCGACGCAGCTTGGGCATGCGTGCGAACTTGAGGTAATCCTCGGTGACCCGCTGGATGCGGTGCACCTCCGAATCAATGGACCGTAAGAGCGATCGTGCCTCGTCGCCGTCCTTCGCCTTGTCCCGGGCGAGCGTCTCGATTTCATCTCCGACCAGATCAATGTTCAGCGTGATGGAACTAAGCGGGTTCCGAATCTCGTGTGCGAGCCTGGCGGACATGGCTCCGATCACTGCCAGCCGCTCGGCCTGTAGTTTCGCCTCTTCCAGCCGTTTGCGCTCCGTGATGTCGCGCAGGATCGCCGAGCGACCGATGATGTTGCCCTGTAATCCGCGCAATTCAGAGACAGTTATCTCTACCAATACGCGGCAACCGTCTTTCGCTATGCGCTCTGTTTCCAGATAGTCGTGGCCGTTCTGGCGGACATGGTCTTCGATGCGAGCCAACTCCCCTGCCTTCACGAGTTCCGGCGGCACGATCACGCTGAAATGCTTCCCGATGATTTCCTCAGCGCGCCACCCGAAGATGGTCTCCGCCGCGTGGTTCCACGTGCGAAAGCGATTCTCGGCGTCCAGCGAGAAGATCACGTCGGCGGAGTCGTTGACGATCCTTTCCAGTTGTTGCAAGTGGCGGAACCGGTCGCTGGCGATGTACGCGTCTATCGCCAGCGAGGCGTCGAGCATGAATACCTTCTCCAGCGCCACGATGGACTCGGTCGCGCGCGCTGGATCGTCAGGATAGTAGCCAGAAATTAACGGCGCGATGATCTTGAAGTACTGGCTGTACGCGATCAGGTACCATCGTGGCGACAATCCCACGCGCTCGTGGGTCTGCCCAACACGAAGGCGGTCCGCGAGATAGGCGTCGTCAAAGTTCCCCTCTGTGATCCGCATCAAGTAGTCGTGCTGGAGTTTCTTGAGGCGCTCGACCGTCGTGCGGTCACGCAATAGTTGTGCGGTTTCGGGGAAGCTGAGCAGGTGGTCGTAAAACTCGTCTTCCACAGCAGCGATGTGTTTCTCGAACAACGGACGCAACGCCTTGAGCAGTTGCTCGTCGTGCTCCGTCAAGCAGAGAAATCTCAGTCGCTGCTCTCTTTCCATGGGGGACATTGCAGGCCAAGCGTATGAGGCCACTGACAAGTTGTCAATTCACAACGGCTTGACTCACCGCATCCTCCACAGCCCGTGTGGGTTATCGCGTCAACCCGAGTGTTGGGTCATGGCGCAATTCCGTCGGCGGGGTGAAAATCGGTCAGGGCCTTTGGTGGCCACGCAGCCCGCAGAGCGTTGAGCACGACGACAACGTCGATGACCTCTTGTGCGACAGCCCCTGCCACGGGGGGTAAATGACCGACTGCCGCGGCGATCATTCCGGCCATGCTCAATCCCATCCCCCCTACGGCGCTTTGCAACGCGATCATCCGCATGCGGTGGCTGATGTGTAGAAGCTCATCCACCTTCTCCAAAGAACTGTCCAGGATCACCGCGCCGGCGGCTTCGCTGGTGATATCGCTGTTCTGCCCGAAGGCCACGCCAACGGTGGCGGCCATCAACGCCGGCGCGTCGTTAATTCCATCACCGAGATAGAGAGTCTTTCGTTTTGCCGTTTCCCGTCGGACGATGACCAGTTTTTCTTCCGGGCTTTGGCTGGCATACACTTCGCCGATGCCCACCCGGTCGGCCAGGTAGCGGACTTCAGACTCCCGATCGCCGGACACGAGCATCACCTTGTGAAACAGATGTTTCGGTTTCAGATGACCGATGAACGACGCGCCTTCCGACCGCGGTTCATCGCGAAATCGATACATGGCGGCGTAAACGCCATCGATTAAAATGACGCATTCCAAGCCGCCGGCAGCTGGCGGCAGGTCGCGCGCGATGGCCGGCTGTTGCGCCGCCAGTCGATTGCGACCGGTGATTTGAATTGTTCGTCCATCCACTGTCCCGCGCAACCCGGCACCGGGCGGTTCGCTGATTTCACCGGCTTGGCGAACGCTGACACCAGCCACGCGGGCTGCTGCAAGGATGGCGCGGGCCAGTGGATGCTTTGAATATTGTTCCAGAGAGGCCGCGAAATAGAGCACATCCGTGGGGGAGACGCCGGAAGCGCAGATCTGATCCGTTAGTTTCGGTTCGCCGTACGTGAGCGTGCCAGTCTTGTCGAAGATGATGGTGCGGCAGGTGTCGATCTGTTCGAGCACGGCGGGATTTTTGATGATGATGGCGCGTTTCGCCGCGAGCGAGATTGTCCCAATGATGGCGACGGGGATCGCAATCAACAACGGGCACGGCGTCGCAACCACCAGCACCGCCAGGAACCGGACCGCGTCCCCGCTCAACAGCCAGGCGGCCAGTGCGATGGTTAGGGCAACGGGCGTGTAATATGCGCCCAGTTGATCGCCGAGCCGGCGCAGGCGGGGCCGCTGGTGTTCGGAGGCGCGCATCACCTGCATGATCTTGGCGTAACGTGAATCCACCGTCAGCTTGGTGGCGCGGATGGTGAGCATCGCATCACCGTTGATGGCCCCCGACAACACATCCGAGCCCGGCGTTTTCGACATCTGAAAAGGTTCGCCCGTCAGATACGACTCATCCATGACACCGTGCCCCTCCAGCACCAGACCGTCGACCGGGCAAATCTCATGGGGATGAATCAGGACCGCATCGCCGACGGCGACCTGATCCAATGGCACATCCACGACACCGGCCTCACGTTTGAGGTGGGCAATCGCTGGCAGGCGTTTGGCCAGCGCCTGAAGAACAGCGGAGGCGCTGCGGACGGCATAGGTCTCTAGTGCCTCGCCACCCGAGAGCATCAGCACCACGAGTGAGCCAGCGAGGTATTCACCGAGCAGCACGGATGTCACGATCGAGATGCCGGCCAGCAAATCGGAGCCAAACTGCCGTCGGGCAAGTTTGCCAAGCAATTCCCATACAAGAGGAAGGCCACCAAACAATAGCGTGGCGATCAAGGGCAGTTGGCGGACCATCACGCTCGTGTGCCCAACGGTGCGGAACACAAGGTGGATGAGAATCGCCGCAATAGAAAACACGGAGATCACGGCGTTTTTCCGAGATGGGTGAACTGTATCCGGCTCACCTGCTGTCCCGCGCATTATCTTGCCTCCAAGTGCGCCGACGCTTCCGCGAGTATCGTCATGAGAAGTTTCCACTCACCGGTTGTTTCCAACTAACTGCGAGATTGCCCAAGTCTTTAGCCGCGCTCATGCCACTGCAAAGGCAGCATTGGTAAGTTGTTACGTGCGTAGTCGATAATGACGGGAAATGGACAGAGCGCAAGCGCACGCCGGCTGACAATGTGACGGTTTACGGCTCAAGTCGTGACAGCTTGTCTGTCATGAAGCGCGTTTGCGAGAGACTGATGACTATCCTCTGCACTCTGGATGATGTTGCAGATCACGGCGGTAGCTGATCATTATCATCGATCTCCACGCTCTTGACAGCCGACGGCATGGCGTATGCAGCGGGCGGCACGTATGAAAATGATGTGGCGTTCGTTTCTGATTTCAATGGGTTTGCTTCTCTTCACATGTGCCGGTGCTCATGCCCACCTGATACCCGGTGATGTCCATGGTTTTGGCAGCGGGTTTGCGCATCCGTTGCACGGACTTGACCATTTGCTGGCGATGATCGCCGTGGGTTTATGGGCGGCGCAGCTTGGCGGACGGGCGCGTTGGCTGGTTCCCACAAGCTTTTTTGGGGTCATGATCGTTGGCGCGGCACTGGCTATGAATGGGTTGCGCGTACCTTTTGCAGAAGAAGGGGTTTTACTTTCCGTTTTGGTGTTGGGAATCTTGATTGCGGTCGCGGCGCGGTTCCCGCTGGCGGCGAGCATGGCGATAGTCGGATTATTCGCGATTTTTCACGGACATTCGCATGGCACGGAAATACCCGTAAACGCCGTCGGCTTCGCTTACGGCGCGGGCTTTGCATTGGCAACGGTCGCGTTGCATGGGTGTGGGATCGGATTGGCCAGCGTGTCGCAATCCGTGAGGCTGCCCGTCGTACGTTGGGCGGGTGCAGCGATTGGCGTGGCGGGGATTTGTCTGTGGGTGTTGTAGTTAAAGGGCCGCAAGACTGACGTGCAGCTTGAGGAAGGATTCACAATGCGGGCTAACCTGCGAGCTTTTCATGAGTCGGACGCGGAACGGCTCTTCGATATGTATCGCCATTTCGAACCGAAGGGTGAGTTTCAAGGGCTGCCGCCACGCACCGCTTTGCAGATCAAAAAGTGGCTCACCCAACTTTGCGAGCGTGGCTTCTACCAGTTTGTAATCGAAGTTGGCGACCGTATCGTTGGTCACGCCGCATTGTGCCCCTCGCACCGAAAAACCGAGGCTGAGGTGGCAGTTTTCCTTCAGCAAGACTACCGCGGGCACGGTTTGGGAAAGAAACTGTTACTCGGAACACTTAATTTTGGATGCAAGAAGCTGGAGCTCGCGCGTGTATGGATTTTCGTCATGGGCTCCAACCTCGTCGCGTTACATCTGTTTGAGAGCGTCGGTTTCCGACCGGGGCGTGATGGCGATCCCCTGAAGTGGGAAATCGAAATGGAGCGGCCCTCCCATTGCGCGAAGTGCAAAGGAGACAAATGCGCCGTCTTTGGAGAAACCTTCCCCATGACTGTTGGTACTCACGCCCCCTGCGGACCCAAACGTTGAGCGAAACCGCGCAGCGCCCGATACGATCCCTACCGTCGCGTGACAATGTGTCGGGATTCTCGTGGGCGGTTGACAGTTTGTCCTGTCTGCGGGGTTTCTCTGTTTTGGCTTGTGAAATGTTTCACACCCTATCTTGGCCAATCACAAGCTCTTATGGGATGACTGCAGGGCTGGTCGCAAGCTGGCAAGGCCGCTGCTAAGACAGCGAGCGGGCAATGATACAAACCTTACAAGATACAGCTGGACCGTCAAAACAATCGGCAGGGACTGTGCGCGGCGGCAACCGACTTGAAGCCATCTTCCGTCCAAACTCTGTGGCTGTGATTGGCGCGTCGAACCGCGTGGGGACGGTTGGTCACGATCTGTTCCGCAACATCCTACTCAGTGGTTACAGTGGCACGCTGTACCCGGTCAATCCCAAGGCGGCCTCGATCGCCGGTGTACATGCCTACAAGAGCGTCGGCGAAATTCCTGACGACATCGATCTCGCCCTGATTATGGTCCCGGCCACCGCGGTGGCGCCGGTCTTGGAAGAATGTGGCCAGAAAGGTGCACGCGGGGCGGTGATCGTGACGGCAGGATTCAAGGAAGTTGGCGCCGAGGGCGCAGCGTTGGAGCGTCGCGCAGTGGAAATCGCTCGCGAGTATGAGATCTCGCTGGTCGGCCCGAACTGCCTCGGCGTGATCAACACCGACGCCGACATTATGCTCAATGCAAGCTTCGCACGGTGTATGCCCAAGCACGGCAACATCGCCTTCCTTTCTCAAAGCGGCGCTCTCTGCGCAGGCATTCTCGACTACGCCCGAGGCCGCAACATCGGATTTTCAAAATTCATCAGTGTCGGCAACAAGGCCGACGTAACCGAAATTGATCTGCTGCGATACCTCGCCAAGGACGACAGCACCGACGTGATATTGATGTACCTGGAAACTCTCGTCGACGGTCGGGCCCTTATCGAACTGGCTCGCGAAATCACGGGCGAGCTTGCCCACCGTAAACCGATACTGGCCATTAAATCCGGGCGGACTACGCAGGGCGCGGCCGCCGCCCGGTCACACACCGGCGCTTTGGCCGGTAGCGATGCTGTTTACGACGCCATTTTCGCGCAGGCCGGCATCCTGCGCGTCGACACTGTAGAAGAACTTTTCGACTTCGCGGTCGGGTTCTCACGCCAGCCGTTGCCGAAAGGCAACCGCTTCGCCATAGTCACCAATGCGGGTGGACCCGGCATCATGGCCACCGATGCAGCCATCCGTCACGGACTCGAGCTCGCCAAACTGCGACCCGAGACACTCGAGTCCCTCAAGGCGAAGCTGCCACCGACCGCGAACTTTTCCAACCCCGTCGATGTGATCGGCGATGCCACCTGCGATCGCTATACCACCGCTCTGGAAGCCGTACTGGGCGACCCGAACGTCGACGGGTTGGTGGTTTTGCTCACACCGCAGTCCATGACCGACATCGAAGCCATTGCACGCACGATTGGCGAAATTGCGCCATTGAGCAAGAAGCCCGTACTTGCGTCATTCCTCGGCCACGTCGATGTGTCCGTGGGCGTTCGCATCCTCGAACAGCACGGCATCCCAAACTACGAGTTCCCTGAGAACGCATCCCGTTCGCTCGCCGCTATGTGCCGCTATACGCAGTGGCTAACACGCCCGCGCACGCAGGAGCGTCGCTTTGAAGCAGACCAAGACGCGGTCCGGAAGATTTTCACGAAAGTTCGGGGTGAGGGCCGTACGTTCCTCCCTGAGGCCGAAGCCTTGGCGGTATTGAAGGCGTACGGTTTCCCGTTGCTGCAGCATGATTTGGCGAAGAATGAAGACGAGGCCGCCGCATTGCTTGAAAAGATCGGCGGACCTGTCGCGATGAAGATTGCATCGCCCGATGTGGTGCACAAGATCGATGTCGGCGGTGTCCTGCTTAACATTTCCACGCCCGAGGAAGCCCGTGCTGGTTATAAAAAAATCACAAACGGGGTGAAACAAAAACTACCCAGTGCGCGGCTCCTCGGCGTGGAGATTCAAGCGATGGCGGGCAAGGGCGTCGAGGTCATCCTCGGTATCAGCAAAGATCCCACATTTGGTCACCTCATCATGTTCGGTTTGGGCGGCACGTACGTCGAAGTACTCAAGGACGTCAGCTTCCGTTTGGTGCCCATTCGCCAGCTTGGCGCTTGCAACATGATCAATTCCATCCGTGCCGCCAAAGTGTTTGAAAGCTTCCGTGGTCAGCCGCCTGCTGACATCGAGGCGATTGCCGAATGTCTGGAGCGTCTTTCGCAACTCATCGTTGATTTCCCGGAAATCTCCGAACTGGACATCAATCCCCTCATCGTCCATGCCCAAGGCAAGGGCGCACGGGTGGCCGACGTGCGCATCGCACTTGCTGCTGACGCTCCCGGACCCTAGGAGGTCTGCCATGCGTCATGCGGTTGCCACTCTCTCGGATGTCAACACGAGCGACGCGCGCCGAATCTCGGTCGCACAAGTTCTTGTTTACGAATTGCGGGTGCGTGACGCCATGAGCAAGCCGCCCATCACTGCTGCACCGACCGATACTTTGCGCGCCGTTCAAAATCTAATGAAAGCGCGGCGCATCTCCGGTGTGCCGATCAGCGACGGCGACAACTTGCTCGGCCTCGTCAGTATCGAGGACATCATCCGCGCGCTCGACAAAGGCTACATCGACGACTGCGTGCAGCAACACATGACCCGCAAGGTGATCACGCTCCGTGACCACTTCTCGCTTGTGCGCGCCGTCGCAGAGTTCGACCGACACGAGTTCGGTCGTTTTCCCGTACTCGATGGGAACGACCACCTGGTCGGCGTCCTCAGCCGTGGCGACATTACGGGGTGTCTGATGCAGCACTTGGAACGTCGTGCCGAAGAAGCCCTGGCACATGAGGCCGCCTTGCGCGCGGAACGCGTGGCTAATGATACCGCCGACCGGGTCGTGGTACGCGCACACGTGCGCACGGGTGATTACGACAGCGCGGGGAAGCTTTCCCAGCGAATGCGGCAGGTGTTGCGCGAGCGTGGTGTTGCCCCTGAGATTCGGCGGCGCGCGGCGGTGGTCGCCTATGAAGCTGAGACGAACATCATCATCCACTCGCTCGGTGGCGAGATCACCGCAACCATTGACCCTGACAAGGTGTGCATCGAAGCGGTCGATGTCGGTCCTGGCATTGAGAATGTGGAACAAGCGATGCAGGAAGGCTGGTCGACCGCGGGACGGCTACCGCGCGAACTCGGATTCGGCGCCGGCATGGGATTGCCGAACATCAAGCGATGTTCGGACAGTTTAGAGATCAAATCGGATAGCAAGCATGGAACGCGTCTGCGTTCCGAGATTCACCTCCACAAAGCAGGAGTCTCTACATGAAAAGCCCAACGCTGGTTAAATTCCAGCCACTGATTGCCGCGCTCCAGGCCGTCCCGCTCACCGACAACCTGCCGGAAGAATTGACGGGCTGTTACATCTCCGATTTGCTTAGTGACGTTCTCGCGCACGCGGAGCCCGGGATGATTTGGCTGACCATTCAGACGCACCGCAATGTCGTGTCTGTTGCCGCCACAAAGGATGTTGCCGTCGTCTTGTTCACCTGCGGACGCACGCCCCACGCCGAAATCATCGCCGAGGCGGAAGAGGAAGGCATTGCCCTGTTGACCACGTCATTAACGACGTACGAAGCCGCCGGGAAGCTTTGGGTAGCTGGATTGCGAGGGGAGAGCGGCCATGAGTAAGCCCGTTGCGACCTCGACAACCTCGATTACGGCGCCCCCGCGAACTCATGGATCGAGCGAATCCACAGCGCCAATGTTGCCGCATCACCCGAGCGGCGACCAACGGTTCGCGCAACTCGACCAGACGATGCAGCACTACAACTACGAGCCGACGGCGCTCATCCAGGTGCTGCACGCGGCCCAACATAGTTTCGGTTATCTTGCGCTGGATGTGCTTCGTTACATCGCTTCGGCGATGAAGTTGCCGCTGGCGCATGTGTATGGCGTGACGACGTTCTACAACTTTTTCTCGCTCGTTCCGCGCGGCAAGTACCAAATCATGGTTTGCACGGGCACAACGTGTCACGTGCGCGGCGCGGCGACGGTCGTCGAGCGTGTCGGCCAGCAACTTGGTATCAAGCAGGGCGAGACGACGAAAGACGGTTTGTTCAGTCTCCAGACCGCGCGCTGCATCGGCGCTTGCGCGCTGGCACCCGCGATCACCGTCGGTGACGACGTGTACGGCAAGCTCTCGCCCGACAAGATTCCGCGATTCTGTCAGAAGGAGTTGAAGAAATATGTTTGATCAACTCTCGCTAAACATTCTCGACATCGGCATGAATTCGCTCGCCGCTGGCGCGACCGTGTTGCGCATTACCGTAATCGAGAATGCTGAGCATGACTGGCTGGTCATTCGTATCCGCGACAACGGACATGGCATGGACCAGAAGACGTTGCGCGAGATCCTGGCCAGGAACGCTTCCACCAAAGCGGGTCGCAAGAAGCCCATCGGCCTTGGCCTCGCGTTGTTGCGGCAAACCTCCGAGATGTGTGGGGGGGCATTCCATGTTCATTCCGCTCCGGGAGAAGGCACCGGGGTGACTGCTTCCATGCGGGCTTCGCATGTGGACCGGCCGCCCCTGGGCGATCTCAATGCCACGATTTTCGCGTTGTGTGCGGCCAACCCCACCGTAGATATCCAACTGAATTGCGAATCGAATGGCGAGAAATTCCACTTTAGCTCACAGGAAGGGAAATATCATGAACCTCGACGAACTCAAGAAGCTCAAAGAGAAGGCACAGCGGCAGGTCGCGCTGCGTGAAGGCAACAAGAAGTACCGTGTTGTGTTCAGCATGGGCACCAGCGGCATCGCCGCCGGTGCGCGTGAGATCATGACCACCATGTTGGATGAAATCGACAAGCGCGGCATTGAGAATGTGGAAGTCGCCGTCACCGGCGAGATCGGTTTGGTGGATGCCGAACCGGTCATCCGCATCGAGGAACGGAGCGGTGAGAAGGTCACGTACGCCAAAGTCAACGCCGACGCCGCACGCAAAATCGTCTCGGAGCATTTGCAAAAGGGCAAGGTTGTTGACGGCCTCGCCGTCGGTAAAGTCAAACAGAAGGAAGCCGAGCGCCTGAAATGATTCGCACTCACGTCCTGGTTTGCACGGGCACGGGCTGCACCAGCAGCGGCAGTCTCGCGACGCGCGACGCGTTGCTGGCGGAGCTGAAGAAGCACGGGCTTGATAACGAGATTGAAATTGTCGAGACCGGCTGCATGGGCCGCTGCGATCTTGGCCCGGTTTCGCTCGTGCATCCCGACGGCACGTTTTACAAGAATGTCCTGGCCGCGGAAGTGCCGAAACTCGTCGAGGAACATTTCCTCAAAGGGCGCCCCTACAAGAAATTGCTGCCCGAAGACCCGACGACTCACAACGCGGTGCTGACGCAGGCGGATTTCACCTTCTTCAACCGCCAACTGCGCATCGTGCGCGACAACTGCGGCGTCATCGACCCCGAGAACATTGAGGAGTACATCG
Source organism: Verrucomicrobiota bacterium (assembly GCA_003152315.1). Taxonomy (GTDB): domain Bacteria; phylum Verrucomicrobiota; class Verrucomicrobiia; order Palsa-1439; family Palsa-1439; genus Palsa-1439. The sequence continues at coordinate 138,075 of PLZV01000051.1, forward strand.
CGCGTGACGGCTACCTGGCGCTCGGGAAGGTGCTCACCGAAATGAAACCCGAGCAGGTCATCACGGAAATCAAAGCGAGCAGCCTGCGTGGACGCGGAGGCGCGGGTTTCCCGACCGGCAAGAAATGGGAGATTATGCGCAAGGCATCTGATTTCCCGAAATACGTTGTCTGCAATGCCGACGAGGGTGATCCGGGCGCATTCATGAATCGCTCGGTTCTTGAAGGAGATCCGCATAGCGTCATCGAAGGCATGGCGATCGGCGCTTACGCGATGGGCGCCAGTCGCGGCTTCGTATATATCCGCGCGGAATACGGCCTGGCCGTCAAACGCCTGCACATTGCCATCGAACAGGCCTACAAGTATGGCTTCCTCGGCAAACAACTCTTCGGAACCAACTTCGACTTTGACGTTGAGGTGCGCATCGGCGCCGGCGCATTCGTTTGCGGTGAGGAAACGGCTCTGATGCGTTCGGTTGAAGGGCGTCGCGGCCAGCCGCAACCGCGTCCACCCTTCCCCGCACAACGCGGCCTCTGGGGCAAACCGACGAATATTAACAACGTCGAAACGTGGGCCACGATTCGTCCAATCATGCTCAAAGGCGCGAAGTGGTTTGCTTCCATCGGCACCGAGAAGACCAAGGGGACGAAAGTCTTTTGTCTCGCGGGAAAGATCAATAACACCGGCGTCGCGGAGTTGCCGTACGGCACGACGTTGCGCGAGATGATTTTCGAAGTCGGCGGCGGTATTCCCAACGGCAAGAAGTTCAAAGCCGTGCAAACCGGCGGCCCATCGGGCGGCGTTATACCGGAGCAGCACATCGACGAGCCAATCGACTACGAGTCACTGCAAAAGCTCGGCTCCATCATGGGATCGGGCGGCCTCGTCGTGATGGACGAAGACTCCTGCATGGTGGACGTTGCCCGGTTCTTCCTCGAATTCTGCTGTGACGAGAGCTGCGGCAAATGCCCGCCCTGCCGCGTCGGTACGCGCCAGATGCTGAACATTCTGGACCGAATCAGCAAGGGCGAGGGCGAGCCGGATGACATCGGGAAACTGCAAGACCTCGCCGCGATGGTGAAAGATACCAGTCTCTGCGGTCTTGGACAGACCGCCCCGAACCCGGTGTTGACGACATTGCGCTATTTTCGGCAGGAGTATGAAGCCCATATTCACGACAAACGTTGTCCCGCGCAGGTTTGTCGCGATCTCCTCTCCTTTACGATCAACCAGGAAAAGTGTGTTGGCTGCTCCGTGTGCGCCCGGAGTTGTCCGGTCAATACAATCTTCAAGGTCAAAGGCCAAAAGAAATACTTTATCGTCGAGGAAGACTGCATCCACTGCGGCGCGTGCCTGGATACGTGCAAGTTCGACTCGATCATCAAAGCCTCGGAAGGACCGTCTCACACGGCACCGCCCAAACCCGAGTTTGAACCGATTCCCGGCCGCAAGATGGCGGTGACCAGATGATTGCCCCGAAACAGATTACTGTCACAATCGATGGCCAGAAGTGCGTGGGTGATGAAGGTCAGACCGTTCTTCAAATCGCCACGGCCAACCACATTTACATCCCCACACTCTGTTATCTCAAACATCTTTCGTCATGGGGTGGCTGCCGTATGTGCATCGTTGAAATCGCTGGCAGCCCGAAGGTCGTTCCCTCCTGCGCCACGCCGGCGGTGGATGGCACAAACTATTCCGCCAATAACGACCGCTTACGCCAACTCCGTCGTCTCACGCTGGAGCTACTTTTCAGCGAGCGCAACCATATTTGCCCATTCTGCCCGACGAACCATGGCGATTGCGAACTGCAGCAGCAGGGCTATCGACACGGAATGGATAGTGTCCGCTATCCCTATCTCTATCCCGCGCTGCCAGTGGATACGAGTGGTGAATACTTCGCGCTGGATCACAACCGTTGCATCCTCTGCACCCGATGTGTCCGTGTTTGCGATGAGATCGAAGGCGTTCACACGCTCGATGTCGCCTTCCGCGGGGAGAAAAACCGCGTCGTCGTCGATCTCAACGGAACCTTCGGCGCGTCCGACACTTGCACAAATTGCGGCGCCTGTGTCGCCGCGTGCCCGACTGGTGCTTTGTTCGACAAGGCCGCCGCGTTTCGTGGCAAGCTTAATACCTGCCAGGTCGTTCGCACCACGTGTACCGAGTGTCCCGTCGGTTGCGGCCTGCTCGTGTTCACCAAGGAGAACCGCATCGTCGAGGTGTTCGGCGACCACGATTCAAAAGTCAGCCTGGGCCACCTTTGCGCGCGTGGCCGCTACGAAACATGGGCCGTGCCGCGTGAGCGTATCGTGCAGCCGATGATCCGAACGATTCACGCACTCAAACCCGTCTCCTGGCAGCAAGCGCTGCGCGAGATTGCCCGCATTCGCGGCAAGCTCGACGCGACTCAGACGGCATTGCTTGTCTCTCCACGCATCACAAACGAGGCCGCAAAAGCCGTGGCTCGCGTTGCCGCGCGTTTCGGAAAGGTCGGCATGTTCGTCGCGCGCGACGAATCTGCGTTGTGCGAAGCGGGTACGGGTGCTTTGGAGGGGACGAACTCCCTGTCTAACGCCGACGCAATCATCGTTCTCGGTGCGCAGCCGAGCCGCACACACGGCGTCCTTGCCGCGAAAATCCGCAACGCCGTCCGCCGACGCCGCGCAAAACTGCTGGTCTTCCACGCGCACAAGAGCGACCTCGATCAGCACGCGGACATCTGCGCCAATATTGTGAGCCTCGAACATGTATTCTGGGATCGCGTCGCTGAAGCGTTGAAGAATGTGAAGCGTCCCGCGCTGGTGTACGGCGCGGCGGCGATGACACCCATCGGTGTCACTGTGATGGCTCGGCTCATCCAGATTCTCGAATCGAATCCGAGTCGACACGCGCCGGTGTTGATCCCACTCCCAACGAGCACGAATAGCCAGGCAGTGGCAGCGGCAGGTGTCGAACCCGTCGAAGATGTCGCACCGTGGCTCGACGCGCAGCCGTTGCAGTACCTGCATATCATTGCGAGCGACGAACCCGATGGCGGCGCGCGGTTATTCGAGGAGAAACCTGTGCGCGTGTTGCTTGAGCGGATTGACTGCGTGGTCGTGCAAGCGAGTTACCAGTCGGAGTTGACCGAGGCGGCGCGGATCGTGTTACCGGCAGCAATGTGGAGCGAGAAGTCTGGCACGGTCACGAACATCGAAGGGCGCGAGTTGCCGCTGCAGTCGGTGTTGACGCCGCGAGGCGAGGCGCGCGAAGACGCGAGGATTCTTGGGGAATTGGTATCATGAGCGACAAACCGAAAATCCGAGTGGCGACGGCGTGGCTGGGCGGTTGTTCCGGCTGTCACATGTCGTTTCTCGATCTCGACGAGCGGCTGATCGAGTTAAGCAAGCTTGTCGAGCTTACTGCCAGCCCGATCACGGACGTAAAGGAAATCCCGGAAGTGGACGTGGGTATCGTCGAAGGGGCGGTGTGCACCGATGAAAACGAGCATGTGCTGCGCACGATGCGCGCGCGGTGCAAAGTGCTCGTCGCCATTGGCGACTGCGCGGTGACGGGCAATATCCCTGCGTTGCGCAACCAGTTCCTGCTGGAGGATGTCGTTGCGCGCGGGTTCATTGAAACGGAAAGTACGCAGATCGGCGAAATGCCCAACGATCCTGTCGTGCCGCGACTGCTGAAACGCGTGCGCCCCATCCACGAGTTAGTCAAGGTGGACGCCTATATCCCTGGCTGCCCACCCGACGCCGACACGATTTGGTACGCGCTCACAGAATTACTGGCCGGCCGCGCCCCGAATTGGGACGAGAGGACTTTTAGTTATGACTGACGCCGACAGCAACGTCATCACCATCAACCCCGTGACGCGCATCGAGGGACACGCGAAGATCACAATCCACCTCGACGAGACGGGTGAGGTGTCGGACGCGCGATTTCACGTGGTCGAGTTTCGCGGGTTCGAAAAATTCTGCGAGGGCCGCTACTTCGCCGAGATGCCGCAGATTACCGCGCGCATCTGCGGTATCTGTCCTGTGAGCCATCTGTTGGCAAGCGCGAAAACCTGCGACGCCATTCTGGGTGTGGAGATTCCCCGTCCGGCGAAATTGCTGCGCGAGTTGATGCACATGGGTCAACTCACGCAATCGCATGCCCTGAGCTTTTTCCACCTCAGCGCGCCTGACTTGCTACTCGGGTGGGACAGCGACCCCGCGCAGCGCAACATTATCGGACTTATCCAACAGCATCCGGATATTGCCAGGCGCGGGATTCGACTTCGCAAGTTCGGCCAAGAGGTAATCAAGCTGACGGGTGGTCGCAAGATTCACGCGGATTTTCCTGTGCCTGGCGGGGTGAACAAGGCGCTGGTGGAAACCGAGCGCCTCGAGATGCTCGAGGGTTTGTCTGAAGCAATGGGGCATGCCCGGTTCGCGCTCGACTTGCTGAGGAAGTATCAGGCGGATCATTTGCAGGAGGTTGAAGAGTTTGCCAGTTTTGATTCGAATTTCATGGGACTGGTGCGGCCCAATGGCTCGCTCGAGCATTACGATGGCAATCTGCGCTTTTGCGACCACGGTGGGCAGGTGCTCGAAGACCAGATCAACCCGGCGCACTACCTCGATATTATCGCCGAAGCAACGGAACCCTGGTCGTACCTGAAGTTTCCCTTTATCAAGCGGCTTGGTTACCCGCAGGGGATGTATCGTGTTGGGCCGTTGGCCCGGCTGAACATCTGCGATCATATTTCAACGCCGCTGGCGAACGCGGAATTGCAGGAATGGCGGGCGACGGGGGCCGCGCCACGGCGCAGTTCGTTCCACTATCATTGGGCGCGGCTCATTGAAATCATCTATGCCTTGGAGCGCATCCGCGAATTGCTCGAAGACCGTGAGATCACGAGCACCGACGTGATGGTCTCCGGCCCGCCAAAAAATGAGGAAGGCGTGGGCATTATCGAGGCCCCACGCGGCACGTTGTTCCACCATTATTGGGTGGACTCTGGCGGGCGCATTGAGAAGGTCAACCTCGTGGTCGCCACCGGCCACAACAACCTCGCGATGAACCGCGCTGTGAAAGCCATCGCGGAACAATACGTGAAGTCGCAGCGACTACAGGAAGGCATGCTTAACCGCGTCGAAGCCGCCATTCGCTGCTACGACCCTTGCCTTTCCTGCTCGACGCACGCGGTCGGCCAGATGCCGATGCGCGTTGAGTTGGTGAGCGTGGGCGGCGATGTGTTGCAGACGCTCCAGCGTGATTGAGACAAAACCATGAAAACACTTGTGCTCGGTTATGGCAATCGCAGCCGCACGGATGATGGTGTCGGCTGGTTTGTCCTGGAGCGCTTGCAAGAATTGGGGTTGCCGAATACGGAATTGCATACTTCACACCAACTCGACGTGGATCATGCCGAACTGATCTGTAGTTTCGACGAGGTGTTATTCGTCGATGCCGCGATCCCGCAAAGTCCGCAACTGATCACCCGAACGGTCGTCCAACCGTGTTTTCGGAGCCACGCGGTGGCGCACTATCTGACACCGGGCGATCTGCTTGAATTGGCGCAGACCCTCTTTGGCCGGGCGCCCCGCGGGATTCTCTTCAGCATCCGCGGCTCTGATTTTAATTTCGGCACAACGCTGTCGTCGGCGACTGAGCGCGCTGCGTATGAAGTGGTGCGCGAGATTGGAGACTTGCTGTCATTGCCGGGGCAATCGGAAGCGGCGAAGAGAGGGTTCGGGGCGCATGCATGAATTGTCCATCGCCGAGGAACTCGTGCGAGTAATTCGCGAGGAGTTGCGAATTCACCCGAACGCGAAACTCAAGACGGCTCTCGTACGCATCGGTGTGCTGCGGCTGATTGAACCTGCGACGCTCGAATTCTGCTTCGAGGCGGCCGCATGCGACAGTCCCCTGGCAGGCGCGCGGCTGCAAGTCGAGCAGGTCGAAGCATCGGCGCGGTGTTGCAAGTGCGATCGGGAGTTTCCGGTGGAGCACAACTGGTTCGAATGTCCGTGGTGTGGCGAGACCGGCTCAGAGTTGCTGCGCGGTAACGAATTGCAACTCGTTAGCCTGGAAATCGAAAAAGAAATGGCGAACGCATATGCCGTCGAATAAAATCGCCGCTGAAGGAGTTTATGGAAGCCAAAAGTGACCGCTCTGCCTGGCTGAAAGGCCCGGCTTTCCCGTGTGAAGTGATATCGACGAATGTCACCCGCCCGTGGAGAATCGTGCTACTAGGAGCGCCCGGCGTCGGTAAAGGGACCCAGGCTGAACTCCTCACGCGGCAACTCGGCGCCTGTCATCTTTCAACGGGCGACATCTTTCGCACCGCAAAATGCCTCCGGGAAGATGAACGCAGTCCCGCGATGACCGCTGCCCTGGAATACATGCGACGCGGTGATCTGGTTCCCGACACCACCGTGTTGCAGATGGTGCGCGAGCGGATGAGCTGCCTGCGTTGCCAGGGCGGTTTCCTTCTCGATGGTTTCCCGCGAACGGTAGCCCAAGCGGAGGCCTTGCAAAACCTGTTGCAGGAACAGAATCTCACGCTTGACGCGGTCTTGGATTTTGAATTACCCATCGATGAAGTGGTGGCGCGCCTGGGTGGACGGCGCACCTGCGAAGCGTGCAAGGCCGTGTACCACGTGACGGGGCGCCCGCCGAAGAAAGAAGGCGTTTGCAATCAGTGCGGTGGACCACTCGTTCAGCGTGAAGACGATAGGCCGGAGTCGGTACGTGTTCGCATGGAGGTCTACGAGAAAAGCACGGCTCCGCTGACGGAGTTCTACCGCCGTCTCGGTCTGCTTGTTCCCGTGACCGCGCAAAGCACGGCGGAAGCAACTCTGGAACGAACCATGGTCGCCCTGCAGTCGCGGGAACAGGAAGCCAGCCAAAGCGACAAGGGTGCGCCTTCTCTCGTCCGCGGCCCTGCCTGAATTCACTCATCAAAAGCGAGTCGAAGACAGATGAAGCCCCGGGTTACTTGCCGCCCGGCGTCACGGCACCAACCGCCATAAATGAAAAGACAAGCACGTCCTGCAAAAAGTGGATGAACCACGGCCAGAAAAGTCCGTTGGTCTCCGTCATGGATTTTCCCAAGAACCAGCCCAGAAAACTTGCCATGACGACGCCGACCAGTCCGTACGGCACTCCGTAATAGTGGGCGATCCCAAAGAACGCCGCCGTCAGCAGAACAGCCTGCCGCTGATCCACGGCTTCCCGCAGCGGCCCCAGTAACGCGCTGCGATAACTGACTTCCTCAAAGAACGCGTTCATCGAGGCCAGAATCAACACCATGGGGAACACCGGCAGTGCTTTCCCGGCAGCGGCCCACGATGGCCGCCCGCCGATCAGTAGAAAGGCCAGCAGGCCCAAACTGATGCACAGCGAACTGATTGTCCCTAGGCGTCGCCATCCCATCGGTTTGTCGATCCCCAGCCACCGCACCGGCGCGGCGGTGCCGTTCAGGTTGCCTTTAACGAGAAAGAAATCTCGCGGTCGATACTGCAGGAAGAGCAACACAGCAATCATAACCATCGCGACGCCGACTCGCAGGACTTGCGCCCCCAACATCTGTGTGGCGAATGACGTGCCGGAGGCTCCGAACCATTGTTGCCACTGCGCGGAAGCCTCCACTCGACCGCGGAGACCCTCCATCAGGAAGAGCACGGCCAACATGATGCAAAAGACGCTTAAGGGGCGTGCTCTCGACCACAAGAGTCCGAGCAGAATCATCACCCCCAACAAAGCCAGTTTTGCCCCGAAGAGCCATGACGGAGTGTGTCCCGTCGACACTTGAAAGAGTATGTTTGGCGCCAGCGATACGGTCAGAGTCACAGCCCACGCCAACCAGAGCACCCGCTTTGGGGAACCCAGTTCCAACCGATTTGGTTGCTTCGAATTCGCCCAGGACTTCGTCTCCCTGACTTCAATCGTCGAGAGCATTGGCTTTTCTCCTTCTGGCCGGGATGAGCAAGCCGGCCAGGAGTATAAACCGCGTCTTCATGACAACAAGTGAAAAACTTCACAATCCTCTCGCCACTGAATTGCATCGGCGCCTGGAGCTCCTTTTAGGCATGCCGACCAACTGCGGTAGGTGGCCCGTGAAAACATTAGCGTGTGCGGAAATGACAAGTTGTCGTGACCGCAGGCTACCAGTGACACCGTGTCGTTGTCTGCCGCGATCTGATCTCAAGCCGTGGCTCTATAAGCCGCTGCACAGCAATTGATTGCCAATTTGTCTGACGTGGTGGCATCAGCGGTGCTAACCCATTGCACACCGGATATGAACGTCAAAGTTTTGCGTAACGTACTGGAAGCAAATGACCAGATTGCCTCGCGAATCCGCGAGCAACTGGTCGCCAAGCACGTCACCACAATCAACCTCATCAGTTCGCCTGGTGCCGGCAAAACCTCATTGCTGGAACGCACAATCCCACTTCTCAATGGTCGCTATCGCGTCGCCGTGCTTGAGGGTGACATCGCCACCACACGAGACGCCGAACGCATCGAAAAACTCGGCGTACCAGTGGTGCAACTGCTCACGGGTGGCGCGTGCCATCTTGAAGCGCCGCTGGTGCAGCGAGGTCTCGGCGAATTGAATCTGGATGAGATCGATCTGCTGTTCATTGAGAACGTCGGTAATATCGCGTGTCCCGCTGAGTTCGATCTCGGCGAGACCGCGAAAGTCGGGATTCTCAGCGTGACCGAAGGCCACGACAAGCCGGCGAAATATCCCCTGCTCTTTCACGAGATCGGCGCGCTCGTGTTGAATAAGACTGATTTGCTGCCATACACCGATTTCGATTTTGAGCAATTCCGCGGTGACTTCCGCAGGCTCAATCACGGCGCCCCCGTCTTCCAAGTTTCCTGCAAGACATCCAGCGGCATCGACGAGTGGGTGCATTGGATCGAACACTTGTGCGCCGGCGAACTTCACTTCGAGCCGCACTCGCACAGCCACGACGATCTTGCCGGCATCATCCAGCCCCATCAACATCCACATCGACACCATCACGAAGGAGTAGTACGAGGATGAAAACCCGTGTGCGAGCGAAGGTTGTTGGCCGCGTCCAAGGCGTCGGTTTCCGGCCAACTGTTTACCGGTATGCCACCCAATTCGGTTTGTGCGGTTTCGTCTGCAACGGCCCGCACGGGGTGACGCTTGAAGTCGAGGGCGACGACAACAACGTCGGCGCTTTCTTCAATTGCCTGACCCATGAACCACCCCGGCAAGCTGTCATCACCGACATCAAAACGGAAGTGCTTGGCACGAAAGGCTACCGGAACTTCGAGGTCATTGAGTCAGAGCAGCAGGGCCTGGCGGTGGTGCATATCTCGCCTGACCTCGCAACCTGCGACGATTGCTTGAAGGAAATCCTCGACGCCAAGAACCGCCGTTGTGGGCATGCATTCACCAACTGTACGAACTGTGGTCCGCGTTTCACGATTATCCGCGATGTGCCGTACGACCGCAAGCGGACTTCCATGGCGAAGTTCGAGATGTGTGAACCGTGCGAACACGAGCATCACAACCCGCACGACCGGCGATTCCACGCGCAACCCAATGCCTGTAAACGGTGCGGCCCGGTGCTGCAGCTTCGAGTGGAAGGTGGAAGCACAAGCGATGATGCTGATCTGGCGAAGACGAAGGAATTGCTCCGACGCGGCCGGATCGTGGCGATCAAGGGCGTTGGCGGCTACCATCTGGCCTGCGACGCCCTGAGTGCAGAATCCACCGCACGGCTCCGCAGCCGCAAGCAGCGCCCGCATAAGCCGCTCGCCGTCATGTTCCGCGACATCGCTGCGGTGAGGGAACTATGCGAGGTCAACGAGGCGGAAGAAGCAGAACTGCTGAGCGTGGCGCGTCCAATCGTCTTGCTGTCCCGTAAGCTGACCGAAACGCGTCTGGCCAGGGGCATTTCTCCCGACACCAACACGGTTGGCGCATTCCTGCCTTATACGCCGCTCCATCACTTGCTGCTTCAGGATTTCCAAGCGCTGGTGATGACGAGCGGTAATCTCACGGACGAGCCGATTATCAGCGACGAAGCGGAATTGCCAACGCTACTCGGTCCAATTGCCGACGCGGCGCTGATACACAATCGCTCCATCGTCCATAAGTGTGACGACTCGGTGCTGCGCGTCGTCAACGGTCAGCGTCAATTTTTGCGGCGCGCCCGCGGTTATGTACCGAATCCAATTCGGGTCGCCGCGCCAGGTACGCCGCACATTCTTGCTGTCGGCGGCGAACTGAAAAACACGTTCTGCCTCGTGCGCGACGGCCAGGCGTTCCTCTCGCAGCACATCGGCGATCTGAAGGATTACAAGACCTACAGCTATTTCTCCTGCGAGATCGAATCGTGGAAGCGTCTGATGCGAATCGAGCCGCAGGTGATTGCGCACGATCTGCATCCCGGTTATTTGTCCACACGGTTTGCCGCCATCGCGCGCATCCCGCACAAGGTCGGCGTACAACACCATCATGCGCACATCGCGAGCGTGATGGCCGAGCACGATTTGCACGATCCCGTCATTGGCGTCGCGCTCGACGGGACAGGCTATGGGACTGATAATACAATTTGGGGCGGTGAATTCATGGTGGCTGACCGCAGCGACTTTGAGCGCGTGGCCCACTTCAAAGCCTACCGTCTGCCCGGTGGCGATAAGGCTGTCGAAGAACCGTGGCGCATGGCCGTGAGCGTGTTGACCTCTGAAGGACTCGAGGAAGCAGGGATGCGGAAATTCTCGGCGATAAAATGGGGTCTGGTGGAGAAGATGACCAAAGCCGGCTTCAACTCACCGTGGACCTCCAGCGCGGGACGCCTCTTCGACGCGGTGGCGGCAATTCTCGGCTTGTGCGACGTGACCAGTTACGAAGCACAGGCGGCAATTCGGCTGGAGTCGATCGCCGACCCGCACGTGACCGACCGCTATCCGTTTATCGTCCAGACGTGGGATCGTCCGTGGGTGCTGGATTTTGGCCAAACCATTCGCGCCATTCTCACGGAACGTCGCCAGGGCGTTGCGGCGGGCGCAATCTCCGCGAAATTTCACAACACGATTGCCGATTCGATCGTACATACTTGTCGATTCGTGCGCGGGCAGCGTGACCTTAATATCGTGGCGCTTTCCGGCGGGGTCTTCCAGAACGAGCTGCTTTTGCGCCGCACGGTGGAAGGGCTTCAGTCGCGACATTTCCGTGTTTTCACCAACACCGCCGTGCCACTCAATGATGGCGGTCTCGCGCTAGGCCAGGCGGCGATAGCAGCGGAAAGGGTGAAACGGAAATGTGTCTAGCCGTACCAGCGCAGATCGTGGAATTGCACAGCCCCACCGCGACGATTTCCGTCGGAGGCGCCATGCGCGAAATCGATGTGTCGCTGATCGAAGAACCGCGGCTGGGCGACTACGTGCTCGTGCACGCGGGGTTTGCGATCCACAAGTGGGACCAGAGCGAAGTCGAAGAATTGCAGGCGATCCGCACGGCGATGGACTTGCGAGAGGCAATTGCGTGAAGGCCATGGTACAGAACATCGAGGAACTGTCGCAACGAGTCGGCCACGATGTAAAGTTCATGGAAGTCTGTGGCACGCACACCATGGCCGCATTTCGCAGTGGGTTGCGGCAATTGCTGCCAAAGAGCGTACGTCTCGTTTCCGGGCCGGGCTGCCCGGTGTGCGTGACGGATCCAAGCTACCTCGACGCGGCGATCGAGCTTTGCGGTCGATCCGATGTCATCCTCGCCACCTTTGGCGATCTGGTCCGCGTACCGGGCACCGATACCTCGCTGGAGCGGGAACGGGCTGCGGGCGCGAACGTGCGCATCGTCTACTCGCCAAGTGACGCGTTACTGCTGGCGCGCGAATGTCCTTCCAAGAAGGTCGTGTTCCTCGGCATTGGCTTTGAAACGACCGCGCCAACCATTGCCTGGGCGATCTGGCGCGCCGCACACGATGGCGTGCAGAATTTTTCCGTGCTCTGTGCGCACAAGACGATGCCGCAGGCGATGGACGCCTTGCTGCGCGACAAAGAACTCAGAATCGACGGCTTCCTTTGCCCTGGCCACGTCAGCGTCATCACGGGCGCGCACATCTATCGATTCATTAGTGAGCGCTACCGGATTCCGTGCGTCGTCAGCGGCTTCGAAGCGTGGGACATCTTGAAATCCATCGAGATGTTGCTGCGGCAACTGGCCGAGGGCCGCGCCGAGGTGGAAAACGAGTACAGTCGGTCGGTCAAGGAGTACGGTAATGAGGCCGCGCTACGGCTGATGGATGAGGTGTTCGAACCGTGCGACACCGTATGGCGGGGCATCGGTATTATCCCCGGTAGCGGGCTGGCGATCCGCGAGAAGTACGCGCGCTTCGATGCCACGAAGGTGCTCGGCGTACAGTTTCCGGAAGCGCGCGTGAATCCCTTGTGCTCGTGCGGCTCGGTGCTGCGCGGAGCCGCGTCGCCGCTGGATTGTCGGTTGTTTGGCCATCCGTGCTCGCCGACGCACCCCATTGGGCCGTGCATGGTGTCGGGGGAAGGCGTGTGCGCAGCGTACTACAAATACGAAGGGGTCGCGGCGTGAGACGAGATCGTATTTTACTGGCGCATGGCGGCGGCGGCTCGTTGACACGCGAACTGATCGAGAAACTGTTTCTCGCGAGGCTGGAGAATCCGCTGTTGAAACCGCTCGACGATAGCGCCGTGCTGGTGATGGGCGGCAAGGCGCACGCGTTTACGACCGACAGTTACGTCGTGAGACCGTACATCTTTCCGGGAGGAGACATCGGCAAACTGGCTGTGTGCGGCACGATCAACGATCTCGCCGTGATGGGAGCGCGACCGCTCTGGATGAGCCTCAGTTTCATTCTCGAAGAAGGATTATTGCTCGCAGACCTGCAGAGAATTATTGAGTCCATCGGCGCAACTGCTGCGGAGGCTGGCGTGCAAATCGTCACCGGCGACACCAAGGTCGTCGAGCGCGGCAAATGCGAGGGGTTGTACATCAATACGGCCGGGCTTGGCGAAATCGTGGCTCCGAATCGACTCGGGGCAGCCAATGTAAAGGCAGGCGACGCGGTCATCATCAACGGCCCCATCGGAGAGCATGGCGTCGCCGTAATGAGCCAGCGTGAGGGCATCGCCTTCCAGACAAACGTCGTGAGCGACTGTGCGCCCCTGTGGCCGCTGGTAAAAGCCATTCTGGACACCGGAGCCGAGATTCACGCCATGCGCGACCCCACGCGCGGCGGAGTCGCCGCTGCCGTGTGCGACATCGCGCGGGCGTCGAATGTTGGAATTCGATTACGCGAAGATGCGCTGCCGGTCAGCCGCGAAGTGCGCGGCGCGTGCGATTTGCTGGGATTTGATCCGTTGACGATTGCCAACGAAGGAAAGGTACTCGTGTTTTGCCGCACGACAGACGCGGCGAAGGTGTTCGCCGCCATGAGGGAGAATCCGCTTGGCAAACACGCGTGTGTCATTGGTGAGGTGTGCGAACAACCTCCCGGCACTGTGACCTTGCGTACGACAATTGGCGGCGAACGGATAATCGATATGCCTACGGGCGAGGATTTGCCACGCATTTGCTAATTACAAAGACAACCCCCAAAAACTACACAATGAAGATCAACACACGAGAATTCGTAACCATGGATGGAAATGAGGCGGTGGGCCATGTGGCTTATCGCACAAACGAAGTCATCGCCATTTACCCGATCACGCCGTCCTCGCCCATGGGTGAATGGGCGGATGAATGGGCCGCGCACGGCATTCCCAACATCTGGGGCACGGTGCCGTCGGTCGTCGAGATGCAAAGTGAAGGCGGCGCGGCGGGTGCGGTGCACGGCGCGCTGCAGACGGGATCGCTCACGACGACTTTCACCGCGTCACAAGGCCTGCTGTTGATGATCCCCAACATGTACAAGATCGCCGGGGAGTTGACGCCGGCGGTATTTCATATTGCGGCGCGCTCGCTCGCGGCGCAAGGGTTGTCGATCTTCGGTGACCACGCCGACGTGATGGCCGCGCGCCAGACAGGCTGGGCAATGCTCGCATCCAACTCCGTGCAGGAAGCGATGGACTTCGCGTTGATCGCACAGGCGGCGACCCTCGAAGCGCGCGTGCCGTACCTGCATTTCTTCGATGGGTTTCGCACCTCGCACGAGGTATCCAAAATCGAGGTGCTCACCGATGACGACATGCGGGCCATGACCGATGAAACACTCGTGCTCGCGCATCGCGCGCGCGGGCTATCACCCGATCATCCCGTGTTGCGAGGCACGGCGCAGAACCCCGATGTGTATTTCCAGGCGCGTGAGACGGTGAATCCGTTCTACGCGGTGTGTCCCGACATCACACAGAAAGCGATGGACAAGTTTGCGAAGTTGGTGGGCCGCGCGTATCACCTGTTCGACTACCACGGCGCGCCGAATGCCGAACGCGTAATTGTGTTGATGGGTTCGGGCTGCGAAGCGGTGGAAGAGACAGTGGACTCTCTCACGAAACACGGCGAGAAGGTCGGTGTCTTGAAAGTGCGCCTCTATCGCCCCTTCGATGTGGCGCGATTCGTCGCCGCCCTGCCGTCGAGCGTGAAGAGCATTGCCGTTCTCGACCGCACAAAGGAACCGGGCTGTCCGGGGGAACCGTTGTATCTGGATAGTATCGTCGCGCTCCACGAAACTGGACGGACCGGGATTAATGTTGTCGGCGGACGTTACGGGCTTTCGTCGAAGGAATTCACACCCGCGATGATCAAGGGGGTGTTCGACAACCTGGCGGCAGCGAAGCCGAAGAACCACTTCACGGTAGGCATCGTCGACGACGTAACCAACACCAGCCTCGACTACGATCCGTCATTCTCGACGGAGAACCCGAAGACCGTGCGGGCGTTGTTCTACGGACTGGGCGCGGACGGGACGGTGGGTGCGAACAAGAACTCGATCAAGATCATCGGCGAGGATACCGACAACTACGCGCAGGGTTACTTTGTGTACGACTCCAAGAAGTCTGGCTCGACGACGGTGTCGCACCTGCGATTCGGGCCCGAGCCCATTCGATCGACGTATTTGGTGACTGAAGCCAATTTCGTCGCCTGTCACCAGCCGGTTTTCCTGGAGCGATACGACATTCTCAAGGAAGCAATCCCCGGTGGCACGTTCCTGCTCAATACGCCTTATGGCCCCGACGAAATCTGGGGCAAACTTCCGCGCGTTTATCAGGAGCACATCGTCAGTAAGAAACTGAAAGTTCATGTCATCGACGCCGTGAAGGTTGCTCACGACAGTGGCATGGGCGGTCGCATCAACACTGTTATGCAAGTTTGCTTCTTTGCGATTTCAGGTGTGCTGCCGCGCCAGGAGGCCATCGAGGCGATCAAGAAATCCATCAAGAAAACCTACGGCAAGAAGGGCGACGAAATCGTCCAGATGAACCTCACCGCTGTAGACAATACGTTGGCACACCTGCACGAAGTGAAGACGTCTGCTCGCGTCGAAAGCAGGGTGGAATTGCCACTGCCCGTGGCGAAGGAGGCGCCGGACTTTGTGCGCGATGTGCTCGGCGAAATCATGGCGGGCCGGGGTGATTTGCTCCCCGTGAGCAAGATGCCGTGCGATGGGACGTTTCCGACGGCAACGACGCGCTGGGAGAAGCGCAACATCGCGCTGGAGATTCCGGTTTGGGATTTCGCGATCTGTATCCAGTGCGGCAAGTGCGCGATGGTTTGCCCGCATGGCGTTATTCGCGCAAAGGCTTACGAATCGAAGGCGCTGGCATCCGCTCCGTCAACGTTCAAGTCCACCGACGCGAAGGATCGCGATTGGAAGGAACTCGGTCTGAAGTACACGATCCAGGTCGCGCCCGAGGACTGCACGGGTTGCGCCTTGTGCGTGGATGTTTGCCCGGCGCGCAACAAATCTGAAACGCGGCTCAAGGCGATCAATATGGGGTCGCAACCGCCTCTGCGCGAAGCCGAGGTGAAAAACTGGGACTTCTTCCTGGGTATTCCCGAACTTGATCGCCGCAAGATCAAAGTTGGCAGCATTCCGCAACAGCAGTTGCAGCGGCCGCTGTTTGAATTCAGCGGCGCGTGCGCGGGCTGCGGTGAAACGCCCTACCTCAAGTTGGTCAGCCAACTCTTCGGTGACCGCATGGTGGTCGCGAACGCGACGGGTTGTACGTCGATCTACGGCGGCAATCTGCCGACAACGCCCTGGGCCGTGAACGCCGACGGACGCGGCCCTGCCTGGTGTAACTCGCTATTCGAGGACAACGCGGAATTCGGCCTGGGCTTCCGTGTGTCAATCGACAAGCAGAAGGAATTTGCGGGCGAACTGTTGAAGAAGCTCGCGCCGCAGATCGGGGACACGCTAACCGAGGCAATCTTGAAGGCCGACCAAAAGGACGAAGCAGGCATTTTCGACCAGCGGGAACGAATCGCCGCCCTCAAGGCCAAACTGGCGGGCGTGAACTCGTTGGAGTCGCGCGCGCTTCTCACCGTTGCCGACATGCTCGTGAAGAAGAGCGTGTGGATCGTCGGCGGCGACGGCTGGGCGTACGACATCGGATACGGCGGCCTTGACCACGTTCTCGCCAGTGGTCGCAACGTGAACATTCTCGTGCTCGATACCGAAGTGTACTCGAACACGGGTGGTCAGTGCTCGAAGTCGACGCCGCGCGGTGCGGTGGCGAAATTTGCCGCCGGCGGGAAATCGTCGGCCAAGAAGGACCTCGGTCTCATCGCCATGACCTACGGAAACGTGTACGTCGCGTCGGTGGCGATGGGCGCGCGGGACGAGCAAACACTGCGTGCGTTGCTGGAAGCCGAGAGCTACGACGGACCGTCCTTGATCATTGCCTACAGCCATTGCATTGCGCACGGCATCAATATGACCACGGCGATGCAGAACCAGAAAGCCGCAGTGAACTCCGGGCAGTGGTTGCTCTATCGGTACGATCCGCGACGCGAGTTGGCGGGCGAGATTCCATTGCAGCTCGACTCACGGGCGCCGAAGCAGAAAGTCGAAGAATACCTGCTGATGGAAAACCGATTCAAAATGCTTACGAAGAGCGATCCCGCACGGGCGAAGGACTTATTCCGTAGGGCGCAGCTGGACGCCGAGCGGCGTTTCAAGTTCTATGAGCATCTGTCTGCCCGACCATCCAATGGCCAGAAGGAACCAGCCAAACCGCCGCAGGCCGCAACCGCGGTAACATCGTGAGGTTATTATGGATTTAAGAACCACCTACATGGGAATGACGTTGCGCAACCCGCTCGTGGTATCCGCCTGCGGGCCACTCTCTGAGGACATCGGTAACATTAAACGCGCGGAGGACGCCGGCGCGGGCGCCGTGGTGTTGTATTCGTTATTCGAGGAACAATTACACCTGGAATCGCGGGAACTGGACCATTATCTGACGCAAGGCACCGATAGTTTCGCCGAAGCACTCAGCTATTTCCCCGAGCCAGAACAATTCCACCTGGGCCCGGAAGGGTACTTGAACCACATTCACAGCGCCAAGCAAGCCGTTGGCATCCCGATCATTGCCAGCTTGAACGGCACGACAGCCGGCGGATGGACCAAGTTTGCCAAACAAATCGAGCAGGCCGGTGCCGATGCGCTGGAACTGAACATTTACTACATCCCCACCGACACGAAACTGAGCGGCGCGGAGGTCGAGCAAACGTATGTGGACATTGTCAAAGCGGTCAAGGGCGTGGTCGCGATCCCCGTCGCGGTGAAGTTGAGCCCATTTTTCAACAATATGGCGAACATGGCGAAGCGTCTCGACGATGCGGGCGCGGACGCGCTTGTGCTGTTCAATCGATTCTACCAACCCGACATCGACCTTGAGGAGCTTGCGGTGCAGCCCTCGGTGATCCTCAGCACGCCGCAGGCGTTGCGGTTGCCGATGCGCTGGATCGCGATTCTCTTTGGCCGCATCGACGCCGACCTTGCCGCAACCAGCGGCATCCATCACGCGCCCGATGCACTCAAGATGCTCATGGCCGGGGCGGACGTGACGATGCTGTGCTCAACGCTGTTGGCCCGTGGCATCGATTACATCCGCACCATCGAAACCGAAATGAGCCATTGGATGGAAGAGCATTGGTACGAGTCCGTGCATCAACTTAAAGGCAGCTTGAGCCAGATGCGCTGTCCCGACCCGAGTACATTCGAGCGCGCCCAGTACATGCGCGCGCTGACCACCTACAAGCCAGCCTAGCGGAAAGGGATGTGACGGAAATGAAGTACACCCGAGAAGACGCGCTGAAGAAAATCCGGGAGCATCTGGCCGCCAGCACGCGTGATGATGAAACCACCTGCCAGGCGGCGGCACGACTGGGGATTTTCTGTCACGGCTACGACCAGTGGACCGAGGAGCAATTGCGCGAACTCTATCCCTGGCTGGCCAGGAAAATGCCTCGCGGCACACCCCGTGAGGAGTTCTTGAAACTAATCATGGCCTGGGACGGCGCACGAATGCTGGCGCGCAAGTCACCGACGACATGCGACGTCAAAGTGTTGGATCATGAAGGTTGTCTCGGCTTCGACCGCTACAGCAATCAGCAACTCAAGCAGCTCTTTCCGCAAGTGTTCGGCGCCGACGACGAAATCGCACAATGGTAAAAGGTCAAAGTATTGGGTGTCAGACTCCCGAGGAATGCGTCGTTCAATTCCGCGTGCGCTACAGCGAGACCGACCAGATGGGTACGTTCTACAACTCGCGCGCGTTGGAATGGTTCGAATGCGGACGCACCGAGCTACTCCGATCTCTCCGCCTGCCGTATGCCGAGATGGAGAAGCGTGGCGTCTTTCTGCCCGTCATCGAGGCGCACGTGGAGTATCGCAGTCGCGCCCGCTACGATGATCTCCTGCACATGACGAGCCGCGGTTCGCTCGTCGGCAAGGCGCGCCTTCGCGTGGATGTGGATATTGTGCAGAGCAACGGCGGTGCCCCTGTTGCCTGCGGCTATACGATTCATGCGGTGACCGACCCCACTGGCAAGCCGATCCGACCTCCGCCCTGGCTGGCGGAGTTGTTCGCTAACGGGGTGAATGATGAACGCCGCCGCTGACCGCCTCTTTCTTAGTGGCAATGATGCCGTGGCGCACGCTGCGCGGGCCGCCCAGGTCTCGCTCGGCACCGGCTACCCCGGCACCCCCTCCACGGAGATTCTCGAAACGTTTTCGTCATTGGGCGGCAAGGCGCAGTGGTCGCCAAACGAAAAGGTCGCCGCGGAAGTGGCCCTCGGCGCTGCCTTCGGGAATGCGCGGGCCATCGTCACCATGAAGCACGTGGGCCTGAATGTCGCCGCGGATGTGTTGTTCACCGCGGCGTACACAGGTGTTAGTGGCGCACTCGTGGTGGTGACCGCCGATGATCCCGGTATGTCCTCCAGCCAGAACGAACAGGACAACCGTCGCTATGCGGTTGCGGCCGGTGTGCCCATGCTCGAACCATCCGACGCCCAGGAAGCTTACGATTTTACCCTCGCCGCAATCGAGATTTCCGAACGCTGGCGCATCCCCGTCCTGCTTCGGCTCACCACGCGTGTGTGCCACGCCAAGTCCATTGTGACGCCAAGCCGTATCGTGGCGCCGCCCACCACGCCGCAGTTCCAGAAGGACATCCGTTCCCTGGTAATGATTCCATCCAACGCGCGACCGGCGCACCGGCGATTGCGCAAGAAACTGGCCGAGATCGACGCTTGGAACGAGAATTCCACACTCAATCGCGTCATCGAAGGTGACGTTGCATTGGGCATCATCGCGTCCGGCGCGACCTTTTTACACGCGCGCGAAGCGGCACCCCACGCGAAGTTTCTCAAGCTGGGGATGACGTATCCCTTGCCCATGAATGCCATTCGTCGTTTCGTCGATAGTGTGAGTCGCTGCATCGTGATTGAGGAGGGTGACCCATATCTCACCGATGCCATACGGGCTGCAGGATTGCACGTGGAGGGCAAGGCGGAAGTATACCGGTTCGGGGAACTGAACGTGCCGCGCGTTCGCCGAATTCTCACGGGCGACATCACGCCGGAACCGATATTGCCGCCGGGCAAACCACCGGAACTCTGCCAGGGTTGCTCCCATCGGTATGTGTACGAGGCGCTGCGAGACCTGAAATGCATCGTGCCCGGCGATATCGGCTGCTACAGCCTCGGTGCGTTGCCGCCTTACGAAGCGATGGACACGCTGGTGTGCATGGGGGCGGGCATTACGACGGGACTTGGGCTGCGCCACGTTTTACCGCGCGAAGAAGCGAAGCGTGTGGTGAGCGTCATCGGCGACAGCACATTCGTCCACAGCGGCATCACCGGCCTGGTCGAGATGGTTTACAATCCGCCGCCGACGGGGCATGTGGTGCTGATCCTTGACAACAGCACCACGGCGATGACCGGTCACCAGGAACACCCCGGTACCGGTCGCACACTCGAGCATCAAGCGACGGGACAGGTGGTGTATGAGGACCTCGCGCGATCGCTGGGCATCCACAACGTCCACGTGATCGATCCCTCCGCCGACCCGAAGGGTTTTGCCGCACTGCTCAAGGACAGTCTCGCCGGGGAGAAACTTATAGTCATTATTGCTCGCCGGCCTTGCCTGCTCATTGCGGGAAAGATCGAGGAGTACGAGCGCGCGGAATCCCGGCAGACCTGCGAGACCGACAGCAAGAAAGATGTCGTGAGATGAGCCGCGACGTCACCAATATCGTCATTGCCGGTCTCGGTGGCCAAGGTGTCATCAAAGCTTCCGACATCATCGCCGAGGCGGCAATCCGGGCCGGTTTCGAGGTCAAGAAGAGTGAACTCCACGGCATGAGCCAGCGTGGCGGCTCGGTTTCCAGTGATGTGCGGTTCGGTGTGAGTGTGTTGAGTCCCATGGTGCCGACGGGCGAGGCGGATTTCCTCGTCGTGGTGGACCCCGATCAAGTCGGCGTAAATCGCCATCAACTTCGCAACGGCGGTGTGCTCATTACGCCGTCGGTGATCGACGAGAAGCAGTTGACGGCGAAGAAGAGCCTCAACATTGCCCTGCTCGGCGAGTTGAGCCGGCATCTGCCGATTGCCGAGAAGGAATGGCTGGAGGCGATCCGCACCAACCTGTCCCTGAAGCTGCAGGACGCAAATCTAAAGGCATTCGCGCTCGGTCGGGCCAATTGCGGTTCGGCATTGACCGTTGCGACTTCGGCCGTGCGCAGTAAGGCCCCGGTCTCCACGAGCGCCAGGCCCCGGCACCCGGCGAGCGAGCCGGACTTCATCCCGATTGAGAATTTGCGGGCCGTTCAATTACAGCGCCTGCAATTCATCGCGCGCCGGGCGTATGAGCGCGTGCCCTTGTACCGTCAACGCATGGACGGCAGTGGCGTGAAACCAGACGACATCCGTTCGCTCGACGACATCACCCGGCTGCCATTCACGCAGAAAGCGGATTTGCGGGACACGTACCCGTTCGGCTTGTTCGCCAGCCCGTTGCGTGAGGTGGTTCGGCTGCACGCGTCGAGCGGGACGACAGGCAAACCGATTGTAGTGGCCTATACACGCGAGGATGTCGCCGTTTGGACCAACGTCATGATGCGGGCCTTCGCGTCCTACGGCCTGCACGAACACGATGTCATTCAAAACGCGTACGGATATGGATTATTCACGGGTGGACTCGGGGCGCATTACGGCGCCGAAGCCCTCGGCGCGACCGTGATCCCCATTTCCGGCGGAAACACCGAACGCCAGATCATGGTGATGAAAGATTTCGGCGTCACCGCCATCTGTTGTACGCCGAGCTATTTTCTGCACTTGATCGAAAAGGCGCGGGAGATGGGCGAAGACCTGCGCCAACTGTCGGTCCGTGTCGGGGTTTTCGGCGCCGAACCGTGGACGGAAGGGATGCGCCAGCGGATCGAGGCCGAGAGTGGCATCAAAGCCTACGACATCTACGGCTTGTCGGAAATCGTGGGGCCCGGCGTCGGGGCGGAGTGCGAGCACCAGTGCGGACTCCACATTTTTGAAGACCATTTCTATCCCGAAATCGTGGATCCACAAACCGGCGAATCGCTGCCCGACGGCGCTGAAGGGGAACTGGTGTTTACGACGTTGAGCAAGCTGGCGATGCCGATGATTCGGTACCGGACGCACGACATAACCGCCTTGATGGCCGAGCCGTGCGCTTGCGGGCGCACCATTCGTCGCATCCGTCGCATCAGCCGCCGTTCCGACGACATGCTCATTATTCGTGGGGTGAATGTGTTCCCATCGCAGATCGAAAGCGCCTTGCTCCGCATCGAACAAACGTTGCCGCATTACCAGATTGTCCTCACGCGCGAGGGTGGCCTGGACCAGATGGAGGTGCATGTTGAGGTCACGCCCCAGGTTTTCAGTGATGAAGTGCGGGCGCTGGAAGAACTCCATCGCAAGTTGACCCATGCGATCGAAACGGTCACGGGCATCCACATTCACGTTCGCCTCGTTGCGCCGCGGACGCTGCAACGCAGCGAGGGCAAAGCCAAACGCGTCCTGGATAAACGGAATGAGGCCCCCCGATGAAACTCCATCAACTTTCACTATTCCTCGAAAACCGACCCGGCGAGCTTCGGCCCCCGATTCAAGCACTGGCGGACGCCGGCATCAACATACTCACGCTCTCGCTCGCGGACACCGAGCAGTTCGGCATCTTGCGGTTGATCGTGCGCGACTGGCAGAAAGCGAAGACCGTCCTGGAGAAAGCCGGCGTCGTTGCGAAGGTGACGGAGGTCGTCGCGGTTGAAGTACCCGACCGCCCGGGTGGCCTGGCGGCCCTGCTTGGCATCTTTGACCGGGCCAAACTCAACATCGAGTATATGTACGCCTTCAGCGAGAAGCGCGGCGATAAAGCCCTGATGGTTTTCCGCGTTGCGGACCCCGATGCAGCGCTTCGCGCCCTGCAGGCCAGCGGCATCAACGTTGGCCTTTGAGAAGCCATCGTGTGGCAGACCACCGAGACGACGGATCAGGCTCGCGAGAAAAGATTGCAGATCCCGGGGCGGAGAATTATCGTGCCTACGAACAGCGAGGAGGCTTATGTCCAAGGTAGCGGTTTATCCTGGCGGTTTTGATCCGATCACCAACGGCCATCTTGACATCGTCCGTCGGGCGTCGCAGATGTTTGACCGGGTGGTGGTCGCGGTCGCCACCAGCGCCGACAAACACCCGCTGTTTGATATCGATGAGCGTATCGACATGGCGCAGAAGGCGGTCGCCGGACTGCGCAATGTCCGGGTGGACCGGATCGACGGGTTGCTGGTCAACTACGTGCGGCGCAAGGGGGCCACCGTGATTGTCCGTGGATTGCGCGCGGTGTCGGACTTCGAGTTTGAATTCCAGTTGGCCCTCATGAACCGCAAGTTGGATTCGCGAATCGAGACAATTTTCCTCATGACGAAGGACGAATATACGTTCATCAGTTCGCGGCTGGTGAAGGAAATCAGCCAATTGGGCGGGGACGTGAGCGGTTTCGTTCCTCGCGGGGTCAAGCACACCTTGGCCCGTAAGTTCGGCGCCGCGCGATTACGGTGAGGCCTGTAATGGAATCGATCGAACAATTCTTTCAGCGGGACCAGTACGCGAAGCATTGCGGCATTGAGTTGGTATCCGTTTCCCCCGGACGTGCCGTGGCGAAGATGCGACTGCAACCCTGGCATCTGAACGCGGTGGGCAGCGCACAAGGCGGAGCCATCTTCACCCTGGCCGACTTTGCGTTTGCGGCCGCGTCCAATGCGCATGGGACCGTAGCGGTAGGGATCAATGTCAGCATCACCTATCTGAAGGGAGTGCAGTCGGGGGTGTTGACGGCTGAGGCGCGGGAGGTGGGGCTGAATCCCAAGCTCGGAAGTTACACGGTTGATATCCGGGACGAGACGAGCGCGCTCATTGCCGTCTTCCAAGGGCTGGTCTATCGCAAGAGTGAAAGTCTTGAGTCGGTGGTGCAGCGCGGTAGTTGACCAAGCGGCGTGATGTCGCGCACGACCATCCTGTCAGTTTCTCCTCGGCAAGATCATCACCGAATAGTCTTGCAGACATAATGCTTACAGGCATATAAGTTAACGGATCACCCCGCTTGTAGGGTCGCCTCCCGACCCCAACCAATCCGTCTGCGCGAGGCTAGGAGTACTGTAGCAAAAGCCAAAAGTGAGGCACCACGTCTGGAGACGTTCGATCTCTAGAATGGGCTACCCCCATTACATACTGTCACCGTTACGGTGCTCTGTTGCTTCCTAACCTCGCCCAAAATGAGAGGGTGTCATGAGAATCAAAACACTCCCGTTAGCGTCGGCTTTGTTGGCGTTCGCGTTTGTCGCGACCGCCGTCCGGGCCCAAACATCGGCTACAGCAAATGCGGCAGACGCTTTCAGCGCGGGGCCGGCGGCGGCAAAGCCCTGCACGTTTGACGAGTGCGTCAAAGAGATCAAGCAACCCGTAGACTGGTTCAGTTGGGGGGGCGATTTTCGGGTGCGGAACGAGTACTTCAACAATGCGCTGAGCCTGACGACTGATCCTCACCTGAGCCCGCTGTTTGCTCCCGTGCATGAACAGGACTATTTTCGCTATCGCGGCCGGCTTTGGGCCAGCTTCTTGCCGACAGACGGTCTGAGTTTGAACGTCCGGCTGGCCGCTGAACCGCGGGAGTTCATGAAACCCGCGACCGTGGACACATTCTACCAGCACTCCGGCATGCAATGGCGCTACGGGATTATTGACAACCTCAACGCGCAATGGAAGAAACCATTGGACCTGCCTGCCACCTTGACCGTTGGTCGCCAGGATATTTTCCTGGGTGACGGCTGGCTGGTAGGAGATGGCACGCCCGAGGATGGGTCCTTTACCTATTTCCTCGATTCCGCCCGCTTGACCTACGATCTCAATGAACAGCACACCACCATTGATGCCATCGGGATTGACCAGTACGCCCGGCCGGACGCCTGGCTACCCACCCTCGGAGCTTCCGGTTCCGTGCCCGGCGACCCGGAAGGCCTCCTCTTGACCGATCAAAACGAAAAGGGCGCCATCCTGTGGATTGCCAACAAGAGTCTGGCGGAGGCCAATCTGGACGGCTACTTCATTTACAAACATGATTCTCGCCTCAACAATCCGCCGGCCGCCACCTTTGGAGATAATGCCGATATCTATACACTCGGTGGTCGCGTCTCGGGTTTATTGGAAGACCACTGGAAGTATTCGGTCGAAGGCGCCTATCAGTTCGGAGAAAAACAGGATCCGGAACTCAACCAGGGTGGCAATAACCCCGTGCTCTCCCCATCCGCCGAGACCACTGGCTTCCGCGACGTCAGAGCTTTTGGTGTGAACAGCAAGCTCAGTTATCTCTTCAAAGATCAATGGAACAACCAGCTCAGTTTCTCCTACGAATTCCTTTCCGGGGATGATCCAAAAACCGGGAACGACGAGATGTTCGACGTGCTGTGGGGGCGATGGCCGCGCTGGAGCGAAATGTACAACATTTACAGCTATGTCCCCGAAACGCGCGTTGGCCAAACCGCCAATCTCCACCGCTTCGGCCCGACCTGGAGCCTGAATCCCATCAAAGACATGGACTTCAGCCTCACCTACTTCGCTTTGCTTGCTGACCAGGACGTGCCCACACGACCGTTAAACCAAGCCTTCGGCCTCCCGGCGACAGACACGCCGTTCTCCAACAACGGTAACTTTCGCGGCCATTACCTCCAAGCTGTCCTCAAATACAAGTTCACCAAGAACCTGAGTGGTCATCTCTGGAGCGAATTCCTCTTACCGGGCGACTACTACGTCAGCCGGAACCTGGTGGATTTCCTGCGCGCGGAATTGATGTTCAGCTTCTAGGGCCGCTCCGGCAGGATGTTGTTCTGGGATCAGGAAACCGAAACCATCGACCGCGCCCGGAAGAATGTTAGCTTGTTTTCCGGTGGCCCTGTTGGTATAAGGGTTTTGCGGCAGCTGGACTTTCGAAGGCGAACTGATGAAGTTAAACCCACGATGGTTTGGTTGGGCGTTTGTCCTTCTTCGACTTTTGCAGGATCAGGCCGCCATGCTCACGGACCTCTGCGTTGTAAACAATTCCCCAACATTTAATCGAGCACGACCCGTGCAATGAGAAGCCTCTTCATCGCTATCGGGCTTTTGCTCGCCACCGCCGCCCTCGCCGCGCCGTTTCCGTCGCCTGCGGACTGGCGCGACGAGAATATCTATTTCATTTTCCTGGATCGGTTCTACGACGGCGATCCCTCCAACAACAATGTCGAAAGTGCGCACGGAGCACCCTATTCGCCGAGTGACGCCCACGCCATCCATGGCGGCGACCTGAGAGGCGTCCAGCAAAAGCTCGACTACATCAAGTCGCTTGGCGCGACCGCCATTTGGGTCACCCCCCTCGTGTACAACGTCGGTAACTCCGCGTTTCACGGCTACGGGGCGCAGGATTTTTACCAGCTGGCGCCGCACTGGGGCACGATGACTGACCTGTCGAACATGGTCAACGCAGCACATTCGCGCGGGATCATGGTCATTCTGGATATTGTCTGCAATCATAGCGGCGATCTCATTGACAGTGGCGACGCCGGTTACCCGAATTTCCTGGCACCGCCGTCGGGGTACAACATGCGGTACACCAATCCCAGCCAACAACACGCGCCGCCATTCAACATCACCAACGCCACGCCACCGACTTTCACGTCCATTTTCCATAACAACGGTGCGATACAGAATTTCGGCATCACCCAGCAGGTGGTGCTGGGAGAATTGTCCAGCCTGGACGATTTTGCCACCGAGACGACGTACGTCCGCACCAACATGATGAACATCTATACCAACTGGGTTGGTATCGCCGACCTCGATGGTTTTCGCATCGATACGGTGAAGCACGTGGACTATGGTTTCTGGCAGTACTGGTGCCCGCAAATCCACCAGTATGCCACCTCCATCGGCAAATCGAACTTCTTCATGTTCGGCGAAGTATTCGATAGCAACGAGGCGTTGGTGGGTTCTTATACGGGCACGATGGGTGGCGGCCCGTACAAGCTGGATTCCTCACTGGACTACCCGCTCTATGACACCGTCAACTCCGTCTTCGCCACCGCCTCGGGCAACACGCAGCAGATCGAAAACCATTACAACGCCATCGCAGCGAACTACGACACCAACGCCTGGTATCGACTCGTCACGTTCCTTGACAATCACGACAATCCGCGCTTCCTGAGTTCGAGCGCTGCCAACGATAACACCAACCGGCTCGGCGTCGCGCTGGAGTTTCTGTATACCTCGCGGGGCATTCCATGCCTCTATTACGGTACGGAGCAGGCGTTCGACGGCACTACCGACCCAAACAATCGTGAAGACATGTTTGACGGCCAATTCGAACAAGGCCCATCACTCGGCGACAATTTCAACGAGACACACCCGCTCTTTCAGCTGGTCGCCCGGCTCAATAACTACCGCCGCCTCTACCAATCGCTGCGCCGCGGCGTGCACAACAATCGCTGGAACACCGCCAGCGGCCCGGGCCTGTTTGCCTACTCCCGCGTCTTCAGCAATGAAGAGGTGTTTGTCGTCTTCAATACCGCAAGTTCCACCCAGACGCTCAGCAATCGTTCGACCATCTATCCGTCCGGTACCGTGCTCGTCAACCTGCTCGACACGAACGAAACCATTGTCGTTACCGCCATTACCAACACGACGCCGCAGATATCGGTGCCCAGCATGACCGCGAAGATCTTCATCGCGCAATCGCTGGTGCAGCCGCTCGATCCCGTCGTGATCAGCCAAAGCCCGGCGCACGCGGCGACCTGCATCTCAGCTTCCGCGTCGATTGTGCTGCAATTCAGCAAATCGATGGATCCCAGCTCGGTTCAGACAGCGTTCTCCGTGACGCCGGCGACGCCGGGCACTTTCACGTGGAACACGCTTCACGATACCATGACGTTTACGCCGAGCACTGCCTGGCCCACGTTCACCACGAATCTGGTTCACGTGGCAGCCACCGCGATGGATTCGGTCGATGGCAATTCGCTCTACGCGCCGTTCGACACTTACTTCGTGACATCCACCACCAATACAATCAC
Organism: Verrucomicrobiota bacterium; assembly: GCA_003152315.1. Lineage (GTDB taxonomy): Bacteria > Verrucomicrobiota > Verrucomicrobiia > Palsa-1439 > Palsa-1439 > Palsa-1439. The sequence continues at coordinate 166,148 of PLZV01000051.1, forward strand.
CACCAGTTCCTCGCCTGCCGGTGGGGGCACGACCAGTGGCGGCGGTACGGTGAACTGCGGGTCGAACATCACCGTCTGTGCGACGCCAAACTCCTGCTACAGCTTCGTGTACTGGACACGGAACAGTAGTCTGGCCAGCACCTCAGTCTGCTATAGCTTTTTCGTAACGAGCAATGAAACCGTGGTGGCGAATTTTGCGAACGGGCAGGAGGCCCTGGCGATTGACACCGCTGCTGATCCCGCTTACAGCGGCACCAACGGCTGGTCGAATGGCGGTAACGGTGGCATCGGATTCGACCCATGGGTGTTGATGGAGACAAGCACCTCGGGCAATAGAAACGGCTTCTTCATTGGCTTGTCCACCAGCGACTCACCTCATGTGCCACCTGGAATCGACGCCGGCGGCAAGTCGTGGGGCCTCTACGCGAACAGTACCAACACCGCGGCGGCGTTTCGGGAATTTGATATCGGTCCAGTGCAAGTCGGAGGGCAACTCCTGATCGACATGGACAACGGCTTAAACGAAGTGGCCGACTCGGCTGTGGGATTCGCCCTGCGCAACGGTGACGCCACGAACAGCCCGGCGGACTACACCACGGGCGCCCGCCTCCAGTTCTACCTGGCCGGTGGCGACGCCGATTACACGGTCGTTGACGCTACGGGTGCTTACGACAGCGGAGTGCCGTTGACGTACACGGGGTTGCATTTGATCTTCGCACCGGGCACGAATGATAGTTATACGCTGACAATCATCACGTACGGAAGTGGCGCGACCAATATCATCAGCGGCACCTTGGGAGGCACGCCGAGCAGCACGCTGGACAGCATTGCCTTGTTTAACAACAACGGCGGTCCCGGCGGTTCTCACAACGTTTTCTTCAACTCGCTGTCGGTGGCCAACTTCACGCCGATCACCTACACGATCAACACCAGTTCCTCGCCGGCTGGTGGCGGTTCCACAAGCGGCGGTGGCACCGAGACCTGTGGCACGACCGTGACGGTGGTGGCGACAGCCAACATTGGCTACGACTTTGTGAATTGGACGGAAGGCGGAATGGTGGCAAGCACGTCAGCGAGCTATAGCTTCACGGCGAACACCAATCGCACTTTGGCGGCGAATTTTACGCCGACTGTCTGCAGCTTCACGCTTTCTTCAACCGGTACAAACATGTCTGCTGCAGAAGGCAGCGGCAGTGTGGGCGTGAGCACAGGTAGCGGTTGCAGTTGGACGGCCACCAGCAACGTTGGCTGGCTGACCATTACTTCCGGCAGCAGCGGCACAGGGAACGGCACGGTTAATTACGCGGTGGACGTCAACCCTGGCGCCGCTTTGCGCATCAGGACAATGACCATCGCTGGTCAGACGTTTACGGTGACACAGGCGGGTGGCCCCACCCCTCCCGTTGTTGTTCTGACCGCGCCGACCTCGG